>CAWGTT010000001.1:0-595989 GCA_963825645.1 uncultured Actinomycetota bacterium
TCAGTTCTGATCTCGCACGTAGGGCGGCAAGGGTACGGCCGCGCTCATCGCGGTTTCCGGATGTCTTGTCCCAAAATGATCTGTCAGTCCGGCACTTCAGTATCCGCCAGCCTCCCTAGCCTTTGTCCAGCCTCCTCGCGGGTTGCGAAGAAGTCCTGCGGTTGCTGGTCAACAGGCATGCCTGATTCGCCCATACTTGGCGATCTCAGCTCGACACGCCGACTAGACGAGTGATTCCGATCGTCAGTGGTCGTAGGCGATCAGTGAGCGGCTGATCGTCTGGCCGGTGTGGAAGTTGTGCCAGATCGCGGCGGACATGGCCCAATGCCGTGAAGTGTAGTTTGATCATGCTGCGCGGGGGTTGAGCGTGTGCAGCATGATCAAACTACACTTCACGGCATTGCAGGAGGACCGGGCGATGGGCCGGATGATCATTGGTGTGGATCCGCATAAGGCGTCGGTGACGATCGAGGTCGTCGACGGCGAGGGGAAGGTCGCCGCGACGGGGGTGTTCGGGACCGACGCCCGCCAGTACGGCGTGATGCTGCGCTATGTGCGGCAGTGGCCGGAGCGGGTGTGGGCGGTCGAGGGCGCCGACGGCGCCGGCCGCCCGCTGTCCCAGCGGCTCCTAGGACGGGGAGGCGGTCTGGGATGTGCCGGCGAAGCTGACCGCCCGGGTCCGGGTGCTGGATACCGGGCAGGGCCGCAAGACCGATGCCGTGGACGCGCACGCGGTCACCGCGGTCGCCCTGAGCACGCGAGGGCTGCGGGAGCTGTCGGCCCGTGACGGGCAGGTGGCGGCGTTGCGGGTCCTGATCGATCGCCGTGATGAGTTGTCGAGTCGGCGGGCGGCCACGTTGAACCGGCTGCACCGCCTCCTGGCCGAGCTGGTCCCGGGGGGTGCCGGGCGGCATCTGAGCCCGTTACAGGCCAAGGCCATGCTGGCCACGGTCCGACCCCGGGACCCGGGTGGAGCGATGCGCCGGCGGATCGCCGCCGACCTGCTGGTCGACCTATTCACCGTGGACGCCCAGCTCAAGGCGGTCACCGCCGAACTGCGCCGCCGCGTGCGGGCTCTGGGGTCGCACCTGATGGACCTGTACGGGATGGGCCCGGCCGGCGCCGCCCGCGTGGTCGCCGATGTCGGCGACATCGCCCGGTTCCCGACCAAGGCCCGTTTCGCCGCCTGGACCGGGACCGCGCCGTTGGACGCCTCCTCCGGGGCGCAGCTGCGCCACCGCCTCTCAAGGGCGGGGAACCGGCGGCTCAACCACGTGCTGCACATCATGGCCATCGTCCAGGTCCGCCACGACACCCCAGGCCGGGCCTACTACCGGCGGCTGCTGGCCCGGGGGAAGACCCCGATGGAAGCCCTGCGGGTCCTCAAACGCCGCCTGTCCGACGTCGTCTACCGGCAGATGGTCGCCGACCAGCGACAACGACAGGCCGAGCGAGCGGGCCCGGGAGGACACCCGGGGGCGACACTCGAATCCAGCGCGGACGACCTACACACCCCGATGGTCGTCTCTTCGGATCAGTCACAACCCGGACCCGCCACCACCCACGATAGGACCGAGCCGGTCGACGGCGAGCTGCTCGACCGCGACCAGATCGACCAGGACGCAGCCGGTGATGGGCGCCGCGCCTCTGCGGGGGCAGGCCCCAGCCTGCCCACGATCGCGCTGACCAGGGCCCGTCGAGGCTCCACGGTCAACAGCGGCCCGCAGGGCCGTCGCACCGCGACGCGCAGCGCTGTTGAGGGTGGAGGAACGGGCCCGTACGCGCGCGGCGCAGCCAACCATCGCGCAGCGGCTCCAACAAGGACCGGCGGCGCAGCCGCCACCGCTGTCACTGCCCGGGACCAGAGCCAAGAAAAGGCTCCCGCAAACCCCTTGCCATAGAGGGGAGCCATGGTCGGAGCAGAAACCATGTCTGTACTTGTCACGGTGAAGGCCTATCCACAGCTGAGCCGAAACTACGGCGAAGTTGTGTGCGTCGCTGGCGTACGAGTCGATACTGATCGGCCAACGTGGATAAGACTTTATCCGGTTGGATTTCGTGACTTGGAATATGAGGAGCGCTTCAAGAAGTATCAGGTTCTCACACTAAATACTCGACCCTCGACAAGCGACCCTCGCCCCGAGAGCCGGAAGCCCGTGTTGAACTCGATCCAACTTGGAGAGCAACTGCCGAGTACCTCTGGTTGGCGCCGTCGCTGGGAGCGACTCGCCCCCCTTGCCGGCGTTTCCACCATGTGCGGACTATACGGGGCCCAGAAGCGGCCGCATGCTCCATCGCTTGGTCTGATCAAGCCCGTGGAAGTCATGGATCTCCTTATCGAAGTGAACAAGGCCTTCGACATCGACAAGCAGCGACTTGCAGAGATCGCTGCGGCAGAGGATTTGTTCGGACACACCAAGTCGGTGCTCGAACCTAGCCCCATTAATGTGCGTTATCGGTACCGCTGCGCTGCAGATGACTGCCGAGGCCACACGCAAAGTATAATTGACTGGGAGGTTGCGGCCCTTGCTAGACGTTTGCGGGACGAAGGTGCCTCGCTCGAACAAATGATCAGCGCCGTGCGACAGAAGTTCCTCGACGAGATGTGCGGCGGCGCAAAGGACACCTACTTTTTCGTAGGCAACCAGCACCAGCACCCATCGAGCTTCCTTGTCCTGGGCGTCTTCTGGCCGCCAGCCGGCACAGACCCTCGTCCCTCAACCGCGGAGACTCTGTTCTAGACGAAGGCCACTTCGTGCAACGCCGGGCTACGCCGGCTGACCTCGTCGATAACCACTTGACGATGGCAGCGATCATGGTCACGTTCGAAGCACAAGACGGCTACGCGGTTGTGCTCGGCAAGGGTAGTGAGCATTGCGAGGGCCGCGGCCGAGGCCTCCACGCGAAGCAGGTCACGGAAGCGAGCACGACCTGCAGCGAGGTCGCCCCGCCAGAAGGGTTCGCGATTCTCGCGCGGGTTGCCCAACTCCGGGAGATGATGGTATCCGATGCCTGTGAGCGAGAGCCTCTCGGCTAAGGCGCGCTTGGAAAGGCCACGCTTTCGCGACTGCGGCGTCAAGCGGACGTCGACGACGACTGACACCCTCTGCTCTCGGAGGATATCGACCAGTTGTTCAGGATCCCGGCCTTCGTACCCAATCGAGACGAGCCCCGGGCCGTCGGTTCCGTGGTCACCCATAACGCAACCTTCTCGCGTTTGCTGTCCTCGAGCCGCGCAAACACACGGATCGCTCGGTAACGGCTACATCAAGCATCGCGGACGCCCCCCATCCTCGGTGTCTGGACCCGACAGGCGGCCTGCCTGTGGAACGGTCCGGATGTTCCCCCCTTCGACAGCCCGACGACCGAGCGGCGTCCGGAGATGGTTCTGGGGGACAATCGCCGCAGGCTGGGGCGGCTTGGGCTCTGCTCTGTAAAACCGTCGGCACAGCCTACGTTGGTTCGAATCCATCACCCGCCACCCAAGATCAACATGCCTCTGAGCTGCGCAAACACGCAGGGTGGGGGTATGCGCAGCGGCCGCGAGCCGGAGCGGTCCGTGTCACCGCCCGTGTTCGAGGCCTTGTCTTCCTGATGTGCCGCTGACCTGCGTGAATGCGGCTGGACTGGGTGCGGGGCATCGGGCGTTCGTGGTCGCGTGTGCCCAATTGCGGGGAATGCACGGGGTGGATCAAGGTCGGTGATCGTTGATCACACATACCCAGGTGGGGTATATGTTTCTGGTTCTCAGGTTGGCGTCGAGGTGTCCCAGCATTGGGTGGCTGGGTTCCATGCGCCCGTGGCTGTTCCGGCAAGGAGGGGGTCGACGAACGCGCGGACGATGCGGTGGGCATGGTCCAGGTCTGCGACGTGGAGTCCTGTGGTGTGGCGGGCCTGGGATCGGTAGGTGGGGGCCCAGATCTGTCGGTCGGGGATGTCGAAGGTCTCGGGCAGGGTGAGGTGGCGTCGGGCGGCCTCGGTGGTGAGGGCGCGGATCTCGGCGTCGGCGGTGACGGTGCCGCGCTGGGTGATGGCGACGAGGTCGATGAGGTCCTTGACGCGAGTCGAGGCTCGTCCGTGGTGGTGCTCGAGAATGGCGCAGATCTTGTCGGCAATGTGGTCGACGAGTGGGTACACCCTCCACGGTTGGCGTTCCTCGACAGCGCGATCGTCGACGGCGGTCAGGGGCAGGGCGAGGTCTGGCTCGCCGGTGACGAGGATCCCGTCGGCGACGATGTCGATCTGGAACGCGGCCCACAGCTTCGTCCCGACGAACGAGCGGACCTTGGCCCTGGAGGCTTGGGCGCCGGCGGCTTCGACCGTGACCGAGGTGCCGATGTCGAAGTGCATCCAGTCCCCGATGTCGAGGCCGGCTGCGTCGCGGACGAGGCGCTCGACGTCCGCGATGGCGCCGGCGCGATAGACGTCGATGTCGAGGGTGTGGCGCACCGAGACCCGCCGGGCGAGCAGAGCGGTCGCGCCCTTGATCACCCAGCCGTCGTCGACGCGGTACAGCCGTTCGACCAGCTGATCGTATGCGTACTGGCGTTGCAGGTCGGGCAGCGGCCAGGGACTGTCGGCGGCATACCGGCGCAGCCGGTCGGTGACCGCGGAGCGGGCGGCCTGTGGGGTGGCGTATGGCGGCTCGGGCGCGGTCACGGAGCGCCCTTCGAGGTCGCGCTGGTCCCGGTCTCGACGGCCCGCGCCGCACCCACCCAGCCATCGCGCTCGGGCTCGTCGCTGAGGCCGAGCAGCCAGTCCAGGAGCCCGATCCCGTCGTCGTCGGGGAATCCATACCGGCGCGCGAAAGGCTTGAGCGCCTCGGCCACCGCCCTGGGGGTCTCGATCGCCTCGCGCAGCCCGTCGGCGAGGATCTGGCCGACCGCTTCGGGCTCCTCCCGTGAGTGCAGCAGATCGGCAGCGATGCGGTGCAGCCGTGTCACGGGCAGCCCGCTCCGCGTCGTCCAATCGGCCGTGGCGAGGGTGCCGAGGTGCAGCCGTACGTCAACCCTGCGGGTCTGGCGACGCATCGGCAGGGTGAACTCGTGGACGTCGGCCGGCAGATGCCCGATCCCGTACAGCGCGGCAGCCGAGCGGTGCGACACAACCCCGTGGTCGGGGCCTCGTTCCCACACCGCAACCGCGGGGTGGAGCTGCAGCCAGGCGGCGCGAAGATCCAGGTGCTCGATGCCACCGGTGCCCCGCACTCGGTAGACACCGTGCGCCACCCGTTCCAGGATGCCGTTGCGTACCTGGCGCGCCAGCGTCGACCACGCCACCCCCATGGCTTCTACTTGTTGAGTCGTCACCAGACCCCACTGCTCATCGGCCAGTGACAGCACCGACGACCAATGCTCCGACCGAGACATATCTGCATTCTATATCGGTATCGCTATGGAACGAAGACCTGGTAGCACGGGTTGCATAGGCGCCGCAGCGGCAGTGCCAGCGGCCGGCCAGACAGATAGCTGACACCTCGAAGCCGTGCGGCCTGTCCAGAGGCGGCTAATCGTCGACGACGGTGTGCGACTGGTCGCGGGGGAGGGGCGGGGGTGAGGGCTCGTTGGCGGCATACCTGCTGGTCAGGGCTGTTTCTGGGGCTCACTGTAGAACCGTCGGCACAGCCTACGTTGGTTCGAATCCATCACCCGCCACCCAAGATCAACATGCCTCTGAGCTGCGCAAACACGCAGGGTGGGGGTATGCGCAGCGGCCGCGAGCCGGAGCGGTCCGTGTCACCGCCCGTGTTCGAGGCCTTGTCTTCCTGATGTGCCGCTGACCTGCGTGAATGCGGCTGGACTGGGTGCGGGGCATCGGGCGTTCGTGGTCGCGTGTGCCCAATTGCGGGGAATGCACGGGGTGGATCAAGGTCGGTGATCGTTGATCACACATACCCAGGTGGGGTATATGTTTCTGGTTCTCAGGTTGGCGTCGAGGTGTCCCAGCATTGGGTGGCTGGGTTCCATGCGCCCGTGGCTGTTCCGGCAAGGAGGGGGTCGACGAACGCGCGGACGATGCGGTGGGCATGGTCCAGGTCTGCGACGTGGAGTCCTGTGGTGTGGCGGGCCTGGGATCGGTAGGTGGGGGCCCAGATCTGTCGGTCGGGGATGTCGAAGGTCTCGGGCAGGGTGAGGTGGCGTCGGGCGGCCTCGGTGGTGAGGGCGCGGATCTCGGCGTCGGCGGTGACGGTGCCGCGCTGGGTGATGGCGACGAGGTCGATGAGGTCCTTGACGCGAGTCGAGGCTCGTCCGTGGTGGTGCTCGAGAATGGCGCAGATCTTGTCGGCGATGTGGTCGACGAGTGGGTACACCCTCCACGGTTGGCGTTCCTCGACAGCGCGATCGTCGACGGCGGCGAACCCAGACCGATGACGACGTCACGTGGCTCTTAATGCGAGATACGTGAGAGGGCTCCCAGCCAGGGGTGCTTGGCGACCGCGGGACGGCCATTGACAGGACGGCCCGGTGCGTCATGGACGAGCAGCCCGGGTTCTCATTCGGCCTATCGCCGCCGTCGGTTTCTGCTGTTCGACCGGTTCGTGACTACGCCGAGCGAGCCGGCGGATGGGGCCGTTCGGGGTCCGATGGCGCGCCCGAGTGAACCGAAGCTAACGCTATGGAGTTTTAACCCAACTCACAGTCATCATCGTCATGCATGGACGCAACGATCCTGAGGAGTTCGGCATGGTGTTCACTCGTCGCACGCTGGGGACGGCCTGGCGTCCCCTGACCGCGGCCGGTCTGGCGCTGGCGGTCGCAGCCGGCCCCGGCGCAGGCTTGGCGCAGGCCAAGTCCAACAACACGAACTCCTCCACGACGAAGACCACGACGACGACTACTTCTGACTGGTACGCGTCCCTCGCGGCCGCGTTCGAAGCGGAGCTGACGAACACGACCGGGGACCTGTCGGCCAACCAGAAGGGCAAGTTCGACCCGGCGACCGATCCGGGGTCGCTGTACAACCTGGCCAAGATCATCGGCGCGGACCAGTCCTGGAACGCCGGCTACACCGGCGCCGGGGTGGACGTCGCCGTGATCGACACCGGCGTCTCCCCGGTCCCCGGCCTGACCAGTGGCAACGTGGTCAACGGCCCGGACCTGTCGTTCGACTCCCAAAGCCCGAACCTGACCAACCTGGATGCCTTCGGCCATGGCACGCACATGGCTGGGATCATCGGCGGCCGCGACCAGGCCGGCACGCCGGCGAGCTACGCCGACCCGAGCCGGTTCTCCGGGATCGCCCCGGACGCTCGGCTGGTCAGCCTCAAGGTCGGCGCGTCCGACGGCGGCGTGGACGTGTCCCAGGTGATCGCGGCGGTCACCTGGGTCACCGAGCACGCCCGAACCGACGGGCTGAACATCAGGGTGCTCAGCCTGTCCTATGGCACCGACGCCGCCAGCTGGTCCCTGTCCGACCCGTTGACCCACGCCGTGGAGCAGGCCTGGAACGCCGGGATCGTCGTCGTGGCGGCCGGCGGGAACGACGGCACCGACCGGCTGAGCCTGGCGAACCCGGCGATGGACCCGAGGGTGATCGCGGTCGGCGCCAGCGACGCCCAGGGCACCCTGGACACCGCGGACGACACCGTCCCGTACTTCTCCGCCCGGGGGAACCTGATTCGGCACGTCGACTTCGTGGCGCCCGGTGCCCATGTCGCCAGCCTCGCCGTGCCGGGCTCGGTGATCGCCGAGGGCAACCCCAAGGCCGTCGTCGGGTCGCGGTTCCTGCGCGGCAGCGGCACCAGCCAGGCCGCCGCGGTCACCGCCGGCGCCGCCGCCCTCCTGCTGCAGCGTTACCCGACCCTGACCCCTGACCAGGTCAGGGCGATGCTGAAGGCGACGGCCCATGGGGCGACCGGGACGTCGACGACCTTCCGCGGCACCGGCGTCCTCGACATCCGGGCGGCGCAGCTGATGTCCCCGCCGAAGCTCTCCTCGAGCCTCAGCTACGCCACCGGGACCGGCTCGCTGGACACGTCCCGGGGCACCTCCCGGGTGGCCATGGACGGTGTGGAGCTGACCGGCGAGCAGGACATCTTCGGCACGCCGTGGGACGCCGCCCGGTTCGCCGCCCTCGCCACGACCCGGTCCACCTGGTCCGGTGGTGTCTGGAACGGCACCGAGTGGATCGGCACCGGCTGGACCGGCACCTCCTGGACCGGGCAGACCTGGGCCGGGCGGTCCTGGACCGGACGGTCGTGGACGGGGCGCTCGTGGACCGACTCCACCTGGTCCGGGCGGTCCTGGACCGGACGCTCCTGGGTCGGCGACTCCTGGACCGGGCGGTCCTGGACCGGACGGTCCTGGACCGACGCCACCTGGTCCGGCGCCGTGTGGATGTAGCCGCGATGACACTCATGCCCCGACCCCATGCCCGACCAGCCGAACTGGGCCGAGCCCGGCCGCGACTCACCCATCAGCAGGCAGCACCGATGCACGCCGCAGCGACACCAGCCCCGCACGACACGACCGACAACCCGCCTGTGACGAGAACACCGAAAGGACGGATCGTGATAACGCACACCAAGTCCGGTAGCGCCCGGACCCGGCGACGCGCAGGACGCACCGTGGGGCGAGCCACCCGGATGCTGCGCGCTCTGGCCGTCTCTGTGATCTGCACACTGTCCGCCGCAGGCATCGTCGCGCTGGGAAGCCCGGCGAGTGCGGCCGGCTACAACCCGGCGACGGACACGCACTCGATGTCCGCCACGACTGCGCATGTCGGCGCGCAGGCGTGGTGGGCGGCGGGGTACACCGGTCAGGGCGTGGATGTCGCGGTGATCGATACCGGTGTCGCGCCGGTCGCTGGTCTGGACGCGCCGGGCAAGGTGGTCAACGGGCCGGACCTGTCGCTGGAGTCGCAGAACCCCGCGTTCCGGTACCTGGACACCAACGGGCACGGCACGTTCATGGCCGGTCTGATCGCCGGGCACGACCAGGCGCTGACCGTCCCGTACGCGAACGCGCCGGCGTCGGCGTACCGGGGGATCGCCCCGGACGCGCGGATCGTCAACGTCAAGGTCGGGGTCGCCGACGGCGGCGTCGACGTCTCGCAGGTGATCGCCGCGGTCAACTGGGTGGTCCAGCACAGGAACGACAACGGCCTGAACATCCGGGTGATCAACCTCTCCTACGGCACCAACTCCACCCAGGCCTACGGCGTCGACCCGCTCGCCTACGCCGTCGACCGGGCCTGGAAGCAGGGCATCGTCGTCGTCGCCGCCGCCGGGAACTCCGGCTACCAGCGCGGCAACGGCGCGCCCGGGCTGGCCAACCCGGCGTACAACCCGTACGTGATCGGTGTCGGCGGCTACGACACCATGGGCACCAGCGCCCCCAACGACGACGAGATGGGCTCGTACTCGGCGAGCTCGGCCGGCTGCGGCTCGAAGTGCAAGAACCCGGACTTCGTCGCCGCCGGCTCCCACCTGCAGGGCCTGCGGGTGCCCGGGTCCTTCATCGACCAGACCCACCCCGAGGGCCGGATCGACGCCCGCTACTTCCGCGGCTCCGGCACCTCCCAGGCGGCGGCCATCGCCTCCGGCACGATCGCCCTGATCCTGCAGAAGTACCCGAACCTGACCCCCGACCAGGTCAAACGGTTCATCGCCGACAACGCCAAGAAGGTCCCCGGCGCGGACAGCCAGGCCCAGGGCGGCGGAGAGATCAACCTGACCGTCCTGGCGAAGAAGAACCCCGCCAACTACACCCAGAAGTTCACCAACCCCACCGGCACCGGCTCCCTCGAGCTCGCCCGTGGCAGCGAGCACCTCAGCACCGACGGCGTCGTCCTGACCGGCGAGCAGGACATCTTCGGCCACGCCTTCGACTCCACCGCGATGGCGGCGGCCGAAGCGAGCGGCAGCAGCTGGGCCGCCGGCACCTGGAACGGCAGCAGCTGGGCCGGCAGCAGCTGGGCCGGATCCTCCTGGGCCGGCAAGTCCTGGGCCGGATCCTCCTGGGCCGGCAAGTCCTGGGCCGGGTCCTCCTGGGCCGGCAACACCTGGTCCGGCAGCAGCTGGTCCGGCAGCAGCTGGTCCGGCAGCTCGTGGTCCGGCAGCAGCTGGTCCGGAGGCAGCTGGTCCGCAGGCAACTGGACCTGACCATCGGATCTCCGTCGACGCGCCCCCGCTGCCGATCACTCGGCAGCGGGGGCGCTGACGTCGTCCATCCCGCGGGGATCGCAGGGCCCGAATGTAATCGGACGGGATTGAGATGTAATCGGACGGGGTTGATCGGGCTCGGTGAACAGTGCCGGATCAGGTCGTCCGTCCTCGGGCGACAGGCCCCGCCCACCACTCACCGGGGTACGGCGCCACCGGATACAGAGTCACCGGATACACAGTCACCGGATACTGGGCGGGGCGCCCGCCGCCCGCATACCCGCGCCCCCACCAGCCCGGCCGCGGCCTTGGGTCGGGTGTCGGAACCCACTCCCGCCAGTCGTGCCACCCACCAGCACCCCTGCGCCGAACGGCGCGATCACTCGCCACGTGCCCTGACGCGGGCAGCAAGAACGCGGGCTGCGAGAAGGCTCGTGGGCCGTTCAGCGAGATCGATGGGAGTCGAGTCACCTGTAGGTCCAGCCGTCGCTGATAGTCATTGGGAATCATCGGCTCTCAATAGCCCGCCGTGGCAGATCGCCGGCAAGGCAGACGCCCAGGAGTGGGAAACCGCTGGTCAAGGCCGGTTCCTAGCCTGGCGTGCGAGTGATCACCGTCGCCGAGCTTGAGCAGATGACGCACGAGGATCGGGAGCGTACGTTCAAGGACAGCATCGTCCGTGACCTCGATGATGTTCCCGAGCGGTTTCGGCCCGTCTTGGAGGCCCAGCGCGATCGCGTACTGGAGCGTTAGGCGGGCCTGCGCGGCAACGCCTCGTGACTCGTCGGCTCGTCCGAGCCAGCCCTGACTTCTTCGCTTCCCTCGACGCCCAACTTGGTGACGAACGCGGCTCGCAGGATGAGCCGTCGTCGGCGGACCTCGAGGCGTACGAACTGCTGTCGATCATCGAAGAGTTCGCCACGGGCCGGGACGACCTGCCCGAGCACATCCCCGGCCGAACCGAGTATCGCGTGCTGATCAAGACGGGTCGGGTGGTGCCGATGGTTCCGTGGTGGGTCAACTGGCTCCCGATGGTGCCATCGAGCTCGTGGATATAGCGAATGACCTTCGCGGGCCCTGGATCTGATCGGCGAGAGCTGCTGTGGCGGTGGCGCCTGCCGCTCGGCGGCCTCATCGACGAGTGGTCGGTTGTCCAGTCGTGGCCAACCGTCGACGACGGTGAACGGCTGGTCGCGGGGGAGGGGCGGGGCCGAGGCCTCGTTGGCGGCAAACCGGCTGGTCAGGGCCGTTTCCGGGGCGCTCTATGAAACCGTCGGCACAGCCTACGTTGGTTCGAATCCATCACCCGCCACCACCCGAAATGGGCCTGTGACCTGCGCATACGTCCTCGCTTGGCGACCTGGGGGGTATGCGACCGGGTGGTCCAAATGGGGCGGTTCGAGAAACCGTCCGGGCAACCCGCGTGCCGCCCACGCGGCGCTGTGACCAGCGGTGATGGTTCCCCGGCAACTGCTCCCGGCGGTGTTGCGTGATTGGTTGGGTGTTGAACCGCGGGGTATGCGCGGGGATGATCTTGGCGGCCTAGAATACCTGGGTGGGGTATCAAGGGTGGGGTGCGCTGGCTCGTTGTCGGATCCGGCCGATACTTTGGTGCAGAGAAGGCAGCGAGTTCGAGGGAGGCTGGCGTGCGAGTGATCACCGTCGCCGAGCTTGAGCAGATGACGCCCGAGGAGCGGGAGCGTACCTTCAAGGACAGCATCGTCCGTGACCTCGATGATGTTCCCGAGCAGTTCCGGCCCGTCTTGGAGGCCCAGCGCGATCGCGTACTGGAGCGTGAGGCGCGCCTGCGCGGCAACGCCTTGTGACTCTTCGGGTCGTCCGAGCCAGCCCTGACCTCTTCGCTTCCCTCGACACCCAACTCGGTGATGAACGCGGCCCGGACGGTGAGCCGTCGTCGTCGGATTTCGAGGCGTACGAACTGCTGTCGATCATCGAAGAGTTCGCCACCGGCTGGGACGACCTGCCCGAGTTCATCCCGGGCCGCACCGAGTATCGCGTGCTGATCAAGACGGGTCGCGTGGTGCCGATGGTGTCCGTCGTGGGTCAACTGGCTCCCGATGGCGCCATCGAGCTCGTTGACATAGCCATCGACCTTCGCGGGCCCTGGATCTGATGGGCGAAAGCTGCTGTGGTGGCGTCCGCGGCGTGGCGGTCTCATCGGCGAGTGGCTTGGCTGTCCAGTCGTGGCCAACCGTCGGCGACTGTCCGTGGGAGAGGGGCGGGGCCGAGGCTTCGCCGTCGGCAAAGCTGCTGGTCAGGGCGGTTTCGGGTGCTCGCTGTAGAACCGTCGGCACAGCCTACGTTGGCTCGAATCCATCACCGCCACCGAAGATCAACAGCCGCGTGACCTGCGGAAACGCGCAGGATGGGGTTATGCGCAGCGACCGTGGGTGGGAGCGGTGCCCGTCTGCGCTGCCACTCTGTCTGGGT
Organism: uncultured Actinomycetota bacterium; assembly: GCA_963825645.1. GTDB lineage: Bacteria > Actinomycetota > Actinomycetes > Actinomycetales > Kineosporiaceae > JADJPO01. The sequence goes on from CAWGTT010000001.1 coordinate 12,554, forward strand.
CACGGTCTGTGTCCATGTGCGGGGCTGCGACCTGGACCGATCACAGACGGTGCCGATCCGGCACCGCTCCCGAAAGAAGGGACGGGCTGGTCGCGGCGAATACGCGGCGACGAAACCGGCCCTCCAGGCGATGGCCCGGATACCCCGGTCGGGTATGGGAGTGCCCCATCGTCTCGTGCGCTCGGGCCGGTGACCACCTGCCGGGGTGATCCACGTCGTTCCGTGCCCGCACAACGTTGTGTGCCAGGCCGGCGAGGGCCCGGGGCTCGGCCCGAGGGGCCAGAACGCGGGAGGGCGCGGGCGGATACTCGCTGTCGGTGTCGGGTGATTCGTCGAGCAGGGCGAGTAGCTGGTCGGGGTCGAGGGTGGCGAGGTCGACCGGGCCGGTGCCGGTGATGACGTGGAGGGCGACCTGTCCGGTGGCGTGGTGGTGGGCGTGGTCGATGAGGGTCTTGGCGCGGCGGCGTTTGGTGATCCGGTCGGCCAGGTCGGCCACGGCGAGTGCGGCCAAGGGGATGGACACAACCAGTGCTGGGGTGCCCAGGTCGGTCCAGCCGATCTTGGTGGCGGCCGTCAGGCTCGCACCGAGGACCTTCCGGGCCTGCGGGTCCTCGGCTGCGACGAGGAGCTGGCCGAGCATGAAGCCGACGACGGCGAGGCCGTCGGGGCGCTGCAGTCGCATGTTGATTTGGAAGGACTCGACCACGCGGGGGAACGCGGCCTGGTAGTCCTCGCGGGCCAGGTCGATCTGGGCCAGGTCCCACGTGGCGGCGGCGATCCCGTCGACGTCGCCGAGCTCTCGGTTGGCCTCCAGCCGACGGCGCTGTAGCTCGGCGCTTCGTCGTAGTCGCCGCGGTGGTCGTGGTCGTACGGGCCATCACCGAGGCCGCCGACCCCCGCCGTCGCGGCCGTCGAGTTCGCCCGCTGGCTGCCGGCCGCCGACCCCCGGTGATCGTCCGGGCTCGCTGCCCTACCAGCGCTCTCTGGCCGACCACGCGAGATCGCTCCTGGATCCGGGCATGGCGGGCAGGCTGCGCTGTCCAACGCGGATGGTGACCCGGCCGTCCTGCCGACCGGCTGCGCGGCCGGCTGGTCCGCGCCGAGCGGGCGATCACCGGCGATGACGGCGATCACGGTCGGGCCGGATACGTGGCCGTGGCTCCGTGGTCCACTCGCCAGCCGTGGGCGTAGAGTCAATGGAGTGGTTCTCGAACCGCGGCGATTTCAGCGATCGGAGCGACGGCCGGCACCGGGGCCCGCCGGGCCACCATCCGCCCGACCGCGTGTGGAACACACTGTCGCGCCCGGTGCAGGAGCAGATCCTCGCCAAGCGGATCGCGCTGTGGGTGATCGACGCGGGCCGGATCGCGCGCGAGGCGGGCCTGGCGGGCCGGACGAACACGGTGCTTCAGGTGTGCTTCTTCGCGATCTCGGGGGTGCTCGAACGGGAACGGGCGATCGAGCGGGTCAAGGCTCAGGTCGCGAAGACCTACGCCCGCCGCGGCGCCGAGGTGGTGGAACGCAACCAGCGGGCGATCGACCACGCGCTGGGCGGGCTGCACCGGGTGGAGCTGCCCGAACGGGTGACGTCCACACGCGAGCTGGCCCCCATCGTGCCGCCCGACGCGCCGGAGTTCCTGCGGACGGTGACCGCGGCGATGATGGCCGGCCACGGCGACCAGCTGCCGGTCAGCGCGCTGCCGGCGGACGGCACGTACCCCAGCGGCACGACCAGGTACGAGAAGCGGAACGTCTCCGAGCTGGTCGCGGCCTGGGATCCCGACCTGTGCATCCAGTGCGGCAACTGCAGCTTCGTCTGTCCGCACAGCGTGATCCGCTCCCGCTATTACCACGCATCCCGCTTGGACGGCGCGCCGGAGGGTTTCCTGTCGGCTCTGCTCAACGCTCCCGGGCTGCCGGACACCCGCTACACGCTGCAGGTCTATGTCGAGGATTGCACGGGCTGCGGGATGTGCGTCGAGGCCTGCCCGGTGTCCGCGGGCGGAGACCCCGTGCACCGGGCGATCAACCTCGCGGATCGCGAGCCGTCGCTGGCCGCCGAGCGCGCGAACATCGGGTTCTTCGAGGGCCTGCCGCCGGCCGATCGCTCGCGGGTCGATTTCGGCACCGTGCGCGGCACCCAGTTCCTCGAGCCGCTGTTCGAGTTTTCCGGCGCCTGCGCGGGATGCGGTGAGACCCCGTACCTGAAGGTCCTTTCCCAGCTGTTCGGCGATCGCCTCACGGTCGCCAACGCGACCGGCTGCTCGTCGATCTACGGCGGCAACCTGCCGACCACCCCATGGGCGACCGACGCCGACGGGCGCGGACCGGCATGGTCGAACTCGCTGTTCGAGGACAACGCCGAGTTCGGACTCGGCCTGCGGCTCGCGGCCGACCACCACACCGAGCTCGCCCGCGGCCGCCTGCTGGAGCTGCGCGCGCAGCTCGGGGCGGAGCTGGTAGACGAGATCCTCGATGCGCCGCAGCTCCGGGAGTCGGAGCTTCGCGCCCAGCGCGCACGCCTGGCCGAGCTGGAGCGGCGCTTGGACGAACTGGACGGTCCCGCGGTCGCCGATCTGCGCAGCGTGCTCGATCACCTGATCCGGCGCAGCGTGTGGATCGTCGGCGGAGACGGCTGGGCGTTCGACATCGGTTCGGGCGGGCTCGATCACGTCCTCGCCAGCGGGCACAACGTCAACGTGCTGGTGCTCGACACCGAGGTCTACTCGAACACCGGCGGACAGATGTCGAAGGCCACGCCGCTCGGTGCGGTCGCGAAGTTCGCCGCGGCGGGCAAGACCATGCCCACCAAGGACCTCGCGCTACAGGTGATCGCGATGGCCAACGTCTACGTCGCGCGGGTCGCGATGGGCGCCGACCCGCAGCAGACGCTCCGCGCGCTGCGCGAGGCCGAGGCCTACGACGGACCGTCGCTGGTGCTCGCCTACAGCCACTGCATCGCCCACGGGTACGACATGCGTGACGGCCTGCACCAGCAGTATCGCGCGGTCGCCAGCGGCCACTGGCCGCTGATCCGCTACGACCCGGTGGTTCGTGCGGAGGGCGGCAACCCCTTCCTGCTCGACTCGCCGCGGCCACGGATGCGACTGGGCGACTACCGAAAGGGAGAGCTGCGTTTCCGCGCACTCGCCAACGCCGACCCGGTTGAGGCCGAGCGCCTGCTGAGCCTCGCCCAGCAGGCGGCCGACCTGCGCTGGCGGACCTACGAGGAGATGGCAACCCGAGGCGCTCAGCGCTTCCCGCAGGACGCTCGCAAGGATCAGTGATGGACCTCGCGACCAGCTATATGGGCCTTCAACTGCGCAACCCGCTGGTGGCCTCGCCGTCGCCGCTGTCCTACACGTTCGACGGGGTCCGCCGGTTGGCGGACGGCGGCGTCGGCGCGATCGTGCTGTTCTCGCTGTACGAGGAGCAGCTGCGGGAGGAGGCCGCGCGCAACGCCCGGCTCGTGGACGCTCCCTCGGAGAGCTTCTCCGAGGCGCTCGGCTTCCTCCCGGCGGTCGCCACGGAGGACGCCGGCCCGCGCCGTTATCTGGACCTGGTGGAGCGGGCCGCGGCCGCGGTCGATGTACCGCTGATCGCGAGCCTCAACGGGACCACGCCGGAGGGCTGGACGGACTACGCCCGGGCGATGCAGGACGCCGGCGCCGCCGCGATCGAGCTGAACATCTACTTCCTGCCCGGTAACCCGCGCATCTCCGGCCGCGAGGTCGAGCAGCGCCACGTCGACATCCTCAGGCGCGTGAAGGATGCCGTGACCGTGCCGGTCGCGGTCAAGCTCAGCCCGTACTTCAGCTCCATCGGCGAGCTCGCGCTGCGCCTGGACGAGGCGGGCGCCGACGCGCTCGTCCTGTTCAACCGCTTCCTGCAGCCCGACATCGACCCCGAAGAGCTCGCGATCGTACCCAGGGTCACGCTCTCCAACCCGGCCGATGGCCGCCTGCCACGGACGTGGATCGCGCTGCTGCGCGGCAGCGTCCGCGCGTCCCTCGCCGCGACGACCGGAGTCGACGGCCCGGACGACGTCGCCCGATACCTGCTCGCCGGCGCGGACGTGGTGATGACCACCTCAGCGCTGCTGCGCCATGGACCGCAGTACGCCGGCGGCCTGCTGGACGGGCTCTCTAAATGGATGACCCGCAAAGGATTTCAGAAGGTCGACGAGCTACGCGCCATGCTCTCGGTCCCGGCCGACATCGACCAGACGGCCTACCAGCGGACGGGCTACGTCAGCGCGATGCGGGAAGCCAACGCCAGAACCCACGGCCCCTGGTGAGCGCCGAAAAGGCAGCGCAACCCGGCCACTGAGCGGTGGTCGCCGCGCCGGGCGCTGCGCAGCCTTCCAGCTTCGGCTTAAACGGTGGAGGCGTATCGGGGGCGGGTGGCCAGGACCATGGTGGCCCTGGGCTGGCTCGACGATGCCTGACCTGGGCCAAGTTGGTGTCGCTCGGCCTCTGGCCGGAGCTGGCAACGCGCGTCCCCGCGTGCTCCGACGGGATGTCCCGACCCGCGCACCGTCGTCCGCGCGTTGACAGCCGGAACGGCATCGGGCGGCTTCGTGCGCGGCATCGCACTCCCGGCGGCGGCGACCTTGGTCGCTGGACCACCCGCCGAGCGACACTGAGGATGACGACGAAGGGGAACGACATGGAGTTCGACGAGTCGGTGCGCATCGCCGTGCCAGCAACGAAGGTCTTCGCGTTACTCGCAGACGTCCAGCGAACTGCTGTCTCGCCCAGGGTCCCCGGTGGCCGCGATGGAGAAGATCCCGCCCGGGCCGACCCGGATCGGCACCCGCTGGCGTGAGGTGATCCGGCTCGGGCGTTGGTTCCGGATGACGATATGCAGTGGGGTCGCGATGTTGAGTCGGACCGGGTGCTGGGCGAGCGTTTCCGGGGCCCGGGCATGCGGGGCACGCTCGTGTACTCCCTGCGGTCCGACGACGGGCACACGGTCCTTCGACAGTAGGAGCGCATGGTCACCGTGGGCTGGCTACGCCCGTTGGGCCGGATCGTCGAGCGCATGCTCAGGCCGCGTCTGCACAGCCGGCTGCCGGACCTGCGCCGCATCCTGGAGGTGACGTCGCCGTAAGCCTGACCGGGTCCGCCCGCTCGGGCAGCGGGCCCACCTGGAAGCGCCAGCTGGCGGACTGGGACGATCCCTGATCCAGGTGGAGATCGGCGTTCAGGTGGGGCGGTTTGCGGGCACCATGGTCGTCATGAATGAGCTGGTCTTCCGTACGATCATCGAGCCGTTCCGGATTCACTCCGTGGAGCCGATGCGGATGACGACCCTGGAGCAACGACGGGCGGCGCTGGAGCGGGCGGGCTACAACCTGTTCAAGGTGGACGCCACGGATGTGCTGATCGACCTGCTCACCGACTCAGGGACCGGCGCGATGAGCCGGGACCAGTGGGCGGCGATCCAGCACGGTGACGAGTCGTATGCCGGATCGCCCTCGTACTACGTCTTCCGGGACGCCGTGCGCGAGTTGTTCCCCTTCGAGCACGTGATCCCGACTCACCAAGGTCGCGCGGCCGAGAAGATCGTCTTCACCGTGCTCGGAGGGCCCGGGAAGGTGGTGCCGAACAACACGCACTTCGACACCACGCGGGCCAATGTGGAGTACACCGGGGCGCAGGCCGTCGATCTGGTCATCGCGGAAGGGCGCGAACCGAGGGCCGATCATCCGTTCAAGGGGAACATGGACGTCGAGGCGCTGGACGATCTGCTCCGCGAGCGGGGGGACGACGTCCCCGTCGTCTTCGTGACGGTCACCAACAACAGCGGGGGTGGGCAGCCGGTCTCGCTGGCTAACCTGCACGCTGTCCGCGAGGTGTGTGACGCCCATGGCAAGAGACTGTTCCTGGACGCCTGCCGCTTCGCGGAGAACGCCTGGTTCATCCGCCAACGGGAGCTCGGGCAGGCCGGCCGCGACGTGGTGGACATTGTCCGCGAGATGGCGTCTCTGGCCGATGGCATGACGATGAGCGCCAAGAAGGACCCCATGGGCAACATCGGTGGATGGCTTGCCATGGACGACGACGAGCTGGCCCGCGAGTGCCGCAACCTGCTCATCCTCACCGAGGGCTTCCCAACGTACGGCGGGTTGGCCGGCCGGGACCTGGAGGCGCTGGCCCAGGGGCTGCGCGAGGCCATTAGCCACGACTACCTGCGGTACAGGATCCGTTCGACCGGGTATCTCGGTGAGGCCTTGCAGCGGGCCGGCGTCCCGGTGCTGACCCCGATCGGCGGGCACGCGGTCTACCTGGACGCCCGAGCACTGCTCCCGCACATCCCATCGCTGCAGTACCCCGGTCAGGCGCTCGCGGTCGCCCTCTACGAGGCAGGGGGAGTACGCAGCTGTGAGATCGGCACGGTGATGTTCGGCCGCCGGCCCGACGGTTCGGAGTCGCCGGCCGCTCTCGATCTGGTGCGGTTGGCCATCCCGCGGCGGACGTACACGCAGAGCCACATCGACTACGTCATCGAGGTGTGCGAGCACGTGGCCAACGAGGCCGGTGAGCTGACCGGTTATCGGATCGTGGACGAGCCCCCCGCGCTGCGCCACTTCACCGCCACCTTCGAGCCGCTCGGCTGACTGATCGCCGACCGGTACGACAGCTGCGGATCATGAGGAGGGGGTTCGTCTCTGGCCCAGGCGCGTAGGAGCGGCGTACCGCGTCGTTTGCTCCTCGGTCAGGCAGCCCAGTTCGTAGGCGGCGGCGAGCCTGTCGTCGACACGTGCCGGCGCCAGCCGCCGCAACCCGAGTCTGCGGACCATGTCGACCTCGTGGTCGAGCAGGCGGGTGGCGTGGAATCCCCGCAGCGGCCACCGCAGCTAAGGCTGCTACGACATCTCCAGGCCTTTGCCCGACATCCAGGGGTGAGCGTCCCCACGAGACGCTTCAAGGGTCCTCAGTCCCGTCGACCGGGTCCAGGACTGCCGGCCGCTGCCTCTTGGGGGGCTGATGTGGCGCATGTCGACCAGGCCGGCGCCTTGGGCCTGCGCGTCAGCGGCCGGCAGTGGCCGGGCGTTCGAGCGCAGGAAGAGCTTGACCTGGTTGGGGGTCAGCGACGGTGCCGACTCCAGCAGCATGGCCGCACAGCCCGACACGAACGCGGCGGCCTGGGAGGTGCCGCTGCCGCGGAAGAACCGATTGTTGATCGCGCCGGTCGACCCATGCTGAGTGTCGATGTAGGAGCCGGGTACGCGCAGGCTCTGGATGTGGGCGCCGGGGGCGACGAAATCGGGGTTGCGCACGCCGTTGCCGCGGCTGGAGAAGGCCGGGATCGTGTCGTTCTTCAGTGTTGCGGAGTCGTTGAGGTCGTCGGCGCCGACGGCGATCACGAACGGGTCGCTGGCCGGGTTCGTCAACCGGCCGTCGGCCGCGCCGGAATCACCGGCGGAGGTGACCACCACGATCCCTGACCGCCAGGCCACCTCGGCCGCGTAGGCCAGCGGGTCCGAAGTGTAGGCCTGCGTGGAGTTGGTCCCGAACGACAGGTTCAGCACCCGGATGTTCACCCCCGGGTCGTGGGCGTGCTGGACCACCCAGTCGATCCCGGCGATGACCTGGGAGACGTCGGAGTTGCCGTGCGCGTCGGCGACCTTGACCGACACTATTCGTGCGTCAGGTGCCCACCCCGAGGAACGGCTGTCGGCCCGTCAACGGCCGCCCTCCGGCACTCGTGGTCTCCGGCGCACGACCAACGCAGCTACCCATAGGGGGTATGTGGCTCGTCACGCAAGAAGCCCCCACAACGTTGCCGCGTATTCGCCACCGACATCCGGATTCGTACCGTTAGACGGACTGGCTCCGAGTAGGGCGCCGACGATCGAGAAGGGAGACCGCATTTTCAGGCGTCATCGAGCTGACCAGACCCGAGACTTGACCGCCAGGCTTGCGGCGCCTGGTCGAGGTGCAGCCGCCATGGAACGGATCCGACTGCGCGGCCGACCTGTGGTCGAGAGTGGCGTGACCCTGTCGGGGGAGCAGGACGCCATGGCCGGACGTTCGACGCGGACGCCATGGCAACCCTCCAGGCCGCCGGGAGTAGCTGGGCCGGCGGGACCTGGAACGGCTCCAGCTGGGCCGGAAGCAGTTGGGCGGGCTCGTCCTGGGCCGGGTCCTCGTGGGCCGGCTCCAGCTGGGCTGGATCGTCCTGGGCCGGGTCGTCCTGGACCACGGGGACGTGGAAGGGGTCCTCCTGGGCGGGGAAGGCCTGGGCCGACAACCAGTGGTCTTGACCACGTTGAGGTGAATCGTCGTCCACACCTGCCGATGCGATGGGCAAGGCGCCCGGACGGCGGGCCCGCCGCAGCAGCGGTTGGCCCGCCGCCGTGCCGCCGTCGCGGGCACGTCACGTGATGGGCAGGAGCGGGGACGGGAGGTGACCGTCCTTGAGCTGGGTTCGCAGACCGTCCGCGGCGGTCGGCGCGCTGGCGATGGTCGCCGGATCTGCTCACCGTCTCGGCTGTGATGTGGTCCACGACCCCGATCGGCACCGGGCCGCTGCTCACCCCGAGGGTGACGGCAAGTGGCTGCTCCGCACCTGCGACACCACGCTGACGCCCCGTGCCGCGCTCACCCAGCCATCGCGGTCGGGCTCGTCGCCAATGCTCTCGCAGCAGCCAGGAGTAGCCCTGACCAGGTGACGTTCCTGCATCACCTCGTCCGGAGACCCCCGTCCCCGCTCCAGCACTCGCGCTCAAGAGCTCGAGGGCCTGGGTCCCTCCGCCGGCTGCCCATCCGTGGAAGGATTCGTACCTCCGATCCCGCGCCCGAGCGCGCGGCCGGCCGACAACCTGTGGATCCTGCGGAGGCTTAGATGACGAAGGTATCGATCGTCGGGGCAGGTGCCGTCGGAACCGCCATCGCCTATGCCGCCCAGATCCGGGGCCTGTGCCGCGAACTGGCGCTGTTCGACCTCAACGCACGAAAGGTGCGCGCGGAGGTGCTCGACCTCAACCACGGCATGCAGTTCACCCCGATGGCGCAGATCACCGGGGGAGACGACCTGGAGGTCTGCGCCGGCTCGGACATCGTGGTGGTCACCGCCGGGGCCAAGCAGAAGCCCGGACAGACCCGCCTCGACCTGGCGGCGGCCAACGTCGCCATGTGCCGTGACCTGGTGCCGCGCCTGATGGCCACGGCGCCGGACACGATCCTGCTGCTGGTCACCAACCCGGTCGACGTGGTCACCTATGCGGCGCAGAAGTACGCCGGCCTGCCGTCGAACCGGGTCTTCGGCTCGGGAACCGTGCTGGACTCGTCGCGGCTGAGGTTCCTGATAGCCCAGCACACCGGTGTCGCCGTGCAGAATGTGCACGCCTACATCGCGGGCGAGCACGGTGACTCCGAGGTCCCGCTGTGGTCCACGGCCACGATCGGTGGAGTCCCCGTTCAGGCCTGGGCGCCGGAGGGCGGGTCGCCGGTGGACGAGGAAGCTCGGGCTGCGATCCACCGCGCGGTCGTCGGGTCCGCCTACGAGATCATCGAGGGTAAGGGGGCGACCAGCCTGGCGATCGGACTGGCGGTCTCCCGGATCCTCGAGGCCGTTCTGAACAACGAGCATCGCGTCCTGCCGGTCAGCTCCCGGCTCGACGGCGTCCACGGGCTGTCCGACGTCTGTATGTCCATGCCGGCCGTTGTCGGGCGCACGGGCGTCGAAAGCGTGCTGCCCACCCCGCTCAGTGACTCCGAGCTCGCCGAGCTCACTGCCTCAGCGGCCACTATCACTGAGGCCGCTCGCACTCTCGGCCTGTAGCGGCGACAGACAGTTCTAGCTGCTGCGCGAGTACTTGGCGTCGTCGTTGACGTAGGCGTAGTACAGACCGATCAAGAGTCCACCGCCGACAAGGTTTCCGGCGAGCGCGACGGACACGTTCGCGACGGCGAGCCCGAACGAGATGCCTGTCTTGAGGCCGACGATGCTGAACAGCACCGTGTTGGCCACGGAGTGCTCGAACCCCATGAAAGCGAAGATGAACACCGACATGATCATGACCAGGCTCTTGGTCAGGTCGTCCTTGATCAAGCCGTTGTATACCAGCAACATGGCCAGATTGATCATGAGGTTGCACAGGATGGCACGCACGAACAGGTCGCCCAATCCTGAGGCGCCGCCGGAGACGTAGGAGAGTTTGTGCTCCACGCCTTCCTGCATCGCCTCGAGCGCGGCGCCGTCCGCAATCGAGCTGAACCTGACCAGGACGGCGACGAACAGGCCGCCCAGCAGATTGCCCAGGTAGCACAAGCCGAGCAGGCGCAGTGCCCGGGACCAACTGGTGCGCCGGTAGTAGGCACCGATCGAGACGATCATCATGTTCGAGGTCAGCAGTTCGGACTTCGTGTAGTAGATGAAGACCAGCGCCCAGCCGAAGACCATGGCGCCGAGCAGCTTGCCGATCGGGCGCAGGGTCGAGTCGCCGGCCGGGATGGCATCGAAGGCCGCGATCATCGTGAAGTTCATCCCGTAGAGCAGGCCGATGATGACCCCGGCCATCGCCGCCCGCTGGAGGTAGCGGCGGGTGAGCGCCCCGGACATCTCCGTCTTGCCTTCGAGCGCCTCGAGCACCGTGCTGATGAACTTCTTGCCCGGGAAGAGCTGCTGGGTGCTGGTCGCCATGGGTCCAGCCTCGCGCGCGTCCAGATCACGTACCACGGTCTTCCGGCGTGCACCATGGCGGACGACCGACCTCTGTACATGACCGCGAGGCGACGAGACCGGGACGGTAGGCCTTGCGTTCGCTTTCCCACCCGTCTCGCCATCGCGAGCCGGTTCCTGCCACGGTGGAGCGCCTGAGCGACGGCCTACGTGACCTGCGCTTTGGATCCTTCATCACCTCGACCAGCCAGGCCCCGGACGCCGCCGTGAGGCTGGCGCAGCTGTCCGAGGGATCTCGGACAGGACCTGGTGACCTTCCAGAACCATCCCTATCAGCCCCGGTTCCTCGACACGTGGACCCTGCTGAGCTTCGCCGCGGTGCGGACGACGAAGATCCGCCTCGTGGCCAACGTGATCAACCTGCCGCTACGGCCTCCCGCCATGCTCGCCCGCACCGCCGCCAGCCTCGACCTGCGCAGCGGTGAGGTGTGCTCCGCCTGATCAACATCTCGGGCTCCCTCGCCGACGGAGGCAGCGGACCGATCACCGGCTCTCCCGCGCGGTGGGCGCAGCAGCTTGCCGAACTTGCTCTGGGCAAGGGTTCACCACCTCATCCTCGCGGCTGACTACCCGGAGGATGGAGACCGTGGTCTCCGCGTGCTCCAGGGCGAGGGTGACGTCGTCGGGGTGGCCCTTGAGCGGTTGATGATGTTCGGCGAGGGCTGGTCAGTCGATTTCGTCGCCCCTCGACCCGGCGTGTACCCTGGTCAACCGCTGCCCGGCGCTCGAATCCGCGCGGCACCGCACCACACAAACGCAGTACAGCATTCCTGCCCCAGTAGCTCAGTCGGCAGAGCGTCTCCATGGTAAGGAGAAGGTCTAGGGTTCGATTCCCTACTGGGGCTCAGCGGCTCGTACCGGTTAGCCGAGGCGAGCCGGCAGCGGCGGAGTAGCTCAGTCGGTAGAGCAAGCGGCTCATAATCGCTGTGTCGTGGGTTCAAGTCCCGCCTCCGCTACCAAGATCGCCCGACCCGGTCCCCGAGACACCGCCCCACCCGAGAGAAGGCAGCACCGTGGCCAGCAAGACCCAGGACGTCCGCCCCAAGATCACAATGGCGTGCACCGAGTGCAAGGAGCGGAACTACATCACCCGGAAGAACCGGCGCAACGACCCGGACCGCATGGAGCTGGCCAAGTTCTGTGCGCGGTGCGGCAAGCACACGCCCCACCGTGAGACCCGCTGACCCATATCGTCCGGCGCCAAGGCGCCAGGTCACAGCGAAGGCCGCTCCCATCACCGGTGGTGAGGGCGGCCTTTGTCACGTCAATCTCCCTGGCGTCGTGCCGCCAGGAGATGACAAGGTCCGGGTGCGCCCCGGCAGCGGGGGATCGCGACAGGGGCGTCCGCAGACGCCTGGCCAGGCGAGGAGGCGTTCATGGGCAGGCTCGATGACCGAGTGGCCATCATCACCGGTTCGGGTCGGGGGATCGGTCGAGCCACGGCCATCCGTCTGGCCGCCGAGGGCGCGTCGGTCGTGATCAACGACGTCGATGAGTCGGTGGCGATCGAGGTGGCCAAGGAGATCCAGGACGCCGGGCACCAGGCGATCGCGGTGATGGGCAACTGTGCGCACCGGCGTGAGGCCGACCACCTGGTCTCCGCCTGCATCCATGAGTTCGGCAAGCTCGACATCCTGGTCAACAACGCCGGCACCACCCGGGACAAGATCTTCCACCGAATGGACGAAGAGACCCTCGACGTCGTGATCAACGCCAACCTGCGTACCACCTTCAACGCCACCCAGGCGGCGCTTCCGCACATGCGCGACGTGGCCAAGGCGGAGATCGAGGCGACGGGCACGCCGGCGTACAACCGCAAGATCGTCAACACCTCGTCGGTGGTGGCCTTCACCGGCAACCCAGGTCAGTGGAACTACACCGCCGCGAAGGGCGCCGTCCTGTCGGTGACCAAGACCCTCGCCCGCGAGCTCGGACCCTTCCTGATCAACGTCAACGCCGTCGCGCCCGGCTTCGTGGAGACGCGGCTGACCGCCCCGCACGGTTCCCCGGAGCACCTGGAGTCCGGGCTCGGGGTACCCGAGTCGGCCCGCAAGTCCATGCTGTCCCTGGTCGCCCTCGGCCGGCTGGGCCAGCCCGAGGACATCGCCAACGTGACCGCCTTCCTGGTCAGCCCCGACGCCGACTACATCACGGGCGTTACGATTCCGGTCACCGGCGGCCAGCTCGGCGGTATGGGATGAGCAGCAACGCGCTACGAGGCTAGGAGTGGCACTGGTGGCGGTGGACACGGCGCATGCCGGCAGGGTCTATCCGCCCGCGGCGGTCTACGAGGTGGGCCGGGAGAAGATCGCGGAGTTCGCCGCGGCGATCGGCAGCGGTGACCCCGCCCACCGTGACGTTGAGGCCGCCCGTGCGCTGGGCCACCCGGACGTCGTGGCGCCGCCCACCTTCGCGGTGATCGTCGCGCAGCGTTGCGAGGCCGCCTACGTCGCCGACCCGGCATCGGGAATCGACTTCACCCGGGTCGTGCACGGCGAGGAGAAGTTCCACCATCACCGTCCGATCGTGGCCGGCGACCGGTTGGTGCCGGTCCTGCACGTCGACTCGGTAAGGGTGATGGGCGGGCACGGCATGGTGACCACCCGGGTGGAGATCGCCGACGACGCCGGCGAGCCGGTCAGCACCGTGATCTCGATGCTCGTCGTGCGAGGTGGCTAGTGAGCGCCGCTACCGAGCCCGTCTCCCGGCCCGTCTTCGACGATGTCGCGGTCGGAGACTGTCTGCCCGAGCGCAGCTTCACCCTGACCCGGGCCGGCCTTGTCCGGTACGCGGGCGCCAGCGGGGACTTCAACCCGATCCACTGGAACGCCCGGCGGGCCACCGAGGCCGGACTGCCCGATGTCATCGCCCACGGCATGCTCAGCATGGCCGTCGCACTTCGTCTGGTCACCGACTGGTGCGGCGACCCCGGTGCGGTGATCGAGTACGGCACCCGCTTCACCAACCCGGTCCCGGTGCCGGACGACGATGAGGGCGCCGGCATCCAGGTGAGCGGGACCGTGGCGGTCAAGGACGACGAGGCGCGCACGGTGCGCGTCGACCTCACCGTGACGAGCGGCGGGCAACGGGTGCTCGGCCGGGCGCAGGCCGTCGTCCGGCTGCGGTGAACGGTTCCGATCCCGTTCCCATCCGGCACGACCCCGAGCCACCGCCGTCACCCGACGTCGATCGCGCTGCTGCCCGAAGAGCCCAGTGGGCTGTGGCCGCCGTGTTCGCCGTGAGCGGGTTCGCCCTGGCCGGCTGGTTGGCTCGGATCCCGGCGGTGCGCGACGTGCTGGAGCTGACTGCGGGGCGGCTCGGGGTGATTCTGCTCGCGCTGTCGACCGGCTCGGTGCTGGCTCTGCCGCTGTCCGGGCCGGTCGTCCACCGGCTGCGGCCAGCGCGCACGGTGCTGTTCTCGGCAGCGCTCAGCATGCTCGCCCTGATCGGCATCGGGATCGGGGGCGCGGGCCTCGCCGGTGGCGTGATGCTCCTGGTGCCGTCGCTGTTCGCGGCTGGCGTCGGCATCGGCATGTGGGACGTCGCCATGAATGTCGAGGGCGCCGAGGTCGAACGCGGTGTCGGCCGGGCGATCATGCCCTGGTTCCACGCAGCGTTCAGCCTCGGGACGGTGGGCGGTGCGCTGACCGGGGCGCTAGCCGCGGCGTTGGCCCTCCCGCTGCCGGTGCATCTGAGTCTGGTGGCGGTGCTGTCGCTGGCGACGGTGGTCGTGGCGCTGCGCCGGTTCCTGCCGGTAGCGGAGGCGGCCGACGCCGAACGTGACGGTGGCAGCACGGCGAACCGTGGCAGCACGGCGATCGGGGTGGGGGGCGAGCGTGGTTCGGGCTCCGGAACCCTGCAGGCTTGGCGAGAGCCACGGACGCTCCTGGTCGGTCTGCTCGCGCTGGGCATGGCGTTGGCCGAGGGCTCGGCCAACGACTGGCTGGCGCTGGGTCTGGTCGACGGCTACGGCCTCGGCAACGCCGCAGGCGCGGTGGGTCTCGGGCTCTTCCTCTGCGCGATGACCGCTTCCCGGCTCGCCGGGCCACGACTACTGGCCCGCTTCGGAAGAGTGCCCGTGCTGCGCGGTGGCGCGCTCCTGGTACTGGCCGGCGTGCTGGTCTACGTCGGTGCCGCGCAGTGGGTCGAGCCCGGCCCGGTGCGCGACAACCTGGGCCCACATGTTCTCGCCGGCATCGCGATCGTGGCCTGGGGATGCGGTGCCGCTCTGGGGTTCCCGGTGGCGATGAGTGCGGCGGCCGACGACCCAGCGCGGGCCGCTGCGCGGGTCTCGGTGGTCGCCTCGATCGGGTATGTCGCCTTCCTGGCCGGCCCGCCGCTGCTCGGGTTGCTCGCCGACCGGGTGGGTGTGGTCCCCGCCATGCTCGGGGTGAGCGGCGCGGTGGCGCTCAGCCTGGTCAGCGCCGGCGCCGCGCGCGCCGTGGAGGGGTCGTCGTCGCCCAGCGACTAGGGTTTCGGGAGTGACCGAATCGTCCCGACCGGAGCGGCGCAGCGGGGTTCGCCTCGCCGGCCTGACGACTCTGCGGGTCGGCGGTACCTCGGCGTCGTACGTGGCGGCCGCCTCCTCCGACGCGGTCATCGAGGCGGTGCGAGGCGCCGACGCCGCGGGGGAGCCGCTCCTGGTGCTCGGCGGCGGGTCGAATCTGCTGGCGGCGGATGAGGAGTTTCCCGGCACCGTGGTCCATCTGCGGACCCATGGCGTCGACGTGGTGGCGCAGGACGCCCGCTCCGGGGTCACCGTGCGGGTCGCGGCGGGTGAGCCGTGGGACGACGTCGTGGCGGCTGCCGTGGATCGCTCATGGTCGGGGGTCGAGGCGTTGTCCGGCATCCCCGGGTCGACCGGTGCCACCCCCGTGCAGAACGTCGGCGCGTACGGTCAGGAGGTCGCCGACACCCTCGCAGCGGTGCGCACGTGGGACCGCCAGCAGAACCGGGTCTGCACCCTGGCCGCGGCAGACTGCGAGTTCGGCTACCGGCATTCCCGGTTCAAGGAGGAGCGGTTCCGGGGCGGGCCACGCTATGTCGTGCTCGAGGTGACCTTCCAGCTGCCTCGTGGCGCGTTGTCGGCGCCCGTGCGCTACGTCGAGCTGGCCCGGACCCTCGGTGTTGAGGTCGGGCAGCGCGCGCCGTTGGCGACAGTACGCGAGGCAGTGCTCAGCCTGCGTCGCGCGAAGGGCATGGTGCTGGACGAGGCGGACCACGACACCTGGAGCGCAGGCAGTTTCTTTACCAACCCGATCCTGGAACCCGTTGCGCTGCAGCGAATCCCGCAGGACGCGCCGCGCTGGCCGGCCGCCGGTGAGCGGTGCAAGGTGAGCGCCGCCTGGCTGATCGAGCGAGCCGGCTTCGGCAAGGGCTTCGGCCTCCCCGGGCCTGCGGCGCTGTCCACCAAGCACACCCTGGCGCTGACCAACCGGGGGACGGCGACCGCCGCCGACGTACTGGCCCTGGCCAGGACCGTGCAGGGCGGCGTCCGGGATGCGTTCGGGGTCGAGCTCGTGCCGGAGCCGGTGCTGGTCGGCTGCTCGCTCTAAACCCGCTCATGCTCCGCGGGTGCACCCGCGGAGCATGAGCGGGTTTCGACGGTGAGCCAGGCTTCGATCCCGCTCAGCAGGTTCTTGACGAGGTCCTGCGGAGCCCGGGAGGCCTGGACCGAGGCGCGGGCCAGGTCTGCCAGCTCCCGATCGGTGAAGCCGTGGACGTCGCGGGCGGCCTGGTACTGGTCGGCCAGGCGTGGTCCGAACAGCAGCGGATCGTCGGCGCCCAGCGCGATGTGCGCTCCGGCGTCCACGAGTCGGCGAAGCGGTACGTCGTCCAGTGTGGGGTAGACCCCCAGCGCCACGTTGCTGGTCGGGCACACCTCCAGCGCCACGCCGGCGTCCACCAGCCGGGAGAGCAGTTCGGGGTCCTCGGCCGCGCGGACACCGTGCCCCAGACGTACCGGTGCGAGAGCATTCAAGGTGGTCCGCACATGTCGGGGGCCGAGCAGTTCGCCGCTGTGGGGAACGCTGGCCAGGCCGGCCCGGGACGCGATGCGGAAGGCCGCCGCGAACTCCTCGGTGTCGCCGCGTCGCTCGTCGTTGCTGAGCCCGAAGCCGATCACCTCCCCAGCGCCGTCTCCGGCGTACCGGGCGGCCAGGCGGGCCAAGGTGCGGGCGTCGAGCGGGTGACGGATCCGGCTCGCTGCGACGATCACCGCGACATGGCATGCGGTGGTCCGAGCCGCCTCCCGTGCGGCATCCAGCACGATCTCCAGGGCCGGTGTCAGGCCGCCGACGAAGGGAGCGTAGGACGTCGGGTCGACCTGCAGCTCCAGCCAGCCCGAGCCCTCGGCCGCGTCGTCCTCGGCCGCCTCGAGCACGAGCCGGCGCATGTCGTGTGCGTCCCGCACGCATGCCCGGGCCGCCTCATAGAGGCGCTGGAATCGAAACCAGCCGCGCTCGTCCGGGGTCAGCCGCAGGAGATGGTGCTCGCGCAGCGTCTCCGGCAACCGGATTCCGTGCTTGTCGGCCAGCTCGACCAGTGTCTGCGGGCGCATGCTGCCGGTGAAGTGCAGGTGCAGGTGTGCCTTCGGCAGCCTGTGAATCGATCGGGCCCCCTGCATGGCCTGAGTCTGCCACCCGACCTTGGGGCGGCCGACGAGCGGACTCGTCTGCGCGCTCAGTAATCGATGCCGATCCAAGTGGTAACTCTGTGAGAATGGATCGCCACTTCCAGTCGGCTTTGTGAGTTCGACCTCGACTCGCGGCCCGCGTACACTGCTCGGCGGTGGTTGCCGACCGCCATGCTCAACGCTGCCCCTGGCTCCCCCTGAGTAGGGACAATCGTTCAGCAGACACGGTCGCAGCTACACAGGGCAGTGGCGCAACTGGCAGCGCTCCGGTCTCCAAAACCGGCGGTTGGGGGTTCGAGTCCCTCCTGCCCTGCGGAACACCGCGCCGGCGTCCCCGGCGGCGCGACATGGTGAGCAACCGTTCCCGATCAGGTGAGAAGCGTGACGACCAGCATCCGTGCCAGCGCCGAATCGACGCCCGCCCCGCGCCGAGGCGGTGGGCTCCGCCTGTTCCTGCGCCAGGTCGTGGCCGAGCTGAAGAAGGTGGTGCGGCCGACCCGCACCGAGCTGCTCACCTACACCTGGGTGGTGCTGGTTTTCGTGCTCATCGTGATGGCCTACGTCTCCGCCTTGGACTTCGGCTTCGGCAAGCTCGTCCTGTGGACGTTCAGCAACTGATCGGCAGGAACTGGCCGACGGCACATCTCCACACCCCAGTCAAAGAGTAGGGAACACCGTGTCCGAGCAGACTTCGCACCTGACCGCCGAGCCTGACCTGGTCGAGCCCGATTCCAGCGCCGACCCCGCCGTCGGGGACGAGTCGCAGGACACCGGCGCCGATGCGGCGGTCGACGCAGGCCTGGACGACGGACCGACGTCTGGCGTGGACGACGTGGAACACAACGCGACGTCTGGCGTGGACGACGAGGCCGGCGTGGACGACGAGGCCGGCGTGGACGACGAGGCCGGTGAGGAGGAGGTCGACCCGGTCGCCGAGTTCCGGGCCGAGCTACGTCGCGCCGTCGGAGAGTGGTTCGTGATCCACTCCTACGCCGGGTACGAGAACCGCGTCAAGGCCAACCTGGAGAACCGGATCAACAGCCTCAACATGGAGGACTACATCTTCCAGGTCGAGGTGCCCATGGAAGAGGTCACCGAGATCAAGAACGGCCAGCGCAAGCTGGTGCGCCGGGTCCGAATCCCCGGCTACGTCCTGGTCCGTATGGACCTGACCGACGAGTCGTGGGGCGCCGTCCGGCACACCCCGGGGGTGACCGGCTTCGTCGGGCACACGCACCAGCCTGTGCCGCTGAGCGTCGATGAGGTGTTCTCGATGCTCGCCCCTTCGCTGCAGAAGGTGGACGGCGCCAAGCCGGCCAAGGCGGAGGTCAAGGTCGTGGACTACGAGGTCGGCGAGTCGGTGACCGTGATGGAGGGCCCGTTCGAGACCCTCCCGGCCACCATCTCCGAGATCAACCCGGATGCGCAGAAGCTCAAGGTGCTGGTCTCCATCTTCGGTCGGGAGACCCCGGTCGAGCTGTCGTTCAACCAGGTGGCCAAGATCTGAGCACCCTGCTCAGGTCGCCTGCTCACGTAAGGACCCGGACAAAAGACATGCCTCCCAAGAAGAAGAAGATCGCCGGCTACATCAAGCTGCAGATCAACGCCGGTGCGGCAACGCCTGCGCCGCCGATCGGTCCCGCGCTCGGTCAGCACGGTGTCAACATCATGGAGTTCTGCAGGGCCTACAACGCCCAGACCGAGGGCCAGCGCGGTCAGGTGATCCCTGTCGAGATCACGGTGTACGAAGACCGCTCGTTCACCTTCATCACCAAGACCCCGCCGGCGGCTGAGCTGATCAAGAAGGCGGCCGGAGTGGCCAAGGGGTCCGGCGAGCCGCACACGAACAAGGTCGGCAGGCTCACCCAGGCCCAGGTCCGCGAGATCGCGCAGGTCAAGCTCGAGGACCTCAACGCCAACGACGTGGACGCGGCGTCGAAGATCATCGCAGGCACCGCCCGGTCAATGGGCATCACCGTCGAGAGCTGAGAGCACATAGCCTGTCCCATCCACCAGTGGCAGGGCGCAGCGCCGCCCGCTGACCACGACTCCGACCGGAACTCGTTTCCACACAGGGAGAAGCACCATGAAGCGCAGCAAGGCCTACCGTGCCGCGGCCGAGAAGATCTCCGCCGACCGGTTCTACGCCCCGCTCGAGGCGGTCCGCCTCGCCAAGCAGACATCCACCACCACCTACGACGCCACCGTCGAGGTCGCCTTCCGACTCGGGGTCGATCCCCGCAAGGCCGACCAGATGGTGCGCGGCACCGTCAACCTTCCGCACGGCACCGGCAAGACCGCCCGGGTCCTGGTCTTCGCCACGGGTGAGCGCGCCGCGCAGGCCGAAGCGGCCGGTGCCGACTACGTAGGCTCCGACGACATGCTCGAGAAGGTTCAGGGCGGCTGGCTCGACTTCGACGCGGTCGTGGCCACGCCCGATCTGATGGGCAAGGTCGGCCGGCTGGGCAAGGTGCTCGGGCCGCGCGGTCTCATGCCCAACCCGAAGACCGGCACCGTGACCATGGACGTCGCCAAGGCGGTCGAGGAGATCAAGGGCGGCAAGATCGAGTTCCGGGTCGACAAGCACGCGAACCTGCACTTCATCATCGGGAAGACCTCGTTCAGCGATAGCGCGCTGGTGCAGAACTACGCCGCGGCGCTGGAAGAGGTCCTGCGGCTCAAGCCGTCTGCTGCCAAGGGGCGCTTCCTGCAGAAGGGCACCATCGCCACCACGATGGGCCCGGGTATCCCGGTCGACGTGACCCGCACCCGCGACCTCGAGGCCGAGGAGTTCGACGGGGCCTGAACCCCGAGCGGATGCCGGTGACCGAGCTCGGATTTGGATGCGAGCCGAGGGATCACGTAGTCTCCACGCACCGAAGACCGCCGGTCATCACCCCCAGGGTGAACGAAGGTCCCGCCGAGGTGGGCGACCTGCGCAGGTGTGAACGAGTTCGACGCGTCAAGCCATGTTTGTGGCCTGAACGCCCGGGCCCCGTGCGCTCCTGCGCCGGGGCTCTTGTCGTTTCCACGGATCTCGCGGGGCCTGCGCCGGCACCACTGGAAGGAGTGCCATGGCCAGGCCTGACAAGGCGGCTGCGGTTGCCAACATCGCGACCAAGTTCCGCGACTCCAATGCCGCCGTGCTGACCGAGTATCGCGGTCTGTCCGTGGCGCAGCTGCGCGAGCTCCGCATGAGCATCAGCAGTCACGCCACCTACGCCGTGGTGAAGAACACGCTCACGGCGATCGCGGCCAGGGATGCGGGAGTCACTGCCTTCGACGACCAGCTCAGCGGACCCACCGCCGTCGCCTTCGTCACCGGGGACCCCGTCGCGGCGGCCAAGGGGTTGCGTGACTTCGCCAGGGCCAACCCCGCCCTGGTGATCAAGGGCGGAGTGCTCGACGGTCGCTCGCTGACCGCCGACGAGGTCCGCACGCTCGCCGACCTCGATTCGCGCGAGGTCTTGCTGGCCAAGCTGGCGGGCGCCATGAAGGCGTCTCTCACCAACGCCGTCTACCTGTTCACCGCTCCCCTCTCGCAGACCGCCCGTGTACTGGATGCGTTGCGACAGAAGGCGGAGAGCAACCCGACCATCCTCCGCGGAGGCGCCGAGACGTCGGCTCCGGCAGCCGTCGAGGAGAGTGCACCTCCCGCCGTCGAGGCGGACACCACCGAGGACTGACCCGCCCCGCCCACCCCAGCGCGCGCGGGATCGCCCCAGCCGCGTGATCGACCAACGGAAGGAACGCCGACCATGGCGAAGCTCAGTAGTGATGACCTGCTCGACGCGTTCAAGGAGATGACGCTGATCGAGCTCTCCGAGTTCGTGAAGAAGTTCGAGGACACCTTCGAGGTGACCGCGGCCGCTCCGGTTGCGGTGGCCGCAGCCGCTCCGGCCGCCGGTGGCGGCGAGGCCGTTGCCGAGGCCGAGCAGGACGAGTTCGACGTGATCCTCGAGAGCGCCGGCGATAAGAAGATCCAGGTCATCAAGGAGGTGCGCGCGCTGGTGTCATCGCTCGGCCTGAGGGAGGCCAAGGACCTGGTGGACGGCGCACCCAAGCCGGTCCTGGAGAAGGTCAACAAGGAGGCCGCCGACAAGGCTAGGGCTGCCCTCGAGGGCGCCGGTGCCACGGTGAGCGTGAAGTAACGACCGCAACGACACCACGCGGCGGCCGGGTCCGGTTCGGACCCGGCCGCCGTCGTCGTCCGAGGCCGCCGCGCCTGGTGCTAGCGCGGCTGGTGCCGGCCGGCGCGGGCCACGACTGCCAGCGACACGAGCATGCCCATCGCGATGCCCAAGGTGGCGACGGCGAGCACCGCCTGGATCGCGATCTCCAGACCGGTGGAAGAGACGGCGAACGGGAACACCTGCCAGATCCGGACCATCACCACCAAGGAGAAGCCGGCTAGGACCAGGTCGCCGATCGACTTGAGCCATTGCGGGTCGTACACGACGTAGACGAGGTTGACCACGATTCCAGCCACCAGGGCGGCGTCCAGCACCGGGATGACCTGTCGGGTGTCAAAGGTCAGGAACGGGATCGTCTGCCACCCTGGCCAGACGTGGATGGCGCCCAGGAGCAGGGCATTGACCGCGACGCCAACCAGATAGCCCGGCAGCCGGGCCGGGCTGGGTCTGCGACGGTGCGGTGCGGTGACGGCCATGGGCGCCTCCTGGGCCCCTCACTGCGACGTCCCAGCGATGTCGCGCTGCGTCAAGGTCCAGGTTAGGCCGGATCGTCGCGGCGCCGCGAGGACGAAAGTGGCCTCACGGCGCGGGACGAACCGACCTCCTGCGCGGAGTCCGACGGTCGTGGACGCGGGTGACAAGGAGGGACTGGGACGCATCTGACCGGGTGTATGTCTTGACGAGTGCTTGCTCACCCAGCCATGCTCGATGTATCTGGAGATGTTGCCCCGGCCCCGACCAGGTGAGCGCGGGGAGATGCTAGGCCTCCGGCGCGGCGAGATGCAGCCCCCGGTGGTCATCTGATAGCGCCGTTTGGACAACCTCCGCTCAGCGGGCTACCCTACTTTTTTGCGCTCACCTTCACCGACCCGTGGATTTGCCTCGGGGCGTTAGGCGTGCGCCAGTAACGTTCGCAGGCCCGTGGAAGGAACCCTCTTGGCCGCCTCGCGCACAGCGTCTGGTTCCACCGTCCGCACGGCCCATGGCCGTATCTCTTTCGCAAAGATCCGCGAGCCGCTGGAGGTTCCCAACCTCCTCGCGCTGCAGACCGAGAGTTTCGACTGGCTACTCGGCAACGAGAAGTGGCAGGAGCGGGTAGCCGCCGCCTCAGGGCAAGGTCGTCAGGACGCACCTGACACCTCGGGCCTCGAAGAGATCTTCGAAGAGATCTCCCCGATCGAGGACTACAACGGCTCGATGTCGCTCTCGTTCCGGGACCACCGGTTCGAACCGCCCAAGTACTCGATCGACGAGTGCAAGGAGCGGGACATGACCTACTCGGCCCCGCTGTTCGTGACGGCCGAGTTCATGAACGCGACGACCGGCGAGATCAAGAGCCAGACCGTGTTCATGGGTGACTTCCCGCTGATGACCCACCGCGGAACCTTCGTCATCAACGGTACTGAGCGCGTCGTCGTCTCCCAGCTGGTCCGCTCGCCCGGGGTGTACTTCGAGCGCACCGCGGACAAGACCTCCGACAAGGACGTGTATACGTCCAAGATCATTCCGTCTCGCGGTGCCTGGCTGGAGTTCGAGGTCGACAAGCGCGACATGGTGGGCGTGCGGATCGACCGCAAGCGCAAGCAGTCGGTCACCGTGCTGCTCAAGGCGCTCGGCTGGACCGAGGCGCAGATCCTCGAGGAGTTCGGCGACGTCGAGTCGATGCGCGCAACACTCGAGAAGGACCACACCGCCAGCACCGACGAGGCGTTGCTCGACATCTATCGCAAGCTGCGGCCGGGTGAGCCACCGACCCGCGAGGCCGCGCAGAACCTGCTCGACAACCTCTACTTCAACCACAAGCGGTACGACCTGGCCAAGGTCGGCCGGTACAAGATCAACAAGAAGCTGGGTCTGGAGCAGCCGATGGCTGCCAGCACTCTGACCGTCGAGGACGTCGTCAAGACGATCCGCTTCCTGGTAGCCCTGCACGCAGGCGCTACCACCATGCCTGGCGTTCGGGGCGGCAAGCCGGTGGACATCCGTGTCGAGGTCGACGACATCGACCACTTCGGCAACCGCCGCCTGCGTACGGTCGGCGAGCTGATCCAGAACCAGGTCCGTACCGGCCTGTCTCGGATGGAGCGCGTCGTCCGGGAGCGGATGACCACCCAGGACGTCGAGGCGATCACGCCGCAGACGCTGATCAACATCAGGCCGGTTGTGGCGTCCATCAAGGAGTTCTTCGGCACCAGCCAGCTCTCCCAGTTCATGGACCAGACCAACCCGCTGGCGGGTCTGACCCACAAGCGCCGGCTCTCGGCGCTCGGCCCGGGTGGCCTGTCCCGCGAGCGGGCCGGCTTCGAGGTCCGCGACGTGCACACCTCGCATTACGGCCGGATGTGCCCGATCGAGACTCCGGAAGGACCGAACATCGGTCTGATCGGTTCGCTGGCCAGCTACGCACGGATCAACCCGTTCGGTTTCGTCGAGACGCCCTACCGCAAGGTGGAGGGTGACCGGGTCAGCGACGAGGTCGCCTACCTGACCGCCGACGAGGAGGACGAGCACGTCATCGCCCAGGCGAACACGCCACTTCGCGAGGACGGTCGGTTCGCCGAGGAGCGGGTGCTGGTGCGTGCCAAGGCCGGCGAGGTCGAGTTCGTGCCGGCCGCCGACGTCGACTACATGGACGTTTCGGCCCGGCAGATGGTCTCGGTCGCCACCGCAATGATCCCGTTCCTCGAGCACGACGACGCCAACAGAGCGCTGATGGGCTCGAACATGCAGCGCCAGGCTGTGCCGCTGGTGAGAGCCGAGGCCCCGTTGGTGGGCACCGGGATGGAGTTCCGGGCTGCGGTCGACGCGGGCGACGTGGTGATCGCCGAGGCGCCCGGGGTGGTCACCGAGGTCTCCGCGGACGCCGTCAGCGTGATGAACGACGACGGTACGCACACCACCTACCGGATCGCGAAGTTCCGTCGGTCCAACCAGGGCACCTCCTACAACCAGCGCGTCCTGGTCGACGAGGGAGACCGGCTGCTCACCGGCCAGCCGATCGCCGACGGTCCCTCGACCGACTCCGGTGAGATGGCGCTGGGCAAGAACCTGCTGGTCGCGTTCATGTCCTGGGAGGGGCACAACTACGAGGACGCGATCATCCTGTCCCAGCGGCTGGTGCAGGACGACGTCCTCTCCTCGATCCACATCGAGGAGCACGAGGTCGACGCCCGCGACACCAAGCTCGGTCCGGAGGAGATCACCCGGGACATCCCGAACGTGGCCGAAGAGGTCCTGGCCGACCTCGACGAACGCGGGATCATCCGGATCGGGGCCGAGGTCGTCACCGGCGACATCCTGGTCGGCAAGGTCACGCCCAAGGGTGAGACAGAGCTGACCCCGGAGGAGCGGCTCCTGCGCGCGATCTTCGGTGAGAAGGCGCGCGAGGTGCGTGACACCTCGCTGAAGGTTCCTCACGGCGAGTCGGGCACCGTGATCGGGGTCAAGGTCTTCGACCGCGACGAGGGCGACGAGCTGCCTCCCGGTGTCAACCAGCTGGTCCGGGTCTACGTCGCGCAGAAGCGCAAGATCACCGATGGCGACAAGCTGGCCGGCCGGCACGGGAACAAGGGCGTCATCTCCAAGATCCTCCCGGTCGAGGACATGCCGTTCCTCGAGGACGGCACCGCAGTGGACGTCGTCCTCAACCCGCTGGGTGTGCCGAGCCGGATGAACGTCGGCCAGGTGCTGGAGACCCACCTCGGCTGGGTGGCCTCGCGCGGCTGGAAGGTCGAGGGGAACCCGAGCTGGGCCAAGGGCCTGGTGCCGGACAAGCTGGAGGCGTTGCCGGGCGCGCGGGTCGCCTCGCCGGTGTTCGACGGCGTCCGCGAGGAGGAGATCGTCGGCCTGCTCGACTCGACGACCCCGACCCGGGACGGCGTCCGGCTCGTCGACGGGACCGGCAAGGCACGGCTGTTCGACGGCCGGACCGGCGAGCCGTTCCCGGACCCGGTGTCGGTGGGTTACATGTACATCCTCAAGCTGCACCACCTGGTGGATGACAAGATCCACGCCCGCTCGACCGGTCCGTACTCGATGATCACTCAGCAGCCGCTCGGTGGTAAGGCCCAGTTCGGCGGCCAGCGCTTCGGCGAGATGGAGGTGTGGGCCCTGGAGGCCTACGGCGCCTCCTACGCCTTGCAGGAGCTGCTGACCATCAAGTCCGACGACGTGCTCGGCCGGGTGAAGGTCTACGAGGCGATCGTCAAGGGCGAGAACATCCCCGAGCCCGGCATCCCTGAGTCGTTCAAGGTGCTGATCAAGGAGATGCAGTCACTGTGCCTCAACGTCGAGGTGCTCTCCAGCGACGGCATGTCCATCGAGATGCGAGAGACCGACGAGGACGTCTTCCGGGCCGCGGAGGAGCTGGGCATCGACCTGTCCCGCCGCGAGCCCAGCAGCGTCGAAGAGGTCTAGCAGCCAGCCGTCAGGCTGTCAGGGCCGTGAGGCCTTCCACGTGAACGGAAAGACTCCAACCACACGGAGAGCAGGTAGCACGAAGTGCTGGACGTGAACTTCTTCGACGAGCTGCGCATTGGCCTGGCCACCGCCGACGACATCCGCCAGTGGTCCCACGGCGAGGTGAAGAAGCCCGAGACGATCAACTACCGCACCCTCAAACCGGAGAAGGACGGTCTGTTCTGCGAGAAGATCTTCGGTCCGACCCGGGACTGGGAGTGCTACTGCGGCAAGTACAAGCGGGTCCGGTTCAAGGGCATCATCTGTGAGCGTTGCGGCGTCGAGGTGACTCGGGCCAAGGTCCGCCGGGAGCGGATGGGCCACATTGAGCTGGCCGCGCCGGTGACCCACATCTGGTACTTCAAGGGCGTGCCGAGCCGGCTCGGCTACCTCCTCGACCTGGCACCGAAAGACCTGGAGAAGGTCATCTACTTCGCCGCCTACATGATCACGTGGGTGGACGACGAGGCGCGCCACCGTGACCTGCCCTCGCTCGAGGCGCAGATCGAAGTGGAGAAGAAGGAGATCGAGAACCGCCGCGACTCCGACGTCGAGGCGCGCGCCAAGCGGCTCGAGGGCGATCTGGCCGAGCTCGAGGCGGAAGGCGCCAAGGGCGACGCCAAGCGCAAGGTGAAGGAGTCCGCCGAGCGGGAGATGGCCCAGCTGCGCAAGCGGGCCGACGCCGAGGTCGACGCCATCGAGCAGGTCTGGGACCGGTTCAAGAACCTGAAGGTCCAGGACCTCGAGGGTGACGAGCGGCTCTACCGCGAGATGCGCGAGCGTTTCGGCATGTACTTCGAGGGCGGCATGGGCGCCGCTGCGATCCAGAGGCGGCTGGAGTCGTTCGATCTCCAGAACGAGGCGCAGTCGCTGCGCGAGACGATCGCCACCGGCAAGGGGCAGCGCAAGACGCGCGCCCTGAAGCGGCTCAAGGTGGTCTCGGCGTTCCTGACCACCCGCAACTCGCCGATGGGCATGGTGCTGGACTGCGTGCCGGTGATCCCGCCGGACCTGCGCCCGATGGTTCAGCTGGACGGCGGCCGGTTCGCCACCAGCGACCTGAACGACCTGTACCGCCGGGTGATCAACCGGAACAACCGGCTCAAGCGCCTGCTCGACCTGGGTGCCCCGGAGATCATCGTCAACAACGAGAAGCGGATGCTGCAGGAGGCCGTCGACGCTCTGTTCGACAACGGCCGCCGTGGGCGTCCGGTGACCGGCCCGGGCAACCGTCCGCTGAAGTCCCTGTCCGACATGCTTAAGGGCAAGCAGGGCCGGTTCCGCCAGAACCTGCTCGGCAAGCGGGTCGACTACTCCGGCCGGTCGGTGATCGTCGTCGGTCCCCAGCTCAAGCTTCACCAGTGCGGCCTGCCCAAGCAGATGGCCCTGGAGCTGTTCAAGCCCTTCGTGATGAAGCGGCTGGTCGACTTGAACCACGCACAGAACATCAAGTCCGCCAAGCGCATGGTCGAGCGCGCCCGCCCGGTGGTCTGGGACGTGCTGGAGGAGGTCATCTCCGAGCACCCGGTGCTGCTCAACCGGGCACCGACCCTGCACCGCCTCGGCATCCAGGCCTTCGAGCCCCAGCTGGTCGAGGGTAAGGCCATCCAGATCCACCCGCTGGTCTGCACGGCGTTCAACGCCGACTTCGACGGTGACCAGATGGCCGTGCACCTGCCGCTGTCCGCGGAGGCGCAGGCCGAGGCGCGGATCTTGATGCTGTCCAGCAACAACATCCTCAAGCCGGCCGACGGGCGTCCGGTGACCATGCCGACCCAGGACATGATCATCGGTCTGTACCACCTGACCCTGGTCGCCCCCGGCGCCATGGGGGAGGGGCGCTGGTTCAGCTCGGTCGCCGAGGCGATCATGGCGATGGACGCGCGCGAGCTCGACATCCAGGCCCAGGTCCGGATCCGGTTCCCCGACCTGGTGGCCGGCGCCGGCTGGCAGGTCCCGGAGGGTTGGGCCCCAGGTGAGCCGGTGACCGTGGAGACCACCTTGGGCCGCGCTCTGTTCAACGAGGCGCTTCCTCCGGACTACGCGTACGTGAACGCCGAGGTCGACAAGAAGGTGCTCTCCACGATCGTCAACGACCTCGCGGAGCGTTACCCGAAGGTCCAGGTCGCGGCCTCTCTGGATGCGCTCAAGGAGGCCGGGTTCCACTGGGCGACCCGCTCCGGCACGACCGTGTCGATCTCCGATGTGGTCACCCCGCCCGGTAAGCAGGAGATCCTGGATCGATACGAGGAGAAGGCCGCCAAGGTCCAGGGCCAGTACGAGCGTGGTCTGATCACCGACGACGAGCGTCGCCAGGAGCTCATCGAGATCTGGACTCAGGCCACCAACGAGGTGGCCAAGGAGATGGAGGCGAACCTCCCGAAGGACAACTCCATCTACCGGATGGTCTCCTCGGGCGCCCGAGGCAACTGGATGCAGATGCGCCAGATCGCCGGCATGCGTGGTCTGGTGGCCAACCCGAAGGGCGAGATCATCCCGCGCCCGATCAAGGCCAACTTCCGCGAGGGCCTGACGGTGCTGGAGTTCTTCATCTCGACCCACGGGGCCCGCAAGGGCCTGGCCGACACGGCCCTGCGGACGGCGGACTCCGGGTACCTCACCCGGCGCCTGGTGGACGTGGCGCAGGACGTGATCGTCCGCGAGGAGGACTGCGGCACCGAGCGGGGTCTGGTCATGCCGATCGCCGTCGAGACACCGAGCGGTCTGCGGCGCCACGACGACGTCGAGACCAGCGTCTACGCTCGGTCCTCGGCCGAGGACGTGGTGGTCGACGGCACCTTGGTCGTCCCGGCAGCCACCGACCTGGGTGATGTGATCATCGACGACCTCATGGCCCGCGGGGTCAGCACGATCAAGGTGCGGTCGGTGCTCACCTGCGAGTCGAAGGTCGGCACCTGCGCCAAGTGCTACGGCAGGTCCCTGGCGGCGGGCAAGCTCGTTGACATCGGCGAGGCGGTCGGCATCATCGCCGCCCAGTCGATCGGTGAGCCCGGTACCCAGCTGACGATGCGGACCTTCCACACCGGCGGTGTCGCCGGTGAGGACATCACCCACGGTCTGCCCCGAGTGCAGGAGCTGTTCGAGGCGCGCACCCCGAAGGGCGTCGCCCCGATCTCCGAGGCCGCCGGCCGGGTGAACATCGAGGACAGCGACCGCGCCCGCAAGCTGGTGGTCACCCCGGACGACGGGTCCGAGGAGGTCGCCTACCCGGTCAGCAAGCGGGCCCGGCTGTTGATCGAGGACGGTGACCACGTCGAGGTCGGCGAGAAGCTGGTCCACGGTGCCGTCGATCCCAAGCAGGTGCTGCGGATCCTCGGACCGCGCTCGGTCCAGGTGCACCTGGTCGACGAGGTCCAGGAGGTCTACCGCAGCCAGGGCGTGTCGATCCACGACAAGCACATCGAGGTGATCGTCCGCCAGATGCTCAAGCGGGTGACCATCATCGAGTCCGGGGATGCCGAGCTCCTGCCTGGCGAGCTGGTCGAGCGCACGCGGTTCGAAGGCGAGAACAGGCGGGTGGTCGCCGAGGGCGGTACCCCGGCGTCCGGTCGGCCGGAGCTGATGGGGATCACCAAGGCGTCGCTGGCCACGGAGTCGTGGCTGTCGGCGGCGTCCTTCCAGGAGACCACCCGGGTGCTCACCGATGCCGCCATCAACGGCAAGAGTGACCCGCTGCTCGGCCTGAAGGAGAACGTGATCATTGGAAAGCTGATCCCGGCCGGTACGGGTCTGCCCCGCTACCGCAACATCCGGGTGGAGCCGACCGAGGAGGCGCGTTCGGCGATGTACTCGATGCCCGGGTACGAAGAGGTCGACTACGGCCACTTCGGCGTCGGCAGCGGTGCGGCAGTGCCGCTGGAGGAGTTCGACCTCGGCCGCTACGACCGCTGACGGCTCGGGTGCACCATCATGATCGTGGCGACGGTGTGGTTCCGACCCCTGAGGTGGGTCGCAACCGCACCGTCGCGACGATCACACGGAGTCGTTTTGACGCTCGTGTCGGCCTGCCGGTAGCCTCGGCAGGCGTGCTCGGGGTCCCCGGGCCCCTCTCGCCCTGCCGCTGAGGCAGGGCGGGGACCGATCCGTCGATCGCCGCCCCAGGGCAGCGCAACGTCGCCGAGGACCCAGCGACACGCCCGAGCGCGGGGGTCGGTCGCTAGCCCCCAACCACAGAACCAGTCCCGACCAGCGAACCAGTACCAACCAGCGAACCAGTACCAACCAGCAGAGTGCGGAGAAACCGAGTGCCCACGATCCAGCAGCTGGTCCGCAAGGGCCGCGAGGACAAGGTCGACAAGACCAAGACCCCTGCGCTGAAGGGGAGCCCGCAGCGCCGCGGCGTGTGCACGCGCGTCTATACCACGACGCCGAAGAAGCCCAACTCCGCCCTGCGCAAGGTGGCCCGGGTCAAGCTGACCAGC
This sequence comes from uncultured Actinomycetota bacterium, assembly GCA_963825645.1. GTDB lineage: Bacteria > Actinomycetota > Actinomycetes > Actinomycetales > Kineosporiaceae > JADJPO01. The sequence continues at coordinate 42,973 of CAWGTT010000001.1, forward strand.
CAGATGGAGGTCACCGCCTACATCCCGGGCGTCGGCCACAACCTGCAGGAGCACTCGATCGTGCTGGTCCGTGGCGGCCGGGTGAAGGATCTGCCCGGCGTTCGGTACAAGATCATCCGTGGTTCGCTGGACACTCAAGGTGTGAAGAACCGCAAGCAGGCTCGTAGCCGCTACGGTGCGAAGAAGGAGAAGAGCTGATGCCCCGCAAGGGCCCGGCCCCGAAGCGGCCGCTCATCGTCGACCCGGTCTACAGCTCGCCGCTGGTCAGCCAGCTGGTGAACAAGGTGCTGCTGGACGGCAAGAAGTCCACCGCCGAGCGGATCGTCTACTCGGCGCTCGAAGGCTGCCGGGAGAAGAACGGCACCGACCCGGTGATCACGCTCAAGCGTGCACTGGACAACGTCAAGCCCACCCTCGAGGTGAAGTCACGGCGGGTCGGCGGCGCCACCTACCAGGTGCCGATCGAGGTCAAGCCCGGTCGGGCCACCACTCTCGCGCTGCGCTGGCTGATCACGTACTCCCGCGCCCGCCGCGAGAAGACCATGACCGACCGGCTCATGAACGAGATCCTCGACGCCAGCAACGGCTTGGGGGCCGCGGTGAAGCGCCGCGAGGACACCCACAAGATGGCCGAGTCGAACAAGGCGTTCGCGCACTACCGCTGGTGAGGGCCGGGGGCGGGGTCCGGGGAGGCACGAGTCCCTCGGACCGCTCCGGCTGACCGAGCAGCAAGCGACCGTCGTACCGAGACGAAGATCAGAGGCTGACTGCAGTGGCACTTGACGTGCTGACCGACCTGAAGAAGGTCCGCAACATCGGCATCATGGCGCACATCGACGCCGGCAAGACCACGACCACCGAGCGGATCCTGTACTACACCGGGATCAACTACAAGATCGGTGAGGTCCACGACGGTGCCGCCACCATGGACTGGATGGAGCAGGAGCAGGAGCGGGGGATCACTATCACCTCCGCAGCCACCACCTGTTTCTGGCAGGGCAGCCAGATCAACATCATCGACACCCCGGGGCACGTCGACTTCACCGTCGAGGTGGAGCGCTCGCTGAGGGTGCTGGACGGCGCCGTGGCGGTCTTCGACGGCAAGGAAGGTGTCGAGCCGCAGTCGGAGACGGTCTGGCGGCAGGCGGACAAGTACAAGGTGCCGCGGATCTGCTTCGTCAACAAGATGGACAAGCTCGGTGCGGACTTCTACTTCACCGTGCGGACCATCAAGGAGCGGCTCGGGGCCGAACCGCTGCCGCTGCAGCTGCCGATCGGCGCCGAGGGCGACTTCGTCGGTGTCGTAGACCTCGTCTACAACCGGGCTCTGACCTGGCGCGGTGAGACCTCCATGGGGGAGGACTACACCATCGAGGAGGTCCCGGCCGACCTGGTCGAGAAGGCCGCCGAGCACCGCCACCACCTGGTCGAGCGGGTCGCCGAGACGGACGAGCACCTGCTCGAGAAGTACCTCGGTGGGGAGGAGCTGACCCCCGAGGAGATCAAGGGCGCCGTCCGGTCGCTGGTGGTCACGGGTGAGATCTACCCGGTGCTGTGCGGCTCGGCGTTCAAGAACAAGGGTGTCCAGCCGATGCTCGACGCCGTGCTGGACTACCTGCCGTCGCCGCTCGACGTGCCGCCGATGGAGGGCCACGCGGTCGATGACCCGGAGACGATGATCTTGCGCAAGCCGGATGCCTCCGAACCGTTCTCGGCCCTGGCGTTCAAGATCTCCACCCACAAGTTCTTCGGCAAGCTGACCTACGTGCGGGTCTACTCGGGCCGGGTGGCGACCGGAGCCCAGGTGATCAACTCGACCAAGGGCAGAAAAGAGCGTCTCGGCAAGTTCTTCCAGATGCACGCCAACAAGGAGAACCCGGTCGACGAGGCCACCGCGGGGCACATCTACGCGTTCATCGGCCTCAAGGACACCACCACCGGCGACACCCTGTGCGACCCGGCCAACCCGGTTGTCCTGGAGTCGATGACCTTCCCCGAGCCCGTCATCTCGGTCGCCATCGAGCCCAAGACCAAGGGTGACCAGGAGAAGCTGGGCACGGCGATCCAGAAGCTCGCCGAGGAGGACCCCACCTTCCAGGTGCAGCAGGACGAGGAGACCGGCCAGACGATCATCAAGGGCATGGGCGAGCTCCACCTCGACATCCTGGTCGACCGCATGCGACGCGAGTTCAAGGTCGAGGCCAACGTCGGCAAGCCGCAGGTGGCCTACCGCGAGACCATTCGTCGCCCAGTGGTCAAGTACGGCTACACCCACAAGAAGCAGACCGGTGGGTCGGGTCAGTACGCCAAGATCGAGTTCACGATCGAGCCGATGGAGACCGCCACGGGCGAGATGTACGAGTTCGAGAACAAGGTCACCGGTGGCCGGGTTCCCCGCGAGTACATCCCCAGCGTGGACACCGGATTCCAGGACGCGATGCAGTTCGGCGTGCTGGCTGGCTACCCGATGGTGGGGGTCAAGGCGACCCTGCTGGACGGCGCCTCGCACGACGTGGACTCCAGCGAGCTGGCCTTCAAGATCGCCGGCTCGATGGGCTTCAAGGAGGCCGCGCGCCGCGCCGACCCGGTGCTGCTCGAGCCGATCATGGCGGTCGAGGTGCGTACGCCCGAGGACTACATGGGTGACGTCATCGGCGATCTGAACTCGCGCCGCGGTCACATCCAGGCGATGGAGGACGTCAGCGGAGCCAAGGTCATCCGCGCACTGGTGCCGCTGTCGGACATGTTCGGCTACGTCGGTGACCTGCGCAGCAAGACCCAAGGTCGCGCGGTCTACACCATGCAGTTCGACTCCTACGCCGAGGTGCCTCGCAACGTCGCGGAGGAGATCGTCAAGAAGGTGCGCGGCGAGTGATCGCCGTCGGACCTGCTTGATCCAGCACCATCACCAGCACCACCCGATCCATCAGCAGAACCACCGAGCAACAGCACAACCAGAACCGGCCGAACCCCGGTCCCGACCGGACGGCGACATCGATAGTCCTGAGGAGGACCACTGTGGCGAAGGCGAAGTTCGAGCGGACTAAGCCGCACGTCAACATCGGCACCATCGGTCACATCGACCACGGGAAGACGACGCTGACAGCGGCGATCACCAAGGTGCTGCATGACAAGTACCCGGACCTGAACCCCTTCACGCCTTTCGACGAGATCGACAAGGCTCCGGAGGAGAAGCAGCGCGGTATCACCATCTCGATCGCGCACGTCGAGTACCAGACCGAGTCGCGGCACTACGCGCACGTGGACTGCCCGGGTCACGCGGACTACATCAAGAACATGATCACCGGTGCCGCCCAGATGGACGGTGCGATCCTCGTGGTCGCCGCCACCGACGGCCCGATGCCGCAGACCAAGGAGCACGTGCTGCTCGCTCGTCAGGTCGGCGTGCCCTACATCGTCGTGGCGCTCAACAAGGCCGACATGGTCGATGACGAGGAGATCCTCGAGCTCGTCGAGATGGAGGTCCGCGAGCTGCTGACCACCTACGAGTTCGCCGGCGACGACCTACCCGTCGTCCGGGTCTCGGCGCTGAAGGCGCTCGAGGGCGACCCCGAGTGGAGCGCGACGATCATGGAGCTGATGGACGCGGTCGACACCGCGATCCCGGAGCCCGCACGTGACGTCGACAAGCCGTTCCTCATGCCGATCGAGGACGTCTTCACCATCACCGGTCGCGGCACCGTGGTCACCGGCAAGGTCGACCGCGGTGTGGTCAAGGTGAACGAGACGGTGGAGATCGTCGGCATCCACGAGAAGTCGACGACCACCACCGTCACGGGCATCGAGATGTTCCGCAAGCTGCTCGACGAGGCCCAGGCGGGCGAGAACGTGGGCCTGCTGCTGCGCGGCGTCAAGCGTGAGGAGGTCGAGCGCGGCCAGGTCGTGGTCAAGCCCGGCTCGATCACGCCGCACACCGAGTTCGAGGCGACCGTCTACATCCTGTCCAAGGACGAGGGCGGGCGGCACACGCCGTTCTACGACAACTACCGTCCCCAGTTCTACTTCCGCACCACGGACGTGACCGGGGTCGTGCACCTGCCCGAGGGCACTGAGATGGTCATGCCCGGTGACAACACCGAGATGCGGGTCGAGATGATCCAGCCCATCGCCATGGAAGAAGGACTGAAGTTCGCCATTCGCGAGGGTGGCCGGACGGTCGGCTCGGGCCGAGTCACCAAGATCCTCAAGTAGGTCTGCACCTCCAGTCTCCGGCACCACCGGTTCACAGCGCTGTGCGCTGCGGCGGAGCGAGGGCCCGATTGGTCAAGCCAGGCGCTGTTCTGGCAGACTGAACAGGTTGTTCCGAGCTCCGCCGCGGTGTGCGGCGCCGCAGAGACCACTCACCTCGGGGCTCTGAGCGTCCATCGCGGCAGGCGACCTCCCGACCGATTCGGAAACGGGTCTGGTTCGAGGTGGCAGCGCGACACGCCCGACCTCGGGGGTCGGTGGTTACCGAAGCGTCACAGAAGAGAGAGAGCACAGCGAAGCCATGGCGGGACAGAAGATCCGCATCCGGCTCAAGGCCTACGACCACGAGGTCATCGATAGCTCGGCGCGCAAGATCGTCGACACGGTGGTCCGAACTGGCGCGAGTGTGGCCGGACCGGTGCCGCTGCCGACGGAGAAGAACGTGTACTGCGTGATTCGTTCTCCGCACAAGTACAAGGACAGCCGCGAGCACTTCGAGATGCGCACCCACAAGCGGCTGATCGACATCATCAACCCCACGCCGAAGACCGTCGACTCGCTGATGCGGCTCGATCTGCCGGCCGGGGTCGACATCGAGATCAAGCTCTGAGGACTGGGCGGAGATGAGTCAGAACGACAAGCCCGTCAAGGGCCTCCTGGGCGCCAAGCTCGGCATGACCCAGGTCTGGGACGATGGCAACCGGCTCGTTCCCGTGACCGTTGTGCAGGCCGGGCCGTGCGTGGTGAGCCAGGTCCGGGCGGCGCAGACAGACGGGTATGACGCCATTCAGATCGCCTACGGGGCCATCGACCCACGCAAGGTGACCCAGCCGATGAGCGGGCACTTCGAGGCGGCCGGGGTGACTCCTCGCCGCTTCCTTGTCGAGCTGCGGACCTCGGACGCCGCCGAGCACGAGCTCGGTCAGGAGCTGACCGCCGAGCTCTTCGAGGCGGGTCAGAAGGTTGATGTGGTCGGCCGGACCAAGGGCAAGGGCACAGCCGGTGTGATGAAGCGGCACGGCTTCTCCGGTCTGGGCGCGTCGCACGGTACACAGCGCAAGCACCGCTCCCCGGGCTCGATCGGGGCCTGCGCCACGCCGTCGCGCGTGTTCAAGGGAGTCCGGATGGCCGGCCGGATGGGCAACGTCCGCCAGACCACCCAGAACCTGACCGTCCACGCCGTGGTCGCCGACCAGGGGCTGCTGCTCATCAAGGGCGCCGTCCCCGGGCCGCGGGGCTCGGTCGTGCTGGTCAAGACGGCCGCGAAGGGAGTCTGACGTCATGGCGAGTGCGCTCACTGTCGACGTCCTCGACGCCACGGGCACGACGACCGGTTCGGTCGACCTGCCTGCGGAGGTCTTCGACGTCCAGACCAACGTCCCGCTGATCCACCAGGTCGTCGTCGCTCAACTGGCGGCCGCGCGCCAGGGCACCCACGACACCAAGAGCCGAGGCGACGTCCGAGGCGGTGGCCGCAAGCCGTACAAGCAGAAGGGCACCGGCCGGGCCCGGCAGGGCTCGATCCGGGCGCCGCAGTTCACCGGCGGTGGCGTGGTGCACGGCCCGACACCGCGTGACTACGCCCAGCGGACCCCGAAGAAGATGAAGGCCGCCGCGCTGCGCGGTGCGCTCTCCGACCGGGCCCGACACGGCCGGGTGCAGGTGGTGTCGTCTCTCGTCTCGGGCGACGCGCCGTCCACCAAGGCGGCTGCCGCGGCCCTGGCCGCGATCAGCGACCGCGAGCGTGTGCTCGTCGTCCTCGAACGGGGCGACGAGATCACCTGGAAGAGCCTGCGGAACGTGGGGCGGGTGCACCTGCTGGCCGTGGACCAGCTGAACACCTACGACGTGCTCTGCTCCGACGCGGTCATCTTCACCGAGGGCGCGCTGTCGGCCCTGCTGGCCGGTCCGGCGCTGGGCAAGGGAGCGAAGGCGGTGGCGCGTGGCTCTGAGGTTGCCGCGGCCGGCGAGGAGGAGAGCACGTGAGCGTGGCCGGCAAGATCCACAAGAACCCTCGGGACATCCTGTTCGCCCCGGTGGTGTCGGAGAAGAGCTACGGCCTGCTCGACCAGGGCAAGTACACGTTCCTGGTCGACCCGCGGGCGAACAAGACTGAGATCCGCCAGGCGGTCGAGCAGGTGTTCGGGGTCAAGGTCTCCTCGGTGAACACCAGTAACCGTCAGGGCAAGGCACGCCGCACGCGGTTCGGGATGGGCCGGCGCAAGGACACCAAGCGCGCGATCGTCACCCTCTCCGAGGGCACCATCGACATCTTCGGCGGCCCGGCCGCCTGAGGCGGCCATTTCGACGGCTGCGACCGACAACGAGGACTGAGAAGAACATGGGAATCCGTAAGTACAAGCCGACGACTCCGGGCCGCCGTGGCTCGTCGGTCGCCGACTTCGTCGAGGTCACCCGCTCGGAGCCGGAGAAGTCGCTGGTCCGCCCGCTGTCCAAGAAGGGCGGCCGCAACAACAGCGGCCAGATCACCACCCGTCACCAGGGCGGCGGACACAAACGGGCCTACCGGCTGATCGATTTCCGTCGTCACGACAAGGACGGCGTGCCGGCCACCGTCGCGCACATCGAGTACGACCCGAACAGGACCGCACGGATCGCGTTGCTGCACTACGCGGACGGCGAGAAGCGCTACATCCTCGCTCCGAACAAGCTGCGCCAGGGCGATCGGATCGAGAATGGGCCGAGTGCCGACATCAAGCCCGGCAACTCCCTCGCGCTGCGCAACATCCCGGTGGGCACCGTGGTGCACGCCATCGAGCTGCGGCCCGGTGGCGGGGCGAAGATCGCACGCTCGGCAGGTGCCTCTGTGCAGCTCGTCGCCAAGGAGGGAACGCTTGCCCAGCTGCGGATGCCCTCCGGCGAGATCCGCAACGTCGACGTCCGCTGCCGCGCCACGGTGGGTGAGGTCGGCAACGCCGAGCAGTCGAACATCAACTGGGGCAAGGCCGGCCGCATGCGGTGGAAGGGCAAGCGCCCGACCGTCCGTGGTGTGGCGATGAATCCGATCGACCACCCGCACGGTGGCGGTGAGGGCAAGACCTCCGGCGGTCGGCACCCAGTCAGCCCGTGGGGCCAACCGGAGGGCCGGACCCGGCACTCGAAGAAGCCGAGCGACAAGATGATCGTCCGCCGCCGGCGCACCGGCAAGAAGCGCTGATAGGAGAGGCGAAACCATGCCGCGCAGCCTGAAGAAGGGCCCCTTCGTGGACGGCCACCTGATCAAGAAGGTGGAGGTCCAGAACGAGAAGGGGACCAAAAACGTGATCAAGACCTGGTCCCGTCGTTCCATGATCGTGCCGGAGATGCTCGGCCACACCCTTGCCGTCCACAACGGCAACAAGCACATACCGGTCTTCGTCACCGAGTCGATGATCGGTCACAAGCTGGGTGAGTTCTCACCGACCCGAACCTTCCGCGGCCATGAGAAGGACGACCGCAAGGGACGCCGTCGCTGACGGCGGCACCGAGGACAACAGCGGCGACGCAGACAGTGTGAAGGGACTCTCGAATGGAAGCCAAGGCGCAGGCACGCTACGTGCGTGTCACGCCCCGCAAGGCGCGCCGGGTCGTGGATCTGATCCGCGGCAAGCAGGCCGGCGAGGCCGTGGCGGTGCTCGAGTTCGCCCCGCAGGCGGCGAGCGAGACGGTGCGCAAGGTCGTGCAGAGCGCGATCGCCAACGCCCGCCAGGCTGCTGACCGGGCGTCGGCGCCGTTCGACGAGACCTCTCTCGTCGTGCGGGCGGCCTACGTCGACGAGGGCCCGACGATGAAGCGGTTCCGTCCCCGTGCTCAGGGTCGGGCCTACCGGATCAACAAGCGGACCAGTCACATAACGGTCGTGGTGGCTCCGTCACCCACTGCCGCCAGCACGAAGGGGAGGACCCGCTAGTGGGTCAGAAGGTCAACCCGCATGGGTTCCGCCTCGGCATCACCACCGAGCACAAGAGCCGGTGGTTCGCCGACAGCACCCGCGCCGGCCAGCGCTACCGCGACTACGTCAAGGAAGACGTCGAGATCCGCAAGCTCATGTCGAAGGGCATGGAGCGCGCCGGGATCAGCCGGGTGGAGATCGAGCGGACCCGTGACCGGGTCCGGGTCGACATCCACACGGCACGGCCGGGCATCGTCATCGGGCGCCGCGGCGCCGAGGCAGACCGGATTCGTAGCGAGCTGGAAAAGCTCACCGGCAAGCAGGTGCAGCTCAACATCCTCGAGGTGAAGAACCCCGAGATCGACGCCCAGCTGGTCGCCCAGGGCATCGCCGAGCAGCTGGCGAGCCGGGTCTCGTTCCGGCGCGCCATGCGCAAGGGCATGCAGTCCTCGCTTCGGGCCGGCGCCAAGGGGATTCGCGTGCAGTGCTCGGGTCGCCTGGGTGGCGCCGAGATGAGCCGTTCGGAGTTCTACCGCGAGGGGCGGGTGCCGTTGCACACGTTGCGCGCGAACATCGACTACGGCATCTACGAGGCTCGCACCACCTTCGGCAGGATCGGCGTGAAGGTCTGGATCTACAAGGGCGACGTGACCCAGCGCGAGCTGGCCCGGGAGCAGGCCGCTGCGCCGCGCGCGCCGCGTCGCGAGCGCGACGGTCGCGACGCGGGTGGCCGTGGGCAGCGTCCGCCCCGCCGTCGCGAGGCTCCGGCCTCCGGTGGCGACGTCCCGGCCGCGCAGCCCGCTGCCGCCCCACCGGCCGAGCCCGTAGCGGCCCCGGCGGAGTCCTCCACCGGCGCCGCGTCCGGAACGGAGGCCTGAGTCATGCTCATCCCTCGTCGGGTCAGGCACCGCAAGCAACATCACCCCTCGCGATCCGGAGCCGCCAAGGGTGGCACCGCTGTGGCGTTCGGGGAGTGGGGGATTCAGGCGGTGGAGCCGGCCTATGTGACCAACCGGCAGATCGAGTCGGCTCGTATCGCGATTACCCGGCACATCCGCCGTGGCGGCAAGGTCTGGATCAACATCTACCCGGACCGACCGCTGACCAAGAAGCCCGCCGAGACCCGGATGGGTTCCGGTAAGGGCTCTCCGGAATGGTGGGTGGCGAACGTGAAGCCCGGCCGGGTGATGTTCGAGCTGTCGTTCCCCAACGAGAAGGTGGCCAGGGAGGCGCTGACCCGCGCTATCCACAAGCTGCCGATGAAGTGCCGGATCGTCCGGCGCGAGGGTGGTGAAGCGTGATGGCGGTCGGTTCGAAGGACCTCGCGGTCACCAACTTGCGTGGCTTCGACGACGAGCGTCTGGTCGAGGAGCTGCGTAAGGCCAAGGAGGAGCTGTTCAACCTCCGTTTCCAGTCCGCTACCGGACAGCTGGAGAGCCACGGTCGGCTGCGTGCCGTGCGCCGGGACATCGCCCGGATCTACACGATCATGCGCGAGCGTGAGCTCGGCATCACCGAAGGACCTCAGGCATGAGCCCAGAGACGAGCACAGAGATGAGCACCGAGGCAGCGTCGAGCTCCCGCGGCTACCGCAAGACCCGTCGTGGCTACGTGGTGAGCGACAAGATGGACAAGACCGTCGTGGTCGAGGTCGAGGACCGGGTCAAACACCCGCTCTACGGCAAGGTCATCCGGCGGACCAGCAAGGTCAAGGCGCACGACGAGCAGAACCAGGCCGGTGTCGGTGACCTGGTTGTGATCGTCGAGACCCGCCCGCTGTCGGCCACCAAGCGCTGGCGGCTCAAGGACATCGTCGAGAAGGCCAAGTAGCACCCTTCTTCACCAAGGAGTTTCGAAGTGATCCAGCAGGAGTCGCGACTGCGCGTCGCCGACAACACCGGTGCAAAGGAGATCCTTTGCATCCGGGTGCTCGGCGGCTCCGGCCGCCGTTACGCCGGCATCGGCGACGTGATCGTGGCGACCGTCAAGGACGCCATCCCCGGCGGAAACGTCAAGAAGGGCGACGTCGTCAAGGCCGTCATCGTGCGCACGGCCAAGGAGAGGCGTCGGCCGGACGGCTCCTACATCCGCTTCGACGAGAACGCCGCGGTGATCCTGCGCCCCGACGGCGACCCCCGCGGTACCCGCATCTTCGGCCCGGTCGGGCGTGAGCTGCGGGACAAGAAGTTCATGAAGATCATCTCACTGGCTCCGGAGGTGCTCTGAAGATGGCAGCGCAAAAGGGTCGGACCCGGATCAAGAAGGGCGACACCGTCCAGGTGATCGCCGGTTCGAGCGAGGACAAGGGCAAGCAGGGCAAAGTGATCGCCGTCTACCCGGAGACCCAGCGCGTGCTGGTCGAGGGAGTCAAACGGATCAAGAAGCACACCAAGACCGGCACCTCGGGCCGTGGTGCTCGTACGGGAGGGATCCTCACCCAGGAGGCGGCGATCCACCTCAGCAACGTGCAGCTGGTCGACCCGCAGTCGAAGAAGCCCACCAGGGTCGGCATCCGCACCGAGACAGTCGAGCGCGATGGCCGGGCCAAGACCGTACGAGTCCGGGTCGCGAAGCGCTCCGGTAAGGACATCTGATGAGTAGCCAGACGCTCGAGAAGAGCGAGAAGAAGCATGCCGCCGGCGAGCCGAGGCTCAAGGTGCGCTACCACGAGGCGATCGCGCCGTCCTTACGCAAGGAGTTCGGCTACGCCAACGTGATGCAGGTGCCCGGCCTGGTCAAGATCGTTGTCAACATGGGCGTCGGCGATGCTGCCAAGGACTCCAAGCTGATCGAGGGTGCGATCCGCGACCTGGCCGCGATCACCGGTCAGAAGCCGCAGGTGACCAAGGCCCGCAAGTCGATCGCCCAGTTCAAGCTCCGCGAAGGCATGCCGATCGGTGCTCACGTCACACTGCGGGGCAACCGGATGTGGGAGTTCGCCGACCGGATGCTCTCCATCGCCCTGCCCCGCATCCGAGACTTCAGGGGCCTGTCGCCCAAGCAGTTCGACGGCCGCGGCAACTACACCTTCGGCCTGACCGAGCAGTCGATGTTCCACGAGATCGACCAGGACCGGATCGACAGGGTCCGCGGTATGGACATCACCGTGGTGACCACCGCCACCACCGACGACGAAGGCCGGGCGCTGCTGCGCCAGCTCGGCTTCCCCTTCAAGGAGAACTGACGTGGCCAAGACCGCACTGATCAACAAGGCGAACCGCAAGCCGAAGTTCGCCGTCCGTGCCTACACCCGGTGCCAGCGCTGCGGGCGACCGCACTCGGTGTACCGCAAGTTCGGCCTGTGCCGCATCTGCCTGCGCGAGATGGCTCACCGGGGCGAGCTGCCCGGTCTGACCAAGAGCAGCTGGTGAGCTGAGATGGCCACTCTGGACATGGTGCGGCTGCGCAGCAAGTACCCCAACAGCGGCCGGATGACGGTCCGGTTCCCGATGCCGCTGATCGACGCCCCGATGGGGCCGGACCTCGACGTCGCGGTGGATGGGGCCGTGGATCAGGTACTGCGCGAGGCCCTCAAGGACACGTCCACCGATGCAACCGCTATGCCGCAGGTCGCCGAACCACGCTCTTCGGACGGCGAAACCCCGGCGGGGAAGGGCAGGCACGCCCAATGACCATGACCGACCCGATCGCCGACATGCTCACTCGTCTGCGCAACGCGAACTCGGCCTATCACGACTCGGTCGAGATGCCGTACAGCAAGCTCAAGTCCCGCGTCGCCGAGATTCTGCAGGCGGAGGGCTACATCGCCTCCTGGGCCATGGGCGACGCCGAGGTGGGCAAGTCGCTGTCGATCACGCTGAAGTACGGCCCCAACCGGGAGCGCTCGATCGCCGGCATCCGGCGGATCAGCAAGCCCGGTCTGCGGGTGTACGCCAAGTCGACCAACCTGCCGCGAGTGCTCGGCGGTCTGGGGATCGCGATCCTGTCGACCTCCTCGGGACTGCTGACCGACCGGCAGGCCAACAAGAAGGGCGTGGGCGGGGAAGTCCTCGCCTACGTCTGGTGAGCGGGAAGGAGAGCACCTAGCCATGTCCCGCATCGGCAAGCTGCCCATCACGGTCCCCAGCGGGGTCGACGTGACGATCCAGGGACGCGATGTGACGGTGAAGGGCCCCAAGGGCGCCCTGTCCCACGCGGTCGCCGCCCCGATCAGTGTCGAGCTCACCGACGGCGCGCTGCGTGTCGCTCGACCCGACGACGAGCGCATCTCGAAGGCGCTGCACGGCCTGACCCGCACCCTGATCTCCAACATGGTGACCGGGGTGACCGAGGGCTACGTGCGGAGGCTGGAGATCGTCGGCACCGGCTACCGCGTGCAGGCCAAGGGGCCGAACCTCGAGTTCGCGCTCGGCTACAGCCACCCGATCACCGTCGAGCCACCGGACGGCGTCAGCTTCGCCGTCGAGGGGCCGACCCGGTTCTCGGTCTCCGGCATCGACAAGCAGAAGGTCGGCGAGGTCGCCGCCAACCTGCGCAAGCTGCGCAAGCCCGACCCGTACAAGGGCAAGGGCGTGCGGTACGCCGGCGAGCAGATCCGGCGCAAGGTCGGGAAGGCAGGTAAGAAGTAATGGCGATCGGCATCAAGCGCAGCGGTGGAGGTGCCGGTAAGGGCTCCGACGCCGCGCGCAAGCGGCGTCACCTGCGGGTGCGCAAGCAGATCGTCGGGACCGCGCAGCGGCCTCGGCTCGTCGTGTCCCGTTCCACCCGGCACATCCTCGCCCAGGTCGTGGACGACTCGGTCGGCCGAACCCTGGTCTCCGCCTCGACCCTCGAGTCGGACCTTCGCTCGTCTGACGGCGACAAGACGGCCAAGGCCAAGCGGGTCGGTGAGCTGGTCGCCGAGCGGGCCCGGCACGCCGGGGTGGCCTCGGTGGTCTTCGACCGCGGTGGCAACCGGTACCACGGGCGGGTGGCCGCAGTGGCCGACGGCGCCCGTGAAGGTGGGTTGGCTCTGTGATCAGCGTGATGGTCTATTCGGGAAGGAACTTCTGATGGCGGGACCCCAGCGCCGCGGTGGCGGCGCCGGAGCCGGTGCCGGGAGCACCGGCGACAGCTCGGGACGGCGTGAGCGCCGCGACCGGGACAACCGGCGCGATCGCGACGGCGGCGCGGACAAGACCGCCTTCGTCGAGCGAGTCGTGGCAATCAACCGCGTGGCCAAGGTGGTCAAAGGCGGTCGGCGGTTCAGCTTCACGGCGCTGGTCGTCGTCGGCGACGGGGACGGCACCGTCGGCGTCGGCTACGGGAAGGCCAAGGAGGTGCCCGCAGCGATCGCCAAGGGCGTCGAGGAGGCCAAGAAGCACTTCTTCAAGGTCCCCCGCATCCAGGGCACCATCCCGCACCCGATCCAGGGCGAGGCGGCCGCGGGCGTCGTCCTGCTCAAGCCGGCGTCGCCCGGTACCGGCGTCATCGCCGGTGGACCGGTCCGCGCGGTTCTGGAGTGCGCCGGGATCCACGACGTGCTGAGCAAGTCCCTCGGTTCGGACAATGCGATCAACGTCGTTCACGCCACCGTGGCGGCACTGCGCGGACTGGAGCGGCCCGAAGCCGTCGCCGCGCGTCGTGGGTTGCCGATCGAGCACGTCGCGCCGGCCGCCCTGCTGCGGGCCCGCGCCGGGACCGGTGCATGATGGCCGGGGCCAAGAGGCTGCGCGTGACGCAGGTACGCTCCAAGATCGGTGGACTCCAGGAACACCGTGACACACTGCGCTCGTTGGGCCTGAAGCGGATCGGCGACGTGGTCGAGAAGGAGGACCGTCCCGAGTTCCGGGGGATGGTCAAGGCGGTGCGCCACCTGGTCACCGTCGAGGAGGTTGACTGACGATGTCGAAGACTGACGGCGCCGAGAAGCCGCTGCGGGTGCACCACCTGCGGCCCGCTCCCGGGGCGAAGACCCCGAAGACCCGGGTCGGGCGCGGTGAAGGCGGCAAGGGTAAGACAGCCGGTCGGGGCACCAAGGGCACCAAGGCCCGCTACCAGGTCTCGGCCGCCTTCGAGGGTGGGCAGATGCCTCTGCACATGCGCCTTCCCAAGCTGCGGGGGTTCACCAACCCGTTCCGGGTGCCCTACCAGGTGGTCAACCTGGACCGCCTGGCCGCGCTCTACCCCCAGGGTGGCCAGGTCACCGTCGAGGACCTGGTCGCCAAGGGCGCCGTGCGCGCCGGCCACCCGGTGAAGGTGCTCGGCACCGGCGAGATCGACGTGGCGCTTCAGATCAGCGTCGACGCGTTCTCGGCCAGCGCTCGTGAGAAGATCACGGCGGCCGGCGGCTCGGCCACCAGCGAGTGACCCTCGCGTCGGGCTCCGGGGCACCGGGTCCGGCGACCGAGTTCCGTTCGTGACCAGGAGGCCTCGTGCTCACCGCATTCGCCCGGGCGTTCCGCACGCCTGACCTGCGGCGCAAGCTGCTGTTCACACTGGCGATCATGGCCGTGTTCCGGCTGGGGTCATTCATTCCCACGCCGGGGATCAGCTACACCGCGGTACGCACCTGCATCCAGCAGGCAGAGGGATCCGAAGGTGGACTCGCCGCAACGCTCGGCCTGGCCAACCTGTTCAGCGGCGGTGCGCTGCTGCAGCTGTCGGTGTTCGCGCTGGGGATCATGCCCTACATCACCGCGAGCATCATCATCCAGCTGCTCACGGTGGTGATTCCGCGGTTCGAGACCCTCAAGCAAGAGGGACAGACGGGCACGGCGAAGCTCACCCAGTACACCCGCTACCTGACCATCGGGCTGGCCATCCTGCAGTCCACAACCCTGGTGTCCCTGGCCCGAGCCAACCGGGTGTTCGGCAGCTGCAGCGCCGACATCGTCCCGCGTGAGGACATCTGGACCATCCTGCTAATGGTGATCACCCTGACCGCCGGCACCGGGCTGATCATGTGGCTCGGTGAGCTGGTCACCGAGCGTGGCGTCGGCAACGGCATGTCTCTGCTCATCTTCACCTCGATCGCGGCCACCTTCCCCGGGGCACTGTGGGGGATCAAGCAGCAGAACGACAGCTCGAACCGCGGCTGGGACATCCTGGCCCTGGTGATCGCCCTCGGCCTCGTCGTCATGGCTCTGGTGATCTTCGTCGAGCAGTCTCAACGACGGATCCCAGTGCAGTACGCGAAGCGGATGATCGGCCGTCGGATGTACAGCGGCAGTAGCACCTACATCCCGATCAAGGTCAACATGGCCGGCGTCATCCCGGTCATCTTCGCCTCGTCGCTGCTGTACCTGCCGTCCCTGATCACCGGGTTCCAGGAGAACAGCACGGCCGGATGGGTGACCTGGATCCGGCGGTACTTCGTCAGTGGTGACCACCCCGTGTACATGGTCGCCTACTTCGCGCTCATCGTCTTCTTCACATACTTCTACGTGGCGATCACGTTCAACCCGGACGAGGTCGCCGAGAATATGAAGAAGTACGGAGGCTTCATCCCCGGCATTCGCGCCGGGCGCCCGACCGCGGAGTATCTCGAGTACGTCTTGAGCAGGATCACCCTGCCGGGGTCCCTGTACCTTGGCGTCATCGCTCTGATCCCGTTGGTCGCCCTGGCCTTGATCAACGCCAACACGTCAGCGTTCCCGTTCGGCGGCACGTCCATCCTGATCGTGGTCGGAGTCGGCCTGGAGACGGTCAAGCAGATCGAGTCGCAGCTTCAACAGCGGCACTACGAAGGGTTCCTACGATGAGGCTGGTGCTCCTCGGTCCGCCCGGTGCGGGCAAGGGAACGCAGGCGGTCCTCCTGGCCGAGCGACTCGGGGTGCCGGCCATCTCAACGGGTGACATCTTCCGCGCCAACATCGCCGGCGGCACCGATCTCGGCGAGCTCGCGCAGAGCTACACCCGCGCAGGCAAGCTGGTCCCCGACGAGGTCACCAACGACATGGTGCGTGACCGGCTCCGACATGACGACGTCGCGGCGGGCTTCCTGCTCGACGGCTACCCGCGCAACGCCGCGCAGGTCGAGGCCCTGGACGGGATGCTGGACCAGGCCGGAACACCGTTGGAGGCGGTGGTGCTGATCACCGCCGACACCGAAGCTCTGGTCGAGCGCCTACTGAAGCGGGCGGAGATCGAAGGCCGCGAGGACGACACGGAGGACGTGATCCGTCACCGGCAGGAGATCTACGCCGACGAGACAGCCCCGCTGGTCGACCTCTACGACAGACGTGGCCTGCTGGTCCGGGTCGACGGCATGGGCGAGGTGGACCAGGTCACCGAGCGGCTGGGTACCGCGCTCGAACAGCGTTCAGCGCGCTAACCTACTGAGACCGCCCCGATGCTTGGACGCGACCGGATCCAGTACAAGAGCGCCGACCAGATCGTCGCCATGCGGCGGGCGGGTCTGGTGGTCGCTGACGCGCTCGAGGGGGTGCGGGGCGAGCTGCGTCCGGGGGTGAGCACCAAGGAGCTCGACGGGGTTGCCGAGGACCTGATCCGCTCCCGAGGCGCCACGCCGTCCTTCGTCGGTTATCACGGGTTCCCGGCGACGCTGTGCGTGTCGGTCAACGACGAGGTCGTGCACGGCATCCCGGGCTCGCGCACCCTGCAGGCCGGCGACCTGGTCTCCGTGGACTGCGGTGCGATCGTGGCGGGTTGGCACGGGGACGCGGCGTTCAGCGCGATCGTCCCGGGCGCTGCGGGGCCCAACGGGTCATCGGATCCGGCCGACCAGGACCTCGTCGATGTCACCGAGCAGTCGATGTGGCAGGGGATCGCGGCGATCGCCTCCGGTGACCGGCTCAATGCCATCGGTGCGGCCATCGAGGACTTCGTCGAGGAACGGTACGGCCTGGTCGAGGACTACGGCGGGCACGGGATCGGCACGGCGATGCACCAGGAGCCGCATGTACTGAACTACCGCACCCGAGACCGTGGACCCAAGCTGCGCCCCGGCATCTGTCTCGCGATCGAGCCGATGCTCACCGCCGGTGACCCCGCGACCCGGGTTCTGGATGACGAATGGACCGTGGTCACCGTCGACGGGCGTCGGGCCGCCCACTGGGAGCACTCCGTGGCCCTGCACGAGGGCGGGTTATGGGTGCTGACCGCCCGGGACGGCGGCGAGTCGGGGCTGGACCCGCTCGGCGTCCGGTTCGCCCCGCTGGCCCACTGAGCCATGCCCGACCGCACCCACCGAAGGGCATCTGCCCGATTTCTGTTCGGAGGGGCTCCTGACGTAGACTCCTACGTCGGCTCACGTGCATCAAACGCCCTGTTGTCGCCCCGCGGCTGGTCTGGCGACAGAAGGGCTCCGTCACTCGTGAGACACATCAGTCCCACCTAAGGATTGCGGAGGACATGCCCAAGAAGGACGGCGTCATCGAGATTGAGGGCACCGTGGTCGAAGCCCTGCCCAACGCGATGTTCCGGGTCGAGCTCAGCAATGGCCACAAGGTTCTCGCCCACATCTCGGGCAAGATGCGCCAGCACTACATCCGGATCCTCCCCGAGGACCGGGTCGTCGTGGAACTCAGCCCGTATGACCTGTCCCGCGGGCGCATTGTCTACCGCTACAAGTAGCCCACCCACGAGAAGACCACGGTGACACGCGAGCCATGAAGGTCAAGCCGAGCGTCAAGAAGATCTGCGACAAGTGCAAGGTGATCCGCCGTCATGGTCGGGTCATGGTGATCTGCGACAACCTGCGCCACAAGCAGCGCCAGGGCTGACGCGCACCCACTCTCACCGCAGCGCCCGACCCCCGCGACCGTGTCCCGACACGGCTCGGGACGCCACCCCCGGACCCAGAGGCCGGGGACCTGCGACACCCGTCGACAGCACCAGTCCGCCGGGGTCACGGGAACGGTGCTGCACCAGACCTCTGAACCAAGAGAAAGAAGACAATGGCACGTCTCGTCGGCGTCGACCTCCCCCGCGACAAGCGGCTCGAGGTCGCGCTCACCTACATCTTCGGCGTGGGTCGTACCCGCGCTCTGCAGGCTCTGGAAGCCACCGGCGTCAGCCCCGACCTGCGAGTGCGGGACCTGGACGACGAGTCGTTGGTGAAGCTTCGCCACTATATCGAGGGCACCTTCAAGGTCGAGGGTGACCTGCGCCGCGAGGTACAGGCCGACATCCGGCGCAAGGTCGAGATCGGCTGCTACGAGGGCCTGCGCCACCGCCGCGGCCTGCCGGTGCGTGGTCAGCGCACCAAGACCAACGCCCGGACCCGCAAGGGCCCCAAGCGCACCGTGGCCGGCAAGAAGAAGGCAGGGAAGAAGTAATGCCTCCCCAGAAGCGCACCAGCTCCGGCACCCGTAAGCCGCGGCGCAAGGAGAAGAAGAACGTCTCCCACGGACACGCCCACATCAAGAGCACGTTCAACAACACGATCGTCTCGATCACCGACCCGACTGGGGCCGTGATCTCCTGGGCCTCTGCCGGTCAGGTCGGGTTCAAGGGCTCGCGCAAGTCCACCCCGTTCGCCGCGCAGATGGCGGCAGAGGCCGCCGCTCGCCGCGCTCAGGAGCACGGCATGCGCAAGGTGGACGTGTTCGTGAAGGGTCCGGGTTCGGGGCGGGAGACGGCCATCCGTTCCCTGCAGGCGACCGGCCTCGAGGTCGGTTCGATCCAGGACGTAACCCCCACTCCCCACAACGGGTGCCGCCCGCCCAAGCGCCGCCGCGTCTGACGCGCCGCTCGACGAAGACCAGCCGAAGGGAACCACGAATCATGGCGCGTTACACCGGCGCTGACTGCAAGCGCTGCCGCCGCGAGAAGACCAAGCTGTACCTCAAGGGAGCCAAGTGCGACTCCCCGAAGTGCCCGATCGAGATTCGGCCGTACCCGCCGGGTGAGCACGGCCGTGCCCGCACCAAGGAGAGCGAGTACCTGCTCCAGATGCGGGAGAAGCAGAAGACCGCCCGCATCTACGGTGTGCTGGAGAAGCAGTTCCGCGGGTACTACGAAGAGGCCAACCGCAAGCAGGGCAAAACCGGCGAGAACCTGCTGCGTATCCTCGAGTCCCGTCTGGACAACGTCGTATTCCGGGCCGGATTCGCCAAGTCCCGCGACATGGCCCGCCAGCTGGTCCGGCACGGCCACATTCTCGTCAACGGGGCGAAGGTCGACATTCCGAGCTACCGGGTGAGCGAGAGCGACATCGTCGAGGTGCGGGCCAAGTCCCTGGAGATGACCCCGTTCGTCGTCGCTCGTGCCGAGGCCGGCGAGCGGACCGTTCCGGCCTGGCTCGAGGTGATCCCGAACAAGATGCGGATCCTCGTGCACGGCCTGCCGGCGCGTCAGGTGATCGACACCCAGGTGCAGGAGCAGCTGATCGTCGAGCTGTACTCCAAGTAACACCCCCGAAGTAGCCCCCATCAGGCGTCAAATAGCGGGCGCCGGAAGGACATCACGATGCTCATCGCCCAGAGGCCCAGCCTCACCGAAGAAGTCGTCGCCGACCACCGTTCGCGGTTCGTCATCGAGCCACTCGAGCCCGGTTTCGGGTACACCCTCGGAAACAGCCTGCGCCGCACGCTGCTCTCCTCCATCCCCGGTGCTTCGATCACCAGCATCCGCGTCGACGGCGTGCTGCATGAGTTCACCACCGTGCCCGGAGTCAAGGAAGACGTCACCGAGCTGATCCTCAACATCAAGCAGATCGTGGTCTCGAGTGAGCATGACGAGCCTGTGGTGATGTACCTGCGCAAGCAGGGCCCGGGCACGGTGACCGCGGCCGACATCGCCCCGCCGGCGGGGGTCGAGGTGCATAACCCCGACCTGCACGTCGCCACTCTGAACGGCAAGGGCAAGCTCGAGATGGAGCTGACCGTCGAGCGCGGTCGCGGTTACGTCTCGGCGCAGCAGAACAAGTCCGGGGACGCCGAGATCGGTCGGATCCCGGTCGACTCGATCTACTCTCCGGTGCTCAAGGTGACCTACAAGGTCGAGGCGACCCGCGTGGAGCAGCGCACCGACTTCGACCGGCTGATCGTCGACGTCGAGACCAAGCCGTCGACCCAGCCGCGTGATGCGATGGCCTCGGCGGGCAAGACTCTGGTCGAGCTGTTCGGCCTGGCCCGGGAGCTCAACGTCGAGGCCGAGGGAATCGATATGGGCCCCTCGCCGTCCGACGCGGCGCTCGCCGCCGACCTTGCCCTGCCGATCGAGGAGCTGGACCTCACCGTCCGGTCCTACAACTGCCTCAAGCGCGAGGGCATCCACACAGTGGGGGAGCTGGTCGCCCGCAGCGAGGCCGACCTGCTCGACATTCGTAACTTCGGCGCCAAGTCGATCGACGAGGTCAAGGCGAAGCTGCACGGCATGGGGCTGGCGCTCAAAGACAGCCCGCCCGGTTTCGACCCGGCGCTGGTCGTCGACAGCTACGGCGCGGACGACGACATGTCGTTCGCCGAGGACGAGCAGCTCTGACCGTCGTCCGGTACTGATCCCACGGCTCATCGAGGAGAACCAGCGACATGCCCACGCCCACCAAGGGTCCGCGTCTCGGCGGTGGACCGGCCCACGAGCGGTTGCTCCTGGCCAACCTCGCCACACAGCTGTTCGAGCACCGCAGCATCACCACCACCGAGGCGAAGGCGAAGCGGGTCCGCCCGCTCGCCGAGCGTTTGATCACCTTCGCCAAGCGCGGTGACTTGGCCTCGCGCCGTCGGGTTCTCACGGTGGTGCGTGACAAGACGGTCGTGCACTACCTCTTCACCGAGATCGCTCCGGCGATGGCTGAGCGCAATGGTGGCTACACCCGGATCACCAAGATCGGCAACCGGAAGGGCGATAACGCCCCGATGGCCGTGATCGAGCTGGTGCTCGAGCCGGTCAGCCCGAAGCAGGCCACCGTCAAGGAGGCCGAGGCGGCCACGAAGCGCGCCGCGAAGAAGGCTCCGGCGAAGCAGACGGCGACAGAGGTCGACCGGCCCGCCACCAGCCGGGAGACGGCTGCCCCGGCACCTGTGGCAGTCGAGGAGGCTGTGGCGGCCGAGGAGGCTGTGGCGGCCGAGGAGGCTGTGGCGACCGAGGAGGCTGTGGCGACCGAGGAGGCTGTGGCCGACGCGGTGACCGAACCGGCCGCCGCAGCGGGCGCCGAAGGACCCTACGGTCCCGACTCGCGGCTGCCGCTGGAGGGCGGCGAGGCGCCGGAAGGCTTCCTGGTCAAGGGCAACCGCGAGTCGTTGAAGTTCCACACCCCGGCCTCGCCCTGGTATGAGAAGACCGTGGCGGAGGTGTACTTCCGCACTGCGTCGGCGGCCGAAGAGGCAGGCTTCGTCGAGGCCGGCAAGTCGCAGGACAGCTGACGAGCACCACTAGCACGCCGAGCACGTTCCAACGGGTACGTCTCGATCTCGGGTACGACGGATCCGGCTTCTCCGGCTGGGCTGACCAGCCCGGCCGGCGCACCGTGCAGGGCGTGCTCGGCGCCGCTTTGGCGAGGGTGCTGCGGCTCGAGGAGCCACCACGGATCGTGGTGGCCGGGCGCACCGACGCCGGGGTGCATGCCCGCGGGCAGGTCGCCCATGTCGATCTTCCCGTGACCGTGTGGACGGCGTTGCCGGGTCGCTCTACCCTCGACCCTGCGCAGGCGCTGCAGCGCGGGTTGCGCGGCGTGCTGCCACCGGACGTCCGGGTGCATGGGGTGAGCCCCGCGCCGTCGGGGTTCGACGCCCGGTTCTCGGCCGTCTGGCGCCGCTACGCCTACCGCATCTGCGACTCACCGCACGGGGTGCCCCCGCTGCGCCGCCACGATGTCCTCGCGGTCCGCGCGCCGTCCGGTGGCCTCGACGTCGCCGTCCTGAACGCCGCCTGCGCCCCCCTGACCGGGCTGCACGACTACGCAGCGTTCTGCAAACGGCGGGACGGCGCGACGACCGTCCGCACCCTGCTGGAGTTCTCGTGGTCGCGCGAGACCTGCGACGACGGGGATCTGGTCGTCGCCCGGGTGGCGGCCGACGCGTTCTGCCACTCGATGGTCCGAGCGTTGGTGGGCGGCGCTGTGGCTGTGGGGCTCGGCCGGCGTGAACCGGCCTGGCTGTCGGCGGTTCTCGCGGCGCGGGTGCGGGATCCGGGGGTGGGCGTGGTGGCTGCGCACGGTCTGGTGCTTGAGGAGGTCAGGTACCCGGACGACGCCGAGCTGGCTGCCCGCGCCGTCCAGGCCCGGGCTGTGCGCACCCTGCGGACCTGAGCGGCGAACGCGCAGTCGCACACCCGTCAGGCCGGCAGGTCTGGAGTAGGTTGCCGGGCATGGAGTATCGACATCTCGGTCGCGCCGGCCTGCGGGTCTCGGCGCTCAGTCTGGGTACCATGACCTTCGGCGGACGGGGCAAGTTCGCCCTCACCGGCACCGTCGACTCCGGACAGGCTCGGCGGATGGTCGACGCCAGCCTGGACGCCGGGGTGAACCTGATCGACACCGCCGACGTATACAGCGAGGGCGTCTGCGAGCAGATCGTCGGTGAGGTGCTCGGTGCCCTGACCCCGGCGCGCCGTGACGGCGTCCTGGTGGCGACCAAGGCCCGGTTCACGATGGGGCCCGGGCCGAACGACGCGGGGCTGTCCCGCCACCACCTGGTGCGCGCGTGTGAGGCCAGCCTGCGCCGGCTCAACGCCGACCACATCGACCTGTACCAGGTGCACGAGTGGGACGGCTGCACGCCGGTGGACGAGACGCTGACAGCCCTGGACGACCTCGTTCGCTCCGGCAAGGTGCGCTACGTGGGGTGCTCGAACTTCTCAGCCTGGCACGTGATGAAGTCACTCGCGGTCTCGGCGCGGGACCGGTTGGCGCCGTACGTGAGCCAGCAGATCCACTACTCACTGCAGACTCGCGACGCCGAGCGTGAGCTGCTGCCGATGGCCGTGGACGCCGGGCTCGGAGTACTGGTCTGGAGCCCCCTCGCCGGCGGCCTGCTCAGTGGCAAGTACCGTCGGGGGGTGACGCCTGCCGAGGGGTCGCGGCAGCTGACCGAGTGGAACGAACCTCCGGTTCCGGACACCGAGCAGCTCTACGACATCGTCGACGCCCTCGTCGAGATCGCTTCGGTGCGAGGGGTCTCTGCGGCGCAGGTAGCACTGGCCTGGGTGATGAGCAGGCCCGCTGTGTCCTCAGTGATCATCGGGGCACGGACCCAGGAGCAGCTGGAGGACAACCTGGCCGCGGCGTCGCTGACGCTGAGCGCCGAGGAGCTCGACCGGCTGGAGAATGTGAGTCGCCCGCACCTGGCTTACCCCTACTGGCACCAGCTCGCCTCGGCGTCAGAGCGGCTGAGCGAGGCCGATCTGGCCCTGATCGGGCCCTACCTGCGTGACGGCGCCGACGGGTGAACCGGGCGCGTGCGGTGGCAGCCGAGTGGTTCGGGTGGCCCGAAATGCAGTGGTCGACATCCGTAGCACCTACTTAGCGCTTCATCGGCGCGGCGAGCGTGTCGTCGGGGTGAATGGGGCGCTCCCCGCGGCGCGGCGCTGCGCTGACGAGACAGCCCGGCTCTCGGGCCGGGCTGTCCAGGCCGCCATGAGAGTGCGGCTCTTCGAACTCGGTGAGCTGATACCGCCGGCGCCGGTTCCCGGCCGGTTGCGAGCGGCCCGCCCAGGTGAGGTTGACCTGGTGCAGGTGTGGCACGAGGAGTTCTTCGCAGCCGTCGACGAGCAGGCCGGGCGGGCGGCCGGAGTGCTGCCGCCTGAGCGGGTCGACCGGGCAACGATGATCCGGCGGATCGACTCGCGCCAGATCTGGTTCTGGGTCGATGATCGTGACGTGCCGTTGCACGTGACCGGGTGCAAGCCGCCGAGCTTCGGTGTGGCCCGGATCGGCCCGGTGTACACGCCGAAGGCCTTTCGGGGTCGAGGGTATGCCAGTGCCGCTGTCGCCTCGGTGTCGCAGCGGTTCGTGGACGACGGCGCCCGGGTCTGCCTGACCACGGACCAGGCAAACCCGACCTCGAATGCCATCTACGCCCGGCTCGGTTATCGGCCGGTCGTCGACATGGTCAACCTCGTCCTCGCACCGAAGGAGCCCTAGGTCGCGGTACGTCGCGCGGGGGCTCACACGCCCAGCGAGCCGTACACCCCCTGCGCGTCCTGCAGCGCGCGCACGTATCCGGCCCGGGCATCCGCGCCAGCGTGGGCGCCGTCGCGGACAGCGAGCAGACCTCGCATGGCGTCCACCGACTCATAGCCCTTACGATCCAGCCACGACTCCAGGCCGCGGGTGAGCACCTCGATGTACGACGGCCCATGGCGCAGCAGCGCGGAGGCGGTCATGACGACGTCGGCCCCGGCGAGCAGGTAGGCGACGACGTCCTCGGCCGTCTCCACGCCCGTGGTCGCGGCCAGGGAGCCGCGCACCCGGTGGCGCAGGATCGCGATCCAGGTCCGCGGCAGCCGGGCCTCGACGGGCGAGGAGAGCGTCACCCCGGGCACCACCTGGATCGCCTCGGTGTCCACGTCTGGCTGCAGGAACCGGTTGAAGAGCACCAGTCCGTCTGCGCCGGCCTGGTCCAGCGCGGTCGCGACGGCGCCCGTCGCGCTGAAGTACGGGCTCAGCTTCACCGCCACCGGGATCGACACCGACTGGCGGACGCCGGCGAGGATCTCCAGATGCCGCTGCTCGACCTCCGGCCCGGTCAGGCCGAGGTCGCCCGGCACCGCGTAGATGTTCAGCTCCAGCGCCGCCGCCCCCGCCGACTCCATCGAGGCCGCGATCGACGTCCACCCGCCGGGTGTGCTGCCGTTGAGCGAGGCGATGACCGGGATGTCGACGGCGGCGACGATCCGCTCCACATGCCGCAGGTACGGCGTGGCGCCGGCATGGTCGACCGTAGGAGTGGACGGGAAGTAGTCCCTCGCCTCGCCGAAGGACTCCTCGTGCACCTCGGTGATCAGCAGGTCAGCGACCTCCTGGGCGCGCACCTGCTCCTCGAAGAGCGAGTAGAGCACGACCGCCCCGGCGTTGGCGTCGGCGACCTGCCGCACGCCATCCAGCGACACCGAGACCGGCGAGGCCGAGGCGACGATCGGGCTGCGCAGCGTCAGCCCCAAGTACCGCGTGGTCAGGTCCATGACGTCCTCCCGTCGACATCGGCGCCCTTGCGCCGGGCGTCGGGCACGAAGTCCGCGGCGCTGCGCGTGGCCATCTCCTCATAGGTCGCCCAATGCTGGTTGACGGAATCCTGGGCCAGGCCCAGCAGACGCTCGGCCTCGTCCGGCGAGGCGTTGCGCAGTGAGCGGTAGCGCAACTCGCCGTACACGTAGTCGCTCAGCGGGATCGTCGGCCGCGGTGAGTCCAGCATGAACGGGTTGTCCCCTCGGGCCCGCAGGGTCGGGTCGTAGCGCATCAGCGGCCAGTGGCCGGACGTGACCGCCTTCTTCTGCTGGGCCAGGCCCTTGCTCATGTCGATGCCGTGGGCGATGCAGTGGCTGTAGGCGATGATCAGCGACGGGCCGTCGTACGCCTCGGCCTCGCGGAAGGCGCGCAGCGTCTGTTGTGGGTCCGCGCCCATGGCGACCCGGGCGACGTACACGCTGCCGTAGGCGATCGCCTGCAACGCCAGGTCCTTCTTGGCCACTGTCTTGCCGGCACTGGCGAACTTCGCGACGGCCGCCAGAGGCGTCGCCTTCGACGCCTGGCCGCCGGTGTTGGAGTACACCTCGGTGTCCATCACCAGCACGTTGACGTCGCGACCGCTGGCCAGCACGTGGTCCAGCCCGGCCGACCCGATGTCGTATGCCCAGCCGTCGCCCCCGACGATCCACACACTGCGCCGCAGCAGGTGGTCGGCGACGCTGCGCAGGTCCGCGACGGCGGCCGCGTTCGCACTCGGGTCGAGCGCGTCGAGGCGCCGCATCAGCTCAGCGATGCGCTGATGCTGCGCTCCCAGCTGGGACTCGCGGATCTGCTCGGCGCCCAAGATCGCGTCGGCGAGCTCCACCCCGACCTGGTCGCGCAGCTCGGTCACCCGCTGCCGTGCCAATCGGGCGTGCAGGTCGGCGGCCAACCGCATCCCCAGCCCGAACTCGGCGTTGTCCTCGAAGAGCGAGTTCGACCACGCCGGCCCGCGTCCGTCCGCGTTCTTCGCCCAGGGTGTCGTCGGCAGGTTTCCGCCGTAGATCGACGAGCAGCCGGTGGCGTTGGCCACGGTGCAGCGGTCGCCGAACAGCTGCGTCAGCAGCTTGAGGTACGGCGTCTCGCCGCACCCCGCGCACGCGCCCGAGAACTCGAACAGCGGCTCCAGGAACTGCGTGCCTCGCACCGTGCCGAGGTCCACCCGGTTGCGCGAGTTCACCGGGATCGACTCGAAGAAGGCCACCTGGTCCACGCCGGCATCCAACACGGCCCGGTCGTCGGTGAGGTTGATGGCCTTGATGTCGGTCCCTGGCACGGCGGTGATCGGGCACGCGGCGACACAGAGCCCGCAGCCGGTGCAGTCCTCGGTATAAACCTGCAACGTGTAGCGACTCTCGGGCAGCCCGACGGCGTTCAGGGGTGCGGAGGCGAAGTCCGCGGGCGCGCCTGCCAGCCGCTCGGCGTCGTAGAACTTCGCTCGCAGCACCGAGTGCGGGCAGACGAAGGCGCAGTTGCCGCACTGGATGCACGCCTCGGGGTCCCACTGCGCCACGAGGTCGGAGATGCGGCGCTTCTCGTAGGCCGTGGTGCCGCTCGGCCAGGTGCCGTCCGCGGGCAGCGCGCTGACAGGCAGGTCGTCGCCACGGCCAGCCATCATGGCTGCGGTGACGGTCTGGACGAACGGCGGCGCCGACGCCGGCACCACCAGCGGCAGCGGCCGGTGCGACGTGGCCGCTGCTGGTACCGAGATCTCGTGCAGCTCGCCGATGGCGGCGTCCACCGCCGCCTCGTTGCGCGCCACGACCTCGAGCCCACGGCGGCCGTAGGTCTTGCGGATGGCGGCCTTGACCTGGCCGATCGCCTCCTCGCGCGGCAGCACGCCCGAGATCGCGAAGAAGCAGGTCTGCAGCACGGTGTTGGTGCGTCCGGGCAGCCCCGCGTCACGGGCGACCCGGCCGGCGTCGATCGCGAAGAGCCGCAGCCCCTTGGCGACGATCTGCTCCTGGATCGGGCCGGGCAGCGCGTCCCACACCTCCTCCGGTGGCAGTGGTGCGTTGAGGAGCAGGGTGCCGCCGGGGCGGGCGACGCCGAGCACGTCGAGCTTCTCGATCAGGTTCAAGTGGTGGCAGCCGACGAAGCCGGCCTGCCGGACGAGGTACGGCGCCCGGATCGGGTGCGGTCCGAAGCGCAGATGCGAGATCGTGCTCCCGCCTGACTTCTTGGAGTCGTAGACGAAGTAGGCCTGGGCGAAGACGGACTCCTCGGCACCGAGGATCTTGATGGTGTTCTTGTTGGCGCCCACCGTGCCGTCCGAGCCGAGGCCGAAGAAGACCGCGCGCAGGGTCTGGTCGTCCTCGATGTCGAGGTCGGCGTCGTAGTCGATCGAGGTGCCGCTGACGTCGTCGTGGATCCCCACGGTGAACCGCGCGGGCGACCCGGGGCGGTCGAGCGCGGCGTACACCCCTGCGACCATGCCGGGGGTGAACTCCTTCGACGACAGGCCGTAGCGGCCACCGACCACTCGGGGCATGCCGGCCAGCCGGCCCGCAGCCGCGCCCTCGGTGAGAGCCGACACCACGTCGAGGAAGAGCGGCTCCCCGCTCGCTCCGGGCTCCTTGGTGCGGTCCAGGACGGCGATCGCACGGACGGTCGACGGCAGTGCGGTGAGCAGCTCCTCGGCCGGGAAGGGGCGGTAAAGGCGCAGTCGGACGACGCCGACCCGCTGGCCGGAGGCGACCAGGTGGCGCACCGTCTCGGCGACGGTCTGGCCACCCGAGCCCATGATCACGACCACCCGCTCGGCCTCCGGGTGGCCGTCGTACTCGACCAGGTGGTAGGCACGGCCCGTGTGCTCGGCGACCTCGTCCATCACCGCCTGCACGATGCCCGGGACCGCGACGTAGAACGGGTTCACCGTCTCTCGCGCCTGGAAGTAGACGTCTGGGTTCTGCGCCGTCCCCCGGACCACGGGCCGCTCCGGCGACAACGAGCGCTGGCGGTGGGCGCGTACGAGCTCTGCGGGGACCACGGCGCGCAGCACGTCGTCATCCAGCAGCTCGATGGTGTTGAGCTCATGGGAGGTGCGGAAGCCGTCGAAGAAGTGCACGAAGGGCAATCGCGCGCGCAGCGTCGCCGCCTGGGCGATCAGCGCGAAGTCGTGCGCCTCCTGCACCGAGCCCGATGAAAACAGCGCGAAGCCGGTCTGCCGGACCGCCATCACGTCCTGGTGGTCGCCGAAGATCGACAGACCCTGCGCGGCGAGCGACCGCGCGGCGACGTGGATCACCGAGGAGGTCAGCTCACCGGCGATCTTGTACATGTTCGGGATCATCAACAGCAGGCCCTGCGAGGCGGTGAAGGTCGTCGACAGGGCACCGGCCTGCAGCGCCCCGTGCAGCGCCCCCGCGGCGCCGCCCTCGCTCTGCATCTCGATGACAGTGGGGACGCTGCCCCACACGTTCGCGCGGCCGTGGCTGGACCACTCGTCGGCCAGCTCGGCCATGGTGGAGGAGGGCGTGATCGGGTAGATGGCGCAGAGCTCGTTGAGCCGGTAGGCGACGTCGGCCGCGGCCTCGTTGCCGTCGATGGTCGTGCGCACCTCAGACTCCCTTGGTCCACTGCTCGGTCAACGGCTCGGGAACCATCTCGATCGCGTGCACCGGGCACTGCCGCTCGCACGTACCGCAGCCGGTGCACCTGTCGTAGTCGAAGCGGTAGCGGTGCCCGACGCCGAGCTTGATCACCGCGTCCTCGGGACAGGAGCCCAGGCAGCCGTCGCACTCGAAGCAGTTGCCGCAGGACAAGCAGCGGCCCGCCTCGTAGCGCGCCTCCTCCGGAGATAGTCCGGAGACCACCTCGTCGAAGGCCTGCACCCGGACCCCGGGGTCGAGCTCGGCCTGCCGGCGCTGGGTGTGGTCCCCGAAAAACCACAGGTGCAGCTTGTCGAGAGTGGCCACCTCGTGCTTGGGCCGGGTCGGCTCCGCACCGCCGCGCAGCCAGGCATCGATGCTGCGGGCGGCCTTCTTGCCGTGCCCGACGCCGACGGTCACGGTGCGCTCACTGGGTACGGCGTCGCCGCCGGCGAAGACGCCGGGGGCGCCGGTCATCAATGTCCGCGGGTCGACCTGCACGACATCGCCGTCAAACTCCACACCGGGCAGGCCGGCCAGGAAGCGGGTGTCGCTCTCCTGGCCGAGGGCGAGGATGACCGTGTCGGCGGCGAGGGTCTCGAACCGTCCGGTGCCGTGGGGCTTCCCATTCTCGTCGAGCTCCTGGATCTCCACGGTGAGCTCGTGCTCGTCCATCGAGGCGATCGTGCGCAGCCAGTTGATGCGCACGCCCTCCTCCTCGGCCTCGGTGGCCTCCTCCGCGTGGGCGGGCATCTGGTCCCGGGTGCGCCGATAGACGATCACCGTGTCCTCGGCGCCGAGTCGCCGCGCCACCCGCGCCGCATCCATGGCGGTGTTGCCGCCGCCGTACACCGCGACTCGACCGGTCACCTGGGTCGGCTCCCCCGACTCGACCTCCCGTAGGAAGCTCACGGCGTCGAGCACCCGGCCGGCGTCCTGGTTCGGGATGTCCACCCGCTTGGACAGGTGCGCTCCGACGGCGACGAACGCCGCGTCGAAGCGGCCCTCGGCCATCTCGGCCTGCAGGTCGGTGACGACGTGGTCCTGCTCGAATCGAACGCCCAGCGCGGCGATCCGGCGGATCTCGACATCGAGGATGCGGCGCGGAAGGCGGTAGGAGGGGATGCCGTAGCGCATCATCCCGCCGGCCAGCGGGGAGTTGTCGCGGATGACGACCTCGTGCCCCAGGCGCACCAGGTGGTAGGCCGCCGACAGCCCGCTCGGGCCCGAGCCCACGACCAGCACCCGCTTCCCGGAGTGCTCACGCGGTTCCTCGAAGGACCAGTCGTGATCGATGGCAGCGTCGCCCAGGAACCGCTCGACGGCGTGGATCGACACCGAGCCGTCCATCTGGGCTCGGTTGCAGACGTCCTCGCAGGGGTGGTAGCAGACGCGGCCGTGGATGGCGGGGAACGGGTTGTCCTCGGTCAGCTGCCGCCACGCCTGCTCATGGCGCCCGGCCTTGGCGTGGGAGAGCCAGGCCTGGATGTTCTCGCCGGCCGGGCAACCCTGGTTGCACGGCGGAAGCAGGTCGACGTACACGGGCCGCTGGGTGCGCACCGGCCCCGACCTCTTCCGCCCCGAGCCGAGGCCACTCAGCGGCGCGACGTCCTGCGCAACGTCCCGGGTGGGCTGGTCGTCGGTCACGATGACCTCCTGGTCGGCTCGACGCTGGTGGGAACCGCCCCGCCTTCGACCCTAGACCTCACCGTCCGCGCCTGCATCGCCGGGTTCGGCAAGCTCGGCGAGCGCCACGAGGCCGCCATCGGCGTAGGCCATCCACAGCGGGGAGCGTCGCGGCACCTCGCTCCAGTGGGCTCGCACAGCGGCCAGGCTGGCTGCCGGATCCTCACCGGGGTGACTGCGGCGGCGCCGGGCCAGGTCTCGCAGCGCCGTGGACCGACCCTCGAGCCGCTTGACCACCGTGGCCCGGTCGGCGTCGATGCGGCACATAGCGGCGCCGCCGGTCCCCGCGTCGAGCTCGCGCACTGCTTCGGCGACCCCATCCGCCAGATCGTGGTCGAAGCTCGGGTGCTGTTCGCTCACGTTCCCAGTCTCCGCCCGCCTCGGATCTGTGGGGAGTCCTGCGCTCCCGATCCTTTGCCTGATCCTCGCAGCGGCCCTGGTCACCGACGGGCTGCAGTCCCCCGCCGGAGGCGAGGTGCCCGCGACGCCTGCCGCCCCGTACGTCGACACCGCCATGGCAGCTCGCCCCGGACGGGACCCCTTGGATTACAAGGACGCCGTGTTCCTCAGCCCCCACAAGTCCGTCGGGGGCCCGGGCAGCCTGGGCGTGCTCGCGGTGCATCGTGACCTGCTCCGCAGCCCGGTTCCGGCGGTGCCCGGCGGCGGGACCGTGCGGGTTCGTCGCCTCGTGTGGGGCCACCACCTCCTGGACGACGTCGAGCACCGCGAGGAGGGCGGCACCCCGGACATCATCGGCTCGATCCGGGCCGGCCTCGCGTTCGCCGTCAAGGAGGCGATCGGCCTCGCTGTGACCACGTCGCTGGAAGGGAGCGCCATCCAGTGGCCGGGGCAGCCTCCTCCCGCTGATCGAAGGCGATCGGCGGCGGTGGGACCGATGAGCGGCCGTCACTGCGGTGCGGGGGCGCCCAGGAAACGTGTGACGTCGGCGGCGTCGGCAGCCAGGGCCCGTCGCACGTCGGGGTCGACCTCCTCGAACCCAGTTCCTTTGTCCACCTCACCGCGTTCCTGGAAACCACCACGCGCATAGGGCGGACCCGGCAGCGCCGTACCTGCTCACCCCCGAGACCTGGGACGCCTTCGCGGATCTCGCGGAGCGGCACCACGGGGTGTGGGGCGGCTGCTGGTGCACGTGCCGCGAAGGGCCAGACCGCGGAGGACAACCGCGCGCTCAAAGGGCAATGGGTTCACGAGGGCCGGGCGCACGCGGGCGGCGGGGTCGTCGAGGCGTACCTTCAGGACACCGCCGGCAAGCAGATCACCGCCTTCTTCCTCTGCAACGGCACCCGCAGCCTCTTCGAGCAGGCCGTGTTCACCCACCCCGTCCCAAGGGCAAGAACCACTGCGTGATGAGCGCGACGGTCGCGCCGGCAAGGTAGCGGTCGCGGGCGGCGCCTCGCCGTTCCGGATCCCCTGAGTCACGTACCGGAGGCTCGAGGAAGACCCCGACGGCGGCTCACCGGACGTCTACGGTTCAGGGCTGACCTCGCCATCGAGCTTGTAGCGGCAGATGTGCGCGTGCGCGCGCTGGAGACGGGTGCGTCGAGCGCCGGGGAGCATGGTCAGGTACTTGTCATGCGAAATGCGCCGTCCGTCAGGACGGGGACGACGTCACTGCTGTCGAGTTCGAGGGCGACTCGGACATCGTCCGTGAAGCCGGCAGCCGCCAGTTCGACGGCCGAGGCGCAACCACCCACGGCCCCGACCACATCGTGAGTCGCCACGTACATCGCACGGACGGCCTGCGCCTCCGGCGACAAGGTCGCCGCGGGGCGGCTGGCCATCAGCGCATCGATCACAGCCCCGGCGCCGATGGCGTCCTCCAGCGCGGGTCGCAAGGAGCCATCCGACCATCGCTCGCCCGCAGCGACGACGCAAACCCGGCGGCCTTCCACCAAGCGAGAGGCTGCCCAGCCGCCCACCGCACGAGCATTACGCAGACATCCCGCTGCCACCGTGGCATCACCCTGGGCAGCGGCGACCGCGGACCCGTTCGGCGACGGGAGCACCAGCCGAGCAGCCACCCTGGCGACGCGCAGAGCGGCCGGCGAGAGCGGCCACGGGTTCGCCGCGGTCGCCTGCCTGCGGCCCACTGCGAGCACCGCGCCTTCCCGTGCCGCCAGTTGTCGGGCGGCACGCTCGTCCCCCCAAGGCGCCGGATACACGACAGTCCCGCGCTCGACGGCGACCGAGACACTGGTCGTGAACGACAGCACGTCGACCACCACCAGGACGTCTCCAGCAAGCGTGATCTGTGCGGCGCCGATGGCACCCCAGTCGAATGCAGCCTGGTAGCGCCACTGCCTGCACACGCTGCCCATACAGGTCATCGTCCCAGCCGCGGGTCGCGGCTCACCTCCGCGTCGCCGAAACGCTCACCACGGAGCCAGAGCCGTGGGAAGCAGGGAAACGGCATGTCCAGGCGAAGCACGGACGGTCGGCTTCCGGACGGTGCGGGCCGCGCGATGACCGGCCTCCGGCAGGTCAGCTCATGGCCTGCTTGACCAGCGCCACGACCCGCTGCTCCACGTCCTTGGTCAGCTTCGCCACGGCGTACGAGGTCGGCCACATCGCGCCGTTGTCGAGGTTGGCCGTGTCCTGGAAGCCGAGGGTGGCGTACCGGTACTTGAACTTCCGTGCGTCCTGGAAGAAGCAGACGACCTTCCCGTCCCTGGCGTAGGCGGGCATGCCATACCAGAGCTTGGGCGCCAGCTCCGTCGCGGTCGTGGTGATGATCTCGTGAAGCTTCTCGGCGATGACTCGGTCCACGTCGTCCATGCCGGCGATCTTGGCCACCACGGCCTTCGCGTCCTCCTCTTTCCCGGCCTTCCCGGAGCGGCTGCGGGAGGCCGTGACCTCCGCGGCGTGCTCCTTCATCGCGGCGACCTCTTCCTCGGAGAAGGCACCCTCGCTCCTGGCCTTCGTCGAGGCGCGTCTGCCGGCCTTACCGGTATCGGCCATGGTCTGGCTCCCCTCTGTCGTCCTGCCTGCCCAGGCTAAGGCTCCTTCGGTGCCAGGAGCCCTAGGTGCGTCACGCCGGGTCAGCCACACCGACCGCTTCGGATCAGCTAGACCAGGGGTTCGGGTCGGGTGGTGTGGGTGCGGCCGGTGGGGGTGGTCCAGGTGGTGGCGCCGTCGGGGGTGGGGTGGGCGTGTAGGGCGCCGCGGTGTTTGAGCCGGTGGTGGTGTTGGCAGAGGGCGTGCAGGTTGCAGTCGCAGGTCACGGGTGACCCGCCGGGTGGGGAGTCGTCGTCGGGATCGGGTTGCCAGGGTGTTCGGTGGTCGAGGTCGGCGCGGGTCGCGCGGTGGCGGCAGCCGGGGGCTTGGCAGGTGCCGTCGCGCAGTTCGATGAAGCGGCGCAGTCCGGGGCCGGGGGAGTAGGCGGGGGTGTAGGTGGAGCGGCCGAGGCCGAGGAGGGTGCCGTGGGTGCGGGAGGGGGCGCCGTCGGTGGTGGTGGTGTCGTCGACGGCGGCGCAGCGCCAGGTGCCGGTGGCGGCGAGCTCGCGGGCGAGCTGGGCGGGGATCGGTCCGTACCCGGCGAGGGTGGCGGGGGCCTCGGACTGCCCGGTCAGGACGGACAGGGGGACCAGGACGATGATCTCGGTGCGGCGCCGGTCCCGGCCACCCGCCGCGGAGCCGGCCGAGCCGGCGGGGCCGGTAGGGCCGGCTGCGTCGCGTGGGCCGCCTGGGCCGGCTGGACCGGCCGAACCGGCGGGGCCGGCCGAGCCGGCTGGGTCAGCCGCGTCGGTCGGGCCGCTTGGGCCGGTCGCGCCGCCGGTGGGGCTGGCCGCGGTCTGGGTGGTCTCGGAGTTCGAGGTGTCGCCGTCGTGGGTGGTGGCGGTGGTGATGAGGTCGAGCAAGACGTCGGCGCGGGTGGCGGCGGGGTGGCGGCCGTCGCCGTCACACGGGGCGTGGGGGGTGTCGGGGTCGGTGAGGCGTCCGTGGCCTCGAGCGGCCAGGGTGAGAGCGTTCAACGCGGCGCGGGCGGCTTCGATGTCGTCGGCGCCGGCGATCAGGCTCATCTGTCCCATCGCGTGGGGCAGAGCCCGGAAGGAGACTCCGCGCCGGGCCCGGCACTCCCGGGCCAACTCCTCGTCCCGGGCCGGGTCGGCCTGGGCGATGACCCGGTCGAGCAGGGCGGCGAGCTGCGGGCGGGTGGTGTGCGGAGCCTGCCCGAGGTGGGCCAGCAGCCGCTCCTGCACGACGGCGACGGCGTCCGGGGTCAGGGTGTGGGTCTTGTCCGCGACCAGGACGGCCTTGGCCAGGTCGATCCGCCCGGCCGTGAGCAGGGCCCACACGCGGGGCATCCGCGCGGGCAGGTGCTCGGCGGCGGTCAGCAGGTCAGCCACGGCGTGCCGGGTCAGCCCGGTGACCGGGGCGACCTCGCAGGCGGTGACCCATAGGGCGTCGTCGTTGCCGGACAGGGGGGTGGCGGCCCACCGCTCCCGCAGGTGTCCCGCCGCGGTCACCTGGACCGCGCCCGCCCACGCCGCGAGCCGCTGCCCCGCGGCCACCAGAGTGACGACCTCGTCATCGGACAGGCCATCGAGGCACCCCAGCCGGGCCCCCGGCCCGGAAGCGGGTGTGACCACGAGGTCGCCGACCAGGACATCCACCGCTGCCGCCAGGCCCGGGCCCGGCTCGTCGCCGAGCCGGGCCACCAGAGGCCGCCGGCCGGCACCATCCCGCTCGCCCCGCTCACCCCGCTCGCCCCGGTCACCCCGGTCGGTCAGGTCGCCCCGGTCGCCTTGGTCGGTCGAGTCGGTTGCGCCAACGGCCGGTGACGGCGCGGCGTGGACCTGGGCCAGGTCCGCGCGGGCCAGGTCCCGCTCCCCGCGCGCCTGGACCGTCTCCGCCCGCGCCAAGGCCAGCCGGTGACCCACCGCCCGGGCCTGCACCCGGGCCGTGGCGGCGTCCTCCCGCGCGGTGTCCCGCTGGGCCCGGAGCGTCGCCACCGCCGCAGCAGCCTCGTCCCGGTCAACCACCGCCGCCGCCAACAGCGCCCGGGTCCGGGCCACCTCCCGGCGCAGACCACCGATCACCTGGAACAACACCCCACCGTCATCGACGGACCCGCTGCCCGCCTCGGCCGCCTCGGCCGCCTTGGCTGACTCGGCTGCGCCCCCGGTGACCATCCCGCCGTCTGTCGTTGGTGTCGTTGGTGTCGTCGGTGTCGTCGAACCAGCGGGTGACCGGTTCGCGGAGCGCTGCCCGGAAGTGGGCTTCCATCTGCTCGACCAGCCCAGGGTCCAGGACACAGTCCACCGCCGGAGCGGTAGCAATGCGTCCGAACATGTGTTCGAGTCTAGTGCGAAATCCCTTGATGTACAAGGAAAACAGCAGACACCACCTGACGAGGTCGGGTCTCGCCGGCCTCGCGACCGTTGTCGACGCGTGAGCCCTACAGGTCGTCTCGGCGTCGCAACCGTTTGGTCTGGCTGCGTCTGCGCTTGGCCTCGGCGCGCCGCTGCTGCGATCCGCGGGTGGGACGCGTCGGCCGGCGGGCGGCCGGCAGCGGGGCAGCCGCCTCCCGCACGAGGGCGGCCAGCCGGGCCGATGCAGCCTCTCGGTTGCGTCGCTGCGAGCGGAACTGTGAGGCGGTCACGCTCACCACGCCGTCCACGCTGCGCGATGCCAACCGGTGCAGGACCCGCTCCCGCAGGTGCGCGGGAAGCGACGGTGAGCCGGCGGCGTCCCAGA
Organism: uncultured Actinomycetota bacterium; assembly: GCA_963825645.1. Lineage (GTDB taxonomy): Bacteria > Actinomycetota > Actinomycetes > Actinomycetales > Kineosporiaceae > JADJPO01. The sequence goes on from CAWGTT010000001.1 coordinate 79,139, forward strand.
GGAGCTCCACCCGCGAGTCGGTGGTGTTCACTCCCTGCCCGCCGGGGCCGGAGGATCGGGAGAAGCGCCATCGCAGCTCCCCAGCCGGTATGCGCAGCCAGGCCGTCACCTGCAGGTCGCCGTCCATCGGGGCGTGGGTCAGATAACCCGGAGCACGTCGTCCGGGTCCCGCTCGCGCCGGGCCAGAGCGCGCAGGACGGCGAGATCGCCGTGACGACGGCGGGCTACCCCCACCAGGACCTCGATGGCGACGGCCCGCGCGCCGTCCGGTAGCTCACCTAGGTCCTGGCCGGCATCGTCCGGAAGGCTCGTCCGCAGGTCGTCATGGTGCACCGCGAACTCCACCAGCCGGGTGCGCAGGTACTCGTCCACGCGCATCGGTTGGTCGCCGAAGACCATCAGCTGGCGTTCGGCGGAGACCTCGGGCAGCCGCCGGCTGAGCGTCTGCCAGGTCTGCCGAGCTCGGCGGGCGACGCCGTCCGGTCCGGCCGCCGCGCCGTCCTGACTACGCCGGCGCACGCCCACGTTGACCGGCGAGTCCAGGTCGGCGAGGTCCGCGAGGTCGCCGATGTAGGCCTCGGCCCTGATCGGGTTGGGCGAGGCTGGGTCCGGTGCGTCGAGAAAGGCCTCGACCTGGTGCAGCGAGCGAGCCAGGTGCGCCGCCAGCTCCCCGACGCTCATCCGCTCCAGCGCGCTCGGACCGGTCCAGCTCTCGGCCAGCGCAGGATGCTCGAGAGCGCTGACAACGCCTGCGGCCGCCGCGAGATAGGTCTCCCGGATGGTCATCCGCCCAACGTAGCGAGTCGCCGGACGAACGTCTGGCCCGCCGCCGTGACCTGGGCGGGAGGATCGGGGCGGACCAGTGGTCTCATGGCAGGGGTCGCAGGTGGAGCGCGGCACAGGAGTGGATCTCGGCACGCGTGGCACCGCCGCACGGCAGTGGTACGGCGGTTCGGTCGCGGAGCTGGCCGGCCGGCTCGGCACCGAGGTCAGCACCGGGCTGAGCCCAGAGGCGGCTGGGGCGGCTCTGGCTCGCCACGGTCCGAACGAGCTGCCCGAAGGCGAACGACGTGGCCTGGTCCGGATGGCCGTCGACCAGCTCACCGACTTCATGATCCTGGTCCTGCTGGCGGCCGCGGTGATCTCCGGGCTGATCGGCGAGCTGATCGACACGGTGGCGATCGCGGTGATCGTCCTGCTCAACGCCGTCCTCGGTGTGGTGCAGGAGTACCGGGCCGCGCGGGCGATGAGCGCGCTCCGTAGCCTGGCGGCGCCGCATGCCACGGTCCGCCGGGACGGACGCCCGCTGGGGGTGCCCTCGCGCGAGGTGGTGCCTGGTGACGTCGTGCTGCTCGAGGCGGGCAACGTCGTCCCGGCCGACCTGCGTCTGGTGGACGCCGCCCGGCTGTCCACCCAGGAGGCCGCGCTCACAGGTGAGTCGGTCGCGGTGGAGAAGGACTGCCGAACGCTGGACGGCGTCGATCTACCGGTCGCCGACCAGACCAACATGGCGTTCAAGGGCACCACCGTCGCCGCCGGCCGCGGTGTGGGACTCGTGGTCTCCACCGGCCTGGACACCGAGCTGGGCGGGATCGCCCGCCTGCTGCAGGACACCGACACCCAGAAGACCCCGCTGCAGCGAAGACTGGCCCGGTTCGGGACCAAGCTGGCCCTTGCCGTGATCGCCATCTGCGTGATCGTCTTCGGTGCCGGGCTGCTGCGCGGTGAGGAACCCGCGTTGATGCTCCTGACCGCGGTCAGCCTCGCCGTGGCCGCCATCCCCGAGGCACTGCCGGCGATGGTGGCGATATCCCTCGCTCTCGGTGCCTACCGGATGGTCGGCCAGCAGGCCCTGATCCGGCGGCTGCCGGCAGTGGAGACCCTGGGGTCGATCACCACCATCTGCTCGGACAAGACCGGGACCCTCACCGAGAATCGGATGCGCGTCGAGTCCGTCGACGTGGCCGGCGACACGGCGCCGCAGAACGCGGCAGCAGCCCGGACCGCGCTGCTCGAGTGCGCCGTCCTGTGCAACGACGCTCAGCCGAGCGCGGGCGGTGAGGTGGTCGGCGAGCCCACCGAGGTCGCCCTGGTCGAGGCGGCCCAGCGGGCCGGGATCGACGTCGAGGAGCTTCGCCGCCGCCGTCCCCGGATCGGCGAGCTGCCGTTCGACTCCGACCGCAAACTGATGACTACGGTGCACGCGCCGGGGGACGAGACCCACCGGAAGGCGGGTCACGCCGGGGTGAGGGTCTGCGTCAAGGGCGCACCCGAAGCCCTGCTCGCCCGGACCACCCGGGTGCGAACCGACGCCGGAGCCGTGCCGCTGGAGCCGGCCGCCCGGGTCGACTTCGAGGAGCGGGTACGTGCGCTGGCCGCCGACGGGATGCGGGTGCTGGCGGTCGCCGAACGCGCTGAGCTGGGCCATGTCTGGCCACCGGAGGCTCCGGCCGGACTCGTCGACGACGAGCTGGAGAGCGACCTGACGCTGGTCGGCCTGGTCGCGTTGTTCGACCCGCCGCGCCCCGAGGCGCGCGCGGCCGTGGCCGCGTGCCGGCAGGCGGGGATCACTCCGGTCATGATCACCGGTGACCACCCCGCCACCGCGCTGGCCGTGGCCTCCCGGCTGGGCATCTGCGAGCCGGACAGCGGATCGCCACACCGGCCCGGCGATCGCGACCGCGTGGACGACCAGGTGCTCACCGGTGCCGAGCTGACCCGGCTTGACGACCACCGGCTCGCCGAGCGGGTGCGCGGCGTCCGGGTCTACGCACGGGTCGACCCCGCACAGAAGATCCGGATCGTTCAGGCGCTGCAAGAGGCGGGCGAGCTGGTCGCGATGACCGGGGACGGCGTCAACGACGCCCCTGCCCTCAAGCGGGCCGACATCGGCGTTGCCATGGGCGCGGGCGGTACCGACGTGGCGCGTGAGGCCTCGGCCATGGTGCTGCTCGACGACAACTTCGCCACGATCGTCCACGCGGTCCGGGAGGGGCGGCGGATCTACGACAACATCCGCAAGTTCGTCAAGTACACGATGACCAGCAACTCCGGGGAGATCTGGCTGATCTTCCTGGCGCCGTTCCTCGGTCTGCCGTTGCCACTGCTGCCGATCCACATTCTCTGGGTCAACCTGGTCACCGACGGCCTGCCGGGCATCATGCTGGCCCGCGAGCCTGGCGAGGGCGACCTGATGCGGCGTGGTCCGCGTGACCCGTCGGAGAGTGTGTTCGCGCACGGCATCTGGCAGCACATCGTCTGGGTGGGGCTGCTGATGGGCGGGGTGTGCCTGCTCGTGCAGGCCGCAGCGCTGGATGCCTCGGCGCACTGGCAGAGCATGGTGTTCACCGTGCTGACCCTTTCCCAGCTCGGTCACGTACTGGCGATTCGTTCCGAGCGGGAGTCGATCCTGACCATTGGCTGGCGCTCGAACAGCTGGCTGTTGCTGGTCGTCCTGGGCACTGTGCTGTTGCAGCTCGCCACGCTGTACCTCCCGGCGCTCAACACCATCTTCTCCACCCAGCCGCTCGCCCTGGGCGAGCTGGCGGTCTGCCTGGCTGCCTCGAGCGTGGTCTTCTTCGCCGTCGAGGCCGAGAAGTGGCTGATCCGCCGGGGTGTGATCTACCGCTGAGCCCGCGCAGTCGTCCCACCGCATGGATGCGGTGCGGGTGACTGCGACGCTGCGATGGCGGGCGGGATAACGCCTTGGACGTCATCGTCGCGCACGGCACACTGACGAGGGTGGGGCACATCGACGTCAACGCGGTGTCGTTCGCGCTGCCCGACGGTCGCCCGCTGCTCGACGAGGTGAGCTTGCGGGTCGGCGACGGCGCGGTGGCCGCGTTGGTCGGCCCGAACGGGACCGGAAAGACCACTCTGTTGCGGATCATCGCCGGCGACATCCGCGCGCACTCGGGCGCGGTGACGAAAAATGGCGGACTGGGCATGATGCGGCAGTTCGTGGGGCAAGCCGGCAGCGGTCTCGTCGACGTCCGGAGCCTGCTCATCTCCGTTGTGCCGCAACGCATTCGGGACGCCGCGATGGAGCTCGAGACTGCCGAGCTCGCGATGATGACGACGGACGACGAGCCGACCCAGCTGCGCTACGCCCAGGCCCTGGCCGACTGGGGGGACGCCGGCGGCTACGAGGCCGAGACGCTGTGGGACGTGTGCACCACGGCGGCGCTCGGCGTGGAGCTTGTCCGTTGCCAGTACCGGTCCCTGGACACTCTGTCCGGCGGCGAGCAGAAGCGTCTCGCCCTGGAGGCCCTGCTGCGGGGGCCGGACGACGTCCTGCTGCTCGACGAGCCGGACAACTACCTCGACGTGCCGGCCAAACGATGGCTGGAGGCACGGCTGCGCGAGACACCGAAGACCGTGCTGCTGGTCTCGCACGACCGGGAGCTGCTTGCGCAGGCCGCCACGCACATCGTCACTCTCGAGCCCACCGCCGTGGGCGCGTACGCCTGGGTGCATGGCGGGTCGTTCGCTACCTACCCGGCCGCACGCGCCGACCGGAACTCCCGGCTCGAGGAGCTGCGCCGCCGCTGGGACGAGGAGCTGGCCCGGCTCAAGATCCTGGTGCAGACCCTCAAGGCCAAGGCCGAGTACAACTCCGGCATGGCCTCGCGCTACCAAGCGGCGCAGACCCGGCTGCGCAAGTTCGAGGAGGCCGGTCCGCCGCAGCTGGCGCCCAGAGAACAGACGGTGACGATGCGGCTGCGCGGCGGGCGCACCGGCAAGCGGGCGGTCGTCTGCGAGCGGCTCGAGCTCACAGGGTTGATGCGACCGTTCGACGAGGAGGTCTGGTTCGGCGAGCGGGTCGCGGTGCTCGGCTCCAACGGGTCTGGCAAGTCGCACTTCCTGCGGCTGCTCGCGGCCGGTGGCACCGACCCCGAGCCCGAGCACCGGCCGGTCGGCGAGATCACCGTCGCTCCGGTGCCGCATACCGGCCGAGCCAGGCTGGGTGCCAGAGTCCGGCCGGGGTGGTTCGCCCAGACCCACGACCACCCGGAGCTGCTCGGGCGGACGCTGGCGGAGATCCTGCATCGCGGAACCGACCATCGTCCTGGCCTACCGCGTGAGCTGGCCGCTCGGGCGCTGGACCGCTACGAGCTCGCCCGGGCGAGCGAGCAGACGTTCGACTCGCTGTCCGGCGGGCAGCAGGCCCGGCTGCAGATCCTGCTGCTGGAGCTGTCCGGGGCCACTCTGCTGCTGCTCGATGAGCCAACCGACAACCTCGACCTGCACTCGGCCGAGGCCCTGGAGGCGGCCCTTGAAGTGTTTGCCGGCACCGTGCTGGCCGTCACGCACGACCGATGGTTCGCTCGGCGCTTCGACCGCTTCCTGGTCTTCGGCAGCGGCGGCGAGGTCTACTCCTCGGACACCCCGGTCTGGGACGAGGGCCGCGTCGTGCGGGATCGCTGAGCCCGGAGCACCGTCGACCGATGTGCCGTTCAGCCCGTGACGTGCTCGAGGGCCCCCAGCCGGTTCACCACGTCCAGTGCGGCGACCCGATACGCCTCCGACAAGGTCGGGTAGTTGAACACCGTGTCCACCAGCTGGTCGACGGTGCCCTCGCAGGTCATGATCGCCTGGCCGAGGTGGACCAGCTCGGTGGCCTGTGGGCCGAACACGTGCACCCCGAGGAGGCGGCGGGTCCGGCTGGAGACCAGCATCTTGAGCACGCCGTGGGAGTCGCCGATGATCTGCCCACGCGCCAGCTCGCGATAGCGGGATATACCGACCTCGTAGGGGGTCGCCGAGGTGGTCAGCTCGTCCTCGGTCCGCCCGCAGTAGCTGATCTCGGGGATGGTGTAGATACCGATCGGCTGTAGCGAGGCCAGCCTGTTCGTCGCCTCCCCACAGGCGTGGTGTGCAGCGAGCCGGCCTTGCTCCATCGAGGTCGCGGCCTGGGCGGGGAAGCCGATCACGTCGCCGACGGCGTAGATGTGCGGTACCTCGGTCTGGAGCGTCGGCCCCACCCTGACCCGGCCGCGGTCGTCCGCGGTCAGCCCCGCCTGGTGAAGGTCGAGGTCGGCGGTGGCGCCCTGACGTCCCGCGGAATACACGACGGTGTCGGCGGCGATCCGTTCGCCGCTGGTGAGTGTGGTCACCGTGCCGCTCTGGTCCGACTCGACACCGGCCACGGTCTCGCCGAACCGGAAGCTGACCGACAGGTCGCGCAGCTGGCACCTCAGCGCCTCGACGACCTCGTCGTCGCAGAAGCCGAGCATCCTCTCCCGCGACTCCACCACCGTCACCCGGGCTCCGAGTGCCGCGAACATCGACGCGTACTCGATGCCGATCACCCCGGCGCCGACGACCACCAGGGAACGGGGGATCTCGGACAGGTGCATGATCCCATCGGAGTCGAGGATGCGTACGTCGTCGAAAGCGACGCCGGGCGGACGCGCCGGGCGGGTCCCGGTCGCGATGACGATGTGCGCCCCGCTGGCCACCCGTTCGACGCCGTCGTCCTGCATCACCGCGACCGTGTGCTCGTCGAGGAACCGAGCGGTCCCGCTGATCAGCGCGACTGCGTTGCGGGTGAGCTGGCTGCGCGCCACCTCGATCTCGCGTTCGATCACGTGATGCGTGCGGGCGGTCAGATCGCCGATCGTGATCGTCTCCCTGGCCCGGTGCTTCTGCCCGTAGAGGTCGCGCATGTGCAGGCCGGTCAGGTACATGACGGCCTCGCGCAGCGCCTTGGACGGGATCGTGCCGGTGGTGACGCAGGCCCCGCCGACCATGCTCCGCCGTTCGATCACCGTCACGTGCCGGCCGAGCTTGGCGGCGGCGATGGCGGCCTCGCGGCCGCCGGGGCCGGACCCGAGCACGAGCAGGTCGACGTCATAGCCGGTCACGAGGTCGAGGCTATGAGTGAGAATGCACGCAGTGGTGCATTGATTACTCTGTGGTGATCGTGTCGCCGATGCGCGGCGCGTTTTGACCCTCCACCGACCGGCCCGGTAGCCTTTCAGGTCGTTGTGGCTCCCTGCATAGACCTGCGGCCGAACCGGCCCGGGAACACGGTGTGCCGCGAAGAACTCCTGACAAGGACGAAGGTTACGACCGTGCGCACGTTCACCCCCAAGGCCGGCGACGTCGAGCGTCGCTGGCATGTCATAGACGCGACCGACGTCGTGCTCGGGCGTCTCGCCACGCAGGCGGCCACCCTTCTGCGCGGCAAGCACAAGCCCACCTTCGCCCCGCATGTCGACACCGGTGACTTCGTCATCGTGGTCAACGCCGAGAAGGTGGCGCTGACCGGCAACAAGCGCGAGCAGAAGAAGGCGTACCGGCACTCCGGCTACCCCGGCGGTCTGACTGCCGTGGGCTACGGCCAGTTGCTCGCCAAGCACCCCGAGCGGGCGGTGGAGAAGGCGGTGCGGGGGATGCTGCCGAAGAACACCCTGGGCAGGGCGCAGCTGAGCAAGCTGAAGGTGTACGCCGGCCCTGACCACCCGCACCAGGCGCAGCAGCCCGCGTCGTTCGAGATCACCCAAGTCGCGCAGTAACACGCAGCAATACCTGAGGAGAACCGTGGCCGAGACCACCGCCGAGTCGACCGAACCGATCGTCGACGGCGTCGACGGCGAGGACGCGCCGAGCAGCTACAGCACGTCCACCCCGCAGCCGCGCAGCGGCGGCTCCAGCATCACCGCGCCGGGGGCCGCAACAGGTCGGCGCAAGGAGGCGATCGCCCGCGTGCGCCTGGTGCCCGGGACCGGCACCTGGAAGATCAACGGGCGCGCGCTGGAGGCGTACTTCCCGAACAAGGTGCACCAGCAGCTGGTTAACGACCCGTTCCGGGTGACCGAGCTGGAGGGCCGTTTCGACGTCATCGCCCGGATCCACGGGGGCGGGTCCTCCGGCCAGGCCGGGGCTCTGCGCCTCGGCGTCGCCCGAGCGCTGAACGGCATCGACGTCGACGCCAACCGTGCGGGTTTGAAGAAGGCGGGCTTCCTGACCCGGGACGCGCGGGTCAAGGAACGCAAGAAGGCCGGTTTGAAGAAGGCCCGCAAGGCGCCCCAGTACAGCAAGCGCTGACCCGGCACCCGACAGCGTGGGACGCCTCTTCGGCACCGACGGGGTGCGCGGCCTGGCCAACCGGGACCTGACCGCCGAGATCGCCCTCGACCTGGCCGTCGCGGCCGCGCATGTGCTCGCTGAGGTCGGTGCCTTCGCCGGGCACCGCCCGACAGCCATCGTCGGGCGGGACCCGCGCGCCTCGGGGGAGTTCCTCTCCGCCGCAGTGATCGCCGGTCTGGCCAGCGCCGGGGTCGACGTGCATGACGCCGGGGTGATCCCCACCCCGGCCGTCGCCGCTCTGGTCGCCGACACCGGCGCAGATCTCGGCGTGATGCTCTCCGCCTCGCACAACCCGATGCCCGACAACGGGATCAAGTTCTTCGCCAAGGGCGGGCACAAGCTGCCCGACGAGGTCGAGAACACGATAGAGAACCGGATGGGTGAGGCCTGGCAGCGGCCGACCGGCGCCGACGTCGGCCGGGTCGTGGCGATGCCGGACGCCACGGCGCGCTATGTCGAGGGTCTGCTCGCCGGGCTCCCACACCGGCTCGACGGGCTGAAAGTGGTGGTCGACTGCGCTCATGGCGCGGCCAGCCACGCCTCGCCCGCAGCGCTGAGAGAGGCCGGAGCCGAAGTGATCGTGATCGGCGCCGATCCGAACGGCCGCAACATCAACGACGGGTGCGGCTCGACGCACCTGGAGCGGCTGCGCGACGCGGTGGTCGCCAACGATGCGGACGCCGGCATCGCCCACGACGGCGACGCCGACCGTTGCCTGGCCATCGACCACCTGGGCCGCGACGTGGACGGCGACCAGATCATGGCCATCCTCGCCCTGGCCTTCCGGGATCGGGGCGCCCTGCGCGAGGACACCCTCGTTGCCACCGTGATGAGCAACCTCGGCCTCCTGCTGGCGATGCAGCGCGAGGGAGTCCGGGTCGTGCAGACTGCGGTCGGCGACCGGTACGTGCTCGAGGAGATGCGCCGGGGCGGGTACTCCCTCGGTGGGGAGCAGTCCGGGCACGTGGTGATGCTCGACCAGGCCACCACGGGGGACGGTCTGCTCACAGGACTGCACCTGCTCGCCCGGATGGCCTCGACCGGCCGGTCGCTCGCCGACCTCGCTGCGGTGATGCAGCGGCTGCCCCAGGTACTGGTCAACGTACGGGGCGTCGACAAGTCGCGCGCCGCCGGAGCCGACATGGACTATCGGCTTGCCACCGCCGTGGCCGAGGCCGAGGCTGAACTGGACGGCACCGGCCGGGTCCTGCTGCGTGCCTCGGGCACCGAGCCGCTGGTCAGGGTGATGGTCGAGGCCGCGGAGAGCGAGGACGCCCGGCGGATCGCCGACTCGCTCGCCCTCGTGGTGAAGGAGCGTCTGGCGCTCTAGCCGCCCGTGCGAACTGGGTGAGAGGCCGTCAGAGCTTGCGCAGCCGCACCCGGCGGACGACGTGGTGGACGTCCTTGGCGAGCACCAGCCGAGCGCGCGCCCGGGTGGGCAGGACGTTCTGCACCAGGTTCGGCTCGTTGATGGTCCGCCAGATATGGTCGGCCGTGGCCACAGCGTCGGCGTCGCTGAGCGCGGCGTAGCGATGGAAGAAGGACTGCGGGTCGGCGAACGCCGTCCGGCGCAGCTGGAGGAACCGCTCGATGTACCACGTGCGGATGTCGCGGGTGTAGGCGTCGACGTAGATCGTGAAGTCGAAAAGGTCGCTGACCGCCATGCCCTTCCCGCCGTCCGAGTCCGGCCGGGCGGGCTGCAGCACGTTCAGCCCCTCGACGATCAGGACGTCCGGGCGTCGGATGGTGATCTGCTCGTCGGGAACGATGTCGTAGGTGAGGTGGGAGTAGACCGGCGCGGTCACCTCGAGCTGGCCGGACTTCACCGCCTTGACGAACCGCAGCAGTGCTCGACGGTCGTAGGACTCCGGAAAACCCTTGCGCTGCAATAGGTTACGTGCCTCGAGCTGAGAGTTGGGCAGGAGGAACCCGTCTGTGGTGACGAGGTCGACGTGTGGGGTGCCCGGCCAGTGGGCGATCAGCTCGCGCAGGATCCGCGCCGTCGTCGACTTGCCGACCGCGACCGACCCTGCCACCCCGATCACGAACGGGGTGCGCGGCGTCGGTTCACCCAGGAAGGTGGCGCTGGCCGAATGCAGGCTGCGGGTGGCGCCGACGTAGAGGTCGATCAGCCGGGATAGCGGCAGGTACACCTCGATCACCTCGTCGAGGTCGATCGGCTCGCCCAACCCGGCCAGCCGGTCCAGGTCGGCCTCGGTGAGCCGCAGGGGGGTGTTCCGACGCAGCCGGGCCCACGCTGTCCGGTCGAGCTCGACGAAGGGCGACACGGGCGCATTCTGCCGGGCGCCGGAGAATAGGGTGAAGTCCATGGGCGGACCAGCTGAACGACGATGATCATCGGCCTAGGGATCGACGTGGTCGAGATCGCTCGGTTCGTGCGCACCCTGGAGCGGACGCCGGCGCTGCGGGAGCGGCTGTTCACCCCCGACGAGCGGACCCTCCCGGCGGCCAGCCTCGCCGCCCGGTTCGCCGCCAAGGAGGCCCTGGCCAAGGCGCTGGGTGCTCCGGTCGGGTTGAGCTGGCACGATGCCACTGTGGTGCGCCCGCATGCCTCGCAGCCCCGGCTGGAGATCACCGGGTCGGTGGCGGCTCGCGCTGCCCATCTGGGTGTGGCCCGGCTGCACCTGTCACTGTCGCACGACGCCGGGATCGCCAGCGCCGTCGTCGTCGCCGAAGGCCACTAGCCACCACGCACCGAAGGGAGTCCGCGATGCAGCGCGCGTGGACGGTCGCCGAGATCCGGGTGGCCGAGGGCATCCGGCTCGCCGAGGTGCCGGACGGCGCCCTGATGCAGCGCGCAGCGGCCGGGTTGGCCGCGGTGTGCGGCCGCGAGCTGCGCGCACGGTACGGCGGGGTGAGTGGGCGACGGGTCGTGCTGCTCGTGGGAGCTGGCAACAACGGAGGCGACGCGCTCTACGCGGGGCAGCGACTGGCCGGCCGCGGGGCCCGGGTGGACGCTGTGCTGCTCGCCGGGCAGGACCGCGTGCATGCCGCAGGCCTGGCGGCGCTGCGTGCCGCCGGCGGCCGGGTTGGCGAGCCGCAGGGGGGCATCCCGGCAGACACCCACCTCGTGGTGGACGGGGTCGTGGGGATCGGCGGAAGCCTCGGTCTACGCCCGACCGCGACCGAGCTGGCGGCACAGGTCCCGGATGACGCCTGCGTGGTGGCGATCGACCTGCCCAGCGGAGTCGACCCGGACACCGGCGAGCTGCCCGACCCGGACGGCGAGGGTCGCCGCCGGCACGTCGCAGCCGATGTCACGGTGACTTTCGGGGCGTACAAGGGCTGCCTGCTGCTCCCCCCGGCGAGCGCGGCGGCCGGCCGGGTGGCGCTGGTCGACATCGGGCTGGGGCCGTTGCTCACGTCGAGGCCCCTGACCGAGCGGCTCGAGGCGGGAGACGCCGCCGCGCTGTGGCCGGTGCCGACCGACCGCATCGATGAGGCGACGCACAAGTACACCCGTGGCGTCCTCGGTGTCTGCGCCGGGTCTGACACCTTTCCAGGGGCCGGCGTGCTGGCCGTGGCCGGCGCGATGCGGGCCGGGGCCGGGATGGTTCGCTACGTCGGTCCTGCGGAGGTGACCCGCGCCGTCCTGGCTGCGTGGCCCGAGGCGGTGCCCGGTGCGGGCCGGGTGCAGGCGTGGTTGGTGGGCAGCGGCCTGGACCCCGTCAGGGCCTCGGACGACGGACAGCTGGCCGCGGCCGAGCAGGCGATCGGCGCGGCACGGGCGGGCGGGCCGCCGGCACTGGTGGACGCCGGTGCTCTGGCGCTGCTCGCCGCACGCGGCGGCGTGTCGACCGGCGTCGGGGGGCGGGCCGGGACGCCTTCACCGATGTTGCTCACCCCGCATGCGGGTGAGCTGGCCGCCCTGCTCACCGCGCTGGGCCGGACGACGCGTCGAGAACAGGTCGAGGCGAGCCCGCTGCAGCACGCCCGAAGCGCCGCCGAGCTGATCGGCGCCACCGTGTTGCTCAAAGGGTCGACCACGCTGGTCGTGGAGCCGCCTGCCGGGTCGGGGCCCGCAAGGGTGCGCAGCCAGGCCGACGCGACGCCGTGGTTGGCCACGGCCGGGGCAGGTGACGTGCTGGCCGGGGTCGCCGGTGCCTTGCTCGCGGCAGGCCTTGACCCGCTGGACGCCGGTTCGCTGGCCGCGCTCGTGCACGGGCGGGCCGCCCGCGCCGCGAGCAGTGGCGGCCCGATCATCGCCCGCGACGTCGCCGATTCGGTGCCCCGCGCCGTCCGTGACCTGCTCGGCTGAGAGAATCATCGGGTGAGCCCGGCATCCCCTCGCGCCCACCGGCGCGGCCACCGCACGCTGCACGTGCCGCGCCCCGAGCGGGCGAAAGTGGGTCTGGTCTCGCTCGGCGTCGGGTTGGCGGCTGCGGGTGTCGGAGCGGCAATCGGGGTCGCGGCCGAGCGGGTGGCGGTCGGCCGCCCGCTGCTGCCGCCGTTTGGGCGTGTGCCCAGCGACGGCGAGGAGTACGGCGGTATCCGATCGCCCGCGCAGGCGGTGCTGGCCGACGACGGCATCCGGCTGCACGTCGAGGTCGAGGAGCACCCCCAGGCCGACGAACTGGACAGGGCCGGTCGGCAACCGGTCACGCTCGTGTTCTGCCACGGGTATGCGCTGTCGATGGACTCCTGGCACTTCCAGCGCAAGGCCCTGCGTGAGGAGCCCGGCCTGCGGATCGCGGGAACGCCGTACCGGACGGTGTTCTGGGACCAGCGCGGCCATGGCCGCTCCCAGGCCGGAGAGGCGGGCAGCGCCACGATCGACCAGCTGGGGTCCGACCTTGCCAGGGTGCTCCAGGCGGTCGCCCCGCAGGGCCCGCTTCTACTGGTCGGGCACTCCATGGGCGGAATGACGGTGATGTCGCTGGCCGCGCACCATCCCGAGCTGTTCGCCGAACGGGTGATCGGCGTGGGTTTGGTCTCGACGACCGCCGGAGGGATCTCCGACGTCGACCTCGGCATGTCCCGGCTCGGCCGGATCATGGTCAGGATGGCCCCGCCGGCCGTCAAGATGCTGACTCGTACCCCGCGCCTGATCGAGCAGGGACGCCGGATCGGCAGTGACCTCGAAGCAGTGCTCGTGCGCCGGTACTCCTATGCCTCACCGGTCTCGCCCGCGCTCGTCGCGTTCACCGCCGACATGATCGCCTCGACCCGGCTCGAGGTGATCTCCGACTTCCTGCCGACCTTCTCGGTGCACGACAAGCGCGAGGCGCTGGCTGCCATGGACGGTCGGGAGCTGCTGGTCATCGTGGGTGACAGCGACCTGCTCACTCCCGCCGACCAGAGCGCCGACATCGTCGCCCTGTTGCCGGATGCCGAGCATGTCGTGCTGCGCGACGGCGGTCACCTGCTGATGCTGGAGCACCCCGGGCTGGTCAACGAGCATCTGGTCGGGTTGTTCGAACGCGCGGTCCGGCACCATCCCGAGCAGATGTCGGGGTCCCGCAAGGACGTGCGCCACCGCGGCCTCGGCCGGGTCACCCAGACGGTGACGCCGTTGCGACGCCGCCGGCGGCCCAGTGGCGGGTCAGGGTGAGCGCACCCCGGTGGGTCAGCGTGACCCGCGCCCACCCCGTAGGGCACGATCTGTCCTGCCAGGTGGTTCTGCCAGGAACGGCACGGCCTCGAATGCCACGGGAGGTGAGGGTGATCGGATCGCATCGCGCTGAGGCGACCGGTCGGCGCAGCATGCCCACAGCCCACGCCAGCCTCGTCGTCCCCACGGCCGACGCCATGCGCACCCTCGGTGCCCGACTGGCCCTGCTGATGCGGGCCGGTGACCTGGCGGTGCTCACCGGAGACCTCGGCGCCGGGAAGACGACGCTCACCCAGGGCATCGGCACCGGGCTGGGCGTCCGCGAGATGATCAGCAGCCCGACGTTCGTGATCGCCCGGGTTCATCCATCGCTGGTCGGCGCGGCCGACCTGGTGCACGTCGACGCCTACCGTCTCGGGTCGCTGGCCGAGATCGACGACCTGGACCTGGACGCCTCGTTGGAGGGGTCGGTGACCGTCGTCGAGTGGGGCGAGGGACTGGTGGAGGATCTGGCCCCGGACCGGCTCGAGGTGGTGATCCGCCGACCTCGTGGCGACGCCGACGGCGGCGCCGACACGGCACCGAGCGACGGCGACGAGGACCGGATCGTCACCATGACCGGCTTCGGGGCGCGCTGGGACGCGGTGAGCCTGCCCACCTCAGCCGGCTAGCGGCGGGGCGTGCACGCGTGCTGCTGGCGCTCGACACCTCGACCGCCGCGCTGACTGTCGCGGTCCACGACGGACGCCCGGACGGCGTGGTGCTGGCCTCGCGCAGCGAGATCCGCGCCAACCGGCACGCCGAGTACCTGGCGCCACTGGTCGCGGCCGTGCTGGTCGAGGCGGGATCGGATATCACAGAGGTCGACACGATCGTGGTCGGAGTGGGTCCGGGCCCGTTCACCGGGTTGCGGGTCGGCCTCACCACGGCACGCGTGCTCGGGCTGGCCCTTCCCGCGGCAGTGGTCGGGGTGTGCTCCCTGGATGCGCTGGCCCAGAGCGTGCTGGCCAGCGGTGCCGTAGGTGGGCCCGACACCGCCGCGCGCAGCCGCGAGGGCTCTGCCGGGTCGTTCCTGGTCGCCACCGATGCCCGCCGCCGGGAGGTCTACTGGGCCGGCTACCAGATGGACGCCGGGTGGGCGCGCCGGGTCGAGGGGCCGGCCGTGGGGCCGCCGGACGGCGTTGCGCGCCGTGGCCGGCCGGTGTTCGGCCGCGGGGTGGAGCTGTACCCCGATCCGCTGGGACCGCTCCTGACCGTGACCCCGGCGGGGATTGCCGTGCCGCTCGATGTGGACGCCGCCGCTCTGGCCGTGCTGGTCGCGGACGGCGCGGCAGAGGTGCTCGCACCGCAGCCGCTCTATCTGCGCCGCCCGGATGCCCAGGAGCCGGGCGCGCGGAAGCGGGTCACCCGGTGACCGCTCACCCGGTGACCCTGCGACCGATGCGGTGGTGGGACGTCGTGGCGGCGGCGGAGCTGGAGGCCGAGCTGTTCGGTGCCACCGCGTGGAGTCCCGAAGTCTTCTGGTCGGAGCTGGCCCGACCGGAAAGCCGTTGCTATACAACGGCATGCGATGGTGACCGGTTGGTCGGCTACGCCGGGGTCCTGATGACCGGGGCACAGGCCGACGTTCAGACGGTGGCGGTGGCGCCGTCCGCCCGCGGCTGCGGGCTCGGTGGCCGGCTTCTTGACCGGCTGTTGGGCCAAGCCGGCCGGCACGGTGTTCGTAGGGTGTTGCTGGAGGTGGCGGCGGGCAACGAGGCGGCTCTGGCGCTGTACGGGCGGCACGGGTTCGAGCAGATCGCGTTGCGTCGCGGCTACTACGGGCCCGGCGCGGACGCGGTGATCATGAGGCGGATCCTGTCATGACGCTCGTACTCGGCATCGAGACCTCGTGCGACGAGACCGGGGTCGGTCTGGTCCGCGACGGTCGGCTGCTCGTCGACGCAGTCGCCAGCTCGGTCGACGAGCACGCGCGGTTCGGCGGGGTCGTGCCCGAGGTGGCCAGCCGGGCCCATCTCGAGGCGATGGTGCCGACCATCGAGCGGGCCTGCACCCAGGCCGGGGTGCGCCTGGGTGAGGTGGACGCGATCGCGGTCACCGCCGGTCCGGGGCTGGTCGGCGCGCTGACCGTCGGGGTGGCGGCGGCCAAGGCACTGGCTCTTGGGCTCGGGGTGCCGCTGTACGGGGTGAACCACCTGGCCGCACATGTCGCGGTGGACACCCTGGAGCACGGCCCGCTGCCGGAACCGGTTCTGGCCCTGCTGGTCTCGGGCGGGCACTCCTCGCTGCTCCTGGTCCCCGACATCACCGATCAGGCCACCCCGCTGGGCCGGACCATCGATGACGCGGCCGGAGAGGCGTTCGACAAGATCGCCCGGCTTCTCGGTCTGCCCTTCCCGGGTGGCCCGCACATCGACCGGGCGGCAGCCGACGCGGTGACCGAGGTGGGGGAGCAGGCGCGGGCGGCGATCGCCTTCCCTCGCGGGCTGACCTCGGCGCGGGACATGGAACGGCACCGGTACGACGTGTCGTTCTCGGGGCTGAAGACCGCCGTGGCTCGCTGGGTCGAGGGCCGCCAGGCGCGTGGTGAGCCGGTGCCGGTGGCCTTGGTGGCGGCCTCGTTCCAGGAGGCCGTGGTCGATGTACTGACCCGCAAAGCCGTACTGGCGTGCCAGGAGAACGGCGTCGCGACCCTGCTCATCGGCGGCGGGGTGGCCGCCAACTCCCGGCTGCGCGTCCTCGCCGAGCAGCGCTGTTCCGACGCGGGGATCGCGCTGCGGGTGCCGCGTCCGGGGCTGTGCACCGACAACGGGGCGATGGTGGCGGCGCTCGGGTCGCTGCTGGTCGCGGCCGGTCGCGCGCCGTCCGACCTGGCCCTCGGCGTGGACTCCTCGATGCCGGTGACGCAGGTCGTCGGCCGGTGAGAGAACCCGCCTGCTCACGGTGACCGGTCACCAGGGGCGGACGGCGTCCAGCTCTGCCTGCGGGTCGGCCGGCGCAGCCCAGGTGGTCCCCGCGCGACGTGCTCGCGCCACTTCGGCGGCGATCTCGGCGACCGCACCCAGAAGGCGCTCGACGTGCTCGGCGGTGTTCGCCAGTCCCACGCTGGCGCGCACGGCCGTCGGATGCCGGTGAGCAGCGAGGAGGTGGTCGACGAGCCCGGACGAGGTCCCGAAGATGGTGTGGACGCGGACCCCGGGGATCGCAGCCAGCCCGCCGCTCAGCCGCGCGGTGAGTGTTCCCTCGTGGGCGATCACGTCGTCCCACCGGTCGCGGACCGCTGCGCAGGCGGCGGCGAGCGCGATGGCGCCGATCACGTTCGGGCTGCCACCTTCGTGCCGGGCCGCCCCGGTCGTCCACGTCGGTGCGGTGGTCCCGTCCGTGTCGGCCGCCACCCGGGTGGTGGCGCCGCCGCCGACCAGGTAGGGGGTGGCGGCGTCCAGCCAGTCAGCGCGCCCGGCCAGTACCCCGGCGCCGAACGGCGCGTAGAGCTTGTGCCCGCTGAACGCGATGTAGTCGACACCGGATGCCGCGAGGTCGATCGGGCGGTGCGGGGCCAGCTGCGCGGCGTCCAGAGCCAGGCGGGCGCCGTGCCGCGCGGCGATCGCCACCAGCCGCTTGATCGGCCAGATCTCGCCGGTGACGTTGGATGCGCCGGTGACCACGACCAGGCGATGGGTGCCGGTGGCCGCGGCCAAAGCCGCCTCGAGACGTCCGAGCGCCTCGGCGAGGGTGGTCGGGATCGGCAGGGTCACCGTGCGCTCGACACCCCAGGGCAGCAGCGTTGAGTGGTGCTCGGTGGCGAAGACGAACACGGTGGTGTCCTGCGGCAGTGCCCGGGCCAGGAGCGACCAGGAGTCGGTGGTGCTGCGGGTGAAGACGATCAGGTCCTCGGACCGGGCGCCGACGAACCGCGCCACCTCGAGGCGTGCCTGCTCGTACCACCGGGTGGTCAGCCGGCTGGCGTAGCCGTTTCCACGGTGCACCGAGGAGTAGGAGTGCAGGGCACGGTCGACGGCGTCCTTCACCGCGGTGAGGGCGGGGGTGGACGCCGCGTGGTCGAGGTTGGCGTACTCCACAGGCCCCTCAGGGCCGGGCACGAGAAGGCAGTCGGTGACGGTGCGCGGCGTGCCGCTCGCCCGGTGGGGCGGCGCATCGGTGGTCAGCGTGGCGGTGGCCCGGAGCACTCCCAAGGTCCAGGGACCCGGGGGTCGGGCCCGCGGTTGCCCGTACCCGTCGACCGGTACGGACCTGGTCTTCACCCGGAGCACCCCACCGCGGAGGAGGGTTGCCGGCCAGCGAGCCGGGGCTTGGCGCTGGCGCTCATGACCGTGCGGCAACGGTAGTGAAGACGCCGCCGCCCGTCCATGCTCCGGTTGGGCGTCTCACTATTTGAGACGATCGCCGCAGCTGCCGAACTCTGCCGCCTCGGCAGGTATCAGACGTCTCGGCGCCCTCCTCCTTGTCGGCGGGGCTGTGATCCAGCAGCGCCACGGACCGAGAACCGAGACGGGGGAGACTGTGACGAACGTGACCCAGAAGATGAACGTGAGCCAGAACCGCCGGCGCACGGACGCGTTCGACCTGGACACGCGCAACGCGCCGATCGAGGTGATCATCCCTGAGGTGATCCCGGTGATCGCCGCGACGATGTCGCCGGCCGGGAACGACGCCACGCTGGTGCTTCGGGTGACGACCATGCTCACCCACGCCTGGTTCGACGCCATCGCGCCCTACCACCCGACGGCAGTAGGGGTCAGCTCGAGGCTGTGCCGCCGTCCGGTGCGTGAGGCGAACGACCGACACCGGAACATCGCGTTGCTGAGCGCCTCGGTTCCCGTGCTGACCAGCCTGTTCCCGGCGCGCGCCGAGCAGTGGCAGCAGCTGGTGTCGGACGTTCTACCCGAAGAGCCCTGCGGGGAGGACGCCGAGGCCGTGACGGTCGGAAGGGCGGCGGGTCTCGCCGTCGTGGCCGACCGGACCGCGGACGGCATGAACCAGCTAGGCGACGGCGCCGGACGCCGCTACCACGTGCAGCCGTACGCGGACACAACCGGTTACGCGCCGATCAACGCCGCCGACGAGCTGGTCGACCCGAGCCGGTGGCAGCCGCTGTCGGTGGCGGACCGGGTCGGCATCTACCGGTCCCAGCGCTTCGTCACCCCGCAGATGGCGGTGACCAGGCCGTACTCCTACCCCGACCCGGCGGCCTTCGATGTTCCCGCGCCGACCGACAGTCACTGGCAGTACAACCCGCACGCATACCGGACCCAGGCGGAGCACGTGCTGTCAGTATCGGCCGCTCTGGACGAGAAGCAGAAGCTGATCGCCGAGCTGTTCGACAACAAGATCAACGGCCTGGGGTTCTCGGCCCTGTTCGCCGCCCAGTCCCGTGGGCTCGACCTGACCGACTTCGTGCACTACGACTTCCTCACCAACTTGGCGGCCTTCGACGCAGCGATCGCGGTGTGGCACCACAAGCGCCGCTTCGACGCCGTACGACCCGTCACGGCGATCGGTTTCCTGTTCGGCGAGGAGTGCGTCACGGCCTGGGGCGGGCCTGGGGCGGGCACAGTCAGCGACCTACCGGCAGTGCACTGGCGCAGCTATCTCGCCACGGCCGACCACCCCGAGTATCCCTCCGCCTCCACGGCGTTGTGCCATGCCCACGCCGGGACCAGCCGCCGGTACTTCGGCACCGACGAGCTCAACTGGACCGTCACTGTGCCCCAGGGCGCATCGACGGTCGAACCGGGGGTGACCCCCGCCCAGCCGCGGTCGCTGCACTTCGCCACCTGGTCCGATCTCGCCGACGCCTGTGGGAGCAGCCGAGTCTGGGGCGGGGTGCACTTCCAGCCGGCAGTCACTGCCGGCGCCGAGCTCGGCCGGGAAGTGGGCGAGGCGGCCTGGCAGTTCGTCAGCGCCCATATCGCCGGCACGGCCCCGCAACCGGCAGAGCCGGCCACTGGGTTGAGCGGCACTGGGTTGAGCGGCACTGGGTTGAGCGGCACTGGGTTGAGCGGCACTGGGTTGAGCGGCACTGGGTTGAGCGGACATGGAACGGGTCGCTGACCTCCTCGTCATTCTCGCCGCAGGGTTGGTCGTCGTCGCACGAGTACCGCAGGTGTTGCGGTTGGTCAGGACCCGGGACGTCGCCGGGGTGTCACTGACGAGCCCGGTCATCGGCGCGGTGTCAGGGTGCGCATGGGTCGGGTACTCGGCCGCTGTCGAACTATGGCCAGCCATTCCGGCCAGGGTACTGATGGTGCTGGTGAACGCCCTCCTGGCCTCGCTGGTGGCCGCGGTAGGCCGCATGTGGTGGGTTGCCTTGCCCGCCGGCTGCCTGTGGGCGGGAGTACTCGGCGGGGTCAGTGGGTTCGGTGGCACCGTACTGCTCGGCTCGGTCCTGGCGGGCGCCTACCTGGTCCAGACGACTCCGGCGGTCTGGGTTGTCTACCGTGCCTCTGGCCCCTCGGGGGTGGCCCCGGCGACCTGGCTGCTCGCCGGGGCCGAGACGCTGCTGTGGGGCGGCTACGGGCTGATCCACAGCGACCTCGCCTACACGAGCCTTGGCGTCGTCGGGGTCGGCGCCTCACTCGCCGTTCTGCTGCGAGTGCTGGTAGCCGGCCGACATCCCGGCCAGGACGGCGTCGATCCGCTGTACCAGAGCCGGTTCGGGCTGGGCACCGACTACGCGGCCAACGGTGACCCCGCCCCGGACCAGGGCCAGGGTAGGGATGCTGCGAGCGTCGAAACGGGTCGCGGTGTTCGGGTTGTGGTCGACGTTCACCTTGACCACCTTGACCCGGCCGGCGTACCGGACGGCGAGCCGCTCGAGCACGGGGGCGACCAGCCGGCAGGGTGCGCACCAGGGTGCCCAGAGGTCGACGAGGACGAGCTGGGAGGTGTCCAGCACGGCGTCGAGGTCGCCGTCTCCGGCGTCGACGAGCCACGGCAGCGAGGCGTGGCAGGAGGCGCACTGGGGGCGCCCGGGTGCTGAGACCGGG
The DNA here is from genome assembly GCA_963825645.1 of uncultured Actinomycetota bacterium. Lineage (GTDB taxonomy): Bacteria > Actinomycetota > Actinomycetes > Actinomycetales > Kineosporiaceae > JADJPO01. The sequence goes on from CAWGTT010000001.1 coordinate 99,812, forward strand.
ACCCGGTTCTTCGTGCCACAGCTGGGGCACGCGATCACGCGCGAGCTCATGGTCCTCATCGTGCCACGGACCAACCGCCTGGGTCCCTCCGGCATCTCATGGTTAAAGTAGCCAGAGTGACATGTATCACTATATGAGCCGAATCCGTTCTGCCGCAGCGTTGTTGGGCGATCGAGGACCGCCCGACCATCGCGCGCATGCCTGACCCGGAGATGAGCCTGATGCCGGTCCAGACCGCCCCCGCCTACTCTGACGCCGATCTCGACCAGGACCTGCGCTGGTGGGCCGCCAACAACTACCTGACCGTCGGGCAGATCTACCTGCAGGACAACGCGCTGTTGCGCGAGCCTTTGGCGCCGGAGCACATCAAACCGCGGTTGCTCGGTCATTGGGGAACCAGCCCGGGCCTGTCGATGATCTACGCGGTGCTCAACCGAGTGATCCGGGAGACCGGCAGCGACTGGCTGTACATCACCGGTCCCGGGCACGGCGGTCCCGCCCTGGTTGCCGCCGCCTACCTGGACGGCACATACAGCGAGGTCTACCCCGAGATCACCCGCGACGCGGACGGGGTCCGCAGGCTGTTCCGGCAGTTCTCCTCCCCGGGCGGGGTGCCGAGCCACGTCAGTGCGCAGACGCCGGGCAGCATCCACGAGGGTGGTGAGCTGGGGTATGCGATGGTGCACGCCGCCGGCGCAGCCTTCGACAACCCCCACCTCTTCGTGGCCTGCGTCGTCGGCGACGGCGAGGGTGAGACCGGGCCACTGTCGGCATCCTGGCGGCTGCCCTCCTTCCTCAACCCGCGTCGGGACGGCGCCGTGCTGCCGATCGTGCACGTGAACGGGTACAAGATCGCCGGACCGACCGTGCTCGGTCGCACCCCGGATGCCGACGTCGAGACCTACCTGAACAGCCAGGGCTGGGATGCCGTCACGATCAGCGGAGACGACCCGCGCGAGGTGTTCCCGGCGCTGCACGCCGAGATCCGGCGAGCGCACGCAGCGGTCACCGCCCTGCAGCAGGAGGTCCGCGCAGGACGCCGCCAGGTCCAGGCCCGGCACCGCTGGCCGGCGATCGTCCTGCGCACCCCGAAGGGATGGACCGGCCCGGCCGTGGTCGACGGCGTTCAGGTCGAAGGCACTAACCTGTCCCATCAGGTGCCGCTGTCCGGGGTCCTCACCAACCCTGGACACCTGGCCCAGCTCGAGGACTGGCTGCGTTCCTACCGACCGGAACAGCTCTTCGACGCCGACGGGGTCGTCGCCGCGTCCGTCACCGCCCTCACCCCGCCGGCGGACCAGCGGATGTCGGCCACCCGGTACGCCAATGGCGGGCTGCTGCGCCGCGAGCTGAAGATCCCCGACCTGGGCTCCTTCGCGGTGAGGGTGCCCAAGCGAGGGGCGGTCTGGCACGAGAACACCCACCCTCTCGGTGAGCTGCTACGCGACATCACGGACACGGACACGGGCGCGGACGGCGGCGGGACCTTCCGGCTGTTCTGCCCAGACGAGACCGCGAGCAACCGGCTTCAGCCGATCTTCGAGGCCACCGACCGGTGCCTATGCGGTCCGCTGCTGAACACCGACACGAAGATCTCCGCCGACGGCCGGGTGATGGAGGTGCTCAGCGAGCACCTCTGCCAAGGCTGGCTGGAGGGATACCTGCTCTCCGGGCGGCACGGCATGTTCGCCACCTACGAGGCGTTCGCGATGGTCTCGGCGTCGATGGCGGTGCAGCACGTCAAGTGGCTCCAGCACGCGATGACCCTGGACTGGCGTGCCCCGGTCTCCTCGCTCAACGTGCTGCTCACGTCGACGTGCTGGCGCAACGACCACAATGGGTTCTCCCACCAGGGCCCAGGCCTGATCGACGCGCTGATCCCGCTCGCCCCGGACGTCGTCCGAGTCTGGCTGCCGCCGGACGCCAACACCACGCTGTCGATCGCCGACCACTGCCTGCGCAGCACCGACCACGTCAACCTGATCGTGGTCGACAAGCAGGACCACCTGCAGTACCTCACCCTCGAGGAGGCGCACCGGCACTGCGCGGCCGGGGCCGGGATCTGGGACTGGGCCGGTACGGAGAGGCCGGTCACTTCGGGTACCTCGCGCAGCTCGACACCAGAGCCGGACGTCGTGCTCGCCTGCGCTGGGGACGTGGCCACTCAGGAGACCCTGGCGGCCGCCGAGCTGCTGCGCGAGTACACCCCCGACCTGGTGGTCCGGGTGGTCAACGTGGTCGACCTGATGGCCCTGCTGCCGGAGAACGACCACCCGCACGGCTTCTCCGACAGCCAGTTCGACGAGCTGTTCACCCCCGACCAGCACGTGGTGTTCGCCTTCCACGGCTACCCGCGGGCGGTGCACCAGCTGATCCATGGGCGCAGCGAGCCGGGCCGGTTCCACGTGCGCGGGTTCAACGAGCAGGGCACCACGACCACCCCGTTCGACATGGTGGTGCTCAACCGGATGAGCCGGTTCCACCTCGCCACCGAGGCACTGCGCCGCTCCACTCGCCGGGTCGGCGGATGGGACGCCCTGACCGCGCTGTGTGAGCGGCGCCTCGCCGAGCACACCGCCTACATCCGCGAACACCTCGTCGACCTGCCCGACATCGCCAAGTGGACCTGGGGCGGGGGCGCGCGAGGATCGGAGGGCTGAGCGCGGCAGCCGTTACCCGGCCACGTCGCGCAGCAGCCCCGGTAGCTCGATCAGCCTGCGCTCGCCGTCCAAGCAGGCCACGTCGACCACGGCGTCGACCACCAGCGCGCTGTCCAGCTCGATCCGCTGGGAGAACCGGCCCCGGTAGGGCGAGTTCACCGCGAAGGTCGACACGACGTCCAGCAGGTCACCGAGCTGAGCAGCGCTGCGGAACGTCGCCTTCACCGAGTGCACGACGATCAGGTACCCCTGACGGTTCACCTCGGCCACGCTGAGCCCGCGGGCCTTCAGGAACTCGGTGCGGCCCCGTTCGAGGAACTTGAAGTAGTTGGCGTAGTACACGACCCCGAGGGAGTCGGTGTCCTCGTAGTAGACGGTGTAGGAGACGCGATGGGGGACGACAGGCTCGGCGGTCACGAACCCACGGTAGTAGGGCTCTGCTCGCCGGCGCCGGGATCAGGTCGGCCGTCCCGCTCGCCGTCGCGACCGCGCTCACTGGCACGGGCCACCGGCAGGCGCCGACGCAGCAACACCGCCCAGCGTCCTCGCGGACCGCGGGCCGCGCCGCTGACCTCGACGCCGGAGACCTCGGTACCCGGCGCCGACGCGGCCCGGACGGCGGCATGCGCCACGTCGTCCACGCCCTCGCCGCGGCGGACGTCGGGGCGCTGCGCGCCGTCCGGTAGCACCCCGATCGCCGCGCACACGGAGGGCAGCAGCACGGCCGCGAGCCTGGCGTAGCCGGCCTCGGAGGGGTGGAAGCGGTCGGCGGCGAACATCTCGTGCTTGCGGGTGGCCAGGTCGCGCGCCATCAGGTCGGCCACCGACACCGACCGTCCGCCCGCTTCGACCGCCGCGATGGTCTGGGCCGCCGCGAGCCGGCGGCTCCACCGCCGGGCGACGTAGCGCAGTGGCTGGGCCATCGGCTCGATGGTTCCCAGGTCCGGGCAGGTGCCGACGACCACCTCGCAGTCGAGGGCGCGGAGCCGGCGGACCGCGCCGTCCAGGTGGCGCACCGACTCGGAGGGGACTAGGCGATGGGTGACGTCGTTGGCTCCCACCATGATCACTGCGACGTCGGGGGCCGGTCCGCGGTCGAGCAGGTCATCGATCTGGCCGTCCAGGTGGCCCGAATCGGCGCCCACCCGGCCCGCCACCACGAGCCGCACGGGACGACCGGACAGCGCGGCCACTCCACGGGCGATCACCGCCCCCGGGCTGGTCTCGACGTCGCCGACGCCCAGCCCCACCGACGTCGAGTCGCCCAGCATGGCCAGCTCGATCGGCTCTCCGGTCCCGGCACCGTACCGGCCCGAGGCATCGGGGCCGGTGGTGCCGTACGGCGTGCCGATCCATCGCCGGGCGAGCCTGGCCTCGGCGAGCAGAACCCCGATGCCGGCCGCTCCGATCCCGGCCAGCCCACCGCCTCCGAAGGCCGCAGCTGCCGCAATCCGCCGGGCCTGCCGGATACGGCTCATCGCTGAGCTCTCCCCTCGACGCAGGACATGCCGTCGGACCACCGTAACGTCCCTGCATCGGCGCACGCTCGCGGGTGCTCGACCGGCGCCGGCTGGGAGGATGAGGTCATGTCCCACGATCTGGTCTACGCCGAGTCCGTCCTCGACCTGGTCGGGAACACCCCGCTGGTACGGCTGAACCGGGTGACAGAGGGCGTCGACGCCCTCGTCCTGGCCAAGGTGGAGTACCTCAACCCCGGTGGTTCGGTGAAGGACCGGATCGCGCTGCGGATGATCGAGGCGGCCGAGGCCGACGGTCGCCTTCGTCCCGGCGGCACGATCGTCGAGCCCACCTCCGGCAACACCGGCGTCGGCCTGGCCCTGGTCGCCCAGCAGCGCGGCTACCACTGTGTCTTCGTCTGCCCCGACAAGGTCAGCGAGGACAAGTGCAACGTGATGAGGGCCTACGGCGCCGAGGTGGTCGTCTGCCCGACGTCCGTGCCGCCTGACCACCCGGACTCCTACTACTCGGTCTCCGACCGGCTCACGCGCGAGATCGAGGGCGCGTGGAAGCCGGACCAGTACTCCAACCCTGAGGGACCGGCCAGCCATTACCGCACCACCGGGCCCGAGATCTGGCGGGACACTCTCGGCAAGGTGACGCACGTCGTCGCCGGCATCGGTACCGGCGGCACGATCACCGGGACCGGCCGCTACCTCAAGGAGGTCTCGGCGCGGCGGGCCATGAGCGCTGGGGGCCCGGTGCAGGTGGTGGGTGTCGACCCCGAAGGGTCGGTGTACTCGGGCGGCACCGGACGGCCCTACCTGGTCGAGGGGGTCGGCGAGGACTTCTGGCCCGGTGCCTACGACCCGCGAGTGCCTGACGAGGTCATCGCGGTGAGCGACGCCGACTCCTTCGCGATGACCCGCAGGCTGGCCAGGGAGGAGGGGCTGCTGGTCGGCGGGTCGTGCGGGATGGCGGTGGTGGCCGCGCTAGAGGTGGCCCGGCGCGCCGGCCCCGACGCCGTGGTCGTGGTGCTGCTGCCGGACGGCGGCCGCGGGTACCTGTCGAAGATCTTCAACGACGAGTGGATGGCTTCTTACGGCTTCCTGCGGGCGGACGGGGCCGCCACGGTGGGGGACGTGCTGCGGGCCAAGTCGTCCGGGATGCCGGCCCTGGTGCACACCCATCCCAACGAGACGGTGCGCGACGCCATCTCCATCCTGCGCGAGTACCACGTCTCGCAGATGCCCGTGGTCAAGGCCGAGCCGCCGGTCATGGCCGGTGAGGTCGCGGGGTCGGTCAACGAGCGCGACCTGCTGGAGGCGGTGTTCACCGGTCGGGCCGCGCTCGCCGAGCGGGTCGAGCAGCACATGGGCCCGGCGCTTCCGCTCGTCGGGTCGGGTGAGCCGGTCGAGACGGCTCGAACGGCGCTGCGGACGTCGGACGCCGTGATGGTCGTCGACGACGGCAAGCCGGTCGGTGTCCTGACCCGGCACGATCTGCTCGGTTTCGTCGCTCGCTGACGTCGTCAGCGGGCCGGGCCAGAGCGGCTGGCCAGCAGCACCGGAATCTGCCGGTCGGTGCGCGCCTGGTAGTCGGCATAGGTCGGGAAGACCGCGACTGCCCGCCGCCACCACGTCTCGCGCTCGTCGCCGTCCAGCTCGCGGACCCGGACGTCGAAGGGCTCCGGGCCGTCCTGGATCATCACTTGGTCCGGCGCGGCCGTGAGGTTGAGATACCAGGCCGGGTGCTCCACCGCGCCGCCCTTGGACGCGACCAGCGCGTACTGGCCCTCGTGCTCGACCCGCATCAGGGCGAAGGTGCGCAGCGCGCCGGTTCGCCGTCCCCGGGCGGTGATCAAGATGATCGGGATGCCGGTGTCGCGCAACGTGTTCGCCTGGCGCCCACCGCTCGCGCGGTACGCCTCGATCTGCTCGCGGACCCAGGTGACAGGGTTGGGCTCTTCCTCACCGACCAGTGGCATAGGCCGACCCTACGTCCGGGTGCCGCGCCGTCCTCACCGTCCATGATCCCGGTGAGTGAAGAGAGATGGCGGCCACGCCCGCTCGGTAGCGACCAACCCCCTTCACTCGTGGGGACCATGACCTGCGGTGGAACCGCCCCTGAGCTCTTCCTGTGGAAAACCTGTTGAAAACCTGTGGATATGGTGTGGGTTGCGCTCGACGCCGAGGCGAGACCCTGAGCCAGAGTGAGAGCATGAGTCGTTCGCCCGCGCCGCTGCCCGACAGGCTGCCGGTCCCGTTCGCTGTCGCCTCGGCTCGCGATCTCGGGGTCAGCCGAAGCCGGCTGCGTGCCGGTGACCTTGTACGGCCGATGCACGGCGTCCGCTCCGCCATCGAGCCGACGACGGTCCGGGAACGGGCTGCGGCCCTGGCGACCGTGCTGCCGGAGGACGCGGTGTTCAGCCACCACACCGCGGCCACGTTGCTGAGGCTGCCCACCGTCTACGCGGACGACGGCATGCTCCACGTTCTCACCCCGCCAGGTTGCTCGCAGGTCACGCGGGCAGGGGTGGTGGGCCATCGTGGCACGGCGTCCGGCACCGCGGTGGCGAGCGGGCTGCGGGTCACGGACGCCGTGGTCACGTGGGCGGATCTGGCGCCCTACGGGTCTGTCGACGATTGCGTCGTGTTCGCAGATGCCGTGGTGCGCAGGCCGTCGTATCCGTTGTCGGCATTGCGTGCAGAGATCGACACGCGTCACGGCGGGCGAGGGGTTCGCACTCTGCGCGAGGCGGTCCGGCTGATCCGCGGCTCGGACTCGGTGATGGAGAGCCGGGCCCGGCTGGTGATGCACCGCTGCGGACTGCCCGCCCCTCAGCTCAACAGCGAGGTGTTCGATGAGTCCGGCGGCTGGCTGGCCTGCCCCGACTTCTCCTGGTCGCGGCTCAAGGTGGCGGTCGAGTACGACGGCGACCATCACCGCTCGGACCGACGGCAGTGGCAGCGGGACATCGCGCGCCGGCGTCTGCTGGAGGCGGCCGGGTGGCGGGTCATCGTGATCACCGCGGACGACGTGCTGCGTCACCCCCAGGAGATGGTCGCGCTGATCCGGTCGGCGCTCGCCGAGGCGTCGGGTGCGCGCCGTCCGACGTCATGATCCCGGCGAGTGAGGGAAAACGGTCCTCATGCCGGACGTGAAGCCGCCCTATCCCTTCACTCGCGGGGATCATGGAATGGGAGTCAGGGAGCGCAGCGCGGGCAGCAGGGGTGCGGTAGCCGGTCAGCGACCCGAGCGGCGGCCGCCGCGTCGGGCGGTCAGGTAGTCGCTGACCACGTAGCTGCCCAGCCGGTCCAGCGAGGGGGTGAACACCCGGCCGCCGTTGCGGCGGGCCACGGCGTCCATGAACCGTCGCAGCCCGGGGTCCTCGCCGAGCATGAACACGTTGATCGCGGCGCCGTACCGGGTCAGTGCGTCGACTTCGGCCACCGTGGCCGAGATCGTGGCCCTGCTGGGCGGGTAGCTGAAGTAGGCGTTCCCGCCCTCCAGATGCGCAGTCGGCTCACCGTCGGTCACTACCAGGACGACGGGCTCGCCGTGGCTGTGTCGGCGCAGATGGCGTCCTGCCAGATGCAGTGCATGGTGGAGGTTCGTGCCCTGGACGTACTCGGGTTCGATGCCGGCCAGCTCCTCGACCCGCAGCGGCATGGCGTACCGGCCGAACCCGATGATCTGCAGCGCGTCCTGCGGGAAGCGGGTCGCCACCAGGTGGGCCAAGGCCAGTGAGGTCTGCTTCATCGGGCCCCAGCGGCCCTCGGCGATCATCGAGTACGACAGGTCCACGCACAGCGCCACCGCCGCGCTCGCCCGCCGTTCGGTCTCGACGACCTCGAAGTCCTCGACCAGCAGCCGCAGGCCGCCACCAGCCCTCGAGGGGCCGCCGGCCGATCCGGGGCGCTCACCCCGGCGGACGGCGTTGCCGACCGTGCGCACCACGTCCAGGGGCTGTGCGTCACCGAACTCCCAGGCCCGTGAGGTGCCGGTGGCCTCGCCGGCCGCGCCGGCGTCCCGCTGGTCGTGCTCGCCACGTCCGCCGCGGTCCAGGTGCGCGAACACCTGGCGAAGTGCCGTCTGGCCGAGGCGGCGCAGCGCCTTCGGGGTGAGGGTGAGGCCGCTGTCGCCGTCCCGGGTCAGCCAGCCCTGGCGGGTCAGCTCCCTCTCGAGCCGCTGCAAGGCCCGGACGTCCTGCGCCGCAGCGGATCCCAGGGATCGTTCGACCATCTCGACGTCGATGTCGTCGAGGGTCGCGCCGGGGTGGTCCTGGGTGAGGGCGTCGAGCAGGTCGTCGAGGTCGGCCAGCTCACCCAGTGCACCCGCCGCTTCGGCGTAGCCGAGACCCTGCTCGCCGCGCATCTGCTGCGCGCGCTGCCAGGCGAGGTCAGGCCGCAGGGCCTGCAGCGTCGAGCTGAGCGCCGCCATCTGCGCCGCCAGCTCGGGATCGCCGAGCGCCGAGGACATCAGAGCGGCCAGCTCCTCACGCTGGGCCGGGGTCAGCGAGCTCATCAGCCGCTGGGCTGCTGCGGCCCGCCGGGCCAGAGCGTCGATCAGCTCCTCGACGGACTGCGGGTCCTCGTCGAACAGATGGCCATGCTTGTCCATGAAGGCGCGGAAGTCATCGCGAGTGTCTTGGCCGCGAGAATGCTTGTCCAGCAACGCGTTCAGGTCACTCAACATCTCCTTGACCGCGGCGGTCGCCGCCTGTTGCTCGGTCGAACCCGCCCCGGGCTGCATGCCGGCCAACGCGTCGCGGATCCCGCGGAACTGCTGGTTCAGGACGTCGCCGCGTAGTTCGTCGAGGATCTGGGCATAGATCTGCGCCGCCTCGGGTGAGGTCCATCGGTAGTCGGCGAGCTCGCGGACCGCGGCCGCGGCGGAACGGGGTAGGGCGTCCAGGCGGGCCTGGGCGAAGGCCGCGTCCATGGCCCGCGGGTCGCCCTGCGGGATGTCGTCGAGGGCGTCGCGCTCGGCGGCCAATGCCTGGTCCAGTCGCGCCCGCGCCCGGGTGACCGCACCGTCCAGCCGGCCCCGCCGGGCCACCTCGCGGCGCATCCGGGCGGCGCGGGCCCGCAGCTCGTCCAGACCCGGCCGATGCGGCGCGCCGTCCGGGTCGTCGGTCGGCAGGCCGCGTCGGAGCAGGTCGCGCAAGGCCTCCCGCAGCCCGTCGCCGGCCAGCACCCGCTCGCCGATCGCGTCCAGGGCCTGGCGGACGTCGTAGGGCGGCGCCAACGGGTCCGCTCCGCCGCGCCACGAGGAGTACCGGTGGCGATGGTGGCGGCGCCGCGGGTGCTGGGGCGGCTGGTTCGCTCCGCCGGACGGCACGGTGCTCAGCCCGTTCCGGACTCGGCGTCGCCGCCGTAGACCACACGGCCGTCCTCCAGCACGTCCTTGGCCAACCGGCGGGTCAGATGGAGTCCCTCAAGGGCGAACTCGATGGCGCTCGCGGCCTCGGCCGGAGTCGGCACGTCGGCCATTCCCAGACGTCCCAGCACCGCGGCCAGCCCGGGCACCCGCTCGAACTGGCCGAGCAGCTCGGCGGCTCGCACCCCGTCCCCGGCCAGGACGCCGTCCTCGGCCGCCGCCACTGCGACCAGGCCGGACAGGTCCAGCCCGCCGAGTCGGGCTCGCCAGGTCTCGGCAGTCGCCCGGCGCAGCAGATGGTCGAGGATCTCCACCTCTCGGCCCTCACCGTCGGCCTCGAACTCGACCTTTCCGCGCAGGGTCGCCGTGATCGTCTCCGCGTCGCCGATCCGGGCCACCGATACGACCTGGTGCTCCTCGCCCAACCCGCCCAGCTCGCCCAGCAGGGCGGCCCGGCGCAACGCCGCGGCGGCGAGCGTCTCGGCGCCGGCGATGGCGAACCGTGCCGAGACGCCCGAGCGGCCATCGACCGACGGTGAGTCGCGCACGGCGTGGGTGAACCGGGCCAGCACCTCGAGCAGGTGGTCGGGCACCTCGGCGGCCAACGCCGCCTCCTGGCGGACCAACGCGACCTCGCCGGAGATGTCGAGCGGGTAGTGGGTGCGGATCTCGGCGCCGAAACGGTCCTTGAGCGGGGTGATGATCCTGCCCCGGTTGGTGTAGTCCTCGGGGTTGGCGCTGGCGACGAGCAGCAGGTCCAACGGGAGGCGCAGAACGTAGCCGCGCACCTGGATGTCCCGCTCCTCGAGCACGTTGAGCAGGCCGACCTGGATCCGCTCGGCGAGGTCGGGCAGCTCGTTGACCGCGAAGATCCCGCGATGCATCCGCGGGACCAGGCCGTAGTGGATCGTCTCCGGGTCCCCCAGGGTGCGGCCCTGAGCCACCTTGATGGGATCGACGTCGCCGATCAGGTCGCCGATGCTCGTATCCGGGGTAGCCAGCTTCTCGGCGTACCGATCGCTGCGGTGGACCCAGGTCACCGGCAGGTGCTCGCCCAGCTCGGCACACCGGGCCTGGGACGCGGGGGTGATCGGTTCGAAGGGGTGCTCGTGCAGCTCGGCGCCGGCGATCGCCGGGCTCCACTCGTCGAGCAGGCCGACCAAGGTTCGCATGAGCCGGCTCTTGCCTTGACCACGCTCGCCGAGCAGTACGAGGTCGTGCCCGGCCAGCAGCGCCCGTTCCAGGTCGGGCAGCACCGTCTCGTCGAAGCCGACCACGCCGGGGAAACGCGGCACACCGGCACGCATCAAGCGCACCAGGTTGGCCCGGATCTCGTCCTTGACGCTGCGGTGCACGTGAGGTGAGGCGCGCAGCGCACCGAGCGTGGTCGGAAGGTCGACCGGGTGGGACATCGGTTTCGCGGTCACCTCATCGACGGTACGTGGTGGCTCGGCGGGCGGCGATACCGGGCGGTGCACCAGACCCGAGCGGCGGTTCAGGCCTCCAGGGCCAGCACGAACGGCAGAACGTCGCGAGCGCCCGCCGCGCGCAGCGCCGCCGCCGCGACGGTGAGGGTCCATCGCGAGGCGGCGACATCGTCCACCAGGAGCACCGGACCGCCGAGGTCCCGGACAGCGTCGGCCATCGACTCGCCCACCGTGAGCCGACCCCACACTCCGGCCAGCCGGAATGCGCTGTTGCCCCCGGGCTCGCCGTCCGGACCACCCCCGACCGGGTCCAAGGTGCCCAGGTACCGCAGCCGGCCCACCTCGGCCAGCCCCCGTGCCACCCCGGTGACCAGTAGCGGGCGACGCCGTGACGGTACCGCCACGACGGCCGCGGGACGCTGCCGCCAGTCCCAGCCCCTGAGTACCTCGATCGTGGCGTCGGCCAGCCACGGGGGCGGAGGAGCGTCGGCCTCGGCCAACAGCGCGCGCAGCCGCTGCCCCCGTCCGAGATCGCTCAGCCGGGCGACGGCACGGCCCGGGGCCATCGCCTGGTCAGGGGCGATCTTCCCCCGTGCGGGGATGCCGAGGCGGTCCATGCCCGTCGGCCACATCGCCCGCGGGTCCAGGTCCACGCCGACCCGGGACAGGCGCGCTCGCGCGGCGTCGATCGCCGCCTGGGTCGCGTCGGCGTCGAACCAGGGCCCGGCGCAGACATCGCAGCGACCGCAGCCCGTGTCAACGGTCGCCGTCGGGTCGTCCAGGGCCTGCTGCAGGAAGCGCATTCGGCAGGAGGAGGTCTGCTGGTAGTCGAGCATCAACCGCTGCTCACGCTCACGGGCCTGGGCGACCCGCTGATAGCGCTCGGTGTCGTAGACCCACGCTCGACCGGTCGCCGCCCACCCGCCACTGACCCGCTGTACCGCGCCGTCGACGTCGAGCACCTTGAGCAGCAGCTCCAGGCGGGTGCGCCGGACGTCGACGATCGTCTCCAGCGCCGCCGTCGACAGCGGCTTGGGCGCCGCGGCGGCGAGCGCGTCGATCACGGCGGCCGCCTGGTGCTCGCGGGGCATCGAGGCTGAGGCGAAGTAGGACCAGATGTCGGCGTCCTCGCTGCCCGGCAGCAGTAGCACGTCGGCGCGCTCGGTGGCCCGCCCGGCCCGCCCGACCTGCTGGTAGTAGGCCACCGGCGAGGACGGCGCCCCCAGGTGCAGCACGAACCCGAGGTCGGGTTTGTCGAAGCCCATGCCGAGCGCGCTGGTCGCGACCAGCGCCTTGAGCTCGTTGCGCCGCAACGCGTCCTCGAGCTGCTCTCGTTCGGCGCCGTCGCTGCGCCCCGTATAGGCGCGCACAGCGTGGCCGGCCTCGCGCAGCGCCGCCGCCACGTCCTCGGCGGCGGCGACGGTGAGGGTGTAGACGATGCCGCTGCCCGGTAGGTCACCAAGGTGGGCGAGAAGCCAGGCGATCCGCTGCTCGGGCGTGGTGACCGGCAGGACGCCGAGGCGCAGGCTGTCCCGGGCCAGTGGGCCGCGCAGCGTGGTCACCTCGTGCCGTTCCGCCCTCGGCGTCTCGGGTCCGCCCGGCCCGTTCGCACCGGCGGCGCTGAGCTGCTCGGCGACGTCGGCGACGACCCGGGCGTTGGCGGTGGCCGTGGTGGCCAGCACCGGTGTGTCCTCTGGGAGGGTGGTCAGCAGGTCACGGATCCGCCGGTAGTCGGGCCGGAAATCGTGGCCCCAGTCGCTGATGCAGTGCGCCTCGTCGACGACCAGCAGGCCGCAGCGCGCCGCCAGGTCCGGCAGTTGTTCGTCGCGGAACCGGGGGTTGTTCAACCGTTCCGGGCTGACCAGCAACACGTCGACCGCATCGTCGTCCAGAGCCTGCCGGACCTGGCCCCACTCCTGGGCATTGGCCGAGTTGATCGACTCGGCGCGGATGCCGGCGCGGGCCGCGGCCCCGACCTGGTCACGCATCAGCGCGAGCAGCGGCGAGACGATCAGGGTGGGGCCGGCCGGTGGCCGCCGCCCCCACCCGGTGCGCAGCAGCGTGGTGGCCACGAAATAGACCGCCGACTTGCCCCAGCCCGTTCGCTGGACGACGAGCACCCGGCGCCGGTGTTCGACCAGTGCGCCGATCGCTTCGAGCTGACCGTCCCGGAACGTGGCGTCCTCACGGCCGACCAGCCGCTGTAGCGCCGTCAGGGCCCGTCCCTGGAACTCTTCGTGCACGAGCCCACCGTAGGCGCCGCGGCCGACACCCAGAGCGGGCGAGGGCTGGATGCCAGGTCACGAGCGCCGAGCGACACTCTGGGTAGCCGCGCGGCACTCTGGGTAGACATCGACCGGTCCTGCCGGGGAGTGAGCCCGGTTACCGAGGGTCGGCTAGAGCGCCGGTCCGCGAGTCCGGGCGCTGAACCCGCTGATACCCGACGAACGCCTGCCGGGTCGGTGCGTCGACCTCACCCAGATCGCTGGGCCGCAGCCATTGCGCCCTCACGGCCTCACTTCGGGGCATGACCTGGCGTGGCTCGGCGACCGGGACGTGGAACAGGACGTCCACCCGCTGGGTCACCGGATCGACCACGCACGTCAGCGGCTCCCCGGGGGTGATTATCAGCCCGGTCTCCTCCTCGACCTCGCGGCGCACGGCGTCGGCCGCCTGCTCGCCCTTCTCGAGCAGGCCGCCGGGGAGCGTCCATCCCTCGCGGTGGTGCTGGCGCAGCATGAGCATCTGGCCCTCGCATTCGAGGAAGCACAACGCGCCGACCGTGTAGTCGGGCGTGAGCCGGCGGACCAGCTGGAGCCGGACCCACTCCGGCAGTCCCGCGTAGGTGCGTAGGGCGAGCCGTCGCAACCGGCCGGGCGAGAGGTCGTCGCTCACCACCGCACCGTAGCCCGAACGCCCGACAGGGCCGGACGGCGGGAAGAACCAGGCAAGGAGAAAGGTCCTGCTCGGCGTTCCGCGGGGCCGTCTACGGTCGGGTTCAGGATCTCCGGTATGGCCATCTGCGATGCGTGGCGGGGTCGTCTTGGTGGGTCCGCGGACGACCCGTGGTGGACCGGGTCGAAGAGGGCGGGAAGGCTTGCCTTCCCGCCCTCGATCCGTTGTATCTCGATCCGGTTCTGTCTCGACGCGTTCCGTCGGGCTCTCCACGGCGTCTTGCGAGCGGCCACGGGTACGGTCTGTCCGTGCCCGCCGATCCTCTCGCGCCCGTGCAGCCCCGCCAGCGGGTCGCGGTCGACATCGTCGCGCGTGGTCCGGACGACGGGCGAGCCGCAGGTCCGGTACTGGCCAGCGGCTGGCTGCTGCACGGGGAGACCCCGAACGCGGCCCTGGCCCGGATCATGGCGGCGGCGGGGTTGAGCGGTGGGCGCGCCGAGGCTGTGGCCGCGGCGATCGACCTGGGCGGGGTGACCAGCGAGGTGCATGATCTGGCCTCCGGGGTGCGGGTGCATCGGCTGGGTCTGGTGTTCCCGCTGGCCGACGCCCTGGTCGTCGAGGAGCTCGCCCGGTCGACCGATGCCGCGCCCACGGCCGATCTGGAGGAGGTGCCGGCTGCCGATGAATCCGATGGCCGGCAGTTCAGAAGTCCGCACGCGGGCCACCAGCCCGGGGACGGCCCGGTACGGATCCAGCGAGCGGCCTGCTACGCCGTGGTCCGCGAACCGGGCCGGGTGCTCTTGACCCGGCTGCGCCGGATCGGGCTGTGGGCACTGCCCGGCGGAGGGATCGACATCGGCGAACACCCCGACGACGCTCTGACCCGGGAGGTGTTCGAGGAGAGCGGGTTCCGGCTCAGCGACGTCAGAATGGCCGGCGTCGGGACGGCCCACTGGACCGGCAGAGCGCCGCACGGGGTCCTGGAGGACTTCCAGGCCGTCAACTTGCTCTACACGGGCACCGCCCCGCTCGGGAGGGCGCCCAGGGTGGTCGAGCTGGACGGTTCTACCGAGGAGGTGGCCTGGATCGACGAGAACGCCCTGGCCGATCTGCGGCTCACCACGGCGACCGTCACCGGGCTCGCGCTAGTCGGGGTTCGGCCCGGGTGAGCAGCACCGCGGCCCCGGCGCTGCCCAACAGAGTGACGGCCGCCGTGACCAGCGCTGCGGCGCGGCTCGCCGACTCCGGACCGGACAGGGCCGGGTTCACCGATCCGCACGCCTGGCGCGACGCCGCTGTCCTCGCCGCACTGGGGCACGCCGTCCTGGCCCGGGACGACGCTCTGGTGCTCGAGCTGGCGGCCGGCTACGACGCTCTCCTGACCTGGCTGCCGCGCAGGTCCGCCGACCCCGGCGGCCGGGTCGGGCTGGTCTCGGGCGGCAATGCCGAGCGTCGCCGCCGAGGGTCGTTCGCCACCCCCCCGCACCTGGCCGCGGTGCTCGCCCGGCACGCTCTGCCCGGCCGGCCTCCCGATGCCGTGCACGGTGCCGTGGTCGACCCGGCCTGCGGAACCGGGGCGTTGCTGGTCGCCGCGTTCGACCGGCTGGTCGCGCTCGGGGACGACCCGGTCCAGGCCCTCGGGCGCCTCCACGGGGTGGACGCCGATCCGGTGGCGGTTGCGCTGTGCCGGGCCCGTCTGGTGGCCTGGGCCCGCCGGCTCGACCCGGGCATCGACCCCGACCCGGTGACCACCGGGCTGACCCGGAGGGTCGTGACCGGGGACGCCCTGCTCGGCCCCTCCGCTCTGGTCGACTCACCGGTGTCCGGCCTCGCCGAGCCGGCCGGCCTGGTCTGGCATGCGGCGTTCCCGCAGGCCCTGGCCGTCGAGTCGCAGCCGTGCGACCCGGTCACCGGCTGGCGCGGCGGCTTCGCGGCGGTGGTCGCCAACCCGCCCTGGGAACGACTCAAGGTGTTCCGCAGCGAGGGCAGCGACCCGGCTCTCGCCGCGCTGCGCACCCATCGGCTGGACGCCTCCCGGATCGTCCGGGAGGGCGGCCGTCATCCGTTGATCGGGTCCGGTGAGGTCAATGCCTACCTGCCGTTCGTCGAGACGTGCTGGCGGCTGCTGGCCGAGGACGGCCACGCCGGCCTCCTCGTCCCCGCCGGGATCGCCGCCGACCGCTCCGCGGCCGCCCTGGTCGGCGCTCTGCTCGAGGCCGACGCCCTCGCCTCCGTGCACCTGCTGGCCACAGATCGTTCGGTGGTCGACGGCGTCTCCTCTCGGGTCACCGCCGCGGTGCTTGCGGTGCGCCGCGGCCCCCCGCGCCCTGGCTCGGCCCCGGTGCGGGCGGCGGACAGGGCCGGCGCCGAGGTCGGCGTCGGCGTGGCCGACCCGGCCGCCCCCGACCCGGACCGCTGCTGGCCGCTCACCCCTGACCTGCCCCGGTTGGTCAACCCGAACACCGCCACCCTGCCGCTGTGCGGCTCGCCCCGGGACGCCGCCCTGCTGGCCGCCGCGCACCGGCGCTGGCCGGTGCTGCACTACAGGCCGCGCGAGGCAACGTCAGCAGCGAACCCCTGGCAGGTTCGCCTGGTCACCCCGCTGCACATGACCCGCGACGCCGTGCACTTCCGCACCGGGCCCGGCCCCGGCCTGCTGCCGCTGTGGGAGGCCAAGCACGCCGCGCTACTCGACCACCGCGGGGGCGGGCGAGCCGGGCAACGGTACTGGGTGCCCGCCGACCTGGTCGTGCGGCGGCTGGGTTCGATGGCCGAGCGCGGCTGGCTGGCCGGCTACCGGAACGTGACCACGGTGGACGCCCCGCGCACCCTGCTGCCCTGCCCGCTGCCGCTGGTCGGCGTGGGCAACTCCATGCCGCTGATCGACGCGCCGCGGCTTCCGCTGCTGCTCGCCGCTCTGGCCAGCCTGCCGGTCGACTACCTGATCCGGCAGAAGCACGCCGGGGCGAACCTCAACTTCTTCAAGCTGGAACAGGCGGCCGTTCCGGATCCGGGGACCTACGATCGGCCGGCGCCCTGGCAGCCGGAGGTCGTCCTGGAGCACTGGCTCCTGTGCCGGTTCGCCGCGGCGGTGCGTTGGGAGGAGGAGATGGCGGCCCTTGCCGCCGAGCTGGCCGCTGCCGGGGTCGACGTCGCCGCCGAGTCCTCCCGCCGGACCAGGGAGCAGGCGCTGGCCGAACTCGACGCGGCGCACGCCGTCCTGCTCGGCTGGAGCCGTGACGACCTCGAGCACGTACTGTCGACATTCGGTGCGCTGGCCGGCCGGGAGCGACGGGCCCACGGCCGCTTCCTGACCGGTTCGCGGGTGCTGGCCGCCTATGACGGGTTGGCCGGCTGATCCGGGGCCAGGTGCGGGTCGTCTGCGACGGCCCGTGCCCGCTGCTCGCGAGCGGCCGTGGCGACGCCGTTGCCGAGTAGGAGCAGCCCCGCACCGATCAGGACGCCGAGGGCGAGGGCCTTGCCGGGGAGGCTCACCACGGTCAGCGTCGAGATCAGGACGCTGATGCTGATGGTCAGCGCGATCAGTCCGGCCACGATGGTGCGCATCCGGATCTGGTGCGGTCGGCGGGTAGTCATGCCGTCGGTATGCGTTCTGGACTTCGAGCCGTTCATGGCCTCACTCCTGGACTGGTCGACGGCGTGCCGGAGGATGCCGGGCCGGATGGCGACGGGCCGGACGGCGACGGGCTGAGCGGCTCCTGCGCGTACCGGATGGTCGCCTGGCCTATGCCTTGGCTCACCGAAACCCGGAGCACCGGGTCCGACGTACCGGTCTCGATCTCCGCGTGCAGGCCCAACCCGCTGCGAGGCTCATCGTCGGTGACCTGGTCGATGATCTCGCCGATGCCCAGGTTCGCCTCCACCTGTGCGGTCGTGCCGCGAGGCAGCACGACGGTGAGCTCGCCGACGCCCATCTGGACCGGGACGGTCACCGGGTCGGCGGCGGTGGCCCCCGCCAGCAGTCCGGGCGAGGTCAGGTCGAGCACGGCCTCTCCGGCACCGAGCTGATAGCCCTGCTCGGCGGCGGTGACGGTCGCGGGGGCCCAGGTCGCCTGACCGGTCGCGGTCGGGTGGGAGCTAGGCGGGCCCAGCGCCAGGAACGCCAGCAGGAAACCCACGGGGATGAGCAGGCCGCCCCGCCGTCCGGCCAGGCCGGAGGCCAGCAGGCCGAGTCCCACCACGCCCAGCGCGGCGGCGCCGGTCGTCGTCCAGGTGTTGGTGAGCAGGTGGGTGAGGACACCGGCCAAGAGGGCCGCACCGATCGTGATCATGGTCAGCGGACGGTAGGGGCGGGTCTCGGTGCGGACGCTCTGCGGGCCGCCCTGCGGACCGGCCGGTACGCCCGCCGAGCCCGGCGGGCCGGACCAGGCGGGTTGCGCCGTCCGGGCCCAGGTCGACCGACCCGGCTCCTCGGTGCCGAAGACCGAGGTGTGCTGCGAGGGCGGCTCGTAGGCGCTACCCGGCGCGGGCTGCGCGGGCTGCCCAGGAACGGTGCCGGAGGTCGCCGGGCGGCTCGGCCCGTCACCCGGCGACGGTCGGTCGGCCGGCGGGTGCCGCACGGCGGCGCATCAGCCACCACACGACGACGCCGAAGGCGATGAGGGGCAGAGGCCCAGGTCCCCAGCCGAGCCACTGTCCTTCGGCGCCGCCCCAGACCGAGGACATGCCGCTGGTGATGGCGATCACGGAGCCCACGAAGCCCGCGGTCACCTTGCCGCGGGTGATCTCCTCGGCGTGGATCCGGCCGTCCGGTTGCGGCAGCAGCAGCCAGCCGATGCCGTAGAGGAACAGACCTACCCCCAGGAAGCTCAGCGCCACGAAGGCACCTCGCACCAGCACCGGGTCAAGACCCGATCGGCGAGCCAGCCCGGAGGCCACCCCGGCGACCCACCGGTCGTCGTCCGGGCGCACGATATCCAGGCCGCGGATCCGGTCGAAGACGTCCCTGGGACTCGACGGCCTCGCAGGCCGGGTGGCGGGTTCGGACCCGGGCATCGGAGGTGGGCTCGGCTGACTGCTCATGCCTCCACCCTGGACCGCGCGACGGCGTCGGGGTATCCGGAGTCACCCTGAACCGACCCTGGGAGGTCCGATCAGGGCCCGTCCCTGAGGTCAGGGCGGGGGGTCAGGGGCGAAGATGGACGGCGTGAGCACGCCAGGTCCCTACCCTGCTGGGCCGCCGGTCATGCAGCCGGTGGTGGCCGTCCGCCCGCCGCTGGTCCGCCCGCCGCTGGTCCGCCCGCCGCTGGTCCGCCCGCACGACGGGCGGATCGTCGCCGGGATCGCCGCCGGCCTAGCCGATCATCTGGGGATCCCGGTACGGACGGTGCGCATCGGGCTGGCGCTGACCACGCTGGCCGGCGGATTCGGGCTGGTGCTCTACGTCTGGCTCTGGGCGCTCGTGCCCAGCGAGGACCGCTACCTGGAGACGAACCCCCCGCACCGGCGGCCACCCCCGCCGGCCCGAGTACCGGTCGAGGGCACCACCGGCGGCCCGGCGCGCGCCAAGGCGCCCTCGACCAGGATCGGCGACGTGATCGTCGGGGCGCTTCTGCTGGCCGGTGGTCTGGTGGTGCTGGGTGCCCAGATCGGCTGGCAGGTTCCGCTCGGCGCGGTGCTTCCGCTGATCGTCGTCCTCGGTGGGGCTGCGCTGGTCTACACCCAGCTCGACGTGGTGCAGGGGTCGCGCTCGATGGAGCGGCCGAGCGGCCGGGTGACTGCTGTGCGGGTGATGGCCGGCATGGCGCTGGTGCTCGGTGGCGTGCTGCTGGCCGTGGTCGGCAGTACCGACGTCGCCTACGCCGGTCGGGTATTGGCCGCCGTGGCCGCGATGCTCGGCGGGGCGCTCGTCGTGCTCGCTCCGTGGGGTGTGCGGTTCTGGCGCGACCTCGACGCCGAGCGGGCCGCACGGGTCCGCGAGGCCGAGCGCGCCGACATCGCCGCGCACCTGCACGACTCCGTCCTGCAGACCCTGGCGCTGATCCAGCGCAACAGCGACGACTCGGCGCAGGTGGTCCGGCTGGCCCGGGCCCAGGAGCGCGACCTGCGCAGCTGGCTCTACGGCGGCGGGGACGGTGATGGCGGTGCGTTGCGGTTCGAGCGGGCGGTGAAGGGCGTCGCCGAGGCCGTCGAGGATCTGCACGGGGTCGCCGTCGACGTGGTGGTGGTGGGTGACCGCGACCTGGACCAGCGCAGCGAGGCCCTGCTCGCAGCGCTGCGCGAGGCGACGGTCAACGCCGTCCGGCACGCCGGTGGGCCGGTCACCGTGTACGCCGAGAGTGGACCGGACGGCGTCGAGGCGTTCGTTCGTGACCGCGGCCCCGGGTTCCTCCTCGACGCCGTGCCCGGCGATCGGCACGGCGTCCGGGAGTCGATCATTGCCCGGATGGAGCGGCACGGCGGGTCGGCCGAGGTGCGCAGCGTTCCCGGGGACGGCACCGAGATACGCCTGGTGATGCCGGACGGTGATCCGGTACACAGGAGCGGACCCGACGACGACGCGGTACCGGCTACCGCCGACGCAGGAGATCAGGAGGCGACCCGGTGAGCGTTCGGCTGCTGTTGGTGGACGACCACGCCATGGTGCGCAGCGGAGTGCGCACCGAACTCAGTGGCGAGGACCGGATCGAGATCGTCGGCGAGGCCGCCGACGTCGAGTCCGCCATCGAACAGGTCCACGCGCTGCGTCCGGACGTCGTGCTGCTCGACGTACATCTGCCCGGCGGCATGATCCGGCCCGGTGCCAAGGAGGTGCTGCAACGCTGCGTCGACCTGCTCGGCGGGGACCCGTCCGATCCGGCGACCCGACCGGTGCGGTTCCTCGCCTTGTCGGTCTCCGACGCCGCTGAGGACGTGATCGCAGTGATCCGTTCGGGGGCACGTGGTTACGTGACCAAGACGATCAGCGGGAAAGACCTGGCCGTGGCCGTGTACCGGGTCGCCGACGGGGACGCCGTCTTCTCCCCTCGACTGGCCGGGTTCGTGCTCGACGCGTTCGGCGCCGGTGCGGGCGAGGTGGCCTCGGTCGACGACGAGCTGGACCGGCTATCCGCCCGTGAGCGCGAGGTGATGCGGCTGATCGCCCGCGGCTACGCCTACAAGGAAGTCGCCAAGGAGCTGTTCATCTCGGTCAAGACTGTGGAGACCCACGTGTCGGCGGTGCTGCGAAAGCTCCAGCTGTCCAACCGGAACGAGCTCACCCGTTGGGCTGCCGACCGACGCCTGCTCTGACAGCATTCGGCCATGAACGGCATGGAGGTCTTCTACGACGTGCTGGTCGTGCTGCACCTGCTCGGGATGGCGGCCGTGGTGGGTGCGTGGTTCACGGTGATCCGTGCACCGCGGATCGTCCCCGGCATGGTGTACGGAGCCCTCGTCCAGCTGGTCACCGGACTGGTCATGGTGGGTCTTCTCGAGTCCGGAGCGGTGAGCGGCACGGAGCCCTTGGACCGGGCCAAGATCGCGGTCAAGCTGGGAGTCGCGATCATCGTCGCGGTTCTCGCCTGGGTCAACCGCCGCCGACCGGACCCTCCCAGAGGTGTGGTGCACGCCATCGGTGTCCTCGCCGTGGTCAACGTGCTCGTCGCCGCGCTCTGGGCGTGAACGGCCCCGGAGAGCATCCCGCTCAGCCGGTGGCGATCACCCGAAACGCCTCGGCCAGGCTTCCCTCGGGAAGGTCGAACTGGCCGGCGGTGCGGATCGCCCAGTCGCGCAGCATCGCCTCGAGGTCGGCCATGTGCGAGGTCTGGCTGCGGTGGGCATGCAGCGCATCGAGCTTGGCCGAGAAGGTGTCGTCGATCGGCACCGGGTGGTCGGCCTTCGCGTCAGCCATCAGCCAGACCTCGCGCACGGTCCACGGTTCGAGGCCCTCGTCCTGCAGCAGCTCGGAGTAGGCGAACGGGTTGCGGGCGGCCGGGTAGATCGCCCGGATCGCGGCCTCACCCGCGGCGAGGTGGTCGGGGTGGCTGGCGCCGATCCGCGACCAGTTCCGTTCCGGTGAGGGGATCAGCATCCGGTCGGGGCGGACCTGGCGGATCACCCTAACGATGTCGCGTTGCAGATCGTGGCTCGCTTCGAGCCAGCCGTCGCGATAGCCATCCAGGAACCGCACGTCCGTGACACCGATCGCCGCCGCTGCGTCCCGCTGCTCCTTCTCCCGCAGGGTGGGCATTGCCTCCCGCGGGGTGTCGTCGAACCCCCCCTGGTCGCCACGGGTGCACAGCAGATAGGTCACGTCGATGCCCGATCGGGTGAAGCCGGCGATCGTGCCGGCCGCACCGAAGTCGAGGTCGTCGGGGTGGGCGGCGAGGCAGAGCACCCGGCGCACGTCGGAGTCATCGATGGCCACGAGGTCCGATGCTAGGTCAGTCCGCCGCCCCACGGTGTCAGGACGCCGGCGGGACCTCGGCCGAGTCAGTCGAGCAGGGCATGACCCACGCCTGCGCACCCGCAGGCCCACAGCACGCTGGCGAACGTGCCGATGATGAATCGCTCGGCGGCGGCCGGGTCGCGCAGCTCGGGATAGCGGCCCAGGCCCTTGATGGCCAGCGCGATCGCGAGTCCCTCGGGCCAACCGGCCAGCAGCGACGCGGCGACTCCGACCCGTTCCAGAGCCCCGACCCAGCCCCCGCCGTGCAGCACGTCGGCGTCGGCGGGGCCGGGTCGCCCGCGCCGCCCGGGGTCCGCCAGGCGCAGCGTCGCCGAGGCCACCGGGCCGCCCCCGACGACGGCGGCGATCACGGCAAGGGTGGCCGCCCACAGCCCGTCCATCCGGTCCAGCGCGGGGGCCTGCCAGGCGAGCGCACCCGCTGAGGCCAGGGCGACGACGGCCACCGCGAGCACGAGGCGGGCCCGGGTGTGCATCCGCCGGATCGGTGGGAGGGAACGCCAGAACGGCACAGCGACGACGCAGATTGTGGCGAGGAGGATCTGGGCGGCCAGTGCGGCTCCGCTCACCGAGCGGCCCCGGCGAGCAAGCGGGCCAGCACCGGCCTGACCGCCTGCTCCTGCTTCCATAGCCCCACAGCGAGCCGCTGACCGATCGCCTGGCGGCTGATCCCGAGCTTGGCGGCCGACTCGGCCGGGCTCAGGCCCCGCGAGTCCAGGTCGATCGCCTCCCAGGCCGCGTCGCTGCGCCGCTGGACGACGGCGGCCAGCAGGGTCAACGCCGCCTCGGCGTGCTCAGCCCCCTCGGCGTCATGGCCAGAGACGGCAAGGTGCTGCGGACGGCGCTTGGCCACCTCGACAGCCTCCCGAGCCAGCTCGAAAGCGGGTCCGCGGGCGGCCCGGGTGCTGCGCGGCAGAGGCTGCTCCACCTCGCCGGCGCCGATGCCGATGTGCCACGTTCCGTCCCTCACGAGGTCCAGGGTGGCATCCACCACCGACACCGGGTCGTCGAGGAGACCCTGGAACTCATCTCCTGCCGTGCGCTCGAAGGCGAGGACCGTGGGGATCCGGGCGAGCCGGGTCAGCGCGCCGTCCACCCGGTCCGACGACCCACTCGACCGTTGTTGATCGACGGTCATCACGTACATCACATGTCAAGTCTGAGAACTTTCGACAACCGATGCAAGTCAGAAAACTTGACCGATCGCCGGGGGTTTTCGAGCTCTAGAGTGGCCGCGATGGAGATTCTCGACCTCGCTGCCGCGATGACCTGCCTGATCGCCGCGCTCGCCTTCGTCAACGCCCGCGTTCTCAAGCTCCCGGCCACGGTGGGGGTGACCCTCGGCGGGCTGATGGTCAGCGTCGTCGTACTGGTGCTCTCCAGCCTCGACGTGCCTATGGCCCTGAACGCCGTCGATGTGGTCAAGAGTATCGACTTCGACACCGTGGTGTTCGACGGGATCCTGTCCCTCCTGCTCTTCGCCGGCGCACTCGAGGTCGACACGCATGCGCTGTGGAGGATGCGCGCACCGGTCCTCGCCTTCGCGCTGCTCGCCACCGGGATCTCAATCGGCCTGGTCGGGCTGATGGTCTACGCGCTGACCTCGGCGTTCGGGCTGTCGATCAGTTTCACCTACTGTCTGCTGTTCGGTGCCTTGATCAGCCCGACCGACCCTGTCGCTGTCCTGGGCATGCTCAAGCAGGCACGGGTCCCCGAACGAATAGAGACCCTGGTCGCCGGTGAGAGCCTGTTCAACGACGGCGTCGGCGTCGTCGCCTTCGCTGTTCTGGCGGGCCTGGTCGGCAGCGGTTCGGCGGTGGGTGAGGCCGGCGGTGGGGCCGCTGCCGGAGGGCATGGCGGTGAGAGCGACGCCGTCGAGGTGGTCGTCTTCTTCGCCCGGGAGGCGTTCGGTGGGCTGGCTCTCGGCGTGCTGCTCGGCGGGGTGGCGTTCCTCGCCCTACGTGCGGTCGACGACTTCATCACCGAGATGCTGGCCACCCTCGGCCTGGTGCTCGCCCTGACCGCCGTTGCGGCCAAGCTGCAGGTCTCGGCGCCGCTGGCCGCTGTGGCGGCCGGTCTACTGGTCGGGCTGCTCACCGACCGGCACTCGGCTGCGCTGTCCAGTCGCGAGCGCTTCGAGAGCGTGTGGTACTTCATCGACGAGCTGCTCAACGTCAGTCTGTTCACCCTGCTCGCACTGGAGCTGCTCGCAGTGGAGTTCGACAGGCGAAACCTGGTGATGGGGGTGATCGCCATACCGCTGGTTCTGTTGGCCCGCACGGTCAGCGTCAATGTGCCGTATTACCTGATGCACCATCGCACCGGCTTCACCCCATACACCCGGCGGCTGATGGTCTGGGGAGGGCTCCGCGGTGCCATCAGTCTCGCCCTGGCGTTCAGTGTGCCGGCCGGAACCGAACGTGACACGTTCCTGGTGATGACCTACCTGATTGTGGTGTTCAGCGTGCTGGGTCAGGGTCTGACCGTCGGCCGCCTGGCCGGCCGTGCGGGGTCGGCCGAGCTCGATCAGAGCGGTGGTTCACCCCTCTCGCCGGTCTGACCCGCGCAGCGACAGCCGTCGGCCGGCCGTCGGCCGATGCTCCACCCAGGCGGCGTTCTTGCGCCGCAGGGCCGGCGCCTCGACCAGATACCAGGAGATGACCGCCACCGTTGCCGTGACCGCCAGCGCCGCCAGGGTGAACGCGACCCGACCGATCGACGTGAAGCCCAGCTCGACCAGCACCAGCACGATCGGCCAGTGGTAGACGTACATCCCGTACGAAGCGTCGATGCCCGGCTCCCCGCGCACCGGCAACGCCACCATCAGCCACAGCACGAGATAGGCGAACGGGACAGCGCCCAGCGGCCGGTACTCCTCGAAGAAGGCCAGGGCAGCGGTCAGAGTGATCGCTGCGGCCACCACGCCGGCCACCGGGAAGCGAACGCGGTGCGCGTAGACGTGCCCCAACGCTCCGAGTAGGAAGAGCGCGCCGAACCGGGGCAAGAACTCCAGCCGGTCGCCCGCCACCCCCGTCGCCTGGAGGGTGTGCGTCAACCAGGCGATGATCGTCACCGTGAGTAGGCCGTGTCGCCGAACCGGGCCGGGGAGCGCAATCCGCGAGGTGCGCCGGCCCGATCTGAGCACACCCACGGCAACCAGGACGCCGATACCGAGATAGCAGACCGCCTCGTAGTACAGCGTCCACAACGCCCCGTTCATCGCCTCAGCACGCAGTGGCCCGGGCAGGCCTGCGATCTGCCACTGCCGAATCAGCAACGCCGCATTGTCGGTCACGAACGAGACGGATGACTCGGGGCCGGTGAGTACCGATGTCGCCGGTCTCGAGCGTTGTACCGCCACGATGGGGGCGGCCACGAAGGCGGTGAAGGCCAGGCAGACCCAGAACCCCGGCATGATCCGGAGTGCGCGGTGCCAGGCGAACCGGCGCAGGCTGGACAGCCGCAGCGCGCTGCGGGTGACCAGGAAGCCGCTGATCACGAAGAAGCCGTCGACCGCGAGGTCGCCGAGCAGGGTGTCGCCGAGAAGTGGTTGCTCCCGCCAGCCCAGCTCTTGTATGTGGACGACGGCGACCACGGTGGCAAGCGTGAGACGCAGACTCCACAACGCGTTGTTGCGCGCATCGAAACGGCTGGCCAGGGTAGGCCCGGCCATGAGCATGCGATTCCTCCCGATGTCGCCCGTCCGAGCCCCGACTGTAGCGTTACGTGAGAGTAAGGGTTTGAATGTCTGATGGACCCCTGTGCGGTGGGCAATGTCGGCGCGGAGCGCCGTGGTCTGTCCCGTTCTCGTCCACGTCGCCTCATGCCTGCGTCCAGTGACAGGTCGGTGGCGTACAGTCAGGAGTCGTGACCCGCCGAGGCCGGCGCATGACGTCGACCCGGGGATGCAGGAGGTGGCGGGGGTGCACGAGAGGAAGCTCAGCATCGGGCCGGTCGCAGCGACGGTGGGCCTTAGCGTGCGGACGATCCGCTACTACGAGGAAGTCGGTCTCGTCACGCCTTCGGGGCGCACCGTAGGGGGGTTCCGGCTGTACAGCGCCGCCGACATCGACAGGCTGCGGCTGGTGAAGCGGATGAAGCCCCTCGGCTACTCGCTAGAGGAGATGGCCAGGCTGCTGAGCCTCATCGAGGCCATCTCCGCGGCGCCGCAGGAGCTCGGAAGGGTCGCCGAGGCCCGCGCCGAGCTGGGTGACTTCGCTCGCGGTGTGGCGGAACGTGTGGTGGAGCTGCGCACGCAGCTCGGCTATGCCGAGGAGTTCCGTGACCAGATCCTCGCCGTCATGGGTGGGGTCGTGGCCGCCAGCACTGTGGACGGCGCGCTGGCTCAGGCGAGCACGAAGTAACGCAGCAGCACGTACGGCGTGGCCAGGGCGATCGTGATGACCGCCGTGATGAGGCCGTACTTGGTGAACTCCCAGAAGGTGATTCGATGACCGGCCTTCTCGGCCAGGCCGAGGATCACCACGTTGGCCGAGGCGCCGACAGCGGTGGCGTTGCCGCCGAGGTCGGCCCCGATCGCCAGGGACCACCACAGCGACTGGGCCTGCGGGGTGTTCCCGGCGGCGGAGACGAGGTCGGCGACTACCGGGCTCATCGTGGCCACGTAGGGGATGTTGTCGACCACGGCGGACAGCACGGCTGAGCCCCACAGCAGCCCGACCGAGGCCGCCGCCAGCCGGCCCTCGGCGGCGTCCGCCGCCGTCCGGGAGATCTGCTCGATCACCCCGGTGTTCACCAGGGACCCCACCATGATGAACAGGCCCGCGAAGAAGATCAGGGTCGGCCACTCGACTTCCGTGGCGACATCTTCGGCGTCCAGGCGGGACAGGGCGACGAGGACCAGGCCGCCGATCAGCGCGACAACCGACGGTTCGAAGTGCAGCACGCTGTGCAGCACGAAGGCGACCGTCACCGCAGTCAGAACCACCAGGCTGACGACGAGCAGGCGGGTGTCCTGGAGCGCCTCACGCTCCTCCAGGTCCATGACGCTGCGCGCGCGCTCCGGGTCGTAGACGAACGCGGAGCGGAACATGATCCTGCACAGCCCGACGAACACGACCATCAGCACGATCACCAGGGGCGTGAGGTTGACGAGGAAGTCGCTGTAGGTCAGCCCGCTGCGGCTGGCGATGATGATGTTGGGCGGGTCGCCCACCAGGGTGGCCGTGCCGCCGATGTTGCTGGCCAACGCCTCGGCGATCAGGAACGGGATCACCGGGACCCCGAGCCGGTCGCAGACCAGGAAGGTGACCGGGGCGATCAGCAGTACCGTGGTCACGTTGTCGAGCAGGGCCGAGGCCACGGCGGTGACCACGACCAGGATCACCATCACCCGGAACGGCTTGCCCTTGGCACGCTTGACCGACCAGATCGCGATGAACTCGAACACCCCGGTGCGCTTGAGCACGCCGACGATCAGCATCATGCCCAGCAGCAGGAACAGCACGTTCCAGTCGATGCCGGTCTCGGGGTCGAAGAAGGCGGCCTCGGCGTCGGTGGCCCCGATCAGCAACATGATCACGGCGCCGCCGAGTGCGACCTTGACCCGATGAACCTTCTCGGTCGCGATCAGGCTGTAGGCCACCGCGAAGACGGCGACCGCGATCCAGGCGGTGAGGCTCATGAGGCGAGCACCCGATCGAGCAGCGCGTCCAGGGTGATCGCCCCCAACATCGACTCCTCGCGGTTCACGACGGCGACCAGCGGGGTACGGGAGCGCGCCATCAGCGCGGCGATCTCCAGCAGGGTCGCGTCCTCGTCGACCACTGGTAGCTCCCTTGCCTTGTACCGCAGAAGCTGGGCGACCGTCTTGTCCCCGAGCTGCTCTATGAAGATGTCCGAGGCGGCTTCGTCGACCACGCTGGCCAGGGCCGGATCATCCTGCACGTAGCGGGGCACCGCCATCTTCAGCACCTCGGTTCCGGCCAGGATCGTGGTCGGGTGCCCCTGTCCGTCCGTGACGATCAGGCCCGGAAGGTCCTGGCCGGCCAGAAGCCTCGCCGCCTCGATGGCCGGGGTGTCGGCTCGCACCGACGGGTACGCCACGACCAGGTCACGAGCGCGCACGACGTCCTCCACATCCAGTCACGGGGTTCGCGGGAGTCTAGCCCTGGGGCGGCTCGCCGGCCGTCGCGTCGTGCTCGCGGGTGGCGAGTCGGATGCATGCGGCCACGACCTCCATCGCGGCGCGAACCTCCTCGAGCGGGGGGCGGGTCGGCGCGATCCGGATGTTGCGGTTGGCCGGGTCCTGTCCGCCCGGGTAGGTCGCGCCCGCCGGGGTCACGCTCACCCCCGCCTCCGCGGCGAGCTGGACGACGCGGTCGGCGACCGGCGCGGTCGTGTCCAGGCTGGAGAAGTACCCCCCGCGGGGGGTGGTCCAGGTGGCGTACGTCCCGTCGGTGCCCAGGTGTGCCGAGAGGATCTCGTCGACTGCGGCGAACTTGGGGGCGATCAGCGCGGCGTGCCGGCGCATCAGGGCGTCGATGCCGCCGGGGTAGGCGGACAGGAAGCGCACGTGTCGGGCCTGCTCCAGCTTGTTCGGGCCGATGCTCTGCGCGCCCAGGTAGGTGATCAGCCACGTGACCGTGTCCGCTCCGGCCGCGACGAAGCCCAGCCCGCCGCCGGCAAAGGTGATCTTGCTCGTGCTGGCGAAGACGAGAGCCCGTTCCGGGCGCCCGGCGTCGGCGCACAGCTCGAGCAGGTTGACCCGCGGGTCGGGCTCACCGAGGTGGTGAGCTCGGTAGGCGTCGTCGGCGAAGATCGTGAAGTCCGGCGCAGCGGCGTCCAGCGCCGCGAGCCGAGCGGCCTTCTCGGCGCTGATCGTGTCGCCGGTCGGGTTGCTGTACGTGGGCACGAACAGCACCCCCTTCACCGCCGGGTCGTCCGCCGCGATCCGTTCGATCGCCTCGACGTCCGGTCCGTCGGCAGTCATCGCGACCTCGACCATGTCGAACCCCAGCGTCTGCAGCAGCAGGAAGTGCCGGTCGTAGCCCGGAGTCGTGACGATCATGCGCGCGGAGCCGGTCACCCACGGTGCGGGGGAGTGTGGCATTCCGTGCAGGAGGGCGAAGGTCAGCACCATTCCCTGCAGCTCCAGGGAGGCGTTGTTCCAGACCACCACGTTCTCGGGTGCGACGTCGAGGTAGTCGGCGAAGAGCCGCCGGGCGCTGGGCAGACCGGCCACGCCGCCGCCGTAGTTGCGCAGGTCGACGCCGTCCATCGTCACGTCGTCCGGACCGAGTGCCGTCATCAGGTCGTTGGACAGGTCGAAGTCGGCGTCCGACGGCTGGCCCCGCTGCATGTTCAGCTTCAGGCCCTTTGCTTGAAGGGCCGCGTAAGCGGTCTGTGCCTGAGCGAGCATGTCACGCCGAGCGTCCGGGGTCATGGCGCCCAAAGTACTCGGGCGGCCTGGTCTCGGCGGTAACGCCGCAGGGCTCGCGCCTGGACGGCCGGCCCGACGCGGTTCGTCGGTGTGGCCACGTAGGCTGGCCGCGCGATGAGCACTCTGTTCGACGACCTGTCGCTGCCCGGGCCTTCCGGGACGCCGGCTGCAGCGCACCCGCGGCTGCCCGACCTGGGCCCGCGGGTGCTGGACGACGATGCGGGCCCTGCTCCTGCCGGGGGTGCGGCCGCGGTCGAGTCCCTGCTCGCGGGCCTCAACCCGCAGCAGCGCGAGGGGGTCCTGCACGAAGGGGCTCCGCTGCTGCTGGTCGCCGGGGCCGGATCGGGCAAGACCCGGGTACTCACCCATCGGATCGCCTACCTGCTGGCGGCGCGCGGCGTCCGTCCGGGACAGGTGCTGGCGATCACCTTCACCAACAAGGCCGCGGCTGAGATGCGTGAGCGGGTGGCCGCCCTGGTCGGACCGCGGGCAGGCACGATGTGGGTCTCGACGTTCCACTCGGCCTGCGTCAAGATCCTGCGCCGCGAGGCGGGCCACGTCGGGCTGCGCTCCAGCTTCTCGATCTACGACGCGGCGGACTCCCGGCGGCTGATGGCCATGGTCTGCCGCGAGCTCGATCTCGACCCCAAGCGCCACCCGCCGCGATCGTTCAGCCACCAGGTGAGCAACCTCAAGAACGAGCTGGTCGACGAGGAGACCTTCGCCGGCCGGGTGAGCGACGGCACGCCCGCCGAGCGGACCCTGGCCGAGGCCTACGCGGCCTACCAGAGCCGGCTTCGTCAGGCCAACGCGATGGACTTCGACGACCTGATCATGAACACGGTCAACATCCTGCAGGCGTTCCCCGAGGTGGCCGCCCACTACCGGCGCAGGTTCCGCCACGTGCTGGTCGACGAGTACCAGGACACCAACCACGCTCAGTACGTGCTGGTGCGTGAGCTCGTCGGAGGGTCGTTGTCCGAGGCGATCAAGCACGCCGAACGCCAGGAGAGCGGTGCGGGTGGAGTCGAACCCGAACAGGGCAGCTCGCCGTCGGGTGAGTCGGCGCCGGCGCCTGCCGCCGAGTTGACGGTGGTCGGCGACGCAGACCAGTCCATCTACGCCTTCCGTGGCGCGTCGATCCGGAACATCACCGAGTTCGAACAGGACTACCCGAACGCGAGAACCATTCTGCTGGAACAGAACTACCGCTCCACCCAGACGATCCTGTCGGCGGCGAACGCCGTCATCGAACGAAACCCCGACCGCACACCGAAGAAGCTCTGGACGGCGGGCGAGGACGGCGCTCAGATCGTCGGCTACGTGGCCGACAACGAGCATGACGAGGCCTCGTTCGTGGCCGAGGAGATCGAGCGGCTCACCGACATCTCGGGGGTCCGGCCCGGGGACGTCGCCGTGTTCTACCGCACCAACGCACAGTCCCGGGCGTTGGAGGAGGTGTTCGTGCGGGTCGGGCTGCCGTACAGGGTGGTCGGCGGCACCCGCTTCTACGAGCGCCGCGAGATCAAGGACGCTCTGGCCTACCTGCGCCTTCTGGCCAACCCGCAGGACACGGTGAACCTGCGCCGGATCCTGAACGTGCCCAAACGGGGGATCGGGGACCGGGCCGAGGCGTGCGTGACCGTGCTGGCCGACCGGGAGCGGATCAGCTTCGCGGACGCGCTCCAGCGGGCCGGCGAGGCGCCGGGAATCGCCACCCGCTCGCTGAGCTGCATCACGGCGTTCAACTCCCTGATCGCAAACCTGCACACCCTCATCGAGGGTGGCGCCGGTCCGTCGACCGTGCTCACCGCCGTTCTGGAACAGACCGGGTACCTCGCCGAGCTGCGGGACAGCCGCGATCCGCAGGACGAGTCCCGGCTGGAGAACCTCGCCGAGCTGGTCGCCGTCGCCCAGGAGTACGAGGTCACCGCTGCCGATTCACCCGACGGGCCGAACCTGACCGAGTTCCTGGAACAGGTCTCCCTGGTTGCCGACGCCGACGAGGTGCCGGACGAGGCGGTGGCGGACGGCGCCGCCGAACAGGCCGAGCACGCCGAGGCCGGCGTGGTCACCCTGATGACCCTGCACACAGCCAAGGGGCTGGAGTTCCCCACGGTGTTCCTCACCGGTATGGAGGACGGGACGTTCCCGCACCAGCGCTCGTTCGCCAAGGCGGCCGATCTGGCCGAGGAGCGCCGGCTCGCCTACGTGGGCATCACCCGGGCCCGGGAGCGGCTTTTCGTCTCCCGGGCCGTCGTCCGCAGCGCCTGGGGGCAGCCCAACTACTTCCCGGCCAGCCGGTTCCTCGAGGAGGTCCCCGCCGAGCTGCTGGACTGGCGCCGGCTCGAGGACACCAGTGTCCGCCCCTCCTCGGCCCCAGCCATGCAGCGGCTCGCCGCCCGCCCGGGGGTGCGCTCACTCGGCAACCGCGAGGTGGTGCACCTCGAGCCCGGGGACCGGGTCACCCACGACGCGTTCGGGCTGGGCACCGTGATCCGGATCGAGGGGGCCGGCGAACGGGCCGTCGCGCACGTCGACTTCCGCGACGAGGGCACCAAGCGGCTTCTGCTCCGGTATGCGCCGGTCACCAGGCTCTGAGCCGGGCCAACGACACCCCAGGATGGGCGCGTCAGCACCGAGAGCAAGTGCATGACATAACCCGGTACTTTACATAGCCAAGTACTAGGCCTAGCCTTGCTCTATGGCCGACCATGACCCGCAGATGTTGAAGGGCGTCCTGTCGCTACTCCTGCTCCAGCTGTGCCTCACTCGCGAGGACTACGGCTATGCACTCGTCGTCCGCCTGCAGGACAGGGGCTTCGCCGACCTGTCCGAGGGGAGCGTCTATCCGGCGCTGGCTCGACTGGAGTCGCAGGGTCTGTTGGAGGCCTACCTGGTGCGCTCGAGCTCCGGCCCGGCGCGCAAGTACTACCGAGTCACCGACGCGGGTCGCGTCGAGCTCGACCGCGGGCGCTCGGCTTGGCTGGGTCTGGTCGGCGTGGTCAACGACATCCTGGCCGAAGGCGGCGGTTCTGCCGACTCGGCGGCCGAACATCACGAGGAGGCACTGTCATGACGTTCACCGTCTCTGCCGCCGGCATGCTCATGCTGGTCGGCATCGTCCTGCTCACGGTGGCCCTGGTCGTGCTGCGGCAGGGCAGGCCGTGGGAGCTGCGCGGCGTCGGGTGGATGGATCGGCTACGGATCGCCATCGCCGTCGTCACCTACGACACCTGGTTGAGCTTCCAGGGCGTGCGCGGCCCACGGCGGCGGGACCTGTGTGGGGAGCTGAGGGTGAACGTGTGGGACGCCGCGACGCGCGGTGGCGCCCGCCAGGCGCTGGACGCCGTCGGCCCGCTGCGTGTACTGGCCCGGGAGTCGGTGGGGCCGCGGGGGCCTCGCCCCAACTGGCTGGCCGGCTTCTTCGTCGCCCTGGTCGCCCTGGAGCTGACGCTCGCGGCCCAGTTCATGCTGATGACGGTGTGGGTCGACGCAGCGCAGGCGTCGGGAGCGCCGCGCGTGGAGGGTTCTCTCGATCTCGTACCCGGGATGCGGGCCTTCTACTCCTCGGCCTCCGACGCGGAGGCGATGGGGGTCGGGATGGAATCCGGTCCTGCGCCGCTCGTGGTGGCGCTCGCCGTGTTCCTGGTCGTCGCCCGACCGTGGCGGCTGGTCCGCTCGAGCGTTCCGGCGTGAGCCGGTCAGCCCCCAGCGGCCGCTGACGGCGGCGGTGACAGGTGGGTCACGCCGGCCGCCAGCGTCGCACCGTGGGTGTCCAGCTGGCCGAGCACCATGCTGATCTGGCGGACCACGGAGGGCTGGATCGGCAACGACATGTGGCCCACGCCGTGTACCGCCACGTTCCGGGACAGCAGGTCCGGGTGGTCGATCCGGCCGTTCTCGTGGGGAATCACCACCTGGTCGAGATCGGAGAAGTAGGCCACGAACCGAGTGCGGCACAGCGGAGCCGGCAGGGTCAGCTCGTTGAGCAGGTCGCTGCCCGGGCGCAGTTGGTGACCCAGACGCACCGGTAGCCCGTAGGCCAACAAGGAACCGCCATGCGGGGTGCCGAGGGTGACCAGGGTGTGCACCCGCTCGTCACCGCCGAGACGTTGCGCGTAGTACCGGGCGATCAGCCCGCCGAGGCTGTGCCCGATGACGTGGACCCGCTCGTACCCAGTCCGGGCGACCAGCTCCTCGATGGCACGGGACAGGTCCTTAGCCGCTTCCCGGATGTCGTTCGTGGCCGGTGAGTAGTTGATCGTGAACACCCGACCGAAGCCGCGGCGGCGCAGCCGTTGGCGGAGCACGGCGAAGATCATCCGATTGTCGATCATGCCGTGTACCAGCAGGATCGGAGTGCCGGCTGCCTCGACGTCCCCGACCACCAACCCACGCTGGTGCGGCGCGAGGTCGCCGAGGTGGTAGCGCTCGCGCGGCTCATGCCGGTCGCGCAGAAGACCGAGCGGGTACAGCGTCAGGTGTGTCGAGGACCACACCGCCTCGATCACGGCCCCGCTCACGCCGCGTGGCGTCAGTAGTGCCCCAGCCTGGGACGGAATCGCGGCAAGCCAGTCCCGCACCTGGTCGGAACGCCCAGGTGGGCGCACACTCGAGGCCACGTCGCGCCGCTGCGCGCCGTGCCCGTCTCGCTCACGCCGTCGTGCTGCCACGGGTCCTCCCACTGGGAATGTAACCCGGACCACACTGAATCGTTGAGGCCGATGAGCGAGCGGCGCCAGTCCACGCGCGTTCGGCACCCGGGCCGTAGCGCCCTGTCGGGACGGCGCGCGGCGTGGGATGGGCGGCCCTTCATGTGGCTTCCGCCACCGCCGGGCCATACCGGGCCGGCGCCTCTTCGCTCTAGGCTCGGGACGACTGCGCCAGCGCCACCAGCCAGGGCGGCTCGGAGTGGTTCATAGCGGCGTCACCGAAGGAGG
Organism: uncultured Actinomycetota bacterium; assembly: GCA_963825645.1. Classification (GTDB taxonomy): domain Bacteria; phylum Actinomycetota; class Actinomycetes; order Actinomycetales; family Kineosporiaceae; genus JADJPO01. Next base: position 134,386 of record CAWGTT010000001.1, read on the forward strand.
CACCCATGGCACCCGTGCGGATCATCGTGGCCAAGCCGGGGCTGGACGGGCACGACCGCGGTGCCAAGGTCGTGGCCCGCGCGTTGCGGGACGCAGGGTTCGAAGTGGTGTACACGGGGCTGCACCAGAGCCCGGAGCAGATCGTCGACGCCGCGATCCAGGAGGACGCGGACGCGATCGGGCTGTCCGTCCTCTCCGGTGCCCACCTGACACTGTTCACCCGCGTTCTGGAGCTGCTCAAGGCCAAAGACGCCTCCGACATCGTCGTCTTCGGTGGCGGGATCATCCCGGAGGACGATGTCACCGAGCTGGAGCGGATCGGCGTCCGCAAGGTCTTCACCCCCGGTGCGTCAATGCGCGACATCGTCGACTGGGCGCGCGCGAACGTTGGTGAGACGGCGATCGCCTAGCGAGGCCGTCCCGCCGAGAAGGCCGATCAGTGCCTTCCTCGGGCGGCCGTTGACCGCGCGGATCGCCCGCGTGACGACCGGCACCTCGCGGGCTGCCCCTGGTCCCACGTGCGCGGCTAGGCTGGCGCCCGCATCCAGACCAACGACGGTGAGGACGAGACGTGGACCTGTTCGAGTACCAGGCGCGCGACCTGTTCGCCGCGCACGGCGTCCCGGTGCTGGACGCCGTCGTCGCCACCACCCGTGATGAGGCCCGCGCGGCCGCCGAGCGTCTGGGCGGCGGAACGGTGGTGGTCAAGGCGCAGGTGAAGACCGGGGGCCGAGGGAAGGCGGGCGGGGTCAAGCTCGCCCATTCGGTGGACGAGGCGGCCGAGAAGGCCGGCGAGATCCTCGGCATGGACATCAAGGGACATACCGTGCACCGGGTGATGATCGCCCAGGGCGCGAAGATCGCCGAGGAGTACTACTTCTCGGTGCTGCTCGACCGGGCCAACCGCACCTACCTGGCGATGTGTTCGCGCGAGGGCGGCGTGGACATCGAGACCCTCGCCGTCGAGCGGCCGGATGCCCTGGCCAAGGTGCCGGTGGACGCGATCACCGGCATCGACGACGCCAAGGCGGCAGAGATCGTGGCCGCGGCGGGGTTCGAGGGTGACCTCGCGGCGTCCGTGGCCGAGGTGGTCAAGAAGCTGTGGGAGGTCTTCGTCGCCGAGGACGCCACCCTGGTCGAGGTCAACCCGCTGGTGAGCACCGAGGACGGGGCGATCCTCGCGATCGACGGCAAGGTCTCCCTCGACGAGAACGCCGACATCCGCCACCCCGACCACGAGCAGTACCACGACCACGGCGCGGCCGACCCGTTCGAGGCCAGGGCCAAGGAGAAGGGCCTCAACTACGTCAAGCTGGACGGCGAGGTCGGCGTGATCGGCAACGGGGCCGGCCTGGTGATGTCCACCCTCGACGTGGTCGCCTACGCAGGTGAGGAGTACGGCGTCAAACCCGCCAACTTCCTGGACCTCGGTGGTGGCTCCAGCGCCCAGGTGATGGCCGACGGGCTCGAGCTCATCCTGTCCGACCCGCAGGTCAAGAGCGTGTTCGTCAACGTGTTCGGCGGCATCACCTCCTGCGACACCGTCGCCAACGGCATCGTGCAGGCGTTCGAGCTGCTGGCCTCGCACGGCGCGACGGTCACTCATCCGCTCGTCCTGCGGTTGGACGGCAACAACGCCGAAGTGGCGCGGCAGATCCTCGACGAGGCGAACCTGCCCAAGGTGGAGCGCCTCGACACCATGGACGGCGCCGCACACCGCGCCGCCGAACTGGCCTCGATCGAGATCAGCAAGGGAGCCTGACCGTGACGATCTTCCTGAACGGCGACAGCCGGGTGATCGTGCAGGGGATGACCGGGTCGGAGGGCCGCAAGCACACCCAGCGGATGATCAATGCGGGGACCAAGATCGTTGGCGGGGTGACCCCTGGCAAATCCGGTCAGAGCGTGGAGTTCGAGGACCGGGTGAGCGTGCCGGTCTTCGGGTCGGTGGCCGAGGCCGTCGAGGCCACGGGTGCCAACGCGACCGTGATCTTCGTTCCGGCCAGGTTCACCAAGGCTGCGGTGCACGAGGCGGTCGACGCCAAGCTGCCGCTCGGCGTGGTGATCACCGAGGGAATCCCGGTGCATGACGCCGCCGAGTTCTTCCAGTACGCGCAGAACGCCGGGACGACCCGCCTGATCGGCCCGAACTGCCCGGGCATCATCTCGCCGGGGGTGTCGAATGCCGGGATCATTCCGGCCAACATCACCAAGCGCGGGCCGCTCGGCCTGGTCAGCAAGTCCGGCACGCTGACCTACCAGATGATGTACGAGCTGCGCGACATCGGCTTCACCACGTGCGTGGGTATCGGTGGCGACCCGGTCATCGGGACGACGCACATCGACTGCATCGAGGCGTTCGAGGCCGACCCGGAGACCCACGGCATCGTGATGATCGGCGAGATCGGCGGCGACGCCGAGGAACGGGCGGCCGACTTCATCAAGGCGCACGTCACCAAGCCGGTGGTCGGCTACGTGGCCGGGTTCACCGCGCCCGAGGGCAAGACGATGGGCCACGCCGGCGCCATCGTGTCCGGCTCGTCCGGCACCGCGCAGGCCAAGAAGGAGGCCTTGGAGGCCGCCGGGGTCAAGGTCGGCAAGACGCCATCGGAGACCGCGAGGCTGATGCGGGAGATCATGCAGTCGCTCTGATCACGAATCGGGTGCTGTTCTCCCGCTCAGTGGGGGAGGACAGCACCCGCTTCGCCTCAGGAGGGCAGGGTCGCGGCGATCAGCTCGGCGACGGTGGCGGCGGTGTGCAGCGCGATGTCGTGGTCGTCGTCGCCGGGGAAGCGCACAGCGACGGCGTGCGCGCCGTGCTCGGTGGGTCCCACGGTGACGACGCCCGCCCCGTGCGAGGTCAACCGCTCCAGAACGGTCCGGTCGGACCTGCTGCCGGTGACCACCAGCGCCCGGTAGCTGCGGCCGCCGCCGGCCTCGGTCAGGGGCGCGTGGCTGCACAACCAGTCGGCGCTCTCGGAGCTGTCCGCCGGTCGTCGCGGACCGGTCCGGAAGATCAGTGCCGAGTGGTGCGCCGCGCCGAGCCGCTCGGTCGGGGCGATCGCGCACAGCATGGCCGGGGTGGTCGCGGCGGTGGGTCCGTCCGGCTCGGCCCGGCCGTCGAGCCGGTCAGCGGCGCCGTCCAGCCACTCGCCGCGTCGGTCCACCAGGTCGGACGTCGCGGCGGCGACCCGCTCGGCGAGGACTGCGGCGTCCCGGGCCACCATCCGGGGAAGGCCGCCGGACCAGAGCACGGTGAGGCTGTACAGCAGTAGCCCGGTGTGGACGAAGGCGCGACAGGTTCGCGGCCCGTCGCCGGCCAGCATCGGCAGCACTGCCCCCGCTCGCTCGGTGAGGGGTGAGTCCTGGACGTCGGTGAGGGCCAGTACCGGGAAATGCCCGCCGAGACGGTCCAGGGCATTGAGTACCTCGGTGGTCGTCCCCGAGGCCGACACGGCGACGGTGAGCGTGTCGTCGTCCATGGGGTAGCCGTAGCGGCTCGAGGCCAGGTCGGCCGCTGCGGCCAGACCGAGGGAGCGCATTCGCGCTGCGGCGTGCGCGGCCGCGAGGTAGGACGAGCCCATCCCGATCAAGCGGTAGCGACGGAACCGGCGCTCCAGGAACGGTCCGCACCGGGCGAGCAGTCCGGCGTCCACGGCCTGCGAGAGGCCGATCAGCGTGGCGGGTTTGGCGACGATGTCGGACAGCAGGGCGGTGGCGTCCACGGCGCCCAGCGTACGGATCGCGGGTGGCCGCAGCGGGTCTCGGCGCACCGGCGGGGGGAGGGAGGGGAAGGCGGGAGGGAGGGGAAGGCGGGAGGGAGGGGAAGGCGGGAGGGAGGGGAGGGGCCAGGATCAAGGAAGGTACTGCTCGGCGAGGTAGGTGACCCAGCCGCCGTCCTTGCCGTCGTGGCGCAGCCACACGTAGCTGGGGGTGCTGCGCTGCCCGGTGCGGGCGAACCCGCCGAGCAGGAAGTCGTCGTCGGCGGCGACCGGCGTCGGAGAGGATCCCAAGGCCGAGCCCAGGAAGATCGGGGTGTCCGAGGCCAGCCGGAAGGTGTAGATGCGCGGGTTCTGGTTGACCACGGCGAAGTCCGCCGGCTCGAGATCAGGGTGCTTGGCGTAGTAGGTGCGGGCGTCCTTGCCGCTGTAGAAGGTCAGCCGGTCCACCGTGATCTCGACCAGCCCCGAGTTCGACCTGGTCACCGACTTGAGCTCGGAGAGCTCCAGGCCGCCGGCCAGCCAGGGCTCGGCGACCCAGGTCGCGGGGGCCGGTGAGGGACCCCACCGGGTCGGTGCGGCGGACGGCGCGGCGCTGCGCCTCGGTGAGGCGGTGGGCTTGGGCGGGGTGCCGGACGACGACGGCAGCGAGGTGCTGGCGGCGGCCACGGTGCCGCCGGAGTCCTCGCGGGCGTCGATCGCGACCACCCCGGCGTCCTGACCGGTCGCGGCGATCGGCCGCAGGACCGCCAGAGCGGTCCCGAGGATCGCCCCGGACAGCACCGCTCCGACCACCCACGCCGCGACGTCGCGACGCTGCGGAGTCCTCAGCCACGCACCATGCACGGCACGGCATCCTGCCCTACCGGCCAGGTCGGTGTCGCCTCGTCCGGCGCGTCCTGCCGGTTGCGGCCGCCGGTCCGGGTGAGCATGGCGGGGTGACCTTGACCAGCTCGCGGTCCAGCCGCGGCCCCGCGCGTCGAAGCGGCGGCGTGGCCGGTGGCGTGGACCTGGCCGCGGACATGCTCCCCCTGACGCACGCCGCCGGTGCGGTCGCCGCGTTCCAGGCCGCGGCGGCGTCACTGGTCGTGGTGCTCGTGCCGGTCGTGCTGACCTGGGTGGTCACCGGTGGCGGCACCGCGGCGTGGATCGAGGTGGTCAAGCTCGCGACCATGCTCTGGCTGCTGGGCCAGCATGCCGGGCTGGCCATGGACGGCGGGAACCTTTCACTGGTTCCGCTCGGTCTGGCGGCGGTGCCGCTGCTGGCGAGCGCCTACGCCGGCACCCGACTGGCCCGCAGCCTCGACCCGTTGGCGGAACGTATCGCGGCGGGCTCGTCCCGGGCGGCACCCGAGCCCGCTCCCCGGGCGGCACTGCTCACCATGGCCATCACTCACGGCCTGCTCGGGGTGCTGGTCGGCGCGCTGTGCGCCACGGCCGACCTACGGCCGGTGCTGTGGCAGGCGTTCGCCGGCCCTGCCGTGGTGGCCGGCCTCGGCGGGGCATTCGGCAGCCTCGCCTACGCCCATGGTGGAGCCCGCGGCGCGGTCGCCGCGTTGCTGGACGTGGTTCCGAGCGGCCCGCGGCGGCTGCTGGCTCCGGTCGGCGCGGCGATGGCGGTACAGGCAGTGGCCGGGGCGGTGGCGGTGGTGATCGGGATAGCGCTCGGCATCACTCGGGTGGTGGACCTTCACCAGGCACTCGGCGGCGGTGTACTCGGCGTCGCAATGATCACCTTGCTCCAGCTGTTGTTGCTTCCGAATGTGGTGATCTGGGCGGCGGCGGCGCTGGCGGGGCCGGGCTTCGCGGTCGGGGCGGGGAGCACCGTCTCGGCGCTGACCACGACGCTGGGTCCGCTGCCTGCGCTGCCGATCCTCGGCGCCCTGCCCGATCCGGGTCCCAAACCCGGCTATCTGCTGGCGGTGTTGCTGGTGCCGGTGCTGGCCGGTGCCGTGGCGGCCGAGAAGCTCTTGCGCGCCGACGAGGCAGCCGACCGGGCCGGCGGGCCCTGGTGGGGTGCCGTCCAGGACGTCGTCGCGCTGGGCCTGTTCAGCGGGGGGTCGGCGGGTGTCCTGGCCTGGCTGAGCGGCGGCCCGGCCGGGCCCGGACGGCTCGGCGACGTCGGTCCGAACCCGCTGCTGGTCGCGATGGCCGTCGCCGCCGAGGTAGCCGTCGGCGCGGCCCTGCTGCTCTTCGTCAAGCGTGGTGCGCCGCACTTCTGCGACGCCGCGGCCGGTGTGCTGGCCGGTCGGCGGGACAGCGGGGTCGGTCGCACCTGGCCGGGCCGATATCGTCGGGGTTCGTGAGCGACACGGCGCGGATCGTCGTCCTGGTCTCGGGCTCGGGCACCCTGCTACAGGCGCTGCTCGATGCCTCAGCGGCGCCCGACGCGCCGTTCGCGGTGGCTGGCGTGGTCAGTGACCGGGACGGCGTCCAGGGCCTGGCGCGGGCGCGGGCCGCGGGCGTGCCGACGGCGGTTGTCCGTCCCGCGGACTTCCCGGACCGGGTGACCTGGGATCTCGCCGTGGCCAAGGCGGTCGAGGTGTTCTCGCCACGGCTGGTGGTGCTGGCCGGGTTCATGCGTCTGCTCGGGGGCGAGTACCTGACCCGGTTCGCCGACCGCACGGTCAACTCTCACCCGGCGCTGATGCCGGCCTTCCCCGGTGCGCACGCCGTGCGGGACGCCCTGGCCTACGGGGTGAAGGTGACGGGGACGACGCTGATGCTGCTCGATGCCGGCGTGGACACCGGCCCGGTTCTCGCCCAGCGCGCGGTCGAGGTCCGGGACGAGGACGACGAGGCGAGCCTGCACGAGCGGATCAAGGCGGTCGAGCGGTCGCTGCTTGTCGAGGTGGTCTCGCGGATGGTGCGGGACGGGTGGAGCGTCGAGGGCAGAAAGGTCGTCCTGGGATGAGCGAGCAGGCGGGACAGGACCGGATCACGATCCGGAGAGCGCTGCTGTCGGTCTACGACAAGACGGGTCTGGAGGAGCTGGCCGCGGCGCTGCACGAGGCCGGGGTGATCATGGTCTCGACCGGGTCGACGGCCGAACGGATCGCCGCCGCGGGTCTGCCCGTGGTCCCGGTCGAGGAGCTGACCGGATTCCCGGAGGCCCTCGGCGGCCGGGTCAAGACCTTGCACCCGTCGGTGCACGCGGGGATCCTGGCGGACCGCCGGCTGCCTGCCCATGTGCGTGAGCTGGAGGAGCTGGGGATCGAGGCGTTCGACCTCGTGGTCTCCAACCTCTACCCGTTCCGGGACACCGTGGCCTCCGGCGCCTCGCCGGAGGAGTGCGTCGAGCAGATCGACATCGGCGGGCCGTCGATGGTGCGGGCCGCGGGCAAGAACCATCCCAGCGTGGCGGTGGTCACCGATCCACGGGATTACGCGGAAGTGCGAAATGCGTTGGCCGAGGGCGGGTTCGACCTCGCCGCCCGGCGCCGGCTGGCGGCCCGTGCGTTCGCGCACACCGCCTCCTACGACGTGGCCGTGGCGCAGTGGTTCGGCGAGCAGCTCGTCGCCGACGGCGGTCAGGACGGCGGCTGGCCGCCGCACGCGGGCCTGGCGCTGGAGCGGGCCGCCGTGCTGCGCTACGGCGAGAACCCGCACCAGCGTGGCGCGCTCTATGTCGACGAGGGAGCAGGGGTGTTCCCCGGCATCGCCCAGGCGACCCAGCTGCACGGCAAGGAGATGTCGTACAACAACTACGTCGACTCCGACGCGGCGCTGCGGGCCGCCTACGACCATGAGGCTCCTGCGGTGGCGATCGTCAAGCACGCGAACCCGTGCGGGATCGCGGTCGCCGCCGAGGGTGAGGATGTCGCTGACGCGCACGCGAAAGCCCATGCCTGCGATCCGGTCTCGGCGTTCGGGGGAGTGGTCGCAGCGAACCGTCCGGTGACCACGGCGATGGCGGCCCAGCTCGCCGACGTGTTCACCGAGGTGGTAGCGGCCCCGTCGTTCGAGCCCGAGGCGTTCGCGGCGCTGACCCGCAAGAGGAACCTACGGCTGATCGAGCTGACCGACGGCTACCGCCGCGCCCCGGTCGAGCTGCGCTCCGTCTCCGGCGGCATGCTCGCCCAGGATGGCGATCGGCTCGACGCTCCCGGGGACGACCCGGCCTCCTGGCGGCTGGTCGCCGGGCAGCCGGTGGACGAGGAGACGATGGCCGACCTGGTCTTCGCCTGGCGGTCCGTCCGGTCGGTGAGGTCGAACGCGATCCTGCTGGCTGTCGGAGGCGCGAGCGTCGGGATCGGGATGGGTCAGGTGAACCGGGTGGACTCCTGCCGGCTCGCCGTGGATCGTGCCCGTGCCGGGCGGGCCACGGGGGCGGTGGCGGCCTCTGACGCGTTCTTCCCGTTCCCGGACGGGTTGCAGGTCCTGCTGGACGCGGGGGTTCGGGCCGTCGTCCAGCCAGGTGGGTCGGTCCGGGACGACGAGGCGATCGCCGCCGCCTCGGCGGCCGGGGTGAGCATGTACCTGACCGGGGCCCGGCACTTCGCCCACTGAGCCGAGCAGCCGGGAGTGACGAAGGTGGTCGAGTGGGAGGTGCCGCCGAGCCGGCGGATCGCGTTCGTCGTCGTGCTCACGGTGATGGCCGCCGCGATCACGGTGACCTGGTTCGGCCACTTCCGCTCAGGCGGCTACCTGCTCGCCTCGGCGATGGCCCTGGCCGCGGTGCTGAGGGCGACACTGCCCGAGAAGTACTGCCTGGGGCTGCTGGTGCGCAACCGCACGATTGACGTGATCACCGCGGCGGCCTTCGCGGCGGCGATCGCCTTCACCGCCACGATCGTGCCGGGCTGACGGTGCCGACAGGGTGCTGTTGGATCAGGCCGGACGGCGCTTGGGCGCGTTCTGCGCGGTCAGCGCCGGATTACGCTCGACGACGCCGCCGAGCGCCTCGTCGATCCCCGCCATGAGCTCGTCCGGGATACGCACCCCGGCGGCCTTGACGTTCTCGGCGACCTGCTCCGGGCGCGAGGCGCCGACGAGCGCCGCGGCGACGTTGTCGTTCTGAAGCACCCAGGCCACCGAGAGCTGGGCCATGCTCAGCCCGAGTCCATCGGCGATCGGCGTGAGGTTCTGGACGGCGGCCAGCACCTCATCGCGCATCCAGTGAGAGATCATGCCGGCCCCGCCCTTGCCGTCGGTTGCCCGCGTGCCGGCTGGTGGCGCCTGACCGGGTAGGTACTTGCCGGACAGCACGCCCTGCGCCATCGGCGACCAGACGATCTGCGACACGCCCAGGTCGCGGCAGGCCGGCACCACCTCGGTCTCGATCACCCGCCACAGCATCGAGTACTGCGGTTGAGAGGAGATCAGCTGGAAGCCCAGGTTGCTGGCGAGGGCGTGCCCGGCCCGGATCTGCTCCGCCGTCCACTCGCTGACGCCGATGTAGAGCGCCTTACCGGACCGGACGATGTCCGCGAACGCCTGCATCGTCTCCTCGAGCGGCGTCTCGGTGTCGTAGCGGTGCGCCTGGTAGAGGTCGACGTAGTCGGTGCGCAGCCGGCGAAGGGAGCCGTTGATCGAGTCCATGATGTGCTTGCGGGACAGCCCGGCATCGTTCTTCCCGCCTGGACCGGTGGGCCAGTAGACCTTGGTGAAGATCTCCAGCGACTCCCGTCGCTCTCCCGCCAGCGCCTCGCCGAGCACCGTCTCCGCCGCGGTGTTCGCGTACACGTCCGCGGTGTCGAAGCTGCTGATGCCGGCGTCGAGTGCCGCCCGAACGCACTGGGTCGCGACCTCGTTCTCAACCTGGGAGCCGTGGGTGAGCCAGTTGCCGTAGGTGATCTCGGAGATCTTCAGGCCCGAGTTGCCGAGGTAGCGAAACTCCATGCCGGCGACCCTAGAGCCGCACGGCGCGCCCCGCAGGTCGGGGTTGTCCCCGGTCGTGCCCTGATCGGTCCCGGATCTGGGCCTGAGGGGGAGCCTGCGCCGGTGGGAACCGCGTAGATTGGCCAGGCGTCAGGAGCGAGTAAGTGACCGTACGTGATGGAGGAGCGCTGATGACCGAGCCGACACCTTTGGCGCCCCCGTCTGCCGAGGCCGCGTTGACCCTGGCCGCACCGCCGGCCCCCAAGGCGGTGGCCGCCACCCAGGCGCCGAAGATGGCCCCCCAGGTCGATTCCGCCGCATTGCCCGGTCTGGACTCCAAGGTCGACTCCTATCTCGACGCCCTGCTCAAGGAGGCGCCCAGCTCGCCCAACTTCGCCGCCAAGGCGAGCGAGGTGCGCAGCATGGGGGACGGCGACATCCGCAAGGCCGCGGAGACGTCGAACACCCTGCTCAAGTCGCCGGTGAGGGCTTTGCAGGAGGGCGGCCTGAGCGAGGGGTCCAAGGTCGGCAAGACCCTGATCGAGCTGCGGCGCACCGTCGAGGATCTCGACCCCTCGGGCGCCCGGGGGGCCAAGAAGATCTTCGGGGTGTTGCCGTTCGGCGACAAGGTCGAGGACTACTTCCGCAAGTACCAGTCGGCGCAGGGCCACCTCGATGCGATCCTGCACGCGCTGTACAACGGCCAGGATGAGCTGCGCAAGGACAACGCCGCGCTCAACCAGGAGAAGCAGCAGCTCTGGGAGACCATGGGCCGACTCAACCAGTACGTGTATATCGCCGAACGGCTCGACGTCCGCCTGGCCGCGGGTATCTCCGAGCTCCAGGCGGCTGACCCGGAGAAGGCCAAGGCGCTCCAGCAGGACGTGCTGTTCTACGTGCGCCAGAAGCACCAGGACCTGCTGACGCAGCTGGCGGTCTCGATCCAGAACTACCTGGCCATCGACGTGGTGATCAAGAACAACGTCGAGCTGGTCAAGGGCGTCGACCGGGCCTCGACCACGACGGTCTCGGCGTTGCGCACCGCCGTCATCGTCGCCCAGGCTCTCGGCAACCAGAAGCTGGTTCTCGACCAGATCACCGCGCTGAACACGACGACGTCCGACCTGATCCAGAAGACCTCGGAGATGCTGCGCGACAACTCGGTCCAGATCCAGGAGCAGGCGGCCTCGGCGACGATCGGGCTCGAGCAGCTGCAGGCGGCGTTCCAGAACATCTACGCCACCATGGATGCGATCGACGCCTTCAAGGTGCAGGCCCTGGACACGATGGCCACCACGATCGGCACCCTGGAGACCGAGGTCGAGAAGTCCCGGGAGTACCTGGAGCGGGTCTCCCAGCGAGACGAGCGGATCGCCGCCGGATCGTTGGACATCGCCGACCGTCGGCGCTGAGTCATGTCGTTGTGGTGGGCGGTTCGGGCAGTGTGCCGTCCGGCGCGAAGGCCGGCATGGGACTGAGGGACTGGTGGGGTGCCCTGGTCGGTCGCCCACGCGCTGAGGAGCCTGAGCCGCTTGAGCTGGAGCGCCCGCCCACCGGCCCGGAGCTGCTCACGCGCGTGGACTCGATCGAGGCGGACATCCTGGCCAAGGCTCGCGAGGACCGGATCTCGGGAGTGGTCGCCGCCCGGGTGAGTGACATCTGCGCCACCGCCCGTGACGTGATTCCCCGGCTGGACCAGCTCGGTGGCGGCGGCACCCGGGATGCGCACTCGGTGATGGCGACGGTGACCAGCTATCTGCCCGAGGCGCTCGGCAGCTACCTGCGTCTGCCCCGAAGCTACGCCGACAACCGGCCGGTGGCGGCGGGGAAGACCTCGCTGATGGTGCTGGTCGACCAGCTCGACCTGCTGTCGATCACGATGGACAAGATCTTGGACGCCGCGACCCGCCGCGACGTGCAGGCTCTGGTGGCGCACGGGCAGTTCCTGGCCGAGAAGTTCGGCACGACGTCGCTGGACGTCGGTGGTTCGGGTGGGCTGAACCTTGGGGGCACCCCGTGACCGGCCCGGGCCGCCGGGACGGGGGCGGCGTCGGCTCGGCCCCGCTCGACGGAGCCTTGAGCGAGCTGGTCCGGATCGGTACCGCTGCGGGTCTGCCCGAGGACGACGTGCGGGCCGAGGGTGCCGCCTTCGCGGCCGCGCTGGCCGAGGCCTCGCCCGGTGCTCCGGCGGCCTGGACGGCGGTCGTGGGTGGGACCACCCAGAGCTTCTTCGACGCGGCGAGCCGGGCACGGCGCTGGCGAGGTGCGCCCACAGCAGGCTTGACGGCGCTGCTGGCCGCCCGGTCCGCGCACGCGGCCGACTACGCCCGAGCCTTGGTCGAGGTGAGCGCCGCCGCCAGCTCGCTCGGCGACCCGGCACTGACCGCGATCGGCAACGCCGCCACCGCCGCGGCGGCCCAGCTCCGTGCGGCCGGCGTGGGGTCATTCGGGTCGCCGCCGACGGCGGGTCCGACGCCCTTGCACCCGGCCACCGGAGCGCCGATCACCGGATCTGACGGGACCGGTCCGAGCTTCACCGCGCTGCCGGTGGACCCGCGTCTGTTGGACCGGTTGCAGGTCACCCACGGGATCACCCTGCCACCAGGGGTGACCGGTACACCGAGCCTGCCGTCCCCCACGGGTGAGCAGTCCGAGCAGGACGCGGAACAGGTCGACGAGCAGGCCGAGGTCGCCCAGACAGAGCCGGCCGCCGATTCGGCCCAGTCCGACGAGCCCGCCAAGACCCTGGAGGAGCTGCTCGCCGAGCTCGACGACCTGGTCGGGCTGCGCGCCGTCAAAGCCGAGATCCACCGCCAGGCCGCCGTTTTGCGGATCGAGAAGCTGCGCGCCGAGGCCGGGCTGCGCAAGGCGACCATCACCCGGCACTTGGTCTTCGTCGGCAACCCCGGAACCGGGAAGACCACCGTGGCGCGGCTGGTCTCCGGCATCTACCGAGCCCTCGGCCTGCTCAGCAAGGGCCAGCTCGTCGAGGTGGACCGCTCGGAGCTGGTGGCCGGCTACCTGGGCCAGACCGCGATGAAGACCGCCGAGGTGGTCGCCACGGCCATCGGCGGGGTGCTCTTCATCGACGAGGCCTACAGCCTGGCCGGAGACCAGTACGGCGAGGAGGCGATCGACACCCTGGTCAAGGAGATGGAGGACCAGCGGGACAACCTGGTCGTCGTGGTCGCCGGCTACCCGCGCCCGATGGCCGAGTTCATCGCCTCCAACCCCGGTCTGGCCAGCCGGTTCCGCACCACGATCACCTTCGACGACTACACCGACGACGAGCTGGTGGACATCTTCCGCCGGCTCACCGACCAGGCCGACTACACCATCACCGAGGCCGGGGCCGAGCGGTTCCGCGAGCTCCTGGCCACCGCGGTGCGCGGTGAGACGTTCGGCAACGGCCGGTTCGCCCGCAACACGCTCGAAGCGGCGATCGGTCGGCACGCCTGGCGGCTGCGGGATGTGGACGATCCGACGCCGGAACAGCTGCGCGAGCTCGAACCTGCGGACCTGTCCGACCCGGTCGAGCTGGTGGAGTTCGGCCCGCAGGACCAGGACCCGCAGGGAGAGGAGCAGCCATGAGCCAGGTCGCAGTCAGCGTGACCCCGGCGACGGCGCCGGTGCCGAGCCCCACCACAGCTCCCGCACGCAGCGCCCGCACAGGCGAGTCGGGGTGGCGCGGGCTCGGTCGTGACCTGGTCGCCTCCCAGCTCGAGGGCACGCCCGGACGGCTGCGGATCGCCGCTGTGCTCGCGATCCTCGCCTGTCTGGTGTTCGCGCTCGCCGGCGGCGCCGCCTTGCGCGGCTGGGGTGGCGCGCTCGCCGACGCCCGGGCCGACTCGGCCCAGCTGGTGCGGATCCAGACCGTGCAGAACGACCTGGTCAAGGCGGACGCCACGGCCTCCAACGAGTACCTGGCAGGAACCAACGCGGATCCGCAGCTACAGACGACCTACGACGGCGCCATCGCCGAGGCGGCCCGGCTGCTGACCCAGCCTGCGGCCACCGCGGAGGACACGGCGATCCTGCAGGACGTCGTCTCCGCGCTGGTCACCTACAACGGTCTGGTCCAGCAGGCCCGAGCGAACAACATCCAGGGTTTGCAGGTCGGTGCCGCGTACCTGCGGCAGGCCGGGGATGTGCTGCGTGAGCAGATCGTGCCCGGCCTGCAGAGGGTCTCCCAGGCCGACCAGCGCCGGGTCGCCGACGCCTACGGGCGGATGGATCTCTACTCTGCTCTGCTGGTCGGCGCCGTAGTGCTGGCCCTGGCGGCTCTGCTCGCCGTCCAGGCCTGGCTGTCGCGGCGGACTCGGCGCATCATCAACGCGCCGCTCGCCATCGCCACGCTGGCGGTGTTGGTCGGCGCCACGGTCAGCCTGATCGTGCTGTCCGGCGCCGCGGGTACGGCCACTCGAACCGCGCAGGGCCCGTATGCCGCCACGGTCGCCCTGGCCTCGGCCCGCACTGCGGCCTTCGACGCCAAGGCGCAGGAGAGCCTGGGACTGATCGCCCGGGGCAACGCCGGCTCGGCCGAGGCGATTGCCGTGGCACAGATCGGGGCCGCCCGCAGGGATCTGGCCACCGCGGTCGAGAAGGGTGCGAGCAGCCGGGTGCGCAGCCAGTTCGAGGCGTGGGTCACGCAGCATCAAGCGGTGCGTACGGCCGACGACGGCGGTGACTGGTCGGCGGCCACGACGGCGGCGACCGGGCCGTCGAACGCGGCGTTCAAAGCCTTCGACGACACCTCGACCCAGGCCCTGGACTTCCAGTCCGCCGCAGTGGACTCGGCGCTCGCCCGGCCGCGGACCGCGCTGGTCATCGTGGGCTGGCTGGTGCTCGGCCTGGGCATCCTCGCGGCGGTCGCGTCGCTGACCGGGGTCGGGCAGAGGTTGGGGGAGTACCGATGAACAGGTTCCGTCTCGCCACGCTCCCCGTCGCCGTCGCGGCGGCCACGGTCATGCTCGCCGGGTGCGTCAGCGCGCCCCAGGTCACCGTCGGCGCCTCGCCGTCGCCGTCCGCCTCTGCGGCACCGTCGCCGTCCGCCTCGACGGCGCCCTCGCCGACCCAGGCGCAGTGCACCAACGCCACCGTCTCCTTCGCGCCGCAGACCAGCAGCGCCTACGCCAACGAGATCAAGAACCGGGGTTACCTGCTGGTCGGGGTCTCGGCGGACACCCGGCTGCTCGGGGCCGTCGACCCGTTCGACCCGAACACGTTCGAGGGGTTCGACATCGACATGGCCCGGCTCGTGGCCGAAAAGATCTTCGGCACGGTGACCGCCCAGAACCTGCGGTTCAAGGTGATCACCACGGCCGCCCGGATCGAGCAGCTGTCCGAGCCGGTCAACACCAGCGACAACGCCGCCGGCGGAGTGGACATGGTCGCCCGGGCGTTCACCATGAACTGCTCGCGCTGGGAGCAGATCGCGTTCTCCGCTGAGTACTTCAACGCTCACCAGGGGCTGCTGGTCCCGGCCAACTCCACCGTGAAGGGGGTCGCCGACCTGGCCGGCAGAAGGGTGTGCGCTCCGCGGGGGTCGACGTCCCTGACCAGAATCGTCGACGAGGCTCCCCAGGCCAAGGTCGTCGGGGTGGACAGTCACACCGACTGCCTGGTTGCCCTTCAGGAGGGCACTGTCGACGCGATCACCGGCGACAACACGATTCTGGCCGGCTTCGAGGCCCAGGATCCGGGGACGGTCGTGCTCAAAGACGTCAGGCTCAGCGACGAGCCGTACGGGTTGGGCGTGAGCTCGCAGCACAAGGACTTCGCGGCGTACATCAACGAGGTGCTGAGGACCGCGATCGCAGACGGCACGTGGCAGCAGATCTACGACCGGTGGCTCAAGGTTTCGCTGGGTCCGGGCACCCCGCCGAAGCAGGAGTACGGGCGCAGATGAGCGACGGTGATCGAGTGAGCACCGGGTTGGCGATCGCCCCGACCCCGCCGGGACGCCTCGGCGAGGCCGCCGACCCGACGTCCCTGCTGACCTACCTGCGGGCGCTGCGGGACTGGGTGGCCCAGCGCAAGCGCGAGCTCGACGGGATCGACGCCGCAGCGTCCCGCTCCAGCGACCCCGAGGACTACGTCGGCGATATCACGTTGTCGATGACCCTGTGGCAGTCGGTCAGTGAGCGGACGGCGCGCCTGGACCAGCTCTGGGACGCCGGCCGGGCCGACGCGGTCACCCGCGAGCAGATGTCCCAGGTGATCTGGGGCCGACTGTCGACTCGTCGGGCGTCCCGGCGGAACCGCGGCACGGCGGCCCAGCTCAGTCTGAGTGTCGTCGAGGCATGTCGGCTCTCCGACGCCCTGGCGGCGCAGCTGCGCAACCGGCTCTCCTTCGACCCTCGGGCGAGCGACGCCGCTCTACGGGTATCCGCGCTGCGGGCCGCCGTGGAGCGGTTGCGCGAGCTGGTGAAGCAGGAGCCCTCGTGGGGGCCGCAGGTGGACCTGCTGGCCACTCGGGTGGCCGATATGGCGACCCGAGCGGCTCGCGGCGGCGACGTGGACGTCGCCCTGCACGACCTGGAGGTCGACGCGGCCCGCGCCGAGCGGGACCTCGTGGTCACCACGGCGACCAGGCTGCGCGACGCCCGCAGCCGGGAAGCGGCCCAGGCCGAGCTGGTCGCCGACCGGTCCCGAGCGGCGAGTGAGGTTGCCGCTCTCGGCCACCGGCGGACCAGGCTGCTCGCCCTGGTCGAGCGATGCATCGTCGAGATCACCCCGGCGCCGCGGTTCGCCGTCCCGGACGTGGCGGTCCTCGGTCCAGTTCCGCAGACCCGCGAGGAGCTCGACGACTTCACCCACCGGCTGGACACGGTCGTGCGCGCCATGGACGTCGTCGAGGACGCCTACTCCTCACCGCTCGCCGAGCGCGAGGAGCTCACCGGACTGCTCTCCGGCTACCGGGCGATGGCGGCGCGCCAGGGCACGGCCGAGGACCCGGCTGTCGCCGTGGCATCGCTGCCGAGCCGAGCAGAGCCCTGGCAGGCAGCCCGTGCGACATCGCCGTCGGCCCGGCTGGCGGTGACCACCTTCCGCGAACTGGTCAGCGCCGTGGCCGCACGCACGGGGCAGCCGAACATCTCACCCACGGGAGCGAGCGCATGAGCACGTCACCGAGCTCCCCGGCGGCCGAGGGCGTCGCCTGCACCCAGCCGGGCTGCGGCGGGACCATCGTCGACGGGTACTGCGACGTCTGCGGGTCGCCGGTCGGCGCGAGCGTCGCGACCGGCCCGGCAGGGACCGGCGCCGGCGCGGACGCCGGGGGTGCGGGCGACAGCCCGTCCGCGGCCAGCAAGATCACCTCGTCGAACCGGCTGGCCAGCGCGCCGATCGGGTCGGCCCGGGCCGGCGGCACGCGGGCCACCCGAAACCTCGGCACCGGGTCGACCCGGCTGCGAGGCGCGCGGCTGGGGGCGGGCCTGACCTATGTACCGCCGGTGCCGGCGATCGACCCGGAGAAGGCGCTCCTGGTCGATCCGGAGGTGCCGGAGGACCGGCGGTACTGCCCGAGCTGCGGCAACCCGGTGGGCCGGTCCCGGGACGGGAAACCCGGACGGCTGGAGGGGTTCTGCCCGCAGTGCCGCAACCCGTTCTCGTTCACGCCCAAGCTCAGGGCGGGCGACCTGGTGGGCGGCCAGTACGAGGTCGCCGGGTGTCTGGCGCATGGCGGGCTGGGCTGGATCTACCTGGCGCGGGACGTCGTCCTGGCCAAGCGCTGGGTGGTGCTCAAGGGCCTGCTGAACTCCGGAGACGCCGACGCCTTCGCCGCGGCGATCGCCGAGCGGGAGTTCCTGGCCAAGGTCGAGCACCCGCTGATCGTCGAGATCTTCAACTTCGCCCAGCACGAGGGCGCCGGCTACATCGTCATGGAGTACGTCGGCGGTACCTCACTGAAAGACCTTCTCAAGCAACGGATGCAGCGAACGGGCCGGTACGACCCGATTCCCTGTCGACCAGGCGCTGGCCTTCATCCTGGAGATCCTGCCGGCCTTCACCTACCTGCACGACGTCGGCCTGCTGTACTGCGACTTCAAGCCGGACAACATCATCCAGGTCGGCGACGCGGTCAAGCTGATCGACCTGGGCGGCGTGCGCCGGATCGACGACCTCGACTCCGCCATCTATGGCACGGTCGGCTACCAGGCGCCCGAGGTACCGACCCTGGGTCCGTCGGTCGCCTCGGACATCTACACCATCGGACGCACCCTGGCCGTGCTGATGATGGAGTTCCGCGGCTACCAGTCGACGTATGCCACGTCGCTGCCGCCGGTCGCCGACGTCCCGCTGTTCCAGCGTCACGACTCGCTCTACCGGTTGCTGGCCAAGGCCTGCGCCAGCGATCCGGCCGACCGGTTCCAGAGCGCCGACGAGCTGCGGGTGCAGCTGCTCGGTGTGCTCCGCGAGATCGTCGCCGAGGCGCGCACGGACTCCTCGGGCAGCGCTGCACTCGGCACCGTCGGTGCTCTTCGAGGCTCCGGTGGTCGCCGGCGACACCCTGGACTGGCGCCAGCTGCCGGGCCTGCGCCCGGACGCCACCGACCCCCAGGACGCCTGGCTGTCCGGACTGTCGTTGAGCGATCCGACCGCGCGGATGGACGAGCTCGCGCGGCACGCACACCCCTCACCTGAGGTGCGGCTCGCGCTGATCAGGTCGGCGCTGGAGGCCGGTCGGCGCGATATGTCCGACGGCGTGGTCCAGCAGATGCTGCGCGAGGACCCGTGGGAGTGGCGGGCGTTGTGGCTCAGTGGGCTCAGCGCACTGGACGCCGGCGACGTCGCCGCGGCGCGCAGCTCGTTCAACGCCGTCTACGGTCAGGTGCCGGGTGAGCTGGCACCGAAGCTGGCCCTGGCCCTGGCCTGCGAGCTGAGCGGAGAAGCCGACGTCGCCGAGGCGCTCTACCTGACCTGCGCCCGCACGGACGCGAACTACACCGCACCGGCCGCGTTCGGGTTGAACCGGCTGCGCCAGGCGCGCGGCGACGTCGACGGCGCGATCGCCGCACTCGATCTCGTGCCCTCGACCAGCCGGGCGTTCGTCGAGGCACGGCGGCAGCGGGCCGGGCTGCTCGCCTCGGCCGGCCGCGGCCTGCCGGGGTTGGCTGCCGCCCTCGACAGTGTCGCGGCGGTGACTATCGAGCCGATGGACCGGGCCCGGCTCGAGGTCGACGTGCTGGAGGCGGCGCTGGGTGAGGTGCTGAGCGGTGGTCCCCGGCCCGACGTCGCCGTCGGCGGCGTGCCGGCGCAGGAGAACCCGCTGCGCGACGCCGTGGAGGCGGCCTACCGGCGTCTCGCCACGATGGAGCCCGACCTGGGTCGCCGGGTCGCGCTGGTCGACCGTGCCAACTCGACCCGGAGGTGGACGTGGCGCTGACCTGTCCGCAGTGCGGTGCTCGGGCGGCGCCGGACGAGCTCTTCTGCGAGACGTGCGGCGCCGCTCTGACCGACGAGAGCGGCGCGGCGCCGACCCCCAGCGGCCGCGCCGTCCGGGCGCCGGAGACGGCAGGCGACGCACGAGGGCACCCTCCTGGACGACGCCAGCCAGGATGCCACCGACATGTCCCGGTACTCCCCGATCCGCACGGCCGACGCCGATCTGACGGCGGTGCCAGCGCTGTGCGCCAACTGCTCGGGCACGGTGGCGCAGGACGGGTACTGCGAGCAGTGCGGTGCGGCCGCCCCCCGCCGGCGTGACCACTGGGTGGAGCAGCCGGCGACGTGGCTGGCCGCGGTCTGCGACCGGGGCGTGCGGCACACGCGCAACGAGGACGCGATGGCGGTGGCCGCTGCCGCCGATCCCGGCAGCCTGGGCGCCCTGGTGGTCTGCGACGGGGTCTCGATGGCCCCCGGTTCGGACGTCGCGTCGCTGGCCGCCGCCCGAGCCGCCCGGGACGCACTGGTCACCGGGTTGCGGTTGCGCCAGTCAGTTCGCCCCGGCCGCCGGACGACCCGCGGCCCGGGCCCGACCGAGCCCGGACGGACCGGAACCGGTCAGCAGACCGCCCGGGCCGGCGAGCTGGCTGCCAGGATCATCGCCGCCGGTGCCGCCGCCCAGGAGCAGGCCGCGGCGGCCGGAGCCGACGCGGTGGACAGCTCCAGCCCGCCGTCGTGCACGTTCGTCGCCGCGCTGCTGGAGCGCGGCGCCGCAGACGGTCCGGGCGTGCTCGTGGCCGGCTGGGTCGGAGACAGCCGGGCCTACTGGCTGCCGGACGGCGGGCTGGCGGCCCAGGTCA
Source organism: uncultured Actinomycetota bacterium (assembly GCA_963825645.1). GTDB lineage: Bacteria > Actinomycetota > Actinomycetes > Actinomycetales > Kineosporiaceae > JADJPO01. The sequence goes on from CAWGTT010000001.1 coordinate 154,172, forward strand.
GCCGGGACGACTCCTGGGCGGCCGAGGCGATGGACCAGGGGGTGCCGCGCGCCGAGGCCGAGCGGATGCCGCAGTCCCATGCGATCACCGGTGGCTCGGCGCCGACGCCCCCGACCCGGTGCCGCACACCGGGGTGGTGGCCCTGGACCAGCCGGGGTGGGTGATGCTCTGCTCGGACGGGCTGTGGAACTACTGCTCCGACCCGACCGAGCTGTCGGCACTCGTCGAGAGCACCGTCGCCGACCGGCCTGGCGAGCCGGCCGGGGCGCCCGACAGGGCCGTCGACCCGGCCGCGCTGGCCGAGGCGCTGGTGGCCTGGGCCGTGGAACAGGGCGGCCACGACAACATCACCGTCGCCCTGGCCCGGTTCGACCCGGTCGCGGCGGTGGTCGGTGACCCCGACGACGAGTCGGGCGACCGCGTGGACGGCGTCGACGCCACGCCGCGGGAGGAGCCGGAACAGGCGGGTGTCTAGTTCGTCGAGCACAGTTGTCGATAGGTTCCCAGAGGGCTCGAGACGGTGCCGCTGGACGGTGCGCCGCGGGCGCCGATGCATGTACCGAGGAGTGAGGTAGTCGTCGTGGCAGAGTTCACCGCAGAGGTCTTCCAGAACGAGTTCCTGCCCGACGGCGGCACCGACGTGCACGCGGTGGTGACCATCACCTGCCGTGGCGCAGGTGAGGCCGGCCGCAGTCAGGACGGTGACGCCGGAGAGATCGTCATCATCGACGCCTCGGGGTCGATGCAGGGCGACAAGATCGTGGCCGCGCAGGCCGCGGCGGCCGCGGCGATCGAGCACATCATCGACGGCACCTGGTTCGCCGTGATCGCCGGCACCGACGGCGCCACCCGCATCTTCCCCTACCCGAACGCCCCGACAGCCATGGTCCAGATGGAGCCCGCCGCCCGCGAGGAGGCCAAGCGGGCCGTGACCCGGCTTCTCGCCGGCGGCGGCACCGCGATGGGCGCCTGGCTGCGCCTGGCGAAGCGGATCTTCGAGGCCACCCCGCAGGCCACCCAACGGCACGCGATCCTGCTCACCGACGGGCGCAACCAGAGCGAGCCGCCCGAGGTGCTGGCCTCCTCCGTCTCCTCGGTCCAGGAGTACCTGCAGTGCGACTGCCGCGGTGTGGGCGTCGACTGGGACGTCGCCGAGCTGCGCGGGGTGGCCACGGCGCTGCTCGGCTCGGTGGATATCATCCCCGACGTCCGGTTGATGTCCGGGGCGTTCGCGGAGCTGATGCAGCGGGCGATGGGCCGTGGCGTGGCCGATGCCCAGCTGCGGGTGTGGGCTCCCCAGGGCGCCCAGGTGCTCTTCGTGCGCCAGGTCGCGCCGAACGTCGAGGACCTGACCGGACGGCGGGTCGACGTCAACGCGCTGACCGCCGGCTTTCCGACCGGCGCCTGGGGCGATGAGTCCCGCGACTACCACGTTGCCGTGCGGCTACCCGCCAAACCCGTCGGCTCGGAACAGCTGGCCGCTCGCGTGCAGCTCGTGGTCCGGGGCCAGGTGGTGGCGAACAGCCTGGTCAAGGCGCTCTGGTCGGATGACGACGTGCTGACTACCCGGATCAACCCCGAGGTGGCGCACTACACCGGTCAGGCCGAGCTCGCCGAGGCGATCCAGGCCGGTTTGGCGGCCCGGGCCTCCGGCGACGAGGCGACCGCCAAGCTCAAGCTGGGCCGCGCCGTCCAGCTCGCCCAGTCCACCGGCAATGACGAGGCGACCTCGCGGCTGAAGAAGGTGGTCGACGTCGAGGACGCCGCCACCGGAAAGGTGGCCCTGCGCCGTGACGTCGATCGGATCGACGAGATGGCCTTGGACACCAGCTCCACCAAGACCACCCGAGTGAAGAAGTAGGTACCGATGACCACCTTCACCTGCCCGGAGGGCCATGACTCGTCCGCCGGCGACTACTGCGATGTGTGCGGGTCGCCGATCGGTGGATCCTCGGTGCCGGCCTCTGCGGGCTCGGATGCTCCGGCCGTCCCGACCGGGCCGCCGGCCGACGTTGCCGCATCGTCGCTCGACCTCGATGCACCGGCACCGGACGTACCCGCCCCCGCCACCTCGGCGCCGGCCGGACAGGTCTGTCCGAGCTGCTCGGTGACCGGGCTGCCGGGGGCGCTGTTCTGCGAGAGCTGCGGGTACGACTTCACCACAGGGCAGATGCCTCGTCCGCTGGCCCCGCCGGACCCCGGCGCCGGGTCGAGCTCGCCCGGCGCCGTCCTGCAGCCACCGCCCAGCGACCCGGCACTGTCGGGTCCCGCGACCTCCGACGCAGCATCGAGCACTGTCGAGTGGGTGGTGGAGATCTGGGTCGACCCGGACTGGCACGCGGCCCAGGACGTCGACGAAGCCTGTCCGTCGCCCGGCCTGCCGATGGTGGTGCCGCTGCGCGAGCGCAGCGTGCTGATCGGCCGGACCTCTGCCAGCCGGAACATCCACCCCGAGGTCGAGGTGGTCGGTGACACCGGCGTCTCCCGCCGCCACGCCCAGCTCACCCACGACGGGCGACGGTGGTGGGTCGAGGACCTGCAGTCGGCCAACGGCACCTACATCGGGGTGTCCGGATCGCCGTTGCCGGTGCAGCCGATCAACCCCGGCCAGCGCGCCGAGCTGCCCGAGGACGGCAGGATCTACCTCGGCGCCTGGACTCGGCTTGTCATCCGCAAGGCACTGCCGTCCGAAGTGTGAGGCACGGGTGACTCGAGTCGGGCTTGGCGTCCGACGTAGGCGCCGGGGGTGATGCCCAGGTGGCGTCTCATGTCGCGGACGAGGTGCGCCTGGTCGCTGTAGCCCAGTTCGACGGCTAGCTCGGCCCATCCCGGCCACTCGTCGTCGCCGGCCGTCCGGGCCCGCTCGGCCACCTCGATGATCCTCCAGCGTCGGATCACCCAGGCCGGGCTCACCCCCACGTGTTCTGCGAACAGCCGCTGCAGGGTGCGCACGCTCACCCCGGCGACGTCGGCCAGCTGCTCGGTGCGGTGAATGGACCGGTCGGTCTCGGCTAGCCGGGCGATCCCTGCGACGATGCGCGCCTGGTCGAGGTCCCGCGCCGTGCGCTGCCGGAGGACGCCGGCGAGTGCCCCGCGAAGCAGGTCCACGCGCTCGGTCTGGGTGGGTGCGCTGATCACGGCGGACACCACTGCGTCGCCGTCAAGCCCCGGGACGGCGTGCAGGCCCAGCTCGCGCCCGGTGGCGGCGCGGGCCGGGGCGCCCAGAAGGACCCCAAGGCCACCGGTGGTGGTCTTGGCCGCGATCGTCCAACCGTCCCCGAGCAGGTGGCGTTCGCTGATCCCGGTCAGGACGCCGTAGACCCGGCCGGCGGCGGGGTCCAGCACACCGGTGTCGTCCAGCGTGCCGATACTGAGATGGCCGCCGGGATGATTGAGCACCTGCTGACGGTGGTCCGCGCCGTCGGGCAGCTGCCAGGAGACCGACCAGAACCAGTCGACGATCCCGTCGAGCCCCTCTCCGGCGGGGTACCGGGCGAAGTCGACATGGCGCATCATCGTGTGCGGATCGATGATCCCCCGGGTGTCCCGTGGCACGGCGCCAGCCATGAACACCCAGGCTAGTCGACATCACCTCGCACGAACTCACGGTGCGGATAGCGTGACGTCAGCCGCTCGGCAACCGTTCGCCGTCAACCACGGCGCACGATGATGGTCGTCACACTCGCCGTCACGTAGCCGTCGTCGCTGTCGCGAATCTTCAAGAGCTCTCCTCGCGGCGTCCCCTAGCCTCATCGAATGAGTGAGCAGACCGCTGAGATCCCGTACTTCCCGGCCACCGCCCCCGCCACGTTCGCCGACCCCGGGGCGACCGTCGCGCTGTTCCGGCCGGTGCTCGAGGCGCTGGCCGGGGTGGTCGATGTCCCCGCTGCGTCGCTGGGGGCACCCACCCCGTGCGCGTCATACACCGTCGCGGACCTGCGTGATCACGTCCTCGGCTGGTTGCAGCACTTCGCTACCGCCGTCACCGACCCCGACCGGGTTGCCCCACGTGATGATCCCGACGCCTACCGCGCCGCCGACGACCCACGGCCCCTCCCCGACGTCGTCCTCGGTGCTGGCGAGGCGATCGAGCGAGCCACCCTGGCGGGGGTGGCCGGGCGCCGGGTCGTGATGTCCCAGTCGGCGATGGACGGCGATGCGGTGCTGGCCATGGCGCTGGGCGAGTACCTTGTGCACGGCTGGGACCTGGCCCGCGCCACCGGCCGGGACTGGCCGGTGCCGGAGCAGGCGTGTCGCGCGGCCCTCGAGTTCTTCGGCGGCATGATCACCCCCGAGTACCGGTCGGCGGACGGCGGTGGCGGCTTCTTCGGCCCCGAGGTCGAGGTGCGCCACGACGCCCCCGCCCTGGACCGGCTGCTCGGCTTCGCCGGGCGTGACCCGCAGTGGTCACCGTCCCCGTGATGTGATCACCTCCCCGCCGGTCATCTCCACCTCTGACCGACAGCACACCCTTGTGCCGGATCCGATCGAGGTGTCAAGGTCCCCGCGGGGGCGCGGCTACTTGCGGACCTTCCCCTCCACCTGCACCACATTGTGCTCGCCGGTGATCAAGGCGTAGGTGGCCCCGGCCAGCACTGCGCCGAGAACCGGCGCCAGCCAGAACAGCCAGAGCTGACCCAGCGCCCAGGAGTCGGTGAAGAACGCGACGCCGGTGGACCGGGCCGGGTTCACCGAGGTGTTGGTCACCGGGATCGAGATCAGATGGATCAGGGTCAGCGCCAGGCCGATCGCGATCGGAGCGAAGCCGACCGGGGCGCGCCCGTCGGTGGCGCCAAGGATCACGTAGAGGAAGAACGCGGTCAGCACGATCTCGATCACGAGGGCGGCGAGCAGAGTGTACCCACCGGGGGAGTGCTCGCCGTAGCCGTTGGCGGCGAAGCCCGACGCGTCGGCGTCGAAGCCGTCCTGGCCGCTGGCGACCAGGTAGAGGACGGCGGCGGCCGCGACCGCCGCGACCACCTGGGTGACGACATAGGCCGGCGCGTCCTTCCAGGGGAACCGCTTCGCCATGGCCAGACCGATGGTGACTGCGGGGTTGAAGTGCCCGCCGGAGACGTGACCCACCGCGTAGGCCATGGTCAGCACGGACAGGCCGAAGGCGATAGCCACACCGAGCAGCCCGACGCCGACGTCGGGGAAGCCCGCGGCCAGGACGGCGGTGCCACACCCGCCGAAGACCAGCCAGAACGTGCCGAGGAACTCTGCGCCCAGGCGCGAGGAGAGGGCAGGCGTGGCACGCATGTCGAACCTTCCCCGGGGTAGTCCCCGTAGGTGGACGATGAAACGACGATCAAGATACCGGCTGGGCTCCGGGGCAGGGGGCGAGGATGGCTAATCTGGCCGGACGCGGCTGAAGGAGACCGGTGATGAGCCACGGTCACGGGCACGCGGGCCACCAGGCCCCCGGATCCCACGGGGCCCACGCCGGAGCCCGGCATCGATGGCGGCTGCGCACGGCCTTCGCGGTCGTCGCGGCCTTCTTCCTCGTCGAGCTGGCTGCTGCCTGGGTCAGCGGGTCGCTGGCGTTGCTCGGCGACGCCGGGCACATGGCGGCCGACGTCGTCGCGCTCGGCGCCGCCCTGGTCGCCACGCGGGTCGCCACGCGCCCCGACCAGACCGGTCGGCGCACGTATGGCTCCTACCGGGCCGAGGTGTTCGCCTCGGGGCTGGCCGTGCTGCTCATGCTGGGTGTCGCCGGCTACGTGGCCGTCGAGGCCGTCGACCGGTTCGGGAGGGCGACCGGTTCTGCCCACGACGGCGTCGTAGGCGGCGTCCAGGCCGCTCCGCTGCTCGTCGTGGGCGCCCTCGGTCTGTTGGTCAACATCGCCGCACTACTGGTGCTGCGCGGCGGGGCCGGGGAGAGCCTGAACGTCAAGGGCGCCTATCTGGAGGTGCTCGCCGACGCGCTCGGCTCGGTCGGCGTCCTGGTGGCCGGGGGGTTGGTCGCGCTGACCGGCCGCTCCTGGTGGGACACGGTGGTGGCGCTGGCGATCGCGGCGTTCGTCGCCGTCCGGGCGGTGCTGCTCGGCCGCGAGGTGCTCGCCGTGCTGGGCCAGCACGCCCCCGCGGGACTCCACACGGACGACGTCGAGGCGGCCCTGCTCGCCGTCCCAGGGGTGATCGACGTTCATGACCTGCATCTGTGGACCCTCACATCGGGCATGACCGTGGCCACGGCCCACCTGCGGACCCGGGACGACGCCGACGCCCATGCCGTGCTGGACGACGCGCGGCAGGTGATGCGGGAGGCCTTCGTGATCGAACACGCGACCTTGCAGGTCGAGCCGGCCAGCCACACCGGGTGCGAGGAGGTCGCCTGGTAGGCATTCAGCCGGGCCGACGGGGAGCCGAACTCCTACAGATGAGTGCTCGCCGCCGGATCGCGTGGCCGGCCGCGGTCGTCACCGCGGTGGCGACCGCGGCCGTCTCCCCGCTGGTGGCGGCACCGCTGGTGGGTCCCGCCTGGGCCGAGCGGATGCCCGGTGGCCCGCAGCGCACCGTCACCTCGGCCGGCAGTATCGACTCGGTCACCGTGACCGGCCCGGCACGACTGGACACTGCCTCGACGGTCACCGCCAAGGCCGTGGTGCGTGTGCCGGCTCGCACCCAGGCCGATCTCACGATGACCCTCGCCGGGCGGACCTGCCGCTCCACGCAGGCGCTGCCCTCCGGGCGCTCGACGGTGCAGGTGACCTGCGAGGTGACCCCGCGCGCCGAGCACGTGCCCTCTCTGCCCGCGACGGTCGAGGTGGTGCTGGACCGGGTGACCGGCGCCACGATGCGGCGGGCGACGCGTCGGGTCCAGCGGTCGGTGGCCATCGACGACGGCGCGCCGGTTCCGCTCGACCAGGCCGCAGGGCGCTGGCAGGCGCTGTCCGCCGCGCTGCACGAGGAGGCGAGCGAGCTGCCGAAGTCGGTATACCAGGCTGCCTCGCGCTACTCCTCGGCGAACCTGGCCTCCGAGGTCTGGCGTGAGGCACAGGCCAGCGGGTGGCACAGCTCCGCGACCCAGGCCCTGCTGGCCCGGTTGATGGCGACCCGCAAGCCGGACGGCGGGTATGGGCTCGGTGCGCCGTGGGACGCCTACGACGACGGCAGCCTGAACCCGGTCCAGACCACCTACACGGTCACCACCTCCGGACACGTCGGCTGGCTGCTGCTGGAGGGCTACAAGGCGGGGGCGCTTCCTACGGGCGGGCTCAGCTCAGCCGTCGACGCGATGCTGGTCATGCCGCGCCTGAACGGCGGCACCTGCTTCGCCTACTCGAACTCCACGCACGATGCCGGCCTGCCCTGCGTCTACAACGTCAGCCACGGTGCCGCGGCGTTCCTGGTGCAGGTGCGCGAGCTGACCAGCTACCGCGCCGAGGACATCGACCGGATCCTGCTGGCGCTGCGGTCCCGGCTGGCCGACGGGTACAACCCGGCGACCGGGTATTGGGCGTACATGGCCGGTTCGACGAAAGCGCAGGACGTCTCGCACCAGGTGTACACGGCCAAGAGCGTGGACATCGTCGACCCCTCGTTCCATGCGGTGGATCGGATGATGGCGCTGCCCTGGTGGCGTCAGCCGGGCGGGATGACCCAGTCCGCCTCGGCGCTCGCCTCGGCGATGATAGATATCGCCAAGGACTGCCGGTACACGCGGTCCCCGGCCGTTCTGCTGGCCGCCGAGCGGGCCCTGGACACCGGCGCACCCTCCTTCACCGTGCTCGGGATGGCCGCGGTGGCCGACGAGATCGTGGGCACCTGCTTCGCGTGAGTGGATGCGCCGGCCCCGAAATCGTCACGGTAGGCTGTCCGCGCTGCGACTGGCGCAAGGTGGGTCACCACCGGGGAGCGGCAGTATCGTCCCGTGAGGGGTCGTCCGCCTGGGCCCGGGGCGTTGACCGAAGCCGCCCATGGCCCCCCGAAGGCCAGTCCCACGTTCCGATCAGGAGTTCGAATGGCCCAGCCAACCGCCACAGCAGTAGCCCCCGCGTCAGCGCGGGTCACCACCTCCGCGTTGACCGAGACCGATCCCGAGCTGGCAGCCATCCTCGACGGGGAGCTGGCCCGCCAGCGCGGCACCCTGGAGATGATCGCCAGCGAGAACTTCGCGCCTCGCGCCGTCCTCGAGGCCCAGGGCAGCGTGCTGACCAACAAGTACGCCGAGGGCTATCCGGGCAAGCGGTACTACGGCGGGTGTGAGGAGGTCGACAAGGCCGAGCAGCTCGCGATCGACCGGGTCACGGCGCTCTACGGTGCCGTCTACGCCAACGTCCAGCCGCACTCGGGTGCCCAGGCCAACGCGGCCGCGATGCACGCGCTGATCCGTCCGGGTGACGCGATCCTCGGCCTCGAGCTCGCCCACGGCGGGCACCTCACCCACGGCATGAAGATCAACTTCAGTGGTCGGCTCTACAAGGTCGCCTCCTACGGCGTCGACCCACAGACCTTCCTCATCGACATGGACATGGTGCGGGACCGCGCCCTGGAGCATCGGCCGAAGCTGATCATTGCCGGCTGGTCGGCGTACCCGCGTCAGCTCGACTTCGCGTCGTTCCGGGCGATCGCCGACGAGGTCGGCGCGCTGCTCATGGTCGACATGGCGCATTTCTCCGGTCTGGTCGCCGCCGGCCTGCACCCGAATCCGGTGCCCTACGCGCACGTCACGACGTCGACCACGCACAAGACGCTCGCCGGTCCCCGCGGCGGCATGATCCTGGCCGGTACCGACGAGCACACCCGGGTGTTCCAGTCCGCGGTCTTCCCGGGCCAGCAGGGCGGGCCGTTGATGCATGTGATCGCGGCCAAGGCCGCCGCGTTCAAGATCGCTGCGACTGAGGAGTTCGCCGAGCGCCAGCGGCGCACCCTGAGTGGAGCCCGGCTGCTCGCCGAGCGGCTCACCGCCTCCGACGCCGCTGCGGCCGGCGTCTCGGTGCTCACCGGCGGCACCGACGTCCACCTCGTGCTGGTCGACCTGCGCGACTCACGCCTCGACGGTCAGCAGGCCGAGGACCGGCTGCACGAGGTCGGCATCACGGTCAACCGCAATGCCGTGCCCTTCGACCCTCGTCCGCCGATGATCACCTCCGGCCTGCGGATCGGCACTCCGGCCTTGGCCACACGTGGTTTCGGCGATGCCGAGTTCGCCGAGGTGGCCGACGTGATCGCCCAGGCCCTGCAGCCCACCTGTGACGTCGCTGGGCTGCGCGGGCGGGTGGCGAAGCTGGCCGAGGCCTACCCGCTCTACGAGGGTCTCGAGTCCTGGTGAGCGATGGCCTCCGGGCGCGGCGGCTGGACGGTAGGGCCACCGCTGCGGCGATCAAAGCCGAGCTGGCGCAACGGGTCTCGGCTCTCGCCGAGCGTGGGATCCGGCCCGGGCTGGGCACCGTGTTGGTCGGTGAGGACCCGGGCAGCCGCGCCTATGTGGCGGGCAAGCACCGTGACTGCGCCGAGGTCGGCATCGCCTCGATCCGGGTCGACCTGCCCGACACCGCGACCCAGGCGGACGTCGAGGCGGCGGTGGCTCGGCTGAACGCCGACCCCGACTGCACCGGCTACATCGTCCAGCTGCCGCTGCCCCGGGGACTGGACTGCGACGCAGTGCTCGAGCTGATGGACCCGGACAAGGACGCCGACGGTCTGCACCCGACCAACCTCGGCCGGCTGGTGCTCAACGTGAGCCGGCCGATGACCTCCCCACTGCCGTGCACACCGCGGGGCATCGTTGAGCTGCTCGACCGGCACGGTGTCTCGCTGAAGGGAGCTCAGGTGTGCGTGGTGGGCCGCGGGGTGACCGTGGGCCGTCCGCTGGGACTGCTGCTCACCCGGCGCGACGTCAATGCGACGGTCACTCTGTGCCACACCGGGACGACGAACCTCGCCGAGCACGTGGCCGCCGCTGACGTCGTGGTCGCCGCGGCGGGGGTGCCGGGGATCATCACCGCGTCGATGGTCAAGCCCGGGGCTGTGGTGCTCGACGTCGGGATCTCCCGGGTTGAGTCCTCGGACGGGACGGCGAGAATGATCGGCGACCTCGCCCCGGACGTGTCCTCGGTCGCGGGCTGGGTGGCGCCGATGCCCGGTGGCGTGGGACCGATGACCCGGGCGATGCTGCTGGCCAACGTGGTCGAGGCCGCCGAGCGGGCGGACGCCGGGTAGACCCGGTGGCCCCCACCGCCGGCGAGGCGATCACGCGGGAGCTGGTCGCTCTGGCCGACGACGACTGCGACCGGGTGGCCGGCACAGCGCGCTACCTGCAGATGGAGCCCGGCGGCTACGGCGAGGGCGACCAGCTGCTGGGGGTCCGCGTGCCGGCGGTTCGCCAGGTGGTCCGCGCTCACCGCCGTCTGGCCACGCCCCGCGACGTGGTCTCGTTGTGGTCGAGCGAGTGGCACGAGGTGCGCCTGGCCGGGTGCGTGCTCGCCTGCGAGCTGGCTCGCCGTGGCGACACGACGATGCGCACTACGTTGGCTCAGTCACTGCTCGAGCACACCGACCGGGTCGACAACTGGGACCTGGTCGACACCGTTGCGCCGGTGGTGCTCGGCGAATGGTTGATCGACCGGCCGGATCGGGGCGTGCTGGACGCCCTGGCGGCCTCGCCGTCGCTGTGGGAGCGGCGCCTCGCCGTCGTCGCCACGCTCTCCTTGATCCGGGCGGGGCAGTTCGCCGAGATTCTTCGGCTGTCCGAGGCGCTGCTGGCCGACCCACACCACCTGGTGCACAAGGCGGTCGGTTGGATGTTGCGCGAGGTCGGTCTGCGGAACCGGGCCGTGTTCAACGGCTTCCTCGACCAGCACGCCGGCGAGATGCCCCGCATCATGCTCCGCTATGCGCTGGAGAAGCATGAGCCCGCCGAACGGGCTCGCTACCTGGGCCGCCCGTTCCACGCGCCTGTCGTCGTGAAGGACGCGCGGGGGTCGGGTGGAGTCAGCTGAGCAGGTAGTCGATCACGTCCTTGGCCGAGTATCCGGGAGGATCGTCGGAGGCGGTACCGGCTCGTGCCGCAGCAGCGGACAGCATCTCGGCGACCGGGGTGAGGTCCTCGCCCGTGGTGACCAGGGCCGGCTCGACCCGCCCGCCGGGGCGGCGCTGCGCGTACCCCGCGCTGGCGAACAGTGCGTTGCACAGGCACACCCGGCCGGCGATGTTCGCCTCGCGGCCGCCCTTTCGCAGGTAGGCCGCCTTCGGTTCTGCCGGGCACCGGTAGTCGACCGTCTCGCCGTCCTTGAGATAGGCGCTACGCAGAACGCCCAGGTCGCACACGGGGCGGCGCTCGGCCGCGACGTCGGGGTCGGTCAGGGTCCCCGGAAGCTCGGCCACCCGGAACGGGAAGCCGGTGGGGGAGACCCGCCAGTCGGCCCGAACCCCCACGCCGTCGCCGGCCACTGCGGCGCGGACGGCGTTCTTGACCTGGGGGGAGAAGCCCGACTCGTCGCAGTAGGCGAACACGGTACCCACCTGGATGCCGACCGCACCGAGCCGACGGGCCTGCTGGTACTGCTGCGGTGTGCCGTACGACCCGGCGAGCCACACCGGCAGGCCGAGGGCGCGCAGGGCGTCGATGTCGACCTCGTCGCGGGCGCCGTAGACCGGCTGGTCCCGCTCGTCCAGCTGGCGGGGTCCGCGTGGTGGCGCGTTGTGCCCCCCGGCCCGGGGACCCTCGACCACGAAGCCGTCCGGTCGTGTCCGGGAGTCCTCGGCCAGGTGGCGCGCCAGGTCGCTCGAGGCCACGATCGCGAGCACGTCGGGCCTACGCAGACCGGCGCGACGTGCGGTACCCACATCGGCCGGGTCGAAGCGGACCTGGCCGATCGCGTCATCTGAGCGTGCCCCCTGGACCCGCACCGACAAGGTCACCGGTCGATGCTCGCTGAGCAGGCGGACCATCTCGGGGATATCGGCCGGGCTGCCGGCACCGACCAGCACGTAGTCGACCCCGGCCAGCATCGCGCCGTACAGAGAGGCCGGCAGCGGCAGCTCGATCTTGCGCAGGTAGTTCACGCCGACGAGGCCGTCGTGGCCCTCCTTGGCCAGGTAGACCTCGACGAAGTTGGCCGCCACGGTCAGCTCGACCAGCCGCTGCGAGGAGGCCAGGGTGTGTCGCGGCACCTGTCGGAACGCCGCATCCGGTGCGATGCCACCTTCGACGAAGTAGGAGTCGATTATCCAACGGGCGACTTCGGGCACCGGGAAGGCGGCCAGGGCCCGGCGCACCGCGCCGTCCGGGTCGCCACTCTGCAGCCGGCGGGTGCACAGCACGTCCACGGCGGTACCGGAGACCACCCCGAGCTGGCCGGTCGTCGAGACGGCCCGGGCCAGTCGCCAGTCAGAGACGGCCACCCCCATGCCGCCCTGGATGATCGCTGGTGCCTGACGTGCGGGCCGCGCAGCGGAGGCGTCGATGCTCGGGTCGGTCGTGGGAACGGACATTACGGGTCCCTCGCTGTGGGTGTTCCTGCGGTTGCCACAATCTACGGTTGCGTAACCTACGGTACCGTAGGTAGTGGCTTTTCCCGTCATCGACACGGTGTGGCGCCGGTCTCTCCGGGGAAGGGGAGAATGGGGTCATGACCACGGGCATCCCCTCCCGGCGTCTGGCCTGGCTGGACGGCGAGCTGAGGGAGTGGCAGGCCGACGGCCTGATCGCCTCTGATGAGGCGCGGGCGATCCGCGCCCGCTACGACGCCTCCCGGCGGCTGTCACTGACTCGGGCGGTGCTCGGCCTCGGAGCGGCGTTCGTGGCCATCGGCGCCATCTGGTTGGTGGCGGCCAACCTCGACCGGATCCCCCCGATGATGCGGCTGGCCGCGGTGATCGGCCTTTGGCTGGGACTGGTGGCCCTGGCGGAGGTTCTCGCAGCCCGGCATGGAGCATCCGAGACCGACCGTGGGTCGCCGTTGGTCGGCGCGACGCAGTTGCTGGCGGCGGCGGCGTTCGGCGCCACGGTCTTCCAGGCGGCGCAGAGCCTGCAGGTGCCTGCCTACTCGCCCGCGCTGGTCGGCTGGTGGGCGGCGGGGGCGATGCTCTACGCCTATGCGGTGACCGGACTGGCGCCGCTGGCCCTCGCGGTCGTGCTCGGCACGGTCTGGTTCGTCTGGCAGAGCGTGGACGTCGCGCAGTCCAGCGTGAACTTCGTCGCCTCGGTGCTGGTCGGCGCCGTCGTCGCCACCGCCCTCGGTGTGGTGCATGACCCGTCGCCGGCAGCCGAGCAGGTGAGCGGCTCGGGTGCACCTGCCCGGTGGCGGGTCCCGTTCGCCGACGCGTGGCGGCTGTCCGCTGCGCTGCTGGCACTGCTCGGGCTGTTCGTCGCCGCGCTACCGATATACCAGGACGAACGGCTGCGCGTGGACGCGCTCCTCGTCGTGGCCCTCATCGTCATGGCGGCTGCACTCGTCGCTGCGCTGCTCCTCGGCGGCGGCCGGGACCGGGTCGAACTGGCGGCGGCTCTGGCCGTCCTCGCGGCGGCCGGGCTGCTGGTGCTCTGGCGGCCCGAGGGCGACATCGCCGACCCCACACCGGCGCTGACCGGCCGGGCCGTGCTCAGCGTGCTGACGTACTTGGTGGCGGCCGGGTGGTACGCCCTGCTCGGCACGCGCCGTGACCTGCCCGGGCTGACCTGGCTGGCGACGGCGGCACTCGTGGTGTTCACCACCGTGCAGAGCTTCGCGGTGTTCGCCCCGGTGATCTCCGGTGCAGCGTTGTTCCTCGCCGTCGGCCTGGTGCTGATCGCTGCCGGCTACCTGGTCGACCGCGGCCGGCGGCACCTCGTCCGGCTCGACGGGCACGCCCGGGATGACGGGCACGCTCGGGACGACGGACGCCACGAGCGGGACGAACAGGGCGAGCGCGACGGGCAGGAGGAGCGATGAGCGTCGTGCGCTCGCGCCCGGCGCGGGTCGCCATGGTCTGCCTGATGCAGGTGGCGCTCCTGGTCGCAGCCGTCTTCGGGCAGCTGTCGGCACGAGTGGCCGGCGAGGAGTACCTGGTCAGGGTGGGGGTGCTGGACCCCATCGATCCGTTCCGCGGCGCCTACGTCGCGCTGGGCTATCCCGACCTCGACCTGACAGGTTCATCCGACGGCGGCAACCGGACCGTCTATGTCCCACTTCTGCGCGACGGTGACCTCTGGGTCGGGGGCACGCCCGTAGAGCAGCAACCAGATGGTCCAGCGCTGCGCTGCGTCGACAAGGGCTGGCAGCTGAGCTGCGGGATCGAGAGCTACTTCCTACCCCAGAACCAGGCGCGATCGGTGGAGGAAGCCGTTCGCGCCGGGACGGCGCTGGCCCGCCTGCGGGTCGACTCGGCCGGCCACGCCGCCGTCGTCGACCTGGTCATCGACTCGACGAACGGCTCCGACTGATCCGCCGAGGTGGCGCCCGCACGGTCAAGCGGGGTCGGTACCCAACGGCCCGGTGAGCCCGCGAAGGTGCGACGGCGTATGCAGATGCCTGACCTGCCAGCGGCCGTTCAAGCTGGCGAGGAAGTCGATCGCCACCCTGTCGACCGCCTGCACCTCTGCGAGATCGACGGCCACCCGGCGCGAGGCCATCCGGTCCACGTCGTCCATAGCGGCGCGCAGGTCCTCCGCGTGCTCCTCGCCGATCTCTCCGTGCAGACGAACGACCACCTGGGTTCCGACCCGGGTCACCGTGATCCGTGCGCGGCTCTGCGGTCCGACGGCCATGGTCCATGCTCACAGGCACGAGTTCGGTTCGCATCCTGAACGTTCGCCTGCTGAACTTATCGTCATGGACCGTGTGCGGCAGGTCGGGGTGAGCGCAGCCGAGGTGTTCTGCATCATCGGCACGCTGGTCGGGGTCGGGGTGTTCGGCACGCGGGTCGAGGAGTCTTCCGGCGGCGCGTTGGCGGCCGACGCCACGCTGCTCGCCCCCGCCGGGCCGGCGTTCTCGATCTGGTCGGCCGTCTACCTGGGTCTGGCTGGCTACACGATCTGGCAATGGACCCCGTCGGCGACCGCCGACCCCCGTGCCCGGGCCACCGGCGGGCTGTTCGCCGTCTCGATGGTGCTCAACGCTCTGTGGCTGCTCGTCACCCAGCAGGGGTGGCTATGGGTCAGCGTCGCCGTGATCGTCGCCCTACTGGCGACCCTGGTCGTGCTGAACCTGCGCCTGCGCTCGCTGCCCGCCCGCACCACGCTGGTGCAGAAGCTGGTGCTCGACGTCACCGCCGGTCTGTACCTGGGCTGGGTAGCCGTGGCCACCTGTGCCAACGTGGCGGCGACCCTGGTAGCCGAGGGGCTCGACCCGGGACCCGTTCTCGCCCAATCGGTCGCGGCGGTCGTGCTCGTGGTGGCCGGGGCGGCCGGGGTGCTCCTGGTCCGGGAGCTCAGGACATCGACGGTGCTGAACCGGGCCGTCGCGGCAGCCATGGTGTGGGGACTCGGCTGGATCGCGGCGGGCCGACTCGTCGACACCCCGACCTCGGTGGTCACCGCGGTCGTGGCGCTGGCGGCCGCCGCCGCCATCGGCGCTGCCGCGGCCGCTGCTGCGCGGTGGTTCGACTCCTCCGGCGCGCGCCCGGCGATGGCCCGGGGCAGGCGGACCTAGGCCCCGCGGGGCATGCGCTGCCCGCCCGCGCCCGCCCGGAACACCTCTCCGGGACCGGTGAGAGAGATGGTGCCGGCCGCACCGGCGCCGACGAACGCCGACTCCCCGGGGGCCAGGTCCACAGTGCGGTCCTGACACCGCACCCGCACCGGTCCCGACGTGCACAGCAACACCTGTGGTCCGGCGATGCCGGGGTAGGCGGCGACCGGCGTTGCATCGGTCATCCAGATCCGGCTGAGCAGGAACTCCTCAGCCGGTGCCAGCCAGGTCACCTCGTTCGGGCTGAGCCAGGTGACCGGCACGTCCTGGTGCGGGCGGCTATCGCCGTCCACGATGTGCAGCATCTCCTCGACGGCGACGCTCTTGTGCGTCAGGCCCGCCCGCAGGACGTTGTCCGAGTTCGCCATGATCTCCACACCCAGCCCGTACAGGTAGGCGTGCGGTGTCCCAGCCGGGACGTAGAGCACCTCCCCGGGTTCCAGGCGCACCAGGTCGAGCAGGAAGGGCGCGGCGACCAAGGGGTCCTTGGGGTAGTGGGCGGCGAGCCGGCAGGCCCAGATCAGGGCGCGGCGGTCCGCGGGGGTCAGCGACGGGCCCTCGCTGGACAGGGTGCCGGCGAGCAGCCGCCGGGAGCTGGTCACCACCTCCTCGACGAGGCAGGTGCGGTCGTCCTCGGGCCAGGTGACCAAGGTGCGCAGCACGCGTTCGTGCACATGCGGCTCGAGCTCATGGCTGACCAGCAACGCCGCCAGGAGGGCTGAGCGCTCACCGCCGAGCATCGTGGTCAGCCGGCCGGCATCGGCGGCGGTGCGGAAGCCGCACAGCACGTCGACCGGCTCGAGTGCGTAGAGCATCTCCGGCTTGGGGTAGGGGTCGGCGTAGCGGTGCTCGCCCTTCACCTCGACCTCGCCCTGAAAACCGCTACGTGCTCGCTCGGCGGTGGGATGCACCTGCACCGAGAGCGGCTTGGCGATGGCCAGCAGCTTGAGCAGGAACGGCAGCCGGTCACCGAACCGTGCGTGAACCTGTGAGCCGAGCAGGGCGACGCCGCGCTCGGCGATGGCGGCGTCGAGTGCCACCTCGCGGCCGTCGTGTCCCACCAGCCGGGACGGCGCGCTGGAGTGGGCCCCCATCCACAGCTCGGCCTCCGGCTCGCCGGTGGGGCGCCGGCCTTGGAGCCGGGCCAGGACGCTGGTCGACCCCCAGTCGTAGTGGCGGATGGGGTTCACCATGCGGGCAGGCCAGGGACCGGGCATCGAGCCTGACTCCCCTCTCGCGGCGTTAGTTGGCGGCGGCACCGTCCCACCATTGTCGGCGCGGCGCCGGCTGCCACCACGGCCTCACTCATGACCGACCCGACGAGCGTAACCACGGCCGTCGACCTTCGGGACGTATAGCCCCTAACTACCCCTCGGTAGCCGACAGCGACCAGGTCACGCCGTCGGCGGTGTCCCGGACCTCGACCGCGGCCTCGGCAAGCCGGTCGCGGATCAGGTCGGCGGTGGCGAAGTCACGCCGTTCCCGGGCGCCGGCCCGCAGCTCGAGCAGGGCCTCGACGAACGGCCGTACGACGTCCGCCGGGTCGGCGGCGCCCCGCCGGGCGAGCTCGCCCAGCCGGACGACGAACGAGCGCAGGAGCCGGCGTGCCCGGTCGGTGTCGTCGCTCTGCAGGGTGTCCGTGCTCCAGGCGACGATCGCCGTGTCCAGCGCCAGGATGGCCCCCACGCAGCCGGAGACGTCCCGGGCTGCCAGCGCGGCCTCGAAGTCCGCCCGTGCCCACTCTGCCTCCGCGGCCAGAGAGGACGGCCCGGTCTCGGTGACGTTGCCCTGTCCGAGGTCCGAGAAACCGGCGGATCGCGCTGGCGCGGGGTCCACAACGAGCCCGGCGTCGTCGGGCACGTCCTGCTCGCCCCGCAGCACCGCACCGAGCTCGGCCAGGGAGATCTTCTCTCCGGAGTGCAACACCCGGTTGTGGCCGCGCCGGCGCAGCGTGACTGTGCCGTTGCCACCGACCTGCGCCACGGCCGCCTCCAGATCGAGGACCAGGGCGGTGTGCTCGTCCACGCCGAGCACGCCGACCTCGTCGGGCAGCTGGGCCTCGAGGAGGTGCAGCCGCTCCTCGCCGAGGTAGCAGAACCGGGTGTCGTAGCGGCCGCCCTCGGCGTTGTTGTAGTGGGGGATGACGACCGCGTCGATGCCGGTGAGGGAGCCCAGCAGGTTCAGGCCCTTCTCCCAGAACGGGTCGGCGCCGACCTTGTAGATCTCGTACACCGGAATGGCGTGACTGCCGACCGTGCAGGCGGCCGCGGAGCCGAAGACCAGGGTGCCGCCCCGCGTCGGGACGTCGAGCAGCGCCGCCGGCAGCGGGGTGTCCCGCCACTGGCGCAACGCGTAGCTCGGACTGCCGGGGCCCGCGAACACCCAGCGGGCCCGACTGAGCAGAGCCAGGGTGCTCTCCTTCTCGGTCTCCGGGCGGTCACCGGAACGCCAGGTGGCCACCTCGACCGGCGTCCCGACCGACTCGGCGAAGTACTGATTGGTCTTGGCGACCAGGTCCTCGGCGTTGGCCTGGAAGCCGAACGTGGTGTCCAGGAACGCGGCCGGGCCCTGATCGGGCACGCCCGCGTCGGCCAGGATCGCGCGGTGCGCCTTGACCATGGCGGGAGCGGTCTCACCGGACCCCATGACGACGAGAGCGCTCATCGGCCCATCATGGCCCGACGACAGCAGCACGTCGCGCTGGGGCGTGTCATCATCGGCGCGTGAGCGAGCAGAAGGATCTTCAGTCCGATGGCGCTCAGGTCGTCGTGGTCACCGAACGCAACTGGGGAACCAAGATCGTTCTGGTACTGATCACGATCGTCCTGCTGGCTCTGGCAGGACTGCTGGCCGTGACCTGGCTGCCACGCTGGTGGGCGCATCGCGTCGGTGCCGTCGTGGACGGAACGATCAGCACCGGGGTCTTCGCCGGGCTCACCTGTGGGGTGGTGTTCACCGCGATTCCGCTGCTGCTGCTGCGCCGGGTGTTCGCCTGGCGCGGCGTCGCGGTCGCCTCGCGGGTGGTCTGGCTGATCCTCGCCGCGATCTTCGCCGCGCCGAACCTGACCACACTGGCCATCGTGCTCGGTAACGGGAACACCGCGCACGCTGCCGAGCGCACCCTGGACGTCGACGCACCCGCCTTCCGCACCTCGACCGCCGTCGGCGCGGTCATCGGTGCGGGCCTGGTGCTGCTCTGGTGGTCGCTCCTGGCCGGGCGGCGACGGCGCCGAGGGCAGCTCGAGCAGCTCAAGGCCGAAGTGCGGGTCCGCGAGAGCGAGCTACGGGCGCGCGACCTCGAGTCCCAGCGCGCCGCCCGGGCCGCCCAGGAGTCCACGACGGCCGAGGAGACGAAGGCCGACGAGGAGCCGCAGACTGCCGAGGAGCCGAAGGCCGCCGGCCGGAGCGACCCGGAGCGGTAGGCACGTTCGAGCCAGAGGACGATGCCCGCGGAAGCGACGTCAGGCGAAGCCAGTCGCGGAGCGGTGGTCGCCCTCCCGCGGGCCCGGCCGTCAGCGGACGCGGCGAGCGCTGCCCGACGGGTGGGCCAGCAGGAACCGGGGTGGACCGAAGCCGCTGCGCGCGAACGCCTGTGCCACCTCGTCGGCGACGCCTTCGGCGGCACCGTCCTCGACCAGGGCGATCGCGGAGCCGCCGAACCCGCCACCGGTCATCCGGGCGCCCAGCGCCCCCGCGTCACGGGCGGTATCGCAGGCGACGTCGAGCTCGGGACATGAGACCTCGTAGTCGTCACGCAGCGAGGTGTGCGAGCCGTCAAGCAGCGGACCGAGGGCGCCGAGCAGACCGGCGGAGAGCAGGGCTGCTGCCTGGCGCACCCGGTCGATCTCGGTGATGACGTGCCGCACCCGGCGGCGCATCTCCTCGGTCGGCAGCCGGTTGAGCGCATCGTCGAGGTCGCGGGGGTCCAGCTCGCCCAGTGCACCGACGCCGAGCAGCTCGGCGGCCTGCTCGCAGGTCTGCCGTCGCGACCCGTACTGTCCGTCCACCAGCGCGTGGTGCACTCGGGTGTCGATCACCAGAACCGCCAACCCGGCCGCAGCTGCATCGAACGGCACCTGGGTCACGCTGAAGTCGGTGCAGTCGAGCAGCAGCGCGTTGCCCTCGACGGCACGCAGCGACGCCGCCTGGTCCATGCCGCCGGTCGGTGCGCCGACGATCTCGTTCTCGGCCCGGACGCACGCCGACGCGAGCCGGGCTCGTCCGGCGTCCGAGCCGGCCAGGTCCAGCCCACACCGCTCGTCCATGGCCACAGCGACTGCGCACTCCAGCGCTGCTGAGGAGGACAACCCTGCACCAGACGGCACCTGCCCGACCACGGCGGCGTCAAACCCGCGGGCCAGCCCGAGGGCCCACGGCACCCCGGCCAGGTAGGCGCCCCAGCCGCCCACGGCGCCCGGCGCCACCTGCCCGACCGAGGCCCGCCACGGCGTCGGGTTGCCCGAGCTGACCAGGACGATCTCCTCGTCGTCCCCGTCGGTCAGGGCCAGCGCGACGAACGCCTTGTGCGGCAACGCCATCGGCAGGCAGAGCCCTGAGTTGTAGTCGACGTGCTCGCCGATCAGGTTCACCCGTCCCGGGGCCGCCCAGACGCCGTCCGGCGGCCGCCGGTGCGCGGCCACGAACTCGGTCTCGGCCTGTCCGGCGGCGGCATCGGACGGCTCCGGGTACCACTGAGCGGTCGCCGGTCGGGCGGCGTCGGTCATGGCGCCACCTCGCGCAGGCGCTGAGCGATCAGCTCGGGGGTGGCGTCGTTCACCCATGCGCCCATTCCCGACTCCGTGCCGGCGAGGTGTTTCAGCTTGCCTGGGGCGCGCAGGATCGAGAACAGCTGGAGGTGCAACCGGCCCAGCTCGCGGCCCACACCGAGGGGTGCCTGGTGCCATCCGGCGATGTAGGGCAGCGCGTCCACCCCGTCGAAGTACCGGTCGGCCCGGCGCAGCAGGTCGAGGTAGACGGCTGCCAGCTCGTCGCGTTCCGCGCCGTCCAGGGCTGCCAGGTCGGGTGCGTCGCGGTGCGGCGCCAGGTGCACCTCGACGGGCCAGCGGGCAGCGGCCGGCACGTACGCCGTCCAGTGCTGCCCGGACAGCACGACCCTGCGGGCGGCCCGGCGTTCGGTGTCGAGTACGTCGCGCAGCAGGGCCCTCCCGGTGCTGTCGCGATGCGCCGCCGCCTGCCGCAGCAGTGCCTCGGTGCGCGGGGTGACGAACGGGTAGGCGTAGATCTGTCCATGCGGGTGGTGCAGGGTCACCCCGATCTCGGGCCCGCGGTTCTCGAAGCAGAACACCTGACGCACCCCGGTCAACCCCGACAGCTCGGCGGTCCGGTCGGCCCATGCCTCGATCACGGTTCGGGCGCGCGTACGGCTGAGCGAAGCGAAGGACGCGCCATGATCGTCGGTGAAGCAGACCACCTCGCAGCGCCCGATGCCCGCCCGGCTCGGCCACAGCGGCTCGCCGTCGATCAGGTCCGACCCGCCGTCCGCGGGCCCGGCCTGCGTGGTCAACGAGGGGAACCGGTTCTCGAACACGACGACGTCGTAGTCATCGGCGGGGATCTCCGAGGGCGCCACCCCCCATCCGGTCGGACACAGCGGGCACTCGTCCTTGGGCGGTAGGAAGGTGCGGTCGTTGCGGTGGGAGGCGATCGCCACCCATTCGCCGGTCAGCACGTCGTAGCGCAGCTGGGACCCGCCGCCCAAGCGTGGCTCCAGCGGTCGGGTGTCCGGCGTGGTCCGGTCGGCCGTGCCGCTGACGTAGGGCTCGCTGTCGTCGTAGTAGAAGAGCTCGCGCCCGTCGGCCAGGTGATGGGTGCTTCGGCGTACTCGGCCGTCGGCGAGGGCGACGGCCTGCTGCTCGGTCATGGGGACATAGTGGCGCGCCGGGCCACGCGGCGCCGCCATCGCGTCGCCGGCCATCCCCCCCGCACGGGGTACCGCTACCTCTGCGCCCGCATCGAGCCGGGCCTGCCAGAATGACCGGCATGGCGACGACACCCGCTCCGCGGCTGTTCTCCGGCATGCAACCGACGGCCGACTCGCTGCACCTGGGCAACTACCTGGGCGCACTGGTGAACTGGGTAGCGCTGCAGGAGAGTTTCCAGACCATCTACTGCGTCGTCGACCAGCACGCCATCACCGTCGAGCACGACCCGGACGTGCTGCGCCGCCGCGTCCGGGTGACCGCCGCCCAGTTCCTCGCCGCCGGTATCGACCCGGCACGCTCGGTACTGTTCGTGCAGAGCCGGGTACCCGAGCACGCCCAGCTGGCCTGGGTGCTCCAGTGCCTGACCGGGGTCGGCGAGGCGGGTCGGATGACCCAGTTCAAGGACAAGTCGACCCGCGAGGGCTCCGAGCGGGCGAGCGTGGGGCTGTTCGTCTACCCGATCCTGCAGGCGGCCGACATCCTGCTCTACGACGCCGCACGGGTGCCAGTGGGGGAGGACCAGCGCCAGCACCTCGAGCTCACCCGGGACCTCGCTCAGCGGTTCAACTCCAGGTTCGGTGAGACCTTCGTCGTCCCCGAGCCGTACATCGTCAAGGAGACCGCCAAGATCCTGGACCTGCAGCGGCCGGAGAAGCAGATGAGCAAGAGCCTGGGCGGGTCCGGCTGCCTGTTCCTGCTCGATGACCCGATGGTGTCGGCCAAGAAGATCAGGTCGGCGGTCACCGACGCCGGCCGGGAGGTGCTCTTCGATCCCGAGCACAAGCCAGGGGTATCGAACCTGCTGACGATCCTGTCGGCGCTGTCCGGTCGGGACGTCACGGGGCTGGAGGAGCGGTTCGTCGGGGCCGGCTACGGCGACCTCAAGAAGGAGGTCGCCGCGACCTACGTCGACGTCGTGGGCCCGTTCCGAGACCGGGTCCAGGCGCTGCTGGCCGACCCGGGAACGCTGGACGCGATCCTGGACGACGGTGCGGCCCGCGCGCGTGAGATCGCCGGCGCGAAGCTCGAGGACGTCTACGCCCGGGTGGGCTTTGCGTGAGGCGGTCGTGAACGGATCGCAGGCTGCCGCCGCCATGCCCTCCGTGCCCGATCCGGCCACCGTGCTGCCCTCCGGGCCCGGGGAGCTGGTGCTCGGCGTCGTGGTCGACCTGCCCGACCCGGTCGCGGGGCAGCTCCGGGCGGCTCGGGCCGAGGTGGGCGACCGCGAGGGCCAGGCGATCCATCCGCACGTCACCCTGATGCCGCCGCGGCGGATCGGCCGTGACGCGCTGGCCGCCGTCGAGCGGCACCTGGATCGGGTGGCTGCCGCGACCTCGCCGTTCCGGGTCGAGCTGGCCGGCACCGACACCTTTCGACCGGTCTCACCGGTGGTGTACGTGCGGGTCGGCGGCGAGCTGGGACCGCTGAACGCCCTGCAGTCGGCGGTCTGCAGCGGCCCGCTGGCGGGCGAGCTCGTCTACCGGTTCCACCCCCATGTGACGGTGGCGCACCGCCTGGACGACGGGGCGCTCGACCAGGCCGCGAAGCTGCTCGCCGACTTCGAGGAGACCGTCATGGTCGACTCTCTGGTCGTGTACGAGAAGAACCTGGACGGCAGCTGGCAGCACCACCACCGGATCGGCTTCGGCGGCCACCGGGAGATGCGGTGAAGGAGCTCATCGAACGGCTCAAGCAGACCAAGCCGCTGCGGGCGTGGGACCAATACAGCTCCGCGCGGGGAAACCTGCTCGCGGGCGGGATCGCCTACGTGGCGCTGTTCTCCCTGTTCCCGGCACTGGCCATCGGCTTCACCGTGTTCGCGTGGGTGCTCGGCGACAACGTCGAGCTGCAGCAACAGGTGGTCGACTACATCAACAACGCGTTCGGCGACGAGATCATCGGGATGCGTGCCGGGCAGGGCTTCGTCTCCGTACCCCAGCTGGTCCAGGGCGACGACGCGCGTGACGTGCTGACCACCACCGGTGTGATCGCCCTCGCTGTTCTGCTCTTCACCGGGCTGGGCTGGATCGATGGGCTGCGCCAGGGCATTCGGGCGGTGTTCGGCCTGGCACGCCTGCCCGGGCCGGTGGTGAAGAAGATGCTCGACGTCGTGGTGCTGCTGGTTCTGGGGCTGCTCGTGCTGGCCTCGGTGGTCGTCAGCCTGACCCTGTCGACAGCCTCACGGCAGGCGCTCGACCTGCTGGGCATCGACTCGCCCATGGCCCGGGTGCTGGTCCAGGTGGTGATCGAGGTGTCGTCGGTCGCGGTGGACGTCGCGCTCTTCCTGACCTTCTTCCGGCTGCTGGCCCGGGTCGCGGTGCCGGTCAGGGCCCTGCTGAGCGCGGCGATCATCGGGGCGGTAGGTCTGCAGCTCCTCAAGTGGGGCAGCGGGCTGCTGATGCGGCAGGCGTCCGGAAACGCCTTCCTGGCCAGCGTGGCGATCGTGATCGGGCTGCTGCTCTGGCTCAACCTGGTCGGCCGGCTCACCCTGTTCTCGGCGGCGTGGGCGGCAGTGACCGCCCGCGACCTGGGCATCCCGATCGAGGGCGTCGACGCCGCTGCGAATGAGGTCCCGGCCGGGGCCCGTGACGGTGCGGCGTCCCGACCGGTCGCCGTGCAGCCTTCCACCGCGCAGCCTTCCACCATGCGGCCCACGTACGGCGCGCGGACCGCGGACCGGGTGACCCTCGCCGCGGGTGCGGTGCTCGGCGGCATGACCGTCGCCGGGATGGGGCTGGCAGGCCGGGCGGTCCGGACGGCGCGCGAGGCCCTGCGCCGCACCTGAGTACAGCCTCGCCGACCGGAGACGACCGACACCGCACACCTCCGGTCGGGTAGCGTCCCAGCGATGAACGAGCCCCACCGGGCAGACACGGTCCGCCAGTCCGGCTTTCACGCCATCGTCCCGGCCGGAGGAGCAGGTACGCGGCTGTGGCCGTTGTCCCGCTCCGGCCATCCCAAGTTCCTTCTCGACCTGACCGGGTCGGGACGGACGCTGATCCAGCAGACGGTCGACCGGCTGGCCCCGATCGCGGACGGCGTGACGGTGGTGACCGGCGCCCGGCACGCCGTCGCGGTGGCTGGGCAGCTTCCCGAGATCCCGGTCGCCGACCTGATCGCCGAGCCGTCACCGCGCGACTCCACGGCCGCCATCGCGCTGGCCACCGCTGTGATCCAGACCCGGGACCCGCAGGCCGTGGTCGGCTCGTTCGCCGCCGACCACGTGATCCGTGACGTGCCCGCTTTCCACGCGGCGGTCGCCGAAGCGATCGCCGTGGCCCGCACAGGGTACGTCGTGACGATCGGGATCACCCCGACCGAGCCGGCGACGGCGTTCGGGTACATCGGTCCGGGGCGACCGCTAGCCGTCGCGGGCGCGCCGTCCGCGCTGGCCGTGGAGCGGTTCGTCGAGAAGCCGGACGCCGCCACCGCGGCCGGGTACGTCGAGCAGGGCTATCGCTGGAACGCCGGCATGTTCGTCGCCCGGGCCGACGTGCTGCTCGCCCAGCTGGCCGAGCACCGGCCGGAGCTGCACGACGGGGTGAGCCGGATCGCCAAGGCGTGGGACACCCCGCAGCGTGAGGTGGTGCTCGCCGAGCTGTGGCCCACCCTGGAGAAGGTGGCGATCGACTACGCCGTCGCCGAGCCCGCGGCGGCCGCCGGCCGGGTGGCCGTCGTCCCCGCCGATCTGGGCTGGGACGACATCGGCGACTTCGACGCGCTCGCACCACTGGTGCCGGTCCACCCGGACACCGGCTCGGTGCACGTGCTCGGTGACGCCGGTCAGGTGCTGGTTCAAGACGTCGACGGCCTGGTGGTCGCCACCGGCGGCCGGCTGGTCGCCGTCCTCGGTCTGGACGACGTGGTCGTGGTCGACACGCCGGACGCTGTGCTGGTCACCAGGCGTTCGCGCGCCCAGGACGTCAAGGCGCTGGTGACCGAGCTGCAGTCACGCGGTCGCGTAGATCTCATCTGACGCTGATCTTCCAGGCCGATGTGACGGGTTGCACCGGTGGTCCCGTCTCACGCCGCGCCGGCGTCGGTAGCCTCGACACCTCAGACTGCGTGGGCGAGGACAGGAGACGGCGATGAGCGGGCCGAACGGGCACGGAGCGGGCAAGACCGAGTCAGGACTCACACTCAAGCCCCTCTACGGGCCCGGTGACCTCGCCGGGTTCGACGCCGACGCAGCGCTCGGCGCGCCCGGGGCCTACCCGTTCACCCGCGGGCCCTACCCGTCGATGTACACGGGCCGGCCGTGGACGATGCGCCAGTACGCGGGCTTCGGCAACGCCCGGGAGTCCAACGCCCGCTACCACCAGCTGGTGAATGCCGGCACCGGCGGCCTGAGTGTGGCCTTCGACCTGCCCACCCAGATGGGCTACGACTCCGACGACCCGATGGTCTCCGGTGAGGTCGGCAAGGTCGGCGTGGCGATCGACTCCGTGGACGACATGAAGACCCTGTTCGGTGGGCTGCCCCTGGATCAGGTCTCGACCTCGATGACGATCAACTCCCCGGCCGCCGTCCTGTTGCTGATGTACCAGCTGGTCGCCGAGAGCCAGGGAGTCGACGCCGCCAAGCTGGCCGGCACGATCCAGAATGATGTGCTGAAGGAGTACATCGCGCGGGGCACGTACATCTTCCCGCCCAAGGCATCGCTGCGGCTGGTCAGCGACATCTTCTCCTACTGCCGCGCGGAGATGCCGCGCTGGAACACCATCTCCATCTCCGGGTACCACATGGCCGAGGCGGGGGCCACACCCGCGCAGGAGATCGCCTTCACCCTCGCCAACGCCAAGGAGTACGTGCGGGCCGCGCAGGCCGCCGGCCTCGGTGTGGACGATATCGGGCCGCGGCTGTCCTTCTTCTTCGTCGCCCGGACGACGCTTCTCGAGGAGATCGCGAAGTTCCGCGCCGCGCGCCGGGTCTGGGCGCGGATCGTCAAGGAGGAGTTCGGCTCGACCAACCCCAAGAGCCAGATGCTTCGATTCCACACCCAGACGGCGGGGGTCCAGCTCACCGCCCAGCAGCCCGAGGTGAACCTCGTCCGCGTCGCCCTGCAGGGTCTCGGCGCCGTCCTGGGCGGCACCCAGAGCCTGCACACCAACTCCTACGACGAGGCGATCGCGCTACCCACCGAGAAGGCGGCGCGGCTGGCCCTGCGCACCCAGCAGGTGATCGCCTACGAGACCGATGTGTGCAAGACGGTCGACCCCTTCGCGGGCTCGTATGCGATCGAGGCGCTGACCGACGAGCTCGAGGAGGCCATCACCGACCTGATCAACCAGGTCGAGGATCTCGGCGGCGCGGTTGCCGGCATCGAGCAGGGCTTCCAGAAGAACGAGATCGAGCGCTCTGCCTATACCGTCGCCCAGGAGATCGACGGCGGTGAGCGCACGGTGGTCGGGGTCAACGCCTTCGCCGTCGACTCCGACGAGCACTACGACCCGCTGCGGGTCGACCCCGCGATCGAGGTCGAACAGCGCGAGGCGCTGAGCCGGTTGCGCGCCGACCGCGACGGCGCCGCAGTGGAGACCGCGCTGGCGGCCATGCAGACGGCGGCAGCCGGCACCGAGAACGTGCTCGTGCCGATGAAGCAGGCGCTGGCGGCCCGGGCCACGGTCGGGGAGGTCTCCAACGCGCTGCGCGCAGTCTGGGGCACCTACACACCGCCCGACGTGTTCTGAGCCGAACGTCTGAGCCGAACGTCTGAGCCGAACGGATGATGCCGGACAGGGCCTACTTCCCAACGAACGCGCAGGTCGCTGGGCTAATCTGACCAGGAGTGGACGACCATTCCCTGACCTCGCTGATCGAACCCCTCGAACAGGGGCTCGTCGCCTTTCGGCGCGACCTGCATGCGCACCCCGAGATCGGGTATGCGGAGTACCGCACGACCCAGCGGGTCGCCGAGCGGCTCACCCGGGCGGGGCTGGAGCCGCAGCTGCTGCCCGGTACCGGACTGGTCTGCGACATCGGCGAGCTGCGTGGTCACACCATCGGTCTGCGGGCCGACCTCGATGCGCTGCCGCTGCCGGAGACGACGGGGCTCGACTTCGCCTCCACCGTCGACGGGGTCAGCCATGCCTGCGGGCACGACGTGCACACCACGATCCTCCTGGGTGCCGGCCTCGCCCTGGCCGAGCTGGACGCCGCCGGGCGGCTCCACGGCCGGGTCCGGCTGATCTTCCAGCCGGCCGAGGAGGTGCAGCCCGGTGGCGCCCTGACCGTGATCGCGGGCGGCGGTCTGGACGGCGTCGAGCGCGCCTACGCGCTGCACTGCGACCCGTCCCGGGACGTCGGTCTGGTCGGTGTGCGCGGTGGGCCGATCACCTCGGCGTCGGACTCGATCGTGGTACGCCTGCACGGTGACGGCGGGCATACCTCCCGCCCGCACGTCACGGGAGATCTGGTGTTCGCCCTCGCCCAGGTGGTCACCCAGGTGCCCGCCATCCTGTCCCGCCGGCTCGACCCCCGGGCCGGGATCGCCATGGTCTGGGGCCAGATCAATGCCGGCGGTGCCCCGAACGCCATCCCGCGCACCGGCGAGGTCGCCGGGACGTTGCGTTGTCTGGACACCACGGTCTGGGCGCATGCGGGCTCGCTGGTGACCGACGTCGTCCATGAGGTGGTCCGTCCCTACGGGGTGCGGGCCGAGATCGAGCACACCCGGGGCGTGCCG
Organism: uncultured Actinomycetota bacterium; assembly: GCA_963825645.1. Classification (GTDB taxonomy): domain Bacteria; phylum Actinomycetota; class Actinomycetes; order Actinomycetales; family Kineosporiaceae; genus JADJPO01. The sequence continues at coordinate 182,416 of CAWGTT010000001.1, forward strand.
CCGACGGTCAACGACCCCGACTGCGTGCTCACCGTCGAGGAGGCGGTCCTGGCCGAGCTCGGTGAGGGCAGCGTGGTGCTCGCCGAGCAGAGCCTCGGCGGCGAGGACTTCGCCTGGATGCTCGAGAAGGTGCCCGGGGCGATGATGCGGCTGGGCACCCGGACACCGGGCGGGCGGACCTACGACCTGCACCAGGGTGACCTGGTCGTCGACGAGCGCGCCATCACGATCGGTGCGCGCGTACTCACCGCAACCGCTCTGCGCGACCTGCGCCGCGGGTCATGAGCAGGTGAAGGGTCGATCACGGTTCGGTACCACCCGCAGACCTTCGCCCGCGCCAGCTGCGCGAACGGCTACTCTGCGATGTCACGGCCCAGTGTCCTGCGGGGCACGCCATGGGCGACCGAGCACGCACCAAGCAAGAGAACGGAGACACCCTTGCGTCGGGTGAGCACCCTCGTCGCGGTCCTGGCCGCGGCTTCCATGGCCCTCGCCGCGTGTGGCGGCGACTCGAGCACCACCTCGTCGTCCTCCGGCGAGACCAGCGCTGCCGCGGGCGGTGAGAAGATCAAGGTCGGACTGGCCTACGACATCGGCGGCCGTGGCGACAAGTCGTTCAACGACTCCGCCGCTGCCGGACTGGATCGGGCCGCCTCCGAGCTCGGCATCGATTTCAAGGAGCTCTCGGCCAACCAGGGCGAGACCGACGCCGACAAGGAGGCCCGGCTCAAGCTGCTGGCCCAGGGCGGATACAACCCGATCATCGCGGTCGGCTTCCTGTACGGCCCGTCGATCACCAAGGTCGCCCCGCAGTTCCCGGACATCCAGTTCGGCATCGTGGACTCGGTGGTCGATGCCGCCAACGTCACCGGGCTGACCTTTGCCGAGAACGAGGGCTCGTTCCTGGTCGGCGCCGCCGCGGCGTTGAAGTCGACGACCGGCAACGTCGGCTTCATCGGCGGCTGCACCGGTGAGCTGATCCAGAAGTTCGAGGCGGGCTACATCGAGGGCGCCAAGGCCGTGAAGTCGGACATCAAGATCCAGAGCAAGTACCTGTCGAACCCGCCGACGTGTAGCGGCTTCAACGACCCGGCAGCAGGGCAGGAGGCGGCCAACGGCATGTACGACGCCGGCGCCGACGTGATCTACGCCGCGGCCGGAGGATCGGGGACCGGTGTCTTCCAGTCCGCCAAGGCCAAGGGCAAGAAGGCCATCGGTGTCGACAGTGACCAGTACGAGAGCGCGGCCGCCGACCTCAAGCCGGTGATCCTCACCTCGATGCTCAAGCGGGTCGACAACGCGGTGTTCGACCTCATCAAGTCCGCACAGGAGGGCAATGTGCTGACCGGCGTCCAGCAGTTCGACCTGGCGAAGGACGGCGTGGGCTACTCCACCTCGGGTGGGCAGGTCGACGACATCAAGGACAAGCTCGATGAGTACAAGCAACAGATCATCGACAAGAAGATCACGGTTCCGGACACGATGAGCTGAACCTGGTCGGCGATGGATCAGGGCTGACGGGCCCGGGGGCGCTAACGTGCCCCCGGGCCCGTCGGCTTTGTGACCAAGGTCTGGGGACCCTCGATCAGGAGGCCAGGTCATGACAGTGAGCGAGCAGGCGCACCCGGCGGTACGGCTGACCGGGATCACGAAGCGCTTCCCGGGTGTGGTCGCCAACAAGGACATCGACCTGTCCGTGCCCGCCGGCACGGTGCACGCTCTGGTCGGGGAGAACGGGGCAGGCAAGTCGACCCTGATGAAGATCCTCTACGGGATGCAGAAACCGGACGAGGGCACCATCGAGATCGACGGAGAACCGGTCACCTTCCACAGCCCCGCGGACGCCATCGGCGCCGGCATCGGCATGGTGCACCAGCACTTCAAGCTGGCGGACAACTTCACGGTGCTGGAGAACATCATCTTGGGCAGCGAGCCCGGCTCGGCGCTCCAGCTCGACCTCGATGCCGCCCGCGCCAAGATCATCGAGATCTCAGAACGGTACGGCCTCGATGTCGACCCCGATCCGCTGGTCGAAGACCTCGGGGTGGGTCAACGCCAGCGGGTGGAGATCCTCAAGGTGCTCTATCGCGGAGCGCGCATCCTCATCCTCGACGAGCCCACCTCCGTCCTGGTCCCACAGGAGGTCGACGAGCTGTTCGATGCGCTGGCCGAGCTCAAGACCGAGGGTCTGACCGTGGTGTTCATCTCGCACAAGTTGGACGAGGTGCTGCAGGTCGCCGACGGCATCACCGTGATCCGCCGCGGGACCACCGTCGGCACCGTGCTGCCCAGCGAGGTCACCCCGCGCAAGCTGGCCGAGCTGATGGTCGGCAGCGAGCTGCCGTCGCCGCAGACCACCGAGTCCACGGTCACCGACCGCCCGGTGCTCGAGGTCAGTGACCTGAGCGTGCGCGACGCTGAGGGCCGGGCGGTCGTCGAGGACGTCTGCTTCACCATCCACTCCGGCGAGGTGCTGGGCATCGCCGGCGTGGAGGGGAACGGCCAGGCCGAGCTGGTCGAGGCGATCATGGGCATCCGGCCGGCCCAGGGGCGGGTCGTGCTGGGGGGGCGCGACATCGCCGCTCTGAGCACCCGGCACCGGCGGGAGAGCGGAATCGCGTTCATCCCCGAGGACCGGATTCGCCAGGGTCTGCTGCTCGAGGCCCCCTTGTGGGAGAACCGGGTGCTCGGCCACCAGACCACCGAGCCGAACGCGAGCCGTGGCCTGATCGATCGCCGCCAGCGCCCGAAGCGACACCGAGCGGATCGTGCGCGAGTACGACGTCCGCACACCGAGCATCGAGGTCACCGCGTCGGCGCTGTCCGGAGGCAACCAGCAGAAGCTGATCGTCGGCCGGGAGATGAGCGGTACCCCTCGACTGCTGCTCGCCGCCCACCCCACCCGGGGAGTGGACGTCGGCGCCCAGGCCGCGATCTGGGGCCACCTGCGTCGCGCACGGGCACAGGGCCTGGCCGTGCTGCTGATCAGTGCCGATCTCGATGAGCTGATCGGGCTCTCCGACACGCTGCGGGTCATCCTGCGTGGCCGGCTCGTCGCCGAGGCCGACCCGGCAACGGTCACTCCCGAGGAGCTCGGCTCGGCGATGACCGGCGCCGGTGCTCGTAGTGAAGGAGCCGCGTGATGTCTGCTCTTGCCGGTTCGTTGGGGCGCCTGGACCCGCGCCGGATCGGCATGGCGCTCCTCGCGCCGGTGATGGCGTTCGTGGTCGCCCTGCTGCTGTCTTCCGCCGTGCTGCTGGTCGCCGGGCACGCCCCGGTCACCGCGTTCACCGCGATGTACGACTTCGGCATTCAGCCCTCGAACGTGGTGAACATCCTCAACAAGTCGGCCGGCTACTACCTCTCGGCGTTGGCGGTGGCGATCGGGTTCCGGATGAACCTGTTCAACATCGGGGTGGACGGCCAGTACCGGCTGGCGGCGATGTGCGCGGCCGTCGTCGGCTCGGCGGTGACCCTGCCCAAGCCTTTGCACATCGGCCTGATAGTGCTCGTCGGCGTCGTCGTCGGCGCCGCCTGGGCCGGGATCGCCGCGCTGCTCAAGGTGTACCGCGGGGTCAGCGAGGTGATCTCGACGATCATGCTGAACTACATCGCCGGGGCCCTGGTCGCCTGGATGCTCACCCCGGCCGTGTTCGCCACCGTGGAGAACAACATCGTTCGCACGCCGCGGATGGCCGAGTCGGCCTGGTTCCCCGGCTTCCCTACCTCCGGTGGTGAGGTGTACGGGTTCATCGTGGTGTCGGGCCTGGTCGGCCTGCTCTACTGGTTCGTGCTGGGCCGCACCCGGTTCGGTTTCGACCTGCGGGCCACCGGCATGTCCGAGCCGGCCGCAGTGACGTCCGGAGTCGACGTCAAGAAGCTGGTTCTCGCCTCGATGCTGCTTTCCGGTGGGGTCGCCGGGCTGGTCGGCATGCCGCTGCTGCTGGGCGACTCGCACTCCTACGGCCAGGACTTCCCGGCCGGCATCGGCTTCACCGGGATCGCCATCGCCCTGCTCGGGCGCAACAACCCCGTGGGGATCGCCTTCGCCGCCCTGCTGTGGAGCTTCCTCGACGTCTCCAACCTGATCCTCGACCTGGAAGGGATCCCGAAAGAGGTCGTCACGATCATGCAGGGGATCATCGTGCTCGCCGTGGTCGTGGCGTACGAGGTGGTCCGCCGCTGGGAGGTGGCAGCGGAGCAGCGCCGGGTGGCCAGCCAGCTCTCCGCACCGCCGCCGTCACCGCCGTCGGGCGGGGCGCCCGCCGAACCGGCGGGGGTGGCGTGATGGCGACCGACGTGCAGGCCCCCGAGACGGCCTCGACCCCGCCTCCGGCGGGGCGCTCGGCCCGGACCAGCGCGCTGGTCCGGGCAGTGACCCTGGCGGTCGGCGTGCTGGCCGTCCTGTCGGTCACCCGGGTGATCACCGGAGCGAACGACCTGACCTCCTCGGGAACGGCGGGCGCGGCGCTGCGCCTCGCCATCCCGATCATGCTGGCCGGCCTGGGCGGCCTGTGGTCGGAGCGGGCCGGGGTGGTCAACATCGGCCTGGAGGGCATGATGGTGCTCGGCACCTGGTGCGCCGCGTACGGGGCCCTGCAGTTCGGGCCGTGGGCCGGCATCCTCGCCGGCATCCTCGGCGGTGCCCTCGGCGGCCTGCTGCACGCGGTCGCCACGGTGACCTTCGGGGTGGACCACATCGTCTCGGGTGTGGCGCTGAACATCCTCGGCCCGGGGGTGGCCCGGTTCCTGTCCTCGTTGCTGTTCACCGGGGAGCAGGGCGGCGGCGTCACCCAGAGCCCGCAGGTGTCGCAGCCGGACACCTTCACCGTGCCGGTGCTGTCGGACGGACTTCGCTCGCTGGAGAACCAGCAGGTCTTCGGCATCTCCGACGCCGCGGGGATCCTCGGAGGTCTGGTCACCAACGTGTCCTGGGTGACCGTGCTCGCGATCGCGCTCATCCCGGTCTCGATCTACCTGCTGTGGCGCACCAAGTTCGGGCTGCGGCTGCGCTCCTGCGGTGAGAACCCGTACGCCGCCGAGTCGCTGGGGGTGAACGTCTACCTCTACAAGTACCTCGGCGTGGTGATCTCCGGTGGCCTGGCCGGGCTGGCCGGGGCGTTCCTGTCCCTGGTCGCGACGAACATCTACCGGGAGGGCCAGACCGGCGGTCGCGGCTTCATCGGGCTGGCTGCGATGATCTTCGGCAACTGGCGACCCGGTGGGCTGGCCGTGGGGGCCGGCCTGTTCGGCTTCACCGACGCCCTGCAGCTACGCCAGGGCGAGGTGAGCGTCCACGCCCTGTTCCTGGCCCTGGCGATCGCGCTGGCAGCCTTCGGCATCTGGCTGCTGGTCAGGGGCACCCGGGTCACCGGGATCGTCGCGCTGCTGCTGGCCGCCGGTTCGTTGGCGGTCTTCGTCCTCACCGATACCGTGCCGCAGCAGTTCACCACCGCGACGCCCTACGTCACCACTCTGCTGGTGCTCGCTCTGGCCAGCCAACGACTACGGATGCCCGCAGCGGACGGTCTGATCTACCGGAAGGGGACGAGCCACCTAGTGCCGGCACCCGACCACGATGAGCTCGACTGGCCGGCGCTGCGGCGTGCGGCCGCGAGCGGCACTGCAGCGTGCCTATGCGCCGTACAGCTCCTTCCCCGTGGGCGCTGCCGGGTTGGCCGTGGACGACGCGGGCCACGAACGCGTGGTCGTCGGCTGCAACGTCGAGAACGCCTCCTACGGGCTGGGCCTGTGTGCTGAGTGCGGCCTGGTCTCGGCCCTGCACGCCGGCGGCGGTGGACGCCTGGTGGCGGTCAGCGTCGTGGGCGGCGACGGCGAGCCGCTGATGCCGTGCGGTCGCTGCCGCCAGCTTCTGTACGAGGCCGGCGGCCCCGGGCTGCTGCTGGAGACGACACGCGGCGTCCTCCCGCTCGTGCAGGTGCTGCCGGACGCCTTCGGACCGGACGACCTCAAGGAGTACCCGTGAGTGAGCCGTTCGCCGCGGTCGATGTGATCGCCGCCAAGCGCGACCGCAACGAGCTGACCGGGGAGCAGATCGATTGGGTGGTCGACGCCTACACCCGTGGTGCGGTCGCCGAGGAGCAGATGTCGGCACTGGCGATGGCCATCGTGCTCAACGGCATGTCCCGGCGCGAGATCGGGCGCTGGACGGCGGCGATGATCGCCTCGGGGGAGCGGATGGACTTCTCCGCCCTCGGCAAGCCGACCAGCGACAAGCACTCCACCGGCGGGGTGGGGGACAAGATCACGCTCCCGCTGGCGCCGCTGGTGGCCAGCTTGCGGGGTGGCTGTGCCGCAGCTGTCCGGCCGGGGTCTGGGCCACACCGGCGGCACGCTCGACAAGCTGGAGGCGATCCCCGGCTGGCGGGCCTCGCTGTCGAACGCCGAGATGCTGGACCAGCTGCGCGAGGTCGGCGCGGTGATCTGCGCCGCCGGCGGCGGGCTGGCTCCGGCCGACCGCAAGCTCTATGCACTGCGCGACGTCACCGCGACCGTGGAGTCGATCCCGCTGATCGCCAGCTCGATCATGAGCAAGAAGATCGCCGAGGGCACCGGAGCGCTGGTGCTCGACGTCAAGGTCGGCTCGGGTGCGTTCATGAAGGCCGTGGGCAGCGCGCGGGAGCTGGCCCGGACGATGGTCGGCCTCGGCACCGACGCGGGCGTGCGCACCGTGGCCCTGCTGACCGACATGTCCACTCCGCTCGGTCTGACCGCGGGGAACGCGCTCGAGGTGCGGGAATCGGTCGAGGTGCTGGCCGGCGGCGGCCCGCCCGACGTCGTCGAGCTCACCCTCGCCCTGGCCCGGGAGATGCTCGCCGGGGCCGGGCGGGACGACGTCGACCCGGCCGAGGCGCTGGCCGACGGTCGCGCCATGGACACCTGGCGACGGATGGTCGCCGCGCAGGGTGGTGACCCGGATGCCGAGCTGCCCACCGCACGGGAGCAGCACGTCGTCCTGGCCCCGGCGGAGGGGGTGCTCGTCGGCCTCGACGCGCTCAAGGTCGGGGTCTGCGCCTGGCGGCTGGGGGCGGGCCGGGCCCGCAAGGAGGACCCTGTTCAAGCCGGCGCCGGCGTCGAGCTGCATGCCAAGCCGGGGGCCGCCGTCCGGGCCGGGCAGGCGCTGATGACCCTGCACACCGATACCCCGGACGCCGTCGAGGCGGCGCTGCGCGACCTGGAGGGCGCCTGGCAGATCGCACCGGTCGGTGCCCGCCCGCCCGAGCAGCCACTGGTCATCGACCGGATCGCCTGACGTGATGGACTCGACGACTGGATCGGCGGATCCGCGCCGTCCGGCTGCGCTCTACCGGCAGGGCGGCGAGCCAGATCCCAGGTTCTCGATGGCCAACGAACGGACCGCGCTGGCCTGGGTACGCACCGCACTGGCCATGGTGGCCGGTGGGGTGGGGCTGACCTCGGTGGCCCGGCTGGCGGGCCTGTCCCGGCTGGTCGACGTGATCGCGGGCCTGATGTGCGTGCTCGGTGGTTGGCTGGCGGTCTCGGCGGTCCTCGGTTGGCGGCGCCGGGAGCTGGCCCTCCGCACGGACCGGCCGCTCCCGGCCCCGGTGGCCCTGCCCTGGGTGGCCGGGGCGATCGTGGTGGCCGCGGTGGCGCTGGCCGTGCTGGTGCTGGCCACCCGCAGCCGCTGACGGGAGGACCGTGCGATGACCCGTGACCCCGGACTACAGCCCGAGCGGACCGCGCTGGCGTGGCAGCGCACCGGCGTCGCCGGCTCGGTGGTCGGCGGGATCGCGGTGCTCGCCGCGGCGCACCGAGCGTCGCTGCTCCTGGTGGTTCTCACCGCGCTGCTGACCGCGTCGGCCGCCGCAGCCGCGGGGCTGGCCTCCACCCGCCCGCAGCCGGGACTCGGCGGGCGCCTGCCCTCCCCGTGGCGGCGTCTGGTCGCCACTGCCGCGGTGCCGCTACTGATCGCGGTGGCCGGAGTGCTTCTGGCACTGCGGGTGTAGTTGCCTAGGGTGCTGGCATGAGCATCCGACTCGGCTATCAGATCCCGAACTTCAGCTACCCCGGAGGTGCGGCGGCGATCGCGCCCACTGTCGTGGCCCAGGCCAGAGAGGCCGAGGCCGCCGGCTTCGACGCGGTCTTCGTGATGGATCACTTGTACCAGCTGCCCGGCATCGGCACCCCGGACCAGCCCATGCTCGAGGCCTACACGCTGCTCGGGGCCCTTGCCTCGGCGACGTCCCGGGTGCAGCTGTCGGCCCTGGTGACCGGGAACACCTATCGCAACCCGGCGCTGCTGGCCAAGGCGGTCACCACGCTGGACGTGGTGAGCGGCGGCCGGGCGGTGCTGGGCATCGGTGCCGGCTGGTTCGAGCTGGAGCACACCCAGCTCGGTTTCGAGTTCGGCACGTTCACCGAGCGGTTCGACCGCTTGGACGAGGCTCTGTCGATCATCGAACCGATGCTGCGCGGGCGGCGTCCGACGGTGTCGGGCCGGTGGTATCGCACCGAGGAGGCGATGAACGAACCGCGGCTGCGCGACGACCTGCCGATCCTCATCGGCGGTTCCGGGGAGCGCAAGACGTTCCGGATCGCGGCTCAACATGCGGCTCACCTCAACATGATCTGCGACGACACCGCGATCCCGGCCAAGCTCGACGCCCTCGCCCTGCGGTGCCAGGAGCAGGGCAGAGACCGGGCCGAGATGGAGACGAGCTACCTGGCGTTCCTGTTCATCGCCGAGACCGACGAGCAGGCGTGGGCTGGATATCGCGACTTCGGCGCCGCCCGGGGTGTCGACATCGACGCCCTGACCGGGGACCAGCGCTCGGCGTTCATGGCCCGTCATGTGGTGGGCGGCCCGGACAGCGTGGCCGAGCAGGTGCAGCGGCGGATCCTCGACCCGGGGATCGACGGGATCATCGTCAACATGATGGGCAACGGTCACGTGCCGGGCATGGTGACGCTGGCCGCCGAGACGTTGCGTCCTCTCGTCGGCTAGGCCGGCGACGAGATCTGCCCGACGTCGTATCCGGGCTGGTCGTCTCCGCAGCCGGCCGGCGTCGGGCCGGTCGCCACCGGGCGGGAGGGGTCGTTGCTCCACTGCGACCACGAGGCCGCGTAGAGGGCGGCGTCGAAGCCGGCGATCGCCAGGGCCGCGATCTCGTGCGCGGCGGTCACGCCGGAGCCGCAGTACACGGCCGTCTCGACGTCCGGCGCGGCGCCCAGCTCGGCGAACCGTCGACGCAGAACCGGTGGGGGCAGGAAACAGCCGTCGGGGTCGAGGTTGGCCGTCGTCGGCGCGTTGACAGCGCCGGGCAGGTGTCCCGCCCGGGGGTCGATCGGCTCGACCTCGCCGCTGTAACGCTCGGCGGCACGGGCGTCGAGAACCAGAGCGCCCCCCGCCTGGGCGGCGCCGGCGAGGCGAGCGATGTGAGTGGCGTCGGCGACCGGCATCTGGTTGCCGGTGAGCACGATGTCGCCGGGTTCGGGAGCGACGTCGCCGCCCTGCAGCGGGTACCCGGCCCTGCGCCAGGACTCCATCGCGCCGTCCAGGATCTGCACCCGGGTCAGCCCGGCCCACAGCAGCAGCCACCAGGCGCGGGCGGCGGCCATCGAGTCCCAGTCGTCGTAGACCACGACGTGGCTCATCCGGCGCACGCCCCAGCGCCGGGCGGCGTCCTGCAGCTCGGCCAGCCCCGGTAGCGGGTGTCTGCCCGCCTGAGGCGAGGGTGGGGCGGCGAGCTCGGCGTCCAGGTCGACGTACACCGCTCCCGGCAGGTGGCTCTCGAGGTAGTGCTGGCGCCCGTCCGATTCGCCGAGCGTCCACCGGACGTCGAGCAGTACCAGGTTCGGGTCGTCCAGCCGGGCGCAGACGGAATCGGCGTCGATCAGCACATCCACCGAGGGAACGTAGCAGCGGGTGGTGAACGGCTCGCGAGAGCCAGCCGAACACTGCGTGCGCTGCCAGGCCTCGTCGGAGGGTGGCCCGGAGGAACCCGGCGTGGTGGCTAGAGTCCCCGCATGGCCATTGCGATTCGGGACGCCGTCGCGGCGGCGCCCAAGGTGCTGCTGCACGACCACTTGGACGGCGGGCTGCGGGCGGCGACGGTGCTGGAGATCGCCGATGAGATCGGTCACCCGGTGCCCGCCGCGAACGCCGATCTGCTGGACGAGTGGTTCCGGACCCAGGCCGACTCTGGGTCGCTGGTCTCTTACCTGGAGACGTTCGTGCACACCGTGGCGGTGATGCAGACCCGCGAGCACCTGGTGCGGGTGGCGCGGGAGTGCGCCGTCGACCTGGCCGAGGACGGGGTGGTGTACGCCGAGATCCGCTACGCCCCCGAGCAGCACCTGGAGGGCGGGCTGACCCTGGACCAGGTGGTCTCCGCGGTGCAGGAGGGTTTCGCGGCCGGTGCTGGCCAGGCCGCGGCGGCAGGTCGGTCGATTCGGGTCGTCACGCTGCTGACCGCGATGCGCCACGCGGCCCGGGCGATGGAGATCGCCGAGCTGGCGGTGCGGCACCGCGACGAGGGGGTGATCGGCTTCGACATCGCCGGGGCCGAGGCGGGTTTTCCGCCCTCGCGCCAGCTGGATGCGTTCGAGTACCTGCACCGGGAGAACTTCCACGTCACGATCCACGCCGGGGAGGCCTTCGGGCTCTTGAGCATCTGGGAGGCGGTTCAGGTCTGCGGCACCGACCGGCTCGGCCACGGGGTCCGGATCGTCGACGACATCGAGCGGCTGGCCGGCGTGGACGCGCACGGTCGGCCCAAGGTCGCGATGGGCCGGCTTGCGGCCTGGGTGCGCGACCAGCGGATCCCGCTGGAGATGTGCCCCACGAGCAACGTGCAGACCGGGGCCGCGGCGAGCATCGCCGAGCACCCGATCACCCTGTTGAAGGACCTTCGGTTCCGGGTCACCGTCAACACCGACAACCGGCTGATGTCCGGCACCTCGATGACCAAGGAGATGCAACTGCTCGTGGAGCGGGCCGGCTGGAGCCTGGCCGACCTGCGTTGGGTGACCATCAACGCGTTGAAGAGTGCCTTCATCGCCTTCGACGAGCGGCTGGACCTGATCGAGGAGGTCGTCAAGCCCCGCTACGCCGCCCTCGGCGCCCCTTGACGAACCTGACGAACCTGCTCAGCGGCCCTTCGGGTGCCAGACGGTCTTGGTCTCGGTGAACGCCAGGGCCCGTCGCGGACCGGGAGGCGTTGCGGCCCAGTCTGTTCCATCGTCACCGTCGTCGCCGGGGCGCACGACGCGCTTGAGGGTCTGCGCGGCGGCTGCTTCCAGCTCGGCCCAGTCGAGGTCCGCCGCACCGGCGAGGTCGATGGCGTGCACGCCCTCGTGCGAGGCCAGCCAGGGGGCGACCTCGGTGGTCATTCCGGTCAGGATGTTGACGACGCCACCCGGCAGATCGGAGGTGGCCAGTACCTCTGACAGCGTGATCGCCGGAAGTGGTCGGGTCTGCGAGGAGAGCACTACGCAGGCGTTGCCGGAGACGATCACCGGGGCCACGGTGGAGACCAGGCCGAGCAGGCTGGAGGACTGCGGCGCCAGCACCGCGACCACGCCAGTCGGTTCCGGGACCGAGATGTTGAAGAACGGTCCGGCGACCGGGTTCAGTGCGCCGGCGACCTGGGTCAGCTTGTCACTCCACCCGGCGTACCAGACCCACCTGTCGATCGCCGTGTCGACGACGGACCGGGCCTTCGCGGCCGTGAGCCCCTCGGCGCGGGCCACCTCGTCGGTGAACTGGGCGTGGCGGCCCTCCATCATCTCGGCGACCCGGTAGAGGATCTGGCCGCGGGTGAACGCGGTCGCCGAAGCCCAGCCGGGCTGGGCCTTCGCGGCGGCGCTCACGGCATCCCGGGCGTCCTTGCGGCTGGCCTGGGCGGCGTTGGCGAGGAAGCGGCCCTTGGCGTCGAGAACCTCGTACGAGCGCGCTGACTCGCTGCGCGGGAAGGCGCCACCGATGTAGAGCTTGTACGTCTTTCTGACATCCACTCGGGCGTCGACACGGTTGCTCGCCAGGGGTGCCATCACAGCCCGTCCTCCTTCAGGTAGGCGGCCAGGCCGTGCCGGCCGCCCTCGCGCCCGTAGCCGGACTCCTTGTAGCCGCCGAACGGGCTGGCCGGGTCGAACCGGTTGAACGTGTTCGCCCAGACCACGCCGGCGCGCAGCTGGTCGGCCATCCAGAGGATCCGCGAGCCCTTCTCGGTCCAGATACCCGCCGACAGCCCGTAGGGGGTGGTGTTCGCCCGGGCCACGGCCTCCTGCGGGGTGCGGAAGGTGAGCACCGACAGCACCGGGCCGAAGATCTCCTCGCGGGCGATCCGGTGCGCGGGGGCGACACCGGTGAACACGGTGGGGGAGAACCAGAACCCATGGTCGGGCAGGGTGCAGGGGGCGCTCCAGCGGACCGCGCCCTCGGCCTCACCGGCGGCGGCCAGCTCGGTGATCTTGCCGAGCTGTTCGGAGCTGTTGATCGCGCCGACGTCGGTGTTCTTGTCGAGCGGGTCGCCGACCCGCAGGGTCGCCATGCGCGAGCGGAGCCGGGCGACGACCTCGTCGGCGACCGACTCCTGGACCAGCAGCCGCGATCCGGCGCAGCAGACATGGCCCTGGTTGAAGAAGATGCCGTTGACGATGCCCTCGATCGCCTGGTCGACCGGAGCGTCGTCGAAGACGATGTTCGCGGCCTTGCCGCCGAGCTCCAGGGTGACCTTCTTGCGACTCCCGGCGACCGTCTTGGCAATCTGCCGACCGACCTCGGTGGACCCGGTGAAGGCGACCTTGTCGACGTCCGGGTGAGCGACCAGGGCGGCGCCGGTGGTGCCTGCCCCGGTGATGATGTTGACCACGCCGGGCGGCAGGTCGGCCTGCTGGCAGATCTCGGCGAACAGCAGGGCGGTCAACGGGGTGGTCTCGGCGGGTTTGAGCACCACCGTGTTGCCGGTGGCCAGGGCCGGGGCGACCTTCCAGGCCAGCATCAGCAGCGGGAAGTTCCACGGGATCACCTGCGCGGCGACGCCGAGCGGGGCCGGGTCCGGGCCGAAGCCGGCCCATTCGAGCTTGTCGGCCCAGCCGGCGTGGTAGAAGAAGTGCGCTGCGGCGAGCGGGACGTCGATGTCCCGGGACTCCCTGATCGGCTTGCCGTTGTCCAGGGACTCCAGGACGGCGAGCTCGCGGGAGCGCTCCTGCATGACACGGGCGATCCGGTACAGGTACTTGGCCCGCTCGGTGACGGGCAGCTTCGACCAGACGCGCTGGTACGCGCGACGGGCGGCCCGGACGGCGCGGTCGACGTCCTTCTCGTCGGCGATGGACACCTCGGCCAGCACCGCCTCGGTGGCCGGCTCGATGGTCTTCATCGCCTCGCCGCTGCGCGGATCGACGAACTCGCCGCCGATGAACAGCCCATAGCTCGGTCGCAGGTCCACCACCGCACGCGACTCCGGCGCCGGTGCGTAGTCGAACGTCGGCATGGGCGAACGATACGTCAGCCCAGGTTTTCCGCGACGTCACTCAGCTGCCGTCGACCCACCCGTCGAGGCCCAGCTCGTCGACGAGGTTGCCGAACCAGCGCACTCCTCGACCGTGACACCGTTCGACCCCAGCCGGGCGCGTCGTCCGGGCGGTTCAGTACGGTCGGCACCAGAGCACAGGAGGGAGGCACTGCCGTGACTCCTTCCCGTGCGAACCAACCCTCTCGACCTGCCCTTCCGCGACTGCGGCGCCTGCCCGCCGCCGAGCGGGAGAACCCGCGCTGGGCCCATCTGCGCGAGTCGCTCCGGACAGGGCTGTGGTTCGTACCGGGGCTCTTCGTGACCGGCGCCGCGGTGCTGGCGAGCATCACGGTTGCCGTGGACCATCGAGGCGACGTGCTCCCCGCCTGGCTCGTGTTCAGCGGGGGACCGACCAGCGGGTTGCAGGTCATCTCGACCATCGCCGCGTCGATGATGACCTTCACCGGCCTGGTGTTCACGATCACCGTCGTCGTCCTGCAGCTGGCGAGCAGCCAGTTCTCGCCCCGGGTCCTGCGCACGTTCTTGCGGGATCGGGGGAGCCAGGTCCCGCTGGGAGTCTTCACCGCGACCTTCGTCTACGCCCTGATCGTGCTGGTGCAGATCAGGACCGGGACGATCGGGCCCGTCTTCGTGCCCCGCCTGGCGATCTCGGTGAGCTTCGCGCTGACTCTCGCGAGCCTGGTCGCCTTCGTGTACCTGGTCAACCACGTCGCCCAGTCGATCCGTGTCGTCAACATCATCGAGTCCGTCGCGCAGCAGACGCGCGTGTCGATCGATGAGCTCTGCCCGGACGAGTTCGTCGAGGAGGACGACGAGGCGACGACGGAGCAGCTGGGCGATCCTCGCCTGGTGATCCGTCTGGAGCGCCACGGGGGTGTCGTGGCAGGGATGGACATCGAGGGGCTGATCGCCCTTGCCCATGACCGCGGTTGCACGGTGCGGGTCGTGCGGGCGGTGGGTGACTACGTCGTCGGAGGCGCTCCACTGGCCGAGGTCTTCGGGGGCAGCCGGCCCATCACCTGTGCAGAGCTGCTCCGTCAGATCGACATCGCCCGGGAGCGCACCATGTGGCAGGACCCGGCCTTCGGCTTTCGGCAGCTGGCCGACATCGCGGAGAAGGCGCTCTCACCCGCCCTCAACGACCCGACCACGGCCGTGCAGGCGATCGATCGGCTCCACGACCTGCTCGCCCGGTTGGCCCGCCGATCCCTGGAGGACGGCGTCTACCGGGACGCCGACGGCCGGATCCGGCTCATCCGCGACGTCGTGTCCTGGCCCGGGTACGTCGCGCTGGCGTTCGAGGAGATCCGCGAGTACGGCGCATCGTCGATGCAGGTCCACCGTCGGGTTCGGGCCGCCCTCGTCGAGCTGCTCACGATGGTTCCGCCATCACGACGCGGACCGCTCGAGCGCCAGCTGCGGCTGCTCGATCGCAGCGTTGCCCGCAACTTCCCCACCGCCGAGGAGCGTGAGCTGGCCGAGACGTCGGACGAGTCCGGCCTCGACAACGTCAAGGAGACCCCGGCTCCCGGCTAGGATCGGCCGGCTCGCTCATGCCCGCTTGTGCCGCACGAACCGTCACGTCGTAGGTCGATGAGGCGACCGCGA
The DNA here is from genome assembly GCA_963825645.1 of uncultured Actinomycetota bacterium. Taxonomy (GTDB): domain Bacteria; phylum Actinomycetota; class Actinomycetes; order Actinomycetales; family Kineosporiaceae; genus JADJPO01. The sequence continues at coordinate 197,544 of CAWGTT010000001.1, forward strand.
TCCCCGCCTCGGCGAACCGTCCCAGGACGCCCCGGGTCATGTCGCCCTTGACCCATCGGGCCGTGCGCACCGGGACGACGAGCCGGGCGGCGAGCTCGAGGTAGTTGTCCGTGGCCCGCAGGAACACCCGTGGCTCTCGTTCATGATCTGCCCCGCACGTCGCCAGGTGTCGCGGTAGGCGATCGTGATGGTCACCTCGTCCCGGATGTACTCGAACGAGGAAGAACGCCCCGGACACGGTGTTGAACCAACCGGCCAGGGCGCCGATCACCTCCTGCATGGCGAACGCCAGGCCGGCCGTGGTCAGGCCGAGCACAAGCCCGAGCTGCCCTGCGAAGGGGCAGCTTGCCGGTCACGCTGGAGTCGTCAGTGATCAGCTCCCACACCGGCCGCATCCCTTCGGCGGACGCCACCGCGGCTCGGCGGCGGCGCTCCACGCCGAAACGACATCCGCGGGGCCGCGCCGGAGCCTGCAGGGACCACATAGCGTGGAACGCCATGGGACCAGACGTGCCATGAGGTCGTCGTCCTGACGCTGAGAGAGGGTGGATGTCGTGGCGGGACGTGCGTTGACCCCCGAGCAGGCCGGCCGGGTCTACGACCGGATCGGTCGCTTCCAGGACTGGCAGGGCGTTTACGAGGGTCCGGCCATCCGGGACCTGGAGGCGCACGCCGGGTTCGAGACAGCACGCGCCGTGTTCGAGCTGGGCTGCGGCACCGGAGCCATGGCCAAGCGTCTGCTGGACCAGACGCTGCCGAGCGATGCCGCCTACACGGGCGTAGACGTCAGCGCCACCATGGTCCGGCTGACCTCGGCCCGGTTGAGGCCGTTCGGCTCCCGGGCGTCCGTGCACCGCGTCTCCGGGCGACCGCCACTTCCCGGCTGGGCCGCGTCGTTCGACCGTTTCGTCGCCGTGTACGTCATGGATCTACTCGACGACGATCTCGCCGCGTCATTGCTCGAGGACGCCCGCCGGCTGCTGGTCCGCGATGGGCGGCTGTGCCTGGTCAGCCTGGCCGAAGGTCAGTCCGGTGCGTCGAAGGTGGTCTGCTCGATGTGGAACCGCGTCTGGGAGCGTGCTCCGGCGCTGGTGGGCGGCTGCCGGCCGGTAGACCTTCGCCCGCTGCTGGGTCACGGCTGGCGCATCGATCACGACGCCGTGGTCGCGGCATGGGGGGTGACCTCGCAGGTCCTGGTCGCGTCCCCCGCCTGAGGGGCTCCGTCAGTCCTTGACGTAGAGCGAATCGCTGACCTTGGCCTGGTAGGTCCGCTTCGCGGCGTCCTGGGCCTCACCGAGCGTTCGGATGCCTTGGTGGATCATCAGACGCAGGAGCTTGAGGAACACCTCACCGGTTACCAGAGAGTCCCCCAGCGCGGTGTGCCGGCCGATCACGTTGACCCCCAACCGCGCCGCCATCTCCTCCAACGAGTGGCTCTCCTGCTCGGGGTGGACGACGGCCGACAGCAGCAGGGTGTCCAGGACCGGCTGGGACAGCAACGGACCCGCGCTGGCCTCGTTCAACCGGAGGAACTGCAGGTCGAACGCCACGTTGTGGCCGACCAGGACGGTGTCCTCGGCGAAGGCCGCGAAGTCGGGCAGAACCGCGTTGATGGTCGGCTGCCCCTGCAGTAGCTGGGGCTGGATTCCGTGGATCCGGATCGAGGCCTCCGGCACCGAGCGGCGTGGGTCGACGAGCTGGTCGAACGTCTCCTGGCGTAGTAACCGCCCGTTGACGATGCGCACCGCTCCGACCGAGATGATCGCGTCGCCTTGAGCGGGGTCCAAGCCGGTGGTCTCGGTGTCGAAGACGGTATACGTGAGCTCGTCCAGGGCGCGATCCTGCCATCGGCCGGGCAGGTGCGAGGCAGTGAGCAGGGAGAAGTCGTAGGTCGCGAGCCGTTCCTCGACCGGTTGCGTGTCGGGGGGACGGACCGTCTGAGCCGTCCCGGCGCTCTCGCCGCGCTGTGCCAGCGGCAGCAGCATCCGGATGTAGGCGGTGAACCCGCCGCCGTCCGGTTCGGCCTCGGACCCGCTCCAGATCTCGCCGCCGTGTCGGATGATGACGTCATGATGGCTCGGGCCGTCGGCCGACGCGCCCGTGGGTGGCGGCTGTGAGATCCACTCCCGCAGTGTCGCGGTGTCCAGCGGCTTGCCGCACCACGTCAGATCCAGCTCACCGAGGCGCCCCGTCGACCGGATGCGCAGTCCGAACTCGGTGACGCCCTGGTCGGCCCGCAGCCGATCGCCCAGAAACGCCACGGCCCGCTGGAGCGCGAAGCCGTCAACGTGCACCCAGAGAGTCTCGGGTGGCTCCTGAACCGCCACCTTCAGCTCCTCGCGCTCCAGACCGCGGGCCATCGTGTCGAGCAGGTCGCTCGAATGCAGGTCGGCGATCAGCCAGGTGTCGTCGAGCACGTTCGCGGTGGCGGTCAGCGCTTCCTCGAGTCGCCGACCGAGGCCGGTGGCCTCCTCGCTGATGACCTCGAGGAAACGCGCCTTCTGTTCCGGGGCCATCTGCGGGTAGTCCAGAATGCTCTCGACCGCCGCACGAATACTCCCCAGAGCGGACCTCGACCCCCCGGTGAGAGAGCCGAGCAGGTCGTCACGGGCCTGAGCGGTCTGCGCCCGGCGGGTCATGTCCTCGAGGATCACCACGAATCCCGAGGAGGCCTCATCGCTCTGGCGGGCCGCCGCCGCAACCGGCGCGATGTGCGCTCGAAGAAGCCGGCCGTGGTGGGCGGCCGCTACCGGCTGCACGCGGCCCGGGGCCGTGCCGAGGTACTCCAGGGCGTAGGCGACGAGGTTGCGATCGAGAATGGCGAACACCGAGCGGCCCAGGCCGACCAGTGCGTGCGAGCCCGATCCGTCCGCGTCGAACAGGTGGCGGGCTGCCGCGTTGTAGAGCAGGATCCTCCCGTCGGCGTTGCAGACCAGGACGGCGACCCTGAGCTCGGACATCAGCACCGCGAGCCGGTTGCGTTCCTCCTCCAGGTCGGCGCTGGCCTCAGCGATCCGTCCCGCGACATCGGACTGCTCGTCCTGGTAACGATCGGCCAGGCGGTTGACCGCGGCGGCCACGTGACGCAGTGGCGTCGGGCCGGTCTCGGCCAGTCGGTGGGCGGGATTGGCGGTGGCGATCAGCGACGTCGCAGCGGCCAGGCGCTCCGGCAGGTTCACGTACCGGTCCCAGGCCCGGACGATCAGCGCCCCGAAGACCGCGGTGGCCAGGACCCAGCTCAAGAGGACCAGCGTCGCTTGCTCGCGCAGCACCCGCTCGATCACCCCCCGGTCCGCCTCGGTGGCGGAGGACAGCACGCCCAGCGTGACCAGGCCCAGCGTCGCGGCGAGGAGCACCCCGGCCGAGGCGACGACGACCGCGAGACCCCATCGGCCTCGCATCACTGGTCCCCGAGCAGGCGATGGACGCTGTTCACGAGATCACGGGTGGAGAACGGCTTGGTGACATAGGCGTCGGCTCCCAGGGCCAGGCCCTTCGCGACCTCTGCATCCCGGCCACGCGCCGTCAGCATGATGATGCCCATCGTGCTGCCGTGCGCCGCCCGCAGCCGTTCGCACACCTGGAAGCCGTCGAGTCCCGGCAGGGTGATGTCCAGCAGCACCAGAGCGGGATTGAATCGCTCGGCCTCGGACAGCGCCGTGAGCCCGTCCGCGGCTGTCGCGGTCTCGTACCCCTGCTGAATCATCAGGAACTCGAGTGAGATCACGATGTTCGGCTCGTCATCAACGATCAGAACCCTGGTCGTCATCGGCCCTCCTTGTCGGCGTCGGCCAGCACTCGACCCATCGGCACCGTGAACGAGAACGTGGCCCCGTGACCGGGGACGCTTCGAACCCACAACCGCCCGCCGAAGTGGCGGACGATCTCCTGACTGATCGGCAGCCCCAGTCCGGTGCCGCCGTGAGACGCGGAGCCGGCGAGCCTACCCTGGCGGAACCGCTCGAAGACGATCTCCTCGTCGCCCGGCGGGATGCCCTTCCCGTCGTCCGTGACGTCCACCTGTAGGTCGTCGCCATCCACACTCAGGGACACCTCGACGTGTCCGTTCTGATCGGCGCAGAACTTCGCCGCGTTGGACAGCAGGTTGAGCATCACCTGGACCAGCCGGTCACGGTCGGCCGCGACCGGAGGTGTGAACGGCGGGGCTTTCACCGTCAAGGTGGCCCCTCGTTGTTCGAAGAGGTGGTGACAGGCGGTCGCCGAGTCCTGGACCACCGAGCCCAGGTCGACGTTGGTGATCTGCCACTCGACGGCGCCCGAGGCCAGCTTGGACATGTCCAGTACCTGGTTGATCAGCCGCGTGAGGCGCTCGGTCTCCTCCACGACGATCCGCAGGTACTTCTCCCGCTGCTCGGGGGGCAGTTCGAGGTTGTCCAGGAGAATCTCGGACAGGGCACGGATCGAGGTGAGTGGTGTGCGCAGCTCGTGCGATACCGACGACACGAACTCGTCCTTGAGGTGGTCCAGGTCCTGGAGTCGTTCGTTCGCCTCGCGCAGCTCGTTGGTCGCGCGTTCGAGCTCTTGCGACTTGCGTTCCAGCTCGCGGCCGTAGGCCAGCACCTGGGAGGCCTCGTCGAGGATGTCCATCACCTCATCCACCCGCAGCGGCTCGTGGTCATGGACCACAGAGGCGACCATCACCCGGGCCGAGGTGGTGCCCACGGCACCGGACAGCAGGATCTCCACGTGCCGCACGAGCTCTCCCTCGGCCACCCGGCTCGTGGCCAGCGGGGAGGAGGGGTTGCCGCGCACGCGGATGTAGTCCTCGACTACGCCTTTGGCGGCATCCGAGCCGAGGAAGCGCTGGAGCAGTACCTGGAGCTCCTCCACCGCGACCCGGCTTGCCGGCGGCTCGGCACTCAGGTCGGCGGGCTCGGGCGACGCGGGCTGCGGCCCGCCCGGCCTCTCCGGCGCGCGGCCGACCAGCACCGAGACCGCCACGTAGCAGCCGGCGTTGAGCAGCATGCTCCAGAACATGCCGTGGCTGATCTCGTCCATGCCGTTCAGCCCGAACAGGTGTTCCGGTCGCAGCAGCCCCACTCCCCAGGGACCCTCGGTGAGCAGGCTCTCGGGCAGCCAGCCGGACCGCGCGAAGGTTGGCAGCAGCAGCGTGTAGGTCCAGGTCGCGAACCCGGCGAGCAGCCCGATCAGGGCGCCGTTGCGGGTCCCGCCGCGCCAGAGGAGCCCGCCGAGGATCGCCGGGGCGAACTGTGCGACCGCCGCGAAGGAGACCAACCCGATCGCGACGAGGGCGGGGCCTTCACCCGCCAGCCGGAAGTAGGCATACCCCAGGAGCAGCACGGCGACGATGGTGGTCCGGCGGATCAGCAGGATCAGCCCGACCAGGTCGCCCCCTCGACTGAAGGTGGCCAATGGCCCCGAGCCCAGTGACGCCGGCTTGCCGTCACGTGGCCGCAGGGGTCCCCGGCGGCCCTCGAACCACAGCAGGGAGGGGATGACCAGGGAGTTGGAGACCATGGTGGCCAGGGCGATGGTCTCCACGATCACCATGCCGGTGGCCGCGGACAGGCCACCGATGAACACCGTCAGGGCGACGATCGGCTGGTCGGCGGCCATCGGCAGGGCCAGGACGAACGTGTCTGGGTTGACCTGTCCGGCCGGGAAGGTGAGCAGTCCGGCGATGGCGATGGGCAGGACGAAGAGGTTGATCGCGAGTAGGTACAGCGGGAACATCCAGATCGCGGTCTTCAGGTGATCTTCGTCGACGTTCTCGACGACGGAGACCTGAAACTGCCGGGGAAGGAACAGGATGGCGAACATCGACAGCACCGTGAGCCAGAACCAGCTCTGGTAGCTGGTTTGCGGGGTCAGGGTGAACAGGGCGGAGGCCTCGGGGTCGGCGGCAGCCCGGGTGAAGAGGTCACCCAGGCCGCCGAAGAGGCCGAAGGTCACGTAGAGCCCGACGACGAGGAACGCCATCAGCTTGACGATCGACTCCACCGCGATGGCCGCCACCATGCCCTCGTGGCGCTCGCTGGCGTCCAGGTGGCGAGTACCGAACAGGATCGTGAACGCGGCCAGGAGCAGGGCGACGTACAGGGCGGTGTCCTGCAGGACCGGCGTCGCTGGCTGTGCGGCGATCGTCACGGCGTCGGCGCGCAGCGCGGCGAAGGTGTCCGATACCGCCTTCAGCTGCAGCGCGATGTAGGGCACCACGCCGACCACGGCGATGATCGTCACCAGGCCGCCGAGGATGGCGCTGTTGCCGTAGCGATGTGCCACCAGGTCGGCCAGGGAGGTGATCCGGTGCCTCTTGCTGGACCGGATCATGGCCCGCACGACGAACCACCCGAACGCGAACATGATGGTGGGTCCGAGGTAGACGGGAAGGAACCCGGCGCCAGAGCTCGCCGCCCGGCCGACGCTGCCGTAGAAGGTCCACGACGTGGCGTACACAGCCAGCGAGAGCGCGTAGACCGTGCCGTTGGCGATGACGCTTCGACCGGCGTCCTTGCGGCGGTCCCCCCAGGCGGCGACGGTGAACAGCACCCCGAGGTAGCCGGCGGAGAGGGCGACGATCAGCCAGCCCGTCATGCTCAGTCCACCTTCCGGACGATCACGCCGAGCAGCACGATGAGCAGGATCCAGACCAGGTAGAGGTAGGCCCACAGCACCGGGATGCCGAGCACCCGCCGGTCGAGGTCGAGCAGGGAGAGCAACGGGTAGTTCAGGAGCAGGAAACCCACCACCCCGACCGTTGCCAGCCGCCAGGAGGTCAGACGGTCACGCACACGGGTCTCCTCTCAGGCACTGGGCAACCTGTTCGTAGTGATCTTCTGCATATTGGACACCGTCCGGAAGGCGTCACGCAGACGGCGTCGCTCCACGCCGGTCAGGTCGTCGAAGCAGACCCGGTTGTCCGGGACCTGGCCCGCAGCGACCCGGCGAAGCTGCTCGCGCAGCCGCAGCTTGACCAGCAACCGGAACGCGTCGGCCAGCCCGGCGGCCCCGTCGACGCTGAGCACGCCTGCCTGGGCGGCGTCCTCCAGCCGCTCCAGCGTCGGGCGGGCCGACGAACCGGCCTCCAGGGCGAAGATCCGCGCCATGATCACGACCGCGGCGAGCCCGCCGATCTTGAGATCGACGTGACGCTCCTTGGTGCGCACCTGTCCGAATATCCCCAGGGGCGGCGTGAAGCTGCCGGCCGAACGGGCCAGCGACGACAGGAAGTTGGGCGCACGTCGGGCCGCGAGCAGAACGTCGCTGAGCGGCGTGACCGACAGCGACCCGTGGGCCGCGCGGAAGTCGAGAAAGACCGAGGCCTCCACCATGGCCTTGGGCTCGGGCCGGTGGATCCACTGGTAGAAGGTCCGCTGAAAGGCGGACATCGGTCGGCACCAGTTGACGGCCATGTAGCCGCCGGGACAGCGCGGGAACCCGGCATGGAGCAGGCCGTCAACGACCATCCCGGCCAGCGCCTCGAAGTACTCCGCAGTCTGCGGGGTGTCGTCCTGGTAGACCAGGGCGTTGTCCTGGTCGCTGAGCAGCACCTGCTCCATCCGGCCCTCCGACCCGAGGGCCAACCAGGTGTACGGGCACGGCGGCGGGCCGAGCTGTTCCTGGGCCAGCTGGATCAGGCGCCCGCTCAGCGCGTCGTTGAGGCCGCTGATCACGCGGGAGACCCTGATCGCCTGCACCCCGTCCGCCAGCAGTGCCCCCGCAGCGGCGGCGACCTGGTCGGAGTAGCCGTCAAGCGCCTCCAGTCGGTCGACGGAGCGGATCTGGCCCAGCAGCAGCATCGGGCTGCGCGCCTGGTACCGCAGCATGTCCAGATGCGTGACCACCCCGATCACCTCCCCGCCGCGGGTGATCGGGACGTGCTCGAAGCCCTCGTCCAGCATCAGCAGCAGGGCGGCGTACAGCGGCGCGTCCTCGGGCAGGGCGCGGACCTGCCGGGTCATCACCGTCGACACCGGGGTGCTCGCCGGCAGCCCTTCGGCCAGCACCCGGCTACGCAGGTCGCCGCTGGTCAGGATCCCGAGCGGCTGCCCGCGCACGAGGGCGGAGCTGGTCTGTGCCTCACGCATGGCCCTCGCGGCGTCCGCCACTGTGTCGTCCGGCGAGACGTACGGGGCCGCACGCAGCATCAGCGTCCCCACGGGCGTCGTCAGCTCATGACCCAGCTCGCCCGGCCATGAGTGGGGTCCGGGCGGCTGCAGCAGGGCAGTGACGGGTTCCACCTGGCCACCGTTTCCGAGCAGTTCGCGCCAACGTGTGATGCGAGTGCATCGCGTCACAGGTCGGGTGGTCAAGCGACCTGTGGCCCTGCGGTCAGGACAAGGTCAGGTAGTCCGACCCCGCGTACACGCCGGTTCGGAGCCGTCGCCGCTGGAGCAGGAGGTCGTTCAGCAGTGAGGACGCCCCGAACCGGAACCGGTCGGGGCCGAGCCAGTCCGGGCCGGCCGTCTCGTTGACGGTGACCAGGTAGCGGATCGCGTCCTTCGAAGTCCGGATGCCGCCCGCCGCTTTGACCCCGATCACGTCCCCGGTGAGGGCGAACCAGTCCCGGACAGCCTCCAGCATCACCAGGGTGACCGGCAGAGTCGCTGCGGGGGAGATCTTGCCGGTCGAGGTCTTGATGAAGTCGGCCCCCGCCAGCATCGCCAGCCAGGACGCCTGCCGCACGTTGTCGTAGGAGACCAGCTCGCCGGTCTCCAAGATCACCTTGAGGTGCGCGGGCCGGCCGAACGGCTCCATCGCCTCGTGACAGACCTCGCGCACGGCGACGATCTGCTCGAACACCCGTGCGTAGCGTCCGGACAGGAACGCTCCCCGGTCGATCACCATGTCGACCTCGTCCGCGCCGGCCGCCACGGCGTCGCGGGTGTCGGCGAGCTTGACCGGCAGGCTCGCCCGGCCGCTCGGGAAGGCGGTGGTCACCGCGGCGACCTTGACCGCCGTCCCCGCCAGCGCTTCCCGCGCTACGTCGACCAGGTCGTTGTAGACGCACACCGCCGCGACCTGCGGGCAGCTCGGGTCCTCGGGGTCGGGGGTGCGGGCCTTGGCGCACAGGGTGCCCACGGTGGCCTCGGTGTCGGCGCCCTCGAGCGAGGTCAGGTCGACCATCCGGACGGCGAGATCCAACGCCCAGGACTTGCTCGCCGCCTTGATCGAGCGGGTGGACAGCGCCGCCGCCCGCGCGTTCGCCCCGACCTCGTCGACCCCGGGCAGCCCGTGCAGCCAGCGGCGCAACGCAGCGTCGTCCAGGGCGCGAGCGGTGACGATGTCGCGGGCCCGGTCGAGCACGACATCGGTCGAGGCGGGAGTGGCCAGGCTCATTGCCGAAGTCTACGAGCGGCCCCGCGTTCCGGGCCCTCTAGAGGTCGAGCGATCGCTGCAGGTCATCTCGGGTGCCACGCAGCATCGCCGCGGCCAGCCCGCGCGCCGCGGCCAGCGACGGCGAGGACGACCCGGCCACCGCAACCACAGCCTCCAGATAGCACTTCAGCTTCGGTTCGGTGCCGCTGGGCCGCACGATCACCCGAATGCCCCCGCGGGTGCGGTAGCGCAGCCCTTCCGTGGGCGGCAGCGGGCTGTCGGCGTTCGGCTCGGCCAGGTCGTCGGCCTCCACCACCGGCTGCCCGGCCAGCTCGGACGGCGGCCTCGACCGCAGCCGCGCCATCGCCTGACCGATCAGGGCCAGGTCGTCGACCCGCACTGAGAGCTGGTCGGTGGCGTGGACGCCGTGGCGCACCGCCAGAACGTCCAGCTCGTCGAGCAGACTCCTCCCGTCAGCCTTCAACGACGCCGCCAGCTCGGCCACGAGGAGCGCGGCCGTCACACCGTCCTTGTCCCGAACCACCTGCGGCGCAACGCAGTAGCCGATCGCCTCCTCGTACCCGTAGACCAGACCGCGCACCCGGGCGATCCACTTGAACCCGGTCAGCGTCTCGGCATGCGCGACGCCGGCCGCCTCGGCGATCCGGCCCAGCAGCTGGCTGGAGACGATCGAGCAGGCCACGACCGGCGGCACGCCGTCCACCGTCTGCGGGAGGGGGCCCTGCTCGACCAGCCGATCGACGAGGTACGAGCCGAGCAGGGCCCCCAGCTCGTCGCCGCGCAGCATCCGCCAGTGCCCGAGAGAAGGGTCGTGCACCGCGACGGCACACCGGTCGGCGTCCGGGTCGTTGGCGATCACCAGGTCCGCACCCCGCTCGGACGCCGCGGTCAGGGCCAGGTCGATGGCGCCCGGTTCCTCGGGGTTGGGGAAGGAGACCGTGGGGAAGTCCGGGTCGGGCTCGGCCTGCTCGGGGACGACGTACGGGCGGGCGAAGCCCGCCCGGCGCAGCGCCCGAACCACGGTGTCCCCGCCGACCCCGTGCAGCGGGGTCAGCACGATCGACAGCCCCCGTGGCCCGCCGGGGGTGACCACGGAGGCCGCGGCGTCCAGGTAGTCCTCGAGCACATCATCACCCAGGGTGTGCCAGCCCTCGCTCGGCCGGCGTACCTGGGCGACCGAGCCGACCGCGGCGACCGCGGCGGCGATCTGCGCGTCGGCCGGCGGAACGATCTGCACTCCGTTGCCCTCGGGTGCAGTGGTCCGGCCGCCGAGGTAGACCTTGTAGCCGTTGTCCTGCGGCGGGTTGTGCGAGGCGGTGACCATCACGCCGGCGTCGGTGCCGAGATGCCGGACGGCGAACGCCAGCACCGGGGTGGGCAACGGCCGGGGCAGCACGATCGCCTCGATCCCGGCCCCGGCCATCACGGCGCAGGTGTCGGCGGCGAACACATCGGAGCTGTGCCGGGCGTCGAAACCGACTACCACGCGGGGGGTCTGGCCGCTCGGCACCTGCTGGTTGAGGTACGCGGCGAGACCGGCCGCGGTGCGGATCACCACCGCCCGGTTCATCCGGTTCGGGCCCGCCCCGAGCGCCCCCCGCAGCCCGGCGGTGCCGAACTCGAGCAGCCCGCTGAACCGGTCCCGCAGCTCTTCGACCGCATCGGCGTCGCCGTCGGCGACGCTGGACACCAGCTCGTCGAGCTCGGCCCTGGTGACCGGGTCCGGATCGTCGTCGCGCCACCTGCGCGCCCGGGTCAGCAGGGTGGTCGTCGAGGTGTCCACGCCCGCACGGTACCGGCCCGGGCGTGACGCGAGGAGAGGCCCGCCACGCGGCCACCGGGGACGTTGGGTCGGTGCCGGACGACGTCCCGCGCGCGGAAGGTGGACCATGAGTGGGACCGAACCCAGGAGGTGTGCCATGAAGCTCGAGGAGCTGGCGTCGTCCGCGCGGGACGCGATGACGGTCAAGCGAGTGTTCGCCGAGCCGTATGAACGTGACGGCATCGCCATCATCGCCGCGGCCACCGTGGCCGGCGGTGCGGGAGGCGGTGGCGGCCGCGACCCGAAGGGTGGCGAGGGCGAGGGCGGCGGTTTCGGTGCCGGCGCGCGTCCTGCCGGCGTGTACGTGGTCAAGGACGGTGACGTGCAGTGGCGACCGGCGGTCGATCCCAACCGCGTGATCGCTGTGGTGGGTGTGGTGGTGGTGACCTTCTTGCTGACCCGCGCGGTGGTGGAGCGGGCGAGGGCCAAGGCTGCGCGCCGGAGAGGCTAGGCGTGAGGTGACCGGCCGGAGAGCGCCAGGATGACGTTGCGGTCCTGGGCCGATCCGGCGAGTCGTACCCCGTAACCGGGCAGCGGGATGTTGCCGGCCAGCTCCCGGTGCAGCGCTGCCAGCTCGGGCCCGGACATCGCTGACCCCGGGTCCAGCGGGCTGTGGTGGTCGACCATGGTGCAGGCGATGGCCAGCTGGGAGCGGTTCTCACCGAACGAGACCAGCTCGATGGTCCGTGACTGGCAGGGCCAGTCCGCGATCGAGCAGGTCGTCACCTCCCAGAACCCGCCGGGTGACCCGTCGGGCCGCCGGTGCGGGCTCGGCCGGGCCCGCACGGCGTTGGTGTGGGTGTGCCCGTTCAGCCACAGGACGACGTTCGGGTAGCGGTGCAGCAGCGCCTCCACCGCAGCCGGCGACACCACCGGGACGGCCGCGCCGTCCGGACCGGCGGCGACCAGGTCGACGACGCCGGCGCCGCCCGATGACCCGCGGTGGTTGGTCAGAGTGTCCAGGCCGTGGTGGCTCAGCAGTACCACCAGCCGGTCGTCCCCGCCGCCGCCGACTGGACGGCCGTCCGGTGCGAGGTACGTCGAGTGTGCTTCGCGCAGAACCGACTCCAGCCAGCTGAGCTGCTCGGCGTCGACGGCGCCGTCCGCCCCGCCGAGCAGGCAGGTGGTGTCCAGCGCGACGAAGCGCACCGCGGTCCCGTCGGCGCTGTCGAGGTCGTAGGCGTAGTAGGCGGTGCCGTCGCGCCGATTCCGCTCGCCGAACCCGTGTCCTGCCGGTCGTGCCCCCGCCGCGAAGTGCGCTTCGACGAACTCGCGCCGGCTGATCGGCCGTCGCGACGGATCGGCAGTGATCTGCCGCATGGGGCCGTCGAAGAACACCTGCGCGCCGCCGACGAACAGCTCGTAGGCCGCGTCACGGTCCAGATCGGTCGGCAGCGCAACGGGCTTGCGACCGCCGACGAGCATCGCCGCCAGCTCCGGGGTGATCCGGCCGACTCCCTGGATCAGCCCCTCGTGGTTGCCGTGGCAGGCCAGCCAGGGCGTCGCGAGCCCACCGGCCTCGAACGCGGCCATCGCCCGGTCGAGCACGCCGGGCAGCGTCGGATACCCGAAGCCGTCCCGGAACATGTCGGCGACGGCTCCGCCGGCAGCCGCCCCGCCGTCCGGGTGCCAATAGATCTCGCCCGGCCAGTCGGCCTGCTGAACGCCCTCGTAGCGGTGTCCGTCGCCCGAGGAGCGCACCGCGCCGCCGTCCAGGAGTGCCAGGACGTTCTGCAGCTCGTTCCATTGTCCGTTGTCGATCGCGTCGCCGGTCGAGACGGCGAGCTCCAGCGGCCCTGCGGTGAGTGGGGAGCCAGCGGCCGCCAGCGCGTTCAGGGTCCCGACCGTGGCCTCGACCGCGTGTGCTGCGAACGCCTCGTTCGGGCGCTGCGTGGGCACCAGCAGCGAGAAGCGCGGGTCGGCGAACTCGGCGTTGAAGAACTCGAAGCGACCCGGTGACTGCACGTCGGCCAGCTGCAGGTCGGTGACGTGGGCCAGGCATAGCAGTGGGTGCATCCGGACGCCCGCCCCGATCCCCGCCCACACCTGGGCCGCCCCGGGCAGCAGGTCCTCCCGGACCGTGTGTGCCTCACCGGGCTCCTGCGCCAGGCGGCGGTAGCCGTCGATCGCACCGGTGCGGACGACGTCACCCAGGCCGATCCGCCGCTGCAGCGTCGTCGCCGCGATGGCACTCACGGCGAATCGGCGGGGGTGGGGGAGACCAGCACCGGGTCGGGCCGCAGCAGCACCCGCGCCCGGCTGCCCGGCGGGTACTCCAGGGCGTCGGAGGTGGCCAGCTGGGCGACCAGGGTGGTGCCTGGCCGGCCGGTGCCGTCCAGGGCGAGGGTCAGCCGGCTGATCGCGCCGAGGAACGAGGACGCCAGCACCGTGGCGGGGACCCCGTCGGCCGCGGAGGCACCGAGCACCGTCACCGCTTCGGGCCGGACCAGTGCGCTGGTCGGGCCGCTCGGCGCCGTCCGGTCGACGAGCGGGACCCGCTGCCCGAGCACGGTGACGGTGCCGTCCTCGACCGTGCCGGGCAGCTTGTTGGTCAGACCCACGAACTCGGCGACGAACGGCGTCGCCGGCGTGCCGTAGACCTGAGTGGGTGGTCCGAGCTGCTCCAGGCGGCCCTCGCGCATGACTCCGACCCGGTCGGCGATCGCCAGCGCCTCCTCCTGGTCGTGGGTGACGAACAGCGTGGTGATCCCGATCTCCAGCTGGACCCGGCGGATTTCGTCGCGCAGCTGGGTGCGCACCTTGGCGTCCAGGGCCGACAGCGGCTCGTCGAGCAGGAGCACGGTCGGCTGGATCGCCAGCGCCCGGGCGAGTGCCACCCTCTGCTGCTGGCCCCCGGACAGCTGGTGGGCGTAGCGGCCGGACTGCTCGGACAGGCCGACCAGGTCGAGCATCTGCTCGGCCCGCCGGTGCCGCGTGGCGCTGTCCTGGCGGCGCAGTCGCAACCCGAAGGCCACGTTCTGGCGGACCGTCATGTGCGGGAACAGCGAGTAGGCCTGGAACACCATGCCCATGTCCCGCTTGTTCGTCGCCACTCTGGTGAGGTCACGGCCACCGACGACGACCCGGCCGGCGTCGGCGTCCTCCAGACCGGCGAGCAGCCGCAGCGCGGTGGTCTTGCCGCACCCGCTCGGCCCGAGCAGGGCGACCAGCTCGCCCGGCTGCACGACCAGGTCGAGGCCGTCGAGAGCGGTCACCGCGCCGTAGCTGCGGCGCAGGCCCTCCAGGCGCACCTCGACCCCGCCGTGCGACGTCCCCCCTGGGCCGGGATCGGCCGGCGTGGCATCGGCCGCCGCGGGACCAGTCATCGGCTCACGTCCTTCCGCGGCGGCGCCCGACCACCGACAAGACCAGCAGCAGCGCGGACACGAACATCAGGAACGCGACCGAGACCGCCATCGACATCGAGGCGTCCGACAGCCCCAGCTCAGCGATCTTCACCTGCAGGTTGTCGTAGTTGAACAGCGAGGCGATGGTGAACTCGCCCATCACGATGGCCACGCACAGCAGCGCGGCGTTCAGCACCGCGCCCGCCATGTTCGGCACGATCACCCGCAGTATCACCGTCGCCCACCCCGCGCCCAGGCTGCGGGCCGCCTCGGCCAGGGTGCGGACGTCGATCGCCTGCAGGCCGGTGTCCAGCGAGCGGTAGACGTAGGGGAGCACCAGCACGACGTAGGCGAAGAAGAGCGTCTGGATCGAGTCGTTCACCAGGTAGCGCACCCAGGCGTAGACCGGCACCAGCCCGACCACCAGCACGATCGCCGGGATCGTCAACGGCAGCAGGCAGACGAACTCGACCACTCGCTTGAGCCGGGGCAGGCGCAGCCGCACCCAGACCATGGTCGGCACCATCAGGCCCAGCGCGACCACGCTGGTCAGCGCGGCGAGCTGCAGCGACGCGCTGATCGCGGCAACCAGACCCGGGTCCTCGGGGATCCGCCGCCAGGCGTCCAGGGTGCGCGCGGCGTCCAGGCCCGCTCCGCGGGTGCTGAACTCCAGCAGGGCGAAGATCGGCACGGCGAAGAACAGCCCGAGGACGACGAGCACGGCGCCGCGCACGAGCTGGAACCGCCGAACCCGGCGCCGGCGCAGCCCGACAGCCAGCTCGGCCGTCACTGCAGCCACCGGGCGGATCGCCGCTGTAGCAGAGTGTTCAGCGTCATCACGATCGCCACGATCACGATCATGCCGAGCGCGATCGCCTTGCCGATGTTCTCGCGGCCGAGCAGCACCTCGCTGGTCAGTGCGTTGCGGATCTGGAGTGGGGCGATCACCGCACCCTGGCTGATCAGCACCGCGGCGGTCGCGTAGGCGGAGAAGGCGTTCGCGAACAGCAGCAGCAGCGCCCCCAGGAACGGCGGGGTCAGGATCGGTCCCGCCACATGCCGCCAGTAGTCCCAGGTGGTGCCGCCCAGGCTCTCGGTGGCCTCGCGCCACTGCGGGCGCACGCCGTCCAGTGCCGGTAGGAACACCAGCACCATCAACGGGATCTGGAAGTAGCTGTAGACCAGCACCAGGCCGGGCAGCTCGTAGAGCCAGTTCCCGCCGATCCCCACCCCGACCGCGTCCTGCACCAGGATGGTGACCACGCCCTGGAGGCCGATTGTGGCGATGAACGCGAACGCCAGGGCCACCCCCCCGGTCTGGGCGAGCACCCCGACCACCGAGGTGATCACCGTGCGCAACAGGCCGTCCCGCCGTCCAGTCGCCACCACGTAGGCGAGCAGCGCGCCGAACACCGCCCCGATCACCGCACTGGCGGCCGAGACCATGATGCTGTTCACGAACGACCGGACGATGTAGCCCTCGGCCAGCTCGCTGACGTTCGCCAGCGTCGGGCGCTGCTCGCCGTCCAGGAACGCCGCGATCGCCACCACCAGAGTCGGGGCCAGCAGGAACGCGGCGACGTAGGCGAAGAACGGGACGACACCCAGCCAGGTACCGATTCCGGACAACCGGCGAGGGCCGGCGGCCTGCCGGTCCTCGCCGGGCGGGGTCAACTGATCGCCTTGGCCCAGTCCGTCGCCAGGGTCTGCTTGGCCTTGCTGGCCTGCTCCTCGCTGAGGAAGATCGGCTCACCGACGACTGCCGGCAGCGCCGCCACCGCCGCGGGATCAGCGGTGCCCGCGGCCTGCATCGCCTCCAGCCGAACGGGCCGGGCGCCACCCTTCAGCCAGAGGTTCTGCCCCTCGTCGGAGAACAGGTACTCCTGCCATAGCCGGGCCGCCGCCGGGTGCGGCGCGTCCTTGTTGACGGCCTGGGCGTAGTAGCCACCGAGCACCGCGTTGGGCGGCAGGAACACCTTCCAGGTCGGCACGTCCCTCACCGAGGCCAACGACAGGTAGTCCCAGTCCAAGACCACCGGGGTGGTTCCGTTCTTGATGGTGGCCGGGGAGGCCTGCACCGGCACGAAGTTGCCGGCCTGCTTGAGCTGGCGGAAGAAGTCGATGCCCTTGCTGACGTCGTTCAGGGAGCCGCCGGTGGCCACCGAGGCCATCATCACCCCGTTGAGGGCGGCGTTGGCCTGCGTCGGATCGCCGTTCAGGGCGACCTTGCCCTTGTAGGCGGGCTTGAGCAGGTCGGCCACCGAGGTCGGCTCGGGCACCTTGGCGGAGTCGTAGCCGATCGCCATGTAGCCGCCGTAGTCCTGCACCCATAGCCCGGTGGCCTCCTTCTGATCATCCGGGATGTCGGCCCAGGTCGTGACCTGGTACGGGGCGAACAGGTCGGTGTTGGCCAGCGCCACCGCCATACCCAGGTCGAGCACGTCGGGTGCCCGGTCGGTGCCCTTGAGCTGGTTGACCGCGTTGATCTCGTCCTGGCTGGAGCCCTCGGGCTGGGCCGAGTTGATCTTCAGCTCGTACTTCGTCTCGAAGCCCTTGATCACCTCGCCGTAGTTGGCCCAGCTGGGAGGAAGCGCGATGACATTGAGCTGACCCTCCTTCTGGGCCGCGGCGACCAGCGCCTCCATGCCGCCGAACTCCTCCGCCGAGGTGGCGGCCGCTGCGTCGCCGCTTCCAGCGCCGCTGCTGGAGGTGGTCGCGGGTGTGTCGTCCGCAGGCGGTGAGCATGCCGTGGCCAGGGCAAGGCTGCCGATGGCCAGTGCCCCGAAGAGGGCACGACGGGTGAGACGGACGGGATGGACCGGTGTCATGAGGGCCTCCTGGGCAGTGCACGATCTTCCGAGACCGGCACGTCGCGGTCAGTTTTCGGCCAGCCGCCAGAGGTGTCAAGCGACGTTATGAAGTCGACGTCTGACGCTTGTCGGCCGGCCACATCCGCCGGACGATATCGGCCAGCATCGGGGCGATCCGCGCCGACGCCGCGCGACCGGCCTCGATCACTTCGGCATGGTCCAGCGGAGTCGGCGAGATCCCGGCCGCCGGGTTGGTCACCAGCGACAGCCCGAGCACCTCCATGCCGACGTGTCGCGCGGCGATCGCCTCCAGCGTGGTCGACATGCCGACCAGGTCCCCGCCGATGACGGCGGCCATCCGCACCTCGGCCGGGGTCTCGTAGTGCGGGCCGGGGAACTGAACGTAAACCCCGTCGGGCAGTGCGGGTTCCACCTCGCGGCAGAGCGCCCGCAGTCGCGCGGAGTAAAGGTCGGTCAGGTCCACGAAGGTGGCACCCTCGAGCGGCGAGACACCGGTCAGGTTGATGTGGTCGCGGATCAGTACCGTGGTGCCGGGCTCCCAGTCGGGGTTCAGCCCACCGCAGCCGTTGGTCAGCACGACCGTGCTGCACCCTGCCGCCGCCGCGGTGCGGACCCCGTGGACGACCGCGCGCACCCCGCGTCCCTCGTACAGGTGCGTCCGTGACCCCAGGACGAGGGCTCGCCGTCCGGACTCACCGATCGCCACCGAGCGGATGCCGCCGCGGTGACCGGCGACAGCCGGGGCGTGGAACCCGGGCAGGTCGGCGGCGTTCACCTCAGCCAGGGTCGTCCCGAGCAGGTCGGCGGCACCCGCCCAGCCCGAGCCGAGGACCAAGGCCACGTCGTGGGAGGCCGCGCCGGTCAGTTCGGCCAGCTGGTCGGCCGCGGCCCGGGCCAGCCGATGCGGGTCCGACGGCGCGGCGACCTCAGTCATGCGGCGGTCCTTCCTGACTTAGTGCGCAGGGGCGTTCTCGCAGTTCGGCGAGGTAGTCGTCGGGGGCGCCCCCTGCCTCGGCGGCGTCGGCGAGCATGCCCAGGTACCGGGCGTTCGGCAACCCTCCCTCGTAGGCGTTGAGCACGTACAGCCAGGCGGTGGCGTCGCCGTCCATGGTGCTGACCCGTACCCGGATCTTCGTCCACAGTCCGATGTCGACGCCCTCCCACTCGTCGAGCGCCTTCTCGTCGGCCGGGATCAGGTCGTACAGCGCCACGTACACCTGGTGGCCCGGATCCTCGACCACTGTGCAGAGCGGGCCGTCCCAGCCGAGCTCGGCCTCACCGAAGGTGAGCCGCCAACCGAGCAGCCATCCGGTGCCGTGTAGCGGTGAGTGCGGCGCCCGCAGCGCCATCCGTTCCGGGTCGAGGTTGCTGCCGTAGGCCGCGTACAACGCCATGGGGTCAGCGTAGGACCCGGCGGCGATGGAGTCGGGATGGGCGAGAATGCCACGCGTGATGTCGCAGCCGGACAAGAGCAGGGTCGTCGTCGTCGGCGGCGGACCGGGTGGCTACGAGGCCGCGCTGGTGGCCGCCCAGCTGGGGGCCGACGTGACCGTCGTCGACTCCGACGGGCTGGGCGGGGCCGCGGTGCTGACCGACGTGGTGCCCAGCAAGACCCTGATCGCCACTGCGGAGGTGATGACCGAGGTCCGGGAGGCCGATGAGCTCGGCGTCCGGTTCGCCGCTCCCGGTGCCGTGAGCGCTGACCTCGGTGCGGTGAACCGCCGGGTGCGGGAGCTGGCCCGGGCCCAGTCGGCCGACGTCACGCGCCGCCTGGAGGCCGAGGGCGTGCGCATCGTCGTGGGCCGGGGTGTGCTGGACGGCGCCAACCAGGTCACCGCGGTCACCCCGGACGGGCGGCGCACGGTCATGCCGGCCGACCACGTCCTGCTGTCGGTGGGGGCCCGCCCCCGGCGACTGACCGACGCGATGCCGGACGGCGAGCGGATTCTGACCTGGACCCAGCTCTACCACCTCGAGAAGCTGCCCGAACGGCTGATCGTGGTCGGGTCCGGGGTCACCGGCGCCGAGTTCGCCAGCGCCTACCACGCGCTCGGCGCCGACGTCGTCCTGGTCTCCAGCCGGGACCGGGTGCTGCCGGGCGAGGACGCCGACGCCGCCCAGGTGCTGGAGGAGGCCTTCGCCCACCGCGGCCTACAGGTGCTCGGGCGTTCTCGGGCCGCCGCGGCGGCCCGGACCGACGGCGGGGTGGTGGTCACCCTGACCGACGGCCGGCTACTGGAGGGCTCGCACGTGCTGATGGCGGTGGGGTCGGTGCCGAACACTGATGGCATCGGACTCGCCGAGGCCGGGATCGAGGTGCGGGAGAGCGGTCACATCGCGGTCGACCGGGTCTCGCGTACCTCGGTGCGCGACGTCTACGCCGCGGGGGACTGCACCGGGGTGATGGCCCTGGCGTCGGTGGCGGCCGCGCAAGGCCGGCTGGCGATGTACCACGCTCTCGGTGATGCCGTACGCCCGCTCGACCTGCGCACGGTGAGCTCGAACATCTTCACCGCGCCCGAGATCGCCACGGTCGGGATCACCGAGGACCAGGTGAGGCGCGGCGAGGTACCCGCCGACACGCTCACGCTGAGCCTTGCGGGCAATCCACGGGCCAAGATGCAGGGGGTGCGCGACGGGTTCGTGAAGCTGTTCTGCGCCCACCGGTCCCAGGAGGTGCTCGGCGGAGTGATCGTTGCCCCCCGCGCCAGCGAGATGATCTTTCCGGTGGCGATCGCGGTCGCGCATCGGCTTACTGTCGACGAGGTCGCCCACGCCTCGACCGTCTACCCGTCGATGAGCGGATCGATCGCCGAGGCCGCTCGCCGGCTGCACAGGGCGCACTGATGGCGACCCGGCCCTCCCCCATCATGGGCACAACGTCACGCCGTGCCCGTCTAGCGGGCACAACGTCACGTTGTGCCCGGAAGGGGTGAGCACGACATGGCGCGACTCCTCGTTGTTCATCACACGCCGTCACCGGCGATGCAGGCGATGCTCGAAGCCGTGCTCGCCGGGGCCCGCGACCCGGACCTGACCGGGGTCGAGGTCGAGGTCCGTCCGGCGCTGGCGGCCACCGCTTCCGACGTCCTGGCCGCTCAGGGCTTCCTGATCGGCACGCCGGCGAACATCGGGTATATGTCCGGAGCGCTCAAACACTTCTTCGACCAGATCTACTACCCGACCCTGCTGGCCCGCACCGGCGCCCCGTTCGGTCTATGGGTACACGGCGCGAGCGACACCACGGGCGCCGTGCGCTCGGTCCACCAGGTCGCCACCGGTCTGGGCTGGCGGCAGGTGCACGACGACGTCACGGTCACCGGCGAGGTCACCCGGGACGTCGAGGAGTCGTGCTACTCCCTCGGCGGAACCGTCGCGGCGCACGTCGAGGAGCTCGGCCCGACCTGAGCTCAGTCCTTGATCTCGCAGATCACCGCGCCACTGGTCACGGTCTGACCGACTTCAGCGGCCAGCCCGGTGACGGTCCCGGCCTTGTGGGCGGTGATCGGCTGCTCCATCTTCATCGCCTCGAGCACGACGACCACGTCTCCGTTCGCCACCGTCGCGCCGTCCTCCACACCGATCTTGACGATGGTGCCCTGCATCGGCGAGGTGAGCGCCTCGCCGGACGTCGCGGCCTTGGCCTTTGCGGACGACGAGCGCTTCGGTGCCCGCTTAAGCCCGCCCGGCCCGGTCCCGCCCGTCGCCGGACCCGTACCGGCCGTGGCGAAACCGGCCGGCAGCGAGACCTCCAGACGTTTGCCGCCGACCTCGACCACGACGGTCTCCCGCGATCCGGTGGTCCCGGGGTCGACCGCTTCGGTGTGGCCGGCCCCGTCCCACGGCGGGATCGTGTTCTCGAACTCGGTCTCGATCCACCGGGTCGACACCGTGAACGGCTGTTCGGGATCGGCCGGTGCGAAGGCCGGGTCGGCGACCACCGCACGGTGGAACGCAAGCACCGTGGGCAGCCCCTCGATGACGAACTCAGCGAGCGCGCGCCGAGCCCGCTCCATCGCCTGGGTCCGGGTGCGACCAGTGACGATCAACTTGGCGAGCATCGAGTCGAAGCCTCCGCCGATCACCGACCCCGCCACCACGCCGGAGTCCAGTCGCACCCCCGGACCGCTCGGGGGCTCCCAGCGGGTCACCGTTCCGGGCTGGGGCAGGAAGTTGCGCCCGGCGTCCTCGCCGTTGATCCGGAACTCGATCGAGTGGCCCCGCAGCGGCGGGTCGTCGTAGCCCAGCGGCTCGCCGGCGGCGATCCGCAGCTGCTCGCGCACCAGGTCGACGCCGGCGACCTCTTCGGTGACGCAGTGCTCCACCTGTAGCCGGGTGTTCACCTCCAGGAAGGAGATCACCCCGTCCTGGCCGACGAGGAACTCGCAGGTTCCTGCGCCGACGTAGTGCGCCTCGCGCAGAATGGCTTTGGAGGCCCGGTACAGCTCAGCGTTCTGCTCCGGGGTGAGGAACGGGGCCGGCGCCTCCTCGACCAGCTTCTGGTTGCGCCGTTGCAGCGAGCAGTCCCGGGTGGAGACCACGACGACGGCGCCGTGCTGGTCGGCCAGGCACTGGGTCTCGACGTGGCGCGGCTTGTCCAGGAACCGCTCGACGAAGCACTCGCCGCGCCCGAACGCCGCCACGGCCTCGCGCACCGCCGACTCGAAGGAGTGGGGGATCTCCTCCATCGTCCGGGCCACCTTCAGGCCTCGCCCGCCCCCGCCGTAGGCCGCCTTGATCGCCACCGGGAGCCCGTACTGCTCGGCGAACGCCAGCACCTCATCGGCGTCGGCGACCGGGTCGGCCGTTCCGGGCACCAGGGGTGCTCCGGCCACCTGGGCAATGTGCCGCGCCTTCACCTTGTCGCCGAGCGCGTCGATCGCCGCCGGCGGCGGACCGATCCAGACCAGCCCGGCGTCGATCACGGCCTGGGCGAAGTGGGCGTTCTCGGCAAGGAACCCGTACCCCGGGTGGACGGCGTCCGCACCGGACCGGGCCGCGACGTCCAGCAGCTTGTCCACCGACAGGTAGGACTCGCCCGCCGTGCTCCCACCGAGCGAGTACGCCTCGTCGGCGACCTGGACGTGGACGCTATCCCGGTCGGGCTCGGCGTAGACGGCCACCGAGGCGACCCCGGCGTCGCGGCAGGCCCGAGCCACCCGGACGGCGATCTCGCCGCGATTGGCGATCAGCACCTTGGTGATCGTGGCCCGGGCGGGCACTTCGGCTTGCGGCATCGTCACCACTCCTTCCGATGGCCGGTTGCAGCGGCCATCAGCGGAGCCTAGTCCGAGGCCACGGGGTGGCGGGGTGGGCCGGTAGTGGCGCATGGCACAGGACGGCGGGACAGGGCGGCCCCCGGGGAAGAAGCGCAGGGGGCGGACCGGTTAGCGAAGGAGAGGCTCGGGACCTTCCCGGACCGCGTGACCCGATGCGAGGAGACAGAGTGAGCACCCTGACCATGACCGCCACCAATCACGACGAGACGGTCGAGGACGGCATCGTCCTGATCGACTTCTGGGCTGCGTGGTGCGGGCCGTGCCGACAGTTCGCCCCGGTCTTCGAGCGGGTCTCCGACAAGAACCCCGACGCGGTCTTCGCCAAGGTGGACACCGAGGCCGAGCCCGAGCTCGCCCAGCAGTACGGCGTCAGCTCCATCCCTACCCTGGTCGTCTACCGGGACGGAATCCCCGTGTTCGGTCAGCCTGGTGCCCTGCCTGAGAACGCACTGGAGCACGTCCTGCAGCAGGTTCGCGACCTCGACATGGAGGCGGTGCGTGCCCAGTATGCGGAGCAGGTCGCAGCGCACGAGTCCTCGGTCTGAGGCCGGGGCCAGCGGGCCGTCCCGTCGCTGCCTGCCGATCAGCCCGCGGCGCCGCTGCTGACGCCGGCCGGCAGGAGCAGGGATGCCAGAAGGCCACGGTGGTCCGACCCGTCGATGACCACCGTCCCCACGGACTCCACACCGACCCCGCCGGCCACCATGACGTGATCAAGGGGGAGGAGGGGCAACGGCGACCAGGCTGGCCAGGTGGGGCGTGGCGCTTGACCGAGCACGTCGGCGGCGTCGCGCACGCCCACCCGGCTGAAGGCTCTCAGGTCGGCGTGCCACGGCGTGGCGTTGAGGTTGCCCAGAAGGATCATGGGCCCTGGAACCGGCTGGGCGGCCGACCTGAGAGCAGTCAGGTCGGCCGCCCACCGCGCGCCTCCGGCGGGCAGCGGGGTGGCCACGTGCCCGCCGATGACGGTGAACCCCTGCTGAGGCATGCTCAGGGTCACCGCCGGCCACGTCGTCCCCGGTATCTCAGAACTCTCACCGGCCGGCATCCGGGTCCACACACCCATCCCCGCCTCCGGGTCCGAAGGGACGCCGTCCTGTCCCGGGATCCGGACCCAGCGCGCGGTGACCTGGCGGTCGAGGCCGGCGGTGGTCAGGTCATGGGCCAGCTCGCCGGTCAGCTCGGTGACCACGAGCACGTCGATCGCGTTGCCGGTGACCGCCGCGACGACGTCCTCGGCACTGCCCCGCCCTTCCTGGGCGTTGACCACCATGACGCGCACCGACACTGCGGCTGCCCCGCTGTCGGGCGTTGACTGGTGGCCGCTGGCGTAGGGCGCCAGGAAGAGCCAGGGCAGGGCAGCGGCGACCACGGCGATCCCCAGACTGACCCAGCGTCGTCCGCGACCGGCCAGTGTGGCGACCGGAATGGCGAGCAACGTGACGAGGGCCGAGGTGCCGGCCAGGACGGCCACGGCGGTGGCCTCGACGACCGAGCCGGTGGTCCGCGATGCCGGGACGATGCAGCTCAGCGCCCACACCAGCAGCAGGACGGCCAGCGCCGGCAGTGTGGCTCTGCGCAACAAGGCGCCCACAGAGTACTGACCTCCCGTCCAGCCCCCGTGACCGCACCGTTCTGGCCGATCCCTCGACCGAGCCCGTCGAAACCTAGCCCGTCGGTGGGGCTCAGGACGCCGCGGCCCGGCAGCGGCGCTCCACGTCGTCCAGCTCAGCCAGGGTGTCCTCGATGTCGCGGCGCCGCTGCTCCAGCTCGGCGCGGCGGGCGGTGATCTGCCCGAGGAGGTAGGCGATCTGACCGCGTTCGCCGGGCTCGGAGTCGTACATGTCGATGATGTGCCGGATCTGCTCGAGGTCGAACCCGAGGCGCTTGCCGCGCAGCACCAGATCCAGCCTGACCCGGTCGCGGGGACGGAACAGGCGCTGGGTGCCGCGTCGGGCGGGGCTGATCAGGCCGCGGTCCTCGTAGAAGCGGATGGTCCGGTGGGTGATGCCGAACTCCTCGGCGAGCTGGGCGATGGTCCAGGTGGGGGAGTCGTCGGTCATGGTCGTCCCTTGCGTCGTACGCATTCTCGATTTACCTTTACGTTAACGTAAAGCGAGGGATGAGGCGATGTTCGAGCTCTCCAAGGACCATGAGGACTTCCGTCGGGTGGTGCGGGACTTCGCCGCCCAACACGTCGCTCCCAACTCCGCTCGGTGGGACATCCAGGGCGCCCTGCCCGTCGACCTGGTGCACCGGATGGGAGACCTCGGGCTGTTCGGCCTGTTGGCCCCCGAGGAGTTCGGCGGCAGCGACGCCGGCCTGACCGCGCTCTGCATCGCGATCGAGGAGCTGGGCCGAGTCGACCAGTCGGTCGGGATCACCCTGTCGGCGGGGGTCGGCCTCGGCCTTGGCCCCATCCTGCGGTTCGGCAGCGCCGAGCAGAAGCAGCGCTGGCTCCCCGACCTGGTCGCGGGGCGGGCACTGGCCGCGTTCGGCCTGACCGAACCCGACGCAGGCTCCGATACCGCCGCTCTGCGGACCCGCGCGGTCCGGCTCGCGGGGGAGCAAGGAGGCTGGGAGCTGGACGGCACGAAGGCGTTCATCACCAACTCCGGCACCCCGATCACCAGCGTGATCACCGTGGCGGCCCGGACTCAGGCGCCTCGGGGTGAGCGTCCTCGGATCAGCACCTTCCTGGTCCCGGTCGAAACCCCCGGCCTGACCGTGGAACCGCCCTACCGCAAGCTCGGCTGGCACGCCAGCGACACCCACCCTCTGGTGCTGGCAGGGTGCCGGGTCGGTCAGGACGGCCTGCTCGGCACGGAGGGGGACGGGCTGCGCCAGCTCCTGGCCATCCTGGACGGCGGGCGGATCGCGATCTCGGCTCTCGCCCTGGGTCTGGCCCGGGCCTGCCTGGAGGCGGCGTGTGAGCAGGCCGGGCAGCGGGTCGCCTTCGGTCGCCCGGTGGGGGCCAACCAGGGGATCGCGTTTCCGCTGGCTGACCTCGCGACCGCGGTCGAGGCCGCGTCGTTGCTCACGTACAAGTCCGCTTGGCTCGCCGACGAGCAGCGGGCCGGACGCCGCGGCGCCGCCGAGGTGAAGCAAGCCGCCGCGATCGCCAAGCTGCACACGACCACCGTGGCCGTGGACGCGACCCGGCTGGCGGCACAGGTGTTCGGGGGCAGCGCCTTCGTCGAGGAGACCCCGGTGGCCCGCTTCTACCGCGACGCCAAGGTGCTCGAGATCGGCGAGGGCACCAGCGAGATCCAGCGGCTGGTGATCGCCCGCGGCCTGGGTCTTCCGGTTGACTAGCTCCGTGGCAGACGGCGCGGGCGGGTCAGCGAGACACCATGACCACTACGCCGAGCTGGCCGCCGCGCGGGCGAGTGTCTGCGACCCGTCCGAGGCCGGTGCTGCCAAGCTGGCCGGACAGGGCAAGCTACCGGTCCGAGAGCGGATCGACCTCCTCTGCGACGGGGGCACCTTCGTCGAGGACGGCCAGCTGGCCAACGTGCTCGCCGCGGCCGGTTCGGACCAGCCCGGCGCCGGTCTACCGGCCGACGGGGTCGTCACCGGGCGGGGCCTGGTCGACGGCCGGGCCGTGGTGGTCATCGCCAACGACCCGACCGTGAAGGCCGGCTCCTGGGGCGCCCGAACCGTCGAGAAGATGGTGCGAGCCACCGAGACGGCTCTGCGCGAGGAACTTGCCGTGTTCTGGCTGGTCGACTCGGCCGGAGCGCGGATCACCGACCAGGTCGACCTGTTCCCCGGACGACGAGGGGCGGGGCGGATCTTCCACAACCAGGTGATGCTCTCCGGCAAGGTGCCGCAGATCTGCTGCCTGTTCGGGCCGTCGGCCGCCGGAGGGGCGTACATCCCCGCGTTCTGCGACGTCGTGTTCATGGTCGAGGGCAACGCCAGCATGTACCTCGGCAGCCCGCGGATGGCCGAGATGGTGGTCGGCGAGGTGGTCTCGCTGGAGGACATGGGTGGTGCCCGGATGCACTGCACCGTCTCCGGCTGCGGGGACAACCTGGCCGCCGACGACGCCGACGCAATCGAGCAGGCCAAGCTCTACTTCTCCTACCTGCCGACCAACTGGCGACACAGCGCGCCGGCCTACCAGCCGGAGCCGCCGTCACGTCAGCTCACCCGGGACCTGGTGCCCCAGGCCGAGTCGGTACCGTACGACGTCCACGACGTGGTCGACGCCCTCGTCGACGCCGAGTCGTTCTTCGAGGTCAAGCCCGACTTCGCGGCCGAGCTGGTGATCGGCTTCGCCCGGCTCGACGGGCGCAGTGTCGGGGTCGTGGCGAACAACAGCGCGGTGCGCGGGGGAGTCCTGTTCGGCGACTCGGCCGACAAGGCGGCCCGGTTCATCTGGCTGTGCGACGCCTTCAGCCTGCCGCTGGTCTACCTCGCCGACGTCCCCGGTTTCATGATCGGCTCAGAGGTGGAGCGGCAGGGGATCATCCGGCACGGGGCGAAGATGATCACGGCGGTGTCGGAGGCGACGGTACCCCAGGTGTGCGTCGTGCTCCGCAAGGCCTACGGCGCCGGGCTGTACGCGATGGCCGGGCCCGGCTTCGGGCCGGACGCCACCTTGGCGCTGCCGACCGCCCGGATCGCCGTGATGGGTCCGGAGGCGGCCGTCAACGCCGTGTTCGCCAACAAGATCGCGCAGATCGACGACGAGCGCGCCCGGGCGGCCTACGTCGCCGACCGGCGCGTCGAGTACGAGGAGGACGTCGACCTGTTTCGGCTGGCGGGCGACCTGGTGATCGATGCCGTCGTCGAGCCGGGCGAGCTGCGCCGCGAGCTGGTGCTGCGGCTGGCCTATGCCTCGGCCCGGGACCGCTCGTTGCCCGACAAGCGGCACGGCGTCCCCCCGGTCTGACTCAGGCGGCGAGATAGCTGAGGAACTGCTCGAGGGGCATCGCGGAGCCGAAGTAGAGCCCTTGGCCGATGTCGCAGCCCATGTCGACCAGCAGGTGCGCGGTCGCGGCGTCCTCGATGCCCTCGGCGACCACCGGCATGCCGAGGTCGTGGGCCATAGCGATGGTGTGCCGCACGATCGTCGCGGTGGTGACCCGGGACAGGTCCCGGATGAAGACCTGGTCGAGCTTGAGCTCGCCGATCGGCAGCTCGCGCAAGTAAGCCAGCGAGGAGTAGCCGGTGCCGAAGTCGTCGAGGGAGACGACCACGCCGTCGTCGCGCCAGCGGTGCAACAGATCGCTCACGGTCTCCGGCTCGGTGAGCAGAACGTCCTCGGTGATCTCGATTCGCAGCGCCTGCGGTGGCAGTCCGGCCGGCTCCAGACATCCGGGGATCTGCGAGGTCAAGGCCTCGTCGAGCAGGTCCGACGCGCTCAGGTTCACGCTCACCGGGACCTCGAACCCCTGCTGCCACCACTGGCTGGCGGCGGTGATCGCCCGTTGCATCACCTGGGCGGTGACCGGGCTCATCAAGCCGGTCTGGGCGGCCAGCGGCAGGAACGACGCGGGCAGCAGCACGCCGTCCTGAGGGTGACGCCAGCGGGCCAGCGCCTCGGCGCCATGCACCCGCCCGGTCCGCAGGTCGACCTGCGGCTGCAGGTGCACCTCCAGGGCACCGTCGGCGAGCGCCACCCGCAGCTCGCCGATCGGGGGCAGCCGGGTACTCCTCTCGCGGTCAGCCTCGTAGTGGCTGATCCCTCCGCCGGACTGCTTGGCCCGCACCACGGCCAGCGCGGCGTGGCCGACCAGAGCGCTCGGGTCGTCGCGGGGCAGTCGGCAGGTGGCGATTCCCGCGCTCGCGCTCACCTGGACCGACTCCGATCCGATCTGGAAGGTATCGTCCAGCAGGGACAGCAGCGCCTGGGCCACGCGCCGGGCGACCTCCTTGTCGGCGTCCGGCAGCACCACGGCGAACTCGTCGCCCCCGAGCCGGGCCAGCACCTGGTTGGACCGAAGCGCCGAGCGCATCCGTCGCGCGATCTGGGCCAGCACCTCCTCGGCGGCGGCCGGCCCCAGCCGGCTCTCCAGGTCGGTGAACCGGTCCACGTCGACGAGCAACAGGGCGATCCGGTTGGTCCAGCCCAAGGGGGAGTCGCCGCCCTGCGGGTCCAGTACCTGGGCGGCCGACGCCTCGTCGGTCAGGGCGGCGGACAGCTGCTGGCGTCCAGTTAGCCAGGTCAGCCCGTCGTTCGCCATGATGAGAGTGTCCCTGGATCACGCTACGACGTTCAACCGGTGGCTCCTGGTCGCGGCCGTTCGGCCCACAACGCGGGCCAGGACAGGTCGAGGTCCCGGACCAGCTCGCGCAGCAGTGGCACCGACACGCCCACCACGCCGTGGTGGTCGCCCTCCACTGCGCGGACGAACGCCGCACCGATCCCGTCGACGGTGAACGCCCCGGCCGCTGCGAGCGGCTCCCCGGTCGCCACGTAGGCGTCGATCTCGGCGTCATCCAGCTCGGCGAAGTGCACCGTCGTCGAGGACACCGCGCCCACCGAGCCGCCCCCCGCCCGAACGTCGACCAGCCAGTGACCGGTGTGCAGCACGCCGCTGGCACCGCTCATCCGACGCCAGCGGGCCCGGGCCTCGTCGGCGTCGGCGGGCTTGCCGAGCACCTCTCCGTCCAGCTCCAGCATCGAGTCGCACCCCAAGACCAGGACGTCGGGCCTCGCCTCGCCCTCGCTGCGGGCGGCGGCCTCTGCGCCCTGGGAGGGACGGCTGCCGAGCTGGAGGGCGACCTGCTCGGCCTTCGTCCGGGCCAGTAGCAGAACCACCTCCTGTGGTCGGCTGACCTCGTAGCGGGCGACGACGTCGTCCTCGTCGACCCCCGAGACCACCACCTGCGGGGAGAGCCCGGCCGCGACCAGAGTGGCCCGGCGGGCCGGCGAGGCGCTGGCCAGCACCAGGTGCGGACGGCGTCGGGCGGTAACAACGGGATCGATGTGGGACGAGGCCGGTGCGGGCATGGCGGCGAGGCTAGTCCAGGGACGACGATGGCCGTCATGGTCTCCGAGCCCTTCTTCACCCCGCCCCAGTACGTCGACCAGATGGCCGACGGCACGGTGAAACAGGTGAACCCGTTCAGCGGCACTGAGGTCTGGACGGTGCCCGGCCGGGGTAACCGCCCTCTCGGCCTCACTGTGCCCGACCGGCGGCCGTTGGATGAGGCGTCGCGTAACCGGTTGTGCGCCTTCTGCGCCGAGCGCTACCTGGAGACTCCTCCGGAGAAGGAGCGGGTGATTCGGATGCCCGTCGACGGCTGCGACGGATCTGTCCTCCCGGGCGGGTCGGGCAGTGCCGAGGGTGCGCTGTGCACCGTGCGCGGAGTGACCGCGGCGACCGTCAACGACTCGGTCGCGCAGTTCCGGCTGATCCCGAACTTGTTCGAGATCATCTCTTACGACTACTGGCGGCAGAACTACGGGCACGCCCTCGGCACGGAGCAGCTGGCCCATCGACAGGCCTACCTCGCCGCGCCAGGTGGGCGCGAGCACCTGCTGGCGATGGCCGGCACCCGATTGCGTGCGGCCGGTCGCGACCCCGACGAGCTGGCCGAGGAGGACCTCCTCGCCGTCGCCGACGCCTTCTTCGGCGGCAGCCATGACGTGGTCGTGGCCCGCCGCCATGTCGTGGACGGCGCTACGCACGAAGACGACCTTGCCGCGTCCGGCACGCTGAGCCCGGCCGAGCACTACGCCTACATCGACTTCACGGTGCGCTCGCTACGCGAGGCGTACCAGGCCAACCGGTACGTGCGCTATGTCGCGGTGTTCCAGAACTGGCTCAAGCCGGCGGGGGCGTCCTTCGATCACCTGCACAAGCAGCTCGTCGGCATCGATGAGCGAGGGATCAGCAGCGAGATCGAGCTTCAGCGGGTGCGTGCCAACCCGAACCTGTACAACGAGGTCGCGGTCAACTACGCCGGTTACCACAACCTGGTCGTGGCCGAGAACGATCACGCGCTGGCCATCGCCGGGTTCGGGCACAGGTTCCCCGCGCTGGAGATCTTCTCCAAGAGCGCCCGCAGCCAGCCGTGGAACCACACCGCCGCAGAGATCCGCGGCATGTCCGACTTGATTCACGCCTGCCATGCCGCTACCGGCGCCGATGTCGCCTGCAACGAGGAGTGGCACCACAAGCCGCCGGACGTCGACCTGCCGATGCCGTGGCGGGTGGTGCTGAAATGGCGGGTCTCGACTCTGGCCGGGTTCGAGGGGGGCACGAAGATCTACCTCAACACCCTGTCGCCACAGGACGTGCGGGACCGGGTGGTGGACAGGCTGTTCCGGCTCAAGGACCAAGGCAGGATCGCGCCGATGAAGATCGCCTTCGAGTGCGCCTGCCGGCCGAACTCCCTGATGTACAACCCGGCGGTGCGGCTCAGTGCCAGCACCGACCCCGACTTCTAGCGGTACATCTCCTCGATGAGGTCGGCGTAGTTCTTGGTCACCACCGGCCGTTTGACCTTCAAGCTCGGCGTGAGCTCGCCGGATTCGACGTCGAGCTCACGCGGCAGGATCCGGAACTGCTTGACCTGCTCCCACCGGTTCAGCGCCTGGTTCACCGAGGCGACCGCGGCCTCCACCTGCTTCTGGATCCGCGGGTCGGAGTGAACCTCGTGCAGCGCAACCCCGTGGTGCTCTCCCCACGCTGTGGCCGTGTCGGTGTCGATCGCGATCAGCGCCGAGGGGAACTTGCGGCCTTCGGCGATGACGACGGCCTGCCCGATCAGCGGGTCGGCAGCCTTGAGTGACCCTTCGATGTGGCTGGGGGCGATGTACTTGCCGCCGCTGGTCTTGGCCAGGTCCTTCTTCCGGTCGGTGATCTTCAACGTGCCGTCGGGGCCGATCTCGCCGACGTCGCCGGTGGCCAGCCAGCCGTCCGCGCTCAGCACGCTGGCGGTCTCCTCGGGCAGGTTGCGGTAGCCGCGCATGACCCCGGCGGAGCGGAAGAGGATCTCGCCGTCCTCGGCGATCCTGATCTCCGCCCCCGCCAGCGGTTGGCCGACGGAGCCGATCCGGACGCCACCGGGCCGGTTGACCGCCGAGGCGCCGGTGCATTCGGTCATGCCGTAGCCCTCGAGGATCGGCAGACCGGCCGCCGCGAACCACTCGGCGATCTCCGGCGCGAGGGCCGCGCTGCCCGAGACCAGCTTCTCCAACCGCCCACCCAGCCGGTCCCGGATCTTGCTGAAGACCAGCCGGTCGGCCACCACTCGCTGGATGACCAGATGCGGTGGCACCGACTGTCCGGCCTGCTCCTTTCGCACGCACGCCAGGCCCACCCCGATGGCCCAGTCGAAGATCATCGCCTTGGCGCCGCCCTCCTCATGGGCGGTCGAGGTCACCCGCGCGTGCACCTTTTCGAAGATCCGCGGCGCGGCGGCCATGAACGTCGGTCGGATCTCCCCGAGGTTCTCCACGATCCGGTCCACTCGACCGTCGACGGCGGTGGCGAAGCCCATCCAGTACTGTGCGGCGAGCAGCAGCTTGCCGAACACGTGCGAGAGCGGCAGCCAGAGGAAGTGCACGTCGTCGGCGTTCACGATGCCGCTCTTCTCGACGGCCTCACCCAGGTAGATCCAGTTCTGGTGGGTCAGCTCGACGCCCTTGGGCCGTCCGGTGGTGCCGGAGGTGTAGATCAGGGTGGCCAGGTGGCCGGGGGTCAGGGTGGCGAGGATGTCGTCGATGGCCGTGGGGTGTTCTGCGAGGTAGGCGCGGCCGCGCTCGGCGAGCTGGTCGAGGCTGATCACCCAGCCGTCCTGCCAGGTGCCGTCGGCGCCCGGCTCACCCAGGTCGTCGGTGTCGATCACGACCACGGTGCGAAGCCGGGGTAGCTGGTCGCGGATGTCGAGCAGCTTGCCCAGCTGGCCGCCGTCCTCGACGACCGCGACCACGCACTCGGCATCGGAGAGGATGAAGGCCACGTCGGAGGTCTGGGTGGTCGGGTACACGGACGTGGTCGCGCCGCCGGCCATCATCACCGCCAGGTCGGCGAGAATCCACTCCAGCCGGGTGGTCGCCGCGATCGCCACCCGGTCCTCCGTCTCGAGCCCGAGAGAGAGCAGACCGCCGGCCAGTTCCCGGGCCCGGGCATCGGTCTCCTGCCAGGTCATGCTGTTCCAGCCGGACTCGCCGGGGGCGCGGAACGCCTCGAGGTCGGCCTGTTCGGCGACCCGGTCGATGAAGACGGCGGCCAGGGACTGCGGTTGCGACATTGCTCGGCTCCTTCGTCGGCAAGGCGTCGGCTGAGCCCATCATGGCTGGTGACCTGGCCGAACGCCATTGCCCAAAGGTCTTCTCGACCGACTCGTTACCCGTCGCGCGCCCGTTCGGGTGTGCGTCGAGCGGCCCGCTGGCCCGTCAACCGCGCAGCCGGTCCGCCCCCGCGTAGACGTTGAACGACTCCTCGCGCGAGAATCCGACCAGGGTCATGCCCGCCTGCTCGGCGAGGTCCACTGCCAGCGACGACGGCGCCGAGACCGCCGCCAGCACCGGACACCCGGCGGTCACCGCCTTCTGCACCAGCTCGAACGAGGCACGTCCGCTGACCTGGACGATCATGCCGCGCAGGGGGAGCCGGCCGGCCTGCAGGGCCCAGCCGACAACCTTGTCCAGTGCGTTGTGCCGGCCGACGTCCTCGCGCAGGCAGACCAGTTCGCCGGACGGGGTGAACAGCCCGGCCGCATGTACCCCCCCGGTGCGGGCGAAGGCCCGCTGCCCCACCCGCAGCCGGCCCGGCAGCGCGGCCAGCGTTGCGCCGTCCAGACGAAGGTCGTCGGCGGCCACGTCGGTTCTGCAGCGGGCGCGCACCTCGTCGATGGACTCGGTTCCGCAGATCCCGCAGGCGCTGCTGACCCGCCGGGCCAGCGCTCGGGACGGCGCCGCGACTCGACGCGCCAACCGCACCTCGACGACGTTGTGGGTGGGTTTGCCCTCGGCGTCCACTGCCGCGTCCGGGCAGTGCTGGGCCGAGACCACGTCGTCCGGGGCAGCGATGACCCCTTCGCCGAGCAGGAACCCGAGCGCCAGTTCCAGGTCGTGCCCTGGCGTGCGCATGGTGACAGTGAACGGCGCGGGCTCGGCGCCGTGGCCCACGCGGATCTCCAGCGGCTCCTCGACGGCCAGGGTGTCCGCCCGGTTGAGCGGGTCCCGGCCCAGCGCGTGTCGCTGGACCGGACGTCTCGTCGTCGCCCCGGCCATGGCCCATCGTACGTTCGGCGGGTCGAGATGGCTGATCAGTGCAATCAGACCTTGTTGCGGGGGCCGTTCACGGGCCCGTTGGACAACAGCGCGACACCGGGACGGCGAACAGGCCTCCTCGGGCCGGAAAACGGCCGACAAGTGCCGGCTTTGCCGTCGCGGTGTCGCGCTGCCCTCGCGGGGTCGGTCAGGCAGGGGAGCGCGGGACGCCCATGCCGGGGTCGATCTGCGCCGGACCGGATGCACTCGGCCGCACGTCGATGTCGAAGATCGCGGTCGGGATGTAGACGGTCGAGCACGAGTTCGGGATGTCGACCACCCCCGACAGCCGACCTTCGATCGGCGCGGCACCGAGGATCATGTAGGCCTGGATGTCACTCCAGCCGAACTTGGTCAGGTAGTCGATGGCGTGCAGGCAGGCCCGCTGGTAGGACAGGTGCGAGTCGAGGTAGTGCTGCGTGCCGTCCAGGGTCACCGAGGTGCCGGAGAAGGCCAGCCACTGGCTGTACTGCGGGTCGACGTTGCCGGGCATGAAGATGGCGTTCTCGCTGACACCGTAGGTGGACATCCCGCCCTTGATCAGATCGACGTGCAGGTCGATGAAACCGCCCATCTCGATGGCCCCACAGAAGGTGATCTCACCGTCACCCTGGGAGAAGTGCAGGTCGCCCATGGACAGCTTCGCGCCGTCCACGAACACGGGGTAGAAGACCCGGGTCCCCTTGGTGAAGTTCTTGATGTCCTGGTTGCCGCCGTTCTCCCGGGGCGGTGCGGTGCGGGCCGCCTCGGCGGCGACCCGGTCGAACTCGGCGCCGGTCAGAGTGCCCAGGATCGCGGAGTCGGGCAGTGGGGGCAGGGCCAACGGCGGGACCCGGTCCGGGTCGGTGGCGATCAACGCCGTCTCACGGGCGGTCCACCTCGCCAGCAGCTCTGCCGACGGTGCGGTGCCCATCAGGCCTGGGTGGACGATGCCGGTGAAGGACACCCCGGGGACGTGCCGGGACGTGGCAGTCTGGCCCCGGAAGTCCCAGATCACCTTGTAGGCGTCCGGGAACTGCTCGGTCAGGAAGCCGCCGCCGTTGCGCGTGGCGAACACACCTGTGTAGCCCCAGCCCTGCCCGGCCAGCGGCCCGGAGTCCTCCTGCGGGATCGGTCCGACGTCGAGGATGTCGACGATCAGCAGGTCACCCGGCTCGGCGCCCTCGACAGCGAGCGGTCCGCTGAGCACGTGAACGCTCGGCAGCGGTGCGTTGAGCACGTCGTCCGCCGAGTCGTCGTTGTGGATGGCACCGTCGAACCACTCCCGGCAGTGCACCCGGAACACGTCGCCCGGCCTGACGTTCACCTGCGCGGGGATGTCGGGGTGCCAGCGGTTGTGGCCGACGATGGCCTGCTCGGTGAACGACTTGGACGAGTCGAGCGGAAAGACGACCTCGGGCATGACGTATCTCCTTACGAGTCAGGCGGCGGCGGTTGCCGGAGCCGGGGAGGTGGAGCGAGTCCCGCGCAGGCGGGGGTAGAGCAGACCGAAGACG
The DNA here is from genome assembly GCA_963825645.1 of uncultured Actinomycetota bacterium. GTDB lineage: Bacteria > Actinomycetota > Actinomycetes > Actinomycetales > Kineosporiaceae > JADJPO01. The sequence goes on from CAWGTT010000001.1 coordinate 232,879, forward strand.
ACGACACCGAACACGGCGTAGGCAAGCGCCCAGCCGGCGTTGCCGCCGTCCCAGTTGTCGGTCAACAGCAGGAACGCGGGCAGGGCGCCGGTCACCCAGCCCTGGACGGCGGCGACCGCTCCGGTGTAGCGGCCGAGGTGGTCCTGACCGAGGCCGAGAACGAGGAAGAACAGGGACCACAGGAAGGCCCAGTAGAGCCAGATCATCCCGAACGTGGGGTCGTCCGACCGGGTGAAGTTCAGGTAGGCGTAGACGACGGCACAGACCGCGACGAAGCCGGAGAACCAGCCCAAACCGGTGCCGTCCAGGTCGAAGAACAGGTTCATGGCGACGTAGAGGTAGGTGAACCCGAACAGGTACAGCCCCGACGCGCCGAGGATCTGGTCGACGTCGCCGTTGGCCGTGAAGATCAGGTAGGTCGGGGTGACCACCTGAAGCAGGCCCACGAACAGGTTCATCGGTGCCGCCGACGTGCCCTTGACCCAGCCGAGGAGCATCGCCCCGTTGATGAACAGAACGGCTCCAACGTAGAGAAGCCCGACACTACCCATGCGTGCCTCCATTGATCCGATAGGACGGACCCACTCGATGAATCGTCGTTGTGGACGCGACGTCAGCCTCGGAGCCGGCACCGGTTCGCCACCGGGCGGTGCGCGCCTCAGGGCCGCGGCAGCTTGGCCAGGGCCGGGTTGAGGTCACGCCGCGTCGTCGAGGCTCGGCGACCGACGCGTCCGGGGATCGCACCGACCACAGCCGGCTCGGTGCGGGATTGCTCGGCGCGCTCGATCGCGGCCAAGGCTCCAGGATGCGCGCGGGAGATCATCGGGGGGCTGAACACCCGTACCGCATCACTCCCGCATCGTGGGCACGCAACGGTGTCTCTGGCCGTGCCGATCGGCGCGGTCAGGTCGAACCGGCTGTGGCCGGGGTCCGCCGCGCGAGACTCATCCGTGGAGGAACTCGTGCACCGGTACGTGTAGGTCGCCATTCCACCACCTCGGTCAGACTGCAGGAATGCCGCCAGGACGGTGCCGACCCGAACAATCTTCATCTGTTGTGACTACTGAGGTCAACCAGGTGAAAACCCTTGCAATACAAATAAACAAACCTTGCGCGGCCCGGGCGCGGAGCAAGGGGACGACACGACTACTGGGCGCATCGACGCGTGTACACGCCGAAGCAGATCCCGCTGTCCGGCCCGCCATGATCCCCTCGAGTGACGCCGAATGGTCGTCATGTCGCGGGCGAGACGGCCAATCGGCGTCACTCGAGGGGATCATGGTGGAGTCGCAGGGCCGTCGAGGGACGTCGAGGACACGTCGCGGGGACGTCGCGGGGTGATATGCCTGGAGGGTGCTCCTCCGCCAGCTCGAGTACCTGTCCGCGCTGGCCCGCGAACGGCATTTCGCCCGGGCTGCGGCGGCCTGCCATGTGAGCCAGCCGTCGCTGTCGGCTGGGATCGCCAAGCTCGAGTCCGAGCTGAAGGTGGCGATCGTCGTCCGGGGTCGGCGGTTCGGCGGGTTCACGCCCGAAGGTGATCGGGTCGTCGCCTGGGCCCGTCAGATCCTCGCCGACCGGGACGCCCTGCAGGCCGAGCTTGCGAGCTTCCGCACAGGTCTGGGTGGCGTGCTGCGAGTGTGCGCGATCCCGACTGCGGTCTCTGCCGCTTCGATGCTCACCGGTGCCCTGTGCCGCGAGCACCCGGGTGTGCGAGTGCGGCTGGAGTCGGGATCGAGCCGTGAGATCGTGCGCCGGCTCGTGGACTTCGATCTCGACGTCGGTGTCTCCTACGTCGACAACGAGGCCCTCGGCGAGCGCAGCCGGGTGGTGCCGCTCTACCGCGAGCGCTACCTGCTGCTCACTCCGGACGACGCGGTGCTGGCCGGTCGCGACGAGGTCACCTGGGCCGAGGTCGCCGGCGAGCCGTTGTGCCTGTTCGTGCGGGACATGCAGCACCGCCGGATCCTCGACGGCTGCTTCGCTCAGGCCGGCGCCGAGGTCACGCCCGCCATCGAGACCGACTCGGTGGCCACCCTGTATGCCCACGCGGTGCAGGGCTGGTCCACGGTGGTGGCGCACGTCTGGCTGTCGCTGTTCGGGGTGCCGCCGGGGATGCGGGTAGTGCCGATCGCCGGTCCGGAGCGCACGCCGCAGATCGGCCTGGTGCTCGCCCAGCGTGATCCCGAGCCGGCCATGGTCACAGCGATCCGGGACCTCGCGACCCGGATCGACCTGGTCGGGCGCCTCGACGACGTGCTGGCCCGCTCCCTGGGGCCGTGATAGCCGGTGGCTGTCTGCCCATAGGAGAAAGTGTGCGCTGTGGGATGGCCCGGACCGCCGCCACGAGCGACGATGCTTGAGTGAGTGACGTGCGTCTCAACTCCCGCGCCGAGCAGGTCGCCGCCTCTGCCGTCGCCGCGCATCGGGGCGAGCGGGGTGCGCTGCTGCCGGTGCTGCACGACGTGGTCGCTGAGCTCGGGTACGTGCCCGATTCGGCGGTCCGTGCCGTTGCCGAGCAGCTGAACCTGTCCCGAGCCGAGGTGCACGGGGTGGTCTCCTTCTACAAGGACCTCCGCACCGAGCCGCCCGGCCAGGTCGTCGTCCAGGTCTGCCGCGGCGAGGCGTGCCAGTCAGTGGGCGCCGAGCATCTGGTCCACGAGGTGAGCGGCGAGCTGGGGGTGGCGCTCGAGTCGACCGGCGACGACGGCGAGGTCACCTTCGAGGAGGTGTTCTGCCTGGGCAACTGCGCACTGGGACCATCGGCGATGGTCAACGGGCGATTGCACGGCCGGCTGACCACCACGCGGCTGTGCGCTCTGGTCGCGGCGGCCTCGCCGTCCGCGCGCTCGCAACCGGACGGCGAGGAGGCCCACTGATGAGCGCAGGGAACACGGTCTACGTCCCGCTGGACAGCGCGGCGCGCTCGGTCGGCGCCGACGAGGTGGCCGGCGCCCTGCACGCAGCGGCGCGGGACGCCGGAGTTCCCCTGGTGCGTAACGGGTCTCGCGGGCTGCTCTGGTTGGAGCCTTTGGTGGAGGTGGCGGGTCCGGACGGCGTGCGGTACGCGTTCGGCCCGGTGGGTGCGGACGACGTGGGGTCGCTACTGTCCGCCGGGCTGGTGACCCCGGGTGCGGACGGCGCGCTCGCACCGTCCGCAGTCAGACACTCGCTGGCGCTCGGGCCGACCGAGGACCTTGATGTCCTGCGCGCTCAGCAGCGGGTCACCTTCGCGCGGGTCGGTGTCACCGAGCCGACCTCGATGGAGGACTACCTGGCCCACGGGGGGTTGGTGGGGCTGCGTCGGGCGCTGGGCATGACGCCGTCCGAGGTCGTCGCCGAGGTGACCGCGTCGGGGTTGCGCGGGCGGGGTGGGGCCGGGTTCCCGACCGGTGTGAAGTGGAAGACGGTGCTCGAGGCGGCGCCCGTCGCCCCCGACCCTGCGCGGCCGAAGTTCATCTGCGCCAACGCCGACGAGGGCGACTCCGGCACCTTCGCCGACCGGATGATGATGGAGGGCGACCCGTTCTCCACCCTGGAGGGAATGGCGATCGCCGCGCACGCGGTCGGCGCCACAGAGGGCTATATCTACTGCCGCTCCGAGTACCCCGACGCCGTCGCGACCATGCGCCGGGCGATCGACATCGCCTATGCGCACGGCTGGCTCGGTGAGCGGGTTCTCGGTTCCGGGCTGAGCTTCGACGTCTTCGTGCGGGTCGGCGCCGGGGCGTACATCTGCGGCGAGGAGACCTCCATGCTCTCCAGCCTGGAGGGCCGGCGCGGCGAGGTGCGGGCCAAGCCTCCGCTGCCCGCCCTCGAGGGGCTGTTCGCCCGGCCGACCGTCGTGAACAACCTCCTCACCCTGGCCACGGTGCCAGCGATCCTGGCCGATGGAGCACAGGCCTACGCCGACCTCGGCACCGGACGCTCGCGAGGAACCCAGGTGTTCCAGCTGGCGGGCAACATCGCCCGGGGCGGCATCGTCGAGACCGCCTTCGGGGTCTCGCTCGCCGACTTGGTGCAGACCTGGGGCGGGGGGACGGCGTCCGGCCGGCCGGTGGGGGTCGTCCAGGTGGGCGGGCCGCTGGGCGCCTACCTCGGTGCGCAGCAGCTGGACGTGCCGATGGACTATGAGGCGCTGGCGGCGGCGGGCGGCATGGTCGGGCACGGCGGGGTGGTGGTCTTCGACGACACCGTGGACCTGCTCGCCCAGGCCCGGTTCGCCATGGAGTTCTGCTCGGTCGAGTCGTGCGGCAAGTGCACGCCGTGCCGGATCGGCTCGAGGAGGGGCGTCGAGGTGATCGACGCGATCGGCGCCGGGGTGGACCGCTCGGCCAACCTGGTTCTGCTGGAGGATCTCTGCGAGCTGATGATCGACGGCTCGCTGTGCGCCATGGGTGGGTTGACCCCGATGCCGGTGCGCAGCGCGGTGCAGCTATGGAAGGACACGCCATGACCCTGCTGGACGAGCGAGACCTCGGGACGCCGGCGGTCGCCGGCGACGCGACCGCAACGGTGCGGATCGACGGACAGGAGGTGGTCGTGCCGCCGGGCACGTCGGTGCTGCGGGCGGCCACGCTGGCCGGGTCCGAGATCCCCAAGCTGTGCGCCACCGACTCGCTGGCCGCGTTCGGCTCCTGCCGGATGTGCCTGGTCGAGGTGGACGGCGTGAGGGGAACCCCGGCGTCGTGCACCACGCCGTGCCGCGACGGCATGGTCGTCAGTACCGAGACCGACCGACTTCGCAGGCTTCGCCGCGGTGTGATGGAGCTGTACCTGTCCGACCATCCGGCCGACTGCGCCGAGAAGCCCGCCGGCGCCGACTGTGAGCTGCACGCGATGGCCGCATCGGTCGGGCTTGAGCGCGTGCGCTACGCCGGAACGCACACCCACACCCACGCCGGCGCCGAGGTGGACTCCTCGAACCCGTACTTCTCCTTCGACGCCGCCTCGTGCATCGTCTGCTCGCGGTGCGTGCGGGCCTGTGACGAGATCCAGGGGACGTTGGCGCTGACCATCAGCGGCCGCGGGTTCGATTCGGCCGTCGCCGCCAGCGAAGGGGTTCCGTTCTTCGACTCGGAGTGCGTCTCCTGCGGCGCCTGCGTGCAGGCCTGCCCGACCACCGCGCTGCAGGAGAAGTCGGTGATCGAGCTGGGGATGCCGACGCGTTCGGTGAAGACCACGTGCGCCTACTGCGGCGTCGGCTGCTCGTTCCGGGCCGAACTGCGCGGCGACGAGGTGGTTCGGATGGTGCCTGACAAGGCCGGCGGTGCCAACGAGGGGCACTCCTGCGTCAAGGGCCGGTTCGCCTGGGGATACGCCTCGCACGACGAGCGAGTGCTCGCACCGTTGGTCCGCGAGCGGATCGACGAGCCGTGGCGCGAGGTCACCTGGGCCGAGGCGATCGATCACACGGCGCGCCGGCTACGCCAGATCCAGGCCGAGTACGGCACCGGCTCGATCGGCGGGATCTCGTCCTCGCGCTGCACGAACGAGGAGGTCTACGTCGTCCAGAAGATGGTGCGGGCGGCGTTCGGCAACAACAACGTCGACACCTGTGCACGCGTATGCCACTCACCGACCGGGTACGGGCTGAAGCAGACCTTCGGCACCTCGGCCGGCACGCAGAACTTCGAGTCGGTCGCAAAGGCCGATGTCGTCGTGGTGATCGGGGCGAACCCGACGGACGGGCACCCCGTGTTCGCCTCCCGGTTGAAGCGGCGGTTGCGTCAGGGCGCCAAGCTGGTCGTCGTCGACCCGCGCCGGATCGACCTGGTACGCACACCGCACATCGAGGCCGCCCACCACCTGCAGCTACAGCCCGGCACCAACGTGGCCGTGGTCAACGCGATGGCGCATGTCGTGGTCACCGAGCACCTGATGGACGAGGAGTTCGTCGCTGAGCGCTGCGAGGGCACCGACGAATGGGTGGAGTTCATCTCCCGCCCGGAGAACTCGCCTGAAGCGGTCGAAGAGATCACCCGGGTGCCGGCATCCGAGATCCGTTCCGCCGCAAGGCTGTACGCGGGCGTGCCGAACGCCGCGATCTACTATGGGCTCGGCGTCACCGAGCACTCCCAGGGTTCGACCATGGTGATGGGCATGGCCAACCTGGCCATGGCCACCGGCAACATCGGCCGGGAGGGCGTCGGGGTCAACCCCTTGCGCGGACAGAACAACGTGCAGGGCGCGTGCGACATGGGGTCCTTCCCGCACGAGCTGCCCGGCTACCGGCACGTCAGCGATGACACGGTGCGCGAGTCGTTCGAGACGCTCTGGGGTGCAACGATTCTCGATCAACCCGGGTTGCGAATCCCGAACATGTTCGATGCGGCGATCGACGGCACGTTCCGGGCGCTCTACATCCAGGGCGAGGACCTGGCCCAGTCCGACCCCAACACCGCCCACGTGGTCGCGGCGCTCAGCGCGATGGACCTGGTCGTCGTCCAGGACCTGTTCCTCAACGAGACCGCGAAGCTGGCACACGTGTTCCTGCCCGGGACGTCGTTCCTGGAGAAGGACGGCACCTTCACCAACGCCGAGCGCCGGATCAACCGGGTGCGACCGGTGGTGGAGCCGCGCAACCTCGACGCCGACGGCGTCGGCAAGCACGAGTGGCAGATCGTCTGCGAGATCGCCCAGGCGATGGGCTATCCGATGACGTACGAGCACTCCAGCCAGATCATGGACGAGGTCGCCATCACCACCCCGACCTTCGCCGGCGTGTCCTTCGACAAGCTCGACGCCGAGGGGTCGGTGCAGTGGCCCTGCAACGACGCCGCGCCGTCCGGAACGCCGATCATGCACGTCGACCGGTTCGTCCGCGGCAAGGGTCACCTGATACCGACCCCCTACGTGCCGACCGAGGAACGCTCCACCCGGAAGTACCCGCTGATCCTGACCACCGGGCGGATCCTGACCCAGTACAACGTCGGTTCGCAGACCCGCAGGACGGAGAACGTCCGCTGGCATGGTGAGGACGTGCTGGAGATCCACCCCCATGACGCCGAGGTGCGCGGGATCAACGACGGCGACCCGGTGCGGCTGGCCTCGCGGGTCGGAGCAACGGTGCTGAGGGCCCAGATCGCCGAGCGGATGCCGGTCGGGGTCGTCTATACGACCTTCCACCACCCGGTCACTGGGGCCAACGTGGTGACCACCGAGCACTCCGACTGGGCGACCAACTGCCCGGAGTACAAGGTGACCGCAGTCCAGGTGGAGCTCGCCTCGGCGTCCGTGCGGGCCGAGGCCGCCTTGGCCGGCCGGAGCGCGGGTGCCGTGACGTGACCACCGCCACCCAGGTACGTCTCGCGAACGACATCGCCGCTCAGTTCGCCCATCTCGACCACGACAAGGCGGTGGCCGGCGTCCTCGCCCACCTCACCACGTTCTGGGACCCACGGATGCGCGCCCAGCTGCTGGAGCACGTCGCGGCGGGTGGCCGGGGCCTGGACCCCCTCGTGATCGACGCGGCGGCGCAGCTGCGCTGAGGCGCAGGTGGTTGGCGTAGTCTCGGGCGGTGGTCTGTTGCGCTGAGGGTGCGTAGCGGGCGATGTGGCTGCTCATCGCGCGCAACCCCGATCCGGACTCCAGGCTGCCGTTCCTCCTGCGGCTGCCGATCGCCGGCGGGATGGTGTTCCGCACCTCGGACACCTGGCCACGGACCAAGGCGCTGTACTGCTACCCGGTGTCGGCGCAGGACTGGCCGGCCGAGCCCGAGATCGTTGAGCAGGCGAAGCTGCGTTCCTGCGTGCGTCGCGGGGCGGCCATCGACATCGTGCTGGACCGGGGGCGGGAGAAGCGTTCCCAGATCGTCTTCACCACTGCTCGGGGCCGGGCCGCCTGCTTCTGGCAGTCCCCGCGCACCCGCAAGCAGGCCCGGCCGAACGTGCGGACGCCGACCGCCCGGGCCTCGGGGATCGCCGAGCTGGAGGTGATCGTCGACAGTCACGAGCGCTATCCGTACCGATTCGCCGGCCAGCAGGTGAGGGTCGTCCGTCGGGCCTTGCCGTGCGGTGACTACGGGGTCACGGCGGACGGCGCGCTGGTCGCCTCGGTGGAGCGCAAGTCGTTGGCTGACCTGGTCGCCAGCCTGGTGGCCGGGAAGCTGCGGTTCGCCCTGACCGAGCTGGCCGCCCTGCCCCGGGCGGCGGTCGTGGTCGAGGACCGGTACTCGAAGGTATTCGCACTCGATCACGTGCGGCCCGCCGTGGTGGCCGACGGCTTGGCCGAGCTGCAGGTGCGCTGGCCGAACGTGCCGATCGTCTTCGCCGACACCCGCCCGCTGGCGCAGGAATGGACCTACCGGTTCCTGGCTGCGGCGCTGTCCTGGGCGCGCACCGAGCACGATGCCGCCGGGCTGCTGGTCGATCTCGTCGGGGCCGGGGCGGGAGCCGGGGTGGCCGTCGAGCTGGACGGCGCTCCACCCTCACCGGAGCCGTCCACCGCCCAGGTGCGCGCCTGGGCACGGGCCGGTGGGCTCGCTGTTCCGGATCGTGGCCGGCTGCGACCCGAGGTGTGGCAGGCCTGGCGGGCCGCTCACGGCACCGCTGACTGAGGCATCCGGGTCCTATGCTGGCGGCCATGGGCGAGACGCTGCAGGTCACGGCGACGCTGGAGAGCCGCGGCCCGGCCGGGGCCTTCGTCCTGACAGACGAGCAGGTGGCATGGCTCGCGGACGGCGCCAAGACCTTCCCGGTGAGGGTGAGCCTCAACGGTCAGGTGCTGGCGCTGCGGCTGGCGCGGATGGGTGGGGAGAACCTCATCGGGCTGAACCGCGGGGTTCGCGAGCAGATCGGGGTCGAGATCGGGGACACGGTGCAGGTCGAGATCGCCGCCGACACCACGCCCCGCACCGTCGACGTGCCTGAGGACCTGGCAGCGGCACTGGCGGCCGACCCCGACGACGCCGCCGCCTTCGAGAAGCTGGCCTACTCCCATCGTCAGGAGTACGTCCGCTGGATCACCGAGGCCAAGCGCGAGCAGACCCGCCTGGACCGGATCGCCACGACCATCGAGAGGGTACGCGCCGGCCGGACCCGGTAGTCCCGATCGTCCTGCGCCGGACCCCCGATCCCACGCGCCGCACCCGTTCCCCCCACGTACGGGCGAACGTAGCCTGGCAGCACCCGGTCCGGAGCTGGTCCGTGGTACTCGGCGAACCGGGAGGCAGCCATGCCGAATCGTCGCGACGTCTCTGACATGGTGGCCGGGCATCGTCCGGGGTTCGCCCTCCCCGGGCCCCTGTACACCTCCGGGGCCGCCCATCGGGCCGACCTGGAGGCCATCTGGTACCACGAGTGGGTGTTCGCCGGACACGAGGCCGAGCTGGCCGCGCCCGCCTCGTACCTCACCCTGCAGATCGGCGACTACCCGATCATCGTCGTCCGCGACAGGGACGGTTCGCTGAACGCGTTGCACAACGTCTGCCGCCACCGTGGTTCGCGGTTGTGTGACGACGAAACCGGCTCGGTGGGAAGGCGGATCACCTGCCCCTACCACCAGTGGACCTACGAGCTGAACGGTGCGCTGACCTGGGCCCGTTCCATGCCGGACGACCTCGAGCCGGACCAGCTGGCGCTCGGCCGAGCGCACTGCGCGAGCATCGGCGGTCTGGTCTTCGTGTGCCTGGCCGAGGGCAGTCCACCCGATATCGAGCCGGTCCGCGCACTGCTCGGGCCGTACCTGGCCCCGTACGGCCTCGCCGGGGCGCGGGTGGCCCACGGCGAGACCATCGTCGAGCAGGGCAACTGGAAGCTGGTCATGGAGAACAACCGGGAGTGCTACCACTGCCGCAACAGCCATCCCGAGCTCTGTCGCACCTTCCCCGAGGCACCGCTGCACTCCGGCGGCGGCACCGCTGCAGAGGTTGCCGCCACCGCCGAGCTCGTCGAGCGATGCGAGGCGGCCGGCCTGCCGAGCCGTTTCCGGATCTCCGATGACCACTCCTACCGGGCGATGCGAATGGCGTTCACCGGTGGGGCGCAGGCGATGACCATGGACGGGAAGCCCGCCGTCGCCTCGCCGTTCCCCGGCCTGCCCGAGGGCAACCTCGGGGACGTGCTGCTCTACCACTACCCCTCGACCTGGATCCACGTGATGGGCGACCACGCGGTCACCTTCCGGATCCTGCCGACCTCGCCGACGACGACCGAGCTGCGGACGGTGTGGCTGGTACCCGGGACCGCCGTGGAAGGCGTCGACTACGACCGGAGACGACTCACCGAGGTCTGGTCGGTGACCAACGCCCAGGACAGCGCACTGGTGGCACGCACCCAGCTGGGGGTCGCCTCACCGGCGTTCCGGCCCGGCCCTTACTCCCCGGTCGAGGAGGACGGCGTCAGCCAGTTCGTCCAGTGGTACACGGGGCTGATGCGGCGGCGGCTGGCCAGAGCGGATGCGGGCGCCGACCCCAGGGGAGTTGCTCGGGTGGCTGCGGGCGCCGGCGTCGAGGCGGCATTCGGCGTACCGGAGACGGCACGATGACTCCCACGAGCCGCGACCCGCTACTTCAACCGTTCACCCTGCGGCACCTGACCCTACGGAACCGGATCTTCTCCGCAGCCCACGAACCGGCGTACTCCGAGAACGGCATGCCCACCGCCCGGTACCGGCTCTACCACGCCGAGAAGGCCCGCGGCGGAATCGGTCTGACCATGACCGCCGGCTCAGCCGTGGTCGGCCGGGACTCCCCGCCGGCCTTCGGCAACCTGCACGCCTGGGACGACGCGATCGTGCCATGGATCCGCGAGCTGACCGACGCCGTCCACGAGCACGGCGCTGCCTGCATGATCCAGCTGACCCACCTGGGCAGGCGGACCGGCTGGGGTCAGGACGACTGGCTGCCGGTGCTCGCTCCGTCCCCGCTGCGCGAGGCCGCACACCGTTCGATCCCCAAGGAGGCTGAGGAGTGGGACCTGGAGCGGATCGTCGGTCAGTACGCCGACGCCGCCGAGCGGATGCGGGCCGGCGGCATGGACGGAGTGGAGATCGAGGCGTATGGACATCTGCTCGACCAGTTCTGGTCGCCGCTGACCAACCACCGCGAGGACTCCTACGGCGGCTCGCTGGAGAACCGGCTGCGCTTTCCGCTGGAGGTGCTGCGCGCCGTCCGGTCTCGGGTCGGGACCGACTTCGTGGTCGGAATCCGGATGGCCGTCGACGAGACCAAACCCGGCGGGATCGACACCGCGACCGGGCTGGAGATCCTGCACCGGTTCGAGTCCGAGGGCCTGGTCGACTTCGTCAACGTCGTGCGCGGGCACATCGCCACCGAGGCCGACTTGGCCAGGGTGATCCCGATCGCGGGGATGGCCTCGGCGCCTCACCTGGGCTTCTGCGGCGTGGTCAAGGGGGCCACATCGCTGGCGGTGCTGCACTCGGCCAAGATCGACGAGGTGGCGACCGCCCGGTATGCGATCCGGGACGGACTGCTTGATCTGGTCGGGATGACCCGGCCACAGATTGCCGAGCCGCACCTGGCGCGCAAGGTGGCCGCGGGTCTGGAGGCGCGGATCCGCCCGTGCGTCGGGGCCACCTACTGCCTGGACCGGATCTACGAGGCGGGTGAGGCGCTGTGCATCCACAACGCGGCGACCGGTCGCGAGGCGTCGATGCCCCACGAGATCCCGGCGGCGCCGACCGCGCGGCGGGTCGTGGTGGTCGGGGCCGGTCCGGCGGGACTGGAGGCGGCGCGGGTCGCTGGAGAACGGGGTCACGTGGTGGTGGTGCTGGAGGCGGCGGACGCTCCCGGCGGCCAGGTGGCACTGGCCGTACGCAACCCCCGGCGGCGGGACCTGGTCGGGATCGTGGACTGGCGAGTCAGCGAGCTGGTCCGGCTGGGTGTGGAGCTGCGCTGCAAGACCTTGGCCGAGGCCCGCGACGTCCTGGATCTGACACCTGACGTCGTGATCGTGGCCACCGGTGGTCTGCCGCAGGTACCCGACTCCCTGGCAGGCTCGCGCAGGGTGGTGACCAGCTGGGACGTGCTCGGTGGAGAGGTGAAGCCCGCCGGCGACGTCGTGCTCTACGACGACGCCGGCACCCATGCGGCGATGTCGGCGGCAGAGGTGATCGCCCGTTCCGGGGCACGGCTGGAGATCGTCACCCCGGAGCGGATGCTGGGTGTGGAGGTGGGCGGCATGAATCTCGTGCCGTACGCGCAGGCGTTCAACGAGACCGACACCCGGATCACGCTGAACCAGCGGGTCGTCACGGTGAAGACGGACGGCACGCGGGTGCGGGTCGAGATCGGCTCGGACCACACGGACCACACCAGCGAGCGGGTCGTCGACTGGGTGGTCGCCGACCACGGCACCGAGGTGAACGCCGACCTCTACCACGAGCTACGGCCCGGCTCGACCAACCTGGGGGCCGTGGACTACGAGGCGCTGGTCGCCGGGCAGCCGCAGGGGATGGTGCGCAACGAGGGCGGCGGCTACCAGCTGTTCCGGATCGGGGACGCGGTCGCCTCGCGCAACATCCACGCCGCGGTGTACGACGCGCTGCGCGTGGTCAAGGATCTGTGAGACGTCAGGGCGCTCCGGTCGCCCGAGTGCTTCAACCCGTGACGATCTCAACCGGCTCGATGTCGCCGGCCAGGTCGATCCCGAACACCTGCGCGTAGAAGGACAGCTCGGCGGTGAGCGCGCGCAGGATGTTCTCGGCGCGGCGGAAGCCGTGCTGCTCGCCCTCGAAGGCCAGGTAGGCATGCCGGACGCCGCGCCGGCGCAGCTCGGCCACGATCGTCTCGGCTTGGGACGGTGGCACGACCTCGTCCTGCAGTCCCTGCAGCACGATCAGCGGCCGGCCGAAGCCGTCGAGGTGGCTCAGCGGTGAGCGCTCGCGGTAGACCTGCTCGGCCTGCGGCCACGGGCCCACCAGCCGGTCGAGATAGCGGGACTCGAACTTGTGCGTGTCCCGGGCCAGGGCACTCAGGTCGGTGACGCCGTAGTAGCTGGCGCCGGCTGCGAAGACGTCGCTGGTGGACAGGGCGAGTAGCACCGTGAACCCGCCCGCGCTGCCCCCGGTGATCGCCATCCGGGCCGGGTCGGCCAGGCCCTGCTCGGCGAGCCAGCGCGCCCCGGCGACGGCGTCCTCGACGTCGACCACGCCCCAGGCGCCGTCCAGCAGCCGCCGGTAGGGCCGCCCATAGCCGGTGCTGCCGCCGTAGTCGACCTTCAGCACGGCGAAGCCCCGGCTGGTCCAGAACTGGGTCCCCAGGCTGAACGAGGCCTCAGCGGCTGCCGTCGGGCCGCCGTGCACCTGCACCAACAGCGGTGGCGCCTCGCCTGAGGGCGCTTGGATCCCGTCGGCGGCCGGACCGAAGAGCTTGCCGTAGGCCGTGCGTCCGCCGGCGCTCGGGAAGCTGACCCGCCGCGCCTGCGAGACCGCCGCCAGGTCGTGGTCGTTGCCGGCCAGCAGCGCCGTCCAGGTCTGCCCGTCGGTGCTCTCGATCACCGACGGCTCTCGGTCAGCTGCGGTGGCGACGGCAAGCAGTCGCTGTCCGTCACGGCGCAGCGGCTCAAGGTGGAGATAGCCGGTGAGCCGGTCGGTGACGGCTCCGCCGGCGTGGACGGCGACCAGATGGGCTCCGTCGGCAGCCGAATAGGTGAACCAGATCGTGCCGTCGTCATCGGCGGCGTAACGGTCGCGTCCGAAGACCCAGGCCGGCAGACCGACCTCGTCGGCGAGGGGATGGACGGGCACCAGGCCCTCGGGTCCCACCCGGTAGACGTTCCACCACTCGCTCCGGTCGGAGACGACGAACAGGTCTCCGGCGCCGGACCACTCCGGTTGGGCCAGTGACTCGCCCGGTCCGCCGGCGCAGCGCACGGCCCCGCTGACGGTCAGCCGGTTCCCGTCACGAACGAGGTTCGCGACCCACAACTGCGTTGCGTCCCAGGGCATGTCGGGGTGGTCCCAGGCCAGCCAGGCTAGCCGGGTGCCATCCGGGCTCACGCGGGGCGCGGCGTAGAAGTCGTGCCCGGCGGTCAGGATCCCGACCTCACCGCCACCCGCCGGCAAGGCGACGATCTCGTTGAACACGGCGCTGCCCTGATGGCGCTCGCGGACGCAGACCACCACCTCGCCATCCGGGGTCAGGCATCCATCGGCGTACCGCAGGGCGTGCGGCCGGTCCGGCAGCTCGGTCACGGCGACCGGCTCGGTGCCCGGGTCCAGCCGGTACAGGCGCTGGTCGGCGAAGTTGGCGAAGAACACCCTGCCTCGGTCCACCCACCAGGCGCCGCCGCCGTACTCGTGGACCCGGGTACGAGCGTTGAACCCCTCGCCGAGCAGGTCGGACGTCGTACCGTCGGGGTCGCGCCGCACGATCTCGACCCGTCCGCCCTGGTCAGGCCGGGAGACCGACCACCAGGTCACCCCGTGCTCCCCTCGCACGCTGTCCAGGCGTGCTGCACCGGCCACCGCCATCTCCGGTGAGATCGGAGAGGGCCAGGACCCGTACGGAACTGCTTCGACCATGGCGTCCTCCTCAGCGGGCCATCAGGGCGTCCAGGGCAACGGCGACGGCAGCCGCGACCCGAAAGTCCACCCGCTCGTCCGGCACGGTGACGGTGTACTTGTCCCGCAGCGAGAACTGGCGCTCGACGCTGATCAGCCGAGCGCCGTCCGCGGCGGTGAAGTCGAAGTGGATCGGTAGGAAGTCGAGCTCGGTGAACCGGCGCAGTACCGCGATCAGCATGTTGCGCTCCTGACCCGTGCCGCTGAACCCGGCGCCCTCGACGTGGAAGGTCGAGCGGAGCAGGCTGGCCCCGAAGTCCTTGCGGAAGAACCCGATCGGCGCGCCGACCTCATCGGTGATGTCGTATCCGGCGTTGAGGTCGATCACCTGCCGGGCCTTGAACCCGAACACCGTCCGGGTCTTGGAGTCGTCGGTGAAGAAGGCCACCTGCTCCTTGAACGCGAAGCGCTTCTGCTCGGCCAGCGCCATGAGTGAACCTACGCTGCCGCCCGGGTTCGCGGTGAGAATCTCGTAGCGGTTGACCATCATCGTGAACCGCTGCTTGACGAAGAACCTCGGCAGGTACATGGCGGCCACACGGGCGAGCGTAGTGCGTCACCCGGCTCAGGAACGGCAACCGGACCACGACCGGAGCGCGCGCACGGTGGGATCGGCAGGGACTGCTCGACGCCGCAGCCGCCGGGAACGCGAAGCGCCCGGCCCGTGTTGTCAGAGGCGACGGACGAGAGGGAGAAGACCATGCGCCTGTTCCGATCCAAGCCGGTGACCGCAGACACCGCGCTGCCCGGTCGCCCCCAGCGGCCCTACGCCGTGCCGGAGCGGCATGCCGTGCTCGATGCCCCGCTGACCGGACCCTGGCCCGAGGGTACCGAGGTCATCTACCTCGCGATGGGCTGCTTCTGGGGCGCCGAGGAACTGTACTGGGCCCAGCCGGGAGTGGTCGGCACCGCGGTCGGCTACATGGGCGGGTTCACCCCCAACCCCACCTACGAGGAGACGTGCACTGCGCGGACCGGCCACACCGAGACGGCCATGGTCGCCTACGACCCGGAGCTGGTCAGCCTCGAGCAGCTGCTCACGCTGTTCTGGGAGAAGCACGACCCGACCCAGGGCGACCGGCAGGGCAACGACATCGGCAGCCAGTACCGCTCGGCGGTCTACTGGACGACGCCCGGCCAGGAGGCCGTGGTCCGCACCAGCCGGGAGATCTACCAGAAGGCGCTCGACCAGTTCCGGCTCGGACCGATCACCACCGAGCTGCGGCCGGCGTCCGAGGTGGGCGAGTTCTACCTCGCTGAGGCCTATCACCAGCAGTACCTGAACAAGAACCCGCACGGCTACCGGTGCCACGCCGATACAGGGATCGCCTACCCGGGGTGATGTGGGTCGAGATCACGCCTTCAGCGTGACTCTGACACGGTGTCAACGCCTACACAGGCTGGCGTCAGAACACCCGAACCGGAGTCGTCATGCTGAGCATCTCAGAGTTCGCCCGCTACCTGGGCGTCAGTGCGCGGATGCTGCGCCACTACGACGCGCTGGGGCTGCTCGTGCCTGCACGGGTCGACCCTGTCACCGGC
This sequence comes from uncultured Actinomycetota bacterium, assembly GCA_963825645.1. Lineage (GTDB taxonomy): Bacteria > Actinomycetota > Actinomycetes > Actinomycetales > Kineosporiaceae > JADJPO01. The sequence goes on from CAWGTT010000001.1 coordinate 248,941, forward strand.
TACCGCCACTACACGGCGGCACAGCTCGACCGGGGCAACCGGCTGGTCGCCCTCAAGGGGCTCGGGTTCGCCCTGGACCAGATCGGTCCGGTACTGGACGCCGAGGTGTCGGTGACCGAGCTGCGCGCCATGCTGACCCTGCGCCGGGCCCAGGTGGCCGAGCAGATCGCCGCCGACGGGGTCCGACTGGCCGAGATCGAGCGGCGGCTCCGGATGATCGAAGGAGAGAACATGTCACAGCTCGAGTTCGTCGAGAAGCCGCTGCCCGCCCTCCGTCTGGCCCAGCTGGTGGGCTCGGTGGCCGACCAGCCCGAGATCGGGCCGACCATCGCTCCGTTGTTCGAGCGGCTGGCCACCACGCTCGCTGACAGCGGCCTGAGCATGGACCGGGCGGCGCTCGCCTGGTACCGGCCGCAGGGGGCGCAGATGCAGATCGCCGCCTCCTTCCCGACCACGCTGACCGAGCCCACCGCAGGGCTGGCCGAGGCCGGTATCGAGGTGGCCACCCTGGACGCGGCGGACCGCGCCGTGACCGTGCTGCACCACGGTGGTATGGAGACCATCGGTGACACCTGGCAGGCCTTGGCCCGGCACGTCGAGGACAAGGGCTACCAGGCCACCGGCGCAGCCCGTGAGATCTACCTGCACATGCCGATGGACGGCGAACCGGCCACCTGGGTCACCGAGCTGCAGCAGCCGATCGCCTGAAGGCACGCCGGTCCGCAGCCCCCGCGCCGAACGCTGGTTCGCTAGCTCGGCGCGAGTGGGCTGCCGTCCGGCGCGCTCGCCGAGGACCCCGATGCATACTCCTGGGCCAGATCCAGGCGGACGAAAGAGAAGGACACCAGGGAACCGATCGCACTGCGGCCGTCCGAGCTCACGGTCGTGAGGACCAGCTCGTGGCGTCGGACGCCGGCCGTCCCGCTACCGTCCTGGCCTGGTGGTTCCGCCCACCGGTAGGCGCCGAGGAAGGGAACCAGCGGGCCGCTGGGGGTCGGGGCTGCCCCGGTCCGCAACACCGCAGACACCCCTACCCGGCCCGATCGACAATCCCGGACGCGCAGCCTACTCAGCCGTCCGGGTCACGGCTGCGACCGTCGGCGGCGGGCGACCAGCCCACCCACCGCAGCGGCTGTTGCGAGGGCCGCGCCGAGGACGACCAACAGCCGGCCGCTGGTGCCGGTGGCGGCTGACAACGGGTCGAGCGGGTCGATCGCGGCGCTTGGTGACGGGCTCGGCGCCGGTGCGACGGCCGCCGCGCCCGCCGTCGTCGGTGAGGGCACCGGGCTGTCGGTGGCGGCGGCCGTCGGCGAGGAGCCGACCGTCACGGTGAAGGTGGACTCACCCGAGATCGGGTGCCCGTCCGCGCTGGTGACCCGCCACAGCAGGGTGTAGCCGCCGGCCGGCAGGTCTGGCGGCAGCACCGCCGAGACCAGCGGACCTCTCGTTGTCGGCGTGGTCGCGATCGGCCCGGCCGGGCCGGTCAGGCGGACCTGAGCCGTCCCGGCCAGGACGTCCTCGGTGAAGGTGAGCCGGATCGCGGCCGGTGGCTGGGCGAGCGTGGCGCCGTCCGCCGGATCGATGCTGCGCAGCGTCGCGTGCGCAAGTGCCGCGCCCGCGGGCACCGTCACGGCCAGAACGGCCAGAAGCAGGACGGTGGCGAACCGGGACACGCGAGCCATGCTGACAGTCTGGCAAACCCTTCCCGGGTGCCGCTGCGCGGGGGAGCGTGCGACCGGCGCGCCTGCCCTGCCCGCAGCCGACGCCTCAGGCGGCCAGCGACCCCCCGAAGATCTGCCACGCGAGAACGGACTTCGCGACAAGGCTGAGCACCAGATAGGCCTTCTCGCCGTAAGCGTAGTCAGTCCACTTGCCGACCCCTCGGTACTGCAACCATTGGTTCAGCCCGAAGCTGAAGAAGAAGACGCCCTGGGCGAACACGATCCCGTACACGAAACCGGGGACGGTCTCGGAGCTGGCGATGTTGAACGCGATCGAGATCCACGGGGCCAGGCCGACCGCCGTCCCGAACCAGAAGGGCAGCATGGTGGTCGTCGTTCGCCCCGGCGGATTCATCAGCTCCTGGAGCCAGCCGAAGAGAATCATCCCGACGTTGGCGCCCGCGATCGCGATGACCGCGTTGATGCTGGTCGTGCCCGAGTAGAAGCTGATCAGAATCACCATCAGCGTGGCGCTGACCGAGTACTCGACCCACCGGAACCGGTTGATGCCTCGCCTGAGGTCACGCTCGTAGGTCTCGCGCAAGACCGTCGAGGTCACCAGGTGGTCGAGCGCCGCCAGCACGAGGAAGGCGGCGACCGCCCATCCGATGGAGACGTCGAACAGCGCAGAGGGGGCGGGAACTGGTGTGCCCGGTGGGCCCTCGGGGATGGACGAGGTCACGGTGATGGCGAACTCACCGGCGAGGACGAGCACCAGGATCGCCTGGGCCAGATGCGCCACGGTGAGCCCGATGTTCCACCGGCGAAGACCCGCGAGGCGCGCGTCGGTGACGCCCGTCGCCACGGGCAGGCTGTCGTTGACGGTCACGGCCGCGTCCAGTTCATGCGCCAGACGCTATCGAAGCCGGCCGACCTCCGCGCGCTCAGCGGGGCCAGAACGAGGTGCGCCAGCTCAGCATCCCGGCGTCGACATGACGTCCGCCCGGGCTGACCCGCACACTCCGGTGCCGCGAACTACCCCACATCGCGGCGACCTGCCGCTCGCCCGGTGGGCCCGCCGATGAGCCTCCAGCCGTCCGGGCCAGCACGATGGCCAGTACCGCGGCGATCTCCTCCGGCGTCGCGTCGCCGCGGAGCACCCGCAGGACGGGCCGATCGGTGCCCTCGCTCATGTCTGATCACCTGCTCACAGCGGAATGTTCCCGTGCTTCTTCGGGGGCAGTGAGGCGCGCTTGGTGCCCAGAGTCTCCAGCCAGCGGGCCACCTCGAGCCGGGTGCGTGACGGCGCGATCACTGCGTCGATGTAGCCGCGCTCGGCGGCGATGTAGGGGTTGGCCAGGGTGTCCTCGTACTCGGTGACCAGGACGCGCCGCGCTGTATCGACGTCCCCTCCGGCCTCGGCGACCTGCTTGAGCTCGCTGCGGTAGAGGATGTTCACCGCACCCTGGGCGCCCATCACGGCGATCTGCGCGCTGGGCCAGGCCAGGTTCACGTCGGCCCCGAGGTGCTTGGACCCCATCACGTCGTAGGCGCCGCCGTAGGCCTTGCGCGTGATGACGGTGACCTTGGGCACCGTCGCCTCGGCGTAGGCGTAGATGAGCTTCGCGCCGCGGCGGATGATGCCGTTCCACTCCTGGTCGGTGCCCGGCAGGAACCCGGGGACGTCGACGAAGGTCACCACAGGGACGTTGAACGCGTCACAGGTGCGCACGAACCGGGCGGCCTTCTCCGAGGCGTTGATGTCCAAGGTGCCGGCGTACTGCATCGGCTGGTTCGCCACGATGCCGACGGGACGGCCCTGCACCCGGCCGAAACCGACGACCATGTTCGGCGCGAACAAGGCCTGCACCTCGAGGAACTCCCCGTCGTCGAGCGTGTGTTCGATGACGGTGTGCATGTCGTAGGGCTGGTTCGGCGAGTCCGGGATCAGAGTGTCCAGCTCGAGGTCGACCTCGGTGGGTTCGGCCTCGAGCGGCGCCGCGCCGTCCATCACCGGAGGGTCGGACAGGTTGTTGCTCGGCAGGTAGGAGAGCAGGGCGCGCACGTAGTCGAGCGCGTCGTCCTCGTCGGTTCCCAGGTAGTGGGCGTTGCCGGACTTGGTGTTGTGGGCGCGGGCACCGCCGAGCTCCTCGAAACCGACCTCTTCCCCGGTCACCGTCTTGATCACGTCCGGTCCGGTGATGAACATGTGCGAGGTCTGGTCGACCATCACGGTGAAGTCGGTGATCGCGGGGGAGTAGACCGCACCGCCGGCGCACGGTCCCATGATCAGCGAGATCTGCGGGACGACGCCGGATGCGTGCACGTTGCGAAGGAAGATCTCCCCGTACAGGCCGAGCGAGACCACCCCCTCCTGGATCCGGGCGCCGCCGGAGTCGTTGATCCCGACCACCGGGCAACCGATCTTCATCGCCAGGTCCATCACCTTGACGATCTTCTCGCCGAACACCTCGCCGAGGCTGCCGCCGAAGACCGTGAAATCCTGGGCGAACACGCACACCTGGCGGCCGTCGATCGTGCCGTGACCGGTAATGACGCCGTCACCGTACGGTCGGTTCTCGTGGAGGTTGAAGTTCCGGCTGCGGTGTCTGGCCAGCTGGTCGAGCTCGACGAAGGACCCCTCGTCGAGCAGACCCTCGACCCGCTCCCGGGCGGTCTTCTTCCCTTGCGCGTGCCGTTTGTCCACCGCGGCCTGCGACCCGGCGTGTACCGCTGCGTCGAAACGCCGCTGCAGGTCCTCCAGCTTGCCCGTTGTGGTGTGGATGTTGATGTTGTCGGGCACCTCAGTGCCGCCCGCCCCGCGGACGTGCACCTGGGCCGGTTGAGCGCTCATCCACGCAGGGTATTGCGCCGGCGACCTCGTAGGTCGACTGCCACAGCGGCGCATCTCACACCGGCGTAGCGTCGCACCCTGTGAGCACCGCATGAGCCCGAGCCCCTACCGCGAGCTGGACCGTCCGCCGCTGCGCGAGCCCGCCCTCCGCCGCGCCCTGCAGGCGCCGGAGGGACCCTGGCGACGCATCGAGGTGGTCGCCGACACCGGGTCGACCAACGCGGACGTCGCAAAGCGCGCCCGGGCCGGCGAGGGAGCCGGTCTGGTCCTGGTCGCCGATCACCAGCGTGCTGGGCGTGGCCGGCTCGACCGTACCTGGACGGCGCCCGCTCGCTCGTCGGTGGCGGTCTCGGTGCTGCTGCGCCCGGACGGCGTGCCCGCCGAACGGCTCGGCTGGCTGAGCCTGCTCGCGGCGCTCGCCGTCGCCGACGCCCTGCGGGGTCACTGCGGGCTGGACGCACGGCTGAAGTGGCCGAACGACGTGCTGGTCCCCGACCCGGAGAGCGGCGAGGAGCGCAAGGTCTGCGGGGTGCTCGCCGAAGCAGTGCCGGTCGGGCCGGTCGGGCCGGCGACGCCGGGGGAGCAGGTGCCCGGTGTCGTGGTGGGCGCGGGCATCAACGTCACCCAGACGCTCGCCGAGCTGCCGGTGCCGGGTGCCATCTCGATGCGACTGGCCGGATCCGCCACCACAGACCGGGACACCGTGCTGCGGGTCTACCTGCGTGCGCTGGCAGATCGGTATGAGGCCTTCCGGGCCAGCGGCGGCGACCCGCGCGCCAGCGGGGTCGGTGCCGCCTACCGCGAGCGCTGCGCCACCCTCGGTCGCGCGGTGGAGGTGCGGCTGCCCGGTGGACTCATGGAGCGGGGGACCGCCGAGGAGGTGGACGACGACGGCCGGCTCGTCGTCCGGGTGGCGGGCCGGGCGGGCGACACCGGTGGGCTGCGCGCGTTCGCCGCCGGAGACGTCGTCCACACCCGCCCCGACGCAGGTCGCTCGGCACGTCACGCGTGACCGAGGGGTGAGGTGCGTGCATCCTGATCTCATGGGGTTCCCGCAGCGGCTGCTCGGGCCGGACGAGCGTCTGGTCCTGATGCTGCGCCCGCACGTCAAGGCGCTCCTGCGACCCCTGGCGGTGCTGCTGGTCACCGCGCCGGCCGCCGGCTTCCTGATCGGCATGGTGCCGAACGGCGAGTCCTCCCGGTGGACGCGTTGGGGCGTCACGGTGATCGCCGCGCTGGTGATCGGACGGTGGGTGCTCTGGCCGTTCCTGGTCTGGTTCAACACCGTCTACGCGATCACCGACCGACGGCTGGTGACCCGGCAAGGGGTGTTCAACCGCACCGGGCATGACATGCCGTTGAGCCGGCTGAACGACGTCAAGTTCTCGCACAACGTCGTCGAGCGGGTCCTCGGCTGCGCAACCCTGGTCGTCGAGTCGGCGGGGGAGGTCGGCCAGCTGGTGCTGGACGACGTGCCGCGGGTCGAGCAGGTGCAGCGCACCTTGTATCGGCTCTCGGACGACATTCGTCTTCGCCCTGCGGGCCGGCCGTCGCCCCGCCGACCGGTCGAGCAGGACGATGGGGCGGGGGACGACGCGGGCGACCCGGACAAGCGGGCCACCCTCGTCCTGGACAGGCGCAGGAGGCACGACCGTGACCGTGGTGAGTAGTAGGCCTCGGCGATGACCTCGCCGTCCGGCGGGAAGGCGACCCCCGAGACGGTGGAGCAGCTGGAGCGCTCTCTGCTCGGCGGCCCGCGGCGGTGGCGTCGCCGCGAGGTGGCCCGCAACGCCGGCGTCTCCCTGTTGTCGGCCCGAAAGCTCTGGCGGGCATTGGGGTTCGCCTCGGTGGACGACGAGGACGTGGCCTTCACCGACGAGGACGCCGGAGCCCTGGAACGCACTGTGGCGATGGTGCGCGACGAGCTGATCGACGAGGAGACCGCGATCGCCTTCGCCCGTGCCCTGGGGCAGACCACAGACCGGCTGGTCAGCTGGCAGGTCGAGGCGCTGATGGAGCATCTCGTCCGTTGCCCGCACCCGGACTGCGCCAGCGGCGGCGCCAGTGGAGCGGTGGCCCATCTGGGGCCGATCGTCGATGAGCTGGAGCAGCTGCTCGTCTACGCGTGGCGGCGCAAGCTGGCCGCGGCTCTGGTGCGGATCGAGACCCCCGTCGACGGCGAGGCGGCGTTCTCCGGTGAGCTGACCGTCGGGTTCGCCGATCTCGTGTCCTACACGCAGCTGTCACAGCGGCTCAGCCAGCGCGATCTGGGCGTCCTGGTGCAGCGGTTCGAGGCCCTGGCCTCCGACCTGGTGACCGCCGGCGGCGGGCGGGTGATCAAGACGGTGGGCGACGAGGTGCTCTTCACCGCCGAGGACCCGCTGTCGGCCGCGGTGATCGGGCTGTCGCTGTCCGAGCAGATGGCCACGGATCCGGTGGTGCCCGACGTCCGGGTCGGCATCGCCCACGGTCCGGTGCTGCGAAGCCTCGGCGACGTCTATGGTCCGACGGTCAACCTGGCCAGCCGGCTGACCGCGCTGGCCGAACCCGGGACCGTGGTCACCGACTCCGGGACGGCGGCCCGCCTCGCCGCCGAGGATGCGCTGCTCCTGGTGGCGCAGCGGCGGCGCAAGGTGCGGGGGTTCGGCATCCTTCAGCCGCTGCTGATCACCCGCGCCGGCACCGGTGAGCTGTTGATCGACCTGGACTGAGGCTGAGCCGCGATCGGGTGGAGGCCCGGTCGGGGTAGCCTCCGGCAATGGGCGAGCAGACCGCGGCCGGTCAGGTCCGCATCGAGCGGCATCAACACGTCGCCGAGCTCGTGCTGGACCGCCCGGAGGCGCTCAACGCCCTGTCGACGCAGTTCGCCGGGCAGATCCGCGACGCCGCCGGGCAGCTGGTCGCCGACGCCGAGGCCGGTGAGGTGCGGGCGGTTCTGCTCACCTCGAGCCGGGAACGAGCCTTCTGTGTCGGCGCCGACCTGCGGGAGCGGAACACGTTCTCGGACGCCGACCTGCGCGCCCAGCGGGTGGTCTACCGGGCGATGGCCACGGCCGTGCGCGCGCTGCCGGTCCCGGCGGTGGGCGCGGTGGCCGGCTACGCGATGGGCGGCGGGTTCGAGCTGGCCCTGCTCTGCGACCTGATCGTCGCCGACCTCTCGGCGGTGCTGGCCCTTCCGGAGGTGTCCGTCGGGGTGGTCCCGGGGCTCGGTGGCACTCAGCTGCTCTCCCGCCGGGTGGGCCTGGCCCGAGCGTCGGACGTCATCTTTACCGCCCGGCGCCTGGACGCCGAGGAGGCCTATCGGATCGGTGCCGTCGATCGGCTGGTCGAGGCCGGGAGAGCGCGGGCCGAGGCGCTGGACCTCGCGGCGGCGATCGCTGCGCACTCGCCGGTGGGGTTGCGGCAGGCGAAGAGGGCCCTGCGGCTCGGCCACGCGGTCGACCTCGAGGCAGCGCTGGAGATCGAGGACGCGGCCTGGCGCGCCGCCGCCTTCTCGGCCGACCGGGCCGAGGGAGTGCGCGCCTTCGTCGAGAAGCGCCCGCCGCGCTGGCCGGGTACGCCCTGAACCGCCGGTCGGTGCCGGGCTATGCCCTCTCGTTGGCCGCCGACTCGGCGAGGTTCAGCGTGTCGTCGCGGAACTCGTTGAACACGTAGCGCCGGTAGGCCCAGAACCGGAACAGGGTGCCGAGCGCCACGCCGATCAGGTTGCCGGAGATGTTGTCGGCCAAAGGCGAGGTGAAGCCGAGCACGTCGTGGGAGATCGCCAGGCAGGTCACGGCGATCGCCAGCCCGACCAGGTTCATCACGACGAAGGTGACCAGCTCGCGCACCGGGGTGGCCTGGCGCCGGTGACGGAAGGTCCAGTAACGGTTGCCCAGCCAGGCCCACAGGATCGCCACCCCCGCCGAGGTGATCTTGGCCAGCTTCTCGTGGCCGTCCAGCGGCGGCGGCCCGTCGCCCGGCCACAGCCCGGTGGTCAGCAGGTTGAACAGGCCGACGTCGATGACGAAGGCGACCGCACCCACGGCTCCGAACTTGAGCGCCTCGCGGTAGACGACGCCGATCAGCTCGCGCAGACGGGCGATCAGCCCCTGGGGTCCCACGGAGGAAGAGGCTACCCGGCTGGATACCCTTGCGCGCGTGAGGTCATCCGAGGCGGGTTTCCCGATTGTCGGCATGGTGGGGGGTGGCCAGCTGGCCCGGATGACCCAGCCCGCGGCGGTCGCGCTCGGGGTGCGCCTCGCCGTCCTCGCCGAGCGGTCCGATGACAGCGCCGCGCAGGTGACGCCGGCGACCACGGTGGGCAGCCACCTGGACGCCGCCGCGGTGACCGCGTTCGCGAAGGCCTGCGACGTGCTCACCTTCGACCACGAGCATGTGCCGACTGGTCTTCTGCGCGCGCTCGAGGCCGACGGGGTGCCCGTGCGGCCCGGGCCCGACGCGCTGGTGCACGCCCAGGACAAGGCCGTGATGCGGCGGCGGCTGGCGGCCCTCGATGTGCCGATGCCGCGCTGGGCGCTCGTGGGCGACCGAACCGGCCTGGCGCGGTTCGCCGACTCGGTCGGTGGGCTGCCGGTGGTGCTGAAGACCCCGCGCGGCGGCTATGACGGCAAAGGGGTGCTGTCGGTCCAGGCGCTCACCGACGCCGATCCGTGGCTGGACCGGCTGCGAGACGGTGAGCTGCTGTTGGCCGAGGAGTCGGTGGCGTTCCGTCGCGAGCTGGCGGCGCTGGTCGCCCGCAGCCCGTCGGGGCAGGCCGCGGCGTGGCCCATCGTCGAGACCGTGCAGACCGACGGCGTGTGCACCGAGGCGGTGGCGCCGGCTCCCGGGCTCGACCCGGGCCTGGCCGCCGAGGCGACCCGGATCGCTTTGCGGATCGCCGGCGAGCTCGCAGTGGTCGGCGTGCTGGCCGTGGAGATGTTCGAGGTCTCCCGGCGGGAGGGTGCCGGGTCCGGCGCGGTGCTGGTCAACGAGCTGGCGATGCGCCCCCACAACAGCGGCCACTGGAGCATCGACGGGGCGGTGACCAGCCAGTTCGAGCAGCACCTGCGCGCCGTCCTGGACCTGCCGCTGGGTGACCCGCGGCCGCGGGTGCCGTGGACGGTGATGGTCAACGTGCTCGGCGGTGACCACTCGGACATCTACAGGTCGTACCTGCACGTGATGGCACGTGACCCCGGGGTGAAGGTACACATGTACGGCAAGGGCGTCCGCCCGGGGCGCAAGATCGGGCACGTGACGGTCTGCGCCACCGACGTCGACGGCCTGGACGACGCCCGCGCCAGAGCCCGGCACGCGGCGGACTTCATCACAGGAGTGGTCGATGAGTGAACGCCATGAGCCGTTGGTCGCCCTGGTGATGGGGTCGGACTCGGACTGGCCCGTGATGGAAGACGCTGCCAGGGTCCTCGACTCCTTCGAGGTGGCGTACGAGGCCGACGTGGTGTCCGCCCATCGGATGCCACACCAGATGATCGACTACGGAACCCAGGCGCACGACCGCGGTCTGCGGGTGATCATCGCCGGCGCCGGCGGCGCCGCCCACCTGCCCGGCATGCTCGCCTCGGTCACCCCGTTGCCGGTGATCGGGGTCCCGGTGCCGTTGCGCCACCTCGACGGCCTGGACTCGCTGCTGTCGATCGTGCAGATGCCGGCCGGGGTGCCGGTGGCCACGGTGTCGGTGGGCGGGGCCCGCAACGCCGGCCTGCTCGCCGTCCGGATCCTTGCTGCCGGCGACGACGAGACGGCCTTGCGGCGGCGCGAGGCGATGCTGGACTTCCAGGACCGGCTGCGCGCCGAGGCCGAGGTCAAGGGGGAGCGGCTGCGCGGTCGGCGAGGTGGTTCCACTCTCGGCTTCGGCATCGAGCGCTCCGAGTCGTGATGTCGGACCTCGACCGTCGTGGGGTGTCGGCGGACATACGCTGCCACAGTGGGGACCTGGGCGAGGTGGCGGCGCTGGTGGGCGCGGGACGCTCGGCGGATGTACCCGGGCGGGCGGCCGGGCGAACGGGCCAAGCGACTCAACGCGGTGTGGGCGCGGATCGGCCGGCTCGGTCTGGGCGGCAACCGGTTGGTCACCCTGGAGGTGACCGGCCGGCGCTCGGGACATCCGGTGTCTGTGCCCCTGATGCCCGCCCGGGTGGGCGGGCGGCTCTACCTCGGATCGATGCTCGGCGATGAGGCCAACTGGGTGCAGAACGTGCGGGCTAGCGGCGGCGCAGCGGTGCTGCACCACGGCCGCCGGCGCGACGAGGTGCTGCTGATCGAGGTGCCGGTCGAGCGACGCGCCCCGCTCATCCGGGCGTTCCTGGACGCCGCCCCGGGCGCTCGCCCGCACGTCCCGGTCGACCGTGCGGCGCCCCTGCGGGAGATCGCCGCCGTCGCAGACCGGGTTCCGATCTTTCGGGTCGAGCCCCGCCGATAGCCGTCCGAGATCACCACAACCACACCATTCACCGCAACCGCCCCGGCGGGGCCCGATCGCGCCGCAGAGGGGTGCCCGGGAGGGGTGCGCTGTGGTGAGTTCGGAAGGTCAGGACTTCTTCTGCTGCGCCAGTGCGATCTCGCGAACGGTGTCGCGGTCGCCACGGCCCATCGCCTCGAACAACCGGTCCGCCTGCTGGGTGTCCCAGCTCAGCGCGGCACCGGCCGGGGTGGAGATGTCGCCACCGATCGGCACGGTCAGGGTCAGGCCGCCCCCGCCGGAGACGGCCCGCATGCCGAGCACGAACCGGGCCACGCTCCACGGTGTAGAGGAGGAGTTGACCGTCAGCGCCTTGCCGCCGGCGACCGCGGCGGGCGCGGCGCGCCACGGCACGGCGATCACCGACGGCGAGAGCGTCTTGCTCGCGATCGCGGCGAGCACCTCACGCTGGCGCTCCACCCGGCCCAGGTCCCCGCGTGGGTCGCTGTACCGGGCCCGGGCGTAGCCGAGGGCCGTGGCGCCGTCCATCTGCTGACAGCCCGCGGGGACGTCGATATGCGCCTTCTCGTCCTTGATCGGCGCCTTGGGGCACAACCGGACCCCGCCGACCGCGTCGACCACGCCGGCGAACCCGCCGAGCCCGGTCATCACCACGTCGTCGATCCGAAGGCCGGTGGCCTTCTCCACCGTGGCGACGAGCAGCTTGGGCCCGCCCAGGGAGTAGGCAGCGTTGATCTTGTTCTTGCCGTGTCCGGGGATGTCGACATAGGAGTCGCGCGGGATGCTGACCAGGGTCGACGCGCCGACCCAGGGCGCCTGCAGCAGCATGATCGTGTCGGTCCGGACCCCGGTGGCCTGGCCGGTGCCCAGGCGGGCCCGTTCGTCCCGGGAGAGGTCCTCTCGGCTGTCACTACCGATCACCAGGTAGGTGCTGCCGGGGGAGCCGACCGGTCGCGCGCCGTCCGGCATCGCGTCGAAGCGGCCCAGACTGAACCAGGCCAGCGCGCCGAGCAGGATGGGGTAGACGAGCAGCAGGGCTACCAGCGACCTCCTCACCCGCCGTCCTGTCCCGCGCCGGCGCCGTGGCCTGACGGCCCGGGGGTCGACCGCGGCGCGGGGGTCGACCGCGGCGCGGGGGTCGACCGCGGCGCGGGGGTCGACCGACGTGGCCGGGCCGCCGGAACCGCGCTGGGAGGCCCAGGAACCGCCGGAGTCGAGCGGAGGCGCGGGCATGTAGGCGGCGTGCCCCGAGTCGCCGTCGCCCCTACCGGAGGAGGCGGACGGCGAGGAGTCGCCGCGGATCCGGAAGCCCGGCTTGGCGCGGTACACGGTGCCCTCGCGCTGGGGGTTCGGCGGGCGGCCGCGACCGAGGCGGAACTTCACCGCTCGCTCACCTGACCCACCGTCGGGCCGACCTGGCCATCCGCGTTCAGCCGATCCCGAGCCGGGGTGCCTCGATCTTCGGGCAGGAGTCCATCACGACATCGAGCCCGGCCGCCGCGGCTCGGGCGGCGGCGGCCTCGTCGATGACGCCGAGCTGTAGCCAGACCGCCTTCGCGCCGACCTCGATCGCCTCGTCGACGATGCCGCCGGCCAGCTCGCTGCGGACGAAGACATCGACCACGTCGATCGGCCCGGGCACGTCGGCGAGGCGGGCGTACCCGGTGGCGCCGTGCACGGTGTCGGCCTTCGGGTGCACCGGCACGATCGGCATGCCCAGGCGCTGCAGGTAGGCGGAGATCCTGTAGGCCACCCGGCTCGGGTTCTCGGACAGTCCCACTACGGCCCACCGCCCGGGGGTGGTCAGCAGGCGGCGGATGACGGCCGGGTCGTTGTGGTGCGGCACGCCAGGCGGCGTGGCCGGTGCCGTGCTGGAGTGCTGCTCGCTCACCCGTCACAGTCTGCCCCATACCTGCGGGACCGACTGCCGGCGCCGACCGGATCCGCCACTAGGCTGATCGGCCATGACATCTGCGACCTGGCTGGTCACCGGTGGGGCAGGCTACATCGGGGCCCACGTCGCGCGCCGGCTGCGTGACTCGGGCCGGTCGGTCGTGGTTCTGGACGACCTGTCCAGCGGACACCGGGACTTCGTCGACGACGTCCGCGACCCGGCGGTCACCTTCGTCGAGGGCACGGTGGTCTCACCCGACGCCGTGGACGCCGCGCTGGTGCTGGGCGGCGCGCCGGTGTCCGGCGTCGTCCATCTCGCGGGGTTCAAGTACGCGGGGGTCAGCGTCCAGCGGCCGTTGCACACCTACACGCAGAACGTCACCGGGATGCAGGTGCTGCTGGAGCGGATGGTCGCGCACGGGGTGACCTCGCTCGTGTTCTCGTCCAGCGCAGCGACGTTCGGCACCCCCGACGTCGACCTGGTCACCGAGACCACCCCGACCAGGCCCGAGTCGCCCTACGGGGAGAGCAAGCTGATCGGGGAGTGGTTGATCCGGGACGTGGCCCGGGTGAGCGATCTGGCGCACACCTCGCTGCGCTACTTCAACGTCGTCGGATCGGGGTACGAGGACCTGTACGACTCCAGTCCGCACAACCTGTTCCCGCTGGTGCTCAAGGCGCTCACCGAGGGGCGCACACCCTGGGTCAACGGCACCGACTACCCAACGCCGGACGGTTCGTGCGTGCGCGACTACGTGCACGTCGACGACCTGGCCCTGGCCCACGTGGCCGCCGCGCAGGCGCTGGAGGCGGGGCGCGCCCTCGAGCCGGTCTACAACCTGGGCAGTGGCGACGGGGTGTCGGTGCTGCAGATCATGGCCGCCGCGCGCAGGGTGACCGGGATCGAGTTCACCCCGCAGCGGCAGGAGCGCAGGCCCGGTGACCCGGCCCGGATCGTCGCCACCGGAGAGCTGGCCGCCAGAGACCTGGGCTGGCAGATGCGGCACGACCTCGACGACATGGTCGCCAGCGCCTGGGCGGCCTGGCAGAAGGTCAGCCCGAGATGAGCACGACGTCACGCCGTGCCCGCTAGACGGGCACGGCGTGACGTCGTGCTCAACCGGGGTGGGACCAGCGCCGCGCGGTCAAGGGAGGGGCTACTCCACAGAGTCACGCCCGAGGACGGCCCAGCGCTCGGTAGGTCCAGCCGGCGGCGCGCCAGCGGGCCGGGTCGAGGGCGTTGCGCCCATCCAGGATCTGCCGGGTGCGCACGATCGCGCCAAGGGCCTCGGGATCGAGCTCGCAGTACTCGCGCCACTCGGTGAGCAGCAGCACGACGTCCGCGCCGGTCGCGGTCTCGGTGACGGTCTCAGCGCAGCGCAGCTGCGGCCAGGCCAGACGCACGTTCGGCACCGCGACCGGGTCCGTGACGACGACCGAGGCGCCCTGCAGCTGGATCTGCGCCGCGACGTTCAGCGCTGGGGAGTCGCGGATGTCGTCGCTGTCGGGCTTGAACGCCGCGCCAAGGACCGCGACGCGCCGGCCGAGGAAGGAGCCACCGACCACCTCGCGGGCCAGCTCGACCATCCGGATCCGGCGGCGCATGTTGATCGCGTCGACCTCGCGCAGGAAGGTCAGCGCCTGGTCGGCGCCGAGCTCACCGGCCCGGGCCATGAAGGCGCGGATGTCCTTGGGTAGGCAGCCACCACCGAAGCCCAGCCCGGCACCGAGGAACTTCGGGCCGATCCGCTCGTCGTGTCCGATCGCCTGGGCGAGCACCGTGACGTCGGCCCCGGCCGCCTCGCAGACCTCGGCCATCGCGTTGATGAAGGAGATCTTCGTGGCCAGGAAGGCGTTGGCGGCGGTCTTGACCAGCTCGGACGTGGGGTAGTCGGCGGTGATCACCGGCGTGCCGTCGGCGATCGCGCTCGCATAGACCTCATCGAGCATCGCGCGGGCACGCGACGCCTGCTCGGGATCGGCCGGAAGGCCGTAGACCAGCCGGTCCGGGCGCTGGGTGTCATCGACCGCGTGCCCCTCGCGCAGGAACTCGGGGTTCCACGCCAGCATCGCGCCGTCCGATTTGGTCTCGACCAGGTCGGCGAGCCGGGCCGCGGTGCCGACCGGCACGGTCGACTTGCCCACCACCAGGTCGCCGGGGCAGAGGAGCGGCAGCAGCAGCGACACCGCCGCGTCGACGTAGCTGGTGTCGGCGGCGAACTCCCCGCTGCGCTGCGGAGTGCCGACGCAGACGAAGTAGACGGCCGGGTCGTCCCGCTCATCGGTGTCCGCGTCGTCGCCGGCCGCCCCACCGGAGGGACCGGCCAGCCCGGCGAGGTCGGTGACGTCGGCTGTGAACCGCAGCCGGCCGCTCTGACCCGCCCGGACGAGCAGCTCGGGAAGCCCCGGCTCGTGGAACGGAGCGCGCCCGGCGGCCAGGTCGGCCACCTTGTGCTCGTCGACGTCGTATCCGATCACCTCGTGACCGAGATCGGCCATGCAGGCGGCGTGCACCGCCCCCAGGTACCCACACCCCACCACGATCACACGCATGCACGGAGGCTACCGGCAGTGACGTCTCGGGTCGGGCGAGTGTTCACAGATCACAATGCGGCGGGTCCGGGTCGGCGCCGCTGCCGGGATGCGGACGGCTGGATGCTGATGGCTGGATGTGGACAACGTCGTAGCCCGTAGGGTCGTGCCATGCGCTTCGGGCTCTTCGTTCCTCAAGGCTGGCGACTGGACCTGGTCGGTATCGACCCGGCCGACCAGTGGCAGGCGATGTCGTCGGTCGCGTCCCTGGCTGAGAACGGCCCCTGGGAGTCGATCTGGGTCTACGACCACTTCCACACCCTGCCGATTCCCACCGACCAGGCAACCCATGAGGCGTGGACGCTGATGGCCGCGTTCGCTGCGTCCACCTCACGGGTGCGGCTCGGCCAGATGTGTACGTGCATGGCCTACCGCAACCCGATGTACCTGGCCAAGGTCGCGGCCACCGTCGACCTGATCAGCGGCGGCCGGGCCGAGATGGGCATCGGCGCGGGCTGGTACGAGCACGAATGGCGGGCCTACGGGTACGGGTTCCCCTCGGCCGGTGAGCGGCTGGCCATGCTGGACGAGGGCGTCCAGATCATGCGGGCCGCCTGGGCCGACGGTGTGGCCGGCTTCCGGGGCAAGCACTACCAGGTCGACGGCGCGATCTGCCGGCCGACACCGCTGCAGGTGGGTGCCGACGGTCGGTCCCGCATCCCGCTGTGGATCGCCGGGGGCGGCGAGCGGAAGACGCTGCGGATCGCAGCGCAGTACGCCGACTACACCAACTTCGACGGCACGCCTGAGACGTTCCGGCGCAAGTCGCAGATCCTGGCCGACCACTGCCGCGACGTCGGGCGGGACTACGGGCAGATCGTCCGGTCGGCCAACTACAACGTGGTGATCGGGCGGGACGACGCCGAGGTCGAGCAGCGGCTGGCGTCGATCGCCGACCGGTCCCGTGCGCACCTGCCGGCCGACCGGCTCGAGGCGAGCATCCAGGGGCTGCGCGACGGTCCGCTCGTCGGGACGCCGGGCCAGATCCTCGAGACGCTGCGCGGGTTGCAGTCCGACGGGATGACGTACGCGATCGCGTACTTCCAGGAGGCGGCCTACGACACCACCGGGATGGAGCTGTTCGCGACCGAGGTGGTCCCGGCGCTGGCGGGGTGAGCTGGGGCGGCGCGCTGTTCCAGGTGGTCACGTGAATGATCACCGTGAAGAGCGCGTCGACTGGTCGCAAGATCACGGTCAAGATCACGTTGCGTGGATGTGGCTCGTTTTCGCGCGGTTTGACGCAACGTGATCTTCAACGTCGGCGGGAGGTGGCCGTCGGGTGTCGCTAGCTAGCGGCAGTTGCGTGGGTCACGGGAGGGGGCATGGCTGTGCTGCCTACCCCTGGGTAGCCTTCGGCCATGACCGGCACTGGCGCCGGCGGCGGGCCGCCCAGCCGCAATGACTTCCCCTTCTTCGCGCTGTCCGACGAGCACGAGGACCTGCGTCGGCACCTGCGCGAGCTCTGCGTGGACAAGATCGCGCCGAACGCGGCCCACGTCGACGAGGCGGCCGAGTTCCCCCAGGCCTCCTACGACGCCTTGCGCGCTGCCGAGATGCATGCGCCGCACATCCCGGAGGCCTACGGCGGCGCCGGGGCCGATGCCCTGGCCACCTGCATCGTCATCGAAGAGGTGGCGCGGGTGTGTGCGTCGTCCTCGCTCATCCCGACGGTCAACAAGCTGGGCACGATGCCACTGATCCTGGCCGGAAGTGAGGAGATCAAGCAGCGCTACCTGCGGCCTGTGGCGGTGGGAGAGGCGATGTTCTGCTACGCGCTGTCCGAGCGTGAGGCGGGCAGCGACACCGCGAGCATGTCCTGCAGGGCCACTCCGGACGGCGTGGGCTGGCGGCTCAACGGCCACAAGGCCTGGATCACGAACGCCGGGATCAGCCAGTACTACACCGTGCTCGCGGTCACCGACCCGGACGGCCCGCGTGGCCGCAACATCAGCGCCTTCGTCGTCGAGAAGGGCGACGAGGGGTTCACCTTCGCTGCGCCGGAACGAAAGCTCGGGATCAAGGGCATGCCCACCCGGGAGATCCTCTTCGACGACTGCTGGATCCCCGGTGACCGGCTGGTCGGCAAAGTCGGTGAGGGCTTGCACCTGGCGCTGCGCACCCTGGACCACACCCGGATCACGATCGGGGCCCAGGCCGTCGGCATCGCCCAGGGCGCGCTGGACGTCGCGACCGCCTACATCAAGGAGCGGCGGCAGTTCGGGAAGGCGATCGCCGAGTTCCAGGGCGTCCAGTTCATGGTGGCCGACATGGCGATGACGCTGGAGGCCGCCCGACAGCTGGTCTACGCGGCTGCGGCCAAGAGCGAGCGGTTCGAGGACGACCTGTCGTTCTTCGGAGCGGCGGCCAAGTGCTACGCCTCGGACGTCGCGATGCGGGTGACGACCGACGCCGTCCAGCTGCTCGGTGGGGCCGGCTACACCAAGGACTTCCCGGTCGAGCGAATGATGCGGGACGCCAAGATCACCCAGATCTACGAGGGCACCAACCAGATCCAGCGCCTGGTCATGGCCCGGCGGCTGC
Organism: uncultured Actinomycetota bacterium; assembly: GCA_963825645.1. Classification (GTDB taxonomy): domain Bacteria; phylum Actinomycetota; class Actinomycetes; order Actinomycetales; family Kineosporiaceae; genus JADJPO01. The sequence continues at coordinate 266,906 of CAWGTT010000001.1, forward strand.
TCGGCTGACGCGGTCCGGTCCCTCGGATGCGTCGAGTCCCGCCCCTGCCCGGGAATGATCAGCGCCGCAGTGAGGTGGAGACCCACATCCTGGGTCCGATGGGCGCGGTCGTGGCGATCATGGGAACACGTGGTCAACCAGGGCGGGGAGAGCGCCCGGGTCGGCTCACCCCCGGCCGTGCAGCGCGGTGGCCCGCAGGTGCGGTGGGAACTGCGTGGACTCATCACCCAGCAGCAGCATCCGGTGGGTGGCGGTCGCCGCGCTCTCCAGGTTGACCGCCGCCCGGAACGCGTCGTCCAGGGTGGCGCCGACCGTGGAGCAACCGTGGAAGGCGAGGACGACGCAGTCGCAGCGCCGCCTTCCGCCCCCGGGGACCTCGATCACCGAGGTCAGCGCCTCGGCCGCCGCGTCCGCGAGCTCATCCGACCCATTGGGCCAGAACGGAACCCGGGCTACCGTACCGACATAGGCGATGTGATCGAGGGTGAGCAGGCGTACCGGCTTGCCGAGGGCGTCGAGCAGCACAGTGTAGGCCGGGTGCAGGTGCACCACTGCGCCGGCGTCCGGCCGCGCCAGGTAGCTGCGCTGGTGCAGCCGCCACTCACTCGACGGCTCGGGTCCTGCCACCACGTCGCCGTCCAGGCGCATCACGGTCAGGTCCTCGGCGGTGAGCTCGTCCAGGAGGGCGCCGCGCCGGGTGACGACGAAGACGCTCGCGCCGTGGCCGTCGTCAGAGGGGGACGGGCGCACCGACAGGTTGCCGCCGGTCGCCACCACCAGTCCTGCGCTCACCGCGCGCCGGCCCACCCGGCCCATCGCCTCGGCGATGCCGGTCAGCCAGGTATCGATCATTGCGGCGCTCCGCGGTGGCCCTCGCCCGGTGGGCACGGCGTGACGTCGTGCCCGCTAGGTGGGCACGACGTGACGTTGTGCTCGTGATGGGTGAGGTGCCCGTGATGGGTGAGGTGCCCGTGATGGGTGAGGTGCTCGTGATGGGTGGGGTGCAGCACCCGGACGTCGGTGACGATCGCGGTGATCAGCGCGGCCGGCGTGACGTCGAACGCCGGGTTCAGCGCCCCGGTGCCCTCCGGCGCGATCCGCACCCCGCGCACCGAGACCACCTCCGCGGGGCCGCGGTCCTCCACGGCGATCGCTGCGCCGTCCGGTGTCGCCTGATCGAGCGTCGACTCCGGGGCCACCACCAGGAACGGCACCGGGACGGCGGGGGCGTATCTCGCGGCCAGCGCCAAGGAGAAGGTGCCGACCTTGTTCGCCACATCGCCGTTGGCGGCGATCCGGTCGGCGCCGACCAGGACGGCGTCGACCAGGCCCTGGCCGATCAGCGCCGGCGCCGCGGCATCGACGACCAGCTGGAACGGCGCCCCCATCCGGTGTAGCTCCCAGGCGGTCAGCCGGGCGCCCTGCAGCAGCGGCCTGGTCTCGCAGGCGATCAGGTTGGCCAGCCGGCCGTCGCGGAACACCTCTTCGACCACAGCCAGCGCGGTGCCGTGCTCGACGGCCGCCAGGGCGCCGGTGTTGCAGATGGTGGCCAGCCGGTACCCCCCGGGCCGGTCTCCGAGCAGCTCGCCCAGCAGGTCAGCGCCGCGCCGGGCCATCGCCGACGACGCCGCGATCTCGGCGTCGCGCAGGTTGAGCGCGACCTGCAGCACCGCGACCGGGTCAGGCAGCGCCGCGGACGCCAGGTCCACACCGCGGGCGAGGTTCACTGCGGTGGGCCGCGCCGTGCGGATCGCCTCGACGGCGGCCGGCACCTCCCGCGGGGGCAGGGTCCGGACGGCGAGCGCCACCCCCAAGGCGCCGGCGACGCCGAGCGCGGGGGCACCGCGGGTGGCCAGGGACCGGATCGCCGCGACCAGTGCCGGCACCGTCCGGATGTGCAGGTAGGTCTGCGTATCCGGCAGCCGGGTCTGGTCGAGGATCCGGACATACCCCCTCGCGGGGTCGTCGGGATCGTCCACCCAGTCGATCGGACGCATACCCGAGGCTAACCGGAGCGTTCCACCTGTCGCGGATGGCCGCCGGACGAGCCGAGCGCCGATCGAACACGCCGCCGCGCTTCGCCCAGATGCGCGACACGCCGGGGAATACTGTGCGCTATGTCCCCTGATACTGCGGTGACTCCGGGTGCCGCCGGGGCGAACACGCAGGTGTCGGGGCACACGCATGACGTTGAGGACGACCCGTTCCCCACCCCGGCACTCCCGGGGCGAGCTGGTCGCCGTCCGGACCGTGACCGGCCGACCACTGAGCCGATGCGCCGTCCGGAGTCGCTCACCACGCGGATGCGGGTTACCCGCGCGGTCTTCCTGGTGCTGCTCACCCTGCTGGTCCCCGGCTCGGCCCAGCTGGCCGCCGGCAACCGGGCGGTCGGGCGGGTGGTGCTCAGGGTCTGGCTGGGCCTGGCCGCGCTGGTGGTGCTCACGGCGGCGCTGTGGCTGGTCGACCGCGCCATCGTGCTGCACCTCGCGACCAGCCCGCTGCTGCTCATGCTGCTCGCCGTCGCGCTGTTCGTCGCCGCCTTCGTCTGGCCGGTCCTCGTCCTCGACGCATGGCGGCTGGGCCGGCCGATCCTGTTGCCGCGCAGGGCCAGGCTGGCGATGACCGGGCTGCTCGTCGCGTCGCTGGTGCTCACCACGGTGCCGGTGTTCGGGGCGTCGCGCCGGCTCTGGGCGGCCTCCGCCCTGCTGGACAGCGTGTTCGGAGCGGGGGCCGCCTCGGCCGCGGTGGAAGGTCGGTACAACGTGCTGCTGATGGGCGGGGACGCCGGACCCGACCGGTCCGGTACCCGGCCGGACAGCCTGACCCTGGCCAGCATCGACTCCGCCACGGGGCGGACCGTGCTGTTCGGCCTGCCGCGCAACCTGGAGAACGTCCGGTTCCCGGAGGGCTCGAGCGGGGCGCGGGCGATGCCGCAGGGCTGGACCTGCGGCGACGAGTGCCTGCTGAACGGGTTGTACACGTGGGGCCAGGCGCATCCCGAGGCGTTCCCGGGCGCCCCCGATCCCGGCGCCGAGGCGATGAAACAGGCCGTAGAGGGGATCACCGGACTGGCGGTCAACTACTACGTCATGGTCGACCTGCTCGGTTTCCGGCGGTTGATCGACGCGATGGGCGGGATCGACCTGACGGTGCGCGAGCGGGTCCCGATCGGCGGCGGGACCTCTCGGGTCTCGGGCTACATCGAACCCGGCACCCAGCACCTCGACGGCTACCACGCCCTCTGGTACGCGCGGTCCCGGCACGGGGCGAGCGACTACGCGCGGATGGCCCGTCAGCGCTGCGTCATGAACGCGATGGTGCAGCAGATGGATCCGGCCACCCTGCTGGCGAAGTTCCAGGGCATCGCGGCCGCCGCGCAGGACGTGATGAGTACCGACCTGCCGGCCGGTGAGCTGGCAACGTTCATCGACCTGGGCAGCAAGGGCAAGTCACAGAAGATCACCAGCGTTGCCTTCGTCCCGCCGCTGGTGGAGCCTGCCTACCCGGACTTCTCCGCGATCCACGACCGGGTGGTCCAGGCCTTGATCACCTCTCGCAGGGAGGCCTTCGCGACCCCCTCGTCGTCGAAAGGCTCGGCCCTGCCGGCGAGTGAAGCGCCGGCCGACCCGTCCACCCCGGCCGCCACGGCGTCCGGTGCCGCCGACACCGCTGCGCCGCCAGCATCGGTGGCGGTGGTTCCCACCCCGTCCACGAGCGCCGAGGCGGCCACGGCTGCGCCGGTGGACATCGCGGCTGCCTGCAGCCCCGCCTGAGCGCGGCACGGGGTCCACCGCCGCAGGGACCGGCGGGTGGGTGCGTCGGCCGGGAAGGTCAGAGATCGCCGAGTCCGGGCAACCCGGTCGGGTCGGTGGGGCCCGGCGGCGCGGCCTGCGGTGCCTCGCGGGTGCGGAACGGCAGCCGCCAGTCGGCGTCCGACTCGCCGTCCAGCTCGGCCTGCCAGACGTAACCCTGCCCGGCCGGCAACGGAATCGGGGGCAGGTTGACCGCCAGCGGCACCAGAAGCGCACTTCCCGGTGGCAGCCCGGGCGGACGGCCCACCTCGACCTCGGCGCTGACCTCCACCGGCTGAGCTCCGGCCGGCGACGCCTGGGACACGGCGCCGCCGTCCTCATGGAACAACCTGATCCGCAACGGAATCTGCCGGTTGGTCTTGTGCCAGGGCACCTCGATGAGCACCGCGATGCCGGACGGTGCCGCCTCGGGTCCGGTGATGTTCCAGCCGCCGCCGTTGACGTACAGCTTGCCGTCGGCGACCGCGACGTGGTCGCACAGCAACAGGGTGAGTCTCACCGGGCCATCATGACCCGCCGGCCGCGGTGGCGGGACATGGCCCGAGGGATGCATGGTGACCGCGCGGGTTGGGCTACCGTCGGAGTCGATGTCCGCGACGAGAGCCGCTGCCGACCTGACCGGGCCTGATCCCCACGACGGGCCTGATCCCAACGACGGGCCCGACCGGACGGGCGGCCACGCGCCGCTCACCGGCTGGCCGCCGGTCTCGGTGGTCGTGCCGGTGCTGAACGAGGAACGGCACCTGCGCGACGCCGTCCAGCGGATCCTGGAGCAGAGCTACCCCGGTGAGCTGGACGTCGTGCTGGCCCTGGGTCCGAGCACCGACCGCACGGACGAGGTGGCCGCTGAGCTGGCTGCCGCCGACCCTCGGGTGCAGACGGTGCCCAACCCGACCGGGCGCACCCCGAACGGCCTCAACGCCGCCATCGCGGCCTCGACGCATCCGGTCGTGGTCCGGGTGGACGGCCACGGCCTGCTTGCCCCCGGCTACATCCGGACCGCGGTCGCCCTGCTCACCTCGACCGGGGCCGCGAACGTCGGCGGCGTGATGGCCGCCGAGGGCACTACCGACTTCACCAAGGCGGTGGCCACCGCCATGCGCAGCGTGTTCGGCGTCGGCGGGGCACGGTTCCACACCGGCGGTGATGCTGGACCGGCCGAGACCGTCTACCTCGGGGTGTTCCGGCGTGAGGTGCTCACCGAGCTGGGCGGCTACGACACCTCGTTCCTGCGCGCGCAGGACTGGGAGCTCAACCACCGGATCCGCAGCGCGGGCCACCTGGTCTACTTCACCCCCGAGCTGTCGGTCACCTACCGGCCGCGCTCGAGCCTGAAGGCCCTGGCGCGCCAGTACTTCCACTACGGGCGCTGGCGTCGGGTCGTGATGCGCCAGCATGCCGGGACGGCGAACGCCCGCTACCTGGCCCCGCCGACCGCCGTCCTGGCGTGTGCGGTGGGGCTGCTCGCGGCCCCGCTGACGCCGTGGAGCCTGCTGCTGCCCGGCGGGTACCTCGCCGGGCTGATCGGGGCGAGCGCGCTGACCGCGAAGGGCCTGCCGATGCGGTCGGCGCTGACCCTGCCGGTGGTGTACGCGACGATGCACATGTCCTGGGGGGTGGGGTTCCTGACCAGCCCCCGCTCGCTGGCCCGCCGGCCGCCGGCGCCGGCAGACCTGACCCACTGAGGGTGACTGAGGGCGGCGGGACGTGCGGGTCCTGATGCTGGTGGCCACGTCGCTGGCCTCGGACACCCGGGTGCTACGGGAGGCGACCACCCTGGTCGAGGCTGGCCACCGGGTGCACGTGATCGGCAAGCAGGTCCCAGAGGGCTGGCAGCCCCCCGACGGGGTCACCGCCTCCTCGGTGGGCGCCTCCTCGGTGTTCCGTCCCGACGGCGCGCCGTCGCTGAGTACGCGACGGCTGGCCCCCCCGGCCCGCCTGGCCCGGTGGGCGCTGCTGCCCACCCACCGCAACCAGGCCTTCGCCCGGTGGGCCCGAGGGGTCGCCGACGACGGCGCCCAGCGCAGTTTCGACGTGGTGCATGCCCACGACTACACCGCGCTCGACGTCGGTGACGAACTGGCCCGGCGGGCCGGCGTCCCGCTGGTCTACGACAGCCACGAGCTGTGGTCGGGCCGCCCCCGGGTGGGCCGGCCGACCCCCCTTCAGGCCCGCCGGGAGCGGGCCCGAGAGGCCGAGCTCGGCTCGAGAGCCGCGGCTGTGATCACGGTCGGGGACGGCGTGGCGGCCGCGCTGCGCGAGGCCTACGGATGGCAACACGTCCACGTCGTGCGCAACACCTTCCCGCTGCTGCCCGCCGAGGGCAGCCCGGCCCGGGCCGCGGCGCTACGCCCGCCCGCGGAACCCACCGCCGCGGTGTACGCGGGCCGGCTGGCCCCCTACCGAGAGCTCGAGGTGATCGCCCGGGCCAGTCGTCGCCTCGACCTGCCGGTGACGCTGGTCGGACCGGCCGACGAGACCTGGCTGGCCACCTTCGACGCCGGTCGCGCCGAGGTGCACCCGGCCCGGCCGGTCGAGCAGGTCGATGAGCTGCTGGCGGCGGCCGGGCTGGCACTGGTGACCCATTCCGACCGGTGGGCCAACCACCGCCTGGCGATGCCGAACAAGCTGTTCCACGCCATCCGGATCGGGGTTCCTGTGGTCGCCTCCGATGTCGGCGAGCTCGGGGCCCTGGTTCGTGAGCACGGCGTCGGGGAGCTGTACCCGCCGGGTGACGACGAGGGGTTGGCCGCCGCGGTGCGGCGCGCCGTGGCCTCCTACGATCGGCTGCGGGCCGCTGTCCGAGCGGCGGCTCCGTCGCTGTCCTGGCAGCGGGACGCCGCTGCACTCCGGGCGGTGTACGACCACCTCAGCCGGTAGCGGCCACCGGCGGCGCTATCCTGAGCCGGCGTCTGACGATTCGCCGCCCACGGCGGCCGGCACGGCCAGGAAGGCACCCGTGAGTCCATTACGCACCTCGGCCAAGGCCGACGAGTTCTACGGCGAGCGGCACGTCTACGAGCCACACCGTGCCGGCCTGCCCCCGTTCGGCCCGTACTTCCGCGAGCTGTGGCGCCGGCGGTCCTTCGCCTTCGAGCTCGCTCGCACCCAGATGCGCGCCGCGAACACCGACACCATGTTCGGCCAGCTCTGGTTGGTGATCAACCCGCTGCTGCTCGCGGGGGTGTACTTCCTGCTGGTCAACGTGATCAACGGCAGGTCGGTGAGCGGGGACCCGGAGGCGGCCAAGGCGTTCTTCGCCCTGCTCACCTCGGGCCTGTTCCTCTACTACTTCATCACCGGGGCGATGCAGAACGGCACCACGTCGGTGACCGCGGGTGGCAGGCTGATCCTGAACACCCCGTTCCCGAAGATGCTGCTCACCGTCTCCACCACCTACCTGGCGATGCGTCGGTACCTGCCGACCCTCATGGTGTACGTGGTGATCCACATCCTGTGCGACCGCCCGTGGGGCTGGCAGATGCTGTGGATGTTCCCGATTTGGGCGATGGCGGTGATGATGGGCCTGGGCCTGGGCAACCTGTTCGCCACGTTCCAGGTCTACTTCCGCGACACCGCCAGCTTCTTGCCGTACTTCATCAGGATCTGGCTCTACCTCTCCCCGATCCTGTGGACCGTGGAGCAGGCCAAGTCCAGTAGTGGAGGCAGCCGTCTGCACGAGATGTTGCTGACCTACAGCCCGATCAACCCGATCTTCGGGATCCTCGGGGCGCAGTCGGAGGTGCTCAACGAGGGCGTCAGCCCCTCGGCGTCCCTGTTGCTCTACGGGTTGGTCTGGTCGGTGGGCCTACTGGTGGTCGGTTCGCTGCTGCTGATGTCGAGGGAGCGTGAGTTCGCTGTCCGTCTCTGACAGGGTGGGTCCGATGAGCCGCCGCGAGCCGTCCAGTAGCGCGGCCCGGTCCGTCGCGTCGAACGCGGCCGACGCGCCGGCGATCAGCGTGCAGGACGTGTCCGTGACCTACCGGATCAACCTGCAGAAGGTGCCGACGCTGAAGAGCGCCATCGTGCGGCTCGGCCGGCACGAGCGAGTGATCCGCGAGGTCCGCGCCCTGCGCGGGGTGAGCTTCGACGTGCCGCACGGCCGGGTGATGGGGGTGATCGGCGCCAACGGCGCCGGCAAGTCCACCCTGATGCGCACCGTCGCCGGCATCCTGGCGCCGTCGCATGGACGGATCGAGGTCACCGGCCGGGTGAGCACCCTGCTGGCGCTGGGCATCGGCTTCAACGCCTCGCTGACCGGGCGGGAGAACGTCACCCTCGGCGGCCTGGCGGCCGGGCTGAGCCGCTCCGAGATCAAGCAGCGCTACGACGAGATCACCGACTTCGCCGAGCTCGGCGAGTTCATGGACATGCCGATGCGCACCTACAGCTCGGGCATGTACAGCCGGCTGGCGTTCGCGGTGGCCGTGCACATGGACCCGGACATCCTGATCATCGACGAGGCCCTGTCGGCCGGGGACGCGCACTTCAGGGAGAAGGCGCAGAAGCGGATGCAGGAGCTGGTCGGCAAGGCCCGGACCATGCTCGTGGTGAGCCACGCTCTCGGCACCATCCGCGACCTGTGCGACGAGGCCCTCTGGTTGCACGAGGGGCAGCTGATCCGCCGCGGTGAGCCGCAGGAGATCATCGACGCCTACACCCACTTCCTCAAGGTCGGGGAGAGCGCCCTGGTGATGGAGGACTTCTGAGCGCGGTCCCTTCGCGGGCCGCTCACCCAGCCCGCCCCGAGGTCAGCATCGTCAGCTCCGGCCACGACGTCGCCGACGCCCGGATGCACCGTGAGGTGGCGGCGCTGCACCGCGCCGGGCTGACCGTAGAGGTGCTCGCTCTCGGGGACGCGGCGGCCGCGCCCCCCGGGTCAGCGGTGCGGACCTGGCAGCGGGGCGGGATGCTCGCTCGCGCCGTGCGGGCGCTCTGGCTGCCGTGGCAGGCGCGTGGTCGGGTGCTGCTCACCCTGGACCCGGACGTGGTGCCCTCCGCTCTGCTGGCCGCCCGGCTGCGCCGGCGCCGGCTGGTCGCCGACGTGCACGAGGACTACGTTGCGCTGCTGCTCGACCGGGCCTGGGCAGCGAGGGCCCGCCGGTCCCTCCAGGCGATGGCGGCCTGGTGCGTGGCGCTGGCCGGGAAGGCGTCGCTGACCGTGGTGGCCGACGACCACGTGCCGCCGGCCAGCGTGCGATGCCGGCAGCGGCTCGTGGTCCGCAACCTGCCCGACCTGCAGCTGCTGCCCGCCCCGCCCGCCGTCGGCCGGGACCGACCGGTGGGTGAGCGGAGCGACGAGCCGCTGCGTGCGGCGTACATCGGCGACGTGCGGACCAGCCGCGGGCTGCGGGCCATGATCGATGCGGTGGCCGCGGCGCCCGGCTGGAGGCTGGACGTCGTCGGTCCGGTGGCCGCCTCGGACGAGGACTGGCTGGCCGCCCGGCTGCTCGCCGACGACGTCCTCGACACGGCAGGGGGCCTGCGCGTGCACCTGCACGGGCGACTGCCCCCTCAGCAGGCCTGGCAGGTAGCCGCCGACGCCTCGGTCGGCATGCTGCTGGTCGGTGACACCCCGGCCTTCCGCGAGGCGGTGCCCTCCAAGCTGTACGAGTACCTCGCGATGGGGTTGGCGGTGCTGGCCACGCCGCTGCCGCGGGTGGTGCCGTTCATCGCCGACAGCGGCGCCGGGGCGGTCGTGGACGGCGCGGAGGCCGCCGCTGCGCAGCTGCGGACCTGGTCAGGTCAGCCCGAGGCCTTGGCGCAGGCCCGGCGTGCGGCCCTGGACTGGTCTCAGCAGAACCTGCGCGGCGTCTCGCCCTGGGACGAGCTGGCCGCGCAGGTGGTACTGCTGGCCCGTTGAGCCCGATGCGTCAGCGCCCGGCGCGAGCCCTCAGCTCGCGCTCCGCCGCCGCCAAGCCGTTCACCACGGCGGGTCCGGGCACTCGGCGGGCGATCTGCCAGGCGGCCGGGACGGCGTAGTGGTCCAGGGCGAGCACGATCTGGCTGGCGCGGACGGCGTCGAGCAGATCGGGGTTCGCGCAGGCACCGGCGGCGAACCGTCTCGGGATCCCACCGAGCAGCGCACGGCGCGCCCGCCGGTACAGCCGGCTGCGGCGGACCAGGATGACGCGCCGCCGCCAGGCCCACAGCGGCCGACCCACCAGGCGCCGGGCTCGGCGCGCGAGTGAGGGACGGACGGCCGAGGAGGGCTCGGGCGTGGACTGCGGGGGCGGGTCTGGCGAGCCGGCGTCCGGCGTCTCCCGCTCCGCAGTGTCCGGGTCACCCCCGTCGGCCTGGTCCGGGCGGGAGCGGTAGACCGTCGCCGGACCGATGACGGTGGCCGACCGCACCGCGGCGCAGTCCTGGACCGGGCCCCAGCTCACCACGTGCACCTCCACCTGCCCGTCGGCGGCGCGGAGCGCGTCGGTGATCGTGGTCAGATGTTCGGCGGAGACAGGCCGCGCGGCGGTCAGCACCGTGACCCGCATCAGAGCCGCCCAGGGTGCGCGCCGCCCGATGCGACAGTGGCGAGAGGCGGCTGCTGTATCGCCGGAAGGCCACCGACCTCGATGGACAGCGTTTGAACCCGGGGAAGCAGCTGACGGTCGCGGGTGAACGCGGCGGCGTAGTCCAGGCACTGCCGGCGCAGCTCCGGTCCGGCGTCCAGGGCGGCGTGCGCGGCCTGGGTGATCGCCCGACCTACCGTCGCGGGATCGAGATCGGCGACCGGGAACCACATCGGGTACCCGCGCAGCACGTCGGAGGCGGCGTTGACGGGATCGTGGACCGAGACGATGGGCAGGCCGGTGGCGAGGTACTCGTACACCTTGCCGCTGGTCACGTAGCGACCGGCGCCGATGGCGAGCAGCAGGACGTCGAAGGAGTCGTAGACCGCGGCGATGTCGTTCTTGGCGACCGGGCCTGCATAGTCCACCCCATCCTCGGCGGCCTCCTCGAGCTGGTGGCTGAGGTCGGCTCGAGGGGAGGAGTAGTACCCCAGGTAGCCGTGCAGCTGCATCCGGCCGCGGGCGACGGTGTCGTCGTGGGCACGGGCCCAGCGCCAGCCCTCGATCATCTCCTCGAGAGGGACCTTGGGACTGATCGTGCCCAGGTAGCCGAAGGTCAGCCCCCCCGCGGCGTCCGGCGCGTGCCCGCGCGGCGGCGGGGCCAGCTCCGGGTCGAAGCCGTTGGCCACCACATTCATCCGGTCGGCAACCTGGGGATAGCGGCGCTGGTGCCAGGCCCGGATCGGCTCGTTGACGAACCAGATCTCCCGGGCGTGGGCCACCAGGCGCCGCTCCCAGCGAGCCGCCGCGCTGCGTTCGGCGTGGAGCATCCCGCCCTCGAAGACGTCGAGCAGCCAGGCGTCGCGGTAGTCCATGACGTACGGCACCCGATGGCGCCTGTGCAGGACCCAGGCGGCGGTGAAGTCGACGTTGGGGTTGGCGGTGGCCACCACGAGGTCCACCGGGTCGCGGTCATGGACGGCCAGCGCGGCGTTCTCCAGCGTCCGCCGCCAGGGCCCGTAGCCCGCTTCGGGGAACCTCGCCGTCTCGCGGCGCTGCTGGCGCCGGCTCCAGCGCTCCGGGGCGTGGGCACGAAGCCAGGAGTAGGTGCGGATGTCGGTGTCGAGCAGGGGCCAGGTGAACGGGAGCCGCTCGATGTGGATCCGCGGGTCGATGTGCTGTTCCAGACTGGTGTCCATGCCGGTGTACCGGGCGAACGCCTCCCGTTCGGCGGTCAGTACGGTCACCCGCCAGCCCGCTCGGGCGAAGAACTTGGCGGTGGCCAGCGCCCGGTACACGCCTCCGCCTCGCGAGGGTGGGAAGCCCCACGCCACGTACAGCAGATGCGGCGCTGGTTGCCGTGCGAGCATGCCCACTCTCCTCGCGAGCGTCCTGTGCGACAGGGCCGTGGGGCACCGCGTGGGGTGCGGCCACATCTCCTGGATGTCCCGGATCTCACTGATCAGGTCCGAGTCAATCTTCAAAGTACTCGATCTATTCGTTGCCCTGGGTAGATTGACAATCCGCTTTCGGTAGTGGCGTGGCGATGCCGATCAGGAGGTCCACCGAATGGCCAATGCGACGATCAGGTCGACGGCGAGACGGATCGTCCGTGGGGTGCGCCGCCGGTTCGTGCGCCGGCTACGCGGCCCGATCCGGACCATGAGCGCCCTGATCGCTCGTCGGGCCGTACCGCCGCCGGCCCCGCCGCCGGCCGCATCGCCGCGGGTGGCACCTGTGGAGCCCTCACTGCCGCCACGCCCGATTCTGCGTGAGGCCCCGGTGAGCCTGCTCGTCGGGCCGGCGAACTTCGCCGGTCAGGGCTGGGAGTGGAGCCGAGCAGTCGAGCGCCTCCTGCCCGACGTCGCTGTGCAGAACTTCGCGTTCGGGCGCGACGACGCGTTCAACTACCCGGCCGACTACCTGGTGCCGGTGACCACCTACCGCTCCGCAGCGTGGGCCCGCGACCAGGAACGCTACGTGCTCGAGCACTTCACGCACGTGCTGATCGAGGCCGGGCGACCGGTGCTCGGTCTGGTGCACGGCCCGGACTGCGCCGCGGAGTCCCGACTGCTCACCGAGGCCGGGATGGGTGTGGCCCTGCTCGCCCACGGCTCCGACGTCCGGCTGCCGTCCCGGCATGCACAGACCTACCGGTTCTCTCCGTTCACCGACCCGGACTGGGAGCAGGTCCCGATACTGCAGGCTCGGGCGGAGCGGCTCGGCCGGGTCTTCGCCGAGAACGCCGGACCGACCTTCGTCTCCACCCCGGACCTCCTGGACGACGTCCCGGAGGCCCACTGGCTGCCCGTCGTCGTCGACCCCGACCGATGGACCGCGCCGGCGGAGCCGATGCACCGCGACCGCCCGCTCGTCGTCCACGCCCCGTCCAGCACCCGATTCAAGGGCACCGAGCGCATCGAACCGACCCTGACCCGGCTCGCCGAACGAGGGCTGATCGACTACCGGCGGATCAGCGGGGTGCCGAACGCCGAGATGCCGGCGCTGTTCGGTCAGGCCGACATCGTGCTCGACCAGTTCGTGCTCGGCATCTACTCGGTGGTCTCCTGCGAGGCGATGGCGGCCGGGCGGGTGGTCGTCGCCCACGTCGCCGACCGGGTGCGCGAACGGGTCCGTCACCGGACCGGGTCCGAGGTGCCGGTCGTCGAGGCCGATCCCGAGACCCTTGCCGAGGTCATCGAACGGATCTGCGCCGAGCGGGACTGGGCCCGCGGACAGGCCCGCGCCGGACTCGACTTCGTGCGCACTGTGCATGACGGCCGCTACAGCGCATCACTGCTGGCCCCGTTCCTGGTCGGCGCTCCGGCCCCGCTCGGCCCGCCGGGCCCGCAGGAGGAGGCACGCCCGGTCAGTGCGCCCAGCGGTTCACTGCGGCCGGCAGCCCGCTGAGCGCCGACACGTGCGGGTGGCGCCGGGCGGCCAGCCAGGCAGCCGGGATCGCCGCCTGGTCGACGGCGACCACCACGTCAGCCGACCGGATGAGCTCGCGCGTCCTGCGGTGGCGCAGCAGCCGAACGGCGGCGGGGAGCCGGTCCGGGTCTAGACGCACTGCGGGCAACGGTCCCGGCAGGGCGATCGCCCGACCGCCGACCCGAGCCCAGGTCGTGGCGGCCGCCAGCCGCCCTGCGGGCAGTGGGACCGCGCCGTCCAGCTGAGCGGCCAGCGCCGGGGACGGTGGGTGCCGGCAGATCAGGGTCACCCGGGCTCCCGCGCGTTGCAGCGTCGTGACGCCGGCGACCAGGCCGTCGCCCGGCTCCGCGGGCCCCAGCGCGACCAGGACGACCTCCACGACGCTCACCGGGCCGCGGCGTCCGGTGGCACCGCCGCACCGTCGGCGGCCGGGTCGGCCACGGTGGCGCCCACCAGAGCCCGCAGCGCGGCGATCCGCGGCGCAAGCTGCACATCCCGGCGGAAGGCGCGGGCCGCGTCCTGGGCCGCCGACGCCCGAGCACGCTGCTGCGCGCCGTCCCCGGCCCTCGCGTCCCGGGCCGCGGCGGCGAACGCCGCGGCGATCGCCGCGGGGGACAGGTCTGCGGCCGGGTGCCAGCGCGGGTAGTGGGCCAGCACCCGCGCCGCGTCGTTGCCCGGGGTCAGTACCGAGACCACGGGCAGCCCGGTCGAGGCGTACTCGAACACCTTGCCCGACGTGACGTACTCACCTCCGCCCAGGGCGAGCACCAGGACGTCGAACCGGGCGTAGGTCTGTGCCACCTGCGTCTTGGAGACCGGTCCCAGGTAGCGCATGGCGGCCGGGGCCGCCTCGTCGACGATCGCCGCCAGTGCCGGGTCCGGGGTGGCGTAGTAGCCGAGGTAGCCGTGCAGCTCGGCTCGCGCCGTGGCCAGCTCGCTGACCTGCGCGTGGCCGTGGCGCCAGCCGTCCACGAGCTCACGCAACGGCACCACCGGGGTCATCGTGCCGAGGTAGCCGAAGGTCAGGGGGGCGTCGCGATCCTGGTGCGGTACCGGGGCCGGCAGGTCGCGGTCGTAGCCGTTCATCACCACGTGCATCCGCGCTGCCGCGTCCGGGTAGGTCGACGCATGCCAGCGCCGCAGCGGTTCGTTGACGAACCAGACCTCAGCCGCGCCGGTGACCGCTCGGGCCTCCCAGCGCCCGGCGGCTGAGTCGGGGGGCAGGCGTCGGGTGCCGGAGTAGGTGTGAAAGGTCCAGGCATCGCGGAAGTCGACGACGTACGGCACGCCGAAGCGATCCTGCAGATGCACGCACGGGGCGATCGAGACCTGAGGGTTCGTCGTGGCCATGCTGACGTCGACGGGGGTGCGGGCGTGCACCCGGCGCGCCGCGGCCTCGATCAGCGGCCGCCACGGTCCGTATCCCACCTCCGGGAAGTGGTGCAGGTCGCGGCGACGCCGGGCGGTGGCCCACAGCCGCGGGGTGAGCACCCGTAGCGGGCTGAACTGACGCAGGTCAGTGGCCTGGGCGGGCCAGGCGAACGGCACCCGAACGACGTCCACCCGCTCGTCGACGAGGAGCTCGAGGGCCTCGTCGGCGCCGGTGACGTCACCGAACACCTCACGCGTTGCGGTGATCACACTGACCCGCCAACCGTCGGCGGCGAAGGCGTTGGCGGTGGCCAGCGCCCGGTGCACGCCACCGGTCCGCGAGGGCGGAAACCCCCAGGCCAGGTAGAGCAGGTGGGGTTTCGCGGGGGTCATGACCAGGTCATCGGGAGTGTCGCCGTCCTGTTCGCGGGCGGGTGTGTGGGTCGGGTCGGTGAGCCGATTCTGCTGCCGGCTCGTGCGGTACTTTGACCGCGCCAGAGTAGACGCCGAGTCGAAGGGAGACTCGATGGCCGCCCGGATCCAGCCGAGCGCCGACGTGGCCGAGGACGCCAGCATCGGCGAGGGGTCGTCGGTCTGGCACCTCGCCCAGGTGCGCGAGAAGGCCCAGATCGGCGACAACTGCATCATCGGCCGCGGGGCCTACGTCGGTCCGGGTGTGGTGATGGGCGACAACTGCAAGCTGCAGAACCACGCCCTGGTCTATGAGCCCGCCGTGCTGGGCCACGGGGTCTTCGTCGGCCCGGCGGTGGTGTTCACCAACGACCACTACCCGCGGGCGGTCACCCCGGACGGTGCCCTGAAGAGCGCCCACGACTGGGAGCCGGTGGGGGTCACCGTGCAGGACGGCGCCTCGATCGGTGCCCGCTCGGTGTGCATCGCTCCGGTCACCATCGGTCGCTGGGCCATGGTGGCCGCCGGGTCGGTGGTGGTGGCGGATGTGCCGGACTTCGCGCTCGTCGCCGGGGTCCCGGCCAGGCGGATACGATGGGTCGGCCGCGCCGGGGTTCCTCTGGAGGCGGCCGACGACGGCCTGTTGCACTGCCCGAGCACCGGGCGCACCTATCGCGAAGTCATCGGCGAGAACGCCGACGCGACCACCACCCTGACGGAGGTAGCCCCATCATGACCTCGATGCTGCCGTCGATCCCGGCCGCCCGGCCGATCATCGGCGACGAGGAGCGGGAGGCGGTCGACCGCGTGCTGCGCAGCGGCATGCTCGCCCAGGGCCCGGAGGTCACCGCGTTCGAGCAGGAGTTCGCCGCCCAGCTGGTGGCCGGGCGCACCTGCGTGGCGGTCAACTCCGGGACCGCCGGTGCCCACCTCGGCCTGCTGGCCTGTGGGGTCGGCCCGGGTGATGAGGTGATCGTCCCGTCGTTCACCTTCGCTGCGACCGCCAACTCCGTGGCCCTGACCGGGGCCAGGCCTGTGTTCGTGGACATCGAGCCGGACTACTTCTGCCTCGACCCTGCCGCGGTCGAGGCCGCGATCACCGAGCGCACCGTGGGCATCATGCCGGTGCACCTGTACGGGCACCCGGCGAACATGACCGCCCTCGCGCAGATCGCCGACACCCACGCTCTGATGATCTTCGAGGACGCCGCTCAGGCGCACGGCGCCAGCTGGCAGGGGCGTCCGGTCGGGTCGTTCGGCGCCTTCGGGATGTTCAGCCTGTACCCGACCAAGAACATGACCTCGGGGGAGGGCGGCATGGTCTCCTGCGCGCAGGAGGAGACCGCGCGGACGATGCGGTTGCTACGCAACCAGGGCATGGAGAAGCGGTACGAGAACGAGGTCGTCGGTTTCAACGCCCGGATGACCGACGTGCACGCTGCGATCGGTCGGGTGCAGCTGGGCAAGCTCGCCTCCTGGACCAAGCAGCGCCAGGAGAACGCGGCGTTCCTCGACGCGAACTTGCGCGGGGTCGTCTACCCGGCCGTTGCTCCCGGCGCGACGCACGTCTACCACCAGTACACGATCCGGGTGGACGGCGACCGGGACGCCTTCGCCGCGGCGCTGGCCGCCGAGCACGGCATCGGCACCGGGGTGTACTACCCGATCCCGAACCACCGGCTGCCGTCGTTCGACCTGGTCATCGACCTCCCCCAGACGGAGTCGGCTGCGGCGCAAGCGCTCTCGCTGCCCGTCCACCCGTCGCTAGCGACCGCCGACCTGGAACGGATCGTCATGGGCGTGAACGCCGTCGCCGGAGCTGGTGCCTGATGGCGGCCGGCGCTGTTCAGTCGGGGGGTTTGGGTATGCCGCTGCGCGCGGGTCTGATCGGCCTGGGCATGATGGGCCGCCATCACGCCAGGGTGCTGCGCAGCCTGGCCGACGTCGAGCTGGTCGCGGTCGCCGATGCCGGTGGTGACCCGCACGGGGTGGCCGGTGGCCTGCCCGTCGTCTCCACAGTGGAGAAGCTGATCGAGCACGGCATCGACTACTGCATGGTCGCCGTGCCGACGATCCACCATGAGGAGATCGGGCTCATCCTGGCCAAGGCCGGGGTGCACACGATGATCGAGAAGCCCCTGGCCCAGGACAGCGCCTCGTCGCAGCGGTTGGTCGAGGCGTTCGAGTCGGCCGGACTGGTCGGTGCGGTCGGGCACATCGAGCGCTTCAACCCCGCCCTTCAGAACCTGCGCTCGCGGCTGGCCCACGGCGACCTGGGCAACCTGTACCAAGTGGTCACCCGGCGCCAGGGCCCGTTCCCGTCCCGGATCGCCGATGTCGGAGTGGTGAAGGACCTCGCCACACATGACATCGACCTAACCGCGTGGGTGACCCAGCAGGAGTTCCGATCGGTGGCCGCCCGAACGGCGTTCAAGAGCGGCCGCCAGCACGAGGACCTGGTCGCCGTGGTAGGTCAGCTGGCCGACGGCACGGTGACCAGTCACCTGGTGAACTGGCTGTCGCCGATGAAGGAGCGGGTCACCATCGTCACCGGTGAGAAGGGCGCGTTCGTCGCCGACACCCTGTCCGCCGACCTGACGTTCTTCGCCAACGGCCTGATCCCGACCACCTGGGACGAGATCGCCAGCTTCCGCGGGGTCGCCGAGGGCGACATGGTCCGGTTCGCGTTCGCCAAGCCCGAGCCGCTTCGCACCGAGCACGAGGCGTTCCGTGACGCCGTCCTCGGCAAGAGCATGGAGGTCGTCACCATGCGCCAGGGGCTGGCCACGGTGGCCGTTGCCGAGATGGTGCTCACCTCGGCTCGGGACGGACGCGTGGTCGAGCTACCGCCGACCTGACCTCGGCCGGGGGCGATGCCTACCGACGGGTCGCTGCGCCGTGGTCCGCAGCGCGCAGCGCCTCGGCCACCCGGTGGGCGGCGCGGCCATCGCCGTAGGGGCTCGCGCGCTCACCCGAGGGCGCCGGCCGAGCCGCCGTCCGGGCCACCAGGCTCAGGTCGGGGTCCAGGACGTTCCAGCCGCCGTCCAACGTCTCGGTCCACTCCGTCTCGCTGCGCAGCGTCGTGCACGGCACGCCGAGCAGGTAGGCCTCCTTCTGGAGGCCGCCGGAGTCGGTGATCACCCCGGCCGAGCCGAGCAGTGCCCGCACCAGCTGTGGGTACGGCAGGGGGTCGCCGACGTGGACACCGTCGGCGCTGCGGCCGGCCAGCTGGACGCCGAACCGCTCGGCGCGGGCGCGCAGGCGGGGGTGGGCAAGGAGCACGACCGCCACATCGACCGTGGCCAGAGCGGCGGCCACCGCTGCGAGCCGGTCCGGGTCGTCGGTGTTCTCGGCTCGGTGGATCGTGGCCAGTACGTAGGGCGCGTCGCCGTCCACGCCCTGGGGCAGCATGATCTCTCGGTCGGCCACGACATCGCGCACGGCATAGCAGACGTCGGTCATCACGTCGCCGACCAGGCGCGCTCGCCCGGCCAGGCCCTCGGCGCTCAGATGGTTCATCGCGACCTGGGTCGGGGCCAGGAGCAGGTCGGCCGCGTGATCGGTGAGCACCCGGTTGTGCTCCTCGGGCATGGCCCGGTTGAACGAGCGCAACCCGGCCTCCAGGTGTGCAACCGGCAGGTGCAGCTTCACCGCACTCAGCGCCCCGGCCAGGGTGGAGTTGGTGTCGCCGTATACCAGCACCCAGTCCGGTCGGTATTTCTCGAGCACCGGGTCCAGCGCGGCGAGCATCGCCCCGGTCTGCGCTCCGTGCCCGGTGTGGCCGGCCACGCCGACGCCCAGATGCACGTCGGGTTCGGGAATCCTCAGCTCGGCGAAGAAGCTGTCGGACATCGCGGCGTCGTAGTGCTGGCCGGTGTGCACGATGACGTGCTCGACGCCTGGGCTGCTCGTCGGGTCGGCGAGCGCCGCGGCGACCGGGGCCAGCTTGACGAACTGTGGCCGCGCACCCACCACGCTGACTACCTGCATGGTTCCAGCCTAGTCACGGCAGTCGGTCACGCCTGGAATACGAATGGTTGCACCCGGTGCTTGTTGGCGGTGTACTACCGTGGTCGCCGTGCCAGAAGTCGGGACGGCGCCCACCCCGTCGTCGCGTCCCCCCCGAGTCGTCCTGTTCCGGGCCAACTCCATGGACTCCGATTCGCGGGCCAAGAAGTTCTCGCTGACCCTGGCCCGGC
Source organism: uncultured Actinomycetota bacterium (assembly GCA_963825645.1). Lineage (GTDB taxonomy): Bacteria > Actinomycetota > Actinomycetes > Actinomycetales > Kineosporiaceae > JADJPO01. The sequence continues at coordinate 286,139 of CAWGTT010000001.1, forward strand.
TCGGCTACGAGGTCTACGCACTGTCGGCCGAGACCGAGGACAGCAGCACCGGCACTCGCCGGCTGGGGCCGCCCGGCGGGCCCCAGGTCACCGTCCTGCCGGTCCGGATCGGGCGGTCACAGCGCGACCTGCACCGGCACAGGGTCGCTGCCCGGCGACGGCGCCAGTTCCGGTTCATCGACTGGACATCGCGCGACGAGTACGTCACCCAGGTGCGCGAGCTGCGTGGCGAGGTCCGGGCGGCGCGCGGCGCCGTCTCGGGGCTGCTGCACCCTGACCGTGTGGACGTCGAGGAGAAGCTCGACACGAGCTGGCGTCCCGTGCGCCTCGGGTACTGGGCCGGGCGCTACCTGCTGGCCCGGGCCGTGCTGACCGCCCGGATGCTGCGCTGGCGGGCCCAGTGGGCGGTCAACGTCGGGCACCGGCTGGCGTGGCGGCACTGGGACGACGTGCGGCAGAAACGCGCGCTGCTGGCGACGACCCGCGGGACCCTGCCCGAGGTCGAGGACTACGCCGCCGCGTTCGCACCTGTGCTCGACGAGCTCGAGCCGGACATCATCCACGCCCATCACCCGCTGGTTCTCGGCACCGCCGTCCGGGCCGCCCGCCGCCGCCGGGCCGCCGGACACCGCTGCTTCGTCGTCTACGACGCCCGGGAGGACTTCCTCGGCATCCCGAAACAGGAGCAGGGGCACTGGCGCCGGCACAGCGCCCTGGTTCGCGAGGAGGCCCGGCACATCCACTCGGCCGACGCCGTGATCACCGTCTCCGAGCCGATCACCCGCACCCTCGACGAGCGGTATGGGCTCCCGCGCCGTCCCGGTCTGGTGCTCAACGTGCCGGTGGACGATGAGCGGATCCGTCCGGGCAACGTCGTCGGACCGACTGTGCGCGAAGTCGCCGGGCTCTCCGAGGACGTGCCGCTGCTCGTCTACGGCGGCGCGGTCAGCCGGGCGAGGGGCATCGAGGTGATCGTCGACGCCCTGCCCCGCTTACCCGGCGTGCACGCGGCGGTGGTCCCCGTTCCGCACCCGCACCCGCACGCACCTGCCCTGATGGCCCGAGCGATCTCCCTCGAGGTGGGGGAACGGCTGCACTTCTGTGCCCCCGTCGACCAGGACCACCTGCTGCACTACTTGTCCGGGGCCGACGTGGCGGTGATGCCACTGCGCACCGGGTCGGCCAACATCGAGCAGGCCCTGCCCAACAAGCTCTTCGAGAACCTGCACGCCCGCCTGCCGATCGTGACCAGCGACGCCGAGCTGATCGCCCGGTTCGTCCGCGAGCACCACCTGGGTGAGGTGTTCTCCTTCGACGGTGAGGACGACGGGGCCGCCAACCTGGCGGGCGCCGTCCGCCGGTTGCTGGCCGATCCGCCCGACACCGGCGGCGCGCACTGGGAGGAGCTGCGACGCGCCTACTCCTGGCAGGGCCAGGAGCCGGCGATCCGTGAGCTGTACTCGGCGCTGGTGCCGCCGCCCCGCCCGGACGGCATCGACGATGCGACGTTCTCCTCGCTCACCCTTGGCGAGGGCCCGCCGTACTGGCCTGGCGGCGACGATCCCGCTGCCGGGGCGGATACGGTGGTGACGCCCGAACCGCGCGGGTCTCGGGTCAGCATCGATGGAAGGTCTGCGTGAACATCACCGTCGTCGCCCTGGGCAAGATCGGCCTGCCGCTGGCCGTCCAGTTCGCCAAGCGTGGGCACCATGTGATCGGTGCCGATGTCAACGCGGCACTCGTCGAGACCGTCAACCGCGGCGAGGCACCGTTCCCCGGCGAGCAGCACCTCCAGGACTACCTGGCCGAGGTGGTCGCGGGCGCCGAGGGCGTCGGCCGGTTGGAGGCGACCACCGACACCACCGACGCCGTGCGGCGCAGCGAGGCGGTCGTCGTCGTCGTCCCGCTGTTCGTCGACGGCGAGGGCACCCCGGACTTCGGCTGGATGGACGCCGCGACCCAGGCGATCGCGGCGGGACTGCAACCGGGCACGCTGGTCTCCTACGAGACGACCCTGCCGGTGGGTACCACCCGGACCCGATTCCTGCCCATGCTCGAGTCCGGGTCGAGCGCCGCGGGCCGCGCGTTGACCGCGGGCATCGACTTCCATCTGGTGTTCAGCCCGGAGCGGGTGTTCACCGGCCGGGTGTTCGCCGACCTGCGCAAGTATCCCAAGCTCATCGGTGGCGTCGACGCCGAGAGCGGCAAGCGCGGCCAGGCGTTCTACGAGTCAGTGCTCACCTTCGACGAGCGACCCGACCTGGCCCGGCCGAACGGGGTCTGGGACCTGGGCAGCGCCGAGGCCGCCGAGATGGCCAAGCTCGCCGAGACCACCTACCGCGACGTGAACATCGGGCTGGCCAACCAGTTCGCCCGGTTCGCAGCCCGCAGCGGCATCGACATCCACCAGGTGATCGAGGCGAGCAACAGCCAGCCGTTCAGCCACATCCACCGTCCCGGCATGGCGGTCGGCGGGCACTGCATCCCGGTCTACCCGCGCCTGTACCTGTGGGGCGACCCGGAGGCCACCGTGGTCCGGGCTGCGCGGGAGACCAACGCCGACATGCCCGTGTATACCGTCGGCCTGCTCGAGGGCGCCCACGGCGACCTGCACGGCCAGCGGGTTCTGGTGCTCGGCGCCTCCTACCGCGGCGGGGTCAAGGAGACCGCGTTCAGCGGGGTGTTCGCCGCGGTGGCGGCGCTGCGCGAGCGCGGGGCGCAGCCGTTCGTCACCGACCCGATGTACTCAGACGCCGAGCTCGAGGCGCTCGGCCTGCCGCCGTACCCGGACGGCGAGCCGGTGGACGCGGCGATCCTGCACACCGACCACACCGCGTTCCGCGAGCTGACCAACGCCGACCTGCCCGGGGTACGCACCGTGGTGGACGGGCGCGGGGTGTTCGACCAGTCCGGCTGGCCAGGGGTCACCCTGCGGGTCATCGGTCGGGGCTGACCGTCCTGAGGCAGGACACATGACCGTCGCCCGCATGATCGCTGCGCATGACTGCCCGCTCACCGTTACCACCCCGTGGTACCCCACGCCCTACAACCGGATGGCCGGGTCGTTCGTCGCCGAGCACGCCGTCTTGTCGACGAGGGTGCCCGGGATCGGTCCGGGCGGCGTCCACGTCGTGCACGGCCTGGAGTGGCCCGGCGGCGGCGCCGACGCCGTGACCGCGCTGCGACCGTCGTTCGACACGGTGCTGGACCGGCTGCGGAACGATGGGGGCACCCGGCTCAGCGGGGTGGCCGGACCGGTCGACCGGGTGCCGGTGTTCACGGTCGGCGGCGCCGACTGGGGTGATCGCGGCGAGGCGCTGGTACGCGACGTGCGCCGGGTCGTGGCCGGCTTCGGCTCCCCGGTCGTGCACGGTCACGTCGGCTATCTCGGCGGGCTGCTCGCCGCCCGGCTGGCCGCGCCGGGCGCCAAGGTGTTCGCCACCGAGCACTCCACCGCGTTGCGGGACGTCCTGGCCCAGCCGGGCGCGCGGGAGAACTACGCCGAGCTGCTCGAGCGGGCCACAGCGGTGTTCTGCGTGAGCAGCCTGCTGCGCGACCAGGTGCTCGAACGGCTGCCGCAGTACTCGGACAAGCTGGTGGTGCTGCCCAACCCGGTCGACTTCGCCGGTGCCCCGCGCCGGTCCCAGCCGCCGGAGCGGCTGTCCCGCTGGGTGTTCGTCGGCGGGTTGAGCGAGCGCAAGGGGGTCGTCCGGCTGGTCAAGGCGTTCACGGTCGTCGCCCGTGAGCACCGTGAGGTCTCGCTCACCCTCTTCGGCGGTGGCGCCCTGGCCGAGCAGCTGGTGGAGATCGCGCGCGGGGCCGGGGTGGCGGACCGCCTGCACCTGCCCGGAGTGGTGCGTCATCGTGAGCTGCTCGCCGCGTTGCCCGGCTACGACCTGCTGCTGGCGCCCAGCACCTACGAGACCTTCCACCTCGCCGTCCCCGAGGCGGTCGCCGCCGGGCTGCCCGTCATCGTCACCCGCAGCGGCGGGCCGCAGGAGGCGCTTGCCGGCGTCGAGGCCCGGGTGGGCACCTTCATCGACGTGAATGAGGATCCCGGTGAGATCGTCGCGGCCTGGCGTGAGCTGTCGGCGAACCTGGACAGGCTCGACCTGGACGGGGCCGCGGCAGAGCTCGACGTCCGGTACGGTCGCGAGGCGATCGCCGCTCGGCTGGCGCAGGCGTACGGGGAGGTGGGCACCCGCCCGGCGACTCCCGAGCCGCGGGCCGCCGGCACCGGGCCCCAGCCGCAGCCCCCGCCGCCTGATCGGCGGCCGCCGGTCCGTCGGGTCGTCCTGGTCTCGGTCTCCGGGTGGCGCCGCTACCACGTCGAGGCCGAGCTTGAGGCGGCTCGCCGGTTACGGGTGCCGACCACCGTGGTCTCCAACGACGAGAAGATCATCTCCTGGTCGCGTGACATCCCGGTGGTCGCGCCGAAAGCGGTCGACGTCGCCGGGGCACACCCGATCGTGGAGCCCGCCGTGACCACGGCACGTCGGGCCGTGAAGCGGCTGCTACAGCGCGGCACAGCTGCGGTCGGCCTGCAGACCGACGGTTCGGCGCCGCCGCCGGTCCGGGTGGCCGCTCTGACCGGCGACTTCCTGGCCGGAGCCACCCTGGTCATCGGTGACTGCCAGTCGATGCCGCTGGTCGAGGCGATGCTCACCGCGCACCCGACCCTGCGTCCGGTCGTCGAGCTGGACCGAACCGGACCACTCGGGCCACCGCCGGACAGCGAGGCGGGTGGGCTGGGCGGCTCAGGTGCCGTCGGTCGGGCAGCGGTGAGCCGGTGAGCCCGGGATCGGCCCCCCACGTGGTGATGCTCGTGGCCAACGACGTCAGCGCCGACACCAGGGTGCGCAAGAGCGCTCTCGCCGTCGCCGCGCTGGGGGCCAGGGTGACAGTGGTGGGCATCGCCGGCGGCCCGCGGCGTGAGCTCAGCCGGATGGGTCCGGTGGAGATCCTGCGGGTTCCGGTCGACTTCGTGCTGCGCGACCTGCGGCGCGACCGCCGGGCCCGCCGGCATCGCGGTGAGATCTCCTTCCTGGCATCCGATCACGAGGCGGAGGCGCTGACCCGCCGCCGGCTCGTCCTGGCCCAGCGCGACGCGCAGTCGCGCGAGGGGATCGGCGGTTCGGTGGCGCGCGGCGTCGTCGACGCCCGCCGGTTCGCCGTCCGGGCCGGCGGCGTGGGACGACGCAAGGCGGCCCACGCCGCCACCCTCGCCTACAAGGTCTACGACAAGGGCGTCCAGTCGCTGCCGCTGGCCGCCGAGCCGCGCCGGGTGGTGCCGGAGATCGACGATCTGGAGCTGGCCGTCGGTCCCGTGCTCGAGGAGCTGGCCCCGGACGCGATCCACGCCCACGACGTGCACTTCCTGGCCGTGACCGGCCGGTACGTGGCCCGCCAGCGGGCAGCAGGACGGACCGTCCCATGGGTGTATGACGCGCACGAGTGGGTGCCCGGGCTGTCCCGCTACGGCGGTCGGACACCGCGGGTGGTCGCCGCCTGGGCCGCCCTGGAACGCCGATGGGCTCCACGCGCCGACCGCGTGGTCACGGTCTCGCCTCCGCTCGCCGAGGCCCTTCGCGAGCGACACGGGATGAGTCGCACCCCGGACGTCGTCCTCAACGTCCCCCCGCTCAGTGCTGGTCCGCTCGGGGGTTCCGGTGAGGGCCGCGGGCCGACATCCGCTCCGCGACTGGCTTCGCCTGACGTCGCTTCCGCGGACATCGACCCCCGGCCGGCGGACGTCCGGTCCGTCGTGGGTGTCGATCGCGACACGACGCTTCTGGTCTACAGCGGTGGGGTTCAGGCCGCCCGCGGCGTGGAAACGGCGGTCGAGGCGCTGGTGCATCTGCCGGACGCGCATCTGGCCGTGGTCGCCGTGCCGTCGGTGCACACCCCCGCGGTGGCCGCCGTCCGGGCCCGGGCCGAGCGGCTCGGGGTGGCCGACCGGCTCCACCTGCTCGACCCGGTGCGACCCGACGCCGTGGTGGCGTTCCTGTCGACGGCTGATATCGGACTGATCCCGTTGCGGCACTTCGGCAGTCACGAGATGGCGCTGGCCAACAAGCTGTTCGAGTACCTGCACGCCGGTGTGCCGATGGCGGTCAGCGACTGCCGTGCCCAGGCCGAGTTCGTCCGCGATCACGGCGTGGGGGAGGTGCATCTGGCCGGAGACGCCGCCGACCTCGCCGCCGCGGTGCGCAGGGCGCTGGAGCGGCGAGAGCAGATCCGCGTCGCGATGGCCGATCCGACGCTCCTGGCTCGCTACACCTGGCAGGCCCAGGCCCGGGTGCTCCAGCGTCTCTACCGCGAGCTGCTGCCCGGCGTCGACCTGCCCGAGGAGGTCGCGCCGTCCCCGGCCGCTGAGCCACCTGAGCTGCCGGCGCCGGACGGGGACTCGACCCGGCGCACCCTGGTCATCGGCCCGACGAACAGTGCCGGCCAGGCCTGGGCCTGGACCCGGTGCGCCGCACGGTACCTGGAGGGCGTCGCGGGGTGGACCGTGGCCCTGCGCAACGAGCGCTACGACTACCCGGCCGACGAGCTGGTGGACCGGCACACCTATCTCAACGACGCCGACTGGCAGCTGCGCACCCTGGCCTGCGCCCGCGCGCGATGGACCCACGCCCTGCTCGAGGCGGGCCGGCCACTGCTCGGCGCGCTGGCCGGCCGAGACTTCGTCGCGGACGCAGAGTTGTTGCGGCGCAGCGGAATCGAGGTAGGGCTGGTCTTCCACGGCTCGGAGGTGCGCAACCCACGCCGACACCGCAGCCGCCACGAGTTCTCCCCGTTCGCCGACCCGAAGAGCGACCTGACCCGTCGTCTGCAGGCGCGCTACGACGCTCTGGCACCGCTGGTCGCCCGCTTCGACGGTCCGCTGTTCGCCTCCACGCCCGACCAGCTCGACGACCTTCCCGCCGCAGCCGAGTGGCTGCCGGTGGTGGTCGACACCGAGGTGTTCACCCCGATCGGTGCCCCGACGCCGCTGGAGCGTGCGGGTGGCAGGCGCCCGGTGGTGGTGCACGCGCCGTCGAACCCGGCACTGAAGGGCACCGAGTTCGTCGAGCGTCAGCTCGGGCCGCTCCACGAGCGCGGGGTGATCGAGCTGCGCATGGTGACCGGGCTGCCCCCGGCGCAGGCCGCCGAGCTGGTTCGCTGCGCCGACATCGTGGTCGACCAGCTGCTGCTCGGCCTGTACGGCGTGCTGGCGTGCGAAGCGATGGCAGCCGGCCGGGTGGTCATCGGCTACCTCGGGGAGTCCTTGCGGTCCCGGGTGGGTCGTGAGGTGCCGGTGCTGGAGGCCACGGCGCGTACAGTGGGCCAAGTGGTCGGCAGGGTGCTCGACGATCCCGCCCAGGCCCGCGAGGCGGCCGCGGCCGGACCCTCCTTCGTCGCCGAGTTCCATGACGGCCGGCGCTCCGCGTCGGTGCTTGCCCCGTTCCTCGGCACCCGTCTCGTGGAGGAGGAGCGCCGATGACCACTCGACGGCCGCACGTCCTTCTGCTCGGCATGCAGTTCCCCCCGGCGCGCGGCAGCGGGGTGTACCGGATCCGCAGCTGGGCCAACCACTTCGTTCGGCGCGGCTGCGACGTGACGGTGCTCGCCGCCGACCGTGACTACTGGTACGAGCGATCCGGCACCGTGGACCCGGAGCTGGAGAGGACCATCGACCCCGAGGTCTCGGTGGTGCACATCGCGGTGCCGCGCGAGCACCTGCGCACCGACCTGCGCCGGATGTCGTGGGCGCACGCGAACTTCCCCCGGGCGTGGATCCGCGCCCACCAGGCCGTGAGCCGGCGGATCTTTCCCGAGGTGTATGCCTCGATCATCCCGCCGTTCGTGGCCCGTGGTGCCGCCGTGCACGCCCGCAAGCGTGTCGACGTGGTGTTCGCCACCGGCAACCCCTACGCGCAGTACGGGGCGGCCTACCGGCTGGGCCGGCTGCTGCGCCGTCCCTACATCGTGGACTACCACGACCCGTGGACGATGAACCCACTCACCGAGGATGACGCGTTCGCACCGGACCATCCCGCCTTCGTCTGGGAGCGGCGGATCGTCGAGAACGCCGCGCTCACGGTGACCGTCAACGAGCCGCTGGGTGAGTGGTACCAGGAGCGCTACCCGGCCGCGGCCGAGCGGATCCGGGTGGTGGAGAACGGTCTGGCCGAAGAGGTGGTCGGCGAGGTCGGGTTCGCGCCGAAGCCGGCCGGCGAGCCGATCCGATTCGGCTACGTCGGCACGGTGCGCTCGGACCTGCCGATCGAGGAGTTCCTCGACGGATGGGCGCTGGCCCGCAAGGAGAGCGAGCTGGCCGAGGCCACCATGGACTTCTACGGCTATCTCGGCTTCTTCACCCAGAACGAGGCCGCGATCCGCTCCCGGCTGGAGTCGGGGGTCGAGGGCGTGTCCTACCGCGGGCCGGTGCCGCAGACCCAGCTCGGGCAGGTGTACTCCCGCCTGGACGCTCTGGCGATGCTGCTTCCCTCCTCGAAGTACATGACCGCAGGCAAGGGCTACGACTACATGGCGGCCGGTCGCCCGGTGGTCGGCGTGCACCACCCTCGTAACCACACCACCCAGGTGTTCGGTGACTACCCGCTGTTCTTCCCCACATCCGAGGTGAGCGCCGAGGCCATCCGGGATGCCCTGATGACCGCTGCCCGCGCGGTACGGGCCCAGACCGTCGATCAGTACGAGCAGTCCCGGGCGGTGGCGCTGCGGCACACGTGGGACCTGAACATGGATCCGGTCGGGGCTGAGGTGGAGGAGATCGCAGGTGGCTGAGCACTCGGTGGACGAGCTCGACCGGCGCCCTGTTGCCCGGCCCACCCAACCCGCCGAGCCGGGCCGCCCGCGCGTGGTCGCCGTCTGCGTCACGCCGGCGAGGCGGGCCAACGCCGTCCGGTTGCTCGGCGAGGTGGTCGCGGGGGGCGGTTCAGCCGTACTGGTCACCGCCGACGGCGGCGTGCCGGACCACCTCCCGGACGGCGTGGAGGCGATCGACGTGGCGCTCGACGAGCAGCGCGTCGGGGTGCACGCCCTGCTCGTCGCATCCCCGATGCAGCTGGTTCGCAGGCTCGCGCGCCGGCCCGCCCGGGATCCGGCGACGGCCTGGCGGATCTGGAGCGGCTCCCGGCCCTACCGCGCCGTCCGGCCCTGGGTGCTGTGGCGGGCGTTGCGTCGCCGGCTCGACGTGGTCGACGTCGACCGGCTCGACCACGTGGTGATCCTGGCGCTGGAGTCGTGGCCGATCACCTGGCAGCTCTGCAGGCGCCAACCGCGCGCCACCTATGGCTGGGACGTTCCGGACGAGGTGTACGAGCGGGTCGGACGCCGCCCGCCGTCCCGGCCCGGTTGCGACGGCGACTGATCTCATGCTCTCGGATCGTGGTGGGTTCACCCCACGAGACGGGGGAGAACCCACCACGCTTGTCCGTCGGTTCCGCTCAGGTCCCACTCGTTCGTGTCGACAGGAACAGTGCTTCCTCGCACGAAGGGACCTCCATGACACCGACCCGGGGTTCGCTCCGCCGTGCCGTGATCTCGCTGCTGCTGGCCGGACTGGGCGTTAGCCTGTCGGTCGTGACGTCGGGCGCGGCCAGCGCCGAGCGCCTCGGCCCGGGTCAGGTCGGCGGCGGGACGTCGTCCTCGCCCGGCGGGTCGCACAGTCCCGGTGAGCCGGTCACCAGCGGCACCGCCGCGGTGACCGGGTCCGGGTTCGGGCACGGTGTCGGGATGTCGCAGTACGGAGCCTTCGGCATGGCCAGGGCCGGGGCCTCGGCGAGCGAGATCCTCACGCACTACTACACCGGGGTCAGCGTCGGCTCCGTCACCGACGGCGTCGACGTTCGGGTCAACGTGGTCCACCGCGGTCGCACGGTGACCTTGGCCCCGGTCGGCGTCGCGGGCAGCACAGGCCACCAGCTGCGGCTGACCACCCGCGAGGGGGCCACTGCCACCCTCGTCCCGGGCGACCGCGCGGTGATCACCCCAACCGGGAGCGGCGTGAGTGTGGTCATCACACGGGGCACCGGCTCGTCGGGGTCCGTCGCCACGCTGACCACCACCGGGCTGGGCGTGGACTGGACCGGGACCCGGGCCATGGTCGGCCCGGCGACCCGGGTCACCCTGTCGGCCGGCATCTCCGGCAGTCTGTCGACCAAGACTCGCTCCTACCGGTGGGGCCGGCTGTGGCTGTCGAACCTCAGTAGCCTGATCGAGGCCGTGGCAACCCTGGACCTGCACTCGGAGTACCTGCGCGGGGTCGACGAGATGCCGTCCTCATGGCCCGCCGCGGCGCTGCAGGCCCAGGCGATCGTGGCCAGAAGCTACGCCCTGGTGGGCGCCGGCGCCTCGACCAGGTCCAGCTGCGGCGGCTGCCAGCTCTGGGACGACCAGCGCAGCCAGATGTACACCGGTTGGGCGAAGGAGAGCGAGCGCATCGGGTCGGTCGACTACGGAGCCCGTTGGGTGGCCGCGGTGTCCGCCACCCAGGCCGGTGCCACGTCCGGCACCGCGGTGCTCTACCAGGGCGCGCCGATCTCGGCGGTCTACTCCTCCTCGACCGGCGGTCGGACCCGTGACTCCCAGGCGGTGTGGGGCGGTGCCCGCCCTTATCTGACCGGGGTCGCCGACCCGTGGAGCCTGGACCGGACGATCAACCCGACCTTCGCCGCGTGGAGCCGCACGGTCAGCGTGCCCGGCCTGCTGGCGCTGTTCGGCCTACCCGACCTGGTCTCGGTCGCGGTCACGGCCCGGGACGGCGCGGGGGCGGCGACCCAGGTGACGGCCACGTCGAGCTCCGGGCGGCAGGTCAGCGTCGGCGCGGAGACCTTCCGTAGCCGCTTCGGCCTACCCAGCTCGTGGGTGGGCGCCATCGCTGTGAACCGATAGTCGACGAGGGTCCCCCTGGCGGGCCGGGGGCGACCAGCCGTCCCAGATGTCAGACAGCCATCTCCGGAACGTCGCCCTCGACCACCAGCACCGGCTCGGTGGCCTCGATGATCTCCTGGACGCTCACGCCGGGAGCCCGCTCGCGCAGCGCCAGGCCCGCCGCGGTCACGTCGACCACGGCCAGGTCGGTGATGATCCGGTCGACCACGCCCTTGCCGGTCAGCGGCAGCGAGCACTCGTTGACCAGCTTGTACGAGCCGTCCTTGGCGACGTGCTCCATCAGCACGACCACCTGCTGCGCCCCGTGCACCAGGTCCATCGCCCCGCCCATCCCCTTGACCATCTTGCCGGGGATCATCCAGTTGGCGATGTCGCCGCCCGCCGAGACCTGCATCGCGCCGAGAATCGCGGCGTCGACCTTGCCTCCGCGGATCATGCCGAACGACGTCGCGGAGTCGAAGAACGAGGCCCCATGCAGGAGGGTCACCGTCTCTTTCCCGGCGTTGATCAGGTCGGCGTCCTCCTCGCCGTCATACGGATACGGTCCGAAGCCGAGGATGCCGTTCTCGGACTGCAGCACCAGCTCGACATCGTCCGGCACGTAGTTGGGCACGAGCGTGGGCAGGCCGATGCCCAGGTTGACGTACGAGCCGTCGTGCAGCTCGGCGGCGGCTCGGGTGGCCATCTGTTCGCGGGTCAGTGCCATGGGGTGGCCTCCTCAGCCCTCGAGGTCCTCGGACCCGGCGCCGTACAGGCCACGCGGTCGGGGTCGGACGGTGCGCTTCTCGATGCGTTTGTCGTGCGCCTCCTCGACGTTGAGCGGCACCACCCGGTGCACGAACACGCCTGGCAGGTGGACCCGGTCCGGGTCGAGCTGGCCGGGCTCCTCGAGGTGTTCCACCTCGGCGATGGTGATCCTGCCGCTCATCGCGGCGAGCGGGTTGAAGTTGCGCGCGGCCTGCCGGAACACCAGGTTGCCGTGCCGGTCACCCGCCCACGCCCGCACGAGCCCGTAGTCGGCCCGGATCGCCAGCTCCCGGACGTAGGTGCGCTGCTTACCGTCCACCTCGAACTGCGCGGTCGGCTTGGCCGGGGAGGCCACCGCGACCTCGCCGTCCGCGCCGTAGCGCCAGGGCAGGCCGCCGTCGGCGACCTGGGTGCCGACGCCGGTGGCGGTGTAGAACGCCGGGATTCCACTGCCACCGGCCCGCAGCCTCTCGGCCAGGGTGCCCTGGGGGGTGAGCTCGACCTCCAGCTCGCCGGCCAGGTACTGCCGGGCGAACTCCTTGTTCTCCCCGACGTAGGAGGCGACGATCCGGCGCAGCCGGCGGGCGTCGAGCAGCAGGCCGAGGCCCCACCCGTCCACGCCGCAGTTGTTCGAGATGACCTCAAGGTCGGTGGTGCCGGCGTCGAGGATTGCAGTGATCAGAACGGCGGGGATTCCGCAGATCCCGAACCCGCCGACGGCAAGGGATGCGCCGTCCGGGATGTCGGCGACGGCTTCAGCAGCGGTGGTGACGACTTTGTCCACAGGGGGAATCTACTGTCCAACTTGCCTCGGCCGCTGTGTCGTCACCGTGGCCTACGCCACCCCTGGGCTAGCGTGAGGGCGCCCACGTGGTCGTGCTGTAGGTCCCGGCGCGCCGATCGTGACCGGATGAGGCCACGGGTGTCGTCGATGACCGGCTCGCAGGACGAGCCGTTGGGGGGGTGTGACGTGCGGCGAGGGGTGCAACCGCTCACCGCGGTGATGGCTCTGGCTGCGCTGACTCCGGTGCTGGTGGTGTTGCCCACGGTCTCGGTGCCGCTCGGCGCCCCGGTGAGTCCGGCGGCACCGAAACCGGTGTCCGGCGAGATGTCCGGCTTCCCGGTCACGGGAGTCGACCCGGTGGCCCTCGGCGGCCTGGCCGCCGGATACGGCCCAGCGGTCCTTCAAGCCCGCCGCCCTGCCGCGCTCACCGCGCAACGCAGCGCCGAACGCTTCGACCTGGTCGCGTTGACCTGGACCGGCCCTGCGCCGACCGGCACCACCATGCAGGTGCGCGTGCGCGAAGGCGGCGGCTGGACCACCTGGCACGAGCTGCCCGCCGAGGACCACGGCCCCGACCTGGGCGATGAGGCCGCCGGCTCGGTGCGGGCCTCCGAACCGCTGATGACCAACGGCGCGGACGGCGTGCAGGTGAGGGTCGACTCGGACGCCGGCACCCTGCCGGCGGGGTTGCGGGCGGTGCTCGTGGACGGCGAGCGCTCGGCGGCGGACGCACATCCGGCCCCGGCGCAGGACCCGGTGCCTCCGGCATCAGCGGCCGCGGCGCCGCTTGTGGCCGCGACCGGCCGGCCGGCCATCATCACGCGGGCGCAGTGGGGTGCTGACGAACGCCTGGTCAAGGAGCCTCCGGTCGTCGACTCCCGGGTGACCAAGCTGTTCATCCACCACACCGACACCAGCAACAGCTACACGAGGGCCCAGGCCTACGCCCAGGTCAGGGCGGTCTACACGTTCCACACCAAGGGTCGCGGCTGGAACGACATCGGCTACAACTTCCTCGTCGACCGGTACGGGCGGGTCTTCGAGGGCCGACGCGGCAGCATCAGCGCGGCCGTGCACGGCGCCCACACCGGCGGGTTCAACACCGATGCGATCGGGATCTCCGTCCTCGGGGCGTTCAGCGGTAGCAAGCCGACCTCGGCCGCATTGCGCGGCGTCGTCAACGTGGCGGCCTGGAAGATGGCCGAGCACTTCATCAACCCGCGTGGTAGGACGGCAGCGGTCTCCTCGGGCGGGTCCTCGACGAGGTACCCGGCGGGCAAGAAGGTCACGCTGCGCACGATCAGCGGGCACCGTGACGTCGGCTACACCGAATGCCCCGGCAACAAGCTCTACCCCTACCTGCCCTGGATCCGCAGCGCTGTGGCGGCGCGGCTCAAGCCCGGGCTGTCCGGGACGACGCTGTCGAGGACGGCGGTGAGCTGGGCGGGCACGGCGATCACGCTCACCACGACACCGGCGACCAAACAGCGGTACTGGGTGCGGGTGACCCCGATGTGCGGTGGGGCGTTCACGGCGGTCGCCAGCGGCCGGACCGCCGCTCGGATCAGCGCTCGATGGGACCTGCGCGGTCCCGACGGGAACCCCGTACCGCCCGGTGTGTACCGGGTCTCGGTGATCAGCTCCTCCCCAGTGGGGTCGGTCACCTACCGGCGTGACGTCGAGGTTCTGCCGACGCTGTCCTCACCGCCGAGTGCCTGCCGGGTGACCCGGGCGGGCTGGGGTGATGTGTACACCTCTGCCGTGGTCGCCGGTCGCGAGCGCTACCCAAGCGCGTCGTCGGTCGTCCTGGTCGGCTCGGGCGCCACGCTGAACGGCCTGGTCGCCGCCCCGCTCGCGGCCGCCAAGGGTGCGCCGCTGCTGCTGACCCCGACCCGGGCACTGGCTCCGCTCGTGGCCCGGGACATCGCCTCGCGAGGGGTGCGTACGGCCTACATCGTCGGCGGTACCTCGACGGTGAGCGCGGGGGTGGTCAGCCAGCTGCGCGGCCTCGGGGTGACCTCGGTGGTGCGGTTGAACGGCCGCAACAGCTACGAGCTGGCGGCCGCGGTGGCCCGGCGCACGGGGGCCCCGTCCCGTGCAGTAGTAGTCGCCTCAGGAACCTCGCTGTCCGACGTGGCGGCGGTAGCGGGGCCTGCGGCGGCCATGAAGCGACCGGTGCTGCTCGTGGCTCGTGGCGGTGTTCCGGCCGCGACCGGATCGGCGCTCAAAGCGCTCGGGGTGCGCACGGTGCTGGTCGTCGGTGGACCGTCGGTGGTCGGCCCGGCGGTGCTCACCCGGCTACGCGGCTACGGCGTGACCTCGACGGCCCGGGTGGCCGGCAAGGACCGGGCCTCGACCGCGGTCGCGGTGGCGACCGCGTTCCGCCGGCCGGTGTCCGCCCGCCAGGTGGTCGTGATGCCCTCCTCGTCCGCCTGGGCGGTAGTGGGGGCGGCACAGGGCCGGTTGACCGCGTTCACCGATCGGTCGACGCTGCCGGCGGCGACCGCCAGGTGGCTGGCCTCCCGTAAGCCGGGTCGCACCATGCTCGTCGGCGACCTGCGGGCGGGCGGCACGCCGGTGCTCAGCCGGGTGTACTCGGCCAGTCGCTGAGCGAGGCGTCGCCGCGCGCCGGTGTCACGGCCGGCGAGCGCCGCGGGTGATCTCGTGCTGCTCTAGCCTGAGCCGCGTGCTTCGCGTCATCGATCGACTGGGCCCTGCGGCGGGGATCTTCGTCGTAGCGCTCGCGCTGGTCGCGGCCGGGCTGGTGCCGCTGGGCTGGTGGCGGCCCGCGCTGGTGCTACCGCTCGCCGGTGCCCTGGCGTTCGGTGCCTGGCGGCTGACCCGAGGGCTCGGCCCGCGGACGCATCCGTCCGAGACGGAGCGGCGGCGCGGGGTGCAGGCGCTGGTCCTGGCCGTCGCCTTCACGATCTGGTCGGCGGTGCTGCATTCCGGGCATGTGGTGATCCGGCGCGACGGCGGAGCATACGCGCTCTACACGCAGTGGATCTCCACTCGGCACGGTCTGCCGGTGGCCGCCGACCTTCAGGCGTTCGGTGGCGAGGCGGCGTTCGAGGTGACCCGCTTCACCCTGTCCAGCCCGGCGTTCTACCAGGTGCTCAGCACCCCCGATGGCCCGGTCGTCGGGGGGGCGGCCGCTGCGGCCGCAGGCGCGGACCTTCAGGCGCAGATCGTGCCGCAGTTCCTGGTCGGGGCGCCGGCGGTGTACTCCCTCGGCTGGTGGGCGGGCGCTCCGTTCGGCGCGGCCTGGACGGGGATGCAGGTGGTGCCGGCGCTGATGACCGGCCTCGCCCTGCTCTGCTTCGCCGCCCTGGTCGGCCGGCTGGTGGGACCGGGGTGGGCGCCCCTCGGAGTCGCTGGTCTCGGCCTGGTGCTGCCCGTGGTGTTGGTCTCGCGCACCACCTACTCCGAGCCGGTGGCGCTGCTGGTCCTGCTCGGGGCGGCGGTGATCCTCCTCGACGCGCTGGTCGGCGCCCGACGTGACCTCGCGGTCCTCGGCGGAGCGCTCGTCGGGCTGACCGGGCTGGTCCGGGTGGACGCGGTGCGTGAGGTCGCGCTGCTCGCCGTCGTCTGTGCCGTGCTCGCCGTGCGGGCGAACCGGGTCGCGATCGCGATCGCGGTCTCGGCGCTGGCCGGGTCGGCGCTGAGCCTAGGTATCGGTTGGGCGATGTCGCGGCCCTACCTGACCGCGATCGGTCCCTCGTTGCGCCCGTTGCTGGCGGTCACGCTGGCGGTGGTCGCGGCGATGCTGGTGGCGGTGCCGCTGGCCCGGCGTCGCGCCGTCCGTCGGGCTGAGCCCGCGGTGGCACCGGACGTCGGCCGGTCCCGGGGGAGCGGCGCCTGGCCGCGACTGGCGACCGGAGCGGTGCTGCTGCTGGGGGTGGTGCTGGTCAGCCGACCGCTGTGGCTGACCGTCCGGCAGGACCCGGACGACACGGGATCGCTGTTCGTCGCGAGCCTTCAGCGCGGCCGGGGGGATCCGGTGGACGGCGGGCGTACCTACGCCGAGCACAGCCTGGAGTGGGTGGCCTGGTATCTGGGCTGGCCGGCCGTGGTGGGTGCGTGGGTCGTGGTCGCCGTGCTGGCGGGCCGGGCCGCCGCCTGGTGGCGGTCGAGGTCGCCCGACCCGCCGCTGTGGGTGATGCCCGCGGTGGTCGGGTTCGGCTCGACGGTGCTCGTGCTGCTGCGGCCGGGAATCACGCCGGACCACCCGTGGGCCGACCGCCGGTTGGTTCCGGTCCTCCTGCCGTTCATGGTGGCAGCCGTGGTCGGCGGGATCGCCTGGGCGAGCCGGCATCTGCCGCAGCGAAGGCCGTCCTGGACGCCGCGAGCGGTGGGCGGGGTGGGCACCGCGCTCTTGCTGGTCCCGGTGCTGTGGGCGAGCGTGCCGCTGGCCGCGACGCGAACCGAAGCCGGTGAGGTGGACGCCGTCCAGCAGGTGTGCGACTCCCTTCAGCGGCGGGACGTGGTCGTGGCGGTCGACTCCACCCCGGACGGTCGGGCCCAGCGTTCGGCGAACGAGTGGGTTCAGGTGGTCCGGGGGATCTGCGGGCGGCCGGCCGGGGCCCTGCTCACGCCGGCCGCTCAGTTGCCGGACGCCGCGGCGTCCCTGGCCGGCCTGGTCGCCGCCGCCGGGGGACGGCTGGTGCTGCTGACCGCCCAGGAGGACGGCGCGGCGGCGCAACGGGTCTTGGCGGCGGCGGGTGCCGGCCATAGCGGGGCGCGGTTCGATCCTCCACGGCGCGTCGTCGCCACGGTGACCTCCGAGGACCGCAAGCAGCTCACCACCCCGCCGGCGAGCGCCGCTCGCCTGGTGATCGACGTCTGGACGGCGCCGGCCCGGTGAACCTGCATGAGCAGGTTCTCAGCGCCATCACCTCCGGCGCAGCGCCAGCCGAGCCGCCCGCAGGACCTGCCGGTCCAGGCGCATGCCGGAGATCATCGGTCGCAGACGCGCCACGAGTGCCTTGTCGGCGCGTGCCCGCGCTGCCGTCTCGGCGGCGAGGGCCTTCTCCAGGCCCTGCAGGCGCGCCTGGGCCGCGGCCACAGCGCGCTGCAGCTTGTCGATGTCATCGCTGACGGCACGGTCGATGATCAGATGGGTCGAGTCGTGGGCGACCGGATCGACGGGGGGCAACGGGTCCTCCTTCTGCCGGCCCGAGGGGGCCGTCTCGACGATCAGGTCCGGGCGGGGTCGACGGGGTCCGGCGGGGCTGCGATGTCCTGCAGGATCCGGCCGACGTCGGCAACGGCGGGTCCGCCGAGCTCGCTCGCGAGCAGGTGCATCCTGGCCCCATCGACCACTGGCCCGGTGCCGGCCTGGCCCCGCGTGTCCCGCTCGATCACGACGTAGGGCGCGTCGAGCTCGCGAAGGAGCGGCTCGAGCACGTCCGGGTGACGCGCATCGTAGTCGGCGAGCACCAGGGTGGGTCGGCCGTACCGTTCCATGGCCTGGACCACGTCGACGCTGATGGCGCTACGGCTGCGTGGCGCCGCTGGGTCATCGCCGAGTTCTCGGGTCAGTGGCACGGTCGAGATCCGGACGGCGCCGGTCAGGTCCGCCAGGTCGAGGCCCTGCCCGAGGACGATCAGATGGGGAACCCCGCCGTCGGCCGGGATGGGAAGGGTCAGCCTCTGCCGGAGCGTGTTGAGCTGGCTGGTGACGACGATGGCGTGCTCGAGCGCCGCCTCCAGGATCGGGTGCGCGTGGGCGAGCTCGCCGCACACGCCGCCGTTGGTCGCCCAGAACACCGTGGCGGTGGGGTTCATCGCGGCGACGGGCACGTAGTCCAGCTGCGACATCTCCTCGCGCACCTCACGGTAGGCGGGCAGGTCCTGCACCTCGGTGGTCACCAGTGGGCGATGGGCGCGCAGCATGTCCTTGGCGCCGCGGATCACGGCCGGCTCGTGGCCCTCGACGTCGATCTTGAGCAGGCCCACGCGGACGCCGTCACCGGCCAGGTGGCTGGCCGACCAGACATCGTCCAGGGTCGTGACCGCCACGTCGACGGTCTGCGTAGCGGCGCCGACGGCGATCTCCAGGGAGGCGGTGCCCGCGTCGTCGGCGATCTGGCGGCCGAGCTGCGCCGTCCCGTGTTTGTCGGAGACCGCTGTCTCGACGACCTCGACCCGGTCAGGGCGCAGGTTGCGACGCACGTTGTGGCGCAGCAGAGCGGCGGTCACCGGGTTGGCCTCGACCGCCAGCACCGGGCGGTCCATGACGACCCCGAAGAACAGCGTGTGGTTGCCGATGTGGGCGCCGACGTCCACGATCACGGTCTCGTCCGGCACGCAGCGGCGCAGTACTTCGAGAAAGGGCAGCTCGTAGAAGGAGCCCGTGCGTTCCAGGCGGCCCGACACGCTGCACCTGTCCTGGACTGCCATGACGAGGTGGTGCTCCCCGTAGCGGACGGGGACCACGGTGGCGTCGACGGTGTCGATGCCGTCCGGGAATGCCGTGTCCGGTCCGCTCGCGCTCAACATCTTCGACGGGTTCCCTTCGGGCGCTCCACGTGCATGCAGTGTGCCACGCGGAGCATGAGCAGGTTCTCAGCTAGAAGATGCGGACCCGCTGCGCCGGGTCCAGCCACATGCCGTCGCCGTCGGCGGTGCCGAACCCGTGGTGGAACGCATCGACGTTGCGGGCCAGGTTGGCCCGCAGGTCGGGCGGCGAGTGCGGGTCGACGGCGATCAGCCGGCGGGCCTCCTCGGGCCTGGTGATGGTGCGCCAGACCTGTGCCCAGCCCATGAAGAACCTTTGCCGGTCGGTCCAGCCGTCCAGCGGCTGCCCCCCGCCGGCCAGCTGGTAGGCGGCCAGGGCCATCTCCAGCCCGCACAGGTCGCCGATATTCTCCCCGACGGTGAGCGCTCCCTTGACCCTCTCATCGGGCACCTCCCGCGGCGAGAGCTCGTCGAACTGGGCGATCAGTGCGCTCGCCCGCTCCTCGAACGCCGCACGGTCCTGCTCGGTCCACCAGTCGGTCAGCGCGCCTGTGCCGTCGTAGCGCGAGCCCTGGTCGTCGAAGCCGTGCCCGATCTCATGGGCGATGACGGCGCCGATCCCGCCGTAGTTCACGGCGTCGTCCGCGTCAACGTCGAAGAACGGCGGCTGCAGGATCGCGGCGGGGAAGACGATCTCGTTGAGCATCGGGTGGTAGTAGGCGTTGACCGTCTGTGGGGTCATCAGCCACTCGTCCCGGTCGACCGGCTTGCCGACCTTGGCCAGCTCGCGGTCGGTCTCCACCGCATTGCCACGCTTGACGTTGCCGATCAGGTCGTCGGGGCGGACGTCGAAGGCCGAGTAGTCCTTCCAATGTGGCGGGTGCCCGATCTTCGGCCGGAACGCGGCCAGCTTCTCCAGAGCCTTGGCCCGAGTGTCCGCGCCCATCCAGTCCAGTTCGCCGATCCGACGCCGGAACGCCTCGACCACGTTGGCGACCAGAGCGTCCATGCGCTCGGCGGCCCGGGCCGGGTAGTGCTCGGCGACATACATCTGCCCGGCGTCCTCGCCGATCAGGCCCTCGATCAGCCCGACCCCGCGCTTCCACCGGTCCTTGAGCTGAGGCACCCCGCTCAGGGTCCGGCCGTAGAAGTCGAAGTGGGTCTCGACCACGTCATCGGTGAGGTAGGGCGCGACACCGTTGAGAAGCCGCAAGGTCAGCCAGACCCGCCAGTCGGCGATGTCGACCTCGCCGAGCAGAGCGCCCATGGTCGAGAGCGTGTCCGGCTGTCGGACAACGACGTGGTCGAGCACGCCGTCGGATGCCTGCATCCCCTCGGTCCAGGCATCCCAGTCCCAGCCGGTGGAGCCGTCGACCAGCTCGGCGCGGGACATCTTGGTGTAGGACTTCACCGCGTCCCGGGCGGTGACCTTGTCCCAGTGCGCCGCGGCGATCCGGGTCTCCAGGGCCATCACCCGTTCGGCGACTCGGCCGACGTCCTCGCCCAGGTGGAGCCCGGCCTCGGCGAGCGCCGGCGCGGCCAGCTCGAACATCCGGCGCAGGTAGGCCAGGTAGGCCTCCCGGACCGCGGCGTGGCCCTCTGCCCGGTAGTACTCCTCGTCCGGCAGCCCGATCCCGCTCTGGTTGAAGTAGGCGATCTCACGCTCAGGGTCACCGGCGTCCGCGCTGACCCAGGCGCCGACCAGCCCCCCGGTGCCGTGCCGTTGCATGCGCGCCGAGGTCCGGATGACGTCGCTCGGAGCGGCGACCGCGGCGATCGCCCGCAGGTCCTCGACCAGCGCCGACCACCCGCGGGCGGCGATCTGGTCGATGTCCATGAAGCTGAGGTAGAGAGCACCGACCCGCCAGGTGGGGGTATCGGTCGACGGCGGGTCGTCAGCGGCGACCTGCGCAGCGGACGCCTCGACGAGATCGCGGACGGCGGCCTCGCTCGCCTCGCGCAGCGTGTCGAACGAGCCGTACCGGGCCCGGTCCGGTGGGATCTCGGCGGTGGCCAGCCAGCCGCCGTTGACGTGGCCGAAGAGGTCGTCTTGGGGGCGGACCGTCGGGTCGAGATGAGAGGTATCGATACCGGAGTGCACGCGTACACCGTAGGTCACCGCCGTGACGAACCTGCGTATGCGGTCGCTCGGCCGGTGAGCCCTGTGTTGTGGTGAGGACTGGGTTGTAGCCTCGCGAGTGCGATGAACAGTGAGGCCGAAGGTCGAGTCACGACGCTGCAGGTGAGCGTCGTGCTGCCGTGCTATAACGAGCGCGATCACGTGGTCGCCGAGCTGGACCGGATCACCGGGGCGCTGGACGCCAGCGGGCTGACCTATGAGGTGCTGGCTATCGACGACGCCAGTACCGACGGCACCCTGCAGGTGCTGCGCGACCACGAGCACCGGTTCGCCCAGGTGCAGGTGCTGGCCTTCCGGCGCAACGGCGGGTCGGGTACGGTGCGCCGGATCGGCACCCAGCTGGCCCGCGGCGAGATCGTCGTCTGGACCGACGCCGACATGTCCTACCCGAACGAGCGGATCCCCGAGCTGGTTCGGATGCTGCTCGACGACCCGAGCTACGACCAGGTCGTCGGCGCGCGAACCACCGAGGAGGGCAGCCACAAGTGGCTGCGGTTGCCCGCCAAGTGGTTCATCCGCAAGGTCGCCGAGCGGCTGTCCAACCAGACGATCCCGGATCTGAACTCCGGGTTGCGCGCCTTCCGGCGCGAGGTCGCCCTGCCCTACCTGCGCCTGCTGCCGGCCGGGTTCAGCTGCGTCACCACGATCACCCTGGCGTTCCTGTCGAACCAGCACGAGGTCGACTATGTGCCGATCGAGTACGCCAAGCGGGCCGGCACGTCGAAGTTCCACTTCACCCGGGACGCCTACCGCTACATCCTGCAGGTGCTACGGATGGTGATGTACTTCGACCCGCTCAAGGTGTTGATGCCGCCGGCGCTGTGGCTGCTGCTGATCGGGTTCGTCAAGGGCATCGTCGACATGGTCCGCCACCCGTTCTACTTCCCGGCCTCCACGGTGCTCCTGGTGCTCTCGGCGTTGATCATCGCCTCGATGGCGCTCCTGGCCGATCTGGTGGTGCGCTCGCGCGGCGAGGGCGGTGCGGGCGCCGATGTCTCGACCCACCTGCTCGCCCAGCGCGACCGGTGACGCATCGGTGCGGATCGCCGTCGTCGGCCCCACTCACCCCTACAAAGGGGGGATCGCCGCACACACGACCGCCCTGGCGCAGCACCTCACCACGGCCGGTCACGAGGTCGACCTCATCTCCTGGTCCCGGCTGTACCCCACGCGGCTCTACCCGGGCGAGCAGACGGTGCCCGACGGCGCGAGCGATGCCCCGCCCTACCCGCGCACCCGCTACCCCCTGCGCTGGAACGCCCCGCACACCTGGTGGCTGACCGGACGGCGGCTGCGCGGCAAGGACCTCGTCGTGGTCCCGCTCGTCGTCCCCGCTCAGGTACCGGCGCTGCTGACCGTGCTGCGGGCGGCCCGGGCTCCGAGCGTGGTCATCGCGCACAACGTGCTGCCTCACGAGTCCCATCCGGGTGCCCGGCGCCTCGCCCGTGCGGTGCTGCGCCGGGCCGACGCCGTGGTCGTCCACTCCGAGGCGATGGCCCGGCAGGCCCGCGAGCTGCTGGGCGCCGACGGCCTACGCGCCGGTCAGGATCGTGCACGGGACGCCGTCCGGGTCGCCGAGCTGCCGCCCCACCTGCCCGGCGGCCTGCCGGCCTTCGCCCAGCGTTGCGGGCGGGCCCAGGAGGGCGGCCGGCGGGTCTCGGTTCTCGCGTTGGGCGTGGTGCGCGAGTACAAGGGCATCGACCTGCTGCTCGCGGCGGCGGCTCGGGTGCCGGACGTCGAGGTGACCGTCGCGGGCGAGCAGTGGGGCTCCGCCGGGGCCGAGGTGCGCCGCCGGGCGGGCGACCCGCGCCTGGCCGGGCGGGTCGCGGTGCGGCCAGGATACGTTGCCGCCCACGACATTCCCGCGCTGATGCGGGCCCACGACGTGGTGGCCCTGACCTATCGGAGCGCGACCGCGTCACAGAACGTGCAGCTCGCCTTCGCCTACGGCATGCCGGTGCTGGCCAGCGACGTGGGCACCTTCGGCGCCCAGGTACGAGACGGCGAGGACGGCCTGCTGGTGCCGTCGGGCGATGTCAGCGCCATCGAGACGGCGCTGCGCCGGCTGTGCCGCCCGGGGGTGCTGGAGGGGCTGCAGCGCGGCGTCCGGCCGGTCGACCTGGACGCCCCTTGGCAGGCCTACCTGCGAGTGGTGTTGGGCAGCGCCGCCGACCGTGCCGGCACCCATGGCTGAGCGGTCGGTGCCGGCGCTGGCCACCGCGGTGAGCCGGGTGCTGGCGCTGACCCGGCGTCCGGTGTTCCGGTGGTCGTTTCTGGTGCTTGCCGCGGCGCTGGCGCTCTGGGCGCTGGCCGGGCGCCGGCAGGAGGTGGTCGACGCCCTGGCCCGGATCGACCTCGGCCACGTCGTCGCCGCGGCGCTGGCCACGCTGGCCAACATCGCGCTCACCGGCATGGCCTGGCGTGAGCTTCTCGCCGACCTCGGCTCGCGGCTGCCGCTGCCGGTGGCGGCCCGAGTGTTCTTCGTCGGTCAGATCGGCAAGTACGTGCCGGGCAGCGTGTGGCCCGTGGTCATGCAGGCCGAGCTGGCCCGCGACCACGGCGTGCCGCGGCGGCGCACCGCGGCCGCGACGATGGTGATGCTTCTGCTGGCCGCGACGACCGCGCTGATGGTGGCGCTGACCGCGTTCCCGTTCGTGCCCCAGGTCGCTCAGGGTGGCTACGGCTGGGCGCTGCTGCTCGTCGTCCCGCTGCTCGTCGCGCTGCACCCGCGGCTGCTCGGCCCGGTCCTCGACCGGGCGATCGGGGCGATCGGTGGCGAGCCGCTGGAGCACTCGCCCACGCTGCGCGGCACTGCGGCCGCCACTGCCTGGGCACTCGCCTCGTGGGTGGCCGCCGGTACCCAGGTCTGGCTGCTGACCGGGGCGCTCGGGGCGACGATGACCTGGCGCACGTTCGCCCTCGCCGTCGGCGGCTACGCCTTCGCCTGGGCGGTCGGCATGCTCGTCGTCGTGGCGCCGGCCGGGGCCGGAGCGCGCGAGGTCGCGCTGATCGCCGCGCTCTCATCGGTGCTCGACGGCGGGGCGGTGCTCGTAGTCGTGCTCCTGTCGCGGGTGCTGTTCACCGTCGCCGACCTGGCTGCCGCCGGCCTCGGTCACGGTGCAGGGCGTGGCGTGCGTCCCTCATAGGCGGTGGGTCGGCCGACTCGACCTCGCCCTGGTCCGGCTGGGTTCCACATCGAGGTCTTCAGCCGGGCGGTGAAGAACTCCTGCTCGCGCTGATGGGCCAGTACCGCCTCGTCGAGGAGCTTGCGCAGATCGGACTCTCGACTCATCTCCGCCACGCCAGCCGTGGCCGAACGCCGAGCACAGGCGAAGATGGTCCGGTGAGCGATGGTCCGGTGAGCAGGACCTGGCAGCCGGGGCACCCGCTGTCGGTGCGCGCCACGCTGTCGTCGCTGCGCCGCGGCGGCGGCGACCCGTGCTTCCGGGTCCAGCCGGACGGCGTCCTCTGGCGGGCCAGCCGCACGCCCGACGGCCCTGTGCTGTTACGGCTGGAGACACGGGCCGCCCAGGGCGCCGTCCGGGCCCATGCCTGGGGCCCGGGCGCCGGCTGGACGCTGGACGGCGTGCCCGAGCTGCTGGGGGACCGGGACGACCCGTCAGGGTTCAGTCCGTCGCCCGAGCACCCCCGTCTCGTCGCCGCCTGGAGGTCCCGGTCGGGGTGGCGGGTGACCCGGAGCCGAGCGGTGTTCGAGGCGCTGGCCGCGGCGGCACTCGAGCAGCGGGTCACCGGCGGTGAGGCGCACGCAGCCTGGCGCTCGCTCGTGTTCCGGTTCGGCGAGGTGGCGCCCGGACCGGCCGGGGTGCACGGAACGTTCGCGCACCGGATGCATGTGCCGCCGGCTCCACGGGACTGGGTGGCGATCCCGTCCTGGGAGTGGTTGCGGGCGGGCGTGGACCTGGCTCGGCGGCGCGTGGTGCTGGCCGCGGCGCAGGTGGCCGGCCGGCTGGAGCAGACCGTCGAGCTGAGCGGTGCGAGTGCCGATGGGCTCGGCGCGGGGGAGCGGATCGCGGCGAAGCTGCGTACCGTGCCGGGGGTCGGGGTGTGGACTGCCGCGGAGGTGCGCCAGCGTGCCCACGGGGATCCGGACGCGTTCTCCTGGAACGACTTCCACGTCGCGCGCAACGTCTCCTGGGCGCTCACCGGTGGCGTCCTGGACGACGCCGGCTGCGCAGAGGTGATCGAGCGCTACCGGGGCCACCGCTACCGGGTGCAGCGGCTGCTCGAGCTGGACGGCGCGTCACGCCCTCGGATCGCGCCGCGGATCACACTGCCGACGCATCTGCCCACGGTCTAGGTCGACCATCTTGCGCGGTGATGTCGCGGATTCGCGACATCGCGAATCCGCGACATCACCGTGCAAGAACCTTCGGCGCGGACCGTGTGACGTCAGCCGCTGGGTAACGGGTCGTCGTCAACCACGGCGCGGAGTCCGCACCCACCACCTCCGGGTTGGGGTGGCTCATGCGATGTGGGCTGACCCACCACGACCTGGTCCGCCGTCGGGCAGTACGCGCGAACGGCGAGTCCCTCCGCCCAGGCGGCGACCACGATCCGCTGCGCGAGCGCCCCGGCGGCGAGCCACCCGGCGGGCGTGGGTGGACAGCGGATCGACACCCCGACGGCGAACTCGGCGTGCGGGTCGACGTGGAGGCCGGCGCCGGGGGTCTTTGCCGTCCGAGTGGCCGGGTCATCCGATCCCGCGCCGAACCCGGGCGCCGCCAGGGCGACCGCCACCGCTCGCTCCAGCCGCTCCCACGCCGATCCGGGCGAGACCGGCTGCACGTCGACCCCTGCGGCCGCCAGCGTCTCGGGGTCCAGGCCGAGTGCCGCTCGTGCCGCCTCGGCATGTCCGTAGCGGAACCAGTCCTCGTCGGCATCGCGCAGCAGCGCTCCCGCGCCGGGTCCGTCGTCCGCGGTGACCAGATGACCCAGGCCGCGGACGACGGCGACCGGGACGCCGTCCACCTTGCCCTTGACCAGGTCGGCGGCCGCGGCGATCTCGTCGGCCAGGGCTCGCAGCGTCACCTCCATCACCCGGCCGTGCGCGTCGGGCCGCCCGGACAGGTCCTCGGCCACCAGCAGCCCCGCGGCACCGATCGCCGCGTCGGTCTGGCCGAGCCGCCACGGCCGTCCCAGGGTGTCGGTCACCAGGACGCCCACCAACGGCGCGGACGGCGCTCGCGCCTCCTGCTGAGCCGCGTGCAGTGCCGTCCGAAGGGCAGCGCGCAGCCGTCGGGCCGAGGCGTCCGGGTCGGCCGGCAGAGCCAGCAGCAGGTCGGGGCCGGGCAGGTTCGAGGCGTCCACCCCCGCCGCGGCGAGCACCGGGCCGGACCATGAGCGGACGATTCGGGCCAGGCCGCGCAGGGTGCGCCTCTGCGCCACGACCCGCATCGTCTCGCCGGCCACCACGGACTCGTGGGCCACTCCACCGGCGGGTGCGGCGAGGTAGCGCCCCTCGGCCTTGGCGACCACCTTGCTGGCCACCGCGAGCACGTCACCGGCGCCCAGGGCCAGTCCTGCGCCGTCCAGGGCGGTCAGCACCAGCGCGGCCAGGTCGTCTCCGGGTGCGACCTCCGGCATTCCTGGGACCGCGAGCAGCTCGACCCGGGCCGGCGTGCTCATCGCAGGATGAGCTTGGCCGCCAGATCCAGTGCCTCGCCGGCGATCCGTGCCGCCGCCGCGACGTCGCTCATCAGCAACGGCCGGGCGAGGACCTCGACCCCCTTGGGGAACGGCTCGACCTCGTCGCCCTCGGCGACCAGCCACCCGTCGAGGACGTCGGCGTAGAGCCCGGCGACTGCGGCAGCGCTGGTCTGGACCCCGATCGCCTGAAGGCAGGCGTCGGCCATGCCACGGACCGGTGAGCCGCCGATGATCGGGGACACCCCCACCACGGGGGCGGCCGTACTGCGCAGGGCGTCCCGGACCCCGGGGACGCCGAGGATCGTGCCGATCGAGACCACGGGGTTGCTGGGTGGCAGCAGGACGACGTCGGCCTGCCCGATCGCCTCGAGAACCCCGGGCGCCGGTCGGGCCTGGTCGATGCCCACGGCCAGGATCTGGTGAGCGCGGACCGCGGCATGCAGGCGCACCCACCACTCCTGGAAGTGCACGGCGCGTCGCCCGTCCGCACGCTCCACCTCGTCCCCCTCGTCGTCGATGACGACGTGGGTCTCCACTCGGTCGTCGCTCATCGGCAGCAGCCGCACACCGTGCCGGTCGAGCTGCCAGCGCCGGCACAGCGCCTCGGTCACCTGGGACAGCGACATCCCGGTTCCGAGCATCCGGGTCCGCACGATGTGCGTGGCCAGGTCGCGGTCACCCAAGGTGAACCACTGCGGCTCTGCACCGTAGGCGGCCAGCTCCTCGGCGAGCGTGAAGGTCTCCTCGCTGCGGCCCCAGCCCTGGGCCTCGTGGATGCCGCCGCCCAGGGTGTACATCACCGTGTCGAGGTCGGGACACACCCGCAGCCCGTGCAGGGTGACGTCGTCCGCGGTGTTGCCGATCACGGTCACGTGCGTCCCGGCGTCGCGGGCTGCCGCCTGGTCGTGATCCTGCAGGCGGTGCAGGAGCCCGCGCAGGAAACGAGCCCCGCCGATGCCGCCGGCCAGTGCGGTGATCTGCATGCCGTCATCCTCGCATCGGGCCTGCCGTATCCCGCCGCCGGCCCGGCCGCGAGGGAACGGACAGGCGGCTCATGCCGCACCACGGCGACACGCCGCCGGAGCCTCTGACACGCCGAGCGGACGCGCGGCTCGGCCGAGGCAGTCCATCGGGTGTTCGCGGGAGTACCACCCAACGGCTTGACGCACTGGGTACGACACGCGTGTAATTCCTTCAGTGTCACCCCGAGTGGGCCACCTTGCGTGCTCGGATAGATACACAATGTGGGAACGGGTCGCGGCAATGGCTGTGACGCGCCGTAGTGAGGGTCGAGGAGGGCACCAGTGCACGAGCCGATGGCGATCACGCTTCAGGTCGCCTCAGAGCCGGCACTGCCGATGGGACACGGGGTGGGTCACGACGCGCAGGCAGCGTTCCCCCCGGAACTCGAGTGGCAGGAGAGGGCGCTGTGCGCCCAGACCGACCCAGAGGCGTTCTTCCCCGAGAAAGGCGGCTCGACCCGCGAGGCGAAGCGGGTCTGTATGTCCTGTGAGGTACGCGGCGACTGCCTGGAGTACGCCCTCGCCAACGACGAGCGCTTCGGTATCTGGGGCGGTCTGTCGGAGCGGGAGCGCCGACGGGTGAAGAAGCGCGCCGTCTGACCGCGACGCAGAGGCGATGAGTACCGACACCGCGGACGACGCGGTGGGGACTCGCCGCCGCCCACTCCGCTCCGTGTGGAGTCAACTACATGTAGTAGCGGTTGTGCTCGCGCGGGACGACGAGGCCACCCTCCCGGCGGTGCTCTCAAGGGTCGCCGCCCAGACCCGCCGTCCCGACCGGGTGGTCGTGGTCGACCAGAGCCGGCCGGGTGACGGCGCCGAACCCGACGACGAAACGGACGACCGCGAGCCGGCGTTCCCGGGCCTGCCGGGGGCCCAGATCCTGCGACTGGCCCCGGAGGTACCGGTGGCCGATGCGGTCTCCGCGGCCTTGGAGGCCGTCGCCGTCGAGCTGTCCTTGTTCACCGGCAAGCCGGTGAGCACGGCCACCGCCGAATCCACGGGACCGATCAGCGTCTCGCCGCAGGTCACCGACGAGCTCGCCGGGTCCGCGGATGCGCGAGGCAGCTGGCTATGGCTGCTCACCGGTGACAGCGCGCCGGAACCCGACGCCCTGCAACGGCTCTTGAGCGCTGTCGAGACCGCCCCGTCGGTGGCGGTGGCCGGGTGCAAGCAGGTGGAGTGGCACGACCGGGAACGGCTGCGGGACGTGGGGCTGAGCCTGACCTGGCTCGGGGCATTGGTCACCGGCCTGGACCGGGGCGAACTCGACCAGGGCCAGCACGACAGCCGCAGCGACGTGCTCGCCGTCCGGCTGCCGGGCATGCTCGTGCGTCGCGACGTCTGGCTCTCGGTCGGTGGTCCCGAGCCCGAGCTGCACGGAATCCGTGCCGAGGTCGACCTGTGCCGCCGGGCCAGGCTGCGTGGGTACCGGGTGGTCGTCGTGCCGTCGGCGGTGACCGCCACCGCGGGCAACCCCGACGTGCGGGTCGACCGACGCGATGCGCTCACCATGCGCCTAGCCTGGACGCCCTGGGCACTGCTGCCGCTGGCCATCCTCTGGTCGGTGCTGGCCGGGCTGGGCCGGGCCCTGGCCTGGCTGGTGCTGAAGCAACCCGGGCGTGGTCTGGACGAGCTGGCCGCCCTGGCCGAGGTGCTCGGGCGCCCGCTGCGCTGGCACCGGGTCCGTCGCCGTGCCCGGGTCGGCCGCGCCGTGCCGGTCCGCGCCCTGCGCCCGCTCGGTCCGGGCGTACGTCCGCTGTTGCGTCAGCGGCGTGACGAGCTGGCGTCCTGGGTGCGCCCGTCGGCACGGCGTCGGCATCCGGCGGCGACAGCCCGCTCCCGGCGCCGGGCGGTGCGCGGGCTCGTGGTGCTGGTCCCGGTCCTGGTGCTGGCGCTGGCTGCCGGGCTGCTGGCCGGGCGGCGGCTGCTCACCACCGACGGTGCAGTGGTCTCGGCCTACTTGCCGCCGGTGCCGGAACGCGCAAGTGACCTGTGGCAGCTGGCCACCAGCTCGTGGCGGCCGTTCGGTCTGGGCTCGGCGGCCGCCGGCGACCCGCTGGCCGGGCTGCTCGCCATCGTCTCTTGGCCACTGGGCGGGACGGCGGACGGCTGGTCGCCGTCCTGCTGCTCGGGGGTCCGGTGCTGGCTGCCCTCAGCGCCTGGACCGCGTCGGCCGCCTTGCGGCGCAGCGCCGCGGTGCGGATCTGGTCGGCGCTGCTCTGGGCCTGCGCACCACCGCTGCTTCTTGCCGCACTGACCGGCCGGCCGGGCGCGGTCATGGTGCATCTGCTGCTACCGCTCCTGGTCCTGGCCCTGGTCCGCGCGCTGGCCTGGGGGTCGATCACCGCGGCGGCCGGTGCGGGGCTGCTGCTCACCGCGGTGCTGGCCGCCGCACCCGCGCTGGTCGTGCCGGCCGTGCTGGCGCTCGCCGTCCTCGCCGTCCTCGCCGTGCTCGGATGTCGGGGAGCATCGGCGGCCGGGCGCAACGACGCCCCGGCTCGGCTCGCCGGGTGGCGGCGACTCCCGCTCGCTGCCCTTGTGCTGGCCACGCCGGCGGCGCTGCTACTGCCCTGGTGGATCGCCACGTTCCGGCACCCACGGCTGCTCACCGCCGACCCGGCCCTCGGCTGGACGGCGCCACTGCTGAAGAACGCGCAGGACGGGTCCTGGTGGCATCTCGCCGCGGTGCCGGGTAGCCCGCAGGAGGTCTTCGCCCCGCCTGCCGCGGTGCTCGAGCGAGTGGCCGGGGTGGTTGGCGGCACCGGCAGCGGTGCGGGCGTCGTCGTCGGCTGGCTGGCCTCACCATGGACGGCGCAGGTGCTGGCGGTGCTGGTGCTGGCCCCGGTCGTGGCCTTCGCGGTGGTCGGGCTGTTCCGCCGGCGGGGTGCAGTTCTGGTGGCCGTGGCCGGCTGGCTGGTGGCACTCATCGGACTGGCTGCGGCGCTGGCCGGGGAGCGGATCGTGGCCGGCGGTGGCCGGGTGTGGCCGGGACCGGCGTTGTCCCTCACCATGGCCGGACTGCTGGCCGCGGCCGTTACCGGCGGACCGGTGTTCACCCGGCGGCTGCGGCAGGTGTCGCGGCGCCGGCGCTGGATCCTGGCCGTCCCGGTGGCGCTCGGCCTGGTGGTCGGCCCGGTCATGGCGCTCACCGTCTTCGCGACGCAGGGGGCCCGGCCTGCGGAAGCCGGGGACCCCCGACGCGTTCCGGCCGACGTGCTACCGGCCGTCTCGACGGCCGAGGCTCGCGGCCGGGGTGCGGGGCGCACCCTGGTGCTGGCCGTCGACCGGGTCGCCGGCGCCGGACTCGACGGCCAGCCCGCGCAGGGCGACGGCGCCGCCGCGGACCGGGTCCGCTGGGCCATCTACCGCGACGCGGGGCCACGGTTCGGCACGGACTCGGTGGCCCGGCGGCTGCTGGCGCCGGATGACGCAGCGGTGGTGCTACCCGTGGTCGCCGCGCTGCTGTCCGACACCGCCCAGGACGAGCGAGGCGCGCTGGCCGATCTGGCCGTCGGCACCATCGTGGCGCTGCCTCCCGTGGACGAGGCCGCCGAACAGGCGCTGGACGCCGCCGTCGGATTGGTGCGGGTCGACACCGGCGAGGAGCGCGCCATCTGGCGGGTCGAACCCGCGCAGGACAACCGGGCCAGCAGCCGGCCGGGACGGGTTCGCGTGGTGGACGCGAACGGCGCGGTGACCGCCGTGGTGTCATCGTCCGGACCCGCCTACGCCGATCGGGTGCGGGGCGAGGTCGCGGCCGGCGGCCCGGACCGGCGGCTGGTGCTGGCCGAGCGTGCCGACCCCGGCTGGCGGGCAAGCCTGGACGGGGTCGCCCTGGAGCCGGTCACGGTGGCCGGCTGGGCGCAGGGCTTCGAGCTGCCCCGGCATGCCGGCCGGCTGGTGGTGGCGCATCGCCCGGAGGTGGCCTGGATCGCCCAGCCGTGGTTCGGCGGCGCCTGGCTGGCCGCCGCCCTGCTGATCGCCCTCCTGGCGCTTCCGCTGCCTCGGGTCCGGGAGCGGATCCGCCCGCCACCGGCTCCCACGCCGAGCCGGCGGGTCTATCGGGACGCGGCGACGGTGGCGGGGGACCTTCGCGCCGCCCGGCCCCAGGTGTTCGACGTCGACCACCCGGAGGAGGGGGACCTGCCGCCGGTGCTCCACGACGACCGGCCGAAGGGTGACCAGGCATGATCCACGCCGTCCGGAGCGCGATCGCCGCCGTTCTCCTGGTCGCCGCTGCGGTCGCCGGAACCGCTGCGGCGCAGACGGTCTCGGCCGAGTCGGTGCCCGAGCGCGAAGTGCGCACGCTACCGGTCTCCACGTCCGTGCCGGTGACCACGTGCCCGGGCCCGCAGACCCTGCTCGCTCCGCCGGGGGCCCGTCCCGTGGCGCCGCCGGGACCGGTCGTGGTCAGCGCTGTAGCCACCGGGCAGGCCACCCTGGGCGGCCTCGTTCCGCCGCGCGCCGGGCAGCCGCCGGAGCCGGCCGACCCGCAGCCGCTCACCTCCGGGTCCACCCGGGTCGGTGACGGGTCCACCCCGGTCCGGCTGCTCACCCAGCGCCGGACCGCGGCCGGAGCGGTCCGCTTCGATGTGGCGCGCACCCGGCCCGGCGTCGCGGCGCCGGCGTCCTCCGGGGTGCAGGCCACCCTCGGGGTGTCGGGCGACCTGCGGGGTCTGGCGGCGACGGGTTGTGGTCCGGCGGTCGCCCAGAGCTGGCTGGTCGGTGGCGGGACCGGCGACGGGGAACGTTCGCGCTTGGTGCTGACCAATCCGACTCCGAGCCCGGCGTTGCTCGACGTGCTCGTCCACGGGCCCGACGGAGTGGTGAAGGCCCCTTCGGGTGAGGGGATCGTGGTGGCGGCCGGGGACCAGGAGGTGCTCTTCGTCGACGCTCTGGCGCCGGGGCTGGACCAGGTCGCCGTGCAGGTTTCGGCCCGCACCGGGCGGGTGGTCGCCTCGATGCAGCACTCACGGATCCTCGGGTTCACCCCCGCCGGCGTGGACGACGTGACCGCCTCGACGCCTCCGGCTACGACCCAGCTGGTCCCGGGTGTGGTGCTGAAGGCGCCCGGCCGGGCGGTGGTGCGGGTCGTGGCCCCGGGCCCCGATGAGGCGGTGGTGCGGGTCTCACTCATCGGCGTCGCGTCGGCGACGCCGGATGACGCCGCCGTCGATACCCGCCCGGCCCGGCCGCAGGACACCCCGGCGACGTCCGGGCCGGCGGCCCCGGTCGTGGTCAACGTGCCCGGGCGTGCGGTCCGGGACGTGCCGCTGACCGGGATCCCGGACGGCACCTATGTCGCCGTGGTCTCCTCGGACGTCCCCGTGGCCGCCGGCGCCGTCTCGACGCTCACCCTGCCCGGTGGTGAGCTGGCCGGAACCCCTCAGGCGCTGGGTCGCACCGTGCCGCCCACCGATCTCGCCTGGGCACCATCGGCCGCCCCGCTGCGCGGAGCGGTTGCGGTCGCCGTTGCGCAGTTCAGCGGTGCCGCCACCCCGGTGACCGCGTCGCTGGTCCTGGCCGCCCCGACCGGTGCAGCCCGGGTGGAGCTGCGCCAGGTGAGCGTGGCCGCGCGGGCGGGACGCGCCAGCGCCCTGGACCTGGCCGACGGACAGGTCGCCGTGGTCGACCTGAGCGCCGGCACCGCGGCCGTACTGCTCGCCACCGCCGGCGAGGTGACGGGGGAGCCGGACGGCAGGCTGGTGGCCGCGCTGCTACTGCGGGGGGCTGACGACGCCGGACCGCTGCTGTCGGTGGTGCCGTTGCAGCCGGGCCGGGCGTCCACGGGCACCGCGCCCCAGGTGGTCGAGGACCCGCAACTCGGCGTGGGAGCGGGCTGACGGGCTGACCGGCTCTCAGTGGTCGCTGCCGTACCGCGGGTCGACCTGCTCCGGGGCCAAGCCGAGCAGGTGGGCGACCTGTTCGACCACCACGTCGAAGACCAGCGTCGGGATCGCCCGCACCTCGCCGCTGCGGGTCTCGACCGGTCGGCGGTAGACCACGATCCGATGCGGCAGCTCGCTGGTGGCCGGGAAGTACCGCCCCAGCGGTACCTCACCGTGCTCCCACGGCGACGGCTCGGACGGCGGCACGTCCTCGACGGCGAACTCGATCCGGTCGAGCTCGTCGGGCCAGCGCCGCTCCAAGCGTTCCACGGCGTCCAGCACAAACTCGTCGAAGGCGTCAGACCGGCTGCGCCAGGCCGGCAGCGTTCGCGGGACCAGCGGACCGCGCAGTCCTCGGCCGTGGCGGTCACGACGCGACAAGGGCACGGGCCAAGGGTAATTGTCGGGGGGTGGTCCGCGGGGTACTGTCCGCTCGTGGGCGCTGTTCGGCTGTGTTCGCGGTCGGCCTGCGGCCGGCCCGCGGTTGCCACGCTCACGTATGTCTACTCCGACTCCACAGCCGTACTGGGCCCGTTGGCCAGCCACGCCGAGCCGCACTGTTACGACCTGTGCGCCCCGCACGCCGAACGGCTTACCGCGCCGCGCGGCTGGGAAGTGGTCCGGCTCGCCCCGGACCTGTTGGAGCCGCGCGGCCCGTCGCACGACGATCTGCTGGCGCTGGCCGACGCGGTGCGGGAGGCGGCGCGACCACCGGCCGAGCCCGAGCTGGTCGGCGGCGTGAGCCGGGAGGGCGCCTCGGTCGAGATCGGCCGTCGCGGCCATCTGCGGGTGTTGCGCGACCCGAGTCTCGGCTGAGCCGAACGATCGTCAGCTGCCCAGCGCAGCCGATGCGCTCGCCATGTCCGATCTGGGGGGACACTCCCATGGCTCAACCTGTACGGGTCTGATGTCGACGGATCATGTGTCACCCGAACGGCGCCGACCGTTACGCCTTCCTGTGGAGGAGACCCCTCGATGCCGGCAACCTCCCAAGCTGCCCGCACCAAGACCACCCGCACCAAGACCACCCGCGCCAAGACCACCCGCGCCAAGACCACCGCCCGTCCCCAGGGCACCACTCGGCCCCAGAGCTCAGCACGGCCCCCGAGTCCAGCACGGTCTCAGAGCCCAGCACGGTCCGCGCGGCGACCTCGCCGCGCCGAGATGGTGCATGTGCCGCTCGGATCTCTCACCCAGCGCGAAGACCGGCCGCACGCGGCCTGTCGCGGTTGCGGGTCGGGTCATGTCACCCGGCTCTCGATGAACCTGACCGACGGCACCCCGGTGGACTTCACCTCGTGCCATCACTGCGAGTTCAGGACCTGGGAGCACGCTGGTTCCGAGCTCAGCGTGGACGGCATCCTGGACCGCACCCGCAAGGTGACCACCCAGCCGACAGCCTGACCGCTGGCTACACCGGACCCGTTCGACTGCCCCGGGATGATCTCATCGGTAGCATCGTCCGGTGCCCGAAACGGATCTGAGTGCAGTCGTCAAGGCCTACGACGTGCGCGGGCTGGTCGGTGAGCAGCTCGACGCGCGGGTCACGCGGGCCCTGGGGGCGGCCTTCGCCGAGGAGGTCAGCCGGCCGGGGGAGGCCGGTGAGGCGGATGAGGGCCCACCTCGGCAGGTCGTCATCGGCCACGACATGCGGCCGTCGTCGCCCGAGCTGTCCGAGGCGTTCGCCGACGGGGTCGTCTCGTGCGGGATCGACGTCGTCCTGATCGGGCTGTGCAGCACCGACGGCCTCTACTACGCCAGCGGGGCGCTCGATGCCCCGGGGGCGATGTTCACCGCCTCGCACAACCCGGCTGCGTACAACGGGATCAAGCTCTGCCGCTCGCGGGCCCGACCGATCGGCCAGGACACCGGACTGGACCGGATCCGGGCCCGGGCCGAGCGGCTGCTGGACGTCGACGACACGCTCGCCGAACCGGGCGCCGTGCCGCGCAGGGGCCAGATCACCACCTCGAACCTGCTCGCCGGCTACGCGGCGCACCTGCGCTCACTGGTCGACCTATCCGGCATCCGGTCGCTGCGCGTGGTCGTCGACGCCGGCAACGGGATGGCCGGTTTGACCACGCCGGCGGTGCTCGGCGGCCCGGGTGCCACCGTCGGGTTGCCGCCGTTGCCCCTGGACGTCGTCCCGCTCTACTTCGAGCTCGACGGCAGCTTCCCGAACCACGAAGCCAACCCGCTGGAGCCGGAGAACCTGCGCGACCTGCAGGCGGCGGTGCTGCGCGAGGGGGCTGATATCGGCCTGGCCTTCGACGGGGACGCCGACCGCTGTTTCGTGATCGACGAGCGCGGCGAGCCGGTCAGCCCCAGCGCGGTCACCGCCCTGGTCGCCCGACGCGAGATCGGCAGGGAGGCGGCTCGCGGCGCCGGTGACCGGCCGGTGACCGTGATCTACAACCTGATCACTTCGCGCGCCGTCCCGGAAGTGGTCGCCGAGGCCGGCGGGCACGCCGTCCGGACGAGGGTCGGCCACTCGTTCATCAAGGCCGAGATGGCCGCCCACAACGCTGTGTTCGGCGGGGAGCACTCGGCGCACTACTACTTCCGCGACTTCTGGTTCGCCGACACCGGCATGCTGGCCGCGATGCACGTGATCGCGGCGCTCGGCGAGCAGGGTGAGCGGACCCTGTCGGAGCTGGCCGCCGAGTACGAGCGCTATGTCGCCAGCGGGGAGATCAACTCGCGGGTGCCGGACGTCGCGGCGGCCACCGCCCGGGTGGAGGCCGCCTTCGCCGACCGGCCCGGGGTGCGGCTGGACCGGCTCGACGGACTCAGCGTGATCGCGGACTCGGCCGGCTGGTGGTTCAACGTGCGCCCGAGCAACACCGAGCCGCTGCTGCGGTTGAACGCCGAGGCCCCCGACACCGCGACGATGGAGAAGCTGCGCGATGAGGTGTTGAACCTCGTGCGTACATCTGACGACAACACGTGACGATAGGTCAGGATGGGTCCGTGCGAACCATCGACCCCTGGCTGCGTGAGATCCTTCGCTGCCCCTCCTGCTCGGGCACACTGCGTGATGGTGTGGACCAGCGTCTTGACGCCGCCGCCCCGCCGCCGCGACCCGAGCTGCAGTGCACGGTCTGCCGGCTCGCCTACCGGATCGACGATGGCATCGCGGTGCTCCTGATCGACGAGGCACGTCCGATCGAGGAGGGGGAGTAGCCGCCGTGGCACTCGACGAGCAGCTGCTGGACGACGCCGAAGGGCTGTCCGCCTCCGACCCATCGGGCAGCTTGACCGCCCTGGCCAGCGCCGGCGCACAGGTGCGCAGGTCGCTGCGGGCCGCCCAGGAGGCCGATGTCGACCGGCTCACCGGCGACGGGCGCCCCCGCGCCGTGATCGTGGCCAGCCTCGGCGGGTCAGCAGTCGTCGGTGACGTGTTGACCATGCTGGCCGGCAGCGGGTCACCGGTGCCGGTGACGGTCCGGCGCGGTCTGCCGCTGCCCGGCTGGGTGGGACCGCTCGACCTGGTGGTCGCGGTGTCGATGTCCGGGCGGGCGCCCGGCCCGCTCGGCCTGGCCGCCGAGGCCGCCCGGCGCGGCTCGCGGCTGCTCACGGTCGGGATGACCGACTCCCCGCTGGAGGAGGTCGCCCGGCGCACCGGCGGCGTCCACGTGCCGGTGCCATCCCCGGCCAGCCCGGCCGCCCGGGCCTCCCGGATGGGAATGTGGTCGCTGCTCACCCCAGTGGTGGCGGCGTCCAGAGCGGTCGGGCTGACCGACGCCTCGCCGGCGCTGCTCGAGGCGGTCGCCGACCGGCTGGACACCCGCGCGGCGACATACCGTCCGGCCTCCGAGGCCTTCGTCAACCCAGCCAAGACGCTCGCCCTCGACCTGGCCGACTCGGTGCCGGTGGTGCTCGGGGACGGCGACGTCACCGGAGTGGCGGCCAGTCGGGCGGTGGCGATGCTGGCCCGCACCGCGCGGGTGCCGGCGATGCGCGGGGCGTTGCCTGACGACGCGGGTGACGTCGTCGCCACCTTCGGCGGTCCGTTCGCCGCCCGCAAGGACGACGACGTCTTCGCCGACCCGTTCCTGGACGGTCCGGGCCGGGTGCGCCTGCGCCTGCTCCTGCTGCGCGATGCCGAGCCGAGCGTGGACCGGCCCGACGGTACCTGGTTGGTCACCTCGCGGACGGCGGACGCCGTCCGGCTCACCGCCCAGGATGCGGGGGTGAAGGTCAGCGAGGTCAGCGCCGAGCCCGGGCACCCACTCGAGCGGTTCGCCGACCTGGTATCGCTGACCGACTTCGCGGCGACCTACCTGGCACTCGCCTCCGGGCTGGACCCGCTCACCTCGCCGCACGTGGCCGACCTGCGCGACCGGACCCGCTGAATGTCGACCGCAGGTGGCAACCGCGCGATCATCGCGGCGCTACTGGCCAACCTCGGGATCGCGGTCACCAAGTTCATCGCCTTCCTGCTCACCCGGTCGAGCTCGATGCTCGCCGAGTCGATCCACTCGGCCGCCGACTCCGGTAACCAGCTGCTGCTGCTGGTCGGCGGTAGGCGGGCGCGCAAGCAGGCCACCCGGGAGCACCCGTTCGGCTACGGGCGCCAGCGCTACGTCTACGCGTTCATCGTCTCGATCGTGCTGTTCAGTGTCGGCGGGCTGTTCGCGTTGTACGAGGCGTGGCACAAATGGCAGCACCCCGAGCCGATCGAGAACTGGCAGTGGGTGCCGGTGCTGGTGCTGGTGATCGCGATCGGGCTGGAGTCGTTCTCGCTGCGCACCGCGATCAAGGAGTCCAACGCGGTGCGGGGCCGCCGCGGCTGGGTCGAGTTCGTGCGGACGGCCAAGGCTCCCGAGCTGCCGGTGGTCCTGCTCGAGGACCTGGCGGCGCTGCTGGGCCTGATGTTCGCGCTCTTCGGGGTGGGCCTGACGCTGCTCAGCGATGACGGCCGCTGGGACGCGCTCGGCACCGCGCTGATCGGCGTCCTGCTGGTCTCGGTGGCGGCAGTGCTCGCGCTCGAGATGAGCTCGCTGCTGATCGGCGAGGGCGCGACCAAGGAACACCTGGCCGCCATCGAGGCGGCGCTGTTCGGTGCGCCAGGCGTTGAGCGGATCATCCACATGAAGACCCTGCACCTCGGGCCCGAGGAGCTGCTGGTCGCCGCCAAGATCGCGGTCGGGCCGCAACGAGATGCCGCCGACGTCGCCCGCATCATCGACGACGCCGAGACGCGGGTGCGCGAGGCGGTGCCGATCGCCCGGGTGATCTACCTGGAGCCGGACATCGACCGCGCCGCCGTCCGGTCCTGACCCACCCCAAACAAGGGCACAACGTCACGCCGTGCCCGTCAAGCGGGCACGGCGTGACGTTGTGCCCATCTCCGTGACTCGTGCTGCCTCTGGCCGTCGCCTGGTTCGATGGACGCCGCGCCCACGGAAGGATGACCGATGACCTTCGACGTCCAGACCCTGCTCGACCAGCTCACTCTGGAGGAGAAGGCGGCGCTGACCAGCGGCTCCTCGTTCCGGTTCACCACGCCGGTCGACCGGCTCGGCATCCCGTCGATCATGGTCTCCGACG
Organism: uncultured Actinomycetota bacterium; assembly: GCA_963825645.1. Lineage (GTDB taxonomy): Bacteria > Actinomycetota > Actinomycetes > Actinomycetales > Kineosporiaceae > JADJPO01. The sequence continues at coordinate 325,304 of CAWGTT010000001.1, forward strand.
GCCCGCACGGGCTGCGGGCCCAGCCGGGCGTCGGGGACCACGTCGGACTCGGCGGCAGCTTGCCGGCCACCTGCTTCCCGACCGCCTCCGCGATCGCCTCCTCCTGGGACCCGCGGCTGCTGCACCAGATCGGGCAGGCCTTGGCCACCGAGGCCCGCGCATGCCGGCTTTCGGTGGTCCTCGGCCCGGGGGTGAACATCAAACGGTCGCCGCTGTGCGGGCGCAACTTCGAGTACTTCTCCGAGGATCCCTTCCTGACCGGTGAGCTCGCCGCCGGGATCGTGGAGGGCATCCAGTCCCGTGGCGTCGGCACCTCGGTCAAGCACTTCGCGGCGAACAACCAGGAGGACGACCGGCTGCGGGTCGACGCTCAGGTCGATGAGCGCACCCTGCGCGAGATCTACCTGCCCGCCTTCGAACGGATCGTCACCGGGGCCCGGCCGTGGACCGTGATGTGCGCCTACAACAAGGTGAACGGGCTGTCGGCCTCGGAGAACCCCTGGCTGCTCACCACGGTGCTGCGCGAGGAGTGGGGCTTCGCCGGGGTGGTTGTCTCGGACTGGGGGCCGTCTACCACCGGGTCCCTGCGCTACGGGCCGGCCTGGACCTGGAGATGCCGCCCAGGCTGCCCCACTCGCCGGCCGAGGTCGCCGAGTCCGTACGTTCCGGGGATGTCGCCGAGTCGCTGCTGGACGCGCGGGTCCGGGCCGTGCTCGAGCTGGTCGACAAGGGCAGCGAGGTGCTGGCGCTGGAGGAGACGTTCGACGTGCAGGCGCACCACGTCCTGGCCCGGCAGGCGGCGGCCCGGTCCGCCGTCCTGCTGAAGAACGAGGGCGATCTGCTGCCGATCGCACCCGGGGTCCGACTGGCCGTCGTGGGCGAGTTCGCCCGCACCCCGCGCTACCAGGGTGCCGGCAGCTCCCAGGTGAACCCGACTCGGCTCGAGGTCATGCTCGACGAGCTGCACACGGCGTGCGGCGACATCGCCTTCGCCCCCGGCTACCGCATCGCGCCGGCCGACGAGGCGCCTGTCCACGCGCAGCCCGCGGACGACGACCTGGTCGCCGAGGCGGTTCATGCGGCCGGTGACGCCGAGGTGGTGCTCGTCGTCCTGGGTCTGCCGGCCGACCACGAGTCGGAGGGGTTGGACCGAACCCACATGGATCTGCCGGTCGACCAGTTGGCGCCGCTCGCAGCGGTGGCCGGGGTGAACGAGAACGTCGTGGTGGTGCTGGTCAACGGCTCCGCGGTGCTGCTCGGTGAGGTGCTCCCGCACGCGCGGGCGCTCGTCGAGGCCTGGCTGGGCGGGCAGGCCGCCGGCGGCGCGATCGTCGACGTGCTCTGCGGGGCGGTCGAGGCCAGCGGGCGGCTGGCGGAGACGATCCCGTACCGGCTGCAGGACAACTCTTCCTACCTCAACTTCCCCGGGGAGGACCAGGTGGTGCGCTACGGCGAGGGCGTCTTCGTCGGGTACCGCGGCTACGACGCCAGTGACCTCGACGTCGCGTTCCCGTTCGGCTACGGCCTGTCCTATACGACGTTCGAGATGTCCGGTCTCGACGTGGCGACGTCGGGCGCTGCCGCGCACGGTGACCTGGCTGTGACGGTGAACGTGACCGTGACGAACGCCGGACGGCGGGCCGGACGCGAAGTCGTCCAGGTCTATGTCCATGACGTCGAGGCGAGCGTTGCCCGGCCGCCGCGCGAGCTGAAGGGGTTCGCCACCGTGCACCTGGAGCCGCGGGAGTCGCGGCAGGTCGAGATCGTGCTGGACCAGCGGGCGTTCTCGTTCTGGTCGCCGCGGTTGCGGCGTTGGGTGGTGGAGGCCGGCGAGTTCGTCGTCGGGGTCGGGCGGCACTCGCGCGACCTTCCCTTGAGCCACACGCTGCAGATCGAGGCGCCGTCCATTCGCCCGCCGATCACAGCAGACTCGACGCTCGCCGAGTGGGCGGCCGATCCGCTCGCACGCGTCCTGATCGCCGAAGCGGTGGCGGCCGGCGCCCCCGACCCGTTGCGCGACCCCGAGCTGGTCAGGGTGGTGGGCACGATGCCGATGAGCACCATCGCCGCCTTCACCGGACTGAGCCTGGATCCGCCGACCCTGGCCGAGGCCGCCCGGGCATGGCGTGAGCGAAGCCGCCTGGCGGGATGAGCCCCGGGCTCGCCTCTCAGGTCTGCGCGGCGGCCAGCTCGACCGCGGCGACGGCGATCTCCTCGGCGAGGCCGTCGTCGAGCTCGCGCAGCCGCCCGGCTGCGCACAGGTCGCCCTGCGCGGCGCGCACCCGGTCCAGCCGCTCCGGGGGACCGGTCACCACGGCCCGGGCCACCTCGGCGCGCATCGAGACCCCGACGTGCAACGACCCGGAGATAGTCGGTGGCGGGTGTCGACGAGAACACGGTCTCGCGCGCCGAGCTCCGGTCGAAGGCGTAGGTCCGCTCGCGCTCCCCTAGCGCGCCCCATTTCCCTTCCCGCCCGGCCGCTCAGGTCTCGGTGCTCAGGGTTCTGTCAGGATCGCCAAGTTAGCCTGCGGTCGTGAGCAGCCTGCTGGACCCGATCCTTGCGTTGCCGCCGCTGGCGGCCTATCTGGTGATCGGGCTGCTCGTCTTCGGCGAGGCGGCGGTGTTCGTCGGGTTCGTGCTGCCGGGGGAGACGGCGGTCGTGCTCGGCGGTGTCCTGGCATCCCACGACGTGGTGTCGATCTGGACGCTCGGGGCCCTCGTCGTCATCGCGGCGGTGGTCGGCGACAGCGTCGGGTACGAGGTGGGCCGACACTACGGCGACCCGCTTCTCGATCTACGGCCCTTGCGCAGGCACCGCGGCCGGCTGGATGGCGCCCGGCGGTTCCTGCGTGACCGGGGCGGGGCCGCGGTGTTCCTGGGCCGGTGGACGGCGTTCCTGCGCGCCGTGATGCCCGGGCTGGCCGGGTTGAGCGGGATGCCCTACGGCAGGTTCCTGGCGTTCAACGCCCTCGGCGGCCTGGCCTGGGGGCTGACCTTCTGTCTGGTCGGCTACCTGGCCGGCAACTCCTACCAGGTCGTGGAGAAGATGATCGGGCGCGGTGCCGCGGTGGCCAGCGTGGTGGTCGTGCTGACTGCCGCGGTGCTCTGGCACCGGCGGCGCCGCAACGTCGCGGCCTGACCCGCGGCCAAGGGCTGCCGGCACCCGGTCCGGGGCGGCGCCGGTGCTGGAGCGAACCACCAGTCGGGCGCGCACGGTGATGTGGTGCGCCCGCCCGCCTGGGCGGTCGATCCGGGCGAACAGACGCTCGGCCGCCAGAGCGCCCATCTGGGTCAGCGGCTGGGCCACTGAGGTCAGACTGATCGAGCGCAGCGCGCCCAGGCTGGTGCCGTCGTAGCCGACCACCGAGACGTCGCCCGGCACGCCCAGCCCGGCGTCGACGATCGCCGCCATGGCACCGATGGCGGCGAAGTCATTGGCCACGAACAGGGCTGTCGGTGGCTGAGGGCCCGCCAACGCCACCTGGGCCGCGGTGTACCCCCCGGCGTCGTCCAGGCTCCCCGGCACCACAAGGATGTGACCGGGCAGCCCCGCCTCGGCCATCGCGTCGCGGTAGCCCTGCTCGCGTTCGCGGCTTACCGAGTTGGTGCCACCGCTGACGTGGGCGATCCGTCGATGCCCCAGACCAGCCAGATGCTGAACGGCCAGGTGGGCCCCGAGCCGGTCGTCGTTGCAGACCGTGTCGATGCCCGGCCCGCGGACGTCGCGGCGGCTGACCACCGTAGTGGGGGTCTCTGCCGCGATACGCCGCAGCGCCCCCGAGGCGAGCCGGTGCGAGACCAGCACCAGTCCTTCGACCTGGAACTCCAAGAGCTTGTCGATCTCGGACTCCTCGAGCGCGGCATCGACGCCGCCGGTCACCACCATGGTGCTGTAGCCGCGACCGCGGACCCCCGCGAGGACGCCGTCCAGGATCTCGGCGAACACCGGGTTGTGCAGGTCGTGCACCAGCACACCGATCGTCCTACTGGCCCGTGCGGCCAGGCTGCGGGCCGCGGCGTTCGGCCGGTAGCCGAGGTCGGCGGCGGCGGCCAGGATCGCTGCTCGGCTGGCCTCGGCCACGGCCGGCGACCCGCGCATCGCCAACGACACCAAGGACTTCGACACCCCCGCCTGGGCGGCGACGTCGTGAATGGTCGGGCGTCGGGACATCGTCAGTGCGCCTCGGTGGTGATCTCGTCCACCGTCACCGGGGCCGACCTGGCCAGCGAGACCTCGCAGGCGATCGCCGCCCGCAGGCTCTCCAGGGCTGCCTGAGGTGGGCAGCGGTTCACTCCGCCGGCGACCAGGTCGACGAACGAGGTCGTCTCGGCACGGAACGCGTCGCGGAACCGGTCGATGAAGCCGGTGTAGGGCTCGACGGGCGCCGAGCCACCCGCCGGGGCGACCAACGAGCCATCGAGGGCAAGAAGAGGGGTGCGCTCGGTCAGCCCGGCGGTGACCGAGTCCTGCGAGCCGAACACCTCGACGCGCACGTCGTGACCGCGCGGATCGTGCCGGGCGCCGTGGACGCTCGCCTGCACGCCGGAGGAGGTCACCGCGTGGATCAGGCTGACGTCACCGTCACCGAGTTCGCCGTACCGGCGGTGCTCTCGCACGGCGGTGGTGGCGTAGACGGTCGCTACCGGCGACCCGGTCAGCCAGGCGATCAGGTCGAGGTCGTGCACGTGCAGGTCGCGGAAGATGCCGCCACTGGAGGCGATGAACGCCGCGTCGCTGGGTTGGTGGTCATGCGAGATCAGCCGCATCGAGTACAAGGTGCCGAGTCGCCCATCGGCGATGCGGTCGCGGGCGGCCCGCAGCCCGGCGTCGAACCGGCGCTGGAAGCCGATCTGCAGCTCGCTGCCGGTCTCGGCGGCCAGGTGTATGGCTCGCTGGGTGTCGGCCAGGGTGAGCGCCACCGGCTTCTCGCACAGTACCGGGCGGCCACGGGCCAGCACGGTGTGCAGCACCTGCGCGTGCAGACCGGTGGCCAGCGCGACGACGTAGGCGTCGGCGCCCTCCTCACCCAGTCGTTCCCACGCCAGCACCTCGGCGCCGAACCGGGCGGCCAGGGCTACGGCTCGCACGGGCGACCGGTTGGTGAGGAGCACCTGGGTCACCCGCGGGTCGGCGGCCAGGTCCTCGGTGCGCAGTGCGCCCATCCGTCCGGCGCCGACGACCACCACTCTCATGGATCCTCCTGGTCCGGATAGACCGCCTCGACCCTTGCCCTACGCCGGGCAAGCATGTCAGACTTCCATACAAATTGGAACGCTCCAAAGGAACGTTCCAGCCGAGTTGCGATCCGATCGAGAACCTCTGGCAAAGACCTGAAGCGGAAGGCGATGGCACCGATGGTGGAGTTCCTGGAGCGGGTGGCGTCGGCGCCGATCTCCTGGGGGGTGTGCGAGGTACCCGGCTGGGGCGAGATGCTGCCCGCCGAGCGGGTGCTGACCGAGATGAGCGACCTGGGGCTGCGGGGGACCGAGCTCGGCGCCCCGGGTTTCCTGCCGAAGACCGCGCCGGAGATCCGTGCGCTGCTGGACTCCTACGGGATGTCGCTGTTGGGTGCGTTCACCCCGGTGGTGCCCCATGACGCCGACCAGGTCGAGCAGTCCCTGCACCAGGCCCGCGAGGTGGCCCGGCTGCTGCAGGCCGCCGGTGCGACGGAGTTCATCACCGCGGCGGTCGCGGACCCGGACTGGTCCACGCCTCGGCCGCTGACGGCGACGGAGCACCGGCGGATGCTGGAGACGTTCGCCCGGTTGGACGAGATCTGCGCCGAGCACGGCTTGGAGCAGGTGCTGCACGCCCACGTGCAGACCCTGATCGAGACAGCGGACGACGTGAACCGGGTGCTGGACGGCTGCGACGTGCGCTGGTGCCTGGATACCGGACACCTGGCGATCGGCGGCGTCGACCCGGTCCGGTTCGCCGTCGACGCCGTCGATCGGGTCGGGCACGTTCACCTCAAGGACGTCGCCATGAGACTGGTCCCCGCCGTCCTGCGTCGCGAGGTGAGCCTGATGGCCGCGACCCAGGCCGGGCTGTTCACCCCCCTCGGTCAGGGCGACGTGGACATCGCCGGGGTCATCCGGGCGCTGGAGTCGGCGGGCTACCAGGGGATGTACGTCATCGAGCAGGACACCGCGCTGACCGAGGGCGCTCCGGAGCCGGGTGCCGGTCCGGTTACCGAGGTGCGGTCCTCCCTGGCCTACCTGCGCGACGTCGTCGCGCCGACGCTCGGACGGTAGCCAGCCGTGGCGACACTGGACCTGGCTCCACTGGACCTGCTCACCGTGGGGCGCGTCAGCATCGACCTCTACCCGAACGAGTCCGGGGTCGGGTTCGACGCCCCCCAGTCCTTCGTGAAGTCCGTCGGCGGCAGTCCCACCAACGTCGCGGTCTCTGCGGCCCGCCTCGGGCTGCGCACCGCGGCGGTGACCGCGGTCGGCGGCGATGGTTTCGGGCAGTTCGTGCGGGCCCGACTCGCCGCGCACGGGGTGGATACCGGCTATGTCCAGGTGGTGCCGTCCGGCCAGACGCCGCTGGCACTGGTGGCGCTGGCGCCGCCGGAGTCCCCGCAGATCGCCTTCTACCGCGCCGACCCGGCTCCGGACACGGCGCTCACGGCGGATCTGCTCGACGACGACACCCTCCGGGGCAGCCGAACCCTGTGGGTCAGCCACGCCGCTCTGGCCCGCGGAAGCACGGCCGACGCGCTGAGCGACTGGCTGGACCGGCGAGCCCGCGTCCGGTACACCGTGCTCGACCTGGACTTCCGGCCGGCGCTGTGGGCCGACCTGGCCCTGGCCCGCAGCCGCGCCCGGCAGGCGATCGCGCGGTGCGACGTCGTGGTCGGCAACCGCGAGGAGTGCGCGATGGCCCTGGGCACCACCGACCCCGACCGCAGCGCAGACGCGCTGCTCGAGGGCGGGGTGGCACTGGCCGTGGTCAAGGTCGGGGCCGACGGGGTGCTGATCGCCACGCCCCAGCGCCGGCTGAAGATCGCGACTCGAGCCGTGGACGTCGTGTGCGGGCTCGGCGCCGGGGACGCCTTCGGCGGTGCGCTCGTGTACGGACTGCTCGCCGGGTGGGACCTCGAACAGATCGGCAGGACGGCCTGCGACGCCGGCGCCTTCGTTACCGGCCGGCTGACCTGCAGCGACGACATGCCCACCCTGGAGGACCTGCGCTGGATGGCGGCATCCGACACGACGACGGAACGGACGAGGCCATGACCACGTCGCCGCCGGCCGTGAGCCGCGAGCGCTACCGCGAGCTGATCGAGACCAGGGTGCGCTCACCGCTGGCACTGCGCCAGGCGTTGCTGGCCCGCCGCCGTCGCGACCCGGTCGGGCCCGACGGGCGGTTGCTCATCGTCGCCGCCGATCACACCGCGCGGGGAAAGCTGGCCGTCGCCGGTGACCCGATGATCGCCGCGGACCGTTACACCCTGCTGGACCGACTTGTGCGCGCCCTGGGCACCCCCGGGGTGGACGGCGTGCTGGCCAGCGCTGACATCCTCGAGGACCTGGCCTGGCTCGGGGCACTCGAGGGCGCCTTGGCCGTCGGCACGATGAACCGCGGGGGCATCGTCGGTGCCCGCTGGGAGCTCGACGACCGGATGACCGCCTACGACCCGGCTCGGATCGAGGCCTACGGCCTGGACGGCGGCAAGGTCCTGCTGCGCCTCGACGACACCGACCGGATGGTCGCCCGCACCCTGGAGTCGGTGGCCGCGGCGGTCACGGCGCTGTCCGAGCGGTCCCTACTGGTCATGATCGAACCGCTGCCGTACCGGATCGACGCCGAGCGTGGCGCCGTCCTGGACCCCTCGCACAACCGGCTGGTCCAGGCGGTGGCGATCGCCTCGGGGCTGGGCGCCTCCTCGGTGCACAGCTGGTTGAAGATCCCGGCCACCACGCGGATGGCCGAGGTGGCCGGTGCCACGACGCTGCCGATCCTGATGTTGGGCGGTGACCCGGGCGCCGGGGTGGAGGCGGTCTTCGACGCCTGGCGCCTCGGGCTGCGCGAGCCGAACGTGCGCGGCCTCATCCCGGGGCGCACGCTGCTGTACCCCCACGACGGCGACGTGGACGGCGTACTGCGCCGTGCCGTCGCGACCGTTCACGGATCCGATGGCGAAGGAGCGCGAGGTTGACGAAGGAGCATGACATGAGCTGGCATCGACGCAGCGGCGAGTCGGGTGACGGGGCGGTGCTGTGCGCCGTCCGTCCTGAGGACGCAGGCTGGACCTACAGCGGACTGCAGGTTCACGACCTGGCCGCGGCCGGGCAGGTGCGGATCGACCTGAGCGCCGACGAGGCGGTCGTCGTGCCGCTGTCCGCCCAGGACGTCGAGGTCGTCGTGGACGGCGCCACCTACCGCCTCGCCGGACGGCAGGGAGTGTTCGCCGCGGTCAGCGACTGGTTGTACGCCCCCGTCGGCTCCGAGATCACCCTGAGCGGCACGAGCGGTGAGGTCGGCGTCTGCACGGCCCGCGCCACCCGGCGCTTCCCGGTGGTGCACACCCCGGCCGCGCAGGTCCCGGTCGAGGTCCGTGGTGCCGGTCGGGCCACCCGCCAGGTGACCAATATCGCCACCCCGCAGTCGTTCACGGCCGCCGACCGGATCAACGTGTGCGAGGTGATCACCCCCGGCGGCAACCTGTCCTCGTGGCCGCCGCACCGTCACGACGGCCTGGAGGGCTGCCCGGCGACCAACGAGGAGATCTACTACTTCCGGATCGGGCGCCAGGACGCCCCGCACGGTCACCCGGACGGGCAAGGGCTCTTCCACGTGTACACCGTCGACGCCACCGTGGACGAGACCGTCACGGTGCATGACGCGGACGTCTACCTCGTGCCGCACGGCTACCACGGCCCGTCGGTCGCGCCGCCGGAGTACCCGATGTACTTCCTCAACGTGCTTGCCGGACCGGGCGCCGAGCGGACGATGGCCTTCTGTGACGACCCCCGCCACGCCTGGATCCGGGCCGGCTGGGACGACCAGGATGCCGACCCGCGGCTTCCCTGGACCGACGCGCACGGCCGGGTCCTGAACGAACGGGTCCAGCCGTGACGGCGGCTGCGCGTCGCCGGATCGGCGTCGCCGTTCTCGGGCTGGGCTGGATGGGTCAGGCACACAGCCGCTCCATCCTGCGCATGGCCTCGCTGTTCGGTGATCGGACGTTCCAGCCCGAGCTCGTGGTCTGCGCCGACCCCGACGCGGGCCGGCGGGACCGCGCCGTCCAGGACTTCGGTTTCCGCCGCGCCGTCGCCGACTGGCAGCATGCGGTGGCCTTGCCCGACGTGGATGCGGTCTGGGTGAGCGCGCCCAACATGCTGCACGTGCCGATGATCGAGACCGCCTGCGCCGCCGGCAAGGCCGTGTTCAGCGAGAAGCCGATCGGCGGCAAGCCCGAGCACGCCGTGGCCGCCTACCGGGCGGCGCGCGCCGCCGGGGCGAGCACTGGGGTCGGCTACAACTACCTGTGGGCGCCGCTGGTGCTACACGCCCGCGAGATGGTCGCCTCGGGCCGGCTCGGGAGGATCACCCACTACCGCGGCCGGTTCCTGAGCATGTACGGCAGCGACGAGCTGGGCCTGCTGACCTGGCGGTTCCTGCTCGACAAGGGCGGCTACGGCGTTAGCAGCGATGTTCTCAGCCACAGCGTCTCGATGGCCCAGTTCCTGCTCGGCCCGATCACCGAGGTGGTGGGGATGCGTGAGACCACCATTCCGCGACGGCCCCTACCGACCGGCGCGGCGGGGCACTACGGGCGAGGCCGACCGACCGATGAGCACGGCGAGGTCGAGAACGAGGACTTCGCGTCCATGCTCTGCCGTTTCGCAGGCGGCGCCACCGGCACCTTCGAGGCCAGCCGCACCATGGTGGGCCCGGAGAGCCAGAACGCCTTCGAGATCTACGGTACGCAGGGCTCGCTGGCCTGGAACCTGGAGCGACTCAACGAGCTGCAGTACTACCGGCGCGACGACGCCGCCGAGACCGGGTACACGACCGTCTTCGGCGGTGACCGGTTCCCGTTCCACGGTGCGTTCGTTCCGGGGCAGGCCAACGCCATCGGCTTCGAGGACCTGGTGGCGATCGAGGACTACTCGTTCCTGCAGGCACTGGCCACGGGCGACCGGTTCTCTCCGGGCTTCGCCGAGGCGGTCGACGTGGTGGCGGTGCAGCAGGCGCTGATCGACTCCTGGGACAGCCGTGCCTGGCAGCAGGTCCCCGATCTACGGGCGGCGGTGGAACGGGACGTGCAACCTGTCGACGAGCCGGCATCAGGTGCCGAGGAGGGAGACCTCGCGTGAGCGACCCGACCGGGGCGGCTTCGCCGTCCGACATCGAGCCGTCCGGGACCGTGCGGATCACGGTCTCGGAAGCGATCGTGCGATACCTGATCGCCCAGTGGATCGTCGTCGACGGCGACGAGGTGCCCCTGTTCCCCGGCGTGCTGGCGATCTTCGGACACGGCAACGTCACCAGCCTGGGGCATTCCCTGGAGCAGCATCGCGGGGAGATCCCGGTCTGGCGCGGCCAGAACGAGCAGGGCATGGGACTGGCCGCGGCCGCCTTCGCCAAGGCGATGCGCCGCCAGCAGGTGATGGTGTGTACGTCATCCATCGGCCCGGGGGCGACCAACATGGTCACCGCGGCCGGCGTGGCGATGTCGAACCGGCTGCCCGTGCTGTTCCTGTGCGGGGACGCCTTCGCCTCCCGACTGCCCGACCCGGTACTCCAGCAGGTCGAGCATTTCGGGTCGCCGACGACGACGGTCAACGACTCCTTCCGGCCGGTGGTGCGCTACTGGGACCGGGTCACCCACCCCGCGCAGGTTCTGGCCAGCCTGCCCCAGGTGGTCGGCACCCTGCTCGACCCGGCTGACTGCGGTCCGGCGTTCCTCGGGCTGCCGCAGGATGTCGCGGCCACCGCCTACGACTACCCGGCCGCGTTCTTCGCCACCCGCGTGCACGAGATCGCCCGCCCGAGGCCAGATCACGGGCAGCTCACCCGCGCGGCCGAGGTGATCCGAGCGTCGCGGCGTCCGGTGGTCATCGCCGGTGGGGGAGTGCATTACTCCCGCGCCGAGGCCGAGCTGGCGGCGTTCGCGGAGGAGTTCAGCCTGCCCGTCGTCGAGACGGTGGCCGGCAAGTCGTGCCTGGTCGCCGACCATCCCTGCTACGCCGGCGCCATCGGGGTCACCGGCGCGGACGCCGCCAACGACGTGGTGGCCCAGGCCGACCTGGTGCTCGCGGTCGGTACCCGGCTCGAGGACTTCACCACCAGCTCCTGGACGGCGTTCGCCCCGCTGGCCCGGATCGTCACCCTGAACGCCGCCCGGTTCGACTCGATCAAGCACCACGCGGTGCCCGTGGTCGGCGACGCGTTGGAGTCGTTGACCGCGCTGCGCGAGCTCCTCGCGGGCTGGGCGGTGGCATCGGACTGGGCCGGCCGAGCCGCCCAGGCGGGCGCCGAACTGGACGCGTTCGTCACCGGCCGGACCACCCCCGACGGTCACTGGCCGCCGAGCTATGCCCACGTGATCGGCGCGGTGCAGGCCGCGGCCACGCCGGACGACTACGTCATGACCGCCGCCGGTGGGCTGCCCGGCGAGCTCAACATCAACTGGCGCAGCCAGGCGGTGGCCACCTTCGACTGCGAGTACGGCTTCTCGTGTATGGGGTACGAGGCGGCCGGGGCCTGGGGGGCGGCCTTCGCCCGACCGCGTGGGCAGGTGTTCTGCCTGGTCGGAGACGGCTCCTACCTGATGCTGAACTCCGAGATCTACTCCTCGGTGCTGTCAGGCAAGAAGTTCGTCCTCCTGGTTTGCGACAACGGTGGCTTCGCGGTCATCGAGAGGCTGCAGCGCAACCAGGGCGGGGCGTCCTACAACAACATGCTCGCCGACTCCCTGGGCCCCGGCGCCGACGTGAGGGTCGACTTCGCCGCCCATGCCCGGTCCTTGGGTGCGTTGACGATCGAGGTGTCGAGCATTGACGAGCTGCACGACGCGCTTCGTACGGCCCGGGAGGCCGACCGCACCACCGTCATCGTGACGGCGGTCCGCGCCGACGACTGGACCGAGGGCTCGGCGTTCTGGCAGGTCGGCGTGCCCGAGGTCAGCGAGCGGGACGAGGTCCGGGCCGCCCGTCGCGCCCATGAGGCGGGCATGGCCGCGCAGCGCCGCGGCGTCTGAGGCCCTGACGGTTGCTACCATCGAAGTGTTCCGGCGTCGGTGATGCCGCAGGCCCAGAGGGGGCCGCGCCGGGGTGAGCTGTTCCAGCACGTGCGCGACCGACCTGCCCGATCCATCCCGATCCGGTCGACGTCGAGAGCCACGTGCACTCACCCTGACCATTGAGCTGACTCTCGAGTCACCCACCGAAACTGACGAGAAGGACACCATGACGTTCGACTTCAAGGTCGCCGACCTGTCCCTGGCCGAGGCCGGTCGCCACGAGATACGCCTCGCCGAGCACGAGATGCCCGGCCTGATGGCGCTGCGCGCCGAGTTCGGCTCCTCCAAGCCGCTGACCGGGGCGCGGATCACCGGCTCCCTGCACATGACGGTTCAGACTGCGGTGCTCATCGAGACCCTGGTCGCCCTCGGCGCCCAGGTGCGCTGGGCCTCGTGCAACATCTTCTCCACGCAGGACGTGGCCGCCGCAGCCGTGGTGGTCGGCCCGACCGGCACCCCGCAGAACCCGCAGGGCGTGCCGGTGTTCGCCTGGAAGGGCGAGAGCCTGGCCGAGTACTGGTGGTGCACCGAGCAGGTGCTCGCCTGGCCGGGCGACGAGGGCGGGCCCACCGGGCCGAACATGATCCTGGACGACGGCGGGGACGCGACGCTGCTGGTGCACAAGGGCGTCGAGTTCGAGGCCGCGGGCGCCGTACCGAGTGCCGCCGAGGGGGACAGCGAGGAGTGGCTGGTCATCCTCGACACCCTGCGCCGTGGCCTTGCCGCCGACCCGCAGCGCTGGACCCGCCTGGCGGCCGGGATCATCGGTGTCACCGAGGAGACCACCACCGGCGTCCACCGGCTCTACGAGTTCGCCGCCCAGGGCCGGCTGCTGTTCCCGGCGATCAACGTCAACGACTCGGTGACCAAGAGCAAGTTCGACAACAAGTACGGCTCCCGGCACTCCCTGGTCGACGGGATCAACCGGGCCACCGACGTCATGCTGGCCGGCAAGACCGCCCTGGTCTGCGGCTATGGCGACGTCGGCAAGGGCTGCGCCGAGGCGCTGTCCGGGCAGCGGGCCCGCGTGCTGGTCACCGAGGTCGACCCCATCTGCGCCCTGCAGGCGGCGATGGACGGCTACCAGGTGGTGCGCCTGGACGATGTGATCGACCAGGTCGACATCGTGATCACCGCCACCGGCAACAAGGACATCGTCACCGCTGAGCAGATGGCCGCGATGAAGCACCAGGCCGTGGTCGGCAACATCGGGCACTTCGACAACGAGATCGACATGGCCGGGCTGGCCCGGTTCCCGGGGATCGAGAAGGTGGAGATCAAGCCGCAGGTGCACGAGTGGCGCTTCCCGGCGGACGGTGCGCGTGCCGCGCACAGTGTGATCGTGCTCTCCGAGGGCCGGCTGCTGAACCTGGGCAACGCCACCGGGCACCCCAGCTTCGTGATGTCCAACTCGTTCAGCAACCAGGTGATCGCCCAGCTCGAGCTGTTCACCAGGACCGACGAGTACCCGGTGGGTGTCTACACCCTGCCCAAGCACCTGGACGAGAAGGTCGCCCGCCTGCACCTTGACGCGCTCGGCGTCCGGTTGACCGAGCTGAGCAAGGACCAGGCGGAGTACATCGGCGTGAACGTCGAGGGCCCGTACAAGCCGGAGCTCTACCGGTACTGACGTCCCGAACAACCTGCTCATGCTCCACGGGGTCCCGCGGAGCATGAGCAGGTACGTCACATCTCGTGCCGGGCAAGCACCGTGGTTCCGGCGAGAGCCAGGACGACGCCGAGCGCCGCCGGTATCCCCGCGCCCGGCCGCACGGCGTCACCCAGCCAGAGGAGTCCGGCCAGGGCCGGCCAGACGGTCGCTGCGACGTACATCGCCGCCACCGGCCCGGTCACGCCGCCCGATCTCCCGGCGGTAACACCGGCCGCGCCGCGCCGGAAGGCCACGGTGAGCAGCACCTGTCCGATGCCCAGACCGGTGACCAACACCGCGGCGGCGAGCAGGCCGGTGGGCGACCGGACGGCGTCCAGCGGGTCGGCTGCAAGCCCACGGGCAGCGACGGCCGAGCTCCCGTAGGCGAGGCCCGCCAGGGCTCCGGTGGCCGAGGCCGGCACCGGCACCGGCACCGTGGCGAGCGCGGCCACGGCGACCAGCAGGGCCACCAGCATCGGCGCGCCCCCGCCCAGTACGGCCCGGGTGGGCAGCGACGACACCCCGGTCAGGGCGATGCCGGCCACAACGGCGGCCAGCGCCGTCAGGTCCAGGCGATCCAGCCGCCATCGGCCGAGTCGCTGTCCAGCCAGTGCGGTGACCGCCACGCTCGCCGATACGCAGGCCTGCACGAGGAGCAGCGGAAGGTCGGCCCGGGCCAGAAAGGCCAGCAGGAACGCCGCCGCCTGGGCGGCCAGGCCGGACAGGTAGACACCTCCGCGCACCGCGTGCGAGCCCTCGCTGAGCAGCAGGCTGGATGCCCCGTAGCACACCACCGCGCCGGCCAACGCGGCGTAGGCCAGGACGACGGAGGCGGGCACTCGGGCGATTCTGCCCGACTAGGCTCACCCGGTGGAGATCTTCTGTCCCGGATGCGCAAGCCTGCAGTGGCGGCCCTGGCGCGTCGCCGGGCAGTGGCGCTACCTGCGCTGCGAGGTGTGCGGGCTGGCCCGGGTCGACCCGATGCCGACCGCCGAGGACCTGGCAGGAGTCTTCGCCGACGACTACTTCGTCGGCGGCGGTGCGCGCGGCGGCTACGACGACTACGACGCGGACGTCGCCACGCACCGGCTCAACGCTGCGCACCGGCTCGACCGGATCGCACGGTGGCGGATCGGATCCGCGGGCGGGGCACCGTCACCTGTTCTGGTCGACGTCGGCTGCGCCACCGGTTACACCCTCGACGTCGCCCGTGACCGGGGGTGGCGGACGGTGGGCGTCGAGCTGTCCCCGGCCGTGGCGGACATGGCCCGGGCGAAGGGCCACCAGGTGGCCGCCGCGATCTCGGACCTGCTGGACGGTGCCGGGGCCGCGGGAGAGTCCCTGGCCGGACAGGTGGGCGCGGTCTGCTTCTTCCAGGTGCTGGAGCACCTGCCCGACCCGCGTGCGGCGCTCGAGGTGGCCCGGCGGCTGCTCGGCCCGGGTGGGGTGGTCGTCTGCGAGACCTGGGACGGCGCCAGCGCGCTCGCTCGGGTGAGCGGCGACCGCTGGCAGCAGCTCAGCCCGCCATCGGTGCTCTGGGTGCTGGACCGGCCGAGCGCGCGGGCGGTCACCGCGGGTGCCGGGCTGCGGCTGGTCGACTGGCGGTCCACATCGAAGGTCGTCAGCGTGGGCCAGGTCGCCGGTCAGCTCGGTCCGCATCTGCCCGGGCCGCTCGCGACGGCGGCTCGGCTGGCCGCCCGACGCGCGGGCAGGCTCCGACTTCACTACGGCATGGGCGATCTGGTCACCTTCACGGCCCGGCGCGCCGTCTAGCGCATCGCTCGCCCTGGCTCAGCCCTGACTGAGCCACTGACTCAGCACTGGCTCAGCACGGACTCGGCACTCAGACCGGCTCGTCGCCCAGCCGACGGTCCAGCTCCGCGATGATCCGAGGTCCCGCGGCTCCCTGCGCATAGGGCGGACGGCGCCGGGCCAGGTCGTCCCGCCACCGCGCCGCGTCGCTCCACGCCGTGCTGAATGCGCTGGCCGGCTCGTCATCCCCGAGCAGCCGGCACCAGCCGTCGAGCAGCTCGGGCCGTTCGGTGGACTCCCGCAGCACGAGCAGCGGGCGGCGCAGGAAGCAGGCCTCCTCCTGGACGCCGCCGCTGTCGGAGACCAGGAGTCCGGTGTGCGCCTCCAGGGCGAGGAACTGCGCCGGAGCCAGCGGCGGCAGCAGGGTGACTCGATCCAGCAGGTGCATCAGGCCCGCCGACTGCGCCCTGGCCCGAGTGTGGGGGTGCAGGGGGAACAGCACTGTCGTCTCCCGGGCCAGGTCGTCGAAGGCCTTGAGCAGGCAGGCCAGCCGTTGCGGGTCGTCGACGTTCGCGACCCGGTGCACGGTGGCCAGCACGTAGCCGTCGCGCACAACGCCGAAACGTCGCAGTGTGGCGGCCCGCATCGCCTCGCCCGGCAGCAGCAGCTCCAGCGCGTCGAACAGGGTGTTGCCCGTGACGGCGATCGCCTCGGGCCGGACGCCCTCCGCGCGAAGGCGCTCGGCGTTGGTGTGAGCCGGTGCGCAGCACAGGTCGGCGATCCGGTCGACCAGCCGTCGGTTGTGCTCTTCAGGCATCGCCAGATCGTCGCTGCGCAGACCGGCCTCGACGTGAACGAGCATGGTGCCGGTGGCGTTCGCCGCGAGGGCCCCGGCCAGCGTCGAGTTCGTGTCGCCCTGCACCACGACCGCGGCCACCTGTCGACCACTACGGGCGCGCTCGAGCAGGTACTCGGTCAGGGCCACCGTGGCGGTGCCGATCTGTACACCGCGGTGTGTCCCACCGACGCGAATCCGTACGTCGACCGGGGGCAAGCCGACCTCGCGCTGCACGGCGTCCCACATCTGCTCGTCATAGTGCTGGCCGGTGTGAGCGATCACGGCACGTTCGCCGAGCGCTCGGATCACCCCGAGCAGCTTCACCGCCTCCGGTCGAGTGCCCACCACGACGACCACCTGACGACGCGGGTCGATCACGTGGCAGACCTCCTTTCTGATGTCGGTCGGGCTGATGTCGGTCGGGGTCGCCGGCATCGCCGGCATGGACGGTGCGGAGCTGCCGGGAAGCCGACGAAGCGTGCGCACGGTCGGCGCTCAGGCGAACGTAGCCCGATGGCGATGCGACCACAGGAGTTCCGCCGGAGCCGACCAGAGGATTCGTCACGCAATGTTAGAACCTGATAGCGCTTCGTCGATGAATCCCACCTGCGTCGGTCCGGAAGCGCAGCGTTCGCCTCGATCCCCCTAGACCGCCGAGTGGGCAGGGGTACCGTTCTGCGCGGCGACCCGAGGGACACGGCACCGGGATGGGCGATCCCCGCCACCGGTGACCAGAAGCGCAGCGGCGACGCCGCTCGAACGAGGACCGATCCAGCAACCGCACGAGGGGCGAGGGACAGGGTGACCGTGCAGGGACAGTCCGGCCCCGCCGTGGCATCGGTTCTGATGCCCGCTTTCCAGGAGGGCAAGGGCATTCGGACGTCGCTCCACCGGATCGCCGAAGCCCTCGCACCGCTGGACCGATACTCCTGGGAGATCGTCGTCGTCGACGACGGTTCCACCGACGGGACCGCCGACCAGGTGGCACTGGCGGCCGAGTCGATCGACGTGCCGGTTCACCTGGTCCGCCACTTGAGCAACCAAGGCCTCGGCGGAGCGCTGCGGACCGGCTTCGGTGTGACCGAAGGCATCGTGGTGATCACCGTGGACAGCGACCTTAGCTACCACGAGAGCCACATCGCCCGGCTTCTGGAGACCTGGGAACGCACCCGAGCGCAGGTGGTGGTCGCCTCCGCCTACATGCCTGGTGGCCGCAGCACGGGAGTGCCACCCAGTCTGGAACGCCGATCCCGCATCGCCAACCGCGTCCTGGCGACGGCAGCCTTGGACGACCTGAAGACCCTCACCGGGATGGTCCGCGCCTACGACGGGCCGTTCATCCGTGCGCTGTCCTTGAAGGCGGTCGACGTCGACATCAACGTCGAGATCCTCTACAAGACTCAGCTGCTGCGCGGGGCGATCGTGGAGATCCCGGCGCACCTGGACTGGTCGGGACTGGCGGAACGGGCCTCACGCAGCAACGTGCTGTCCCGGCGCAGTCGCTGGAACACGGCCAAGTCGCTGGTGCTGACCTATCTG
The DNA here is from genome assembly GCA_963825645.1 of uncultured Actinomycetota bacterium. Lineage (GTDB taxonomy): Bacteria > Actinomycetota > Actinomycetes > Actinomycetales > Kineosporiaceae > JADJPO01. The sequence continues at coordinate 343,341 of CAWGTT010000001.1, forward strand.
TTCCGGCCGTTCTGGTTCCCGCTGGTACCGGCGATCCTGCTCGGCCTGCTCGCCGCGGTCCTGTCAGCGGCCGGCTACCTCGGCTGGCAGGGTCTGGCCGTCTCCGCACTGGTGCTGGCCGTGATGCTGGCCGTGAGCTCGCTGAGCATGTTGCAGGCCAAGCGCTACTTCGAGGAGACCTACTTCCAGATGGCCCGTTCTCACGATCGGCCGGGCGGCTCTGCCTTCGCTCACCCCAGTGAGAGCGCTCTGTACGGTCGCGGACGCACGGGGCAGGAATGAGCGACTCGGCGTCCGGCGGCGCGGCGATGGATCCCCTTGCGCGGGCGCGGACCTACCTGATCTACATGAGCGTCGGTGCCGTCCTTCTGGGGTTGCTGGCCTGGTTGGTTCCCGGCCTGCGTGGCGACAGCTACCGCAGCGAAGCGTTGGTCGCCGTGGTGCCACCGGCCCAGGAGCCGACGGCCAACGGCATCCCGATCGCGGCCGTCTGGGCCGAGGCGGCCCAGACGGACACCCTGCTGGGCACGGTGGCCGACCAGCTGGGTACCACCGTCCGGGAGCTCTCCGGATCGACAACGGTGACGGTGGTGACCGGTGCGCCACTGATCGCGATCTCCGTGGAGGACGACACCGCTGACGGCGCCGCCACGGCCGCGAACGCCATCAGTGACGGCGTCGTGGCACAGGCACGTTCTACTCCGCTGTCCGGCTTCACCCTCACGACGTTGACCCGAGCCGTGCCGCCGGCACAGCCCGAAGGCCGCCTGACCCTTCCGTTCGCTGTGGCGGGCGTAGCGGCCGGGGCGCTGACAGGAGCCCTGCTTGCCCAAAGGCGCCACCGGACGAAGGGGAGCTGACCGGGTGCGGGTGGTGCACGTGATCACCGGTCTGGCGACCGGTGGGGCCGAGAGAATGCTCCAGCAGCGCATCGCCAGGACCCGGCACAACGCCCAGGTGGTGGTCCTGTCGGTCGAGGGCGAGATCGGCGCCCAGCTGCGCGCCGCCGGTGTGCCTGTCCACCACGTGGGGATGAGGAGTAACCGGGACCTGCCGGCGGTCTTCGCCCTGGCCCGGCTGCTGCGCAGGCTCAAGGCCGACGTGGTTCACGTCCACCTGTACCGGAGCCTTGTCTACGGGCGGCTCGCCGCCCGGATCGCCGGGCTGCCGGTGATCGCCACCGAGCATTCCGCACAGGAGCACAGCACCGAGGGCCGTGAGGCGACTCGCACCGTGCGGTCGCTGTATCGGCTGACCGAGCGGCTGGGCACCGTGACCGTCGCCGTCTCCTCGACCACCCGCTCCATCCTGATCCGGTTCTGGGGAATCCCGGCCGAGCGCATCGTCGTGGTGCCCAACGGCATCGACACCGATCGGCTCCGGATCACCGAGGACGCCAGAAGCCGTTCGCGGCAGGCGCTGGGCTTGCCCGAGAACGCCCGCCTGGTGGTCGGCGCGGGCCGGCTGGTCGAGGGTAAGCGGTTCGACGTGCTGATCGACGCAGTCGACCGGCTGGGCCCGCAGGCTCATGTACTGATTGCGGGCGAGGGCCCTGAGCGGGCGGCGCTGCAGCAGCGGGCGGTGTCGGCCGGAGTGGCGGACCGGGTGCACCTGGTGGGAGTGGTCGATGACATCCTCGACGTGCTCGCACCGGCCGACCTCTTCGCATCGGCGTCGGTCGTTGAGACGTACGGGATCGCCATCATGGAGGCGTACGTCGCCGGGCTGCCGGTGGTCTACACCCAGTGTCCCGCCGTACATGACCTCTTGGGCGACACCGAGAGCGCGCGCCTGATCCGGTCTCGGCAGGACGCCGCGTCGTTTGCGGCCGCGATCACCACTGGGCTGGGACAGCCGGTAGGCGCACAGTATGTCGACCCCGTCATTCGGGACCGGGTGGACATCGACCGGGTCAATGACCAGCTGGACGAACTGGAAGCGCAGGTCGCCTCCCGCGCCGGGCCCAGCCGGCGCTGAGTCCGGGCGGGACGGTGGTCGCCAGGACCACGGCGAGCCCGAACCCCAGCAGTGCTCCACCCATGGGTGGCAGCCATCGGGGAGTCACCGGAGCCCCTGCCACGGACGGGCCGGCCACCAGGACGGCGCGGTAGGAGCCGAGGTCGTCCAGGCCGGTCACCGCGGCCACGACCACCTCGGCGATTTGCCGGGCACGGTCGGGGTCGTGGTCGATCCCGGTGACGCTGAACAACGGTGCGTCGGGTGCCGCCTGGGCCGTGATGCTCAGCCGCGGTCGGCTGGCGGCGTCGGTCAGGCCGGCCTCCCGCAGCGGTTGCGAGACCACGCTCTCGGCGGTGGCGACCCGGGCGAGCGCCTGAGCCGTCCGGGCGGCCTCCTCGGCACGTGCGTCGCGGTCGGTGCTGGAGACCGACAGGTAAGCGGTCGAGACGTACAGGGGCGGTCGGACCAGCGTGGCGACGCCACCGGCGACCATGCCGATCACCGCACCGACGAGCATCCACGACATGCGCCGCACGAGCGTTCGCACGCCGGGCAGCGCCTCGGCCCGCACCTGGCGCTCGGGCTCCGGGGGCAGCTGGATGCGGTGGAAGAGCGTCTTGTCGGTGACGGGATCGCCCGTACGCCCTGACTGGTCCGTCACGTCGGCCCTCCTGATGACGACTCCGCGCCTGGTGATGACTGTGCGCCTGGTGATGGCGCGCTCCTGACCGGCAGCACCGCTCTGATCCGCCGCGGTAGCAGTGCCAGCAGGTCATCGGCCCGCAGCAGCGCTGCCACGCTCAGGCCGACACCGGTGCCGAGCACGAGCGCGGCGGCGAGCCGCACGTAGGCCGGCCCGCCGGGGGCGAACAGAACCAGGCCCGCGGCCGCCGCGCCGACGGCACCGGCGGCGGTGGTGCGGGCCACTGCCGCGATCGTCCCCTCTGGGCGGTCACCACCGAAACCGCGCCACACCCCACGGATCAGGATCGCAGCGGCCACCCAGATCCCGACGGCGTCCGCGGCCGCGATGCCGCGGATCCCGAACGCCGGGGAGAGGGCCGCGGCCACAGCCGCCGTGACCGCCAAGCAGGCTCCCGCCGCGGCCGGCGCCAGCCATCGGGACCCGGCGAGCCCGGCGACGGCGATCACCAGGGAACTGACCAGGGCCTGGCCCGGGAGACCGAGCACGTAGACCTGGAGCACCGCGGCCGTACCGGCGGTGTCGGCTGAGGTGAACCGGCCCCGTTCGAACAGGACCGCGACCACCAGCGGTGCCAGGACCACCAGTGCCGCGGCGCCGGGGATCACCAGAGCGAGCACCGATCGCAGACCGTGCGCCACGGCGTCCGCCGCCTCGGCGCTGCGACCGCCGGCCGTGTGACGGGCGATCTGGGCGAACCCAGCCAGGGCCAGGGCAACCGCCACCGTGCCCGGGACCTGGCCGACCTTCTGAGCGTAGTTCAGCTGGGAGATCGACCCGGGTGCAAGCAACGAGGCGAAGAATCGCTCGACGAACGTCTGGCCCTGGCGCGCCAGTAGATAGCACAGCAGTGGCGCCGCCATCGCCAGGGCAGGGGTCCACTGCCGGCGCCGGGTCCGCGACCACTTCGGTAGGCCGACCGCGCGAAGGACCGGCGGCAGCAACAGCAGGCACATGGTCGCCGCCCCCACGCTCAGACCGGCAGCGGCGGCGCGGATCCCCCACACCGGCGCGCCGAGCAGCATCGTGGCGATGATGCCGACGTTGTAGGCGAGGTAGACGCCGGCCGGCCGCACCTGGTGGTCGTGCGCGCGCAGTAGTGCGGACAGGTACCCGGCCGCGCCCAGGAACGGGATCGTCGGCGCGGCCAGACGTACGCAGCTGACCGCCAGCGAGGGGTCGGCGATGCCGGGAACGGTCACCCGGACCAGCAGCTCTGCGCCGGCCACGACGGCCAGCGCGATCACACTCAACCCGAGTAGGGCGGGATAGAAGGTGCGCGCGACGGCCTCTTCGGCCCGGCCGGCAACCACGGCGCGGGTCAGGTAGGGGATGCCGATCAGGGCCATCAGCCCCTCGAGCAGCAGCGGGCTGGCGGTCTCGGGCACGGTCCAGGCGGCCAGGAAGGCGTCCGTTGCCGCGCCGGCTCCGAACAACGCCGCCAGGAAGAGGTCCCGGACCAGGCCAAGCCCGTTGCCGCCGACGGTGAGAGCCACGATGGAGCTGCGCCGTCCGATCATCGGACGCGCTCCAGCCAGAGCATCCGGTAGTCCTTCTGAAGGGGCTGGTCGGCGGCGGCCCAGCCGGCCATCCCCAGGACCATGGCGACCATGACCGAGTTCGGGCCGCCGAGGTCGCCGCTCATCATGTCGACCAGCTCGTACGCCAGCATTCCGGCGCCGGACATGGTCATTGCCATGGACAGTCCGCTCTCCCGGCGGGCTGCCCGGATGAGGCTGCGGGCGAGCAGCATCGCCAGCACGGTCACGTAGACGGTAAGCGCCAGCATCCCCTGCTCACTGGCGACCAGGAGGAAGAAGTTGTGCGGCGACCTCAGCTCCACCTGCCGGAACCCGGAGGCGTCGCTGATGTCGCTGGAGCCGAGCAGCGTCAGGTCGGCGTACGCGTCGCGGCGCTCCGGGAAGGCCCGAGGGCCGATCCCCACCACCGGGTGCTCGCTGGTCATCGCGCCCGCCGCCCCCCACAGCGCGAGCCGGTCCTTGACGGACTGGTCGGGGTCTGAGCCGGCCGAGATCAGGCTCTGGACTCGTTCGCCCAGGCTGGACTGGCCGGCGATCAGGGGCGGCAGGACGAGCGCCCCGGCGAGGGCGGCGGCGGCGAAGCCCGCCAGCATCCGTCCGGGCCGGCCGCGGGTCAGCACGACGAACGCGCCGGCCGCTGTGGCCACCCACACTCCCCGGCTGAGGCTGAGCACCATCGGCACCGACAGGTAGCCGGCCAGGGCGAAGCACAGCCAGCGGATCCGGCCCGTCAGCGCCATCCCCCAGGCCAGGGCGATGACGGTGGCCAGAGCGGTCAAGGTGGCCAAGGCGGCGATGTTGTAGGCGCCGAAGGTACCGACCGCGCGAATGGTCTCGCCGTCGATCTCGGCGCCCGTCCGCGTCACCCGCTGGGCGATCCCGACCGTGCCCTCGACCACGGCCAGCAGCTCGAGCGACCCGACCAACACCACGGCGTCCCAGTGGGTGCGCAGGGCGATCAGGAACGTGATGGGCACGAGGAAGAACAGCTCCATGAAGCGGACGGCACCGACCAGCCCGAGCCGGGCGTCCACGGCGAGCAGCGCGATTGTTGAGGTCGTCAGGCCGAGCAGAAGGAACGCCAGAGCGGGCAGGGATCGGGCGAGCTCCATCCGGCGACCGCGCAACACCTCCAGCACCGCCGCTGCCACGGCGGTGAGGAGGGCGAGGTCGGCGGGGGTGACGAGTTGAGAGGTCGCGTTGGCCGCCGAGCCGAAGGGCAGCAGCAGAACAGAGATCGCGAGCCAGGTACTCGGCCGCTCGAGGTAGTCGCGCACCTCGGCGTTCACCCTGCGGGCCCGGTGCTCGCGCGCGGTCTGACCCTGCGGGCGAGGAGAAACGCGGCGATGGCCGCGGCGACGATCGCCAGGCAGTTCACCACCTGCCCGGGACGTTGCAGCCCGATGGCGGCGTCCAGGCGATGAACGTGCAGGAACGGGACGGCGAGCAGCAGCCCGGGCAGCACCGCTGCCCAATGGCGCGGGGTACCGGCACCGTCGGTGAGCACCGCGGAGGCGGCGAGCACGACCGCCGGAAAGGCGACGAGTGCCGCGTACAGCTCGCTGGGGGTCCACAGCAGCAGGACCGCGGCCGCGGCGCTCCACCAGGCGACGGCCGCCGACGGGTCGTCCGCAGCGGCACCGAGCGTCCGCCAGGTCGGTGTCGCGAGGGCCACGACCAGGACGGCGACGGACACGGTGATGACCGCGACCGTGGGGGCGGCGGGGTCCAGGCCGATCCGCTGGAGTGTGCCCACCACGTCCACCCGGGTACTGCCCACCCGGCCGCCGGCGGTGACCGGTGAGGCCGCTGACAGCTCGAGGTTCTCGGCCAGTACCCCGGCCCAGGCACCGACTCCGCCGGCCCGCCGGACGAGCTGGACCACGGCGGGTGCGCTGACCGCGGCGGCCAGGCCGATTGCGGCCAGGGCGACTCGAAGGCGGCGCTGGAGGACCAGGAGCACCAGCAGCGGAAGGCCGACCTGCGGCTTGACCAGTGCCAGTGCCGTCGCCGCGGCACCGACCCATGGGGAGCGTGTGCTGAGTGCGACCACGCACGCGGCGGCGGCGATGACCGCGTACTGGCCGGCGCTGGCGGACTGGTTGCCGACGGGGCTGAGTAGGAGGAAGGCCAGTGGCACCGCGACCCAGACGGCGGCGCCCGCCCGTCCGGCGATCACGGCGCTGCGCTTCGCGAGCAGCCAGAACGCCCCGGTCAGCAGGGCCCCCCAGACGACCATGGCGACCGGCCACGGCAGGGCCGCCAACGGTGCCGCGGCGAGGAGCAGCCCGGGGGCGTAGAGCGAGAACTCCTGGGAGTTGGGGTGCCGGGCCAGATAGGAGGGCAGGTCATAGGGGTCGTGCCCCGCGAAGAGATCCCGGCTGGGAACCCAGATGGTGTCGCGGAAGTCGACGAAGGACCATCGGGGCCAGGGCGGTGGCCGGTCCACCGTCATCCCGGTGCGGACCAGAAGGACGGCGTAGAGGACGAGGACTGCTCCGGGCAGGGCGTAGACGAGCAGGGACCGTCGCGCCGGTATCCGGGGTGGCATCCGGGCCCGGTCGGACGCCGAACTGTTCGCTGCGATGACGTCCATCCCACGTAGCTCGTGCCCGACCGAACTGCTCATCACCCTCGACTGGGCTCGGCCGGGTCATCAGCCGGACCGTCAGCAGAATGCCACAGGGGCTGTGTGGTGGGGCGGGCTTCGCCGAGGCGGACCGATCAAGACGACCATGACGGGACGTTAAGTGAGAACCAACTGGCGCCCGCCCCGGTCGCCGGCCGGAGCCGAGCGGGTAGCCTCGAGGACGACCGAGGTCGTTGGTGGTGCAGAGGGCAGGTATGAGGTCGTTCCCGGGGGAGGCCCCGTACGTAGAGGTCGAGATCTCCCGTCCTGAGGACCGACCGGCGCGTTCGCGCGCGCGACGTCGTGTCCGACGGTCGGGGAGGCGATCGCTCGCGGGCGCTGCCGCTCTGGGGATGGTCCTGGCCGTCGGGCTCGCGGTGGCCGCTGAGCACAACCCGGACCCATCCGTGCGCACCGAGCTGCAGAGCGTCGCATCCGGCGCAGACCGGTCCTCTGTGCAGACAGGCCGGCGCCCGACGGCGACGGTCGACCCAAGGCGGAACACGCGCGAGCGCAGCCGTCGGGGCACCACGTCGGCGCCGCCGGCGAGCCCGTCACGGTCGCTCCGGACCGGCGGCCAGATCCCGGCGGGCGAGCAGATCCCGGCCGGCGAGCAGATCCCGGCCGGCGAGCAGATCCCGGCCGAGGCGGCTCCCGCACCGGCGGGCCAGCCGGCCGGGCAGGCCGCAGCACAGGACCCGACGAGGCAGCCGGATTCCGCTTCTCGGCAGAGCACACCCGCGCCCCGCCGCACCCGCCGCACCGGCCCCCGGCTCCACCCGTCCCGTCCCAGCCGGCGCCGCCCTGGTGGTTCCCGTGGAGCCGGTGGGCAGCACCGTCGCCGGAAAGCGGGTCACGGCGGCGTCGGCCGCCGCAGCGATCGACAAGGCCAAGAGCGACGGTGCGGTCGGCATCCGGGTCACGGTGGACATGGCCTGGATGTGCCCGTCCACGACGTGCAGCTTCGATCCCGTGGCTCCCCTGGTGAGCAAGGCCAACGCCAGCGGCATGACGGTGTTCTTCCACGTGAACTCGATGCCGCCCTGGCTCGACTCCCGCGGGCGCTGGTACGGGCCGACGGGCGCGACCGGTCGCCAGTGGGCCACGCTGTTCGCCCAGCTCACCGACCGGTTCGGCACCTCGGTGGACGGCTACGAAGTCTGGAACGAGCCGAACATCGACGCGTTCTGGAATCAGGGCGAGAACGCGGCGCAGTACGCAGACCTGCTGAAGTCGGTGTGGACCGAGGTCAAGGCCACCCGCCCGGACGTCCAGATCATCGGCGGCGCCCTGAGCAACAACGATCTGGGCTGGATGCGCCAGCTGACCGAGGCGCTCGCGGCGATCGGCGGCAACGCGGGCAACCGGTACTACTACGACGTCATCGGGGTGCACCCGTACACCGGGTCCGCCGGGGTCGGCTACGACCCCACCCTCGCAGCCGGTTCGCGGACGGTCGACCTGGCGCGCGGGCAGAAGGACATGACCTTGCGGGGCGTGGAACGGCTACGCGACCAGGTCGCCCGGCAGGAGGGCATCTCGCGTCGGGTGTTCATCGGTGAGTTCGGGTACAGCACCAAACCCGGAGACTGGTACCACGTCGCCGAGCCGCAGCGCGCGCAGTACTTCGAGAAGGCCTTGTCCGTCGTCGCGCAGTGGCCGTGGCTCGAGGGCTTCACCGTCTACAGCTACTCGGGCCAGTCCTCGGACGGCTACTCGGTGCTCGGGACCGCGAGCGAGAACGCGCTCAGGGTCGACCGGTGATCTTGCGGCGGAGCCCAGCGCCCCGCTGACGCCGCTCGCCGGGCAGCGTGGTGAGCAGCGACCTGATCGCCTCGTCGGTCAGGGCGACGGCCATGGCCCGATCGTGGAGGGTCACCGCTCGGACCCGGCCGCGCTGTCCCTCGCGGCGGGCCAGGTCGCGGTCGGCCAGCCGGCGGATCAGTTCGCGGGTCAGCGCCTGCGCGTCTCCCATCGGCACCACCGCGCCGGCGTCGCCGACGCTCTCGGCCAACCCGGCGACGTCGAAGCCCACCACGGAGCGCTCGCACGCCATGGCCTCCAGCGGCACCAGCGCCATACCCTCCCAGCGGGAGGGAACCACCACCACGTCCGCGACGGCGTAGAAGTCCTCGGGCGCATCGGTAGGCCCGGTGAGCCGGGCGCCGTGGCTGACCAAGGCGAGCAGGGCGTCGTGGTCGGGGCCGTCCCCGACGATGATCAGCTGCGCGTCCGGCACCGCCGCGGCCACGCCGGGCCAGGCCCGCAGGAGCAGATCCTGCCCCTTCTGCCGGGCCAACCGGCCGACGCACACCGCCACCGGGTGGTCGCCGAGCCCGAGCCGGGCCCTGGCATCGGCCTGGTCGTGAGGAATGAAGCGGTGGACGTCGACACCGTTGGGGGCCACCACGCTGCGCCGCGGCGCGATGCCGTTGCGATACCCCTCATGCAGCTCACCGCCGCTGACGGCGACCACCAGGTCGGTCCAGCGGACGGCGAGGCGCTCCCAGGCCGCCGACAGCCGGCCCGTGATCCCGCCCGTGGCATGGAAGGACCAGGCGTGCGGCTGGAACACGGTGGTCACCTGGCCGCGCAGGGCGAGCCGGCCGGCCAGCCCTGCCTTGGAGCTGTGCAGGTGCACGACGTCGGGCCGGACCCGGCGCACCACCGCCCGCAGTCGTCGGGCCTCGGCCATCGAGGAGACCCCCGGGGACCGCGAGGCCTCCCACGGGTGGACGATCACGCCTCGCTCACTGAGCCGGGAACCCAACCACCCCGACGGTGGGCAGGCCACGTGCACCTCCCACCCGGTGTCCTGCTGGAAGGTGGCGAGGTCGGCCAGGACGATGGCGACGCCTTCGGTGACCGGTTGTGAGACGTGCAGGATGCGTCGCGTGATGGTCACCGTCGCCGTCCTGCACCGAGCGGCCCCGGCCGGCGGCCCGTCGCGGGTTCCTGGCTGCGGTTGCTGATCCCGGCGTCGGCGGCGTCGCGCACGCGCAGCGGCCGGGCCGCCACGCGGCGCGCGTGCTCGGCGGTGCCGACGACGTCGAAGTCGGCGGTCAGGCGGTCCAGGACGTGGTCGAGCACTGCGGCCTTCTCGGCGGCCGGCAGGGCCATCCCGGGGAAGAACTCCAACCCCGGGGCATCGCCGGCGTCCAGGATGTCGAGCGGGTGCAGCAGGATGCTGGGCTCGACCCGCATCAGGCGACACATCTGGAGCGAGGCGGCGACGTAGCGCCGGGCCAACACCGGATGCACCTGATGGGCGTGCAGCACGTAGCTGACGTGGATCGGCACCTTGACCACCGGCATCGTCGTCACCGGCAGCTCGACGATCCCCGCCGAGGGGCCATCCGGGCCTGACGCGGCGGTCCGCCACCGGTACGGACCGACCGGACGGCGTCCCTCGCGGGCCGAGCCGAACAGCGCGCGGCGCTGGGCGCGCTCGTCGGGCGACAGCTTGGCGCTGCGGAAGTAGTAGGCGCGGGCCAGCGGGCCGATCCAGGTCGGCAAGGTGGTGGCGTCGTAGAGGTAGCCGCGCCGTTCCAGCAGCTCCAGCAACGTGGGGGAGAGGCTGTAGCCGGGGCCACGGAACCCGACCGGACGCGGCGCTCCGGCGGCGACGATCGCCGCTTCGGTGCGGGCCAGCTCGTCCTCGAGGCGGTCCCGGGAGTACAGGTGCAGCCAGGGCTCGTGCTCGAAGGAGTGGTTGGCGATCTCGTGCCCCGCGGCGGCCAGCGACGCGACGAACTCGGCACCCTCGTCGGTGGCGGCGTCGTGCCCGACCACGAAGACCGACGCGGTGATCCCGTGCCGGCCGTAGGCGTCCAGCAGGCGCGGTCCGAGGACGGACAGGTAGCTCGGCCGGGACTCCCAGTCCGGGTTGCCATGCGTCTTCAGGTAGGACCACAGGTTGTCGGCATCGAGGCTGATGCTCGCAGTGGGCCCGGTCGGGCCGGTCGGGCTGCCCGGGTCGGCGGCCGCTGAGGGCGTGCCGGCGATGCGCCGAGCCCTTGCCGTGAGCGGCCGCTCGCGGACGACGTCGAGCACCCGGCTCGCCCGGACGACGTCGAGCACCCGGCTCGCCCGGACGGCGTCGAGCACCCGGCTCGCCCGGACGACGTCGAGCACCCGGCTCGCCCGGACGACGTCGAGCACCCGGCTCGCCCGGGCGAGTGTGCTCGCACCCGCAGGTCGCCTCACGGGGTTCGCCGGACCGACGATCTCGGCCAGGGCCCGCTCGGCGAGGGCGAGGGTGGTCTCGACGTTCAGCGTTCCGTCACCGACCTGGGCGCTGCTGGCCAGGAACAGGCCCGGCGTGCCGGTACGCACCGGCGGGGTCGAGGTGCCCCATCCGGGTACGGGGACCGGCATCACGTGCCGGGCTCGCGCGACCCGGGTGGCCAGCACGTCATCGGGCTGCAGGTGTGGGTATCGGCGCACCAGGTCTTCGACGCAGTTCCGGGCGATCGTCTCCTCGTCGGTCTCGAAGGCCGGGTCGTCGGGGGCGCAGTAGCGCGGCAGGTAGACCAGGTGCTTGCCGCTGGTCTGGCGCCGATGCTCGGGGTCGACCAGGTTGGTCATCTCCACGACCGCCGTGTACGGGGTCTCGTCGGTGACGTAGGTGAGGTAGCCGCCGGTCACCGCTGATCTGAGCACCACCGAGACGCAGACGCAGCCGAGGTATCGCACCTGCTCCAGTGATCGGCGCCAGGACACCGGCACGTGGTCCCCGCCCAGGCGCAGGGCGACCGGCCCGGGCGTGGCCAGCACCACGGTGTCCGCGTCGATCGTGGTGGTCGCACCCGTGCTCGTGGTGGTGGCCGCCACCCGCCAGCGGACCTGCGCGTCGGCAGGTGCCCAGAACAGGGCGGTGGCCGCGGTCCCGGTGCGTACATCGACGCCCGCGGCGTCCAGCTCGGCGGCGAGTCGGCCGAGCACAGCGGCGTAGCCGCCCTCGACCCAGCCGAACCGGTCACCGTCCCCGCCGCGCAGCCGGGCGACCAGGAGGCGACGGAACGTCGAGCGGATGAACCGGGCCGAGGCGAGCTCGGCCTCCTCGCCGAGCTTGGCCCGTAGCAACGGCAGCCAGAGCTCCCGGGTCGCGGTCGCTCCTGACCAGCGACGCAGCCACTTCGCCGAGGTCGTCCGCTCGCCACCGGAGACCGGCAGCACCGCGCCCAGCGCAACGGTGGCACCGACCCGGACGCGGGACGGGAGGTCGAGAACCGGCAGGCGCAGCAGGTCCAGCACGCTGGACATGGGGTGGACCCGTCCGCCGGCGAGCAGCTCGGAGCGCACGGTGTCGAAGTGCAGTGAATCGCCAAGGCCCAGGCGGCTCAACAGCGTGATGACGCGGCGGTCCTGACCGAGAACCACGTGGTAGAAGCGGTCCCAGCTGACCGGACCGTCGCGGGTCGGCACCGTCCACGCCGACGCCAGGCCGCCGAGGGTCGGGGCGGCCTCCAACAGCACCACCTGCCGGCCGGTGCCGGCCAGCCCATCGGCCAGGGCGGCCCCGAGCATCCCCCCGCCGATCACCACGACCCGCTCCACGGCGTTCGAGGAGCTCATCGCCCGCCTTTCCTGAAGAACTGCTTGAGCGCAATGCAACCAGGCGAACGGTTGCCACGAGGTCACCTTTGATCAAACAGTGGTGACTATTGGTGGTGGACGACTCCCGTCAGATCGGGCGAGTCGCCTCGGCGATGACTGCGGAGGGCAACCTGACACGGCCGAACAGGGGGTTACAGCAGGAGTCGGCGTCACGCCAGGTAGTCATCGGGACTGCATGGCCGGATGACCCGAGAGGTCGCATGGCAGTACGAGTGTCGGATATCACCCGACGACCGAGGTTCTGTGCGGTTCGGGCGTCGACGGAGCGGTGGCGTCAGTCAGTCCAGCAGGCGCGTCGAGGACGGCGACAGCAGTGGTGACTCGGTGCGCCGACTCCTGCGTCGCGCGCGGCGTTCCTGTTCGACGGTCAGACGGCGTAGTGAGCGTGAATGCCGCTCCGCGAGCACGGCGGCGATGAAGCGCTCGGGGACCACGGGGCCGGGTGGTGGGGGGGCCACGAAGCGAGCGACCTGCCCCGCCAGCTCGGCACCCATATGGGCCCTGGACGCGGGGTGCATCCGCGGGGCCCGGGACAGGAACTGGTGCGCGGAGAGGGCCAACGGGTCCGGCAGGCGCCCGATGTCGGCTCCGACGACCCAGCCGGCCAGCTCCGGTGGCGCCTGCGGCGTCGGCCGCGCCGCTGACGGCACCCGCTCGCGCACCACGTAGGTACCGGCCAACAGGTCGCCGACCCGCTTGCCGCGGGGATTCCACAGCGAGCAGATCAGCGCCATGCTGCCGCCCGTCGCGATGATCTCCACGCCGGCCAGGAGCGCACGCACCAGCGCCTGTCGCCACCGGATCGGGCCGCCGTCGTCGCGGACCACCCGCAAACCTGCGGCGATCTTGCCCGGCGAGCGGCCTCGGGTCATCGTCTCCCAGCCTGCGGGCAGGAACACCAGGACGGCGACGGCCAGGGTCGTCACCATCGCGCCTGCGGCGGCCGAGTCAAGATCAGAGACGAAGCGGAAGAGCAGCCAGCTCCCCCCGACGAGAACGAGAGCCTGGAGCATGAGGTCCAGCAGGTAGGCCAGTACCCGAGTTGCGAAGGACGCCGGCCGCAGGTCGAGCACGACCGCCTCGCCGGTGATCACGTCCTGCGGCATCACCAGCTCGCCGGAGTCCGGGCCCGGGGGGTGCGCCACGGATCGAGGCTACCCCTGGTCCTGCGGATGACCGGACATCACCACATCGACGTGCCGGGCCCCCCCTTGAACGGTCCGGTCACGTTCGCGGTGACCCAGCCGCCGTAGAAGTCGCCGTCGTTCGGGCGGACGCGCTCGTCGTCGACCCAGCATTCGTCGACCGCCTGCGCGTAGAACGCCCAGTGCCCGGCGAGCTCGGCGAACGGGGTGGTCGGGTCGAGGTAGGTCCACCCGGCGCGGGCGGCGACGTGCTCGCCGACGACGACGTCGGCGTAGGACGCCATGCCCTTCCACTCGCAGAGGGTGCGGCGGTCGTCGGCCCGCAGATGCTCGTGGGCGACGTAGTCGGGCGCTACGTAGTAGGCCGGGGCCTGACTCGTCTCGAGCACCCGCAGCGCCCCGGGCGCGTCGACGATCCCCACGCCGGCATGCACCACCCGGATCCGCCAGGCGACCCGCTCGAGCCGCGGTGGGCGGGGGAAGTCCCAGACTGACTCGACGGGCTTACCGTTGGAGGCCACCATCCCTCCAGCATCTAGGGTGAGGAGGTGGACGTCGATGCCTTCGCCGCGGTGCATCGCCAGGAGTGGGAGCGCCTGGAGCAGCTCAGCAAGCAGCGGCGGCTCACCGGGGCCGAGGCCGACGAGCTGGTCGAGCTGTACCAGCGGGCGGCGACCCACCTGTCAGCCGTCCGCTCGGCGAGCACCGACCCGATGATCGTCGGCCGCCTCTCCCGGGTGGTGGCCACCGCCCGGACGGCGCTGACCGGCGGCGGGGAACCGCTGGGTCGCGAGCTGGCCCGGCTGTTCACGGTCTCGTTCCCGGCGGCAGTCTGGCGGATCCGGTGGTGGACCGCGGCGGCTGCGGCGTTCACCCTGGCCGTGGCCGTGGCCGCGGCACTCTGGGTGGCCACCGACCCGCAGGTGCAGGCCGCTCTCGGCACCGAGGCGGAGATCCGCCGGCTGGTCGAGGTGGACTTCGAGCGGTACTACAGCGAGAACCCGGCGTCGAGCTTCGCAGCCCGGGTCTGGACCAACAACGCCCTGGTGGCCGCCCAGTGCGTGGCGTTCGGGATCACCGGGGTGATGGTGGTCTATGTGCTCTACAGCAACGCGATGAACCTCGGGGTCATCGCGGCCCTGATGGCGGTGAACGGACGGCTCGACGTCTTCTTCGCCCTGATCACGCCGCACGGCCTGCTCGAGCTCACCGCGGTGTTCGTGGCCGCCGGCGCCGGGCTCAAGCTGTTCTGGGCGTGGGTCGATCCGGGTCCGATACCCCGCAGCCGCTCCCTGGCTGTCGAAGGGCGCGCCATGGTCACGGTGGCGATGGGGCTGTTCGTCGTCCTCGGCGTCTCCGGCGTCGTCGAGGCGTTCGTGACCCCCTCGCCGCTGCCGACGTGGGCGCGGGTCGCGATCGGCGCCGGCGTCTGGAGCGCGTTCCTGGTGTACGTCGTGATGTTCGGCCGGCCGGCGGCTCAGGCGGGGGAGAGCGGTGACCTGCGGGCCGAGCTGGTGGAGGACACCGCGCCGGTCGCGGGCTGAAGCACCGCAGCTCACAACCGGCCAGCGGCCTTGAGCGCCAGGTAGCGGTCGGCGAGGCGTGGTGGCAGGTGCTCGGGCTCCCCGCTGACCACCTCGACCCCATGCCGGGTGAGTTCGGCGACCAGCGCGGTCTTCTCGATGAGCGCCCGTTCCGCCGACGCCGCCTCGTAGACGGCATGTATGTCGTGGCGGTCGGCCGCCATCTCGTTCAGCCGCGGATCCTCGACCGCCCCGATCAGCACCAGGTGCCGGCTGGTCAGCTGGGACAGGACCGGCAGCAGCCCCTCGTCCATCGCGGCCGGTTCCAGCGCGGTGAGCAGCACGACCAGAGCGCGGTGGCTCAGCTGGGCACGGACCGCCCCCACGATCGCGGTCCAGTCGGCCTCGACGAGGTCGGCATCCAGCGGGGCCATGGCCTCGACCAGGGCCGACAGCAGGTTCCCTCGTGAGGCGGACTCGACCCGCGCCCGGACCCGCCGGTCGATCGCCAGCAGGTCCACCCGGTCCCCGGCCCGGGAGGCGAGCGCGGCCAGCAGCAGCGCGGCATCCATCGAGGCGTCCAGGCGCGGCAGCCCACCGACGCGGGCCGCCGAGGTGCGGGAGGTGTCCAGCACGATGAGCACCCGCCGCTCCCGCTCGGGGCGCCACGTGCGCACGACCACCTGCTGTCGGCGAGCCGTGGCCCGCCAGTCGATCGCCCGCACGTCGTCGCCGATCACGTAGTCGCGCAAGGAGTCGAACTCCGTGCCCTGTCCGCGCACCTGGATCGCGGCCCGACCATCCATCTCCCGCAGCCTCGCCAGGCGGCTGGGCAGGTGCCGGCGGGAGCTGAACGGGGGCAGCACCCGCAGCCGGGCCGGTGCCGGGATCTGCCGCTGCCGGCCGGCCAGGCCTACTGGCCCCAGGCTCCGCACCACCACCGAGGCGGCCAGCAGGTCACCGCGGCGCACCGGACGCAGGTCGGTCACCACCCGACGTCGCTCGCCGGGCGGCATGTGGACCGTCGCCCGGCTCCGGGCCGCGCCCGCCGACGGCTGCCACGCGTCGCGCACCACGCCGCGCAGCGCTCGCCGTCCGCCGTTGGTCAGTAGTATCTCCGCGCGGGTCGGCTGGCCGAGCCGAACCGATCGGATCGGCTCGCGGACCACCCGCAGCGAGCGGGTGGGTGCGGCCAGGGCGAGGTCGAGGAGCACCAGCGCCAGGACCACGCCCGCCCAGCCGAGCAGCGTGGTCCAGCCCGGGGAGAGCAGTACCGGCACCACTCCGAGGAGGGTGAGCAGCGCCGTCCGCCCGGTGACCGCCATCTCAGCCTGCTCCTGCGGTCCCCATGCCGGCGCTCGGGGTCACCGGGGGACCGGCACGGTGGCCAGCACGCTGTCCAGAACGCTGTCCGCTGTCGTGCCCTCCAGCTCGGCCTCGGGGCGCAGCTGCACCCGGTGTCGCAGAGTGAGCCGGGCCAGGGTCTTCACGTCGTCCGGCGTGACGAAGTCGCGTCCGGACATCCATGCCCAGGCCCGGCTGGTCGCCAGCAGCGCCGTGGCTCCGCGCGGTGAGACCCCCAACGACAGGGACGGCGCAACCCGGGTGGCCCGCACCAGGTCGACCACGTAGCCCATCACCTCGGGTGCGGCGCCTACCCTGCGCACGGCGGCACCGGCCGCGGCGAGGTCGGCCGGACCGGCCGCCGTGCGCACCCCGGCCCCGCGCAGGTCGCGCGGGTCGAACCCGGTGGCGTGCCGGTGCAGCACCTCGAGCTCGACCTCGCGCGGCGGCAGCGGCATCGGGATCTTCAGCAGGAACCGGTCCAGCTGGGCCTCCGGCAGCGGGTAGGTGCCCTCGTACTCGACCGGGTTCTGGGTGGCGGCGACCAGGAAGGGGTCCGGCAGCGGGCGCGGCTGACCGTCGACGCTGACCTGACGCTCCTCCATCGCCTCCAGCAGCGAGGCCTGGGTCTTCGGCGGGGTGCGGTTGATCTCGTCGGCGAGCATCAGGTTGGTGAACACCGGGCCTTCCCGGAAGGAGAACTGTGCGGTGCGGGCGTCGTACACCAGCGACCCGGTGACGTCGCCCGGCATCAGGTCGGGAGTGAACTGCACCCGGGTACTACGCAGGTCGAGCGCGGTCGCGAACGCCCTCACCAGAAGGGTCTTCGCCACCCCCGGCACGCCTTCGAGCAGCACGTGGCCGCGGCAGAGTAGGGCGATCACCAGGCCGGAGACGGCGGCGTCCTGACCGACGACGGCCTTGGCCACCTCGGTGCGCACCCGGGCCAGCGACTCCCTGGCGGCGTCCCCGGACGATGTGTCGGTGGCGGTGTCGATCGTGGAATCGTGGGTCATCGTCCGTCCTGAGGCGCGCCTGCTCGGTGACCCGCGGTGGGCCCTGCCACATCCTGCTCGATCTCGATCAACCGGTTCGCCAGCGTGACCAGCTCGCGGTCGCTGTCCGGCGCCGGCCCGGTCAGGGTTCGTCGGAGGTCGGCCGGGTCGGCGTCGATCAGGCCCGCCACCCGGTCGGCGAGCTCGCCGGGGCTGGATCGGGTGGCCTGCAGCCTGCCCGCCAGCCGGCGCAGGGTTGCGGTGCGCAACGCCGCCGCCGCCCGGTTGCGGGCCCGGGCCTGCCGGTAGAGCCGGGCCCGGCCCTCCTGGGTCTCGGCGGAGCGGACCACGACCGGCAGCGGCTCGTGCACCAGCGGGCCGAGGCGGCGTCCGCGCCAGAACATCGTCACCCCGGCGGCGAGGGCCAGCTGCCAGGGCAGCCAACGCGCCCACTCGGGCAGCAGATCGGTGGGACGGACCCGGTCCTGCGTCGGCAGCTCGGCGGGGTCCGGCACATACCACTGCAGGCGCGGCTGGCGGCCGAGCAGCCGGACGGCGAGCGCCGCGTTGCCGTGCTCGGCGAGGTGCTCGTTGCGCATCAGGTCACGCTGGCCGACCACGCTGATCCGCAGCGTCCGCGGGCCGTTGCCGTCCTGGGTCTGTAGCACGGCCAGCGACCCGGGGCTGTCGGCGACGCCCTCCTCGTCGCGGTAGCACAACCATGCGCGGGTCCCCGCGTCGGCGGCCTCGGCCGGCCCGGTGAGCCGGTAGAGATGACCACCGGCCAGCGCGCGCTGCGCCACCACGGCGTCCGGGTTGTCGCAACCGGCATCCAGCGGCCGGGCCCGTGCCGTCCCGGCCACGGTCGCCGCGACCCCCAGCTCGTCGAGCACCACGGCGTCCGGCTCGATGAGGACCAGGTCCTGGGCTGCGCCGAGCCGCTCCAGCTCCTCGAAGGGGACCAGGGCGGGCTGGGTGACGACCAGGGTGGTGTCCAGGCCTGCCTCGACGGCAGTGATGCTGCGAACCACCTCGACCTCGACCCCCTGGCGGGCGAGCACCTGGACCAGCGCCCGGGTGCCGGCCGGTGCGGCCGAATCGGGGTCGAAGTCCTCGCTGGACCGGGGCAGACCGACGAGCCCCAGGGTCACCACCGCGACGGTCAGGACGGCGATGCCGACCGGCCAGCGCCAGGCGCGCCGCGGCGCTCTCGGCGGGGAGTGCCGCTCAGCCGACTCGCCGTCGCCCTCCTCGCGGGGCGGTCCCAGGTCCAGGGTGGACGCGGCGCTCACGTCAGCACCGCCTTGGCCGCGCGGACCGCCTCGTCGCCGGCCCTGACGACCCGTGCCGAGTCGCCGGTCGCCGTTCGGCCCCCGTAGCAGATCTCGTCGAAGACGTGCGCCGCCTCCTCCAACGGGCCTGCGGCGTCCGGCAGGGCCAGACCGGCCTCGGTGCTGACCTCACCCGCGGTGCGGCCCGGACGTGCGGCCAGCACGGTGCGTTCTTCGAGCTCGCGGACGGTGGCGCGGAACCACTCCAGCACGGCCCGATCCCAGTCGCCCTCGCGCTGCGCCTGCTCGGCCATTCGGCGGTGCTCGACGGCCGGCAGCGGTCCGCGCTCGCCGAACAGCGGATCGGCTGCCCGGGCGGCGCGCAGACCGCCCGGCCCGCCGAACCGCCAGATCGCGTAGCCGACCAGTGCCAGCAGCACGACGGCGACCAGCCCCACCGCCAGTGCCCGGCCCGGAGAGCCGACGCTGCCCAGGGAGTCGATCATCGTTCTGAGCTGCGCCGCCAACCAGTCCGCCACCCGTTCGAGCACACCGGGCTGGGCCTGCGCGTACTCGCGTCGGGACAGCTCCTCGACCGCCCACTGCCGTGCCTGGTCGCGAGAGGGGTCCAGCGGCTCGAACGACATCCGCGTGACCATCAGCGGGGGCGCCGGGGCGAGGGTCATACCGCGCTCACCCGTTGCGTCATCCGAGCGGTGGTGTCGGTGGTGGAGGCTGCGCGGCGGCCCGGCTCAGCTCGATGTCCAACCCTTCGGAACGCATCCGCCGGTCGATGTACAGCAGCGAGGTCACCGCCGCCGAGAACGGGGTCATCACCGTTCCGCCCACGATCTCCCCGATGCCGCCGAGCACGGTGCCCAGAAGTACCCGCAGGGTCGCCGCGGCGTCCGGATCGCCCGACGTCGCCAACAGACTTCCGCCCTGTGAGAACGGCACGGCGACGATCCCGGCACCGAGCCCGGCGATGATCGAGGTGAGCAGCAGGACGCCGAAGACCCGCCACCAGGACCCGCGAACCAGTCGCCAGGAACGCCGCAGTGCCGCACCCACCCCGATCTGTTCCAGCAGCAGTGCCGGACCGGCCAGGGCGAGCTGCATCGCCAGCCAGACCACCAGCACCGCGGTGGCGGTCCCGAACAGGAACCCGATCAGCACCACGACCCCGGTCGGCTGCCCGGCCGCGTCCGCCCCGGCGACCGCGGCGACGACGGCGACCAGCCCGGCCAGCCCCGCGGCGCCCGGGATCAGCAGGCTCAGCAGCGACACCCCGAGCACCGCCAATACCCGCGGGCGCACCCGGGCCCACAGCGCGCGAGGGTCGATCCGCCGTCCGATCACGGCTTCGCCGACGGCGACCACGAGGAGCGCCGAGAGCACGGTGGTGGCCAGAACCTTGATCAGGGAGGTGATGGCGAGACCGCCGAGACTGGTCAGCAGCGGGCCGGCGACGTCCTCGAACGCCGCGGTCTCGCTGGTCTGGCCCAGTCTGCGCAGCGACTGGAACAGGTAGAACTGCGGGACCATCCCGAGCCCCGTCACCACGATCATGACCAGTGCGGAGACGCCAAGCATCGTGCGCGGGTTGGTGCGGATGGCCTGGAAGGCACCGTCGAGAATCTCGCCCAGCCCGAGGGGGCGCAGCGGCACGATGCCCGGTCGCGGCCGGGCGCCGGAACCGTAGCCGGGCGGGGGACCGTAGCCGGGCGC
The DNA here is from genome assembly GCA_963825645.1 of uncultured Actinomycetota bacterium. Taxonomy (GTDB): domain Bacteria; phylum Actinomycetota; class Actinomycetes; order Actinomycetales; family Kineosporiaceae; genus JADJPO01. The sequence continues at coordinate 363,798 of CAWGTT010000001.1, forward strand.
GGGACCGTAGCCGGGCGGGGGACCATCGCCGGGGGACGGCTCGTGGCCAGGCGTCGTCGCGCCGCCACCGTCCCATTGGGGCTGCTGGCCCCACTGCGGTGGCTGGCCCCACTGCGGGCTCGCTCCACCCTGATGAGCTGGCGGCCCCCACGATGGCCGCGGTGCGCTCCCGTGGTCCGGCTGGTCGGTCATCTGCGGCATCCTCCCGTGGCAGATCATGCCGCCTTTGATTCTGCTGCATCGGGGGGCGTTCGTGCCCACCCGGTGCTCGCCGGAGCGTTGCGGGTGTCACCATGAGCAGATGAAAGGACGCGTCCTGGTGGTCGATGACGACACCGCGCTGGCCGAGATGCTCGGCATCGTTCTGCGGGGCGACGGCTTCGAGCCGGTGTTCTGCGCCGACGGATCGGGAGCCATGGAGGTATTCCGGGCGACTCGTCCGGATCTGGTGTTGCTCGACGTCATGCTGCCCGGCCGGGACGGGATCGAGGTCTGCCGACAGATCCGTGCCGAGTCCGGCGTGCCGATCGTCATGCTCACCGCCAAGACCGACACGGTGGACGTCGTCCTGGGCCTGGAGTCCGGCGCCGACGACTACGTCGTGAAGCCGTTCAAGCCGAAGGAGCTGGTGGCCCGGGTGCGTGCCCGGCTGCGCCGCAGCGACGAGCCGACTCCCGAGAGCCTGGACATCGGCGACCTGAGCATCGACGTCGCCGGCCACTCGGTGCGACGCGGGGACGAGAGCATCCCGCTGACCCCGCTGGAGTTCGACCTGCTCGCCGCGCTGGCCCGCAAGCCCTGGCAGGTGTTCACCCGGGAGGTCCTGCTGGAACAGGTCTGGGGGTATCGGCACGCGGCCGACACCCGGCTGGTGAACGTGCACGTCCAGCGGCTGCGCTCCAAGATCGAGCACGACCCGGAGCGTCCGGAGATCGTGGTCACCGTTCGAGGCGTCGGCTACAAGGCCGGCCCGGCCTGAGGGTGGCCGTGAGCTCGCGGTTGCGTCGGCCGGCGATGCGGTGGCGTCGGGCCTTCCGCCCACCGCTGAACCGGATGGTGAGCCTGGTCTCCTCGGGCCGAGGGATCTGGCGGCGCTCTCTGTTGGTCCGCGTGGTCGCCGCGACGGTCGGTCTGGGCATTCTGGTGCTGCTCGTCGTCGGCCAGCTGTTGTTGCAGCGGATCGCCGACGACCTGGTCGCCTCCGCCCGGCAAGAGGCGCTGAACAACGCGACGCAACAGACCAAGAACACCGTCGAGAGCTACCGGACCGGCAAGTTCGAGGACGAGCAGGACTTCCGCACCTGGGTCAGACAGAAGATGAACGACCTGCACGGCCCGGCGGACGCCCCGCTGCGCTACGTCGCCCTGCTCAAGGAGCTCGGCACCTCACCCGGCCCGATCACCGACCAGGGTCTCGGCGTGCCGGCCAGCGCGATACCGCTGTCCCTGCGCCGGCCCGTCGCCGAGAGCCCGGGCCGGCTGGTCAGCCAGGAGCTGACCCTGCCGATCCGCGACGACGTCGGCAGCTCCAGCCTGCGCCGAGTGATCGCGGTGGGCAGCCTGGTCGACTTCGGACCGCTCGGAGCGGGAGCAGGCGAGGAGGAGACCGGTCGCTACGAGCTGTACTTCGTCTTCCCCCTGGACCGGGAGGTGACGATCCTGGCCTCCGTCCAGCGCACCTTCCTGGCCGGCGCGGTCGCGCTGCTGGTGCTGATCGGTCTGGTCGCCTGGGTGGTCACCCGGCAGGTGGTGGCGCCGGTGCGCGTTACCGCCATCGCCGCCGAGCAGCTGGCCGCGGGCCGGCTGGACCGGCGGGTGCCGGTGCGCGGCGAGGACGACCTGGCCAAGCTCGGACGGGCGTTCAACGAGATGGCGGCCAGCCTGGAGCGACAGATCCATCAGCTCGAGGAGCTCTCGTGGGTGCAGCGCCGCTTCGTCTCCGATGTCTCCCACGAGCTGCGCACCCCGCTGACCACGCTGCAGATGGCCGGTGAGGTGATCTTCGAGTCGCGTGCGGGCTTCGACCCCGCCCTGTCTCGCACCGCTGAGCTGCTGCAGACCCAGCTCGACCGGTTCGAGTCGCTGCTGTCCGACCTGCTCGAGGTGAGCCGGTTCGACGCCGGGGCCGCGGTACTAGAGCTGGAGCGCAGCGACGTCCGCGAGGTGGTCCAGCGCGTGGCCGAGCATCTTCGCCCGCTCGCCGACGGCAGGGGCAGCGCCCTGGTCGTGCAGGCCCCGACCGAAGCGGTCTACGCCGAGATCGACCAGCGCCGGGTCGAGCGGGTGGTGCGCAACCTCGTCGCGAACGCGATCGAGCACGGCGAGGGCCGCCCGATCGAGGTGAGGGTGGCGATGGACGACGAGGCGGTCGCTGTGGGTGTACGCGACCACGGGGCGGGGATCAGCCCGGGCGACCTCCGCATGGTCTTCGACCGGTTCTGGCGAGCCGACCCGGCCCGCGCGCGGAACACCGGCGGCACCGGGCTGGGACTGGCCATCGCGCTGGAGGATGCCCACCTGCACGGTGGCTGGCTACAGGCCTGGGGGGAGCTGGGCAAGGGAGCGCACTTCCGGCTCACCCTGCCCCGGCGACCCGACGAACTGCTGGCCTCCTCCCCATTGTCTCTGGTTCCCCGGGACGCCCTCGTGTCCGGCCCGCTGGCGGCACTGAGCGCATCGGATGCGATGTGACCTCCCGTCGTCCGGCTCTTCTCCTCAACGCGGTCCTGGTCGCGCTGACGATGATGCTGAGCGGCTGTGTGAGCATCCCGGCGAGCGGGCCCGCGGTCGCCGGCCGGACCATCGACGAGGGCGCCCGTCCCCCTCGGGTGAAGTTCTTCGCGATCGGTCCGGTGCCGGGGGACAGCCCGATCTCGATCGTCCGGGGTTTCCTGCGCGCAGCAGCCGACTTCTCCCGGGACCACAGCGTGGCCCGCAGCTTCCTCACCCCCGACAAGCGCACGACGTGGCGCCCGGACAACCCGGTGGTGATCTACGGCGGCGCGCCCGCCTACCGGCAGACCGAGGCGTTCGCACCGCGCCCTCCCGTCGAGGCGACCCCGTCGCCGCAGCCCGGGACGCCGTCCGCCTCGCTGAGCGGATCACCGGACACAGTGGCCTCGCCCGCTGCCGCCCCGACCCCGTCCGCCGCGCCGGGTGCCCGGGTGACGGTCGAGGTCCAGGTGTCCGTGCAGGCGCGGATCCGGGACCAGGGCCTCTACCTGCCCGCCGCAGACGGCGAGGTGCAGCTTCTGTCCTTCCATCTCATCGCGGTCGAGCGTGCGTGGCGGATCACCAACCCCGAGGACGGCGTGGTGATCTCACGGCCGGACTTCGAGGCGACGTTCAGCGACGTCCCGCTGTATTTCCGGGACCTCACAGGTGAGTACCTGGTGCCGGACGTGCGCTGGTTCCCGGTGACGTCCACGCCGACGGTGGTGGTCTCCGCACTGCTGGACGGCCCGGCCGGCTGGTTGAACGCGGCGGTGACCACCGGAGCCCCGTCCGGGACCGGTCTGACAGCGACCGGCGTGCGCAGCGACCGGAACATGGTGGTGATCGACCTCACCCGTCGTGCTCTGGAGGCCTCGCCCGAGGAGCGGCAGGTACTGCTCGCCCAGCTGCGGGCGACGTTGCGGGACGCCGCCGGGGTGCTGGAGTTCACCGCGGCCGACGTCCAGCTCACCGTCGAACAGGCGCGGCTGGAGGTGCCGGTGTCCGGCGGCGACCCGCTGCGCCTGGCCGAGGAGATCAAGGTCGACCCGCGGCCCGTGGCGCTCGATGCCAAGGGGCGGATCAACCGGCTCACCGCTTCCCGGGCAAGCCCGGTTGCCGAGCTGGGGGCGCTGTCGGGCGACGTCAGCCGTCCGGGGGTGAGCCTGGACGGCACGTCCTACGCGGTGCTCACCGAAGGTCAGCGCACCCTGGTGACCCTCTCGCCCGGTCGCGCGCCGCAGGTCCGGCTGCGCTCCGCGGGCTTGAGTGCGCCCTCCTTCGACGTCTATGACTGGGTGTGGACCTCACCGACGGCGAACACCGGTGTGGTGTACACGGTCCGCGCCTCGGGGGCCTTCGGGCCGGCCGGGCCCGGCGCTACGGTCACGGTGGCGGCGCCCTGGCTGCGGGGGTTTCAGGTGACGACGTTGCGGATCAGCCGTGAGGGCGCCCGCGCCCTCGTGGTGGCCACTCACCAGGGGGAGGCGTTTGCCTTCGTCTGCGGGGTGGTTCGGGAACAGGACGGGACACCGACGGCGCTCACCGACCCGCCGCTACGGCTGGTGCGTGACCTGACCGCTGTGCGGGGGGGATCCTGGTTCGGACCCCAGCGGGTCAGTGTCCTCGGGGTCCGTGCGGTGATCGAGGATCAGACGGTGTGGCAGGTCCAGGTCGGCGGCGAGGTCACCGCCGGCTTGGAAACATCGGCCGCAGTGAGCGTCACCACGAGCGTGAACCCGGTCGAGCTGTGGGCGCAGACTCCGGACGGCGCGGCCTACCAGTTCGGGGCCGGACTACTGCCCATCCCCGGCATGCGCTGGCCGGCCGTGCCGGGGTGATGTGAGCGCAGAACGCTCGGCCTCCTGAGCAACGCCCGACAGTCGGTGGACGTGAGGAAGAGTCGTTCCGTCCCCAGGCGTCGGGTGGTACAGCGTCGTCCACAGTCGCCTCCCGGCCCGCTGGTGCCGCGTCGGATGGACGGTCACCGTGGGGCATGCTCGATAACGGCCTCGGTCCCGACTCCCTACGAGGGCTGACTGGGCGGGTCATCCGCGTGCTCTCGCCCTTGGCCGACCTGCTGCTCCCGGTGGACTGCGCCGGGTGCGGCGTGCCTGACCACGGGCTATGCCCGGCGTGCCGCTCCACTCTCCTGATGCCCGCCGCGCCGGTGAACCAGGGCGAGCTGCTCGGCGATCTGCCGGTGGCTGCCGGGCCTCGCTACGAAGGGGTGGTCTGCCGCCTCGTGCACGCCTGGAAGGAGGAGGGCCGGCGGGACCTCACCGGGCCGCTCGCTGCGGCGCTCGGCGCTGCCCTCGCCAGGCTTCCACTCGAGCCGGACCAGCCGATCTGCCTGGTGCCGGTGCCCTCGTCCCGAGCCGCCGTCCGGCGCCGGGGCGAAGACGTTACGCTGCGGCTGGCCAGGGCGGCGGCCCTCGGGCTGGCTCGCGAGTGGGCGGTGCAGGAGCGGGTGGGACCGCAGGTGGGCGTGGCCGCCATGCTCCATCAGGTGCGCCGCGTCGCCGACCAGGCGGGTCTGGGCATCGTGGATCGCCGCCGCAACGTCGCCGGGGCCTTCGACGTCCGTCGAGCGCCGGGCACCCGCGAGGGGCGACTGGTCGTTGTGGATGATGTGCTGACCACCGGTGCGAGCGTCGCCGAAGCGGTGAGAGCCTTGAGTTGTCGGGGTTTGTCGGTCCTGGGGGTGGCCACGGCGTGCCACACTCCGCGCCACGGTGCCAACTCGCCGAACGGCCGCTGTCGAGCAGGTGTCTGACTGGACTAGCGTGGGGGACGCACGAGTACCCCTCGAGATCAGGAGGTTCCCGTGGAGATCGTTGTCACCGGGCGACACACGGCCGTCTCGGACCGCTTCCGGAGCATGGTCGAAGAGAAGCTGACCAAGGTGGGTCAGCTGGCCCCCAAGGCCTACCGGGCGAACGTCGAGCTGTCCCACGAGCGCAATCCGCGCCAGGCCTCGAACGCCGAACGGGTCGAGATCACGTTGCGAGGCAAAGGGCCGGTGATCCGGGCGGAGGCCAGTTCCGACGAGCCCGCTGCGGCGCTCGACATGGCCCTGGCCAAGCTGCTGGAACGTCTGCGCCGTAACGGAGACCGGCGCAAGGTGCACCACGGCCGCCAGCGTCCGGCCACGGTCCGGATGCCGAACGGTCAGGATGACGTGGTGGCCTCGATTCTCGCCGAGCCGGCGCTGGGGGAGAGCCTGGCCGCAGACGCCGCAGACGCCGCAGACGAGGTGCACGAGTCGCAGGATGAGCTGGGCGACAGCCCGGTGGTCATTCGGACCAAGGACCACCAGGCCGAACCGATGACGGTGGAGCAGGCACTCTACGAGATGGAGCTCGTCGGCCACGACTTCTTCCTGTTCGTGGACGCCGACACCGGGCGTCCCAGCGTGGTGTACCGCCGCCGTGGCTGGAACTACGGGGTGATCCGGCTCACAGTGGACCTCAACGGCCTGGAGGCCGGCGACACCGAGAGCGCCCGGGCGGACGCCGTCGTCTGAGCGAGGGTCCTGACCGGCGCCGTCGTGCCGCACGCCACGGAGCGGCTCTCCCTCGCCCAGGCCCGTCGGATCGCCGTGGCGGCCCAGGGGCTAGGTCGTGCTCACCCGCGCGGCGCGGTGGCGATGCGCCACCTCGACCGCGTGATCGAGGCCATCGCGGTGCTGCAGATCGACTCGGTGAACGTGGTGGTCCGCAGCCACTACCTGCCGGTGTTCAGCCGGCTCGGCCCCTACCCTGCGGTTCTGCTGGACCGTGCCTGCAACCGGCATCCTCGGCGCCTGGTCGAGTACTGGGCCCACCAGGCGTCGCTCACGACGGCCGCCACGCACCGGCTGTTGCGGTTCCGGATGGACGCGGCGTCCCGGGAGGCGTGGTCCGGCCTGCGCCGGATCGCCCGAGAACAGCCGCAGCTCCTGGACGCCGTCCGCGACCATGTGCGGGCGGCCGGTCCGCTCACCTCCGCCGAGATCGAGCAGAGGCTGGCGGGCGCCGCCGCCCTGGCGCGCGGGCGGGTGGGTGGTGCCCCGCGCACCGGATGGGGCTGGAACTGGAGCGAGACCAAGACCGCTGTCGAGTACCTGTTCCGGGCCGGGGAACTCGCCAGCGCCGGCCGGACCAGCCAGTTCGAGCGTCGGTACGACCTGCCTGAGCGGGTGCTGCCCGGCGCGGCGGAGGGCGGCGCGAGCCGCACCGGTGAGGTCGACGAGGCGACCGCCTGCCGCGAGCTGGTCGCCATCGCGGCACGGGCGCACGGCGTCGGCACCGAGGCCTGCCTGCGCGACTACTTCCGTTTGAGCGCGGTGCAGTCCCGCAGAGCGGTCGCCGAGCTCCTCGAGGAGGGTCGGCTGATCCCAGTACGGGTTCCGGGCTGGCGCCGTCCGACCTACCTCGATGCGGGTGCCAGGATCCCCGCGCGCGTCGGCGGATCAGCGCTGCTGAGCCCGTTCGACCCGCTGGTCTGGTTCCGCGACCGCACTCGTGCTCTGTTCGGCGTCCACTACCGGATCGAGATCTACACTCCCGCGGCGCAGCGGGTGCACGGCTACTACGTGCTGCCCTATCTGGTCGGGGACCGGCTTGCTGCCCGGATCGACCTGAAGGCCGACCGGGTCACGGGTGCGCTGCTCGTGCAGGCGGCCTGGCTCGAGCCGGAGCGTGCGCGCGGCCGGTTGAGTGCTGGACGGGTCGCCGATCACCTGGCGGCCGACCTGCATCGGATGGCCGGTTGGCTCGAGCTGGACCAGGTGGTCGTCGCCGGGCGCGGCGACCTCGCTGCCACCCTGACGGCGGCCATGGCGCCCGCCCCCCGTCATCCGAAGGCGTCATCGACGAGCAGGTCGATCACCTGAGGGTCCTCGGCGAGCATCGCGCCGATCGCGTGCCGCGACGGCCAGCACGCACCGGCCCAGGCCAGCCCCCGGGCCAGACCGTCGGTGGTCGCAGCGTGCACGACAGCAGCGTCGGCGGGGCCGGCCTGCGGCGGGTCCTCCACCCACCAGTCGACACGGACCCCGTCGACGCGCAGGTCATCGTGCTCCACCCAACGCCGTGCCAGCCCCGGCCAGGTCGCCTCGATCGAGGAGGGCACGTCGGCCTGCATGCCGCCCGGGCTGACGCGTCCGGGGCTGCGCCGGGAGGCGAGCTCGAGATCCAGCAGGTCGGCCAGCCGCGCCGCCGTGCCCACGGTGGCGACCACGAACGGGGCCAGGTCGGTGCGTTGCAGCCAGTGCGGGCCGTCCACGACGACCGGGTCCGCGGCGCGGACGGGCTGCAGTGTCGCGTCCAGCGCCCAGAGCGTCTCGGTGTCCACCGACACCTCGGCCGGGTCGTCGCCGCTGCCCAGGTCGGCCGCGCTCAGCCCCGACCAGACCCGGAGCAGGGTGCTCGGGGCGGGCGTCGCGGTCGCACCGTCGTCCGCTGCGTCCAGACGGGCCAGCACCCGCCGCCAGCCGGCGGCGTCCAGGTCGGACCAGCCGGTGACCACACCGAGCGCGGCTGTGGCCTCGGTGTCGAGACGGTCCAGCCAGTGCGGTGCCCGGGGCAGAAGCGCGGCGAGCACCGGGTCGGTCCCGGGCCCCGCCGTGGGCCAGCCGATCTCGCTCCGCAGCCACCAGGCGGTGTAGGACGGACGCCGGCCGCGCCAGGAGGTCACTGCCTCGCCGCGGGTCCCCTCGACGAGAACACCCACCGGCTCGACCAGCGCACGGCGGGCCGCCGGGTCGGCGAGCAGCAGGTCGACCAGTCCGGCCAGCGCGTCCTGCCTCACCAGGTCGAGGTCCCGGACGGCGACGAGCTCACCGTCGATCCGTGCGGCCAGCAGCTCCTGGATCCGCCCGGCCCGGGACGCCGAGTGCGCCAGCTCCTCGGCCCAGTCCGCCATGCCGTCCAGCTCACCCGGCAGACCGGGCAGCTCGCCCGAGGCGCCGAGCTCGCGCAGGTCGACCTCCTCGGCGCACACCAGCACCGGCCGGGCCGCCACCCCCACGGCATGGAGCACGTCGGAGCGCCAACGGTGGACCAGGTCCTGCCCGGCCAGGCCCGCCGCGTCGGTGTCGACCAGCTGCGCCATCGGCGAGCCCGGCTGCAGCAGGAGTCCGGCGGGCACCAGGTCGCCCTCGGTGTCCGGCACGGCCAGCTCGGTCAGCCAGGGGAGACCGCCGACGTCGTGCCCTGCATCCAGGCACTGCTGGACCAGAGTGAGGACCGCCTCGGTGAGATCGACGGCGTCCGGGTCGTCCACGCTCGCCCGGACGGCCGCGACCACCGCCGGGTGAGCCAGCAGGGACGGCGCGTCGGCGCGCTGCGCACCGAGCCGGTGCAGCAGCTGCGCGACCGTGGCGTCGGCGGCCGACCGCGGCGCGATGATCCGCACCCCGTACCGGGCCAGGACCTCGGCGACCGGCGTGGCTACGTCCTCGAGCAGGACCGTTCCGCGAGCCCCGCGTACGGTCCGCAGCCCGCCGCCCTCGGTGATCACCGGGACGGCGAGCGCGGTCAGCGCCTCCCGGGCCGCCGGGTCACCGGCTGCCGGGGCCAGCGAGGCCAGCCACTGCCGCCAGGCGTCGTCGGCATCCGGGCCGGATGGGCCCGGCCACTGCTCCACCAGATCGGCCGGCTCGGCTCTGGCGACATCGAGCATCCTGAGCAGCGGTCCGTGCACGGCCGGAACGTCGACCAGGCTCTCGAACCGGGCACCCAGCGCAGCGACCAGCCCGGCGTGGTCGGCCCCCGGTCCTTCCAGCACCACGGCGTCCCGCGGGCGGATCGCGCCCCGGCCACCGGCCCGGGGCAGGACGCGTGCGGAACGCAGCCTGGCGAGCACCGCCTCGCGCAGGGAGGCGTCGAACCAGCCGGCCGGCAACGCGGCGGACGCGCTGGGCAGCAGGTCCAGCACGCTGCGCCCGCCGAGCGGCCCGCTGGCGTCGACGCCTCGCTCGACCAGGTTCTCGGCGAGCTCGGCGAAGGCGCTGGCCGCCGCCGCGATGACGGCGTCGGCGACCGGCCCCGGATGCACGGTCCGCCGGTCGGGTTCCACCGGAAGCCGGGCCAACAGCATCACCGGCCAGGGCAGCGGCTCGTCGGTGGGAGTCGGTGCGTGGACCACGGCCGCCCAGTCCTGCGACGCGCCCTCCCCGAGGCCCCGCCGACCGAGCGGCACCGCCCAGGTGACCTCGAACAGCGACCGTTCGCGGTCCTCGACGGGCAGGTGCTCGAGGTCGATGTCGAGGTGCCGTCCCCGGTGGCTGTGCACCAGCCACCGGTCGTGGACGTCGGCGAGGCGGCGCGCGGCATGCCCGTCCCGTTCGATGACCACCTCGGCGAGGGCGGGCAGGGCCAGCAGCAGCGCGTCGTCGACCTCGCCGAGCAGAGTGTCCGCGAGCTCGTGGGCCCGGGCGTCGCGCAGCGGCAGGACGACGACGGTGTCGTAGCCCTGCGGCACGTCGACCGAAGCCGACCCGGAGCCCGGGAAGGGCAGTCGCAGCGCCGGCACCCGGTCCTGGCGCCTGTTCAGCTCGGCGGCCAGAGCGGGGTGGTGGGCGGCGAGCGCACGGACCCGGTCGAGGGTGTCCTGGCGGTCGAACCGCACGGCGGCGTCCCGGCCGGCGACGGCGGGTGTGTCCGTGATCGCCAGAACGGCGGCGAACCCGACCCCGAACCGTCCGGTGGCCTCGCCATCGTCGCGCTTGGCCGAGGCCCGCAGTGTGGACAGGCCGAGGACACCCGCGGCGTCCAGCGGGGCCCCGGTGTTGGCGGCCAGCAGCCGGTTCTCTTCGAGCCGCAGCAGCAGCCTGCCCGGCCGACCGGAGGCGGCGGCGGCGTCGGCGGCGTTCTGGGCGAGCTCGACGACCAGGCGGTTCCGATAGCCGCCGTGGACGAGGTCGTCCTCGCTGTTGGCGTCCTCACGCAGACGTTCCGGCGAGGCGGCCCATATCCGTAGTACCCGGTCGCGGATCGCCGCCGTCCCGAACGGATCGGCGGCTTCGGTACGGTCCGGGCGACCTGTCACCGGGAGAGCCCGGTCCTAGCCGACATGCACTGCAGGCTAGCGCCACGCCGTCCCGGGACCGTGCCGATGTCCTGGCCATCCCCGCCGACGGTCTAGGATGACCGCGAGGACCGGGGGGTGACGCCGGCCGGTAGCCGGCGGTCCCTCAACTCTCTTGCCCGTCAAGCACTTTCCTGTCTGTCGCCCGTCTCGTCGACGGTTCTCTCACTGCGTGGTGTCTGCATGTCGTTTCGTCGTCCTCGCGCCGGTTCGCCTCTACTGGCGGGAGTGCTCACTGTGCTCTGCGTGGCGTCCACGCTCACTCTGATGTCACCGGCCCGGGCCGCGGTCACCGGCCAGGTCCCGAGCTCCGTCCCGGCCGTGGCGCGGTCCGAGCCCGCCGCTACGCACGCGTCGGTGTCGGTCGGCGAGCTCCGGACGACGGGCGCTCGCACCGACGTCACGGTGCGCCGGCTGCGGCGGACCGCGCAGGCCCGGTGGGTCGACCACGTGGTCGACGAGCGCCTGGTGGCGATCGAGGGCTGCCTGGCGGACCCCTCCCGGTTCTCCTTCAGCTCGGGGGTGTACCGCTCGCATGTGAACACGCTCTGCCCCGGGGGGTTGGCATCGGCCCGCCGCGCCGCCGCGCGGCTGGTCGCCGACAGGCCCTGGTACCGGGTGCGCGTGCGGCCGGTGCCGGTCGTGGCGTTCACCATGGAGGCCGACCTGCAGGTCGGGCGGGGCGAACCGTTCGCCGCAGCCATCCGGCACCTACCGCAGCGCGACTTCACCTATGTCGAGGGCGACGATGTGTGGATGGTCTACGTCGGCACCGGGGTGACCCAGACGCAGCTGGACGCCGCGCGGGCGGCGTTCGCCCATGAACTGGGTATCGGTGTCGGCCGGGTCACGGTAGCGCCGGTGCGCCTGGGGTAGCAGCCACGATCTCAAGAACTGTCCGGGCGGGCCCGCGCGACGAGATCGGCGAGCACCGCCTCCACTGTCTGCTCGACGTACGGCGCGGCTCGACTGACCAACGGCCGGAGCTGACCGAACACCTCCATCACGGTCACGCCGTGAACGCGCACGAAGGCATCGACGACGAGGGCCAGGGCCTCGACGGGCAACGCGTAGCCGCGACGTCGCGCCAGCCTGTCGAACTCTCCGGCGGTCGTCGGGTCGAGGCTGGACGCCCTGCGCTGCAGCGACTGCTCGTCCAGCCGGTGCTCGTCCTGTAGCCGGGTCACGAGCGCGATGAGCAGGTCGCCGACCCGTGCGCCGGAGGCGATCGTGGCGGCGGGTGCGACGTATCCCGGGACGGGTGCGCCGTAGAGCAACCCGAAGCGGGCCGGGTTCGCGACCCCCCACGCCCGATAGGCGAGCAGTGCGGCACGTGCCGCGTCGAGGGCATCGTCATGACCGGCGGCGGCCTCGTGCACGGCGTCCGCCTGGTCTTCGAACGCGGAGATGACCAGGTCGGTCAGCAGGTCGTCCCGGCTCGGGAAGTACCGGTACAGCGCGGACGGCGCCATCGCGACGGTCCGCGCGACCGCGCGTAGCGAGAGTCCAGCCGCGCCACTGGTCTCGAGCTCGGTGGTCGCCGCCATCCGGATGGCCTCGAGGACCTCGGTGCGTCGGCGGCTGCGACGGCTCGGTGCGGCGTCGGACACCCCAGCAGGGTAACAGATTGGAGAACATCGTTCGCAAAGAGAGCATCGCTCTTGAATTACGTCCTCATCTAGAGAACACTGTTCTCTACAAGAGCACCGCTCTCGACGGCCGTCCGAGGCCCGTCCGACCAAGGAGGACCCATGAGTGTCACCGAATTCGCGACATCCGGCCCCGTCACACCCTCGACCCCCGACTCCGCGCCTCGTCGCCGCCCGCTCACCGGTGCCCTGCTCGTCGGCTCGGGCGTCGTCGCGACGATCGGTTCGACGATCCTGTCGGTGGTCTTCGACTGGCCGGCCGTGCTCGACGAGCCGGGCACGACCGTCCTTGCGTTGTTCGCCGCGGACGAGCAGGCGATCCGCGCCGGCTTCTACCTCATGCTGGTCAGCAGCCTGCTCCTCGTCCCCGCCGCATTCGGTGTCGAGGCCGCTGTGACCCGCACCACCTGGGGCACTCGGGCGATGACGACGTTCGGGGTCGCCGGAGCGCTGTTCCAGATCCTGGGCTGGGTCCGCTGGCCGATCACAGTGCCGTACCTGTCGAATGCCTACGCCGCGGCGCCCGACCCGGTCACCCGGCAGGCGGTCGCCTCGTCCTTCGACGTCCTGAACCGTTACAGCGGCGGGGCGGTCGGCGAGCATCTGGGCTGGCTGTTCCAGGGCGTCTGGGCGGTGTTCGTCGGGGTCGTCGTGCTGCGCGCCGTCGGGGTGCCTCGCTGGTTCAGCGCCCTCGGCCTCGTTCTGGCCGCGGTCTGGGCGGTGGCGGTGCCGGGTTCGGCGATCCTTCAGGCAGAGGTGCTGAACGAGATCGGGCAACCGGTCTACGTGGCCTGGTACGTCTGGCTTCTGCTCCTGGGCGTCGGGTTCGTGATGCGCCGGGTGGGGGCAGGTCACGCTGGGGGATGACCGGCCCGCTCCATCATCCGGTTCCAGTCGTTGCGCCAGACGTACTGCCACAGCGGCATCTGCGCGACGATGTCCTCGAAGGGCAGCGACACACCGATCTGCCAGTTCTCGACGCACTCGAAGTTGGCGACCAGGCTTCGTTCGGAGGCCACGCGCAGCTCGGCGCTGTAGTGGCCGATGTGCTCGTAGCGCACCTCGATCCCGTGCCGGCGAAGGGCCCCGAGCCACAGCACCTGCTCGTTGACGTAGCGGGACTGCAGCGTGGGCACCAGGTCGGGGTCGGGCCGGGGCCGGTCGCAGAACCACGAGGCGTTCTCCCGCTCGTCGATCAGCTCGGTGGCCCACAGGTCGACCAGGTCGGCGCGCCGCCCGATGTGCACGATGTCGGAGGGGTGGAACAGGTAGCCGCGCATGGCGTTCGCCGGCCGGACCGCCACGTGCGGCATCACGATCCGCTGCGAGAACAGGCGCAGCTCGGCCGGTCCGGCGGGGCCGAGGTCGCGGCACCAGTCCAGTAGCGCGGCGCTGCGCAGCGGGGTGTCGTTTCGGAGCTTCACCACGTACTCGCGGGTGGCCCGCGCCAGACCGGCCTTCGTCGAGGTGAGCATGCGGTTGGTGTTGAGCAGCCGCGGACCCGGCCGCCTCCTCTCGTCGAGGTAGGCCACCGAGCCCGGGTCCTTGCTCAGCACCAGGTGGTCGACGTCCAGGCCGGCGACATCGGCGTCCTTCCAGGTCGAGACGATGAGCTCGGCCCGGGGAAGGAAACGGCGGACGCTGGCCACGACCTCGGGCAGAGCAGCCGTCGCCGGACCCTGCACGACTACGCTGACCTCACCGTCGCTGATCACCGCTGGTATATCGCCGCCCGGTGGGCGGCCCTTGAGTACGGCGTGGTGATGCCGATAACCGGTGCGTGTCCACCTCTACTGCCGCCTCTACTGCCGCCCGCGACGTGAGCACCTGCCTTCTCGTCGGGGACGACGTCGATGCCGCGTTGTCCACCGTCGAGGCCGTGCGCGCGCTCGGCGCGGTGGTGGTCGCCGTCCCGCAGTCGTTGGCCGCGCGGGTGCTCGAGGCCCTAGGCGCGCCGCACGCCGGTGAGGTGACCACGGTGGTCGAGATCCCGCCCGCGGCCGGGGTCGGCGACGCCTGGAACCTGGCGCTGCAGGCCGCACCGACCGATGTCTGCCTGCTGCTGCACGCCGGGGAGGTGCTCGTCGCCGGGCGACCCGGACCCGGCGAGGTGTTCACCGCGGCCACGGTGGTCGAGCAGACCGAACCGCTCACACCGCCGGAGCGGCTGGGCAACGTGCGGGTCGTGGACCGTCGCCGGTGCCGGTTCACCGGAATGCTGCGTTCCGGGCTCGAGGTCGCTCTCGACCAGCCGGACGGTGCCCCGCTCGCCGCCGGCCACGGCAGCACCGTGATCGTCGACCTCGGCGCCTGGATCGGCCCGGAGTACGCCGCGTGGCTCCAGTTCGCCGCCCGGCACCTGGACGCCACCCATGACCCCGCCGAGCTGGTCGACCTGGCCGCGATGCTGGCCGCCACGGGTGAGGCCGACGGCGCCGCGGCGCGGCTGTTGACGGTGCACGGCGCCCTGGACGGCGATCTCGGGCGGCGCGCGGCCCGGCTGCTCTGCGTGCTCGGCCAGCGGCATGCCCGGATCCACGAGGTCGAGCTGGCGGTGCAGGAATGGCGCCGGCTGTCTGCGGGGCGGCCTGGCGCGCCGCCCGCATCGGCCAGCTCGAGCACACCCGGCCCGGCCTTGGCGCTCCACGGTCTGACCCTGCTCAGCGCACAGCGACCCGGCGAGGCCGCCACGCAGCTCGCGGCAGCGCTCGAAGCCGGCCTCGTCGACGAGGACGGTGTGGGCATCGACCGGGGCTGGGTGCGGAGCGCGCTGTTCGACGCCCGGGCCGCCTCGCAGCGCAGCGCCTCGGTGCTCCCGCGCGTCTTCGCCGAGATCGACGTGGTGCTGGAGACCACGCAGGCCACGAACGCGCTGATCGACCTGTGGATCCAGGCAGGGCCTGCGCTGTCGCAGATGCTGGAGAAGGTGACCGGCCGGCGCCGCCGGCTGCTCGCCGCCGCGTGTCTCCAACGCGCCGCCCTGCTCGGCTCGCGCAGCTGCATCGACCTGGCGCAGTTCCTGTGGCGGGGCGATCAGGAGACCGCGACGCTGCTGGTCCACGTGGCTGCGTCGTGCGGGGGCCTCGGCGTGGCCGATGCCCTGGTCTGGTCGCGCAGGCTGCGCTCCACGCACGGCGCAGCGGCCTGCCCGCTCCCACTGCTGGCGGCCGGGGTGGCCACTCCGGCGGTGACCCGGGTGCTGGCCGCCGCCGCGCTGATCCACGACCTGAACGACGACCGGGGCAAGGCGCTGCTCCAGGCGGCTGCGATCGACCTGCACCCCGCGGCGATGGACGGCGCGATGCGGCGCCTGCACGGCCAGGCACCCGACCTGGAGAAGCTGCTCGCCCACGTCTGATCTCGACCTGCACCGGCCTGGGTCCGCCCTTCGCCTCAAGACGAGGAGCCCCTTCACCGAGGTAGAGCGGGTGGAGATCCTGTGCCACCGCGGATGGTGGACGACCCCCGAGGAGCGCAACAGCGCCCGCGCGCTGAGTCGGGCCTTCGCCGCCGGGCTGGGCGTCGAGACCGACCTGCGCGACCTGGCCGGCCGGGTCGTGGTCAGCCATGACCCGCCCGGTCCCGACCCGGACGCCGACGTTCCCGATCTCGCCGAGCTGCTGCGGATGTACGAGCAGGCGCCGAACGGACCGCTGGCCCTGAACGTCAAGGCCGACGGTCTCGCCGTCCGGGTGGCCGAGGCCCTGACCGAGACCGGCGCGCCGCCTGCCGAAGCGGGCGCGGGCGTCTACGCCTTCGACGCCTCGGTACCCGACCAGCTGGCCTGGCTGCGGGCCGGCGTCCCGGTGTTCACCCGGCACAGCGACATCGAACCCGAGCCGGTGCTCTACCGGCAGTCGTCCGGGGTCTGGCTGGACGACTTCGGCCCGCGCCGGTGGTGGACCGCGGTCACCATCTCCGAGCACCTGCGCGCCGGAAAACGGGTGGCCGTGGTCTCTCCCGAGCTGCACGGCCGCGACCACCGCGACGCCTGGGACGCGCTGCTCGGATCCGGCCTGGCCGGCGAGAAGCGCCTGGCACTGTGCACCGACCTCCCGTCCGAGGCGATGGAGGCGTTCGGATGAACCGGGAGAGGGGGCAGTCGGCGGCCACCCGGATCGAGGCGGTGGTCTTCGACATGGACGGCGTGCTGATCGATGCCCGGGAGTGGCACTACGAAGCGCTCAACCGGGCCCTGTCGCACTTCGGGTTCGAGATCTCACGGTTCGACCATCTGGTCACCTATGACGGCCTGCCCACCCGGCAGAAGCTGGAGATGCTCAGCCGCGAGCGTGGCCTGCCGCGGGATCTGCACACGTTCCTCAACCAGCTCAAGCAGGTTTACACGATGGAGATCGTCCACGCCCGGTGCAAGCCGACCTTCCAGCACGAGTTCACGCTGAGCCGGCTGCACGCCGAGGGCTACAGCATGGCCGTCGCCTCGAACTCCGTGCAGAACACCGTCGACGTGATGATGGAGCGCGCCGACCTGGCCCGCTACCTGCAGCTGACCGTCAGCAACGAGTGCGTCAGCAAGGGCAAGCCGGACCCGGAGATCTATGTCCAGACGATGGACCGGCTCGGGGTCGGCCCGGACGCCACGCTCGTCATCGAGGACAACGAGAAGGGCATCAAGGCGGCCAGCGCCGCCGGAGCGCACGTGCTGCCGGTCAGCGAGCCGGTCGATGTCACCTACGACCGGATTCGCGCCGAGATCGACCGGCTCGAGGCCCGCACGTCGGGGGCGGTCCGGTGAAGACCATCCTGCTGGCCGCCGGCGGCAGTGAGGCCTATGCCGACGCCGGGTACTTCTACCCCAAGAACCTGGTCGAGGTCGACGGAGACCCGTTGCTGCAGCACGTGATCGGCAGCCTGGGCGAGACCGCCCGGCACGGCCGGCTGATCGTCATGGTCCGCCGGGGTGAGGATCTGCGCTACCACACCGGCCGGGTCGTCCAGCTGGTCGAGCCCAGCGCGAGCGTGGTGAGCGTCGAGCAGACCTCGGGGGCTGCCTGCACCGCCCTGCTCGCCGTGGAGCAGATCGCGATGGAGGAGCCGCTGCTCATCGTCAACGGCGACCAGGTGCTGCTGGAGGACCTCGACGCGATCGTGGACGGCTTCGCGCAGCACGAGCTGGACGGCGGGGTCGTGGTCTTCGATGGCGTCCACCCGCGGTGGTCCTACGTGCGGGTCGACGAGGCTGCCCTGGTCATCGAGGCGAGCGAGAAGCGTCCGATCAGCCGGCTGGCCACGGCCGGGGTGTACTGGTTCGCCCGCGGCCGCGACTTCGTCGACTGCGCAATGGACATGATCCGCAAGGACGCCCACATCAGCGGCGCGTTCTTCGTCTGCCCGACCCTGAACGAGATGGTGCTGCGCGGGCGCCGGGTCGGGATCCACACCACCACCCGGGAGAGGTACATGAGCCTGCACGACCCCCAGGCGCTCAGCGTCTTCGAAGAGCATCTCAAGGCGCGCCGGCCCGAGCAGGTGCGGGCGTGAGCGGCGTCCTCGCCCAGCGCGAGGACCGATGGACAGGTGTCGGACACCACCGGTTGGAGGACATGACCGGGGGGTGGTTCGTCGGCGGGTTCAGCCCGACCCTGGCTCACCTCGATGAGGCGGAGGTCGCCGTGCAGCACTTCACGGCCGGCCAGGTCGAGCCCGAGCACCACCACAAGGTGGCCACCGAGATCACCGTGCTGGTGAGCGGGCGGGCGGTGATGTGCGGGCGACAGATCGTCGCCGGCGACATCCTCGTGCTGCCGCCCGGGACCGCGACGGCGTTCGAGGCGATCGAGGACTGCGTGACCGCCGTGGTCAAGGTGCCCAGCGTGCCTGGCGACAAGTACCCCGCAGGCCCCCGGTGACCGGCGTGCCGGTGCCTCGGCCGCGCCGCGCCGCCCGGCACGCGGCCGCCCCGCCGCCGGTGCAGATCGTGGTGCCGATGGCCGGGCGCGGGTCGCGGTTCGCCGAGGCCGGCTACTCACGGCCCAAACCACTGATCGAGATCGACGGCACCGCGATGATCGAGGTGGTGGTGGCCAACCTGACCCCGAGCACGCCGCACCGGTTCGTGTTCATCGCCCAGCGCGAGCACGAGGAGGCCTACGGTCTGCGCCGGCGCCTGCGGGAGCTGGTTCCGGGGTGTGAGCTGGTGCTGCTCGATGGAGTGAGCGAGGGTGCCGCCTGCACCGTGCTGAGCGCGGCCGACCTGGTCGACGCCGACGCACCGCTCATGATCGCGAACAGCGACCAGTGGGTGGACATCGAGATCGACGACTACCTGGCCGCGCACCGCGCCAGCGCTCACGAGGGGTTCATCATGACGATGACCGCCACCGACCCGAAGTGGAGCTACGTCGCCTTCGACGACGAGGGCCGGGTCAGTGGTGTCGTGGAGAAGCAGCCGGTCTCTGATGTGGCCACGGTCGGTATCTACAGCTTCTCGCGGGCCGGTGACTTCTTCGCCGCCGCACGGACGATGATCGCCGCCGACAAGCGGGTCAACGGGGAGTTCTACGTGGCCCCCTGCTACGAGGAGCTGATCGCCGCCGGCGGCACCATCGGGGTCTACGGGGTGGGCCGCGAGGCGGCCGACATGTACGGCCTGGGCACGCCGGCCGACCTTGAGCTCTTCTGCTCGCTTGAGGTGTGTGGGCGGGCGCTCGAGCGCACCCGTCGGTTGAGGGTCCGGGTCTGACTCACCGACTAGGGACCGGTGAGCTCGGTGGCGAGCAGGTCGAAGCGGAGCATGTCCACCAGGGTGCCGTCGCGCAACCGCTCGCCCTGACGGTCGGTGCCGCTGGGCCGGAACCCGGCCGACAGCGCGATCCGCGCCGAGGCGGAGTTGCCCTCCGCGACCCGGATCAGTAGTCGGTGCAGCCCGAGCCCGCCCTCCTCGCTCGGGGTCAGCGCGTGCCGGGCGGCCAGGCGCACCGCCGTCCGCATGAGCCGGCGACCGCGGGCGTCGGGGTGGACCCAGTAGCCGATCTCGGCGCCGCTCTCCTCGCGCAGGAACAGGGCGACCTCCGCGAGCGGCACGTCGTCCCCGGGCGGCTGCCCACCTCGGGGCGTGCTGGGTTCAGCGGGCGCGGTCACCGTCCAGTGCACGGCGCGACCTGCGGCGGCCTGTTCTCGGCTCTGGCGCAGGTGGTCGACCGCATGCTCGATCCGGTACGGCCAGGGCAGCCGCGGTAGCCAGTGCTGGGTTCGCGGGTCGCCGCATGCCTCGGCGATGCGCTCGGCGTCCTCCTCGCGCTGCGGGCGCAACCGGGCGGCGGCCGGTCGCGCGGACGGCGCAGCGGCGCCGTCGTCCTCGAGCACCGGGACCACGAACCAGGGGTGGCGCGGTCTGCGCGGCTGGTCCCGGCCGAGACTGCCGAGCCAGCCGGACAGTCCTGCTCCGCGCTGCACGGCGAGCCCCGGAACCAGGCCGTGCACGGTGAACCCCAGCTCCCAGACCACCCGCCGGCTGGCCCAGTTGCCCTCGATCGCGTTCCAGTGCACCGTCTGCAGCGGCAACGTGTCGAAGCCCCAGCCCAGCATGATCCGCAGCGCTCGCTCGGTCAGTCCCCGCCCCCGCGCCCACGGGGCTAGTCCGAAGCCCACTTCGGCGGTGGTCCCGCCGTCCGCCGGGTTGGGACGCAGGCCGACGCTGCCGGCGAAGGCGCCGTCGAGCTGCACCGCGAACGACAGGTGACGGCCCGCAGCCCACTCCACCGGCCGGGTGCGCACGAACTCCTCCGCGTGGTGACGTTCGTAGGGGACGGGGATCGTGGTCCAGCGCTGCGTCAGCGGGTCGCGGCACTGCTCCAGGCACCCATCGACATCCTCGCCGCGGTGCCCCCGCAGCGTCAGCGAGGCGTCCGCGGGGTCGACGAGCACCGGCGCCCACGGCGGCAGATCCATCGCCACAGCCTGGCACGACCTCCCGAGGTTCCCTACCCTGTCCATGATCGGTTCAGATGAGGTCCGGCTCCCCATCGCAGGGACCAGCTCCCACGATGACGCGTCCTTCGTAGGCGCCTCCCGTGCGACGGAAGCCCATCCGCGACGCGTCTACGATGGCTGGAGGGCACCCAGCGGCTGCCCTGTTCGTCATGCGTGCGACGGCCGGGCGCCGCAGGTGCAGATCGACTGGTTGGAGTTCACCGAAGTGAAGATCGTCGAGCGGATGCTGCGGATGGGTGAGGGGCGCACCCTGAAGCGGCTGAGCGGCCTGGCCGTGCTGGTCAACGCCCTGGAGGAGGACTTCGAACGGCTCACCGACGCCGAGCTGCGCGAGCAGACCGACACCTTCAGGTCCCGGGTGGCCGACGGCGAGTCGCTCGACCACCTGCTTCCCGAGGCCTTTGCGGCGGTCCGCGAGGCGAGCAAGCGCACGATCGGGCAGCGTCACTTCGACGTCCAGCTGATGGGTGGAGCGGCGCTGCACCAGGGCAACATCGCCGAGATGAAGACCGGCGAGGGAAAGACCCTGGTCGCCACCCTGCCGGCCTACCTCAACGCGCTGACCGGCGACGGCGTCCACATCATCACCGTCAACGACTACCTCGCCTCCTACCAGAGCGAGCTGATGGGCCGGATCCACCGGTTCCTCGGCCTGAGCGTCGGGTGCATCATGTCCCAGATGCCGCCGGACGAGCGGCGCAACCAGTACGCCGCCGATATCACCTACGGGACCAACAACGAGTTCGGCTTCGACTACCTGCGCGACAACATGGCCTGGACGACGGGTGAGATGGTCCAGCGCGGGCACACCTTCGCCATCGTCGACGAGGTCGACTCGATCCTGATCGACGAGGCCCGGACCCCGCTGATCATCTCCGGGCCGTCCGACCAGCCGCAGAAGTGGTACACCGAGTTCGCCAAGATGGTGACCAGGCTGCGACGCGATGTCGACTACGAGGTCGACGAGAAGAAGCGCACCGTCGGCGTGCTGGAGTCGGGGATCGACAAGGTCGAGGACTACCTGGGCATCGAGAACCTCTACGAGAGCGTGAACACCCCGCTGGTCGGCTTCCTGAACAACGCGATCAAGGCCAAGGAGCTGTTCAAGCGGGACAAGGACTACGTCGTCATGGACGGCGAGGTGCTGATCGTCGACGAGCACACCGGGCGCCTCCTGGCCGGGCGCCGGTACAACGAGGGCATGCACCAGGCGATCGAGGCCAAAGAGGGCGTGGAGATCCAGAATGAGAACCAGACCCTGGCGACGATCACGCTGCAGAACTACTTCCGCATGTACGACAAGCTCTCCGGCATGACCGGCACGGCCCAGACCGAGGCGGCCGAGCTGATGAGCATCTACAAGCTCGGTGTGGTGACCATCCCGACCAACAAGGCGATGATCCGGCTCGACCAGCAGGACCAGATCTACAAGAACGAGGTCGTCAAGTTCGAGGCCGTCGTGCGGGACATCGTGGGCCGCCACGCCGCGGGCCAGCCGGTGTTGGTCGGTACCACCAGCGTGGAGAAGAGCGAGTACCTGTCCAAGCTGCTCATCGAGCGCGAGGTCCCGCACGAGGTGCTCAACGCCAAGCAGCATGCCCGGGAGGCGGCGATCGTCGCCCAGGCCGGCCGCAAGGGCGCGGTCACCGTGGCCACCAACATGGCCGGCCGTGGCACCGACATCATGCTCGGCGGCAACGCCGAGTTCACCGCCGTCGCCGCGCTCGCCGAGCGGGGGCTGGACCCGGCCGAGTCGCCGCAGGAGTACGAGGAGGCCTGGCCGCAGGCTCTCGAGCAGGCTCAGGAGAGCGTGGCGGCCGCGCACGAGAAGGTGGTCTCTCTCGGCGGCCTGTACGTCCTCGGCACCGAGCGCCACGAGTCCCGCCGGATCGACAACCAGCTGCGCGGGCGGTCGGGACGACAGGGGGACCCGGGGGAGAGCCGGTTCTACCTCTCGCTCACCGACGACCTGATGCGGATGTTCAACTCCGGTCTGGTCGAGTCGTTCCTGAACGCCGCGAAGATCCCGGACGACGAGCCCATCGAGCACAAGATGGTCACCCGCTCGATCGCGAGCGCGCAGAGTCAGGTCGAGGCGCGCAACTTCGAGATCCGCAAGAACGTGCTCAAGTACGACGATGTGCTCAACCGCCAGCGCGAGGTGATCTACGCCGAGCGTCGCCAGGTGCTCGAGGGCGCCGACCTGCACGAGCAGATCCGCCACTTCGTCGATGACGTGGTCACCGCCTACGTCAGCGCCGAGACCGGCGCCGGGGTGGCCGAGGACTGGGACCTCGACCAGCTCTGGACGGCGCTGCGCACCCTCTACCCGGTGGCGATCAGCGTCGAGGACGTCATCGAGGAAGCCGGTGGGCGAGAGGGCCTCTCGGCCGAGATGCTGGTCCGGGAGCTGACCGCCGATGCCCAGGTGGCCTACGACCGGCGCGAGGAGCAGCTCGGCGAGGCGACGATGCGCGAGCTGGAGCGACGCGTCGTCCTGTCGGTGCTGGACCGTAAGTGGCGCGAGCACCTCTACGAGATGGACTACCTGCAGGAGGGCATCGGCCTGCGGGCGATGGCCCAGCGCGACCCGCTCGTGGAGTACCAGCGCGAGGGGTACCAGCTGTTCCAGGCGATGACCGAGGCGATCAAGGAGGAGTCGGTCGGCTACCTGTTCAACCTCGAGGTGCAGGTGCAGCCGGCACCCGAGGAGCCCGGGCTCGCCGCCCCGGACGGCGGCGTCCTCGTCGCCAAGGGCCTGGTCACCCCGCAGCGCGCCGGTCAGCTGCAGTACAGCGCCCCGAGTGCGGATGGCGACGGCGGGGTCGAGGTGCGCGCCGAGGGCGAGCTCGCCGAGGAGGAGGCGACGCCGGCGACAGCAGACCGGGCGGCCACGGGTAGCGAGACCAACCGGGCCGAGCGGCGGTCCAAGAGCAAGCGCCGCCGCTGACTCGCCCTCCGCGGCCGACCGGGCCGGCGAGCGAGGGGCTACTCCTCGACCTTGCGGATCCAGAATCTCAAGGTGGCGCCGTCCTCGGCGGTCTCCAACAGCTCGTGGCCGTTCGACTCGACCCAGGCGGGGATGTCGCTGAGTGCGCCGCGGTCGGTGGCCATCACCTCGAGCACCTGGCCGTCGGACATCCGCTTGATCGCCTTGGTTGCCGCCATGATCGGCATCGGGCACATGAGCTCGCGGGCGTCGACCGTGACGTCCGCTGAGTGGTGCGACATCGGGTTCCTCCAGGGGAGACGGACGGCTGGTGGCGGCCGCTAGATGAACAGCGTCAGGTGGGACTTGCGGGCATCGGCCATGAACGCCGCCGCGCCGCCGAACTCGACGCCCTCGACGAAGTCGTCCTGTGAATAGCCGAAGACGTCCACGGTCATCTGGCAGGCGATCAGACGAACGTCGACCTCCCGGGCACTGTCCAGCAGCTCGCCGATGGTGGCCACGTTGTTCTTGGCGAACCGGGTCCGCATCATCTTCGAGGACAGGGCGACCATGCCCGGCATGGCCGTGACGATGTCGGGCAACGGCAGCGGCATCGGCATCGCCGGGTTGCCCACCGGGTCGACCTTGAGCTTGCGCTCGAAGTCCTTGTGGATGATGTTCAGCCCGTAGAACGTGAAGAAGATCGCGACGTCCATGCCGACGGCTGCCGCGGCGTTGCCGAGGATCAGTGGCGGGTAGGCCATGTCCAGCGTGCCTTTCGAGGCGACGATGGCGCCGCGGCGCATGGCCGGGTCCTTGGCGAAAGCACGCTTGATCTCCTCGCGGACGATCGCGCGGACGCCGTCCTCGTCCAGCACCTCGCCCTGCGCTGCACGGGCGGGTCGGGATGGGCTATGAAGGGGCTCAGCGAACATTGACGAGGACCTCCTGAAGGCGGGAACTGCGGTGACGGGCGGCCTCGGCAGTGGCCTCGGCCCGGCTGACCCAGTGCTGTGCGAGCGGAGCGATCGGACCGAGCAGCCGGCTGTGCTGCCGTGCCCAGCGGTCCGCCTCGTCCGCGATGAAGCCCAGGACTGCGACCGCGTCGGACTCCAGCAGCTGGCGCAGCACGAACGCCCGTTCCCCGATCCGCATCCCCAGGCCCAGGCCCCGGGCGCAGCGCACGAGATCGGAGCGGGTCAGCACGATGCCGCTGCGGACCGGGGTCAGCAGTGCCCGGACGAAGGCGTCGGCTCCCTCCTCGGGAGCCGGCAGCTCGCCGATCGCGTGCAGGTGAGCCGGCGGGGTGGCCGGTGCATCGAGGGCGGCCGCCTCGGACAGCAGGGTTTCGGTCAGCAGGGCGGCCCAGTCGCCGTGGTGTTTCTGCCCGGTCGCGGCGACCGCGCTCGCGTAGGCGGGAACCCAGGTCATGAGGTGCTCCCAGAGCAGGGCCGCGCGGGCCCGCCGGCGCAGCAGTGCGCGGGCCGCGTCGGTCTCGTCCTGCTCAGCCTCGACGAGAGCGGCGTACAGACCCAGCAGCCCGGCCAGGTGGTCGGGCTCTGCCGGAACGTCGTAGCCCAGGGCATGCCAGAACCCGGCGATCCGATCCGCCGCCACGCCGCCGAGCATGCCCTCCGGACCGACATACAGAGCCGCGTAGGGCAGCAGCAGCACCGTGAACAGACCGGTCTCGTCGTCGGGGGCGGGCCAGTCGGCCAGGTCCAGGCTGGCCGCCACCGTCCGGTGGGCCGGGTCCGGTGGCTCGCAGAGCACCCCGAGTGCGCGGAACGTCTCGGGATGGCTCGCGGTGCGCTCACGCGGGTGCCGCGGCGGCCGGCCGGTCACGCCCGTCATGCCCGTTCCGCCTCGGTGGCGGGCAGCCGGAAGACCTCCGGGCCCGGCTTCAGGGGGCGCATCAGCCAGTAGGGGCGCCGGGTGCCGTCCGGAGAGACGTCGAACGCGGTGCGCGTCATGGCCAGCCAGCGCAGGTAGGCCTTGTGGGCGAGCCCGGTGTCGACCACGACGTCGCCGTAGGCGTCGCCGGGTTGGGCCCTGGTCACCCGCACCGCCTGGTGCCAGCAGTGCATGCCCGAGATCGGGTCCGGGTGCACCGGGAAGGTGAGGTTCTGGTGCACGCCGACGTCGGTCCACCAGATCCGCGAGGTGTCCGGGTCGGCGGAGTCGTAGGGCGTGACGCCCGAGATCCGCGACAGGCTCCACGAGGTGCCCTGCCTGGCCAGGTCGACCGTGGCCGAGGTCTGCCCGCCGACCGTGTGCGTCTCCTGCGCCGGCTTCCACCGGCCCATGTGATGGCTGCAGGCGACGACGCCCGGGCGGATGCCCTCGGTCACCCAGGCCTTGGCCACGAAGTGACCGATCTCGGTGCTCACCCGCACCAGGTCGCCGGTGCGCACGTCCAGTCGAGCCGCGTCGCGGGGGTGTAGCCACAGCGGGTTGCTGTGCGAGAGCTCGTTGAGCCACTTGGAGTTGGCGCTGCGGGTGTGGATCTGGGTGGGTAGGCGGAAGGTGGAGATGAGCACCAGCTCGTCGGGGCCGAGCTCGCTGGGGTGCACGTGGCTGCGCTGGTAGGTGGGCACGGCCAGGTCGAGCCAGCCCCACTGCGCCACCGTCGTCGAGTAGAACTCCAGGAGCCCGCTCGGGGTCGGGAAGCCACGCTTGGCCTGTCCGTCCACGCTCACCCCGACCGGACGGCGCCCGGCGGCGTCCTCGACCGGCCCCCCGACCGGTGCCAGGTTGACCGGTGCCGGCTTCGGGCTGGGCGAGTAGATCCGGCCGAGCTCGGTGGTCACCGCACCCTCGAGCTCTGGGTCGGGAACCGCCTGCTCGAAGATCTGCCCGACGTGGGAGGAGATCTCGAACGCACCGTAGCGACGCATGTACTCCAGCGGGGTCAGACCCTCTGCTGCAGCCTTCTCCGGCAGGCCCGGTACCGAGTTGTCGAAGATCCAGCCGTAGTAGTCGTCGATGGTCATCTTGCGGCCCGGCTCGTCCGGCGCCTCGTGGTACCTGCGAATGCCGAGGGTGCCGTCCGGGTCGATCCTCCAGGACAGCTCGGTCCAGAACTCGTTCTCCTCCCAGACCTCTCCGGGGTTCACCTCGCGCGTGTCGGACACTTTCTGGCCCAGGCGTTCCCGGGCCGCCCGCAGCACCGGCTGGCGGAAGCCGACCCACTGCCCGCCGTACTGCTCATAGGAGTGGATGTCGTGGCGCTCGCTGGCCAGGCCCATCGGCAGCACGTAGTCGGCGAGGTAGGCGGTCTCGTTCCAGGTCGGGGTCAGCGCCACGTGCAGCCCGATCAGGCTGGGGTCGGTGAGCACCTCGACCCAGGACATGCCGTCGGGGTTGGTCCACACCGGGTTGTAGACCCGGGTGAAGTAGACGTCGATGGTGCCGCGGCCCTCTTTCAGGAAGTGCGGCAGCAGGAAGGACAGCTCGTTCATCGCCAGCGGGTACTCGATCGGCCAGGTGAGCTCGTTCCACTGGTGCGGGTGAGGCGGTATGTAGGGCGGGCGCGGCACGAACTTCGTCCAGGCGTTCGGGTACAGGCCACCCTCGGTGGCCACCGCGCCGAGCAGCGCGTTGAGCAGGAACATGGTCCGCGAGACCTGCCAGCCGCCGAGGTTGCCGGCTGCGGCCGAGCGCCACGTGTGCGTGGACAGCCGGGTGCCGGCGCGGGCCACGGTCTCGGCGACCTCCTCGATCACCGAGGCGTCCACCCCCGACTCGGCGGCGGCGAACGCCGGCGTGTACTCCTGGTAGAGCTCGGCGAGGACCCGCTCGAAGGACTCGAAGGTCGCGGGCAGGCCCGGGTGCTGCTCGATGAGGTACTCCCGCCAGTTCCACCACCGGCGCACGAACTCGCGGTCGTAGGTCTTCGTCGCGATCAGGTGCCGGGCGATCGCCAGCATGATCGCGGCCTCGGAACCGGGCACCGGTGAGAGCCAGTAGTCGGCGTGGGTGGCGGTGTTCGACAGCCTGGTGTCGAGCACGATGACCTTCGCGCCGCGGGCCTTGGCCTCCATGATCCGCTGGGCGTGCGGGTTGAAGTAGTGGCCTGTCTCCAGGTGAGCGCTGATCAGCAGGATGACGTCGGCGTTGGCGTGGTCCGGAGACGGGCGGTCGATACCGCTCCAGTAGTGGTAGCCGGCCCGAGCACCGGAGGAGCAGACGTTGGTATGCGAGTTGTGCCCGTCGACCCCCCAGGACGCGAGCACCCGCTCGGTGAAGCCGTCCTCGCCGGGTCGGCCCACGTGGTACATCACCTGGTTCGGCCGGTCGGCGACGATCGCCGCTCGGATCCGGGCGGCGATGTCGTCGAGGGCCTCGTCCCAGGAGACCGGCTGCCAGCGACCCTCGCCACGCTCACCGGACCGCTTGAGGGGGTGCAGGATCCGGTCGGGGTCGGTGACCTGGTTGATGGTCGCCGGGCCCTTGGCGCAGTTGCGGCCTCGCGAGCCCGGGTGCTCCGGGTTGCCCTCGAACTTGCGCACCTGCAGCGTCTCGCGGTCGACGTAGGCCAGCAGGCCGCACGCCGACTCGCAGTTGAAGCACGTGGTCGGCACCAGCATCGAGCGCCTCTCGACCCGGTTCGGCCAGGCCTTCGAGTCCAGCTCGACCCAGTCGTCCCACCGCTCTTTCGGCGGGTGCGAGGCGAAGTGCACCCGGCTCGCCCCGGGGTAGAAGGTCTCTCCGCGGGACTGCACGGCCTCGCGGGTCGCGCTGACGCGCCGTCCGAGCTCGGCCACCCTGTCATGGTGGCCGGACGTCGGCTGGTTCGGGGTGGCGCTCATCAGGGTCCTCCTGGCGTGCAATGTGGTTCAGCGACGGCGGGTCAGGCGAGGGGGACCGACTGGCCCGCTTGGACGTAGGCGTGCTCGTGGGCCAGCAGGCCGGCCGCGGCGAGCGCCCCCAGCACAGCCGCCGCGGCGCCCACCCAGGGGGCGGCCAGGGCAACCGCGACGAGTACCACCCCGGCCCAGAAGTAACCGCGGTAGCGGCCGTGGGTCATCGTGTGGGCGGCCAACGCCGCGTGCGCGGTCGGGTGGACCACACTCACCTCACCGGCCACCATCAGCAGGTGGACGGCGGCCGAGCCGGCCAGCACCCAGGCCAGCGGCTCGGTGTCGACGCCGGTCAGCGCCGCGATCGGCGTGAGCACCGCCGCGCCGGCCAGCACGGCCTGGACCAGCAGGTGCGGCGGCAGCAGTGGGCTCTGCCACAGGTCCCGGGCCTTGGCCTGGGCGAACAGGTAAGCGGTGTACACCGCGGCCAGAGCGGCCAGGACCACCCCCGGGACGGCGGCCACCTGCCGTAGCGTGTCCGAGCCGATCAGGGCGGCCAGCAGGTGCAGCCCGAGAACGCCGGCGTAGCCGGTCAGGATGATCCCGCCGCGGACCAGCCAGGACCGCCACTGCGGTCTGGTGAGCACGTAGAAGAACCGGGTCGGGTGCTCCAGGTCGGCGACCAGGACCGCCGCGGTGACCGCCAGCATGACGGTGGCCACCACCGGCGCCGTCCAGACCCAGAACGTCTCGCCCCAGCCGAAACGCCCGGCCAGCACGAGCAGCAGTGGGGCCAGGTAGGCGCCCGCCGCGATGGACTTGGTCCACGTGTACAGGCTCACCCGCCAGTCCCACGGAGCCCGGTGGGCCACGTCGTAGGACAGGATCGCCGCGGCGCTGGAGTTGGGGGCACCCGGGTTGCCGCCGGGCACGATGTGCGCACCCGGTGGGCTTCTCGGCCCAGGCGAAGACGTCGCCGGACGGCGCCGCCGCGGCAAGCGGGTCGAGGGTGGCTGCGGTCGCTCCCCGATAGAAGACCTTGGGCCGGGTGCCCTTCTCCGGCCGGCGCACCGCCACCGGCTGACGGCCCACGATCTGGTTGGCCGGTGCGTCCTCGTCGTCGCTCTCGGCGATCAGGATCGCCTGGGTGGGGCAGACGCTGACGCAGGCCGGCTCCAGCCCGATGTCCAGCCGGTGCGCGCAGAAGTTGCACTTCTCCGCGCTGTGGTCGACCGGGTTGATGAAGATCGCGTCGTACGGGCAGGCCGCCATGCACGCCTTGCAGCCGATGCAGGAGTCCTTGGAGAAGTCCACGATCCCGTCCGGCCGGGCGAACATCGCCCCGGTCGGGCAGGCCGCCACGCACGGGGCGTCCTCGCACTGGTTGCACCGGGTGACCTGGAAGGCGCGGCGGGTCTGCGGGAAGGTGCCGACGTCGACGCTCTTCACGAAGGTGCGGGTCACCGACAACGGCACGTCGTTCTCCGACTTGCACGCTGTGGTGCAGGCGTGGCAGCCGATGCACTTGGTCTGGTCCAGCACCTTGAGCAGGCGACGGCCCGACGGCGCCGGTGTGGGAGCGTCGGGCGGGGTGTCGAGGGCGGTCATGCACCTCTCCTTCGAGGCGGGCCGACGACGGACCGGGCGGGCCCGGTCAGCCGGCGTGGTTGCTGGTCGACTGGGCCTGCGTGGTGACGGCGGCGTCGGTGGTCTGGACGCTGGCGCAGACGATCGCGCACAGCTGCTCGATGCTGGGCTCGCTGATCCGGTAGACGATGCTGCGACCTTGACGGCGCCGCGCCACCATGCCGCCCATGGCGAGGCGACCCAAGTGCTGGGAGGTGTTGGCCACGCTCACGTCGCTGGCATGTGCGAGCTGCCCGACGCTCGCCGTGCCGGCGTCGTGCAGCGCACTGAGGATGCGCAGCCGCGTGGGGTCGCTCAGCAGAGCGAACCTGTGGGCGACCTGCTCGAGGGCGGCGGGCGGGACGACGGGCATGGACAGAACTGTAGGACGTGGAGTTCAATCAATCAATTGACCGATTGAAGATTCTCGGTGGTGGTCCGGCACCGCCACCGGGACCTGGAGCGGAACGGGTGATCTTCGTGGACATCGAGGTCTTCGTGACCCCGGGGCTCGGTGACAACACGTTCGTCCTCGTCTCAGGAGACGAGGCCGCCGTCATCGACCCTCAGCGAGATGCATGGCGGTTCGTCGAGGCGGCCACCGGACGCAAGGCGAGGGTGCGCAGCGTGCTGGAGACGCATGTGCACAACGACTACGTCTCGGGTGCTCACGAGATCCGTGCCGCCACCGGCGCCGAGCTCGTGCTGCCGGCCGACGGCAAGTACGAGTTCGCCCATCGTGGGGCTCGCGAGGGCGAGGAGGTGCGGCTCGGTGACCTGCGACTGGTCGCCATGGACACTCCCGGCCACACCTACGAGCACATCGCCTGGCTCGTCTACGAGCAGGACAACCCGGAGCCGGTCGCCGTCTTCACCGGCGGCAGCCTCCTCGTGGGCAGCGCCGGGCGCAGCGACCTGCTCGGCCCCGAGCACACCACTGCGCTGACCGCCGCGCAGTTCGCCACCGTGCGCCGGCTCGGGGAGCTGCCGGACGGCGTGCGGGTCTTGCCGACGCACGGCGCCGGCAGCTTCTGCGTGGCCGCGATGCCCTCGACGGAGCGCACCAGCACCGTCGGCATCGAGCGGAAGACCAACCCGCTGATCGGCGCGGTCGACCTGGCCGACTTCACCGAGGAGCTCAGCGGCGAGCTGATGGCCTACCCGGCGTACTACCCGAAGATGGCGCCGATCAACCGCGCGGGCGCCCCCGTTCTCGGCGAGCTGCCGCACCTGTCCGCGCTCTCCCTCGCCGACTTCGAGGCCCACCGCGCCGACGGCGTGGTGGTCGTGGACGTGCGCGAGCGCGACGACTTCGCGGCTGGGCACATCCCGGGATCGGTGAACATCGAGCTCAACTCCGGCTTCGGCAGCTACGTGGGCTGGATGCTGCCCTTCGGCAGCCCCCTGCTCCTGGTGCTGCCAGAACCCAAAGACTCCACCGACGCGGTCACCCAGCTGATCCGGATCGGCTGGCAGACCCCTCTGGGCTACCTCGACGGCGGCCTGCAGGCCTGGCGCGATGCGGGCAACGAGGTCCGCAGCTACCCGAACACCGACGTCGCGACCCTGTGCCAGGCGATCGAGAGCGGCCAGCCGGCTCGGATTCTCGACGTGCGCCAACCGCTGGAGTGGGCGTGGGGCGCGGTCCCGGGCGGTGAGCAGGTGTTCATCGCCGACGTGCCGGGCCGGTTGGCCGAGCTGCGCGGGGACACTCCGACGTGGGTGATCTGCTCCAACGGCCACCGGGCGGCGATCGCGGCAAGCATGCTGGACGACGGGAACACCGCGGTCCGCTTGGTCGGCGTCGGGGGGGTGGGTGAGCTGCGTCAGCGATGTGGCTCCGCCCTGGCTGCTGCGCAGGGGTGAGCGGGCCGAGCGAACGGCGTCGGTCAGGGCCTCGATGGGGTCCGAGCCGGCGGGACGTGGTGGCCGGCGTGAGCGTGGCGCTGGTCCTCGCCCCGCAGTCGCTCGCCTACGCCCAGTTGGCCGGCCTGCCACCGGTCCACGGTCTGTACGCGGCGGTGGCGGCCCCGGTGGTGGCGGCCCTGTTCGCCTCCTCTCCCTACCTGCAGACCGGGCCGGTCGCGATGACCAGCCTGCTCACGCTGGGGGCGCTGTCGGCGATCGCGCCGGTCGGTACTGCGGAGTTCGCCGTCCACGCAGCACTGCTCGCCGTGGTGGTCGGGCTGGTCCGGGTCGGGCTCGGGCTGGCCCGCGCCGGGGTGATCGGCTACCTGCTCTCCGCGCCGGCCGTGGCCGGCTTCACCACCGGAGCCGCGGTGCTGATCGTGTCCTCCCAGCTGCCGACTCTGCTCGGCACGAGCGCCGAGGCGGGCAACCCACTGGTCGGGGCTGTGCAGACGCTGTCCCGCCCGGGCGACTGGAACCCCGCCACGGTCGCCCTCGGCGTCGGCGTCATCGTGGTGATCCGCGGCGTCCGCCGGATCAGCCCGCTGGCTCCAGGGGTACTGGTCGCGATCGCTGCGGCGCTCATCCTCGTCCGCCTGGTCGGGCCGATCGGCACCCCCGTCGGCGGGCTCGACCTCGAGCTGCCACCGTCCCCGACCGAGCTGCCCTGGGCCTCGCTGCCCGCGCTGCTGCTGCCCGGCGTCGTCATCGCCGTGATCGGGTTCGCCGAGCCCGCCTCGATCGCCCGCCGGTACGCAACCGCAGAACGGCAACGATGGAACCCCGACCGCGAGCTGGTCTCGCAGGGGGCGGCCAACCTGGCGGCGGGGCTGGCGGCGGGACTGCCGGTCGGCGGGTCGTTCTCCCGCACCGCCCTGAACAAGATGGCCGGGGCCGGCAGCCGCTGGAGCGGCGCCATCACCGGGCTGGCTGTGCTCGCGCTGCTGCCGTTCGCCGGCGTTCTGGCCACCCTGCCCCGGGCGGCGCTGGCCGGGCTGGTGATCGCCGCAGTGATGTCGTTGGTCGACCTGGGCTCGCTGGTCCGCTTCTGGCGGCTCTCGCCGATGCAGGCGGTGGTCTCTCTTGGCACGCTGGTGGCCACCCTGGCCCTGGCGCCGCGCCTGGAGCGGGCCGTGCTGGTCGGCGTCGGACTGGCCCTGGCCGTCCACCTGTGGCGCGAGCTGCACCTGCCCGTGGAGACCGAGGTGATCGGTTCCACGCTGCGACTGCGGCCGAGTGGGGTGCTCTACTTCGCCTCCACCCCGGCCCTGGAGGACCGGCTGATCGACCTGCTGGCCGCCCACACCGAAGTGGAACGGGTGGAGATCGACCTGTCGGCCCTGGGTCGGATCGACCTGACCGGGATGCTCGCTCTGCGGTCGGTGGTGGAGGACTTCGCCACCCGGTTCGAGATCGACGTGGTCAACGTCCCGCCGACCGCTCGGCGCCTCGTCGAGCGAGTCCTGCCGCGGGGCGAGTCCGCGGCTGAGCGCGCCCGACGGATCAGCTGATCAGGCCCAGCGCCGTGACGGCGTCGCGCTCCTCGGCGAGCTCGGCGACGGTGGCGTCGATCCGGCCGCGCGAGAAGTCGTCGATCTCCAAGCCCTGGACGATCTGCCAGTCACCCCCGGACGTGGTCACCGGGAACGAGGAGATCAGACCCTCGGCCACGCCGTACGTGCCGTCGGAGAGCACGGCCATGGACACCCAGTCGCCCTGCGCCGAACCGATCAGCCAGTCCCTCGCCGCGTCGATGGTCGCCGAGGCGGCGCTGGCCGCCGAGGAGGAGCCCCGGGCTTCGATGATCGCCGCACCGCGCTTGGCCACCGTGGGAATGAAGGTGTTCTCGATCCAGGCCTGGTCGCCCACGACCTCGGCGGCGTTCCTGCCGGCCACCTCGGCGTGGAAGATGTCCGGGTACTGGGTGGCGGAGTGGTTGCCCCAGATGGTCATCTTCTTGATGTCCGTCACCGGGGCCCCGGTCTTGGCGGCCAGCTGCGAGATGGCCCGGTTGTGGTCGAGGCGGGTCAGCGCCGAGAACCGCTCGACGGGGATGTCCGGGGCGTTGCGCATCGCGATCAGGGCGTTGGTGTTCGCCGGGTTGCCCGTCACCCCGATCCGGATGTCGTCCGCCGCGTGGTCGTTGAGGGCCTTGCCCTGGGCGGTGAAGATCGCCCCGTTGGCCTCGAGAAGGTCGCCGCGCTCCATACCCTTGGTCCGCGGACGAGCGCCGACCAGCAGGGCCAGGTTGACCCCGTCGAAGACCTTGGTCGCATCGTCCCCGATCTCGACCTTGGCCAGGTTCGGGAAGGCGCAGTCGTCCAGCTCCATCACCACGCCCTCGAGCGCCGACAGCGCTGGAGTGATCTCCAGCAGGCGCAGCTCGACTGGCGTGTCCTTGCCGAGCAGGTCGCCGGCGGCGATCCGGAACAGCAGGCTGTAGCCGATCTGGCCGGCGGCGCCGGTGACGGCGACCTTGACGGGCGTGGCGCTCACGGAGGTGTCCCTTCCTGGTTGCGGGCATGGTGACGGGCTTCGTTCGATGTGAACCTAGCAACGCGACCGCTACCGATGGTGTGTCCTGCGGCACGATATCTTCACGTCGAAATGCCTGGGGTGGGCGCGACCTGGATCCCGGCCGGCCATCGAATGGAGCAGTGGTGAGCGACGCGACGATCATCTACACCTACACCGACGAGGCGCCCGCTCTGGCCACCCGTTCCCTGCTCCCGATCATTCGGGCCTACGCAGCGACCGCGGGCGTGGACGTCCAGGTCCGGGACATCTCCCTGGCCGGGCGTCTTCTCGCGGTGTTCGCCGACCGGCTGCCGGACGACCAGCGCACCGCTGACGCCCTCGCCGAGCTGGGTGACCTGGCCAAGCGGCCCGAGGCGAACATCATCAAGCTGCCGAACATCTCCGCCTCGATCCCTCAGCTGAAGGCCGCGGTCGCCGAGCTGCAGGCCAAGGGGTACGACCTGCCCGACTACCCGGACGAGGTGGGCACCGCGCAGCAGCAGCAGACTCGTGCCCGGTATGACCGGGTCAAGGGGAGTGCGGTGAACCCCGTTCTGCGCGAGGGGAACTCAGACCGCAGGGCCCCGGCGTCGGTGAAGAACTACGCACGGGCGCACCCGCATTCGATGGGTGCCTGGTCGCCGGACTCCACGACCGACGTGGCGTGCATGTCCGCCGACGACTTCCGTGCCAACGAGAAGTCCGTGGTGATCGAGGCCGACACGACGCTGCGGATCGAGCTGGTCGAGACCGGCGGCGGCACGACCGTGCTGCGCGAATCGGTGCCGGTGCTGGCCGGTGAGGTGGTGGACGCCACCGTGCTGCGGGTCGCCGCGCTGCGGCCCTTCCTGGCGGAGCAGATCGCCCGGGCCAAGGATGAGGGCGTGCTGTTCTCGGTACACCTGAAGGCCACCATGATGAAGGTCTCGGACCCGATCATCTTCGGTCACGCCGTCCGGGCGTTCTTCCCGAAGACCTTCGCCGCCTTCGGCGACGACCTGGCCGCGGCCGGCTTGAGCCCCAACGACGGGCTCGGCGCGATCCTGGCCGGACTGGACGCGCTGCCCAACGGTGGTGAGATCAAGGCCTCCATCGACGCCGAGCTGGCCGACGGCCCACCGCTGGCGATGGTCGACTCCGACCGCGGGATCACCAACCTGCACGTGCCCAGCGACGTCATCGTCGACGCCTCGATGCCGGCGATGATCCGCACTTCCGGCCACATGTGGGGACCGGACGGCGCCGAGGCCGACGCCCTCGCCGTCATCCCGGACTCCAGCTACGCCGGCGTCTACCGCACCGTCATCGAGGACTGCCGGGCCCATGGTGCCTTCGACCCGGCGACCATGGGGTCGGTCTCGAACGTGGGCCTGATGGCCCAGGCCGCCGAGGAGTACGGCAGCCACGACAAGACCTTCGAGATCCCGGCCGCCGGTACCGTCCGGGTCGTGGACGCCTCCGGTGGTTCCGGCGCCGCGGTCCTGATCGAGCACCAGGTCGAGCCGGGGGACATCTGGCGGATGTGCCAGACCAAGGACGTGGCGATCCGGGACTGGGTCAGGCTCGCTGTCTCCCGGGCCCGGGCCACGGGGGATCCGGCGGTGTTCTGGCTCGACCCTTCCCGCGCCCACGACACCAACCTGGTCCAGAAGGTCACGGCGTACCTGTCTGAGCATGACACCGACGGGCTGCAGATCGAGATCATGTCGCCGGTGGAGGCCACGGCCTTCTCGCTGGAGCGGATCCGCCGCGGCGAGAACAGCATTTCGGTGACCGGCAACGTGTTGCGGGACTACCTGACCGACCTGTTCCCGATCCTCGAGCTGGGCACCAGCGCCAAGATGCTGTCCGTGGTGCCGCTGATCAACGGCGGTGGGTTGTTCGAGACCGGAGCGGGTGGCTCGGCGCCCAAGCACGTGCAGCAGCTGCTCAAGGAGAACCATCTGCGCTGGGACAGCCTCGGTGAGTTCCTCGCCCTCGCCGTCAGCTTCGAGCACCTGGCTCAGACCACCGGGAACGCCCGCGCTCAGGTGCTCGCCGACACCCTCGACCGCGCTACGGGCACGCTCCTGGGCGAGAACCGCTCGCCCAGCCGGCGCGTCGGCGAGATCGACAACCGGGGCAGCCACTTCTACCTGGCCCTCTACTGGGCCAGGGAGCTGGCCGCACAGAGTGAGGACCGCGACCTGGCGGCGGCGTTCGCCGAGTTCGCCGACGCACTCGCGGCAGCAGAGGAGCAGATCGCCACCGAGCTGCTCGAGGTGCAGGGTTCCCCGGTCGACCTCGGCGGCTACTACCGGCCGGAGGTCGACAAGGTCGACGCCGTGATGCGACCGTCGCCCACGTTCAACGCCCTGCTGACCCGCTTGGGCTGACCGCACCCGACCTCAACCGATCTGGAGCGCGCCGACCCGCCAGCGGCCGCCGTCCGGCTCGAGCCGCAGGGCGACGGCCCGTGCCCGGCCGCGGTGGATGAGCACGGCGGCGGCCTCGACGGCGCCGTCGGCGGATCGGCAGGTGCGCACCGTCAGCACGCGAACCGGGCCGGGGACGCCGGCGCCGGGGATCGGGCCGGCCAGGCGGTAGCGACGTTCCAGCAGGGTCTGCACCCGCTCGCTGGTCCAGCGCACCAGCTGGCCGGGGGGGCGGTGCCCGATGCTGACCTCGAACGCGGCGTGCGCGAACTGGGCCGCCCACCGGAGCGGGTCTACCTCGCCTGTGGGGTCGACCGCGGCGCCGGCCTCCTCGCCGGCGCCGTCGAGGTCGAGCACGACCTGACCGGGACATGCCGCGGGAGGGGAGGTCGAGCCCGGAGCCAGGTCGGGGATCGGCAGGCTGCGCAGCGGTGGCGGGGCGGCGCGGCGGCGGGCGGCCGGGACAGTGGTCGTTACCGTCATGCTGGTGGAATGTGTCGTCCTGGTCGAGCGTGTGACACACGTTCTCGGTCGATCATGCTGAGATGAAGAACCGAGCAGGAGGAGACCGACGTGGTGCCCCAGGGGCTGGTGATGGACTGGGGTGGAGTGCTGACCGCGCCGCTGGAGCAGGTGACCCGACAATGGGCAGACGCCGACCGGGTCGACTACGCCCACTTCCGCGACGTCCTGCATCACTGGGCGCAGGAGGCGGCGAGGACCGGCCGGCCATCGCCGTCCCATCTGTTCGAGCGCGGTGAGCTGGAGCTGCCCGACTTCGAGCGCCTCCTCGCCGCCGAGCTGGCCCGGCGCGGCAGCCCCACCCGCCCCGAGGGGATGATCTCGCGGATGCTGGCGGGGCTGGCCCAGCTCGAGGAGCCGATGCTGGCCCTGGTGCGCGGTGCCCGGGCGGCCGGGGTGCGCACCGCGCTGCTGTCGAACAGCTGGGGCGAGCACTATCCGGAGGCGTTGTGGGACGGGCTGTTCGACGTGGTGGTGATCTCCGGGCGGGTCGGTATGCGCAAGCCGGAGCAGCGGATCTACGTCCGCACCGTGGCCGAGCTCGGCCTCCCGGCGCCGTGCTGCGTGATGGTGGACGACATGGTGCGCAACGTCGAGGCTGCGGTCGAGGCGGGCATGGTCGGGGTGCACCACGTCAGCTGCTCCTCGACCCGCTCCCGGCTCGAGCAGCTCTTCGGGCTGAGCAGCATCTAGAGGTGTCTGGGAGGATTCTCCCGTGCCGGTCCGGTTGAGCCCGCTCGACGTGTCGTTCCTCTATCTCGAGGAGCCGACCACAGCCATGCACGTCGGCTCGGTGATGATCTTCCATCCGGGGCCCGGGGGCTTCGACCACGACCGGCTCACCGAGCACGTCGCCGCTCGGGTTGCCTTCGTGCCGCGGTACCGCCAGCGGGTGCGCTGGGTCCCGGCCCGGCTGGCCAACCCGGTCTGGGTGGACGACGAGCGCTTCGACGTCTCGGCGCACATCCGCCGGGTCACCCTGCCGCCGCCGGGCGCCGCCGAGCAGCTCGAGGACCTGGTCGCTCGGATCCAGGCCCGCCAGCTGGACCGGTCCCGCCCGCTGTGGGAGATGACCGTGGTCGAGGGGCTGACCGACGGCGAGTTCGCCGTGGTGACCAAGGCGCATCAGGCTCTGGTGGACGGCGTGCACGCGGTCGACCTCGGGCAGGTGGTGCTGGACGACCACCCGCAGGTCCGCGAGCACCCTCCGGTGTCCTGGCATCCGGCGCCAGAGCCCAGCCTGGTCGAGCTGGTGGCTTCAGCCATGGCCGAGTCGGTGCGTCGTCCGACCCGGGTGCTGGAGACCCTGCGTGCCGGCCTCGGCGACGTGCGGGCGACGGCCGCCAAGACCACCGAGGCGCTTGGTGGGCTGAGCGTGGCGGCACGTACCGCCACCCGGCCGCCGGCGCGCAGCCCGCTCAACGTCGAGATCGGTGAGCAGCGCCGTTTCCGGATGGTGGTCACCGACCTGGCCGACTACCGCAGAGTGCGGAACCGGTTGGTGGCCAAGGGATCTCCTGCACCCAGCCCGAGTCGCAGGGCGGTCGTCACGACGATCAACGACGTCGTTCTCGCCGTGGTCTCGGGTGCGTTGCGGATGTGGCTGCTGGCCCGCGGAGAGCCGGTGCCGCCAGCCAGCGTCGTTCGGGCCCTCGTACCGATGAGCGTCCGGGTGGCCGAGGGCACCCGGACGGGGGCCATCGGCAGCCGGGTGTCCTCCTTGCTGATCGACCTGCCCACCGGCGAGGCCAGCCCGCTGATCCGGCTGCACCAGGTGAGCTACCAGACCATGGCGCACCGGGAGGCCGGTCAGGCCCTGGACGCCCAGACCATCGCCGGCCTGGCCGGGTTCGCCCCGCCCACACTGCACTCGCTCGGTGCCCGGGTCGCCAGCGGGCTGTCCCGGCACATGTTCAACCTGGTGGTCACCAACGTGCCCGGTCCCCAGTCGCCGCTCTACCTGGACGGGTCGCGGATGACCGCCACATTCCCGGTCATCCCGCTGGCCCGGGGCCAGGCACTGAGCATAGGGCTGACCTCCTACCACGGCGGCATGTACTTCGGTCTGTACGGGGACCGCGACGCGATGGCCGACCTCGACGTGCTCGGTCAGTGTCTGCTCGACTCCCTGGCCGAGACCCTCGACGCCGTCGGGTGAGAAGGCCGGTGATCGGGCACGCCGCGATCGTCGAGGTGGTGGCGCGCTCCGTAGGGATGGGTCAGGATGTGCCGGTGTCCCACCGTGTAAAGGTTTGCTGCACAGGTCCGGCGGAGGTCGGGTGACCCGCGTCTACCTTCCGGCGACCCTGGCGACCCTGGCCGCCGCCTATGTCAGTGGGCGGTTCGACGCCGGCTACTCCGCGCACGCGGTGACGCCCGCGGTCCGGGAGTGGTACGTCCAGGGCGACTCCGAGGAGCTGGAGTACGTCGCGTTCAGTGAGGCGGCCGAGGCCTCGCTCCGGATGCTGGCGGCGGAGGTGGCCGCCGAGGAACGCTACGAGAACCGGCGGGTCGTGGTCGCCGCCGACGTCCCGCCCGGGTGCGTGGAGCCGGTGGCCGAGCCACCCGGGGGCGTTGTCACCTCCTTCCGATCCCGGGTCCGGCTGAGCTGCACGGTG
This sequence comes from uncultured Actinomycetota bacterium, assembly GCA_963825645.1. Lineage (GTDB taxonomy): Bacteria > Actinomycetota > Actinomycetes > Actinomycetales > Kineosporiaceae > JADJPO01. The sequence goes on from CAWGTT010000001.1 coordinate 403,524, forward strand.
CCTCTCGCCACCGTCGCCAGCGTGCACGTGGACGGCGACGGGGCACGATCTGCGGTCGGTGAGGCCGTCCGGGCGGTACCGTCGGCGGACGCCGGGGACGACGACGCGGCCTTCCTGCTCGACGAGGCGGAGTCCCACGACATGCTCTGGTTCGACGTCAGCGAGATCGCCGACCTGATCTGAGCGGCGGGAGGGGACGCGCGTGCCGCAAGCGCGAGCCCGGAGGACTGGCTAACCTCGGCTGAGTCAGGTCTCACGGAGCCAGGAGGGCCAGCCATGCATCGTGCTATCGACGGCGTGAGCCGGGTCCCGGCACCGGTGAACGAACCGGTCCTCGACTACGCGCCCGGCTCCCCGGAGAGGGCCTCGATCGAGGCGGCGCTGACCCAGCTGTCCGCCACCCGGATCGACCTGCCGATGACCGTCGGAGGGCGGCAGGTGATGGGCAGCGGACGACGGATCACCGTCGTCCAGCCTCATGCCCACCGGCAGGTGCTCGGCACGATGAAGGCGGCCACCCAGGCCGACGCCCGGGCCGCGCTGGACGCAGCGAGCGCAGCGGCGCCGATGTGGCGCGATCTGTCCTTCGACGATCGTGCGGCGGTCTTCCTCAAGGCCGCCGAGCTGCTGTCCGGTCCGTGGCGGTCGGTGCTCAACGCGGCGACCATGCTGGGGCAGTCCAAGACGGTCTACCAGGCCGAGATCGACGCGGCCTGCGAGCTGATCGACTTCTGGCGGTTCAACGTGCACTTCGCCCGTGAGGTGCTCGCCGTGCAACCGCTGGCGAACACCAAGGGCGTGTGGAACCGCATCGACCACCGGCCGCTGGAGGGGTTCGTCTACGCGATCACGCCGTTCAACTTCACGGCGATCGGCGGCAACCTGCCGACGGCGCCCGCACTGATGGGCAACGTGGTGCTGTGGAAGCCCGCGCCCACGCAGATGTTCGCTGCGCACTTCACGATGCGCCTGCTCGAAGCGGCGGGGCTGCCGCCGGGCGTGATCAACCTGGTCACCGGGGACGGCGCGGCGGTCTCGGCGGTGGCCCTGCGCGACCCGGGCCTGGCCGGGATTCACTTCACCGGTTCCACCCCGACCTTCAAGATGCTGTGGCGCGCCGTCGCGGAGAACCTCGACTCCTACCGCAGCTATCCGCGCCTGGTCGGCGAGACGGGCGGCAAGGACTTCGTCGTCGCCCACGCCTCCGCCGACCCGGACGTGCTGCGCACCGCCTTGGTCCGTGGGGCGTTCGAGTACCAGGGGCAGAAGTGCTCAGCCGCGTCCCGGGCCTACGTCCCCCGGTCGTTGTGGCGCAGGCTGCGCGAGGAGCTGGCGGCCGAGGTGGACTCGCTGTCCATGGGTCCGGTCACCGACCTGTCCAACTTCATGGGGGCGGTGATCGACCAGAAGGCCTTCGCCCACCACAAGCGGGCGATCGACCGGGCCCAGGCCGAGCCGGGGATCACGGTGATCGCCGGCGGCACCTACGACGACTCGCAGGGCTACTTCGTGCGCCCTACCGTCGCCGAGGTCGCCGACGCCGACGACGAGATGCTCACCACCGAGTACTTCGGTCCGATCCTGGCCGTGCACGTCTACCCCGACCGGTCCTACGACGCGATGCTCGCGCAGATGGAGTCCGTGGCGCCCTACGCGCTCACCGGTGCGATCATCGCTCAGGACCGGGCGGCGATCGCCCGGGCCGCGCAGGTGCTGCGGTTCGCGGCGGGCAACTTCTACGTCAACGACAAGCCCACCGGCGCGGTGGTCGGCCAGCAGCCGTTCGGTGGGGGACGGGCCTCGGGAACGAACGACAAGGCCGGTGCCGCGCAGAACCTGCTGCGGTGGACCTCCACCCGCTCAGTGAAGGAGACGCTCGTTCCGTCGACCTCCTACCGGTACCCGCACATGGGCTGAACGGCGGCGTGAGCGGCGGGCCACTATTGTCGCCGTCATGCACCTGAGTGCCGAGATCAACTATCCAGGAGCGAGCCCAGAGCTCGTCTTCACCATGGTCACGGACCGGGTGTTCCAGGAGCTCAAGTGCGCGGCCACCGGCTCGTTGGCCTACGAGGTCCAGGTGCAGGCCTACGCGGACGACACCGCCGGCATCATCACCCACCGTGCCCTGCCCACTGACGACGTGCCCGAGTTCATGCGTCGCTTCGTGGGCGGGACGGTTCGCGTGGTCGAGCGCCACGACTGGCTGGCGACCGACGGTTCGCGCTGTCGACTCGGCACGGTCGTGGTCGAGATCAGCGGCGTTCCGGTGCGGCTGAGCGGTGAGCTGTCGCTGCGTCCGTTCGGGGACGGCACGGTCTATGAGGTGCAGGGTGATCTCAAGGCCTCGGTGCCCCTGATCGGCGGCAGGATCGAGAAGGCTGCGGAGTCGGCGATCCGGGCGGCGATCCGGGTCGAGGAGCGAACCGGTCGCGACTGGCTGGACGGTCGCACCGTCTGAACGGTTCGCGGCACCCGCTGCTGTCGCTCCGCCGTGGCGAGTCGGGCGGGCAGGGGCAGAGCCACCAGCCGCGGCGGTCGGTAGGCTCAACCGCAGTCTGTCGGTGCGCAACGGCGCGCAACCCAGGAGGCCACTGTCATGACCCCGCACACTGCGCAGCAGTTGGAGAACGAACGCGCCGAGATGCTCGAGCGGGCCGTTGAGGTCGGTGACCGGCAGGGAGGCCAGCAAGACCGCGTCAGCATGTACCAGCTTCTGGAGCGGTACTACCAGCACATGCCTCTGGAAGAGATGCGCGGCCGGGACGCCGTCGACATCGCCGGCGCCGCCCTGTCGCACCGCCAGCTGGCGGTCCGCCGTCCCCAGGGCACGGCCAACGTGCGCACCTTCACGCCGACCGTGGAGCAGAACGCGTGGTCCACCGGCCACTCGGTGATCGAGATCGTCACGGACGACATGCCGTTCCTGGTCGACTCGGTGATCAGCGAGCTGAACCGCCAGGAGTGCGTCATCCACCTGATCGTGCATCCGCAGATGGTCGTGCGGCGGACGGTGGGCGGCGACCTGGTCGAGGTGCTGGACGCGAGCTCCACCGAGTGGCTGGAGGGCGAGCGCCCTGGCGACACCCTCGTCGAGTCCTGGATGCACATCGAGATCGACCGGCAGAGCGATCCCGCCCGGCTGGAACAGTTCACCAGCGCGCTGAGCAGGGTGCTCGACGACGTCCGGGTCTCGGTCGAGGACTGGCCGTTGATGATGACCCGCGTCACCGACATCGCCGAGGAGCTGGCGACGAACCCCCCGGCGGGCATCGACCCCGACGAGGTGGCCGAGGCCCGCAGGCTGCTCACCTGGCTGGCCGACGCGCACTTCACCTTCCTCGGCTACCGCGAGTACCGCCTGGTCGACCAGGGCGACCACGAAGCCCTGGTCGCAGCCCCGGGGACCGGACTCGGCATCCTGCGCTACGACCAGAGCGCCAGCTCCAGCTTCGACCGGCTGGGTGTCGAGGCCCGGGCCAAGGCTCGGGAGAAGACCTTGCTGGTGATCACGAAAGCGAATTCCCGCGCCACCGTGCACCGCAACGTCTACCTCGACTACATCGGCGTCAAGACCTTCGACCCCTCCGGCGAGGTGGCCGGCGAGCGCCGTTTCCTCGGCTTGTTCGCCGCCAGCGCCTACACCGACAGCGTGCGCCGGATCCCCGTGGTCTCCCGCAAGGTGCAGGAGGTGCTGGCCACGTCCGGATTCCCCGAGGAGAGCCACTCGGGCAAGGACCTCGCCCAGATCCTGGAGACCTACCCGCGCGACGAGCTGTTCGACACATCGGTCGATGACCTGACGTACATCGCCCGGTCGGTGATGGACATGCAGCAGCGTCGTCGCACCCGTCTGTTCATGCGCTCGGACGCCTACGGCCGGTACGTCTCCTGCCTGGTCTACCTGCCGCGCGACCGCTACACCACCACGACCCGGCTGCGGATCACCAAGATCCTCGAGGAGGCGTTCGGCGCCACCTCGATCGACTACACGGCCCGGGTCAGCGAGTCGGCGCTGGCCCGACTGCATGTCGTGGTCCGGGTCGATCCGACCGTGCCGCTGCCGCAGGTCGACCCGGCCGAGCTGGAACAGCGCCTGGTCCAGGCCACCCGTACCTGGGACGAGGACCTCGCCGAGGCGTTGCTCACCGACGCCGGCGAGGGCGAGGCGGCCAAGCTGCGCCGCCGGTGGGGATCGGCGTTCCCCGAGGCCTACAAGGAGCACTACTCGGCCCGGGTCGCCGTCTCCGACCTGCGACGGCTCGAGGAGCTCTTCGCAGTGGTCGAGTCCGGCCGGGATCCCCACAGGGGCGCGGTGGCCAACGGTGGGCTGACCGCCGAGCACGCGATCGCCATGAACCTCTACGCCCCGGTGGGCGCACTGTCCCGCGAGCGCAGGTTCAAGCTCTACCGGCTGGCCCCGCTGTCGCTGACGGCCGTCCTGCCATTCCTGGCCAACCTCGGGGTGGAGGTGGTCGACGAGCGCCCGTACGTGCTGCAACGAGCTGACGGCGACCTGGCCTACGTCTACGACTTCGGACTGCGCTACTCCGGCGAGGTCATCGACCCCGACCATTCGCGACAGCAGTTCTGCGACGCCTTCGCGGCGGCCTGGGCGGGGCGGGCCGAGAGCGACGGGTTCGACCGGCTGGTATTGCTGGCCGGCATGACCTGGCGGCAGGTCGTCGTCCTGCGGGCCTACGCCAAGTACCTGCGCCAGACCGGGACGACGTTCAGCCAGGACTACATCGAGCGGTGTCTGCGGGCCAACGTGCCGATCACCCGGACCCTGCTCGAGCTGTTCTCGGCCCGTTTCGACCCGGACGCCATGGGCGGGGCGCCGTCCGACGATCCGGTCCGCTCCGAGGTCTGCGCGGAGCTGACCGGGAAGATCAGCACTCAGCTGGACGCCGTGGCCAGCCTCGACCACGACCGGATCCTGCGGGCCCTGCTCAGCCTGATCCTGGCGACGCTGCGCACCAATGCCTTCCAGCTCGCCGACGACGGCGAACGCAAGGACTACATCGTGCTGAAGCTGGAGCCGACAGCGATCCCCGACCTGCCGGTACCGCGGCCCGCGTTCGAGATCTTCGTCTACTCCCCGCGGGTGGAGGGCGTGCACCTTCGCTTCGGCGCGGTCGCTCGCGGCGGCCTGCGCTGGAGCGACCGTCCGGAGGACTTCCGCACCGAGGTGCTCGGCCTGGTCAAGGCGCAGATGGTGAAGAACGCCGTGATCGTGCCGACGGGGGCGAAGGGCGGGTTCGTCGGCAAGCAGCTGCCCGACCCGTCTGTGGACCGGGAGGCGTGGCTGGCGGCCGGGATCCAGTGCTACCGGACCTTCATCAGCGGCCTGCTGGACGTCACCGACAACCTGACCATCACCCAGGGCGAGGACGGCGCGCTGACCCGGACCGTGGTGCCGCCGCCTCGGGTGCTGCGCCACGACGACCCGGACACCTATCTGGTCGTGGCCGCCGACAAGGGCACCGCCACGTTCTCGGACATCGCCAACAACGTGGCCAAGGACTACGGGTTCTGGCTGGGCGACGCCTTCGCCTCGGGCGGCTCGGTGGGCTACGACCACAAGACCATGGGGATCACGGCCCGGGGTGCCTGGGAGAGCGTGAAGCGACACTTCCGCGAGCTCGGCCGGGACGTGCAGACCGAGGAGTTCACCGTTGTCGGCATCGGCGACATGAGCGGTGACGTGTTCGGCAACGGGATGCTGCTGTCGCCGCACACCCGTCTGGTGGCCGCCTTCGACCACCGGCATGTCTTCCTCGACCCCGATCCGGACGCCGCCACGTCGTTCGCCGAGCGGCAGCGGATGTTCGCGCTGCCGCGCTCGTCCTGGGCCGACTACCAGGTGAGCCTGATCTCCGAGGGTGGCGGGGTGTTCCCGCGGAGCGCCAAGTCGATCGAGATCACGCCGCAGGTGGCGCAGCGGCTGCGGCTGGACCCGGTGATGTCGGCGCTGACCCCGGCCGAGCTGATCACGGCGATCCTCAAGGCGCCGGTCGACCTGCTCTGGAACGGGGGGATCGGCACCTACGTCAAGGCGAGCTCGCAGAGCCATGCCGAGGTCGGGGACAAGGCCAACGACTCGATCCGCGTGAACGGGGCAGACCTGTGCTGCCGGGTCGTCGGCGAGGGCGGCAACCTGGGCCTGACCCAGCTGGGCCGGGTCGAGGCGGCCCAGGCCGGGGTGCGGATGAACACCGACGCGATCGACAACTCCGCCGGGGTGGACTGCTCCGACCATGAGGTCAACATCAAGATCCTGCTGGACCGGATCGTCGCCTCCGGCGACCTGACCGGCAAGCAGCGCAACCAGCTGCTGGGCGCCATGACCGACGACGTCGGCGAGCTGGTGCTGCGGGACAACTACGAGCAGAACGTCCTGCTGGGCAACGCCCGCAAGCAGTCGCATTCGATGCTCGGTGTGCATCAACGGTTCATGCGCGAGCTGGAGAGCAAGGGGCTGCTGGACCGCGACCTGGAGTTCCTCCCGGACGACATCGAGCTCACCGAGCGGCACGAAGCCGGAAGGGGTCTGACCTCCCCGGAGTTCTCGGTGCTGATCGCCTACACCAAGATCGGTCTCAGCCAGGACATCCTTGCCTCGGGGCTGCCGGACGAGGAGTGGTTCGAGGGGACGCTGCGGGACTACTTCCCATCCGAGCTCAGCACCCGGTACGGCCACCTGCTGCGCGAGCACCCGCTACGCCGCGAGGTGATCACGACCTGCCTGGTGAACGAGATGGTCAACCGGGGCGGGTTCACCTTCGCCTACCGGGCGATCGAGGAGACCGGTGCGGCCCACTCGCAGGTTGCGCGGGCCTACACGGTCTGTCGCGAGGTGTTCGGTTTGCGCGAGTTCGTGGCGATGGTCGAGTCGCTCGACAACCACGTGCCGACCGAGGCGCAGACGGCCCTGTACCTGGCCTTCCGGCGACTGCTGGACCGCTCGGTGCGGTGGTTCCTGCAGACCCGGGCGGCGACCATCGAGGTCGGCCCCGAGATCGCCCGGTTCGCGCCCGTGGTGGCCGAGCTCGGGCCGCGGATGCCGGAGCTGACCGTCGGCAGCGAGCGGGAACGGCTACTCGAGGACGCCCGCGAGATGGAGCGCCACGGTGTCCCGGAGGACCTCGCTCTGCGCGGGGCCTCGCTGCTCAGCGAGTTCCAGCTGCTGGACATCACCGAGATCTCGGCGCAGGTGGACTCGGCGCCTGCCGAGGTGGCGCCGGTCTACACCTCCTTGTCCGAGCGGTACGGGGTCGACGCGATGCTCACCCGCATCAGCCACCTGGACCGCGCCGATCGCTGGCGATCGCTGGCCCGAGCGGCGCTGCGCTACGACCTCTACGCCGCGCTGGAGTCGCTGACCGTCGCGGTGCTCACCGCCTCGCCGAACACCCCGATGGAGCCGTTGGAACGGATCGAGTCCTGGGAGAAGGCCAACAGTGCTGCGGTGGCCCGCGCCGCCCATACCCTGGACGAAGTCCGCAGGCTGGAGCGCAACGACCTCGCCTCGCTCTCGGTCGCCCTGCGAACGTTGCGCGGCATCGTACGCAGCACCGGCTGAGCAGGCGCGAGCCATGCCCACCCTCAGCGACCTGCTGGTCAGTGCCGTCGACCTGCCCCCACCGGACATCGACTGGCTGCACCGGCTGGTCGGGGACTGGCAGCTGCTCTCTGACCTGTCCTTCGCCGACCTCCTGCTGTGGGTGCCGCTGCCCGCGGCCGACGGCCGCATCGGCGAGTGGCTGGTCGTGGCTCAGTGCCGGCCCAGCACCGGGCCGACGGCGTTCCACAGCGACCTGGTCGGCAAGATCACCTCGTCGGGGGCCAACCTGCTGGTCGGCCGGGCCTGGCATGAGCGGCGCAGCGTCCGGGATCGTGACCTGCACTGGAACGACGACGTCCCGGTGCGCCAGGAGGCGATCCCGGTGGAACGGCGGGGTCGGTTGCTGGCCGTCCTCAGCCGGCACACCAACCTGGCCGCCGCTAGGACGCCGAGCCGGCTCGAGCTCACCTATCTGCAGTGCGCCGACGACCTGGCCCGGATGGTCGCCGACGGCGAGTTCCCGGCCCAGGGGGACGACACCGGCCCGCGCCGCGGGGCGCCGCGGGTCGGCGACGGGATGATCCGGCTGGACCGGGACGGCCGGGTGACCTACGGCAGCCCGAACGCGATGTCCGCCCTGCACCGGGCCGGGCATGTCGGCGACATCGTCGAGGAGTCGCTGGCCGACATCCTCACGCCGCTGATCGAGGGCCCCACCGACCGCGGCGAGGCCCCGTACGAGGGCGTGGGGACCGGGGTAGCCGAACGAGCCGACGAGTCTCTGCCGCTGGTGCTCGCCGGCCGAGCGCCATGGCGCAGCGACATCGAGGCGGGCGGGAGCGCCTTGTCGATGCGGGCGATCCCGCTCACCCAGGGGGGAGAGCGGATCGCGGCCATCGTGCTGATCCGGGACGTCACCGAGCTCCGCCGTCGCGAGCGCGAGCTGCTGTCCAAGGACGCCACGATCCGTGAGGTGCACCACCGGGTCAAGAACAACCTGCAGACCGTGGCGGCGCTGCTGCGTCTGCAGGCCCGGCGGATCACCTCGGCCGACGGCAAGGTCGCCCTCGCCGAAGCGATGCGGCGGGTGGCCACCATCGCCTTGGTTCACGAAACCCTCTCCGAGGGCTTGGGGGAGCGCGTGGACTTCGACCAGGTCGTCGACAGGACGGTGTCCCTGTCGGTGGAGCTGGCGCGTTCGGAGTCGGCGTCCGGTGCGGTGACGGTCGTGCGCGAGGGGACATTCGGCGAGCTCGACGCCGCCAACGCGACTCCGCTGGCGCTGGTGCTCACCGAGCTCGTGGCCAACGCCGTCGAGCACGGTCTGGCCGATCGGGGCGGCCGGGTCACCGTGGTGGCGATGCGTGAAGGCAGGGCCCTGCGGATCATCGTCCGCGACGACGGGCGTGGCCTGCCCGAGGGGTTCCAGGCAGGAGTGGACGGGCTCGGCACGCAGATCGTCCAGGCGCTGGTCGGCGGCGAGATGCGCGGGACCATTTCGTGGCACCGCACGGCGGGTGCGGGGACCGACGTGGTCGTGGATGTGACCTTGCGCGGGATCGGCGGCCGTTCCTCATCGCGAGCGGGTCCGGCCGCGGTGCCGCGCAGGTCCGAACAGACGTCGGCGGCGGTGCCCGGTCAGCTCGGCTGACCAGGCACCGCCGCCGGTGCCGTTCGAGTAGTGCTGTTCTCGGGTTGCGCGGGGGTCGGGTCAGCCCGCGCGGCGAGCCCGGGCGTTGCGGCGCTTCAGGGCGCGGCGCTCGTCCTCGGAGAGTCCACCCCACACGCCGGCGTCCTGGCCGGTATCGAGGGCCCAGCGCAGGCACGTGTCGAGCACGTCGCAACGGCGGCAGACGGCCTTCGCCTCGTCGATCTGCAGCAGAGCGGGACCTGTGTTCCCGATCGGGAAGAACAGTTCCGGATCCTCATCGAGGCACGCTGCGCGGTGGCGCCAGTCCATGCGGTGACTCTCTCCTCCACCCCCGAGGGGGCTGTCGTGGGTCCACCCGGGGTCCACCGCCACGACGCGTCCGCTACGGTGCGGAGCGCCGGCTGTGCGGTGATCCTGTGGTCCGGGTGGTGGCTCGGATGTCGTGCTGGTGGTGTTCTGTCGTACGGGTGATGCCTGGGCTCCGGCGACGGTGCGCCGCAGCGGTGATGCACGTACTGGTCGTTCGGAGGGAATGGAATCACCCGCCGAATGGGTGAGGGTGCAGTGCTTCAGGGAACTTTCAGGGGGCAAGTTCACTCGCTCCCGGTTTCGTCAACGCCCAGAGTCACATTCTTGTGCCCAGTTTCACAAGATTCTGTCCCTCAACGGAATCCTAGGAAACTGTTATGTCTGTAACCCATGGTCACCAGTGATCGGGTACACACGAAGAGTAATCTCCCCAGGTGGAGTAGCCATCCCCCGTTCGGACGATAGCTCGCTACCACGCTGGGTGACACTCATCTCGACCGTCCAATACGTTCAGTCACTGTTGCGACACCGGTCTTGGGGACTCGGGCCCGATGGCGCGGCCCTGACGTAGTCACCGGACGACTCAACGTGGTCGCCAGGAAACGCGTTCCCGTTGGTTCCGGTGGGATCCTGACGCGATGAGGTCGCCGGAGTGGCTCGGGGTCAGTCGGGCACGGGCAGTGGTGGTCGTCACACTGGCGCTCGAAGGGGCCATCGTGACGGCCTACGGGCTCTACCTCGGCGTCGAGAGCTTCGTCGCGCAGGCCACCGAGCGTCTCGCCGCCGCGGCACTGACCGTGATGGTGCTTGCCGTGGGCGGCGCACTGGCCGTCCTGTGCCGTGGCGTCCTGAGGGGACGACGCTGGGCGCGCTCGCCCGTGCTGGTCTGGCAGGTGCTGCAGGCCTCGGTGGCCGTGCCCGCCCTCACCACGCGATGGCCCCTGGGGGTCGGGCTGCTCGCGCTCAGCCTGGTCGCTGGGGTCGGGGTGCTGCGTGCGGACGTGCTGGGTCCGGTGGAGACGACCGAGCCGGGTCCCTAGCCCGCTCCACCCACGTGGGTGAGCCTGATCCAGCAGCCTGACTCCGACGTCCCGGTCTCCACCCGGCCGACCAGGGCCTCCAGGACGGCCCAGGCGAAGTTGCTGCCTTCGGGTAGGGCCCTGGCCGGACCGCTGACCTGCACGTCCAGTGCGGTGGGGCTGATCGTGAACGCTGCATGAAGGTACCGACCGGGCTCGGATTCCGGGCTCAGGAGCAGGACGCAAGCCTCGTCCACGGCGATCCGCATGTCCTCGATCTCGTCGAGGGTCAAGTTCATCCGGGCGGCGAGGCCGGCTGTGGCGGTCCGGATCACGGCGAGGTACGCCGGGTCGGCGGGCACGCGCAAGTCGACGACGTCAGCCACGGCCGCGCGCTCCCGGTGCGTGGCGGTGATGGTCATCCAGCTGGTCCTCCCCGTTCGTCCCCCCGACGAGTCCTCCGATCGGATGATCGCTCCGTGAAGGCAAAGCGTTACACCCTGTGGCCATTCTCGCTCACTCACTGCAGTGTGGCCAGCGTGTCGTGGGATCACCGGCATGCTCTGCGACGGCGCTCGGCCGGGCGGTCTGGGCCCAAGCTACCAACCGCCGCATGTCGGTCGAACCATCGGCGAAGTGCATGATCATCAGTCATCGCCCGGAGCGTCGCAGAGCTGAACGGCCAGCCAACCACCACGGACCACCAACGCGCCGCGGCCTGTCGGAACGGCACCCGTCGGGGGAAGGATGACGCCGAGCGCCTGCCCGTCGCCGGCCGACCGTGGTCCGAGCAGCAGCCCGCACCGGTGGTCGCGCAGGACGGCGAGCAGCCCTCGATGCGCCAGCAGCACCTCGGTCGCCGTCGCCGCCGCCACGACCCGTAGCCGATCCAGGGTGGCAACCGGTTCGTCGCAGCGGCCGGTGGCCCACCGACCGCTCAGGTGCTCGAGCGCCAGCTCCTCCAGTCCGGGGACGGCGCTCCAGCCGGTATCGAGCAGCAGGACCGGTTCGGTGCCGGCCTCGCCGAGGGCCCGATCGAGGGCGGAGCGGATCTCGAGGACCTGCGACGCGGCGCCGGCCCGGACCACGGTGGCGCCCTCCGCGGTCAGAGCGCGCGCCAGTGTCGCCAGGCAGGTCGAGCGGCCCGATCCCGGTGGCCCGCAGACCAGTGCGCCGGCGCCGTCCCGCGGAAACCGGACCGGCGCAGCGTCGTCACCGCCGAGACCGATGGCGTTCGGCGGTAGGCTCCGCGCGCAGACCCGACGTGGTAGCGCCAGCAACCGAAGTGGTTGCGCCGCAACAGGTCCGGCGTACGCCGCGGAGTGCCGCCCGAGCATCCTCGACGCAGGCCCCGGGTCCGGCCGGGCCACCTGGGCCAGGACCGGCTCCGATCCACGCCGCAGGGCCACCACTCGACCCGCGGGCCAGGGCGTAGGTGCAGAACCGGTCAACCCGGCCAGCATCAGGACGCTCTGGTCGGTGGTCGGAAGCAGGAGCCGATCGGTGAACGCGCCGGCCGTCGACCCAGCGAGCACGCTGCGGCCCCCGGCGGCTGCCAGGTGCACTCCGGCTCCCCTCCCCTCGAAGGCCAGCCGGACGAGGTCGTCGACACCGCGACCGTGGTCGATCCGGGACCAGCTCTCCGCCAACGACTCCCAGCCGTCGACCAGCAGCAGGACGTGCGGGCGTCCGGGCTCCGGCCCGGCGCCGATCCGCCGGGCCACCTCGTCCAGAAGCAGGGCGACGAGGCGTCGTCCCCGCTCGGGATCGGCGGCGCCGACCACCGTACCGAGGCCTGGCCAGTGCGACTGCGTACCCGGTGCGGCGCTCGGCGCCGACGACAGGTGCAGTGGCAACCCGCCGGGCCCGGTCAGCGCTCCGGCCGCGTCGATCACGTGCACGTGCACCGGTTCCGGACTCGACCACGCTGCCATCGCCAGCGCCCGCAGTAGCGTCGTCCGGCCAGAGCCGGGACCCCCGACCACGGCCAGCTGACCGTCCCGGGACAAGTCCCAGGCGAGCACGCCGCGGCGCTGCTGCTCAGGCAGGTCGGCCAGGGCATAAGGCAGAACGACGCCCGCGGGCTCGTCCGGGTGGAGCTCGCCGCCGCCCGGCTCGACCCGAGCGGCACCGTAGAGCGCCAGCTCCCGGACGCTCACCCGCTCCGCCAGCTCGGGTAGCCACGGCACCGGCGTGCGCGAGCGGCCGAGCAGGTGGGCCGCTGCCTGGACACCAGCGAGCCAGCGCTCCCTGTCCACCGCGCTGAGATAGCCGGTCTGCACGGTCCGGACCGGGCCGCCGCCGCAGCGGACCAGCGCCCGACCGGGCTGGGCCGCGGTGATCCGGGCGGCGCCAGGGTGCTCGATCACCTCCTCGGAGTCGGCCGCATCGCGGACCCGCAGCGCGATCCGCAGGTTGGTGTTGGCGCGGATCTGCGAGCTCACCACCCCGGCCGGGCGTTGGGTGGCCAGCACGAGGTGCACGCCCAGGCCCCGGCCGACCGTGGCCACCCGGACCAGGCCGGCGAGCACGTCCGGTTGCTCCTCAGCCAGCACCCGGAACTCGTCGACGACGATCACCAGCCGTGGCGGCCGCGGGCCGGTGGGCCGCTCGCCCTGACAGTGCGCGGAGAGCAGCCGCTCACGCCGGCGTAGTTCGGCACCCAGTGAGGTGAGTACCCGGCGGGTCGCGGCGCCGTCCAGGTCAGTGACCACGCCGGCCACGTGCGGCAGTGCCGCCAGTGCTCCGAAGGCCGTCCCGCCCTTGTAGTCGACCAGCAGCAGACCGAGTCGTTGCGGCGACGCGGTGACGGTGAGTGCTGCGAGCAGGCTGGTCAACAGTTCGGACTTGCCGGCCCCGGTGGTGCCGGCCACCAGCACGTGCGGTCCGTCGGTGACCAGGTCCACGGACCAGACGCCGAGCTGGTCGAGCCCGAGCGGCACCGTCCAGGCCACCTCGTCCAGGCCGTCCTGGGGCTCATCGTCACCGGCCAGCCAGCGCTGCGCGATCCGGGCCGGTTCGGCGTCGACCAGGTCCAACAGGCGCACCCGGCGCGCCAGGGTGTCCAGCTCGGGTCGTGGCGTGGCGTCTCGCAGCCGGGCGAGGCGGACGGCGAGGCCGGTCGAGAAGCCGGGTCCGGGCAGGTCCGGGAAGAATCGCCGCCGCTGCGACCGGTCGACGCTCAGCACCCCGGGGTTGCCGGTTCCGGCGGCGAGCTCCACCGTCGCCCCGCACTCCAGCGGAAGCTGTTCCCGGACCGGAGCCATCGCGATCACCACTGCGCTCTGCTGTTCGGCGCCACCCTGGCGCGCCGTACAGCCCGCCAGCAGCCGCGCTACCTCCGGGCGCCGGCGCTGGGTCGACGCGTCGTCCAGCACGACCACGGTGCACAGGGCGGTGGCACCCTCCGGGTCGTCTCGGCCCGCCCCGTCCTCGATCTGCGGGCAGCTCGCGTCGGGCTGGTCCAGCACGATGGTTCGCCTCTGCTGCGGCGACGTCCAGACGTTGAGCTGACCGACCAGGCTGCGCGCCATCGCCTGGCGCGCCGCCGCGGGCCCACAGATCCCGAGGACCCGCACCTCGGCCAGGTCCACCGTCAACGGCACACTCGGCAACCGTTCCTCGTGCCGCCTGCCGTCGCGGACCGTGACGATGTCGCAGCCCAGTTCGGCCAGCCCGAGGCGAACCTCGAGCCATCCGTACGACCAGGCGTGACGGTGCCACAGCCGCCCGCCGGGGCCCGCCTCGTGCTCACCGACGGTCGCGGCGACCAGGGCAAGGTCCGGATGGTCCCCATGGCGCCGCCGGACCTCGTCGGCCCGCAGCTCGGCGAGCTCGGCGTCACGCTCGGCGCACTCCTGGTCATAGCAGCGCCGGGCCCGGGTGTCCTCGGTGCGGCGTCGGCGACGCTCGAGCAGGTACTGGGACAGCGTCAGCATCGGTCCGAGCAGGGCAAGGACGGCGAACAGCGGCTGACGCCACCACAGGGCCACCGGGACGGCGACCAGCAGCGGCAGCAGGACGAGCGCCCATGGCGGTGGTGGGACGGTGGCGGGCCGTGGCCGCGGCGGGTAGCCCACGTCGGCACCGCGCGGGTCGGTTCGCAGGGACGGCGCCCGGTTGACCAGCAACGTGCCGTCGGGCCCGGGTGAGGCTGCGGCGAGCGCCCGGGCCCCCCGACGGCGCAGCGCCAGGCGGGTCGACCCGATCACCAGGTGGGCGCCGTCCGGCCACGGGCCGGTGTCGGCGACACGCTCGACGGGCCCTGCGCCGTCGAGGCGGTCCAGGCGGCACTCGGCGTCCCGGTCGAGGACGCGGACCGTGCGCGTCCTCACGTCGGCCACGGCGTGCTGCCAGGACACCGCCGGGTCGTCCAGGTGGACCGTACTGACCGGGTCCCGGCCGATCACCACCGGACCGGTGCCGGGTACCGGGATCCGACGGCCGGCATCGGGTCCGGCCACGATGTCGACCAGCCAGCCTGCCGGCACCGTGCCGCGCTCGGCGGTCTCGGCGGGGCGTGGGGAGCGCACCCGGCCAGTCTCGACTCCTGGGCGCTTCCGCCGCCGCTGCCACCCCTCGTCTGTGGACATAGGTTGTGGACAAGCGACCCGAGGCTGGTCGGCGTCCCCACTCGTCGCTCTGGACCGGCAGGATGGGGCCGGTGAGCGAAGCAGCCCCGGGCGACATGGACGACGCGGAGGACCCAGGCGACGCCCGAGCCCGCGGGCCGGTTCTGGCCGGCGGCGCCCGCGACCCGGACTCGGTGTTCGAGGCGTTCTCCGCCTGGGCGCGAGGGCGAGGCCTGACGCTCTACCCGGCTCAGGAGGAGGCCCTGATCGAGCTGGTCAGCGGGTCGAACGTGATCCTGGGGACCCCGACCGGGTCAGGGAAGAGCCTGGTCGCGGCGGGCGCCCAGTTCGCCACCCTGGCCGCCGGCGGTCGTTCGGTCTACACCGCGCCGATCAAGGCCCTGGTGTCGGAGAAGTTCTTCGCGCTGTGCGAGATGTTCGGCGCCGACCGGGTGGGCATGCTGACCGGAGATGCCGCCGTCAATGCCGAGGCCCCGATCATCTGCTGCACCGCCGAGGTGCTGGCCAACCAGGCTCTGCGCCAGGGTGCCGACACCGCCGTCGACCTGGTGGTGATGGACGAGTTCCACTACTACGCCGACCCGCAACGGGGCTGGGCGTGGCAGGTGCCGCTGGTCGAGCTGCCCCGGGCACAGTTCCTCCTGATGTCGGCGACCCTGGGTGACGTCAGCTTCTTCGAGCGCGACCTGACTCGGCGCACCGGGCGGCCCACTGCCGTCGTGTCCGCCGGTGAGCGACCGGTGCCGCTCTTCTTCTCCTACGTGACCACTCCCGTGCACGAGAGCATCGCCGAGCTGGTGGCCACCGACCGGGCCCCGGTCTACGTCGTGCATTTCACCCAGGCCGCCGCCCTGGAGAGGGCACAGGCCCTGACCAGCGTGCCGGTCACCTCGCGCTCGGCGCGCGATGCGATCGGACGGCGGATCGCGCACTTCCGGTTCAGCGCAGGGTTCGGTCACACCCTGAACCGGCTGGTCCGCCACGGCGTCGGGGTGCACCACGCAGGTCTGCTGCCTCGGTACCGGCGCCTGGTCGAACGGCTCGCCCAGGACGGCCTGCTCGCGGTGATCTGTGGCACGGACACCCTCGGGGTGGGGATCAACGTGCCGATCCGCACCGTTCTGCTCACCGGACTGACGAAGTTCGACGGCCATCGAATGCGCCAGCTCTCGGCGCGCGAGTTCCATCAGATCGCCGGTCGGGCCGGCCGGGCCGGGTTCGACACCGCCGGCACCGTGGTCGTCCAGGCACCCGAGCATGAGGTGGAGAACGAGCGGCTGCTGGCCCGGGCCGGCGACGATGAGCGCAAGCGCAAACGGATCGTTCGCAAGAAGCCGCCGCCGGGCCAGGTGAGCTGGACCCGTGCGACGTTCGCGCGGCTGGTCGACGCGGACCCCGAGCCGCTGCGGTCCTCGTTCGCCGTCACGCACTCGATGATCCTCAACCTCATTGCCCGGCCCGGGGACCCGGTAGCGGCCGTCCGCCACCTGCTCGAGGACAACCACGACGACCGGCCCGCCCAGCGGCGCAACGTGGTGCGTGCCGTCGCGATCTACCGCTCCCTGCTCGCCGCCGGAGTGGTCGAGCGGCTCGAGGAGCCCGATGAGTCGGGACGCTCGGTGCGCCTCACCGTGGACCTGCCGGCCGAGTTCGCGCTGAACCAGCCGCTCTCCCCGTTCGCGCTGGCCACCCTGGAGGTGCTCGACCCGGACGCGCCGACCTACCCCCTCGACGTCGTGTCGGTGATCGAGGCCACCCTGGAGAACCCACGTCAGGTGATCGCCGCGCAGCGCAACTTCGCCCGGGGGGAGGCGGTGGCGCAGATGAAGGCGGACGGGCTCGACTACGAGCAGCGGATGGAGGCGCTGGAGTCGGTCACCCACCCCCAGCCGCTGGCCGAGCTGCTCGAGGCCACTCTGGCGGTCTACCGCCGTGGACATCCCTGGGTCGACGACTACGAGGTCTCACCGAAGTCGGTCGTGCGGGACATGTACGAGCGGGCGATGTCGTTCGGCGAGTACGTGCGGTTCTACGGCCTGGGCCGCTCGGAGGGGTCCGTCCTGCGCTACCTGGCGGACGCCTACCAGGCGCTGCGCCGCAGCGTCCCCGAGGCCGCGCGGAGCGAGGATCTGACCGACCTGGTCGAGTGGCTGGGGGAGACCGTCCGCCAGACCGACTCCAGCCTGCTCGAGGAGTGGGCTGCTCTGGTCGACCCCGACCGCACCGGGGCGGCATCACGAGAGGTCGAGCGCCGCCGCGCCGGGTCCCGTCTGGACGACGAGCCGCCGCCGGTCACGTCGAACAGGCGCGCGTTCCGGGTCCTGGTCCGCAACGCCATGTTCCGGCGGGTCGAGCTCGCGGCCCGTGGCCGGTGGGACGTTCTGGGCGAGCTGGACGGGGGGTCTGGTTGGGACGGCGCAGCGTGGGCCGACGCCATGGCCGGTTACGACACCGTTCATGAGGACCTGGGCACCGGCCCGGACGCCCGCGGGCCGCATCTGCTGCTGGTCCGGGAGGAGGGTCGCCTGTGGTGGGTCCGGCAGATCTTCGACGACCCCGCCGGCGACCACGACTGGGGAATCAGTGCTCGCGTCGACCTCGACGAGAGCGACGCCGCCGGTGAGGCCGCCATCGCCGTGACCGCCGTCGGCATGCTGGAGCTGATCGGGGACTAGCCTCGCGCCCGCGCCGCGTGCCAGCTGAGAACGTCGCGCTCCAGGGCGTTCCGGTCCCCCTCGGACACGTCGACGAAGTGCAGTGCCGCCTCGCCGGCGTCGGCGTCCACCCAGACCACCTCGCCGATCAGCCACATCGGCTCGCCGCCGTTGCCGCTCACCATCGTCCGCATCCGATCGCCCCGGGCGAGCTGCTGGTCCTGTGGCAGGCGCACTCGGCACCCTGTGCTCGACAGGTCGAGCGTCCAGGTGCCTCGGGACGGAACCCCCTCACGCACCAGAAGGATCGAGCGCTCGAGCCGGGCCCGGACGGCGGCCCGTCGGGTCTCGACCGCCAGCCCGACGACACCGGTCAGCTCGATCTCGTCCCGCCGGCCGGCGACCATCTGCGCGACGGCCTGCACCACCACCATGGCCTCCGGGGCCCGGGCCCGTACCCAGACCCTCCGGCCGTTCACGGCACTGGCCGCACCGGCGCCGATGCGCACCCGACCGGTGACCACGATCCCGCCGGCGGACCACACAGTCACCTCGCCGGCCACCGGCTCCTCGCCGTCCACCGGCACGATGACCGCCGGGGCTCCGATCGGCGGGGTCGGCAACGGGTAGGACGGCGCGCCGTCCCGTGCGTCATGGCCCCCCACCTCAGCCACCTCCACGGACGAGGACGCCGACTGCCGGCCGCTGTCTGAGATCATGACTCACGGTACATGCGTGAGCGCTCTGTGCGATAGCAGGCACGACGGGCCGGTCGACGCCGCGTCTCAAGGGCCCTGGCTCGGCGACCGAGAATGCGACCATGACTGCCGGCCGACCTGCGCCGATCACGGAGGGTCTGCCGCAAGGGCGTCGACGGCCTCCTGGCAGTCGACCTCTCCGTGAAGGGTGGGCCGGCTGCCTGCGGCTGCTCCCGCTTCCCGGCGCTGCGCTCGCGACGGGCAGCGGCGCGCTGGTCGCCCTGGCCCTGCTGGGCGGTCCTGCCTCGATCGTGCTCGTGGCCGGGTCGGCGCTGCTGGCCCTGACCGTCCGGTCCGGCGTCCCGACGGTCCTGGCCTGTGCCGGCTCCGTCATCGGCGCCGTCGTCGTCGTCGAGCGGCACGGCACTCCCCTCACGCCGGGTGCCGTGCTCGTCGCCGTGACTCTGCTGGCCGTGGCACTGGTGGTCGCATCGGCCGCCGAACGCCGGGTTCTGCGCGGCGTCGTGGGTCAGCACGACACCGTCCTGGAGCGGATCGACGCCATGGTCTGGGAGATGATGCCGAACGGCGGGCTGCGCGTCTCGGCTGCCGCCCAGCGCCTGTTCGGCCATCCGCCTGCCCGCTGGGCCGAGCCCGGTTTCTGGTCTCTGGTGGTGCACCCGGAGGACCACGCCGCAGCGCAGTTCTGCGAAGGCTCCTGCGGGTCGGCCACCCTGCGCGTGTACCACCGCGACGGCTCCACCCGGTGGGTGGAGAGCCGGGTGGCCGATGACGCGTCCGTCGGCGGGGTACAGGTCGGGGTACTGATCGACCGGACCGACCAGGTGCTCGCCGAGCGTGAGGCGGAGCGGCTGCTCAACGCCAGGGTGGAGCAGGACCACCTGACCGGTCTGGCGAACCGGGCCTGGTTCCTCGACGCGGTGCAGACCCGGCTGTCCGAGGCGCCGGAGCGACCCGCCACCGTGCTCTTCCTCGACCTGAACCACTTCGACGAGGTCAACGACGCCCTCGGTCACAAGCTGGGTGACGCCCTGTTGTGCAGCGTGGCCGCACGGGTGTCTCAGGCTGCCGGGGAGCATGTCGTGGCACGGTTCGGGGGCGACGAGTTCACGGTGCTCATCGAAGACCTCGCCCCGGAGCAGGCCGAGCGGCTGGCGGCCCAGATCGCCGAGGCCATCCAGTCCCCACTGTCGGTGGACGGGATGCGGCTGCGGGTGAGTGCCAGGATGGGCCTGGCCGCCTACCCGCAGGACGCGGACTCCGCGCAGGAGCTGGTTCGGTGCGCGGACGTCGCGGTCTACCAGGCCAAGGTCCGTGACCGGGATATCCACCGCTACGACCGCACCATGGACGTGTTCGACGCCGAATGGGCCCGGCTGGTCAGCGAGCTGGACGCCGCGATCGACGGCAACCAGCTGACACTGCACCACCAGCCGCTGGTCGACGTCGCCACCGGAGCGCTGATCGGGACCGAGGCGCTGGTGCGCTGGACCCATCCCGAGCTCGGCAAGGTGCCCCCGGACCGGTTCATCGAGGTGGCCGAGGTCTCCGGGCAGATCAAGCAGATCACCCGCTGGGTGGTGCGACAGGCCCTGGTCGAGCTGGTGTCGCTCGGCGCTGCGGGTGAGCGCCTCGAGGTGTCGGTCAACCTCTCGGTGCGCAACCTGCGCGAGAGCGATCTGCTCGCCTGGCTGGAGAACCTGATCGCCGAGGTGGGGGTCGACGGCCGCCGGCTGGTGGTCGAGATCACCGAGAGCACGATCATGGAGGACCCGACCGCGGCGGTCGACCTGATCTGCGGGCTGCGCCGGCTGGGCATCCGTACCTGGATCGACGACTTCGGCACGGGATACTCCTCACTCGCCCGGCTCCGCGACCTGCCCGTCGACGCGGTCAAGATCGATCGCTCGTTCGTCAGCGACGTGGGGACGACCCAGGCCGACCGGGACGTGCTGCGTGGGCTGATCAACCTGGTGCACTCCCTCGGCAAGCAGGTCGTCGCCGAAGGTGTGGAGCAGGCGCAGACCACGGCGTTGCTGCGCGAGCTCGGCTGCGACCTCGCACAGGGGTACCACCTGGGCCGGCCGATGCCGATCGCGGACTTCAGCCGTCTGGTGGCGCAACCGTGCCGAGCGTGATGGTTGTGGCGATCTGGTGAGCCCAGGACTCAACGGTTCGGACGATATTGCCGATTACGAGGCGATAACCGGGGCGATCGGACTCGAGACGTGGGCAATGAGCTTACGATGCGTAGTCATTCCGGTTCGCGGAGTGTGAAGCATGATCGAGGCGCCACGCAGCAGGGCAGTCGCTTCCAGGCCGGGCGCCCGCCCGGGTCTCACCCAGGCCGCCAGGGCGCCGGCAAGGCACCCACTCGCCGCCCGTGACGACGTCCGGCTGCCGGCTGGGTCCTACCCGGTCGATCTGCGTCATGTGGGCGGGGCGCACGAGCGCCTGCTGCCGAACCTGATGATCGCCGGGGTCACCCACGCCGGCGCCACCCGGCTCGCCCGAGCCCTCGGCCGGCACGAGGAGATCAAGCGTCCGACGGTCAAGCGGATCGACCGGTACGACCCGATGCGTTTCGACCGGCCGATCGACGGCTCGCTGGCCGACTACGACCGGTACTTCGCGAACTGGACCGGTCAGCAGTACCGGATGGAGCGCTCGCCCACCTACTTCGACGGCGGCCGGTCGTTGGTCCGGTCGGTGGCCTGCGACCTGCCCGACCTGCGCGTCCTGATCGTGCTGAGGGACCCGGCCGAGCGGTTGTGGAGCGGCTACCGCGACAAGATCGCCACAGGCCGTCTGCCCCGGGCCATGACCTACCAGGCCTACGTCGAACGCTGCCTGGCGTTGCGCGCCAACGGCGCCGACCGGTTCGAGGGCAACCGGCACTTCCGTACCCTGTCCTGCGGTCTGTACGCCGAGCACCTCGGTGACTGGCTCGAGCTGTTCGGTCGGCGGCTGCAGGTGGTCTTCGCCGAGGACCTGGACCGCTCGGCGACCGCCGCCCTGGACGGTGTCTTCCGCTGGCTCGGGCTGGAACCGACCGCCGCGCGACAGCGGGCGGCGGGGGTCGACGTCCGAGCGGTGGCCGGATCGGCGCAGAGCACCGGTCTGCAGACCTTCGACTCACCCGCCGAGCGGAGCTTCTGGCAGGTGCCTCCCGACCTGCTGCGCACCTCGGCCCAAGCCGGTCGTGACCTGGCCCGCCGGATCCCGCGACCGGCGTCGCGCCACGGTTCGGGGCGCCCGCGCACCCGAGCCGACCGGTTGTACCAGCGCGCCAACTGCGACCTGGTCGATCTGCTGCGCAGCGCCGGCTACCGGGACCTGCCGGACTGGCTCTCCCGCTGAGCCGTCCTGGATCTCTGCCGGACGCCGTACGGTTGCTGTGTGTCCGTCGACTTCGCTGTGCGGTTGCGTGAGCTGCGCCAGACCCTGTCCTCCATCCTCGAGGTGAGCGACCTGCCGGCCAAGCGTGCGCAGGTCGGTGAGCTGTCCGCCCAGGCCTCGGCGCCCGACCTGTGGGACGACCCCGAGCGCGCCCAGGCGGTGACCAGCAAGCTGTCCCATCTGCAGACCGAGGTGGACCGGCTCACCCGGATGAGCAGCCGGGTCGACGACCTCGAGGTTCTCGTCGAGCTGGCCCAGGCCAGTGACAACCCGGCCGAGGCCGGCGAGACCCTGGCCGAGGCCGAGACGGAGCTGGCCGAGGTCGCCGCCGCGCTGGGTGAGCTGGAGGTGCGCACCCTGCTGTCGGGGGACTACGACGACCGGGAGGCCCTGATCACCATCCGGTCCGAGGCAGGCGGTGTGGATGCCGCTGACTTCGCCGAGATGCTGATGCGGATGTACCTGCGGTGGGCCGAGCGGCACGGCTACCGGTGCGAGGTCTACGACACCTCCTACGCCGAGGAGGCGGGGCTCAAGTCGGCCACCTTCAAGGTTGACGCGCCGTACGCCTACGGCACCCTGTCGGTGGAGCAGGGCACCCACCGCCTGGTCCGGATCAGCCCGTTCGACAACCAGGGCCGGCGGCAGACCTCCTTCGCCGGCGTCGAGGTCCTGCCGGTGGTCGCCGAGACCGACCACATCGACATCCCGGAGAACGACGTGCGGGTCGACGTGTACCGCTCCTCGGGTCCGGGTGGTCAGAGCGTCAACACCACTGACTCGGCGGTACGGCTCACCCACATCCCGACCGGGATCGTGGTCACCTGTCAGAACGAGAAGTCCCAGCTGCAGAACAAGGCCGCGGCGATGAGGGTGCTCCAGGCCAAGCTGCTGGAGAAGGCCCGCCAGGAGCGTCAGGCCGAGCTCGACGCCCTCAAGGGGGATGGCGGGTCGAGCTGGGGCAACCAGATGCGCTCCTACGTGCTGCACCCCTACCAGATGGTCAAGGATCTGCGTACCGAGTACGAGACGGGCAACGCGGCAGGGGTCTTCGACGGCGACATCGACCAGTTCCTGGAGTCGGGCATCCGCTGGCGCCGCCAGGGTGAGCAACGCCGGGAGAATGAGCAGGCCGCAGCCACATAGGGCCGCAGGGTCGGGTCACTGCCCCGCAGGGTGGATGCCGGCGTCGGCGGCCAGGTCGGCGACCAGGCGCGGCGCGTCGCACAGCTCCTCGGGCAGTCCGCGGGCGAGGAACCACCGGGACAGGTTGGCCACGTCCCGGGCCAGGTACTGCGGACCCTGGGGGTTGGCGACGATATCGACAACCTGAGGCAGGTCGATCAGCACCAACCGCCCGCGGTGCACCAGGACGTTGTAGGCCGACAGGTCGGCGTGGGCCAGACCGGCGAGCGCGAGCGTGCCCAGGGCGGCCGTCGCCTGATGCCACAGGTCCACCAGCTGCTCACCGTCCGGTCGGGTCTCGGCCAGGCGTGGGGCGGCGGTGCCGTCGTCCTCGCCGATGAACTCCATCAGCAGCTCGCGCCCGCGCAGCTGCACGGGATAGGGAACGAGAGCGCGGTGCGTCGACGGGGAGTCCCCGGGCCGGGTCAGCGACCATAGCGCCGACAGGGCCTCGAACTCGGCGTTCGCCCACTGCATGCCGATCAGGTCGCGGCCGAACTCGGTGCGCCGGGCCATCGCCCGCGTCTCGCGTGACCTGCGCACTCGCCGACCATCGAGATACCCCGCGTCGCGGTGGAACATCCGGTGCTCGCTGCTGCGGAAGCGCTTGGCCGCCATCAGGCAACGGGCCCCGCGCGCGGCGTCCTGGCGTTCGATGAGGTGGACGTCGGCTTCCTTGCCGGTCTTGAGGACTCCCAGCTCGGTGTCGATCGCACCGAGGGTGGTGACCACCCAGTGCGGTCGTGGCTGCGGTCCGTGCTGGGCGTCTCCCCAGGTCGAGTAGGGTCCGGGCGCACCCGCCCGGGCGTCCTCGCCGTCCGAGGTCCCGGGGTACGGGCCGGTCAGGTCGCTCAGGTCGCTCAGGTCGCGGCGGGTGCGGGTACGGTCCCGTCGGCGGCTGATCGGGGTGGGGTCGTCGTCGTCGGGATCGACGGCATCTGCGTAGTTCACGAAGGGGCTCCGTAACGCGGGAGGTGTGGCGCGACGAGCCGCTCGCGAGATGGTCCCCGTGCTCAGCCCGCCGTCGCCAGGGTGGGTAGGGCGACGTTCGTGACGGTGACGGTCATCGAGTCCTCCCTCCGGGTCGGGGCGGCGCTGCCGCCGTTCGGGCTGCGACCTCCAGGGTGGGGGCTCAGGCAGGCACGCCGCAACAGGTTTCTCTCCTCTGACGAGCCCGCCCGCCCGGCGACGGCGGTGGCGGTCCCGCGCGGCGCGTTCGGGCCGGGCCATCAGCGTGCTTAGACTCCCTGAACAGACCGGCACCACCGAGGAGTCCGAGGACCGCCAGGCCAGTGATCCGCTTCGAGAACGTCACCAAGATCTACGACGGGGCCCGCTCGCCGCAGCGCGACAAGGGTGCTGCCCCGCCCCGTCCGTCCGGACGCCGCGCGGCGCGGTCGGGGTCCTCGTCCTCGCCGCCCTCGGCCACCTCGGTCACGGCGGCACCCAAGGCGGCGCCCAGCGCGCCGACCAGGGCGGCATTGGAGGACATCAGCCTCGAGGTGACCAAGGGTGAGTTCCTCTTCCTGGTCGGGTCGTCCGGATCGGGTAAGTCCACCTTCCTGCGGCTGGTGCTCCGTGAGGAGCGGGCCAGCAGGGGCCAGGTGCACGTGGCCGGCAAGGACGTCGCCCGGCTGGCCAGCTGGAAGATACCGGCCCTTCGTCGTCAGATCGGCGTGGTGTTCCAGGACTTCAGGCTGCTGCCGAACAAGACCGTGTTCGAGAACGTGGCGTTCGCGCTCCAGGTGATCGGCAAGCCGCGGCACGCGATCGCCCACACCGTCCCCGAGGTGCTCGACCTGGTCGGGCTGGGCGGCAAGGAACACCGGTTCCCGCATGAGCTGTCCGGCGGCGAGCAGCAGCGGGTCGCCATCGCCCGTGCGTTCGTCAACCGGCCCGCGATCCTGCTCGCCGACGAGCCGACCGGGAACCTCGACCCGACCACCAGTGTGGGGATCATGCGACTGCTGGACCGGATCAACCGCACCGGCACCACGATCGTGATGGCCACCCACGACGACGAGATCGTCGACCAGATGCGCAAGCGGGTCTGCGAGCTGGAGGACGGCCGGCTGGTGCGTGACCAGGACCGCGGCGTGTACGGGTATACGCGGTGACCCGGGACCAGGCGATGGCCCGCGGCGGTCAGGTGGGGCGGCGATGAGGTTCCAGTTCATCCTCAGTGAGATCGGGATCGGCCTGCGCCGCAACCTGACGATGACGGTGTCGTTGATCCTGGTCACCGCCGTGTCGCTGCTGCTGCTCGGGGTCGGCGTGCTGACCCAGAAGCAGGTCGGCCTGATGAAGAACTACTGGTACGACCGCGTGCAGGTCTCCATCTTCCTGTGCACCCAGGACTCCGACAGTCCCAGCTGCGCCGGGGGAGAGGTGACCCAGGCCCAGCGCGACCAGATCCGTACCGACCTCGGCTCGGAGCAGCTCAAGCCGTACGTGGCCCAGGTGTTCTACGAGTCCAAGCAGGAGGCCTTCGACCGCTTCCGCTCCCAGTACTCCGACAGCGTGCTGTCCGAGAACCTCACCGTCGACCAGATGCCCGAGTCGTTCCGGGTGCGGTTGGTCGACCCGACCCAGTACACGGTGGTCTCGGAGATGTTCCGGGACAAGCCGGGGGTGGACTCGGTCGAGGACCAGAACCGTGTGATCGACAAGCTCTTCGCGTTGCTCAGTGGGCTCAAGTGGTCGGCCTGGGCGCTGGCCGCGGCGACCCTGCTGTCCAGCGTTCTGCTGGTGGCCACGACGATCCGGCTGACCGCGTTCACCCGGCGCCGGGAGACCTCGATCATGCGGCTGGTCGGCGCGTCGAACCTGGTGATCCAGCTGCCGTTCGTCCTGGAGAGCCTGATCGCCGCGATGGTCGGGGCGCTGATCGCCTCGGGGATCCTGCTGCTGTTCACCCAGGTGGCGATTCAGGGCTGGCTGGCCGAGCAGCTGCTGTTCATCGACTCCTGGGTGGGCTGGCGCGACGCGCTGGCCGTCGCTCCCTGGATGTTCTTGATCGGAATGGCGATCGCGGGCGTGTCGTCCTTCCTCTCACTGCGCCGATACCTCAAGGTGTAGGGCGTACCTCAGTCTCAACTTGAGGTTGAGATTGAGGTTGAGATTGTGGTTGTCCCATCAATCAGTGAGTCTGTACTGAACCCATGTCTCGGATGCGCGGCGCTGTTCGCCGGTAGCCACCTGACGCAGGCGGCGACTGCTCGGATGGAGCCGACGCCGCAGACGGGTCGGAAAGGGTCGGCGCGTGAACGGTGCAGGAGCGGGACGGCGAGGCGCCGCGGCGTTGTGCGCTGCGCTCATGCTGACCGCGGTCCCGGCCGTCGCGCCGTCCGGGCGGCCCGCCCTGTCACCGGCGTCCGCCGACGACATCAACCAGCGCAGCAAGAAGCTCGCCGACCAGATGGCCGAGCTGCGCGAGAGCCTCGAGGGCGCCAAGAGCGACTTCGTCGACGCCGCGGTGGCGCTGAAGGAGTCCGAGGGACGCCTGGCGACCGCGCGGGCGAGCCTGGCCGAGGCTCAGCGCAAGCTGGCCGAGGCGACCACCCGAGACGCCGAGCTCGCCTCGGCGCTGGCCGTGGCCCAGGCCGAGGAGCGTAAGGCCGAGCGCGATCTGACCGCTCAGGCCGAGGAGGAAGAAGCCACCCGGCGAGCCCTTGGGCAGATCGCGCGATCGGCCTACGTCGGCGGCCAGGTCACCGGCCTGTCGATCGTGCTCGAGGCGCAGAGCGCCGAGGAGCTGACCGAGCGGCTCGCGGTCGCCGGCGCCGCCCTGCGGGCACAGAACGGGGCGATCGACCGGCTCGCGGTCCAGCAGGCCGAGATGCGGGCTCGCAGCAGCAAGCTGACCGCCGTCCGGGCTCAGGTCGCCGAGCTGAAGCGGCTGTCGGCGATCGTCGTCGAGCAGCGCCGTGCCGCGCAGAGCGCCGCGGCCGCCGCCGAGGCCGAAGTGTCCTCGCTGGTCGTCCAGCAGCAGGCCGCCGTGACCACCATCCAGGGCAAGATCGCCGACGAGCGTGCTCGACTCGATGCGTTGGCCTCTGAGCAGGCCAAGCTGAAGGCGATCCTCGTCGCTCGGGCCAAGGCGGCAGCCGACGCCGCGCGGCGGCGGGCCGCCCAGCGCAAGACCACCACCACCACGCAGGACAGCGGCTCGCGCGGCGGGGTGCTCGGGTACCCCGCTTCAGGGCCGATCAGCTCACGGTTCGGTATGCGTTATCACCCGATCCTGCGTTTCTCACGACTGCACTCCGGCGTCGACTTCGCGATCGCCTGCGGCACCCCGGTCCGCGCGGCGGCCGACGGTCAGGTGATCTCGGCCGGATGGGCAGGTGGCTACGGCAACCGGATCGTCATCGACCACGGCTACGTGCGCGGCGGCGGTCTGGCCACCACGTACAACCACCTGAGCCGGATCGTGCGCGGCGGCGGGTCCGTCGAACGGGGCCAGCTGATCGGCTATTCGGGGACGACGGGGCTGTCGACCGGGTGCCATCTGCACTTCGAGGCGCTCGTCAACGGGAACTTCGTCGACCCGCTGGGCTGGATGTAGCTGCGGCGTCCGCTGTCCAGTCAACGGCGTCCCGGCCCTCGCCCCTGCGGTGATCGGCGTCAGGGTGAGTTTCTGACCCATTGGGTGGGTCAACTCCTCATACTCGTCGCGATCATGGGCGGTGGAAGGGGCGGACGACGTCCGCCGCGCCGGACCTAGACTTATCCGATGCCCAAGCCATCGCCCGAGGGGCGCAAGGTCGTCGCGACCAATCGCCGCGCGCGCCACGACTTCGCGATCGAGAGCACCGTTGAGGCGGGGCTGGTGCTGACCGGCACCGAGGTGAAGGCACTGCGGGCCGGCCGGGCGTCGCTGATGGACGGGTTCGTCTCGATCGAGCGCGACGAGGCGTTCTTGGAGGGGGTGCACATCCCCGAGTACGCCCAGGGCACCTGGACCAACCACGCGCCGCGCCGCAAGCGGAAGCTGCTGCTGCACCGGGCCGAGATCGACAAGCTGGCGGCGAGCATCCGGGAGAAGGGGCACACCATCGTGCCGCTACAGCTGTACTTCTCGGACGGCCGCGCCAAGATCGAGATCGGCGTGGCCCGAGGTAAGCGCGAGTACGACAAGCGGCAGTCACTGC
This sequence comes from uncultured Actinomycetota bacterium, assembly GCA_963825645.1. Classification (GTDB taxonomy): domain Bacteria; phylum Actinomycetota; class Actinomycetes; order Actinomycetales; family Kineosporiaceae; genus JADJPO01. The sequence goes on from CAWGTT010000001.1 coordinate 431,772, forward strand.
GGGAGCGGCAGGACCGGCGCGAGGCCGAACGGGCGATCGGAGCGCACCGCGGCCGCAGCCGGTGACGGCGCTCGCGGGTGTTGATCGGGGGAACACTCATGGTCAGACGGTGGTTGTCGATGGAGTACGGAGTAGTCTGGCTAGGTACGCACCACAAGATCAGTTCCATCCACCAGGGGGTGACAGGCTTCGACGGCGGATGTCGAGGCAGGAGAAGCGGGCCGAGAAGGTGACGTGATCTCGTTAACCTCGTCGCAAACCAATAACTGCCAACACTACGCAGTCTGACGTCGCTCTCGCCGCTTAGGCGAGACCGACTCCGTCAGCCCCGGGAACGCCTTCGGCCCGGATGCTGGCGTCGTCTAGAAGGCCACTGGCTGACAGCCCGGTCATCGGGGCCGATGCGACACCAACAGTGACTGAGCCCGGCTCGGCGACTCGTCTGCGTGATCGCCGGGGCTGAGAAAGGCCACAGCAGACTGCGCCCGGAGAAGAACTGGCTCAGCACCGGCGGACGCGGGTTCGATTCCCGCCACCTCCACTCCACGTAGGGGCCCCCGACACGATCGTCGTCGGGGGTCCCCTACGTGCTCAGCCCGCTGCGCCGTCAGCCCGCTGCAGCCTTCTGCCGCACGAGCGCCACCACCCTGCCGACATTCACCGTCCAGCCAACGCCGACGACATGAGGGCTGATCAGGTGCTCGTTGTCCGGGGCCCACACCCGCTCCCGGAACCGAGCGACGGTGGGGCGCCGGAAGTCGTAGGGGACGAATCCGGCCACGACACCATGCCAGGTCCGCTCCTCGGAGGAGGTGCGCAGCTCCTTCACGACGGCGGCGACGACCAGCCCGAAGGTGACCAGCCGAAAGAGCCTCTGGAAACCGCCATGCCTCCTGTCACGCTCGTTGTCCCTCGTGTCACGCTCGTTGTCCGATCCCATCTGGGCCTCCTTGTCCGCGAGAGGACCTCAGGATCCACCCCGGCTACGACGTCTCACCACCACCGCAGGTCATCGCCGTGCCGACGCATTGTCACGACACGGCGCCCGGGTCGACGCAGCTCGGTGACTCGACGGTCGACCAGCTCTCTGGCGTGCGCCTGCGGCGCCTTGATCATGTTCATGCCCCAGAGCAGCTCGTCGAGCGGGTCGATGCACGTGCCCGCCTTCGTGGACCGCGGTGCATGGCCCGTGCCGCCACCGGAGCGGACAACCTCTCGCTCGACGGCGTCGATCCGGTCGGCCCGATGCGGTGTCGAGCCGACGGTGACGTCCGCGGCCACGCCCTGGACTCCACTGGCCCGAGCAGCGTCGGCGCGGAAGGTCGCCCGTCGGCGCTCGACGCGCGGAGCCGGCCGACCGTGGTGTTGACCGACGTGACCGTTGCCCCCGTGCGGCGCAGGTCGGGTGGGTAGCTCAGGTTGACGTCAATGCCGTCCCGCTCGGGCACCCGGATGTCGAACAGGCACACATCCGACTGCAGTCGCCGGGCCAGGGTGACCGCCTGGTGACCATTCGCGGCCTGTCCCACTTCCTCGATGTCGGGCTGGGCGCCGAGGATCATCGCCAGGCCGACCCTGACCAGGTCGTGGTCGTCGGCGACCAGAACCCGAACCGGACCGTCCGCCCCTCCCGCCTCGTGCGCCGCGCGCCGCAGCGTTCATCGGGTTCATCGGGTTCATCGGGTTCATCGGGCCACCGTGATCCGGGGGATCGTCGCGCGGACCGTCCAGCCGCCGTCCGGGCTCGGCCCGGCCTCGAGCGTGCCCTCCAGCAGCTCGCCGCGCTCGGTCATGCCGACAAGCCCGTACCGCTGCCCCGGTCGCCTCCCCGGTCTCGGGAACCGTCCAGCCGGCCGTCGTCGGTGACCTCGATCCGGACCGCGTCGTCGTCCCCCCACCACACAAACCAGGATCAGCGGCTGGCCCCGGCGGCACCCGGACTGACCCAGATGGCCACCACCTTCGCGGTGATCTGGTCGGTCCTGCTCCTGGCCACCGGCATGATCAGCCTGGTCGGCCAGCGCGCCGCCGTCGAGTTCGCCGCGGACGACCGAGGCGCCGCAGTCTCACTGTGGTCGGCGGTCAGCGCCGTCCACGAGGGTCTCGGCGGGGGCATCGAGCTCGTCGGCGCCGTGTGGATCCTGCTGCTTGGGCTCTCGTTCCCCAGGTGAGTGACGCCGCGTCGGTCTTCGGGCTCGGCTTGCTCGCCTGGTACCTCTGGGCCGGTGTGGTCCTGCTTCGTCGCTGACCGGGGACCCGGCCGGTGGCGACTAGGGTTTCGGGGCATGACCGGAAACGGGGGATCTCACCTGAGTGCCGGCGCCGTGACGGCGCCGGTACTTCCCCGTGGTCCCGTCGTCCTGGGAGCTGCCGGGATCGTGATCGCGGTCCACGGGATGCGCCGTGAGCCGCAGTCCATGCGAGGGGAGCGGCGGTGATGACAGACCTGCCTGGGCAGGGCAAGACAGCCCCGTGGCGGTTTGCGCGTCGCCAGATGTCCCGGCGCAACCGGGGGATCCTGTTCTGGGCCGCCGTCGCCGTGCAGCTGGCGGTGCTCTACTTCCCGGACGCCTCCGGCGCGCCGTCCATCGGCGGACTGGACACCCTCGCCCACATGGTGATCTTCGGTGCCGTGCTCTACACCGGTGTCCGTTTCGGGCTGCCGGCGCTGCCGCTGGGGATGGTGCTGCTGGCCCATGCCGTGGTCAGCGAGCTGGTGCAGCACTGGGTGTTGCCGAACCGGTCCGGGGACTGGCACGACAGTGCCGCAGACGTGATCGGCGTGGCCCTGGCCTACCTGGTGCTGCGAGAGCGGCGGTGAGCGACCCCCTCGTCGGTCGGCTGCTGGTGGCCACCCCGCTGCTGGAGGACCCGAACTTCCGGCGGACCGTGGTCCTGATACTTGACCACTCCGGTGGCGGCGCGATGGGCATCGTGGTGAACCGACCGCGGCGCGAGCAGGTCGCCCTGGTGCTGCCGGACTGGCAGCCGTACGTGACCGCGCCCGCGGTGTTGTTCCAGGGCGGCCCGGTGGGGCTGGACAGCGCGCTCGGCCTGGTCGGCGTACCCGGGGACGACGACGAGCCGGTGGGGGTTCGGCGGATCCTCGGCTCGATCGGCCTGGTGGACCTCGACATTCCGCCCCAGGTCGTGGCGGGCGGGGTCGCCGGCATCAGGATCTTCGCCGGTCACGCGGGCTGGGGGAGTGGACAGCTCGAGAGCGAGATCGAGGAGGGGGCCTGGTACACCGTCGACGCCGAAGCGCGGGATGCCTTCACCGACACCCCCCAGGACCTGTGGCGCACGGTGCTGCGCCGCCAACGCGGCGATCTGGCCTTCATGTCCAGCTACCCCGACGACCCCACGGACAACTGACCCGACCTGACTGACCCGAGTGGACACTTTCTCGAGAACACGCCCGCGTGTTCTCGAGATGTCCACTCGAGTGGTCCAGTCCGGTCGGGTCACGGTCCGGTCCGGTCCGGTCAGGTCAGGTCGGCGGTCGGTCAGCGCCCAGCGGGCGGCTGCGGCTTGACCGGGGCGTACAGCCAGGCGTGGAAGAACGTGTCCAGCTGTTTCCTGCTCACCTTCTCGGCGAGGGCGATCAGGTCGGCGGTGGTGACCGTCCCTCCCGCGTTGTCCTTCGCCCACCGCTTGAGCAGCATGAAGAACCGCTGGTCCCCGATGGTCAGGCGCAGTGCGTGCAGAGTTGCCGCGCCGCGTTCGTAGACCGGGTCGACGAACAGGCCGAGCGGTCCCGGGTCGGCGATCACCGTCGTCCAGAACTCGTCGGTGTCCGGGATCGCCATCACCTTCTCGAACTGCTCCTGTGCCGTGCCCTGCCCCCGGTGCTCGGCCCACAGCCACTGTGAGTACGTGGCGAACCCCTCGTTCAGCCAGATGTGCTGCCACTGCGCGGGGCTGACGCTGTCGCCGACCCACTGGTGGGCCAGCTCGTGAGCGACCGTGCTCTCCCGGGCGACCTGGGAGTACACCGGGCGGGTCTGGGTCTCCAGGGCGTAGCCGACGCTGTCGTCGTCGACGATCGCGCCGAAGGAGCTGAACGGGTACCGGCCGTAGAAGCCTTCGAAGAAGGAGATCATCTCCGGCTGAAGGGCGAGGCTGGCCTCGGTGGTGGCGAGGTCGGCCGGGGTCAGGTCCGCATCGACGGCGTTGATGATGGTCAGGTTCCGTGGCCCCCGGGACCGGGTCAGCTCGTAGTTCCCGACCGAGGCCGTGACCAGGTACGTCGACATGGGTTCGTGCGCCGTCCAGGACCAGGTCGTCCAGCCGGCCCGAGTCCTCGGCGGACCCACGGGCAGGCCGTTCCCGACCGCTACGGTGCCGCCGGGGTGGTCAGGGCCGTTTCCTGGCACGGTCACGGAGATGTCGAAGGTCGCCTTGTCGGACGGGATGTCGTTGGCGGGGAACCATGTGGAGGCACCGTCCGGCTCGCTGGCGACCATCGCGCCGTCGTCGACGGCGTACCAGCCGTACGGAACCCCCTCGCTGTCCGTCGGGGTGCCGGCCGTGCCGCCGTAGGCGATCACCACTCGGACCACCCGGCCCGCGGCGAGCGGCCGGGCCGGGGTGATCACCAGCTCGCCGTCCGCCTGGCTGAAGGCGGCGTTCTGGCCGTTCAGGCGCACCCGGCGGGCGGTCAGCTGGCGTAGGTCGAGGCTGAACGAGCGAAGCGCCGCCGTCGTCCGAAGCCGGACCGTCGCCGCGGCGTCGACGGCTCGGCTGACCGGGTCGTACCGGATGTCGATCGCGTAGTGCTGGACGTCGTAGCCGCCGTTGCCCGCGTTCGGGAAGTAGGGGTCCCCGCCGCTGGTGCTGCCGTCGACCGGCCCAGTCAGGTCGAGGCCCGCCGGTGCAGACCCTGTGGACGGCGGCGCGGTCCCGGCCGGGTCCGCCCCGCCGCCCGAGGCGAGCAGCGCGGTGAGCAGGGCGATCGCGGGGAGGATCAGGCGGGCCGTCGGGCCACGTCGAGGTGCGTCCATCATCGTACGGTCCTCACCTGAGCGCGGCCGGCGTGCGTCCGCGGCATGTGGAGCAGCCCTTGAATAGTCGGTCGGTTTGTACGGTCTTGTCCATACTCCGCGTGAGTCGCCGACCGTCCTAGACTTCGATGATGAGCACCTCGACTTCGATGATGAGCACCTCGCCTCCCGAGCCCGCCCCCCTGTCCTCCCCGCTGTCCTCGCCGGATTCCGGTCGGACCGCGGTGTTGGACCGTGAGCTCGTCGAGCAGCCGGTCGAACCGGGTGACCACGAGCGTTTCGCGCACTATGTGCGCAAGGAGAAGATCCTCGAGTCCGCGTTGAGCGGACAGCCGGTCATCGCCCTGTGCGGCAAGGTCTGGGTTCCCGGCCGCGACCCGAAGAAGTTCCCGGTCTGCCCGATGTGCAAGGAGATCTACAAGCGGCTCCGCAAGGGCGGCGGGGACGGGGACTCAGGTTCGGGTGACGGCGCCGGGGGCTCGTGAACCCAGCGCCGGACGGCCTCCCGTCCGACCACGTGACACCGCCTGCGCCGTCCGACCCACCGTCGGCGCGCTCGATCCTGGACGCACGCTTCCGCTCGGCGACGATCGGCCTGCTGGCCATGATCACCTTGATCGCCTTCGAAGCGCTCGCCGTGGCCACGGCGATGCCGGTGGCGGCCGACGACCTCGGCGGGGTGCGACAGTACGGCCTGGCGTTCTCGCTGTTCCTGACCGCGTCACTGTTCGGCACCGTGGTGGCCGGTGGCTGGGCCGACCGGGCCGGGCCGCGCGTGCCGACCCTGGTCGGGATGGCGGTGTTCGGGGTCGGGCTGGTGCTCGCCGGAACCGCGTCGTCGTTCACCGCCCTGCTTGCCGGCAGAGCGGTGTCCGGGCTCGGTGCCGGGCTCCAGTCGGTCGTGGCCTATCTCGTCATCGCCGCCACCTACCCGCGCGAGCTGCAGCCCAGAATGTTCAGCGCGGTCTCGGCGGCCTGGGTCCTACCGGGCCTGGTCGGTCCCTCGATCGCGGGTCTGCTGGCCACGCACGTGTCCTGGCGGGCGGTGTTCCTCGTTGTCCCGCCGCTCCTCGTTCTGCTCGTGCCGCTGCTCTGGCCGCACTTGGATCGGGTGGAGTCGGAGGGCGCGCAGGCGGGAGCGAGCGCACCGGACGGCGGACCGTCGAGCAGCGGTACCGCCGTCCGGCTCGTGCGCGGCGCCGCCCTGGCGGTGGGGGCCGCCCTCATGCAGGCGGGCCTGGTCACGCTGGACACACCGCTGGGTCGCCTGCTCGCTGTCGGGGGAGGCGCGGCGACGGTCGCGGCCCTGCCCGGGTTGTTGCCGGCCGGCCTGGTCCGGCTGCGCCGCGGTCTGCCGTCCCTGGTCGTGGCCAGGATGCTCTATACGGCGACGTTCTTCGGGGCGGAGGCGTTCCTGCCGCTGATGCTGGTCAGGTACCGCGGGCTGAGTCCCGGCCAGGCCGGGCTGACCCTGACCGTGGGCGCCGTCGGCTGGTCGGTCGGGGCGTGGTTGCAGGGCCGCCCGGGCCTGCGGCCGGACCGGTCGCACCTGCCCTGGATCGGCGGACTGCTGCTCGGGCTGGCTGTGCCGTCGGTCGTGATCGGGGTGCTCCCGGGCGTGCCGCCGCTGCTCGTCGTCCCGGTGTGGATCGTCGCTGGGCTCGGCATGGGGCTGGCTGCCTCGAGCACCAGCGTCCTGCTGATCCGGCTGTCCGGGCTCGCCGAACAGGGCCGCAACGCGGCCGCCGTCCAGATCGGGGACGCCCTCGGCGGCGTGCTCGGCATCGGCGCCGCCGGGGCGGTCTTCGCCGCTCTGCACGACGTGAACGGCGACGACGCGGCGGTCTACACGCTCATCTGGCTCGGGCTCGGAGTCACCGGTCTGCTGTCGGCCGTCGTCGGGGCACGGGTGCGCCGCGGTCGGCCGCGCGGTGTCGAACCTGGGGGTCTGGTCGGCTCGGTGGGGCGATAGCACACTCTGCGGGGCGCGGCCGGAAGCACTGACGCTCGGTGAGTCGGCAGCAGCGTTGGGCTAGTGTCCGGTGCTCGTGAGTGTCCAGGGCCCCGAGCCGCACCGGCCCCCGCAGCTGCATCCGGACCACGTGCCGCCGGCCTTCCCGGCCCGGGCCCCGTGGGGCACGGCGGACAAGCTGCGGGCCTGGCAGGCTCAGGCGCTGACGGCCTACACGGAGGCGTCGCCACGGGACTTCATGGCTGTGGCCACGCCGGGGGCCGGCAAGACGACGTTCGCCCTGTACGTGGCGGCCGACCTGCTCCAGCGCCGCGTCGTGAGCCGGGTCACCGTGGTGTGCCCGACCGAGCACCTCAAGGCGCAGTGGGCCGATGCCGCGCACCGGGCCGGGATCCGCCTCGACCCGACCTTCCGGAACAGCCAGGGCAGCCACGCCCGGTCCTACGAGGGGGTGGCCGTCACCTACGCCCAGGTGGCCACCCGCCCGGCGCTGCACCGCGCCCGCACCGAGGCAGCCCCGACCTTGGTGATCCTCGACGAGATCCATCACGGCGGGGACGCCCGGTCCTGGGGCGAGGCCATCCGCGAGGCGTTCGAGCCGGCCCGTCGCCGCCTCGCCTTGACCGGAACCCCGTTCCGCTCCGACGAGAGCCCGATCCCGTTCGTCACCTATGCGGTGGAGCCGGACGGGTCCCGCCGCAGCGTCTGCGATTACAGCTACGGCTACACCGAAGCGCTGCGCGACAACGTCGTTCGGCCGGTGATCTTCCTGTCCTACTCGGGGCAGATGCGCTGGCGCACCCGCTCCGGGGACGAGCTGTCCGCCCGCCTCGGCGAGCCGATGACTCGGGACACCACGGCCCACGCCTGGCGGACCGCGCTCGACCCGGGCGGGCAGTGGATTCCTGCGGTGCTGACTGCCGCGGACAGCCGCCTGACCCAGGTGCGCCGCACCGTGCCGGACGCCGGCGGTCTGGTGATCGCCACCGACCAGGCCCAGGCCCGCGCCTACGCGCAGATCCTGGCTGCGCACAGCGGTGAGCAGCCGGTCGTGGTGGTCTCCGACGACGCCGGGGCGTCGGCGAAGATCGAGGAGTTCACCGACTCGGGGGCTCGCTGGATGGTCGCCGTCCGCATGGTCTCCGAAGGCGTCGACGTGCCGCGGCTGGCGGTCGGGGTCTACGCGACGGCGACCTCGACGCCCCTGTTCTTCGCCCAGGCCGTCGGCCGGTTCGTCCGCGCCCGGCGCCGCGGTGAGACCGCCTCGGTGTTCCTGCCGAGCGTGCCGGTGCTGCTCGGCCTGGCCGCCGAGCTGGAGCGCGACCGCGATCACGTGCTCGACGCCCCTCGGCGCGGTGAGGCCGACTCGGACGACGGGTGGTCACCGGAGGAGGCCGAGCTGGCCGCCGCCAACCGGGCCGATCAGGCGTCGGACGCCCTGCAGGGCACTGCGTTCGAGGCGCTCGACGCCCAGGCGACGTTCGACCGGGTGCTGTTCGACAAGCAGGAGTTCGGCACCGCGGCCGAGGTGGGCAGCGAGCACGAGCAGGGCTTCCTCGACCTGCCCGGGCTGATCGAGCCCGAGGAGATGACCACGGCGCTGCGCGCTCGGCAGGCGAGACAGCTGGCCGAGCAGACGAAGCGGGCGACCGTCACCGAGGTGGCGACGCACCGCGAGGTGACCGCTCTGCGCAAGGAGCTGCACGCCCTCGTCGGCGCGTGGGCGCGGCGCACCGGGCAGCCGCACGGCGTCGTCCATGCGCAGCTGCGCGCCACGTGCGGCGGCGGCGAGGTCGCCAAGGCGAGCGCCGATGAGGTCCGCGCCCGCATCGACATCCTGCGCAACTGGTTCGTCGGCCGGCGCTAGGCTCCGCGACCGCCGAGTCGCCGCAGGTCAGCCGGTCAAGATCCCCTCGAATGCAGGCAGACGGCCCTCACGCAGCGCGGATGGCGACCCGTTGTCGTCACTCGAGGGGATCAAGGTCCGATCCTTGGCGGATCAGAGCGAGGCCGTCCCGACCAGGCGGTGCAGCGTGTCGGGGTCGGTGGCCAGAGCGCGGTACCGCTCACGGACCGGGCGCAGCTGGGCCTCGACGGCGTCGATGACGGCCCGTTTCAGCTGGGGCGAGCCGTGCAGCGCGAACAGGGCGGCAACCGGCGACCGGCCGGTCAGTGTCCCGAGGATGACGGCGAGGTTGGCGATCCCGGGCCGCAGCTGCGGGTCGTAGCCGAGCGTCGGGTCCAGGTCGGTGGTCGTCCCACGGATCGCTGCCGCGACCCGGAGTGGGGAGTCGAGCAAGTGCACCACGCCGCGGGCGTCGGTGGGCACCGAACCCATGAGCCGGCGCGGATGGCGCAGGTCGAACACCTCGACGGCCGATGAGCCGGGTAGGGAGTCCGCCGCAAACGACTCGTGCTCGGCAACCGGATCGGCGATGTCGGCGTCCAGGCCGAAGGACACCGATCCCAGTCCGCAGCCGACCAGGGCCGCTGCCACGTGGGCGGCCTCGGTCGCGGATCCAGCGATGCTGACCGTCAGGTCCACCTCCGGGTCGGCGGCGAGCGCCCGCAGGCCGCGGACCGGACCCAGGTAGTCACCCAGGTGCAGTGCCCGGGCCGGACCGAACCGGTACAACACCGGACGGCGCGGCCTCGGGTCCAGCGGAAGCCGCTCGCCGATCACCGGCAGCCGGCTCACGACTCACCCGAGCTGATCGCCGCCATCACCTGGTCACCGACGTGCTCGGCGATCGCCAGCGAGGAGGTAGCGGCCGGCGACGGCGCGTTGCGCAGCGCGGTGACCTTGCCGAGATGGTTGATCCGGAAGTCGTCGACCAGAGAACCGTCCCGGTCCACGGCCTGAGCGCGCACACCTGCCGGGGCCGCCACCACATCGTCCGCGCCGACCTCGGGCACATACCTGCGCGCCCGAGCCATGTACACGCGGCGGGATGCGGAGCCGGCCATCTCCTCCACGCCCATCTTCCAGTGCTTGCGCGCCAGCACCCGAAAGCCAGGCCAGGCCAGGGTGTCCTTCAGCTCGGTGATCGAGACGTTCCTGCGTTCGTAGCCCTCCCGCGCCAAGGCGAGGACGGCGTTCGGCCCGACGTCGACCCGTCCGTCCACCCGCTTGGTGAAGTGGACGCCGAGGAACGGGTAGTCGGGGTCGGGCACGGGGTAGATCAGCCCGTTGACCAGCGAGGTGCGCTCAGGGGTCAGCGTGTAGTACTCGCCGCGGAACGGGACGATGGCCGGCTCGGCGTCGTCCCCGGCCCACCGGGCCACGACGTCGGACTGCAGGCCGGCGCAGATCACCAGCCGGTCGAAGGTGAGCAGCTCGTGCGGCGTGTGCACGTCGACCACCCCGGCCCGCTGCACGATCCGGGTCGCCGGCGTGCTGAGGCGCACGGAGCCGCCGGCCTTCACCACGTCGTCCGCGTAGGCCTGCGTCACGGCCACGAAGTCGGTGATCGCGGTATGGGGGGAGTGCAGCGCCTCGACCCCGGTGGCATGCGGCTCCAGCTCACGGATCCCGGCAGCGTCCACCGACCGCAGGTCCGGTACGCCGTTCTCGGTGGCCCGCTGCCGGATCCGCTCCAGCGCGCCGCGCTCGGAGTCGTCGACCGCGACGACCAGCTTGCCGCACTCGTCGTAGGGCAGGTCCCGCTCGGCGCAGTACTCCTTGAGCATCGACATGCCCCGCCGGCACAGCGTGGCCTTGAGCGAGCCCGGGGGGTAGTAGAGCCCGGCGTGCACGACCCCGCTGTTGTGGCCGGTCTGGTGGGCGGCGACGCGGTTCTCCTTGTCCAGCACCGTCACCTCGGCACCGGGCATCAGCTCGGTCAGCCTCCGGGCCACCGCCAGCCCGAGGATGCCGGCTCCGATCACACCGACCCGGTCGCGGGATCGCTCACTGGACACGCTGGTTTCCTCCGAGGCTGGCAAGGACAGTACAGATGGCTGACGCGGCTGGTTCGCACGCGCCGCCTCACCCGACTATCTCGCACCTTTCGCCTACCCGTCGCCTTGACAAGCCCACCCGCGCCGTCCGGCCGGTTCCACCTCACGCGGTCGGCGTAGCGCGCAGCACCTCGATCGTGGCCAGCGTCTCGTCGGCCGCGTAGGCGATCCGGGCCCCGTCGGCCTTGGCCTCGCTCAGCGCGGTCAGGGCCTCTTGGCCGATCCGCTCGCCGGGCGCAAGCACCGGCACACCGGGTGGGTACGGGGCGATCACCTCGGCGCACACCCGGCCGGCCGCCTGCGCCCAGGCGACGCGTTCGGTATCGGCGAAGAACGCCTCCCGGGGGCTGACCACCTGCTCGGGCTCGACCGTCCAGGCGGGGTGCGGGGACGGCGCCCGGGCGGGTCCGCAGTGCCGTCGCAGCGAGGCGGCCAGCGCCTCCAGCAGCGTTGCGAGGCTCTGCGCGTCGTCCGCCATGGTCACCATGGGGACCAGCAGGTCTCGATCGGCCATCTCGACCGGCACCCCGGCGGCGTCCAGGTCGTCGCCCACCACCCGGCCGTGAGCGCCGGTTCCGGCCGGCAGCAGCACCAGCTTGGCCGGGTCGAACCGGATCGGCGCCGGCGCATCCGGGCCCACTCGGCGTGCAGGGCCGGCGGGGCCGGTCCAGCAGGTCAGGCCTGGCACGCGCGACGGCCCGCCGGGCACGGTCAACGCGGTCCGGGCCTCGGCGACCAGGTCGACCAGGTCGCCGGCGAGCTGCTCGCCCCGTGCGGCGATCAGTGCGCGGGAGCCGTCGAGGCTGGCCAGGATCATCCCGGACGGCGACGTGGTGCGGCTCGCCTCCAGGGCCCGGCGCAGCCGAGCGCCGTCGAGCAGCCCGCCGGCGGCCCGGGTGCGGGCCAGAACGTAGGCGCCCTGGTTGGCCGCCAACAGGCTCTTGTGGGCGCTGGTCACCACCGCGTCCGCCCCCGCCGCCAGCGGGTGCGTCGGCAGGTCGGGATGCAGCCCGAAGTGGGCGCCCCAGGCGGCGTCCACCACCAGAGGAACTCCGGCGTCGTGGGCCACGGCGGCCAGGCCGGGCAGGTCGCCGCATACGCCCACGTAGGAGGGGTCGGTGACCATGACCGCACAGGCGCCGGGGTGCGCCGCCAGGGCTGCCCGGACGGCGCCCGGTTCGACCGCCATCGGCAGGCCGGTGTCCTCCTCGAGCCGTGGCCGAACCCAGACCGGCACCAGTCCGGCCAGCACCAGGCCGAGCAACATCGACCGGTGCAGGGTGCGGGAGACGACGACCTCGTCTCCCGGTCGGCCGACCGCCAGCGCCAGGGTCTGGTTGCCGTGGGTGGCTCCGCCGACCGAGAAGGCGCACCAGTCGGCGCCGTAGAAGTCCGCCGCGCGACTCTCGGCGTCGGCGAGCAGCGCGTCGGCGTGCCGGATCGGGGCCAGGCCGCCGTACAGCGGCAGATCGCCGGCCACCACGTCGCCGGTCAGATCGGTGCGGTGCTTGTGGCCGGGCACTGTGAACGGCCGGAACCGCCCGGCGGCGAGCCGGTCCTGCCCCTGGTACCAGGCCTGCAGCAGCGGCGCGTCGGCCACCCAGTCAGCGCGTGAGGTCACCACGACGTCATAGCAGAGCGCAGCGCGCCGAGGTCAGGGCACCTGAACCCGGTCGCGGACGTCGAGTACCTGCCGGACCGTGCTCTGGGCCTCGAACTCCACGAGGAGGCTGTCCTCATCGCAGGTGATTCGTGACCGGACCGCCGGCATCGTCGCAGCGAGCCGGCGCAGGGCCCGCGCGACCTGGTTCAGCCCGGGGCCGACGGCGCTCAGCGTGCTCTCGGCGAGTCCGGCGTCCGGGCGCCACAGCGCGCGAACCCGGGTCCCTGGCGGGGCGAGCGCCAGCAGCTCGGCGAGCAGGTTCCGGTAGCCGTCGACGCCGCCTGATCCCGTCGCGTCGCCGCCGTCTGGGCGGCCGCCGCGCGCCTCGACCCGCGTCGAGACGACGTCGACCCGGACGCCGCGGGCCCGCGACGCGCTCAGCGCGGTGACCAGCGGGCCGTCCAGGAGGTCCGGTGCGCCCAGATGGTCGCGGGTGGCCGCCTCGAGCCGGCTGAGCCGCCCGGCCTGGGCCGGGGTCAGCTCCTGGCGGGTGACGATGAGCTCGAGCGCCGGCCCGACTGCGTCGGCCAGCGCGGCGACCCGCCGGCCGGCCTCCTGGGAGCGCTCCTCGTCAACGGCGATCGCCCGTCGCAGCCGCGCGTCGTCCTCGCCCGCCTCGCTGACCTGCCTCCAGGCGCGGTCGAGGGCGCGGCGGGCCAGACGGCCGGCGACGCTGGCAGCGACCAGCACCGGCACCGGTCCGGCCAGACAGGCCCACGCCGGGAACCCGGTCAGTGTGTCGACCGCCACGACGGCCAGCGTGACCAGGCCCACGAGGAACAACCCGACGCCGGAGGCGAACCGGAAGGACATCGCCGCGATCGCCGGAGTCATGGCGCCGACATACCAGTAGCGCCAGTCATGCGCCGCTCCGGGCGCGGTGTTGGCGGCCATCACGGCGGCCGTGACCGTCAGCACGAGCGCGGGCATCCGCCAGCTGCGCACCGTGGGAGCGGCGAACGCGACCATCGCGGTCGCCGCGGCGATCGAGATCATGCCGGCCACCGCGAGACTCAGGTGCCGCCCCTGGCTCCACTGCGCTCGGCCCATCAGGACGTCGACCACCATCACCAGCGCACCGAGGAACATCACCGGCGCGAACGTGCGCGTCCGCCACTGGGTGGCCGCCTGGTCCGGGCCCGCCGTCGGTGTCTGCCAGGTCAGCTGGACCGCCGTGCCCGCGCCGGACACGCTGGTGATCTCGGCGGTGCCGCCGACCGCGCGCATCCGGGCCAGGATGCTGGTGCGCAGCCCGTCGCCGAACAGCTCGGGCCGGGCGACGAACCCACGGCCGGGGTCGTGCACCGTGATGCTCGCCCGGTGCTCGCGCAGGGTGCCGATCACCGAGACCTTGCGCTGGTTCGAGTGCCGGGCCACGTTGGTCAGCGCCTCGCAGACCGCCTCGACGATCGCCGAGCCGGCCTCCGGATCGCCCACCTGTCCGTCGATCTGGACGGTGATGTCGAGCCCGAGCTGGTCGGCGTGCCGCTGCCAGGTGGTGGCCGGCGACTGCGCGGTGGGCACCGGGTCGCCGCGGAAGGCGGCCAGCGCGGCGATCGCCAGCTCGCGGGCCGCTTCGGGCACCGTCCCGTCGGGGCTGCGGCTGGCGATCCGCAGCGCGCCGAGCACCTTGTCGTGGAGCAGGCCGTCCCAGCGCTCGCGTTCGTAGCTGCGCCGGGCGGCCCGCCACTTCTGTTCCTCGAGCCGGCGGACGTCGTCCACGGCGTGGATCACCGTCCCACCGGCTTTGCGCAGCACGTCGACGCAGGCGGCGGCCAGCCCCCCGCTGAGGGCGAGCAGGCAGGCCTCGCCGAGCGCCTGGGACCAGCCGAGGTAGGGGGCCCGGATCGAGGCCACGACGGCGGCGAACGGCGGCGCCACCAGCAGGGCCACCCGCACGCTGAACACCGCGGAGATGCACATGCCGGCGCCGAGCACATGCAGCAACGGTGGGTAGGCCACGGGATCCTCGCCGATGGCCCACGGGTGTACCGCGACCACCAGCCAGCACAGCGCGGCCAGCAGCCGCAGCGGCATGACGGCGTTGCGTCCCCGAACGCTCAGCCACAGCGCCCGGGCCAGCAAGCCGGCGATGCCGGTCAGCGCACCGAGCGCGAAGCCGGGCCGGTACGCGCCGGGGTTCGCCACCGCCCGCGCGACGGACAACGGCAGGCTGGCGGCGACCAGCCCGCAGGCCACCCAGTACAGGGCGTGACGGACCACCACCTCGTGCGGCTGGATGGCGCTGGGCGAGACGGCGTGGCGCCGGAACGGGATCGCTGCGGCGAACATCGGCGTCAGGGATCGGCCGGGTTGGGGAGTAGGCCGTCCTCGACGGCCCGCACGTACAGGTCGGTCTTCGTCGGCGCCGGACGACCGGCACGCAGGTACTTCTCCCGCACCCGGGACAGGTACTCCTTGGCGGTCTCCTCGGCAATGCCGACCCGGCGGGCCACCGACTTCATCGGCAGCCCGGCTGCGTACAACTTGAGCACCTCGGCCTCGCGCGGCGCCAGCTCGGGCACCCGACCGTCCGTGATCGCCGAGACGGCAGCAGCCCAGTCAGCACTCAGAAAGGGCTCGCCGCCCGCCGCCACCTGCACCGCCTTGGCGAGGACACTGGGGTCGTCGTGCTTGTCGACCATGCCCAGCGCCCCGGCCAGGAAGCACCGGCCGAGGACGGCGGGCCGGCGCTCCTGGGTGTAGAGCAGCACCTTCCAGCCGTGCTCGGTCAGGCGGGCCACATTCGCCTCGGGCTCGCTCTCGTCGTCCAGCCGGACGTCGAGCAGCACGACGTCCAGGCAGCGGTCGCCGGCCATCAGCTCATCGACGGTGACGGCGGAGGAACAGATCACGTTCAGGTCGAGCTGGCCGGCCAGCTCGGCGGCCACCCCGGCCGACATCAGCGGATGGTCATCGACCACCCCTACCCGAAGCGTCCCCCTCATCCCCCCATCGTCGCAGCGGTGAGCGAGTGTCACAGCGTGTGTCCGCGCACACTGTCCCCCAAGGGTGGGACTGCCGTGGGGACGTGAGCTCGGAGATGCTGGCCTCAGCGCCACGCTGGGCCGGGAGGGAGGCCCGGCGTGGCCTCGCCGTCTCGGGAGGGGACCCTACGAGTGGGCCGGCGTCTCTTGGCCGGCGTGCGGGCGCCCGGCGGCCCTCCCGCTGACTATGGGCACCAGGCTCATGCTGATCACGACAGGCTCGCCGGCGGACGGCTGCGACAACCGGACCAGCCCCGCCTGCACCGACACATCGCCCTGCCGCCACGCTGCCCCGAGCGCTCCGGACGCCGGTTCGGACGGCGCCGAAGCGGACAGCACGAGCCGGCCGTCCCAGCGCGAGTGTGCCCCGCTGAGCAGCTCGTGCATCGCCCGGTCGAGGTGGCCGGCGCTCGCCGGGGTGAACAGGTGGCGCGGGTCGCCACCGGCTGTCCCGCCGACCGCATCGGCGAGGTCGGTGAACGCCGCGTTCGTCTGGCGCAGGATGCCGCGGCCATCAGGCTGCGCCTCGAGCAGGGCCAGCGCGGTCCGGTCGTGCTGCAGGACGGTGCGGTGGTCGGCCTGACCCAGCGTGGCGTGGAACGGCGTCGGCACCGGGACCGCCAGCCCTTCCTCCAGGTTGAGCAAGGTACGAAGTGCCAATGGCAAGAGGCAGGCGATCACCACCGCCAGGTGCGCCGGCGTCAACCGGGTCCACGGCCAGAAGGCCGTCGCCGCCCCGCCGGCGCAGGCCAGTAGCTCAGGTGGGGCGAGTCGCCACCGGCGGCTCCTGGTGAGCACCGCCGTGGTTGCGGCCATGGCCGACTCCTTCGGGCTCGGCGGCACGGGCCGAACGGTGTGCAGTAGATCTGGCTGGTGCGGTTGTCGACGGCCGCTCACATGATCTTGAGTCCACGACATGGGCACAACGTCACGCCGTGCCCGTCTAGCGGGCACGGCGTGACGTTGTGCCCATGTCGTGGACACCGGCCTGTTCCAGGTCGGCCGGGCTGCCTACCCTGAGCGGGTGACCCCTTCGACGGGCGGGTCGGACCCGCGGTCAACCGTCCTCCAGGCGCTATCTGACGGCCTTCCCGCGCAGGTGCTGGTCACCGACCCCGACCGGCTGGAGAGCTACCGCTACGACCGGGCCGTGTTCTGCCCAGCCGGGGTACCGCTGGTCGCGGTGCTGGCCCGGTGCACGGCGCATGTGCAGCACGCCCTGCGGGTGGCGAGCCGCTACGCGGTTCCCGTCGTGCCACAGGGGGCCCGCAGCGGGCTGTCCGGCGCGGCCAACGCCATCGACGGCTGCATCGTGCTGAGCACGGAGCGGATGGACGCCATACTCGAGATCGACGTGGCGAACCGCCTCGTGGTTACCCAGCCCGGTGTCTTCAACGCTGATCTGTCCGCCGCCGTGGCGGCACAGGGGCTGTTCTACCCGCCCGATCCGTCCAGCTGGGAGTTCTGCTCGATCGGCGGCAACCTGGCCACGAACTCCGGCGGGCTGTGTTGCGTGAAGTACGGCGTCACCACCGACTACGTGCTCGGGCTCGAGGTCGTTCTCGCCTCCGGAGAGGTGATGCGGACCGGCCGGCGCACGGTCAAGGGTGTGGTCGGCTACGACCTGACCCGGTTACTCGTGGGCAGCGAGGGCACTCTGGCAGTGATCACCGAGGCCACCTTGATGCTGCGACCGGCCGCGCATCGTCCGCGCACGGGTGCAGCCTTGTTCCCCAGCATCCGAGCGGCGGCTGACACGGTGAGCGCCGTGATCGCTGCGGGGCTGGTGCCGAGCCTGCTGGAGATCATGGACCAGACCTCGGTGCGGGCCGCCAGCGCTCACCTGCGCGCCGATCTGCCGCAGGACTGCGCCGCGATGCTGATCTGGCAGAGCGACGGCGACGCGGGTGCGGCCTGGGATCTGGTGCAGACCATCGCCGTCCTGGCCAGGGAACAGGGCGGCGAGGTGATCGAGGCGGACGACTCGGCTGAGGCCGAGCTTCTGCTGGCGGCGCGGCGCAGCGTGCTGACCGCGCTCGAGGCCATGGGCGCGACCCTGATCGACGATGTCTGCGTCCCGCGCACCCGACTGGGCGACCTGATCGAGGGCGTCCAGCAGATCGCCCGCGCCGCGGGACTGGTCATCGGGGTGGTCGGTCACGCCGGCGATGGCAACATGCATCCCACAGTCGTGTTCGACGCGGAGGATGAGGACGCCGTCCGGCGGGCTCGCGCGGCCTACGGCGAGGTGATGGACCTGGGCCTGGCGCTCGGCGGCACGATCAGCGGCGAGCACGGGATCGGGGTGCTCAAGCGGGACTGGCTGGTCGACGAGCTCGGCGAGGTCAACCTGGGAGTGCAGCGGGCCGTCAAGGCGGCGCTGGACCCGGCCGGCATCCTCAACCCCGGCAAGGTCTTCACCGTCTCGGGGTGAGGGACGAAACCGTCATAGACAGCATCCCGCGGTCCAAATCAGGACTGAAGATCACCTCTTGGTCACTCAGAGCAGAGATCGCGACACGCTCTGATAAGAAAATTTCGGTCCAAACATGTGCGGAGCGCAATCGACATGGCACTCTGAGCGCATGGACGGCGCTGCGCTGGGCGCAAGAATCCCGCTCGGACGGCGGGCGACCGGGGCTGTTCGCCAGGTCGACGTACTGCGTCTCGATCTGCTGGAACACGCCGTCGACCGGTCCAAAGCGCTGCTGGCCGACCTTCCGCGCAACGGCGACGGGCGCACGGGCCAGGTATGGCTGCGCGAGGCGGACGAGGTACTGGGCGCGCCGGTGGAGTTCGACCGCACCGCGTTGCTTCAGGCGCGGACCCGCGTCGTCCAGCAGATGTCCCGCAGCGTGGTGGAGCGCCCTCCAGAGGTCGCGCAGCCTCCCGATCCGACGCCCGAGGATCGCGGTGAGTCCGGTGCCGACCGGTACATCGACGTTCGAGAGGGCTCGGCGGCGAGGGAGCAGCCGTCGGCTCGGTCCTCGCGGTGGGCGGGGCTGTCGGAGGCGGCGACCGGCTACACGACGGCAGCCATTGCCGCGCTGCGCGACGACGAGGTCTCCGAGGCCCTGGATCTCGCCGTTCGGGGGCTGATCGCCTTCGACGCGCTGCCGTCACAGGCCCAGGACCGGGTGGCCGAGGGGCGGATGGCGGTGGCGCTCGGCGATCTCTGCTGCGAGTTCTTCGACCACGAGCGGGCATTGCGGTTCTACGAGATCGCCGCCGACACGCTGTCGCCCGCCACCGAGCGGGTGGCCTGGACGTCCGCGGCGCGCCAGGTCGCCGAGCTCGCCTTGACCCGCTGGCGTGAGCTCGGGACCGCCGCCGACGGTCATCGGGGCGACCTGCTCACCCGCGCGGAACAGGTCGCGTTCCGGCTGGAGGCGATCGGTGAACCTCGTCACGTCGGGGCGGTCAGCGGACGCCGGCTGGTCGCCGATGTGCGCTGCGAGCAGGGAGCCCCCGCGGCCGCATGGCGTCTGCTGGAACGCGCGGACCGGGCGCTGTCCACCTACACCGCCTGCGCCAAACCGGACCTGGCGGCGCGCGAGATCGCAGGGTTGCGGCTGAGCCGCGGCCGTTGCCTCTACCTGCTGGAGCGGCCGGAGGAGGCGTTGGTGGAGCTGGATGCCGCTCTGTCCATCGTGGGCACCGACCTTGATCTGGTGCACGACATGGAGGCCTTGCGGTTGCGCTCCCTCGTCCGCGAGGCGGCAGGGGACACGCGCGGCGCGCTGGCCGACACCCGCCGGCTGGCGGACCGGGTCTGGGCCCGGCACCAGCGCCAGATCGGCGGTTTCATGGACCAGGTGTGGGGCCGGGCGGGCGCCGAGTCGCGCCGCCGCGACCTAGAGGCGCGCGAGCAGGTGCTGATCCGGACCGCGGAGCAGGATCCGTTGACCGGGTTGGCGAACCGACGTGGCGTCGAGCGGTTCTGCGCCCAGATGCCGGCCGGCGCAGGGGTCTGTCTGGTGATGATCGACATCGACCACTTCAAGGCGGTCAACGACCGGTTCGGCCACACCTCGGGGGACGTGGTGCTGCGCGAGGTGGCTGCGGTGCTGGCCGGCTCGGTGCGGGCGGTGGACCAGGTGGCTCGCTGGGGCGGCGAGGAGTTCCTGATCGCCCTGCCGACCGGTAGCGCGGATCTGGGTGCCGAGGCCGCGGCCCGGGTGCTGCTCCGGGTCGCCGAGCACGACTGGTCCCACATCGCCGGCGACCTGTCACTGACACTGAGCGCCGGGGTGGCGACCGGACCGGCCGGTGACCTGCATGCCGTCCTGCTGCGCGCCGATGCGGCCCTCTACGAGGCCAAGCACGGCGGGCGCAACCAGGTCATCACCAGGTGATCGCGTTCGGCACACTCCGTGACGTGTGAGGGCGGCGCGGCAGACGGTCACGGCCATGCGGCCGGACCGGGGATTCCGAGACGGCGCGGTCGATGGTGCACTCTGGTTCCATGACCACGCAGCTCCCCGGTTGGTATCCCGACGCCTCCCTGCCCGGCTACGAGCGCTGGTGGGACGGCAACGCCTGGAGTCCGGTCACTCGGGCCGTCCCCGAGCAGACCGGCATGTCCTCGGTCTTCGGCGCCCCCATCCGTCCGGAGGCCTCTGGGCAGCAGCCGGGCCAGGGCGCACCGGAGCAGGCTGCCCCGGCTGCCCCCGTCTGGGGATCGCCGGACTCCGCGGCGCAGCCCTCCGCACCGGACTCCTTCCAGAGCCCCGCCGCCCCCTCCGGCCAGCCCGGCCGGCCCGAATGGGCTCAGCCGGGTCAGTCCGATCAGCCCAGCCAGTCCGGTCAGTACGGATCCGACCCGTACGCGAGCTCGGGACAGGCGCCCTTCGGAGCGCCGCAGGCCCCCCGTGACCAGTACCCGGGGTATCCGCAACAGGGCGCGCCACCGACCGGCACGCCGTACGGCGGCTATCCGAGCAGCACCTCCTACGGCCAGGCCGGCGCAGGCCCCTATGGCGGCGGCGTCGGCCCGGGGCAGCCGGCCAGCCGGTTCGCCCGCCTGATCGCCCGGATCGTCGACGGCATCCTGGTCGGCATCGTTACGGCGGTTCTGGGCGCCTCATTCCTGCGGGACGTCCTGAACGCCGTCCGGGACTACATCGACTCCATCCCCTCCGACGGCAGCCAGCCGCCCGACCCCACCGCCCTGCTCAGCGACCCGGTCGTCACCAGCGCGATCATGAAGTACTCGCTGGTGGCACTCCTCGTGGGTGGCGTCTACCACGTCACCCTGATCGCGCTGCGCGGAGCGACGCTCGGCAAGAGCCTGCTCGGAGTCACGGTGCAGCGCCTCGCCGACCAGGGCCGGCCGACCTGGACGGACGCGGTGCTGCGCTGGGCCACCACCGACATCCCCGGGCTGATTCCCACGGTGGGCGGCCTCTACTCCCTGCTCGACGCCCTGTGGTGCCTCTGGGATCCCAAGCGCCAGTGCATCCACGACAAGCTGCCCAAGACTGTGGTGGTGCGCAGCAGGTAGGCAGGCCCAGCACCGCTGGACGCGTTCGCCCTGCGAGACTCAACCGCGGGCCAGCAGGCGCAGGTCGCCCAGCCGGTCCAGGGTCGCCTCGACGTCGGGCGTCTCGACGGCTACCAGCAGCGCCCGGGTGTTCGCCGCGTCCGCGGGGCTCATCCGGCGCACGACGGAACTGACCATGGTGGGGTCCCGCTCGGTGAGCAGGTCGGCGAGCGCCGCGGTCTGCGCGCCGTCCAGAGCAGCCCGGACGGCGCAGAGCACGTTCAGCCAGCCGACCACGCCGCCCCGGCCGGTCACCACGGGCAGGTCCGCGCCGCCGAGCCGGAAGGCCAGGTCGAGGTCCACAGCGGCACGCAGCATGGTGGCCGCCTCCTCGGGCGAGGCACCGTCCAGCAGCAGGGTGAGGTGCTCGACACCGTCGGCGGCGATGACCGCCATGGCCCTTCGCCAGTCCAGATCAATGGACAGCTCCACCCAGGCCGGCACGGTGAAGTCCAGGGCGTCGAGCAGGTGCCGCGCGGCGGCGGTTCCGTCCGTGTCGTCGCGGCCGTCGGTGCCGCTCAGCAGCGGCAGCCGGACGCCGACCAGCTCGACCCGGTCGTCCTCGCTCAGCAGGTCGCGTGCCGCACGAACCTGCTGGCGAGCCTGCTCGGCGGAGCCGGGTTCGGTGCCCCCGGCGCCGGTGAGGAGGATCGGCAGCGCGTGGTCACCGGGCCGCAACGCCTCGGTCAGCTCCTGCGCGCGGGCGGCGTCCAGGAGCAACGCGCCGATGGCGTCGCCGTACCCGGCGCGCCGATGGTAGCGGTAGCCGGGCAGGTCGAGGGCGTCGGCCGCGGCGACGTCGAAGAGCGTCTCGACCACCTCGACCACAGCCGGTCCGTCGCCGCGGTCCGCGGTTGTCTCCGGCACGCCGGGCAGGCCTCGCGTCATATCCGGAACCCTAGCCAGCGCAGGCACAGGGGCTGGCTATATCCTCGGAGGTCATATAGTTTGATGTCATAGTTTTTTTGGAGGTCACGATGAGCCGGCCAGAACAGCCGCGCCCCGCGCTGCATGTCCCGACCCACCCGGTGCGCGTAGTCACCGCGGCCAGCCTGTTCGACGGGCACGACGCCGCGATCACGATCATGCGGCGGATCCTGCAGGCGCAGGGATGCGAGGTGGTCCATCTCGGTCACGACAGGTCGGTGGCCGAGGTGGTGGCGGCGGTCGTCCAGGAGGACGCCCAGGCGGTGGCGGTGAGCTCCTACCAGGGTGGTCACCTCGAGTACTTCGGCTATCTGCGGGACTGCCTGGTGGAGCAGGGTGTGGGCCACGTGCGGGTCTACGGCGGTGGCGGCGGCGTCATCGTCCCCGACGAGATCGCGGCGCTCGCCGAGCGCGGGGTGCGGGTCTTCAGCCCGCAGGACGGGCAGCGGCTCGGGCTGCCCGGCATGGTCAACACGATCGTCGCCGAGTGCGACACCGATCTGGCCGCCGACCCTCCGGACCCGGCGGTGCTCGCCGGTGGCGACCGGTCCCTCGCCCGGGCGATCACCGTGCTGGAGCAGGGCCGGGGTTCGGCCCGGCTGCTGACCACGGTCCGCGAGGCGGCAGCGGCACGCGTCGTCCCGGTGCTCGGGGTCACCGGAACCGGCGGTTCGGGCAAGAGCTCGTTGACCGACGAGCTCGTCCGCAGGCTGCGCATGGACACCGAGGACAAGCTGAAGATCGCCATCCTGGCCGTCGACCCGAGCCGGCGCGGCGGCGTGGGTGCGTTGCTCGGCGACCGGATCCGGATGAACAGCCTGAGCGCCGGGCGAACCTACATGCGGTCCCTGGCCACCCGGTCGGCCTCGGGCCTGCCGCAGCACCTGGCCGACGTGGTGCTGGCATGCCAGGCCGGCCACGACCTGGTGATCGTCGAGACGCCCGGGATCGGCCAAGGCGACAGCGCGGTCGCCGACCTGGTCGATGTCGCCCTGTATGTGATGACGCCGGAGTACGGCGCTGCCACGCAGCTGGAGAAGATCGCCATGCTCGAGGTCGCCGACGTGGTGGCGGTGAACAAGTTCGAGCGCCGCGGGGCCGGCAGCGGCGCCGACGCCCGTCGGGATGTGGCGCGCCAGCTGGTCCGCAACCGCGAGGCGTTCGGCGCGGCCTGGCACGAGATGCCGGTCTACGGCACCAGTGCCGCCCGGTTCGACGACGACGGGGTCACGGCGCTCTACCACCACCTGCGAGACCTGTTGGTCGACAAGGGGTTACCGGTCACCGGAGGAGTGCTGCCGCGGGCGGTGGCAGCCGAGCGAGCCAAGGAGCCGACCGGGCTGATCGGCATCGTTCCCGCCGAGCGGGTCCGGTACCTGGCCGAGGTCTCAGCCACCGTCCGGGACTACCACGCCCGCACCGCGCAGCTCGCCGGCGCCTCGCGGCGTCGCCAACACCTGGCCACGGCGTCGGCCGAGCTGGCGGCCGCCGGACAGGTCAGTGCGGAGCTGGACCGCCGTCTGGCCGAGGCGGACACGAACCTGGACGACGGCACGCGCGCCGAGCTGGAGTCCTGGCCGGAGCGTCGCGCGAGCTACCGGGCCGAGGAGCTGGGCTACGCCGTCCGCGGTCGCGAGGTGCGAACCGCGTTGCACCGCACCACGCTGTCCGGGACCCGGGTGCCGCGAGTCGCCGTCCCGCGCACCGACGATCACGCCGACCTGGTCACCTTCCTGCGTTCGGAGAACCTGCCCGGGTCCTTCCCGTTCACCGCCGGGGTGTTCCCGCTCAAGCGGGACGCCGAGGCCCCGGCGCGGATGTTCGCCGGCGAGGGTGACGCCTTTCGCACCAACCGCCGCTTCCACCTGCTCTCGGCCGGACAGCCGGCGGTGCGGCTCTCGACCGCGTTTGACTCGGTCACTCTCTACGGGCGTGACCCGGCCGAGCGCCCGGACGTCTACGGCAAGGTCGGCACCTCCGGGGTGTCCATCGCCACCGTCGAGGACATCCGCGAGCTGTACCGAGGCTTCGACCTGTGCGACCCGGCCACCTCGGTGTCGATGACCATCAACGGTCCGGCGCCGGCGGTGCTGGCGATGTTCCTCAACGTCGCGATCGACCAGCGCCTCGAAGCGTTCACCGCCGAGCAGGGGCGCGAGCCGAGCGAGTCCGAGCGGGCCGTGATCGCCGCCACGGCGCTACGCACCGTGCGGGGCACGGTACAGGCCGACATCCTCAAGGAGGACCAGGGCCAGAACACCTGCATCTTCTCGACCGAGTTCTCGCTGCGCTGTATGGCCGACGTGCAGGAGTTCTTCATCGCCCACGACGTGCGCAACTTCTACTCTGTCTCGATCAGCGGGTATCACATCGCCGAGGCCGGGGCGAACCCGATCAGCCAGCTGGCCTTCACCCTGGCCAACGCGTTCACCTACGTGGAGAGCTACCGTGCCCGGGGGATGGCGATCGACGACTTCGCGCCGAACCTGTCGTTCTTCTTCAGCAACGGCATGGACGCCGAGTACACGGTGCTCGGCCGGGTGGCTCGCAGGATCTGGGCCATCGCCATGAAGGAGTGCTACGGCGCCGCGGAGCGGTCGCAGAAGCTGAAGTACCACGTCCAGACCTCGGGACGGTCACTGCACGCACAGGAGATGGCGTTCAACGACGTCCGGACCACACTGCAGGCGTTGTGCGCCGTCTATGACGGCGCGAACTCGCTGCACACCAACGCCTATGACGAGGCGGTGACCACCCCGACCGAGGCATCGGTGCGCCGGGCCCTGGCCATCCAGATGATCATCGACGCCGAGTGGGGGCTGGCCGGCTGCGAGAACCCGCTGCAGGGCTCGTACGTCGTCAGCGAGCTGACCGACCTGGTCGAGGAGGCGGTGCTGGCCGAGTTCGAGGCGATCGCCGATCGAGGCGGGGTGCTCGGCGCGATGGAGTCCGGCTACCAGCGGGGCCGGATTCAGGACGAGTCGATGCTCTATGAGCAGCGCAAGCACGACGGATCGCTGCCGATCGTCGGGGTGAACACCTTCCTCGCTCCCCGTGACTCCGACGGCGGCGGCGAGGACGCCGCCGAGAGCGGCCGGCCGCTGCAGCTGGCCCGTGGCACCGACGCCGAGAAGCAGTCTCAGCTGCGCCGGCTGGCCGACTTCCACGCCCGGCACGTCGACGAGGCGCCGGCCGCGCTGGAGCGGCTGAGAAGGGTGGCCGTCGAGGGCGGCAACACCTTTGCCGAGCTGATGAACGCCGTCCGGGTCTGCTCGCTGGGGCAGATCACCGACGCCTTCTTCGAGGTCGGCGGCCAGTACCGGAGGGCGATGTGACCAGGGGTCCGCTGCCGTTCGACCCCGTCGCCGAGGCGCGGCGGCACTGGGAGCGGTCCGGATGGGCCGAGGCGGCACCCGGGATGGCCGCCGTCACCTCGCTGATGCGGGCCCAGCAGATCATGCTGGCCCGGGTCGAGGAGGCACTGCGCCCACACGGCCTGACCTTCGCCCGCTACGAGGTGCTGATGTTGCTCTCGTTCACCCGCGACGGCGCACTGCCGCTCGCCCGGCTGGGGGAGCGGCTGCAGGTGCACCCGGCCAGCGTCACCAACGTCGTCGATCGGCTCGTCGCGCAGGGTCTGGTGGTTCGGGTGCCGCACCCCAGTGACCGCCGGGCGACCCTCGCCGAGATCACCGATGCCGGCCGTGCGCTGGCTCTGGCCGCCACGGGTGACGTGAACGCCAAGGTCTTCACCGCGCCCGGTCTCGACGCGGACGGCGTGCGGCAGCTCGTGGCGCTGCTCACCGACCTACGCCGCGCCGCCGGCGATTTCGGGTGAGCACGCCCCCAACTTCTTGGGCACGGCGTGACGTTGTGCCCGCTAGACGGGCACAACGTCACGCCGTGCCCGTTCGGGGTGGGCGCAACGCCACTCAGCGGTGTTCGGGATCGTCACTCTCTGCTGGTTAGGCGCGGACCACGGGCTCCCCCAGCAGCGCCACCCCGGCCTGGGCCAGCTCGTCACGCGCCGCCAGGGTGGTCTTCAGCGCCACGCCTGCGGTCAGGTCCAGCAGCACCCGGGTGACGAACCCGGCCTGGACGGCGTCCAGCGCGGTGGCCCGCACGCAGTGGTCTGTCGCGATGCCGACGACGTCGACCTCGGTCACCCCGCGCTGACGCAGCCAGTCGGCCATGCCCACCTCGGCGCCCTCGCCCGGGACGGCGCCCTGAAGTCGGCCCTCGAACCCGGAGTACGCGGCCGCGTGCTCGCCCTTGTGGAACCAGGCGTCGACCAGGCCCTGCTCCATTGCCCCGGCCAGAGCCGGGTGACTGTCCGCGCCGGGGGTGCCGACCACGCAGTGCGCGGGCCAGGTGTCCAGGAAGTCCGGTCCCGGCGGTGTGGTCGCGAAGTGCGCGCCGGGATCGACGTGCCAGTCGCGAGTGGCCACCACTGTCGGGTACGTGCCGCGTTGCGCGGTGAGGTGCTCGGCGATCCGTTTGGCGACCTCAGTGCCGCCGGCAACCGGCAGCGAGCCGCCCTCGCAGAAGTCGTTCTGGACGTCGACGATGATCAGCGCACGCGAGCTCACGATGCCTACCCTTCTTCCATCACGGTTGGGATCACCGGCTCGCCGCGGGAGAGCTGGTGCGCGGTGGCAGGCAGCTCGGCCAGCGATGCGGTGTGGCGGGCCCGGGCGTCGTCCAACGACTCGCCTCCGACGATCTCACCACGCTCGACCAGCAGACGCAGCAGAAGGCGGCCGCCGCCGCCGTCCCCGCCCTCGGCGGCCGGCACGTGGCCGATGCCGATCACCTCGGACACCGCGACCCCGTGCGAACGCCGCCGCCGCGCCCACTTGCGCCCGCCGATGCTGGTCTTCTCGGTGCTCTTCTTCGCCACGCCGACCAGCTCGCCGCCGACGTCCTCGCGCGCCACCAGCTTGTAGACCAGGCCGGCCGTCGGCGCGCCGGACCCGGTGACCAGGGCGGTGCCGATCCCGTAGGCGTCGACCGGGGCGGCGGCCAGCGCGGCGATCGCGTACTCGTCGAGGTCACTCGTGACGACGATCTTGGTGTGCGGGGCGCCGAGGGCGTCGAGCTGCGCCCGGACGGCGAACGCCTGCTCGAGCAGATCACCCGAGTCGAGTCGGACGGCGCCCAGCTGCGGCCCGGCGACCTCGACCGCGAGCTCGACGCCGCGGGTCACGTCGTAGGTGTCGACCAGCAGGGTCGTGCCCGCCCCGAGGCTGGCGACCTGGGCCGCGAAGGCGCTGCGCTCGTCGTCGTGGACGAGGGTGAAGGCGTGCGCCGCGGTGCCGACGGTCGGAATGGCGTGCCGCCGTCCGGCCTCGAGGTTGCTGGTACTGGCGAAGCCGGCCAGGTAAGCGGCGCGCGCCGCGGCGACCGCCGAGTCCTCATGTGTGCGCCGCGAACCCATCTCCAGGCACGGTCGACCGTTCGCCGCCGTGACCACCCGGCTCGCGGCCGCCGCGATGGCACTGTCGTGGTTGATGATCGATAGGGCGACCGTCTCCAGGACCACGCCGTGGGCGAAATCGGCCTCGATGACCACGATCGGCGAGCCCGGGAAGTAGGCCTCGCCCTCGCCGTACCCCCACACGTCCCCGTCGAAACGGTAGTCGGCCAGCCAGTGCAGTGTCGGGGCGTCGACGACGCCGTCGCGTTCCAGCGCGGCCAGCTCCTCGTCGCCGAACCGGAACCGAACGAGGGCGTCCAGAAGCCGTGCGGTGCCGCCCACCACTGCGTAGCGACGCCCGTCGGGCAGCCGGCGGGCGAACATCTCGAAGACGCAGCGCCGGCTGGCTGCTCCGCTGCGCAGCGCGGCCTCGACCATGGTCAGCTCGTACCGGTCGGTCAGCAGTGCCGTGCTGGTCACGCCGTCACCCTAGCCATGCCGCAGAGCCCGTTCTTCACCGCCGGCGGGGAAGACGGCCTGTGCGGTTCCGGACTCGGGCGGCGGGACCGCATTTCGGTCTGCGGCGGCGGGCTGCCTAGAGTGGAGAGCGTGTCTGTGGCACCGGTCGAGGTCGAGCAGCCGGAGACCATCGAGTCGACGGCGCTGGACGTGCCCTGGGTGACCATCGTCTGGAACGACCCGGTGAACCTGATGTCCTACGTCGCCCACGTGTTCCAGACCTACTTCGGCTACCCGAAGTCCAAGGCCAACAAGCTGATGATGGATGTGCACAAGAAGGGCAAGGCCGTGGTCTCCAACGGCACTCGCGAGGACATGGAACGCGATACCGCGGCCATGCATCTGTACGGGCTCTGGGCGACGTTCCAGAAGGACACCTGATGGGCTCGTTGAGGCGGGCCGCTCCGCCGTTTAGGGGGCGCCGCAGCAGGGTCACGGTCAACCTGGGCGAGGCCGAGCGGCACCTGGTCGCCAGGCTGCTCGACGAGGTGGCCGGGATGCTCGAGCGGGACGCCGAGCCGGGTCGCGACGAGACCTCGGCTGCCGACGCCGGTCCGGACGGCGATCTGTGGCGCGCGTTCGAGCAGTCCGTGGCCGTCGATCCGCCGAGCGACCCGGCAGTGGCCCGGCTGCTGCCCGACGGCAACCGGGACGACGCCGAGCTGGCCCAGAGCTTTCGCCGGCTCACCGAGCACTCGCTGCGCCAGACCAAGCGGGCCGGCCTCGCCCTGGCCGCCGATGCGCTGCGCCGGCCCGAGCCTGTGGTCCTCGACCGCGAGGAGGCGGGCGCACTGCTCAAGGGCCTCACCGATGTGCGCCTGGTCCTGGCGGAACGACTGGACCTGCGCACGGACGACGATGCGACCACCTTGCACCTGCGCCTCGAGCTGGCGTCGGCGCAGGCCGCCGAGGCCGAGGAGCCCGACGAACCGGACCCGGCCGCGCAGGCCGAGCGGAGCTGGCTGGGCCTGGCCGCCGTGTACGAGGCGCTGACCTGGTGGCAGGAGTCGCTGGTCGCCGCGGTGCACTGAGGGACCGCGTACGCTCACTGACGTGCCCGAGCAGCCCCACCCGCCTGACCAGCACACTGGCGAGCACAACGACTCACCGATCGGGATCCTCGACTCCGGCGTCGGCGGGCTCACCGTCGTCCGGGCGGTGCTCGACCAACTGCCCCACGAGAGGGTGCTCTACGTCGGCGACACCGAGCACGGGCCCTACGGGCCCCGGCCGATCGCCGAGGTCCGCGCCCATGCGCTGAACGTGATGGACCACCTCGTCGAACGTGGGGTGAAGATGCTGGTCATCGCCTGCAACTCGGCCAGCGCGGCCACCCTGCGCGATGCCCGGGAGCGCTACGACGTGCCGGTGGTCGAGGTGATCCAGCCCGCGGTGCGCCGGGCCGTGGCGGCCACCCGGAACGGCGCGGTCGGAGTGATCGGCACTCGCGCCACGATCACCAGTCAGGCCTACGACGACGCCTTCGCCGCCGCCACCCACCTGCAGCTGACCTCGCAGGCCTGTCCCCGGTTCGTGGAGTTCGTCGAGGCCGGGGTGACTGCCGGGGAGGAGCTGCTCCGGGTCGCCCATTCCTACCTTGACCCGGTGCGGGAGGCGGGCGTGGACACGCTCGTGCTCGGCTGCACGCACTATCCCCTGCTCACCGGCATCATCGCCTACGTGATGGGCAACGACGTGACGCTGGTCTCCAGCGCCGAAGAGACCGCCAAGGACGTCTACCGCACCCTGATGGGCCTGGGCCTGGCCCGGGACGAGGCGCTCCCGCAGCCCCGGCACACTTTCGTGGCCACGGGGCCTGAAGAGCCGTTCGCGCGGTTGGCCCGACGATTCCTCGGTCCGGAGGTGGCGGTGGTCGAGCGGGCGGCGGAAGAACGGGCGTTCGCGTGAGGGTGACCGTCGTCGGTTGTGCCGGGTCGTTCCCGTCCCCGTCCTCGCCCGCCTCGTGCTATCTGGTCGAGGCGCGGGACACCGACGGTCGCCACTGGCGGGTGGTGCTGGACCTGGGCAACGGGGCGCTCGGTCAGCTGCAGTCCTACCTGGGGCCGGGTGTCCACCTCGCTGACCTGGACGCCGTCCTGCTCAGTCACCTGCACCCCGACCACTGCCTGGACATGTGCGGGCTGTACGTCGCCCTGGTCTACGACCCGTCGGGCCTGCCGTCGGGCCGGATTCCGGTCTACGGGCCCACGAACACGTTCGAACGGCTGGAACGGGCCTACGGCGAGCACGAGCGGGGCTCGCTGGCCAAGTCGTTCGACGTGCGGAGCTGGGTCGAGGGCGAGCCGGTGCAGATCGGACCGTTCACGATCACCCCGCGCCGGGTCGAGCATCCGGTCGAGGCGTACGGGCTGCGGGTGGAGTGCGCTGGTGCCGTACTCGCCTACAGCGGGGACACCGACTCGTGCCAGGCCCTGGTGGAGCTCTCCCGGGACGCCGACGTGCTGCTCGCCGAGGCCTCGTTCGTCGAGGGCCGTGACGCCGTGCGCGGGGTGCACCTGACCGGCCGGCGCGCCGGCCAGGCCGCGGACGCCGCCGGGGTGCGGCGCCTGGTGCTCACCCACCAGCCGATCTGGACCGACCCGCAGGTGACGTCGGCAGAGGCCCGCGAGGTCTACTCCGGTCCGGTCGACGTGGCCCGACCCGGCCTGACGCTCACGCTGTCCGCCACACCCCACGACGCATAACGGCCGCGATGTGCAGGCACTCGTCGAGCACCACAAGATCGGCGCGCCGTCCCGGCTCGATCGCCCCGACGTCGGCGAGCCCCAGAACCCGGGCCGGTGTGGCGCTGGCGGCCCGGACGGCGTCCAGGAATGCCACCCCGGCCCGGGTGACGGCGTACCTGACGGCGGCGTCCATGGTCAGGGTGCTACCGGCGATGGCTCCGCCGCTCCCGATCCGGGCCACCCTGTCGCGCACCCGGGCGTCGAGCGGTCCGAGCCGGTAGTCACCGTCTGCGGCACCGGCCGCCGCCATCGCGTCGGTGACCAGGACGAACCCACCGGCCGCCGATCGAGCGGCCCAGGCCAGGACCTCTGGGCGCAGGTGGATGCCGTCGGCCACCAGCTCGACGACCGCCCGTTCGTCCTCGACCAGGGCCAAAACCGGTCCCGGCTCGCGGTGGTGGACGCCGCGCATCGCGTTGAACAGATGGGTACCGACTGTGACCCCGCCGTCCAGCGCCTCGCGCGCCACCGAGTAGAGCGCGTCGCTGTGGCCGAGCGCGGCGACCACCCCGCGCTCGCTCAGCTGGCGGACGGCGTCCAGGCCGCCGGCCAGCTCGGGGGCCAGGGTCACCATTCGGATCGAGCCGCCGGCAGCGTCGAGCAGCCGGTCGACATCCGCGCCGGCCGGTGAGCACAGCAGTGCGGCGTCGTGCGCCCCGCAGTGGCGGGGGCTGAGCCACGGTCCCTCGAGATGGACGCCGATCAGCTCACCGGCCCGGACCAGGGGAGCCAGCGCCCGGACCGTCTCGTCGAGCCGGTCGACGGTGTCGGTGACCAGGCTCGCCATCAGCGAGGTCGTGCCGTGGGCGCGATGGGTGGCGATGACGGACCGTGCGTCGTCCGGCTCGCCGGTGGTGAAGGACGCGCCGCCGCCTCCGTGGCAGTGGATGTCGACGAACCCGGGCACCAGAGTGCCGGCGAGGTGCGCCTCGGCCGGTGCCGACGGGAGGTCACCTCCGGCGCCGGTGATCATCTCACTCGTCGTCTCCACCCAGCCCGGTGCGACGACACCGGACGGCAGGACGACCTGGTCTGCGGTCAGCAGCATCGCTCTCAGCTCGCCTTCACGATCTTGGCTCAGAAGGTAGTAGATCGCGCCGTAGACCTCTGGCCACCACCCGGACGCCCCGTGATCTTCAGCGTGATCAGCCCCCCGACGTTGTCATGATCACAATGAAGATCACGATGCGTGCCGGCGTGCCCAAACAGCGCACCTATACGCAACGTGATCATCAACGTGATCTTCGGCTCGCCGCCGTGCTCCGACGCGGAGATCGCAATGAAGATCACGTGGTGGTTTCGGGATCGGGCGCAGTGACGGCTTAGGCTCGCCGGCATGACATCGACGACCAGCGTGCCGGCGGATGTGCGGGACGACGGGCGCGCGCCGGACCAGCTCCGCGAGGTGCGGTTCACCCGGAACTGGCTGGACCATGCCGAAGGCAGCGTGCTGGTCGAGTTCGGCAACACCCGGGTGCTGTGTGCGGCGAGCCTCACCGAGGGCGTTCCGCGCTGGCTCAAGGGCAAGGGGCGGGGCTGGGTCACCGCCGAGTACGCGATGCTGCCTCGTTCGACCAACACCCGCAACGACCGGGAGTCGATCCGCGGCAAGATCGGCGGTCGCACGCACGAGATCTCCCGGCTGGTCGGTCGCTCGCTGCGGGCGGTGATCGATACGAAAGCCCTCGGGGAGAACACGATCGTCCTCGACTGCGATGTGCTGCAGGCGGACGGCGGCACCCGGACGGCGGCGATCACCGGCGCCTACGTCGCCTTGGCCGATGCGATCGCCTGGGCCCGCGCCCACAAGGTGGTCGGTGCATCGGCCCAGCCGCTGACCGGGTCGGTCGCGGCAGTCAGCGTCGGGGTGGTCGGCGGCACCCCGATGCTCGACTTGTGCTACGCCGAGGACGTGCGCGCCGAGACCGACATGAACGTCGTGGCCACCGGCAGCGGGGCCTTCGTGGAGGTGCAGGGCACGGCCGAGGGCGCGCCCTTCGACCGTACCGAGCTCGACGCCCTGCTCGACCTGGCGCTTGACGGGTGCGCCGAGCTGACCCGGTTGCAGCACCTCGCGCTCGAGGGTTGACAGGCCCTGTGGTGAGCTCCTTCCGGCTTCTGCTGGCGACCCGCAACCGGTACAAGGTGGCCGAGCTGCGCCGGATTCTGGTCGAGCACTCCCTGCCGGTCGAGGTGGTCGACCTCCTGGACTTCCCCGACCTGCCCGACGTGGTCGAGAGCGGCGTCACCTTCGCCGAGAACGCGTTGCTCAAGGCCCGCGCGATGGCCCAGGCGACGGGGTTGCCGGCGATCGCCGACGACTCCGGACTC
This sequence comes from uncultured Actinomycetota bacterium, assembly GCA_963825645.1. GTDB lineage: Bacteria > Actinomycetota > Actinomycetes > Actinomycetales > Kineosporiaceae > JADJPO01. The sequence continues at coordinate 464,839 of CAWGTT010000001.1, forward strand.
TGCGTCGATGTGCTCGGTGGCGCGCCGGGGGTGTTCAGTGCCCGGTGGAGCGGGCAGCACGGAGACGACCTGGCGAACCTGCGTCTGCTGCTGGACCAGATCGCCGATGTGCCGGACGAGCACCGCGGGGCCCACTTCACCTGTGCCGCGGCGCTCGTGCTCCCCGCCGGCGGTGAGCATGTGGTCGAAGGTGTCATGCCGGGCCGGTTGACCAGGAAACCGCTGGGAGAGAACGGGTTCGGCTACGATCCGATCTTCGTCCCCACCGGCGAGAAGCGCACCAGCGCCGAGCTGGCTGACGCCGAGAAGGATGCGATCAGCCACCGGGGCAAGGCCTTGCGGGGCCTGGTGGAGGTTCTTACGGAAGTGTTGCCCGCGATGCGTACGGCGCCGCAGGCGCCGATGATGGGGGGATGACCTCCCAGCCCGACCGGTCGCAGGAGCCTGCGGGTGGGCCCCCGGAGTCACGCAGCGGCATCTCGCGGCGCACCCTACTCACCGGACTGGCAGGTCTGGGTGGGGGTGCGACGCTCTTGGCCGGCGCCTGGTGGGGCACTCAGGCGGCCGACGTGACCTTGACCGGTCCGGGTGGGCTCTTCGACGGTGGGGACCAGCCCGGTGCCGGTGCGCCGTCCGCCCTGCCCCGCCCGGCCTCGGCGACCACCCTGCCGGCCGGGGTCGAGGTGGGTGTGGACGGCGTAGCGCCGTTCCGGGTGCCCAACGAGGACTTCTTCCAGATAGACACCGCTTTCGGCCTGCCCAAGCTCAACGCCCAGGATTGGCAGCTCCGGATTCACGGCATGGTGGATCGGGAGATGACCCTCGACTACGCCACCCTGCTCGAAGGCGAGCTGATCGAGCGGGACATCACGCTGTGCTGTGTTTCCAACGAGGTCGGCGGCGACCTGGTGGGCAACGCGGTCTGGCTGGGGCTGCCGCTGGCCCCCCTGCTGCGCGGGACCGGTCCGTCGGCCGGGGCCGACATGGTCCTTTCGACCAGCGCCGACGGCTGGACGGCGTCCTCTCCGCTCCAGGCGCTCACCGACGACGACCGGGACGCGATGCTCGCGATCGGCATGAACGGCGAGGTGTTGCCGGCCAGGCACGGGTTCCCGGTGCGGATGGTGGTGCCCGGGCTGTACGGGTTCGTCTCGGCGACCAAGTGGGTGGTCGACCTGGAGGTGACCCGCTTCGACGCGAAGAAGGCCTACTGGTCGACCCGCGGCTGGTCCGAGCGTGGGCCCGTGAAGCTGGCCTCCCGGATCGACGTCCCCCGGTCCGGGGCGAACCTCTCGCCGGGGCAGGTGGCCGTGGCCGGCGTGGCCTGGGCCCCGGGGATCGGGATCGACGCGGTCGAGGTGAGCGTGGACGGCGGTGGCTGGCAGCCCGCCCGGCTGGCCGAGACGTCGGGCCTGGACTCCTGGCGGCAGTGGGTGTTCCCGTGGACGGCGACCATCGGCAGGCATGAGCTGAAGGTCCGCGCCACCGACGGGGCCGCCCTGGCGCAGACCGGAGAGCGGAGCCGGGTCGACCCGGACGGCGCGACCGGCTGGCACACGATCGAGGTCACCGTACGCTGACCCGGTGAGCAGCCGTGCGGTGCCGGTCGACCTGACCCGGTTCGCCTGGCTGTCGATCGCCGCAGCGGTCGCGACCATCACCCTCAAGGCGGGGGCCTACCTGCTCACCGGGTCGGTCGGGTTGCTCAGCGATGCGGCGGAGTCCCTGGTCAACCTGGTCGCCGCGGTGGTCGCACTGACCGCGCTGCGCGTCGCCTCGCGCCCGGCCGACCACAACCACCACTTCGGCCACGGCAAGGCCGAGTACTTCTCCGCCGGCATCGAAGGAATCATGATCTTCATCGCCGCGGCGGTGATCCTGCTCACGGCCGTCGAGCGGTTGTTGCGTCCACAGGAGCTGGAGAGCCTAGGGGTCGGTCTGACCATCTCCGCGGTGGCCGCGGTGGTCAACGGCGTCGTCGCCGTGGTGCTGCTGCGGGCCGGGCGTGCTCATCGCTCCGCCGCGCTGCAGGCCGACGGACGCCATCTGCTCACCGACGTGTGGACCTCAGCCGGCGTGATCATCGGTGTCTTCGCCGTCGCGGTGACCGGCTGGCAGCGGCTCGACCCGCTGGTCGCCGTGGCGGTGGGGCTGAACATCATGCTCATCGGCTACCGGTTGGTCGCGCAGTCGGCGATCGCCCTGCTCGACGCCGCGCTACCGGCTGAGGACGTGGCCATGGTGAACGCCGTCCTGGCCCGCTACCGCAACGAGGAGGTCGGTTTCACCGATCTGCGGACCCGGGCCTCGGGTCGGCACCGGTTCGTCACCTTCACGGTGCGGGTGCCGGGCCACTGGAGCGTCGAGCGGGGGCACGCCCTGGCCGACGACGTCGAGCGCGCACTGGCCACCGCCATTCCCGACTGCGAGGCGCAGACCCACCTCGAGCCGCTCGGTCACGTGCACGCCGGCGACCCACCGGCGACCTAGCGGCTGGCTCGTCTCATCCGGTGCGGGAGGCGGGACTCGAACCCGCACGCCCTGAGGCACAGGAACCTAAATCCTGCGTGGCTGCCAGTTACACCACTCCCGCGTGCTGCCCAGGGTAGGACCGGCCGACACTTCTCGTCATACGCCCAGAGTCTTGCGCAGCGAGGCGACGTGGCCGGTGGCCTTGACGTTGTACCGGGCCAGCTGCACGACGCCGTCCGGGTCGACCACGACGGTCGAGCGGATCACCCCGATGGCCTTCTTGCCGTACAGCGACTTCTCCCCCCACGCTCCCCACGCGGTCAGCACCGTCTTGTCCGGGTCGGACAGCAGTGCAAAGGTCAGGCCGTCCCGCTCGACGAACTGCGCCAGCTTCTCGGGGGTATCCGGCGAGATGCCCAGCACGGTGTATCCGGCGGCCGCGAGGGAGTCCAGACTGTCCCGGAAGTCGCAGGCCTGCGTCGTACAGCCCGGGGTCATCGCTGCGGGGTAGAAGTAGACGATCACGTGGCGCCCGCGCAGGGCGGACAGGGTGACCTGCTCGCCGTCCGCGCTGGTGAGGGTGAAGTCGGGCGCGGGGTAACCGGTCTCGAGCTGAGGCACACGCTCACCCTAGGGCAGGTGCGTGCCAAGTCGGGTGTCGCTGGCCTACGGTGACCTGCGGAGGTGAGGTCATGAGCGAGAACAACCGGGCTCTGCCGAGCAGTCCCCAGGAGATCGAGGCGGCGATCGCCGAGCGACGCGCCCACCTGGCCGACACGGTCGACGAGCTGGTGCAACGTGCCCAGCCGAAGGCGATCGCGCAGCGCTTGGTGCAGGACGCGCGCAGGAGCCTGGTCTCGGCCACCCACACCGACGACGGCGAGCTGCGTACCGAGCGGCTCGTGGCGGTCGCCGGCGCCGTCGTCGCGCTGATCGCTCTGTTCACCCTGCTCCGTAGACGCTCCCGTCGCCGGTCCGGCAGCGCCGACCAGGGCTGATGGAACGGCGGAACGACATCCCGACCGTCAGACCGGCCGAGGCGAGTACGGTGCGATCGTGAGCACCTCCGGCCCGCGCCCCGTGACCCCGCTGCCTTCAGCCTCCTCCGATGCCGGACGGTTGCCGATCCGCATGCTGAACGACCGGGTGCTCGTCGACCCGGACTCGGAGGCGGGGGAGCGCCGGTCCTCGGCCGGCATCGTGATCCCGGCTACCGCCGCGGTCGGCAAGCGCCTCGCCTGGGCCGGCGTGGTCGCGGTCGGGCAGCACGTCCGTCAGGTGCAGGTCGGTGACCGGGTGCTCTACGACCCCGACGAGAGGGCCGAGGTCGAGCTGAACGGCAGCCAATACGTGCTGCTGCGCGAGCGGGACATCCACGCCGTCGCCGCCCCACGCATCGAGGACGGCCAGACCGGTCTGTACCTGTGAGCCTGAACGGGTCAGGTGAGCCCGTGGGTCCGCCCGGTCGGTGAGCGTGATGACACGACGTAACGTCCGGTACACCCCGCTCGACGCCGACGGGCCCCTCCCGCTGGACATGCTCCGCGCAGTACGCGGCATCCGGCGCGAGCCTTTGGCCTTCCTGCACCAGTGCGTGCACCGCTACGGCGACCTGGTCGCCTTCCCGCTGCCGGGCACTCCGGTGCTTCTGGTGAACGACCCGGACGGCGCCCGCCGGGTGCTGCTGGAGCGGCATGCCGGGTACGGCAAGGCGACCGTGCAGTACACCTCGCTCTCCTTGGTGACCGGGATCGGGCTTCTGACCGCCGAGCAGGCCGAATGGAAGCCGCGCCGGGCAGTCGACCAGCCGGCCTTCCGGCACACCGCGCTGCCCGGCGTCGCGGCCTCCGCCGGCCACGCCGCCTGCGCCCTGCGCCGCGTCTGGGACGCGGCCCCGGATCACACCGTCGACGCTGAGCAGGCAGTGCTGCGGGCCATGCTCGACGTCGTCGCCGACACCCTGTTCGACGCCGACCTCGAGAAGGTGGCTCCGGGTGAGCACCTCGGGCGGCGGCTGGTCGAGGCGGTCGACGAGGCCCTGCAGATCGTGATCGCTCGCGCTCGGCTGCCGCTGCCGGCCCTGCTGGCTCGGGTGTTTCCGCCCGCTCGTCGCGCCCAGGCCAGGCTGGAGGCGGCGAACGCCGTCCTGGACGACGCCTGCGCGCGGATCGTCGCCGACCGTCGAGCCCGCGGAGTCGGCGAGGGCGACGCCGATCTGCTGGCCCTGCTGCTGCGCGCCGCCCGAGCAGGGGTGCTCACCGAGCGCGAGGTGCGCGACGAGCTGGTCACCATGGTGATCGCCGGGCACGAGACCGTGGCCAGTGCCCTGACCTGGGCGCTGCATCTGCTGGCCACGCATCCGAGCGCGCAGGACCGCCTCGCCGAGGAGCTGGACGGTGTTCTGGGCGCTGCGGACGACGCGAGGCCGACCTGGGAGGACCTGGCCGGACTGGAATACACCAGAGCGGTGCTCGACGAGGCGCTGCGTCTCTACCCACCGGCCTGGGTGATCACCCGCAAGGCGTTGGCCGATGACGTGGTCGCCGGGGTCGCGGTGCCCGCGGGCACTCTGATGATCATCAGTCCGTGGCTGCTGCACCGCCGTGAGGCGGCCTGGCCCGACCCGGAGCGGTTCGACCCGGGGCGCTTTCTGGCCGCGCCCGGCCGCAAGTCCGCCGCGAGCCGGCCCAGCGGTGACTACTTGCCGTTCGGGCTGGGACCGCGGCTGTGCATCGGCCGCGACGTCGCGCTGGTCGAGGGGGTGATGGTGCTGGCCGGGTTGCTGCGTGGACGCCGGGTACTGCCCGCCGTCGGCCACCCGGGTGTCAGCGACGTGCCGCTCGATGCGTTGGTCACCCTGCGCCCGCACGGCGGGATGCCGCTGCGGGTCATCGAGCGGGAGGTGCGCTGAGCCGGCTCTCGATCCCGGCCAGCCCGCTGTCCCGCAGCCCGTCCGGTCCGCCACTGACCCCCCAGTGCGCCTCGTACCAGGGCCCGAGCCGGTGCCAGACCAGGGCGCGTTCGGTCTGCTCGGGGCTCGCCCCGTAGCTCGTCGCGACGGCGTCGGCGAACGGCGCGGCGCACCCGTTCAGCGCCCAGGCGAGGTCACGCGCCGGGTCGCCGACCAGGGCGTCGCTCCAGTCGATCACTCCGGTGAGCCGGCCGCGGCCGTCGGCGAGCAGATGGCCCGGGCCGAGATCGGCATGCACGAGGGTGACCGCGGTCGGCCGGCGGGCGCCCTCGAGCAGGGCGGCGGCGGCCTCCCGCAGGCAGGCGTCGACCAGGGGCAGCACCCGCTGCGTGCACTCGTCCAGGAAGCGCTCCAGGTCGGTGCGCGCCTGCTCTGCTGTGAGGATTCCGGTACCCGCGTAGACCATCGGCGGTGTGCGATGCAGCGCGCGCAGGAACCGGCCGAACTGCTCGCCGTCCGCCGCGGTCAGTCGCAGGGGGTCGGCCGGCAGGCCCGGCACCAGCCGGTGCCGTACCCTCAGCGGCTCCTCCTCGACGACCACCGGTACCGGCACTTCGAGCGGCAGGTAGGCAGCGACTCGGGGCAGCACGGCGGTCTCGGCGAGCAGAGCCCGGGCGACCTCGGGGCGGCGGGGTCGTCGGTCGACCCAGCGGCCGTCGACGATCTCGGTGAAGCTGTCCCAGCCCTGGGTGACCAGACGGTGATCGGCAGGTTCTTCGGGGGCGTGTGACGTCGTTGCGGTCACGAGGGCTGCCCGACTGGTCGTTCGGCGGGCCTATGGGTGTGGTCGGCGGTCCAGGCCAGTAGGTCCTCGAGCGGCCAGGAGTTGACGATCCTGGCCGGGTCGACGCCGCAATCGACGGCCCGAGCACAGCCGATCTGCTGCCAGTCGAGCTGACCGGGAGCATGCGCGTCGGTGTCGATCGCGAACAGGCAACCGGCCGAGACCGCCTCGCGCAGCAACCGACGCGGCGGGTCCAGCCGCTCCGGCCGGGAGTTGATCTCGACGGCCACGCCGGCCTCGGCGCAGGCGGCGAACACGGCCGCGGCGTCGAAGCTGGACGGCGGCCGGGCCTTGCCGCTGCGGGTGCTGCCCCGCATCACCGTGCTCCCGTAGCTGCGGTCGATGACGTAGCGTCCGGTGCAGTGTCCGAGAACATCGGTGTGCCGGTTGCGGATGGCCCTCACCATGCGCCGGGTCATCGCCTCGGCCGGCATCCTCAGCTCGGAGTGCACGCTGGCCACCACCACGTCCAGCTGGTCGAGCAGGTCGTCCTCCTGGTCCAGGCCACCGTCGCTCAGGATGTCGACCTCGATCCCGGAGAGCATCCGGAACCCCTCCAGCCGGTCGTTGAGCCCGGACAGCACCTCCAGCTGGCGGCGCAGCCGCTGCGGGCTCAGCCCGTTCGCCACCGTCAGCCGGGGGGAGTGGTCGCTGAGCACGGTGTAGCCGTGGCCCAGGTCGCGGGCGGTCCGGGCCATCTCCTCGATCGGGGAGCCGCCGTCCGACCAGTCGGAGTGGGTGTGCAGGTCGCCGCGCAGGGCCGATCTGAGCTCCTGCCCGCCGTCGGCCAGCGGACCCGCGGCGCGCCCGGCCAGCTCGGTCAGGTACTCCGGCTCCCGGCCGGCGACCGACTGCTCGATCACGGCGGCGGTACGCTCGCCGATCCCCTTGATCTGACGCAGCGCGCCCGTCCCGGCCAGCAGGGCCACGTCGTCAGGGGCCAGCGCGGCCAGTGCGGACGCCGCCGTCCGGAACGCCTTGACCCGGTAGCTGGACTCCAGCGTGCGCTCCAACAGGAAGGCGATCCGGCGTAGATCCGCGACCGGATCCCGCGCCGAACTCGCAGAAGGGGTGCTCACCCGGTCAGCCTGACACGAAACTGACCAATGGATCGTCCGCCGACGATCCCGGTGCCCCGATACTGTCCACGTGGCCAAGAAGGCGAAGAAGTCCTCCCACCGCTCCCACGGCGAACCACGGCCCCGGTCGAGCATCGAGATCGAGCAGAAGTACGAGGTGCCCGCGCGCTTCGCCCTTCCCGACTTGACCGGGCTGCCGGGCCTGGCCACGGTGGACCCGGCGGTGGTGCACCAGCTGGAGGCGACCTACTTCGACACCGTGGACCTGCGCCTTCTGACGGCCAGACGCACCCTGCGCCGCCGGACCGGGGGCGTCGACGCGGGCTGGCACCTCAAGGAGCCGACCCGAAGCGCAGGAGCCCGTGAGGAGCTCACGCTGCCGCTGGGTCGTGCGGTGCGCACCGTTCCGGCCGCGCTGCGCGACGCCGTCGCCGTCCACGCCCGCGGACGTGACCTGGCGCCGATCGCGCGGCTCTCGACCGACCGCACTGTGCAGGCGCTACGCGCCGACGACGGCTCGCTGCTCGCTGAGGTGATGCTCGACGACGTCACCGCCGTCGCGTTCGGCCCGGACGGCCACGAGACCGCCAGCGCCTGGCGTGAGCTGGAGGTCGAGGTGGCTGGAGCGGCGCGGCCGCTGGTCGAGGCGCTGGCGGCCCGGCTCGCCGAGGCGGGAGCCACGCCCAGCGCCAACGCCTCCAAGCTGGCCCGGGCTCTGGGCCGGCCCACCGACCGGGCGGACGGGCCCGGCGACCGCGTCCTGCGGAACGCCGCCGGCCATGTCACCGCCGGGATTCAGGCGCTCGGGACGGCAGAGGCGGCCCGCGCGCTGCTGGACTACCTCACCGGCGAGATCGCGCACCTGAAGGACAACGACCCGCTGGTGCGCGCCGACGCGCCGGACGCCGTTCACCAGATGCGGGTGGCCTGCCGCCGACTGCGCGCCGCGCTGGCCACCTTCCGGCCCCTGCTGGATCGGTCGGTGACCGACCCGATCCGCGACGAGCTGCGCTGGATCGCCGGCGAGCTCGGCGCCGCCCGCGACGCCGAGGTGATCCGGGACCACCTGCTGGCGGTGGTCGCCGCGGAACCGCCGGCACTGCGCCGCGGCCCGGTGGTCCGCCGGGTTCGCACCACGATGGACGCCCGGTACCGCGAGGCGCACGACCGCGGCCTGGCCGGGCTGCGCACCACGCGGTACTACGACCTGCTCGACGCTCTGGACCGCCTGCTGGTCTGCCCACCGCTGGCCGAGGGCGCCGCCGAGCTCGGCCGCCCTGCGCTCGCGAAGTTCGCCAAGGGCACGTGGCGCAAGATTCGGCGTCTGCACGAACAGCTGTCCATGCTGGGCACGGCCGAAGGGGCCGGCGTGGACGTGGCCGCTGAGCGGGACGCCGTGCTCCACGAGATCCGCAAGGCCGCCAAGCGCGCCCGCTACGCCGGCGAGGCACTGACCCCGGTGTTCGGCACGGCGGCGGAGGGCTACGCCGAGGTGATGGCCGAGATCCAGTCGGCGCTCGGTGAGCACCAGGACACGGTGGTGATCCGCCAGGAGCTGCTCGCCCTCGCCGACGCCGCGAGCGACGCCGGGGAGAGCACGTTCACGTACGGCCGGCTGCACGCTCTGGCCCAAGGACAGGGCGAGCGGACGGTGCGCGCCTTCGAGGAGGTCTGGACCCGGGCTGCGCCCATGGACGTCTCGGGCGGGTGATCAGGGCGGCGTCGCCCCGTCCAAGTGCTCGCGCAGCCGCTCGATGAACCTGGCCTGCGCCGCGACGATCCGCTGCGCCGCGTCGTCCAGCTCGAACCATTCCACCCGGTCGAACTCCGGGAACCGCTGTATCCGGCCCGACCGGGGTGGCCACTCCAGCTCGAAGCTGTTGCTGACCGCGTCGTCGGGGTCGAGGTCGCCCTCGACCGCCCAGGCGGTGACCAGCTTGTTGTTGGCCTGGACGACCTCGCCCAGAGGAAGGAACTGACCGTCGGGCAGCGGCACACCGACCTCTTCGACGTACTCGCGCCGCGCTGCGACGAACGGGTCCTCGTCGGCCTCGTAGCCGCCTTTGGGAATGCTCCAGGCGCCGACATCACGTCGGGTCCACAGCGGCCCGCCCATGTGCCCGAGCAGCACCTGGGGCCCAGGGGAGCCGTGGCGGCGAAAGAGCAGCACCCCCGCGCTGAACCGGCGCGGCTTGACGCCCCTGGCCTTCCCGCCCATGGCGCTGTACCTCCAGTGCGGTCCGACGCGGGCGCTGCACGTCCGCGGACTCGGGTGTGCGGTCTCTACTCTGCCCGGTATCGAGGTCTGAGCCGGGTATCCCGGGCGGGTGACATCGACGTCGGGGCCGGCGCCGGCAATCGTCGTTGCCCTATATGCAACCCGTTCCGCATGTCGCTACGATCTGAGCTGGCGCTGGGCGGCGCGTGGGCCTCGGGGCGAGGCACACGAGACGGCACGAGGTGATGGTTCGTGGTGGGTGTCATTCATCGGATGACCGGCCAGGCGACGCGATCGGGCTGCCCGCGATGACCTCCCGCCACTACGACTTCGTGATCGTCGGCGGGGGGTCCGCCGGGTCGGCGTTGGCGAACCGGCTGAGCGCGGACGGCGACCGCACGGTACTGGTGCTCGAGGCCGGGCGGCGCGACCACCGGTGGGACGTGTTCATCCGGATGCCGGCGGCGCTGACCTACCCGATCGGCAGCCGCTTGTATGACTGGAAGTACCAGAGCGAACCCGAGCCGTTCCTGCACGGACGGCGCGTCTATCACGCCCGCGGCAAGGTGCTCGGGGGGTCCAGCTCCATCAACGGCATGATCTTCCAACGCGGTAACCCGATGGACTTCGAGCGGTGGGCGGCCGACGAGGGCATGGCCGGCTGGGACTACGCGCACTGCCTGCCCTATTTCAGGCGGATGGAGAACTGCCTGGCCGCCGCTGCGGACGATCCGTGGCGTGGCAGGTCGGGACCACTGGTGCTGGAGCGCGGCCCGGCCACCAACCCTCTGTTCGGGGCCTTCTTCGAGGCGGTGCAACAGGCCGGCTATCCGCTCACCGAGGACGTCAACGGCTACCGGCAGGAGGGGTTCGCCCCCTTCGACCGCAACGTGCACCGAGGCCGCCGGCTGTCGGCGTCCAGCGCCTACCTGCACCCGGTGCGGTCGCGGCCGAACCTGAGCGTGCAGACCTCCCGCCTCGTCACCCGGGTGCTGTTCGGCGGGCCCACGGGACGGCGCGCCACCGGGGTGGAGGTGGTCAGGATCGACCCGCTGGGCATGCGCCGGCGGGGCCGGGGAGGGTCGGTCGAGCGGATCGAGGCCGGCGAGGTGATCCTGGCCGGTGGAGCGATCAACACCCCCCAGCTGCTCCAGCTCTCCGGGGTCGGTGATCCGGACCTGCTGCGCCCGTTGGGGATCGACGTGGTCGCGGATCGGCCCGGGGTCGGGGAGAACCTGCAGGACCATCTCGAGGTGTACATCCAGCACGCCTGCCGGCAGCCGGTGTCGATGCAGCCGTACCTGGCGAACCGGTACAAGCCGCTCATCGGGGCGAAGTGGCTGTTCGGCCGCACGGGGCCCGGGGCGACCAATCACTTCGAGGGCGGCGGGTTCACCCGCAGCAACGATGACGTGACCTACCCGAATCTGATGTTCCACTTCCTGCCCATTGCGATCCGTTATGACGGATCGCGGCCGCCGGGCGGACACGGCTACCAGCTCCACGTCGGTCCGATGTACTCCGACGCCCGCGGGTCGGTGCGGATCCGCAGCACCGACCCGATGGTCAAGCCGGAACTGCGGTTCAACTACCTGTCGACCGACACCGACCGGCGGGAGTGGGTGGAGACCGTCGAGGCGACCCGGCACATCATGAGCCGGCCGGCGATGGCGCCGTTCAACGGCGGGGAGATCTCCCCGGGCAGCTCGGTGCACACCCCGGAGCAGATCCTCGACTGGGTCGGGCACGACGCCGAGACCGCACTGCATCCCTCGTGCACGGCGAAGATGGGGCTCGGCCGGGACGCCGTCGTCGACCCGCTGACCATGGGGGTGCACGAGGTGGAGGGCCTGCGCGTCGTCGACGCCTCGGTGATGCCCTACGTGACCAACGGCAACATCTATGCCCCGGTGATGATGCTCGCCGAGAAGGCAGCTGACCTGATCTTGGGCGTCGAACCCCTTGCTCCACAGTCGGTTCCGTTCTACCGGCACCAGCCGACCGGTTCGGGAGGTGCGTCATGATCAGGTTGCTTCCCGGGACCGACCGCAAGGCCGAGCATCGGCTGCTGGAGTCGGTGCGCTACGAGGTGATCCCGACGTCTAGCATCGAGGAGAAGGTGCTGGCCAGCGTGCCGAGGCTGGTGACCATGACGGTCACCGCCTCCCCGATCAAAGGGCTGGAGCCCACTCTGGACCTGGCCGAGCGGCTGGCGGGCCACGGCTACACGGTGGTGCCCCACATCACTGCGAGGCTGCTGCGCGGTGAGGGGCACCTGGCGGAGGTGGTGGCGCGGCTGCAGGAGGCCAGGATCAGCGAGGTGTTCATGCCGGCCGGGGACGCCGACCCGCCGGCCGGCGCGTGGACCGCTGCACTGCCCGCGCTGGAGGCGATGACCCGGCTCGGCCGGCCCATCCGGGAGATCGGCATCACCGGGTACCCGGAGAGCCACCCGACGATCGACGACGACGTCACCGTTCAGGCCATGTGGGACAAGCGGTCCCACGGCACGCTGATCGTCTCCAACCTCTGTTTCGACCCCCACCAGATCTCCACCTGGGTGAAGCGGGTGCGCAGGCGTGGCGTGGACCTGCCGATCAAGATCGGGATTGCCGGCCCGGTGGAGAAGGCCAAGCTGCTCACCATGGCCTCGAAGGTCGGGGTGGGCGAGTCCACCCGTTTCCTGACCCGGCACGCCGGCTGGTTCGCCCGGCTCGCCACGCCGGGCTACTCCCCAGAACGACTGCTGGCCAAGGTCGCCACATCGGTCGGTGATCCCTACTACGGCGTGGCCGGCCTGCACATGTTCACCTTCAACCAGGTCGCCGAGACCGAGGCCTGGCGGCAGCGACTGCTGGCCGAGCTCTGAGCTTGCCGTTCACCCTCTGAGCGCGCCGGCCAGGTGGCTGCCAGACTGGTTGCGTGCAACCGGCCGTACGCCGCGCGCGTCCCGACGACGTCGAGGCGATCGCCCGCGTGCACGTCGATGCATGGCGGGCGGCGTACCGCGCGATGTTGTCGCAGGCCTTCCTCGACGACCTCGACGTGGCCGAGCGGGTCCACATGTGGCGTGGCGTGCTCGACGGGGACGACCTGCAACGCCCACTGGTCGCCGAGGTCGACGGGAACCTGACGGGCTTCGCCGCCATCGGTCCGTGTCGTCCCGGGGACGGCGACGAGTGCACCGGGGAGGTGTACGCGATCAACATCGCGGCCGCGGCATGGGGCCGAGGTGTAGGCCATGCCCTGTTCGCGGCGGCGATCGACCTGTTGCGCGAGCGGGGCTTCAGCGTTGCCGTGCTGTGGGTGGCGCGGGACAACCACCGGGCCCGCAGGTTCTACGAGCGGCACGGCTGGGCGGAGGACGGCGAGCACCGGGTCGATCGGATCGGTGGTGTCGACCTCCCTGTGGTGCGCTACCGGGTAGGGCTCGCCGCCGACACCGGCACCGGCACCGCGGCCATCTAGGACCGGGCCGGCCGGCGACATGTCACTCCTGCTGCCGTGGCGCGCTGCGGTACGGCGTTCGCCACTCGGGCGCGGGGTCGCCGCCCTCCTCCAGCCAGTGCTCGACGGCTTCAGTGATCCGGCCGTCGTCCACGATGTAGAACCCGGCGCACCAGAAGGTGTGGCCGCCCTGGACGACCCGAACCCGGGCGGCCACGCGTCCGCCGGCAGCGATCACCTCGACCACCTCCAGATGCCAGCCCTCGGGGTAGTCGCGGTTCATCGCCAGGAATGACGCACCCTCGAACATCTCACCGGTCGCGGGGAAGCGGATGCTTACCGACGGCGCGAGGTACCGGGCCGCCCGGTCCCAGTCGCGAGCCTGCATCGACACGTAGAACGACCGCACGACGTCCCCTGGGCTCAGCACCATCCAGATGTTGTATCAGGCCAGACGTCGTCTCCGGCCAGACGTCGTCTCCGGTTCGTCGGGCCCGATGTGCTGCGTCGGGGTCAGCACGCACCGGCCCAGGAGGGTGCCAGACTCGCCGGGTGAGCATCGAGGAGGCCGAGGCCCTGCCGCTGGCGGCCGACTGCCCCCGGTGCCGTGGGTTGTGCTGCATCGGCCCAGCCTTCGCCGCCTCGGCCGACTTCGGGCACACCAAACCGGCCGCAACGCGCTGCCACCATCTCGCTCCCGACGCGCGCTGCACGATCCACGCCGACCTGCGCGGGCGCGGCTACGCCGGCTGCGCCTCGTACGACTGCCTCGGTGCCGGACAGCATGCCGTCGCCCTCCTGGACGCGGCGGCCGGCCCGGACGACGCCGTCCAGGGCGACCTCCTGGCCGCCTTCGAGGTGCTGCGTCCGCTGCACGAGCTGGTCTTCTACCTGGCCGATCTGGCGGCCGTGGACGACGACCCGCGGCTCGGTCGGGCCCGTGACCGGATCGTGGCGCTGGCCTCACCGGACCCGGTCGACGCCGCGGTTGACCTGGCGGCGGTCGACCCGGGCGCCGTCCACGCCGAGATGACGCCGCTGCTGCGGGCGGCCAGCCAGCGGGTCCGGCGGGCCTCGGGGTGGCCGTCGCGCGACCGCAGCGGTGCGGACCTGGCCGGTGCCGACCTGCGTGGGGCCGACCTTCGGGCGACCTGCCTGCGCGGCGCCGTCCTGATCGGTGCCGACCTGCGCCGCGCCGATCTGCGCGCGGCCGACCTGATCGGGGCCGACCTACGTGGATCCGACCTGCGCGGAGCCAACCTCGCGACCGCCCTCTTCGTGACTCCGATGCAGGTCGGCTCGGCCCGTGGCGACCCGACGACCCGGCTGCCGTCGAGGCTGCGCCGTCCCAGGCACTGGCGGTGATGGGCGGCCACGACTCGGTCCGAGCAACCGCGCCAGCTCGGCCTCGAGCCCGCTCTCGCCGGTGATCGCGACCTCCAGCGGCAGGTTCAGGAAGGCCGCGGCGTCCTGCGCGGCTGCCCGCAGCTCAGGGGTCGGGTCCTGGGCCAGCCAGACCACCCGGGTGTAGTGCCGGAAGTAGTCCTCGAGCAGGTCCGGGTGGCGGTCCAGTCCGAGCTCGACGACGACGCTGCGCCGGAACGAGGCGGCCAGGTAGTCGGTGAGCAGGTAGGTGCCCGGTTCGTCGGCGAGAAGTGCTGCCACCCGGTCTGGACCCGCGAAGACGTCATAACAGTGAGTGCCGCGCAGCCTGGCCAGACCGTGCCGCGCGCACACGTCGTCCAGGGCCCCGTAGGTTCCGCAGTCGGCATAGGCGACGGCGACGGTTCGATACTGGCTCACGAGCTCACCGGCGAGGCGTTCGACCTCACCGGCGATCTGCTCCGGGTGGTTGTGCAGGAGCGGCGGCAGCGGGAACACGGCGACCGGCCAGCCCCGAGCTGCACTGATCCGGGCGATCGGCCGCGCGATCGCCCCGCAGGCGATGACCGCCAGCCGGTGGGCCCGCTCAGTGCGGGAAGGCGAGCTGTTCGACGAAGAGGTCGTTGAAGTCGGTCCGATCGGAGAGCTCGACATAGCGCACCTCCTCCAGCAGCGTGCGAGCGCCCTCCCGCTCGCGCACCGACAGCAGCACCATCTTCGCGCCCTCGCCGGCCACGTTGCCGGCACTGACGATCCGCAGTACCGGAACCTTCGGCACCAACCCGATCCGGACCGCGCTCGCCGCCGACAGGTACGAGCCGAACGACCCGGCGAGCAACACCTGCTGAACCTGCGAGACGTCGGTGCCGTACTCGTCGATCAGCAGCTTCCAGCCGGTGGCGATCGCCGCCTTGGCGAACTGGAGCTCCCGCACGTCGCGCTGCGAGAGGTACACCGCGTGGTCGGCGTCGCCGACCTCGCCGCCCCAGTGCAGTACGAAGACCCGCTCGCCGCCGTCCAGCTCGACCAGCCGGTCGGCCAGGCCCGGCACCCGGTCCTCGGCCTGCCTGACGTCGAGCAGCCGTCCGGAGGAGTCCAGCAGCCCGACCGCGACCAGCTCGGCCACGGCGTCGACCAGTCCCGATCCACACAGTCCGACCGGCTCGACGTCCCCGATCACCTGGACGGCCACCGAGTCCGAGGTCAGCTTGACCACCTCGATGGCGCCGTCCGCGGCCCGCATCCCGCAGCGGATCGAGGCACCCTCGAACGCCGGGCCGGCAGGGGCGGCAGTCGACAGCAGCCTAGAGGAGTCACCCAGGACGATCTCGCAGTTGGTGCCCACGTCGATGAACAGCCGCAGCCGCTTGTCCCGGTCCATGCCGGAGGCGAGCATGCCCGCGACGATGTCACCGCCCACGTAGGCGCCCAGCGAGGGGAACAGGTAGGCCCGAGCCCGTGGGTGCACGAACCGCTCGGTCAACCCGAGCTCGGCGGCCAGCACGCCGGGGAAGTCCTTGCTGGACATGACGAACGGCGCCACGCCGAGCGGTTCCGGATCGATCCCCAGCACGAGGTGGGCCATCGTCGCGTTGCCGGCCAGGGCCACTTCGTAGACCGAGGCCGGATCGACCCCCGCCTCCTGGCAGACCTCTGCGGCGAGCTCGGCCAGGGTGGCCTGGGCGGCCTGACGAAGGCGGCCCAGCGCCGTCGGGTCGAGCATGGTCGCGCTGATCCGGCTGATCACGTCACCGCCGAAGCTCTGCTGCTTGTTGAGCATCGAGCACACTGCGGCCGGAGTGCCGGTGGTCAGGTCGAGCAGGGTCGCCACCACGGTGGTGGTGCCGAGGTCGAAGGCGATGCCGTACCGCACCTGGGTCGTGTCGCCGCCCTCGACGTCGATCAGGACGTCGTCGACGATCACCGCCGTCACGGCGAAACCGTTTCCCCGCAAAGCCTTCGGCAGGCTCCGGACGGCGTGCAGGTCGGCCTTCGGCTCCAGGTCGTCGATCGCGTCGAGCAGCCTGTCCAGGTCGCTGCGCTGGTCGACGAGAGTCGGTTCGTCCAGCTCCACGAACCGCTTCTGGACGGCGGGACGCAGGATCACCTGCCGCCCGACACCGACCGTGGCCGCCTTGGGCCGGGTGAGCAACGGCGGGACCTCCACCTCCATGTCCCGCTGAGCGGTGGCCAAACAGGCAAGCCGCCAGCCCTGGCGCAGCTGGTCGGGCCCGAAGGCGCGCGGGTCGAGCCGGGCCACGGGCACCTCGCCGCGGACCACCCGCACCTTGCACTTGCGGCAGGTGCCGTGCCCTCCGCAGGTCGAGTCGATGGCGATGCCGTTCCAGCTGGCCGCGTCGAACACCGTCACCCCGGTGGGTACGCGGACCTCGCGCTCCTGGCCCCCGCCGCGTGCACCGGCCGCGTCGATCGGGGTGAAGCGGATCCGCGCCCGCTCCGGTTCCCCCGGGGCGTGCTCAGCCGGCGACCCCGCGGCATGCGTGGCGTGCTCGGCGAGAAGTCCCTCGCGCAGGTAGGTGTCGCGGTCGGCGTCGCGCGCGAGGTCGGCCGGCTCGCTCACGGTCGGGAGGTCGAGGCTGCCGCCGCCTCCGCGGCCTTCTGCTGGGCCTGCTTGGCCCGGAAGGCGGCGATCCAGCTCGCGCCCCACTCGTCGTTGCCCATCATCAGATCGGCCGCCTTCACGGCGTCCACCATCTGCGGCGTCCGGCAGTCCATGATCGCGCTGGTCAGGCCGCTGTGGATGGCCATCGGCAGGAAGGCCGCGCCGAGCGCGTGCCGACCGGGCATCCCGAAGGAGACGTTTCCTGCGCCCACCGTCATGTTCAGGTCGAGCTCGTCGCGGATCAGCGAGATCGCCTGCATGGTCCACAGACCGTAATGGTGGTTCGCCCCGACCGGCATCGCCAGCGGGTCGATGACGATGTCCTCGATCGGGATGCCGAACTCCGTCGTAGCGACCTCGACGATCTTGCGGGCGATCTCCAGCCGCTTCGCGGGGTCCTCGGGGATCGCGTCCTCCTCGTTGGGCAAGGCGATCACCGCTGCTCCGTACTTCTTGACCAGCGGCAGGATCGACTCCAGCCGCTCGTCCTCACCGGTCACTGAGTTCACCAGTGCCTTGCCCTGGTAGGCGGCCAGACCGGCGTCCAGGGCCTCGACGACCGAGGAGTCGATGCACAGCGGCAGGTCGGTCAACGACTGCACCAGCTTCACCGCATCCGAGAGCAGCTGCGCCTCATCGGCCAGCGGGACGCCCATGTTGACGTCGAGCATCATGGCGCCACCGGCGACCTGGGCATGGGTGTCCTCGATCACCCGGGTCAGGTCGCCGCCGCGCAGCTCCTCCTGGAACTTCGGGCGTCCGGTCGGGTTGATCCGTTCGCCGATGATGCAGAACGGCTGGTCGGAGCCGAGGACGACCTCGCGGCTGGCAGAGCGGAGCACAGTGTGCATGAGCTGTCCCTTCGAATCCCCGTCGTCGAATCCCCGTCGTCGTGTCCGGTTCGGTCAGACCGCGATCGCTGCGCGGCGTCGTTGGATCAGGTCCTTGGCGCGGCGCACCGCGGTCGAGGCGTCGGCGGCATACCCGTCCGCACCGACGGCATCGGCGTACTCCTGGGTGACCGGGGCGCCCCCGACCATGACGATCACCTCGTCGCGCAGGCCGGCCTTCTGCAAAGCGTTGATGTTCGCCTTGAACATGGGCATCGTCGTGGTGAGGAAGGCCGACATCCCGACGATGTCCGGCTTGTGCTCCTCGATCGCCGCGATGAACTTCTCCGGTGCCACCTGCACACCCAGGTCGATCACGTAGAACCCGGCGCCCTCCAGCATGATGTTGACCAGGTTCTTGCCGATGTCGTGGACGTCGCCCTTCACCGTGCCCATCACGAACGTGCCGACGGTTTCGGCACCCGTCTCGGCCAGCAGCGGGCGCAGCAGGTCCAGCGCGCCACTCATCGCCTTTCCGGCGATGAGCATCTCGGGCACGAAGAAGTCGCCGCGCTCGAAGCGCGCCCCGACCTCCTCCAGCGAGGGGATGAGCGCCTCGAAGAGCAGCGTGTCGGGGGCGACCCCGTCGTCCAGGCCCTGCTGGGTGAGCTCGAGCACCCGCATCTTGTTGCCCACGAGAGTCTCGTCGTACAGCTCCTTGAGCAGGTCCGAGTTGCCGCCGGTGTTGCTCATGCCGCACCTACCTTTCGAGAGAACCCGAGTTGGGTTGACGTTGCAGCCGCCTGGACGGCGACCAGCTGGCCGAGGGAACGCAGGCGTTCCCGAGTGATTCGGGCCGTCGGGCCGGAGACCGACAGCGCGCCGACCACCGAGCCCCCGGGACCGCGTACCGGGGCGGCGACGGCGGCCAGGCCGACCTCGAGCTCCTCCCAGGTCGCCGCCCAGCCGCGGCGGCGCACCTCGGCGAGCTCGGTCTGCAGTCCGGCCGTCGTGGTGATCGTGGCGGAGGTGCGGGCCTCGAGGTGGGGCTCCGCGGGCACCAGCTGGCCGAAGGCCAGGAACACCTTGCCCTGGGCGGAGCAGTGCGGCGGCACCTCGCTGCCGACCCAGTTCGTCGCGCCGAGCAGATAGCGGCCGTCGGCCTGCGAGACCTGGACGACGTCGCGGCCACGCGGGATGGCGAAGGTCGCCGTCTCGCCGCTCTCCTCGGCGAGCCGCTCCAGCACCGGTTGCACCAGCTCGGCCAGGTCGTGGACAGTGCTCTGCCGTGCCGCGTAGACCGCGAACAGGGCGCCCGGGCGGTAGCTGCCGCCACGGTCCCGCTGGACCAGGCGGTTGCGCTCGAGGGCGTGGAGCAGGCGCGAGGTCGTCGACTTGGCCAGCCCCAGCTCCTCGACGAGTGAGGTGAAGGTCCGTGGCTCGGGGGCGGAGACGACCAGGTCGAGCAGGGAGGCCGCGCGGTCCACGGCCTGGCTGCCCGCGGTCACGAGTGTTCCATATCATGGAACCTGGGTTTCATGACATGAGCGTAAGATCGGCGCTCGCCAGGGGTCAAGCACTTCTCGCGGGCCGGGCCGCGGGGGAGGCTTGGCATCGCGAGGGATCGGACGCCAGACCTGTCACGGGAGGACACATGTTCCGTAACACCATGCCGCGATACGAGATCCTGTCCGAGGAGGCGATGGCCGTTCTCGACTCGGGCTGGCGCCGGCTGGTGTCCGAGATCGGCGTCGAGTTCCTCTCCGACCGCGCGCTGGATCTCTTCCGGGCCGCGGGCCAGAAGGTCGAGGACCAGAACGTCATGCTCGATCCCGACTTCGTGCTGGAGCAGGTGGCCAAGGCCCCGCGGGAGTTCGACGTCCAGGCCCGCAACCCGGCGAACTCTGTGCACATCGGTGGCGACACGATGGCCTTCTCCGGCGTGTACGGACCCCCGTTCGTCCGCGAGGGCGAGGTGCGCCGGGACGCCACGCTCGACGACTTCCGCAACTTCGTCCGCCTGGCCCAGTCGTTCAGCGTGCTCGACAGCGCCGGGGGTGTGATCTGCGAGCCGAACGACGCACCCCTGGACAGCCGCCACCTCGACATGATCTACAACCTGCAGACGCTCACCGACAAGATCTACATGGGCAACGTGGTCTCCGGAGTCAACGCCCGGGACACCCTGGCGATGACCGAGATCCTCTTCGGCGGCGGCGAGACCGGTCGGGCCGCGATCGAGCAGACCCCGGCGCTCATCTCGTTGATCAACTGCAACTCGCCGCTGCGCTGGGACGACCGGATGCTCGACGCTCAGTTCGAATACTGCCAGGCCAACCAGCCGGTGGTGCTCACCCCGTTCCTGCTGATGGGCGCGATGTCACCGGTGTCGATCCCGGCCACCCTCGCCCAGCAGATGGCCGAGGCACTGAGCGGGATCGCTCTCGCCCAGCTGATCCGGCCGGGCTGCCCAGTGATCTTCGGCTCGTTCCTGTCGAACATCGACATGCAGTCCGGCTCACCGCAGTTCGGCACGCCGGAGTCGGCCGTGGGCCTGCTGTGCACCGGCCAGATCGCCCGCCGCTTCGGCCTGCCGGTGCGCTCGGGCGGCGGTCTGACCTCCTCGCAGGTGCCGGATGCCCAGGCCGCCTACGAGGCGCTCATGACGATGCAGTCGACGTTCCTGGCGGGCATCAACTGGGTGATGCACTCCGGTGGCTGGCTCGACGGTGGCCTGATCGCCTGCTACGAGAAGTTCGTCATCGACATGCAGGTCCTCGAGATGCTCCAGCACGAGTTCACCCCGATCGAGTTCAGTGAGGAGACGCTCGCCTTCGGCGCCCACGCCGAGGTCGGTCACGGCGGGCACTTCCTCGGCGCCGAGCACACCATGCAGCGCTTCCGCACCTGCTTCTACCGACCGTTCCTGTCCTCCTCGGACAACTACGACCGGTGGATGCGCAATGGCGCCAAGGACGCCGCGGCTCGCGCGGGCGACGTCTGGCGCACCCGGCTCGCGGAGTACGAGCAGCCGCCGATCGACGAGGCGACCCGGTCCGAGCTCGAGGCCTATGTCACGCGTCGGCGCGCCGAGCTGGGCGACTGAACGCAGGCTCCCTCGACCGGAGGTGGACCGCCCCGTCCGCAGAGGCGGAACCACCCGCCGAGGTCAGAACCGTCGGTGATCGGCAGTGGTGCGCATTGCGCATACTCTTATCGCCATGAGCAACGCCCCTGGTGACGGCGCGGGGCTGGTCCAGTCCGTCGACCGCGCCTTGACCGTGCTGGCTCTGCTGGCCCGGCACGGGGAGCTGGGTGTGACCGAGATCGCCTCCGACCTGGAGGTGCACAAGTCCACGGCCTTCCGGCTGGTGGCCACGCTGGAGGCGCACGACCTGGTCGAGCAGGTCGCCGACCGGGGCAAGTTCCGGCTCGGGGTGGGGGTGCTGCGGCTTGCCGGGGCGACCACGGTGCGCCTTGACCTGGTACAGGAGAGCCGGCCGGTCGCGGTCCGGCTGGCCCGGGAGGTCGGCGAGACGGTCAACGTCACGGTCCTGTCCGGTCACGAGGCGCTCTACCTCGACCAGGTCTCCGGGCCGTCCGCTCTGGCGCTGCACAACTGGGCCGGTCAGCGCATCCCCCTGCACGCCACATCGAACGGCAAGGTACTGCTCGCCTACGCAGGCCCCGGCCTGCTCGCCGAGCTGGACCGGCCACTGCGGCGCTACACCCCGAGGACGGTCGTCGACGAGCAGTCGATGCGCCGTGAGCTCGAGGAGGTGCGACGGCGGGGGTGGGCCCTGGCCGTCGACGAGCTCGAGGAGGGGCTCACTGCCATCGCCTCGCCCATCCACGGCGCGGACGGCACGGTGGTCGCGTCGTTGAGCGCCTCGGGCCCGACGTTCCGCCTGACCGACGAGCGCACCCCGGACGTCGCAGCGCGCGTCGCTGCGGCGGGCAGAGAGATCTCCGAGCGACTGGGGTGGCACTCCTCGTAACCGACCTCTACACAGAGTGATCATTCGAGAGCGCTACGCAGTGGATGGGTCGGACCTCCCTTGACGCCCGCGCACGTTGGGTCAATCCTGTTGCCTGCTTCCCGGCGGCGATTGCGCCCTTCGCAACACCACATGTACGGCAAGCGCGACCGGTTCGTGACGGCTCGGCGGTCGGCGCCGCGCAGTCTGGTACCCCACAGCCCCGCGCACCAGGTGGCGCGAACAGGAAGGCGGTCCCGTGACGGCAGCCCCGACAGCGGAGGCGATGACTCCGCCGTCGGAACCGGTTCCCCCCGTGATCAGTGTCCGGAACCTGTGGAAGGTGTTCGGGCCCGGGGCAGAGCAGGTTCCGGGAGATCCCGCTCTGGCCGAGCTGAGCCGGCTGGAGCTGATCGAGCGCATCGGGTGCACCGCCGCCGTCCGTGACATCGGGTTCGACGTCGCACCCGGCGAGGTGTTCGTCGTGATGGGTCTGTCCGGTTCGGGGAAGTCCACCCTGCTGCGCTGCCTGAACCGGCTGATCGAGCCGACGTCCGGCAGCGTGCTCTTCGAGGGTGAGGACATCGTCACCGCCGGGGCCGGCCGACTGCGAGAGCTGCGTCGTAACGCCTTCTCCACCGTCTTCCAGCATTTCGGTCTGTTGCCGCACCGCCGGGTTGTCGACAACGTGGCCTACGGGCTCGAGGTCCGCGGGGCGGGCAAGGGCGAGCGTCACGCCCGGGCCATGGAGGTGATCGAGCTGGTCGGCCTCAGCGGCTACGAGCACTCCTACCCCGACCAGCTCTCCGGCGGCATGCAGCAGCGGGTCGGGCTTGCCCGTGCGCTCGCCGTGGACCCCCACGTGATGTTCTTCGACGAGCCGTTCTCGGCCCTGGACCCACTGATTCGCCGCGACATGCAGAACGAGGTGATCCGGCTGCACCATGAGGTCGGCAAGACCATGGTGTTCATCACGCACGACCTGTCCGAGGCGCTCAAGCTCGGCGACCGGATCCTGATCATGCGTGACGGCGCGCAGGTGCAGTGCGGCACTGGTGACCAGCTGGTCGGCGCCCCGGCCGACGACTACGTGCGCGACTTCGTCAGCGACGTGCCGCGGGCCAACGTGCTCACCCTGCGGTGGATCATGCGGCCGCCGGTGGAGTCCGACGACCTGAGCGGCCCCGAGCTCGGCCCGGACGTCGTGGTCCGGGAGGCGACCCGCGCCGTCCTGTCCGGTCACGCGCCGGTGCGTGTGGTGCAGAACGGCGAGTTGGTGGGCATCGTCGGCGATGAGGAGATCCTCGAGGTGGTCGCCGGCCAGGAGCAGCAGCACGTCGTCGCCGGAAGCACTCGGGCGTGAGGTCCTGATGGCCGCCGTCGCCGCCACGACGCGGCGTTCGCTGAGTCGACCCGGGCGGCGGATCGCCGTCCTGGGCGTGCTCGTGGCCTGGGTGCTGCTGTGGCTGCTCTTCCGGGGGACCGACACCCTGCCGTTGGCGCGCTCCGACCTGACCGCTCTGCACCTGCGGCTCAACGACGCCCGGGACTGGGTCGACGCGAACCGGAACAGCTCGCCGGTGTTCCTCTACGTGTTCAACGAGATCAGGGTGGTCGTCGACGCGCTCGCCTCAGCGCTGCGCACCCTGATCGCGGTGCCTCCGGCGGGCGGCGTCATCCCGGTGCTGGGGTGGCTCGGAGTCGTGGCGGTGGCCACGTTCCTGGCCGGTTGGCTGGGCAACCTGAAGGTCGCGCTGCTCACTGGTCTCGGGCTGGTCTTCATCGGTCTTCAAGGGCTCTGGCAGGAGGCGATGGACAGCCTGGCGCTGACCCTGTCCGCCGTGCTGATCTCCCTGCTGATCGGTATCCCGATCGGGGTCGGCGCAGGGCTGAGCGAGCGGTTCAACCGGTCGATCACGCCGCTGCTCGACTTCATGCAGACCATGCCGACGTTCGTCTATCTGGCCCCGCTGACCCTCTTCTTCGGGATCGGTCTGGCGTCGGCGGTGATCGTCACCTTCATCTACGCCGCGCCGCCGGCGATCCGGCTGACCGCGCACGGCATCCGCTCGGTGTCGCCGGTGACCGTCGAGGCTGCGGAGTCGCTCGGCTCGACGCGCTGGCAGAGCCTGACCAAGGTGCTGCTGCCGATGTCGCGGCGCACCATCGTGCTCGGTGTGAACCAGACCATCATGGCCGCGCTGGCAATGGTGACGTTGGCCGCGCTCATCGACGCCCCCGGGCTCGGCCGCACCGTGATCAAGGCCCTGCAGAGCGTCGACGTGGGCACGGCCTTCAACGCTGGGATGGCCCTGGTGGTCCTGGCGATCGTGCTCGACCGGACCACCACGGCGATGGCTGCGCGCTCGCCGGCGGTCTCGGTCTCGAGCAGGCCGAGGCGCTGGACGGCATCACCCTGGTGGCGGCGCGGGGTTCTGGCCTGCGCCGCCGGGGCCACGCTGGTCGCGGTCTACCTCTCGCGCACCTACGTCTGGGCTGCCGAGTTCCCCGCCCCGGCAGCCGACAGCCCATGGAACGTGGGCAGGGCGATCACTCGTGGAACCGACGCCGGTACGCAGTGGGTCCAGGACACCTTCCCCGCCCTGACGTCCGGGCTGCTCGAGGTGACCACGACCTGGGTGATCAACCCCCTGCAGACTCTTCTGACCGGCAGCCCGTGGTGGGTGACCTCGGCAGCGGTGGTGAGCCTTGCAGTCCTGCTGGGCGGGCTGCGTGCCGCGGCCACCGCGGCGATCTGTCTGGCCCTGATCATCGGGACCGGCCTGTGGCAGGACAGCATGGTCACCCTGGCCACCACCTTGGTGGCCACCGCCATCGTGATGCTGCTCGGCATTGGGTTCGGCGTGTGGATGGGCCGCAGCGGGCGGGCCGACCAGGTGATCCGGCCGGTGCTGGACGCCGCCCAAGTGCTGCCGCCGTTCGTGTACCTGGTCCCGGTCGTGGCGTTGTTCAACCCCAGCCGGTTCAGCGCCATCGTCGCCGCCGTCGTCTACGCCGCACCGGTGGCGATCAAGATCGTCGCCGACGGGATCCGAGGGGTCTCGCCGACCACGGTGGAGGCTGCCCTGGCGGCCGGCTCCACGCCGGCCCAGGTGGTGCGCAAGGTACAGCTGCCGATGTCGTCGACGGCGATCACCCTGGCCACCAACCAGGGGCTCATCTACGTGCTCTCGATGGTGGTGATCGGCGGTCTGGTCGGTGCCGGCGCGCTTGGGTACGACGTCGTCGCCGGCTTCTCCCAGGGGCAGCTGTTCGGCAAGGGCCTGGCCGCGGGCGTCGCGATCGTGTTATTGGGCATCCTGCTCGACCGGATCACTCAGGCCGCAGCGCGCCGGACCGGCCCCCCGGGGCGCTGAGCCGACGGGTGCCGGGCGAAGTAGGCAGCCCATGCCGGACGGGAAGGTCCCGCACGGCGCAGACAGAAGGCGCAAGACGTCAACAAGGAGGTTGGATCAGGTGGGTGTAGGGACTGCGACACGGGCCGCCGCCCTGGTCACCGGGGCGCTGCTGGCGCTCACAGTGACCGGCTGCGGCGGGGCCAAGGTCGGCGAGACCACGACGTCGGCAGCGTCGGCGGCGGACGGCGCGAGCGGTGCCACGGGGGCCGACTGCGGCACCTTCAACATCGCGATCAACCCGTGGGTCGGCTACGAGGCCGACGCGGCGGTGGTCGGTTACGTCGCCGAGCGTGACCTGGGATGCACGGTGGTCAAGAAGGAGCTCAAGGAGGAGATCGCCTGGCAGGGCTTCGCCACCGGTGAGGTCGACGTGGTGCTCGAGAACTGGGGCCACCCCGACCTCGTGGCGAAGTACATCGACGAGCAGAAGGTGGCCGTCGACGTGGGCCCGACCGGCAACAAGGGGGTCATCGGCTGGTACGTGCCGCCGTGGATGGCCCAGAAGTACCCGGACATCACCGACTGGAAGAACCTCAACAAGTACGCCGATCTGTTCAAGACCTCCGAGTCGGGTGGCAAGGGACAGCTCCTCGATGGCGACCCCTCGTTCGTGACCAACGACGACGCCCTGGTGAAGAACCTCAAGCTCGACTACAAGGTCGTCTACGCGGGCAGTGAGACGGCGCTGATCACTGCGTTCCGGCAGGCCGAGAAGCAGCAGAAGCCGCTGATCGGGTACTTCTACGAGCCGCAGTGGTTCCTCTCCGAGGTGCCGCTGGTCAAGGTGAACCTGCCGGACTATACCGACGGCTGCGATGCCGACCCGGCCACGGTCGCCTGCGACTACCCGCCCTACGAGCTGAACAAGATCGCGAGCAAGAAGTTCATGGAGTCCGGCAGCCCGGCGGCCACCCTGGTGAAGAACTTCGTGTGGACCAACGACGACCAGAACCTGGTCGCGAAGTACATCACCGAGGACAAGATGTCCGCCGAGGACGCCGGCAAGAAGTGGGTCGAGGACAACCCGGACAAGGTCAAGGCCTGGCTGGGCTGAGCCCGGCGCCGGACGCAACCGCGTCGTGCTCCGCGGGTGCACACGTTCAGGGCCGCCGGCGGCCCTGACGATGTGCACCCGCGGAGCACGAGCAGGTTTCAGGCGCGCGCGTCCAGCTCGGCATTGATCGCCGGGACGACCTCATGCAGGTCGCCGATCACCGCGTAGTGCGCCTTGGTCACCATCGGGGCCTCCTGGTCGGTGTTCACCGCGATGATGGTCTTGGCGCTGGAACACCCGGCCCAGTGCTGGATCGCCCCGCTGATCCCGCAGGGGATATAGACGTCCGGTGTGATCCGGCTGCCGGTCTGGCCGATCTGCTCGTGGTGCGGACGCCAGCCGAGGCTGGTCACCACCCGGGACACCCCGAGGGAGCCGCCGAGCCGATCGGCCAGGGCAGTCAGATCCTCGAAGGAGTCCGGACCGCCCACCCCGCGCCCGCCGCCGACGACGACCCGTGCGCTGCTCAGGTCGCTACCGCCGGTACCCGCCGGCACCAACCGCCGCACCCGTCCCACCAGGTCGGCCTCCGTGAGGGAGGACGGCGTGAACACCCGGACGTCGACCGGAACAGGCGGGTCGACAAGCACCGGCTCGACGGCGTGTCCGGCCATGGTCAGAATCGCCGGAGAGCCGACCAGGTCAAGCTCCTCGAGGGCGGAGCCGCCCATCACCTGCCGGCGCACGACCAGCCGGGCGTCACCGGTCTGCGGTCCCTCGACGTGCGCCGAGACCACGTCAGTGACGTTCGCGGCCATCCGCAGGTCGAGCCGGGCCGCGACGTGGGCGAGCACCTCGTTGCCCCGCGTGCTGGCCGGCGCCATGAGCACCCCGGGTGCCTCGCCGAGGACGGCGTCGACCACGCAGGCGCCCCAGGCGGCGGCGGAGTACTGCGCCAGCCGCGGGTCCTGGGCGTGATGCAGCACGCCTACCCCGTGGCTCCCGACCGCCTG
Organism: uncultured Actinomycetota bacterium; assembly: GCA_963825645.1. GTDB lineage: Bacteria > Actinomycetota > Actinomycetes > Actinomycetales > Kineosporiaceae > JADJPO01. The sequence goes on from CAWGTT010000001.1 coordinate 492,049, forward strand.
GACGGCGCTCGGCGGACAGTCGCCGACCGCGACCGCGTGCACGGCCTCGGGTGTCAGGCCTGCGACGGCTGCCAGGCCGAGGGCGAAGGTCAGTGCCTCGGCGGACAGCACGCTCAACCCCGAACCGGGGGCCAGGTCGTCCGGAGTGCCGTCCGAACCCGTTGCGCCGGTGATGGTCTCAGGCTCGACCAGGACGAGGATCATCGGGCCACCACTCCGATCGAGTGCAGCAGGTCGACCACGGCGGCGGCTGCGGCCGCGGCGTCCTTATCGGTGCCGAGGACCTGGACGACGCTCGGCTTCTCCGGCGGCAGCACCAGCCGGCGCCGGGCCGTGCCCTGCGAAGGTGGGGCAGCGTCGATCACCTCGACCGGCGCCTTCTTCGCCTTGAGCCTGCCGGGGATGGAGGGGTAGCGGGGCGTGATGTCCCCCTCCTTGACGGTGACGACCGCGGGCAGCGGTAGCTCGAACTCCTCGGTTCCGGCCGGTCCGTCGCCGACCGCGACGACGACCCCCCCGGCGATCGACAGCGACCGGATGCCGGTGACCACCGGCCGGGCGAGCTTGTAGGCCAGCCGGATCCCGACCTGAAAGTCGCCGGTGTCGGCGGCGTCGTTGCCGAGCAGCACCAGGTCGATGCCCTCATTGCTCTCGCCGCGGTGACGGACGACGTCGGCGATGGCGTCGGCCACGTCGTCCGGGCCGTAGTCGTCCCCGGACGCCCGGGACCCCTCGTCGGCCGTCCGCAGATGCACCCCGGACGTCACCCCGACGGCGAGCGCCTCCCGCAGCTGCTCGACCGCGCTGTCCGGTCCCAGTGTGAGCACCGTCGCGGAACCACCATGCTCGGAGGCGATCTGGACGGCCGCCTCCACCGCGCACTCCTCGTCCGGGCTCACTGCGTGCCCGACGTGCCGGGCGTCGACGTGCATCTCATCGCCCGTCAGCAGGATCTGGCCGCTGGAGCCGGGAACCCGCTTGATGCAGACCAGGACGTTGGGGGACTCGCTGGACATCTCAGCCTCGGATCCTCTGGTTCTCAGGGTCGAACAGCGGTCTGGCACCGGCTACCGCGACGGTCACCGGGTAGCGCTCGCCCAGGTACTGCACCGACAACGCGGTGCCCTCGACGGCCACGTCCGGCGGCAGATAGCTCATCAGCAGGTGCCTGCCGACGCTGGGGCCGGACCCGGCACTGGTCACGTAGGCCCGGTGGCCATGGCCGTCGACGAGCGGCTCGCCGTCCGGGGTGAGGATCGGCTCGCCGCCCAGCATGTACCGCTTCACCCCGGCCGGTTCGCCGGCCGGGCCCGGCCGGTGCGAGGTGTGGTCATCGACGGTCAGGGTGCACAACACGGCCGCCGGGTCCTTCTCGCGCTGGGAGAGGTATGCGTCCCGGCCGATGAAATCGGCGTCCTTGACCTTGGCCCGTTGCATGCCGGCCTCGACGATCGAGCGTTCGCCGTCGAGCTCGGCGCCGTAGGCCCGGTAGCCCTTCTCCAGCCGTCCGGTGGTGCCGTAGACCCCGATGCCCACGGGCACCAGGCCGTGCGGCCGGCCGACGTCGAAGAGGGTGCGCCACAGTCGCGCCCCGGTCTCCATCGGCGCGTACAGCTCCCAGCCGAGCTCACCGACGTAGGAGATCCGCGACGCGAGCACCCCGAGCCCGGCCGCCTCGATCGGCCGGCACGTGCTGAACGGGAAGCCTGCGTGGGAGATGTCGTCGTCGGTGATCTCGCCGAGGATGTCGCGGGCCTTCGGGCCCCACAGCCCGATCGTGGTGAACGCCGAGGTCTGGTCGACCACCTCGGCGCCGTCGGGCAGGTTGTCGCGGAACCACCGACGGTCGGCGTTGCCGTGTGCCCCACCGGTGACCACTCGGAAGTGGTTGTCTCCCAGGCGCATGATGGTGAGGTCGGCCCTGAAGCCGCCCCGCGGGCCGAGGATCGGGGTGTAGACCACCCGGCCGAGCGTGACGTCGGTGTTGAGGACGGCGATCCGCTGGACGGCGTCCAGCGCCTTCGGCCCGACCACGTCGAAGACCGAGAACGCGGTGAGGTCGACCAGGCCGGCCCGTTCGCGCATCGCCAGGTGCTCGGCGTTGATGATCGGCGACCACCACCGCGCGTCCCATTCGGCCTCGCGGGACATCAGACGATCGGGTTGGTCGCCGTAGTCGGCCAACAGGGACTCGTTGCTCGCATACCAGTGTGGCCGCTCCCAGCCGGCGGTCTCGAAGAACACGGCGCCGAGCTCGCGCTGGTGGGCGTTCATCGGGGACAGCCGCGCGTCCCGGTCGCTCGACCACTGCTCGCTCGGGTGCACGATGCCGTAGGTCTTGTTGAACGCCTCGCTGGTGCGGGCCCGCACGTGGTGGCGGGTGCGCTGGTGCGGGTAGAACCGCGCGATGTCGCTGTGGTGCGCGTCGATCTCGCTCTCGCCCTCGGTCATCCACTCGGCGACCATCCGGCCGACGCCCGGGCCCTCCTTGATCCAGACCGCGGCCGCCGACCACAGACCGCCGACCTCGGGGGACTCGCCGAGCACCGGGTAGCCGTCGGGGGTCAGCGAGAGCAGGCCGTTGATCGCGTAGCGGATGCCGACGTCCGGGTTGCCGAGCACGTCGGGCATGAGCTCGAGCGACTGCTCCAGCTGTGGGTCGAAGTCGTCAGAGGTGAACGGCATCTCGGTCGGGGAGAGTGCCGACTGCTCGATCGAGGGGATGTCCTCGGGGTTGTGCAGGATCGGGCGGTGGGCGTAGGAGCCGATCTCCAGGTCCGAACCGTGCTGACGCTCGTAGCAGAAGGTGTCCATGTCCCGGACGATCGGGAAGGAGATCTCGCCCGGGATGGCGGCGAGCTGGGGGACCGGGCCGACACTGATCATCTGATGGACGGCGGGAGTCAGCGGGATGTGCGCTCCGGCCATCGCGGCGATCTTCGGGCTCCACACCCCGCACGCCACGACGATCGCCTCGCAGTCGATGTCACCCTTGTCGGTGCGCACGCGGACGACCCGGCCGTGCTCGACGTCCACGCCGAGCACCTCGGTGTTCGCATGCGTGGTCAGCGCCCCCATCTCGACGGCCTGCTCGCGCATCATCGTGCCGGCGCGCACCGACTCGACCACGCCGACGCTCGGCGTCCAGAACCCACCGACGATCACCGAGGGGTCGAGGTAGGGCACCTTCTCGGCCACTTGCTCGGGGGTGAGCAGCTCGGAGTCGATGCCCCAGGCGATCGCGGAGGTGACCCGCCGGGTCAGCTCCTGCATCCGCTCTGCGGTCCGGGCGACCTCGATGCCGCCGGACTCCGTGAACAGGCCCAGGTCCTTGAACTGCCGCACGCTGTCCAGGGTGAGGTCGGTGAACTCGCGGGAGTGGTCGACCGGGAAGATGAAGTTGGAGGCGTGGCCGGTCGACCCCCCGGGGTTCGGCAGCGGCCCCTTGTCGATCTGCACCAGCTCGCGCCACCCGAGGCGGGCGAGGTGGTAGACGACGCTGTTCCCGACGATCCCCGAGCCGATGACGACGCAGCGGGCCCGGTTCGGCAATGCACTCATGGACTGACCTCTCTGGTCCGATGTGTCCGTTACCTGTTGCGCATCACGCACTCAGAAGGCGCAATGTGGAACACAGTTCCACAGCATGCTGCGGTCCCACCGGTCCGTCAAGCCTGGTGCGATCCCCGCGTTCCGCCGAGGACGGCCTCGCGCAGCACGTCCAGGCCGACCGATCCGACGTCGAGCGCGCGACGATGGAAGTCCTTCAGTGAGAACGCTGCGCCGTCACGCTCGGCGGCCTCGTCGCGCAGCTGCATCCACGCTCGCTCCCCGAGCTTGTAGCTGGGCGCCTGGCCGGGCCAGCCGAGATAGCGGTGCAGCTCGAAGCGCAGCATGCCCTCGTTGTGGTGGGAGTGGCTGGTCAGGAACTGCCAGGCCTTCTCGTAGGTCCACCCGCCGCCACCGACCTCGGCGGGTGCCTCGAAGCCGCAGTGCACTCCGATGTCGAGGACGACCCGGGCCGCCCGTAGCGACTGCCCGTCCAGCAGCCCCATGTAGTTGCCGGGGTCGTCCAGGTAGCCCAGCTCGGCCATGAGCCGCTCCGCGTACAGCGCCCAGCCCTCCCCGTGACCGCTGACCCAGCACATCATCCGGCGCCAGCGATTGAGCAGCTCACGACGGTAGACGGTCTGGGCGATCTGCAGGTGATGGCCCGGCACCCCTTCGTGGTACACCGTGGTGAGCTCGCTCCAGGTGCCGAACTCGGTGACCCCCTTGGGCACCGACCACCACATCCGTCCGGGTCGGGTGAAGTCGTCGCTGGGGCTGGTGTAGTAGATGCCGCCGGTGCGGGTCGGGGCGATCCGGCCCTCGATCGTGCGGACCGGCTCGGGGATGTCGAAGTGAACGTCGGCCAGCGCGCTCACTGCCTCATCGGCCGCACTCTGCATCCAATCCCGCAGGGCGTCGGTGCCCTCCAGCCGGTAGCCGGGGTCGGCGTTGAGCGCCTCGATCGCCTCGGTGACCGAGGCGCCCGAACGGATCCGCTGAGCCGTCCGGCCCATCTCCTCGGTGATCCTGGCGAGCTCGTCCTGGCCCCAGGCGTAGGTCTCGGTCAGGTCGACCGTGGTCCCGAGGAACCGGCGGGAGGCGAGCTGGTAGCGCTCTAGCCCTACGGCGTCCGCTTCGGGGGCCCGGTCCAGCAGGTGGTCGCGTAGATCCTCGGCGAGCTGCCCGTAGGCGGACGCGGCCGCCGCCACCGCGCGTTCCAGGTCCGCTCGGACGGCGGGGGCCAGGTCTGCATCGCCCGACCTGGCGCCGGCGAGCAGGGTGGTGAAGTAGCCGTCGTCGGTCAGGTCGCGGCACTGGGTGATGCACTCGCAGATCTGGCGGCGGGCGCTGACGCGCCCGCGGTCGGCGGCGCCGCGCAGGGTCTGGGTCCACTGGGCCAGCGCCCGGGGTACCTCGTTCATCCGGACGGCGACGGCGGCCCACTGCTCGTCGGTAGCGGTGGGCATCAGGTCGAACACATCGCGGCAGGCCTGCAGCGGCGAGGCGATGACGTTGACGTCCATCTCGTGGTGGCCGGCCGCGTGGAGCTCCAGCTGCAGGCCGAGCCGTTCGCGCATCGCCGCGAGCGTCACCCGGTCGACGTCGTCCACCGGGTCGGCTTCGGCGAGCCGAGACAGCGTCCGCCGGGCGATCGCGGCGCGTTCGGCGTAGCCCTGCGGGGAGAAGTCGTCGAGCTCGGTGTCGTGACCACTGACCCCCAGGTAGGTCGCCTCGATGGGGCTGGCGGCCACAGCGGCCTCGAAGTGCGCCTCCGCGACGGCGTCCACGGCGGTGGGCTCACGACGCTGGGTGGTGACGGGTGATCTCGGCGCCATTCTGATGACGCTACCGCCTGATCCGACGTAGCGGACCGGGGCTCGGACCGGGCTGCGCTAGACACTCACCCACGTGCTGGTCGCGGTGAGTGTTCCACCGGAGTACGTGCAGGTCTTGACTGCCTGGTAGCTGCTGCGCGAGGCCACCTTGACGGCGAAGCCACCCTGGCGGGAGCCGGCTGAGACAGACCGGATCCGGGTGGTCCGGGAGTTCAGCTGGACCGTGCAGTCCAGTGCGTCGCCGGTCGCGCCGCTCACCGCGCTCCACGTCACGATCAGCGTGTTCCCCACGGCCCGCACGCTCACAGCTCCGGGGCCCGGCGCCGAGGGCGTCGGGGAGGGTGACGGCGAGGCCGATGTGGAGGGGGTGGTCGCCGGTGTCCGGCGAGATGGCGCCGCGCTGGTCGTGGGCGGCGCCGCCTCCGCGGCCGGGCCGCCGGTCGTGGAGGCTGTGCGTCTGGCGGCACCGGCGCTCGCCGTGGAGGCCGCCTGCCGTCGGGTCAGGGAGGCCGCCGCGAGCGGGCCCGCGGACGTCCCTACCGACGCCGCGGCCTCGGCGGCGACCGACGGCTCAGTGGAGATGGACGGCTCAGTGGAGATGGACGGCTCAGTGGAGATGGACGGCTCGATGACCACCGTCTGCGCGGTCGGTGCCCCCGTCGGCCGGTTGACGACGATGGCCAGGCCCGCGACACCCACCGTGCCCGCGACCAGCAAGCCGATCAGCCGGCGACGGCCCGAGTCCCCGCCTCGGGCGCCGTCGACGGCTTGGGCCTGTCGCGCCGCCTCGGCGGCCGGCGGCCGGAAGGCCCCGGCGGACCGCTCCGGCAGCGCCTCCACCAGGTGGACCTCGGCAGGCGCCCCGATCACGGGAATCGGCTGTGTGTCCGGTACGTGAGCCGGGTCGGGCACCGCTGTGGGAGCCGTCAAGGTGACGTCGGTTGTCGGCGGCGCGGTGGACCCGTCCTGGCTGGGCACCGGCTCGGGCCACCACCACGGGGAGCCACCAGCCATCTGTGTCGCGTCCTGCGTGGGCTTCTCAGCACCGGTCGGACGAGCTTCGGAGCGCCTATGACGAGGAGGGCCCACCCCGCTCATGTCCGACTCACGCAGGCCTTCCTTCCCATCTCCGAACGACGGCGGAGGGCTTCGACGCCGTCCACGGACGTCACAGAAGGCTAGGGCAGACCAACCGGTCACATCGGCGGTTCCCTCATCTAGGCTCCTGCTCACGCCGTGCGTTCTGCGGTCGTCGGTGCGGTGATGCCGGGAGACGAGGGTGACGGTGATGACGGTGGTCAGCGGGTCGGCCGCTCCGACGACTCTGCCCGGGGCCGGCGAGTTCATTCGCCCGGACGGCAAGGAGAAGGTCACCGGTCTGGGCAGGTATACCGCCGACCTCACCCTCACCGGGCAGGCGCACGCCGCGTTCCGGTACGCCGACCATCCGCACGCGCGGCTGCTGCGGATCGACACGGCCGCGGCGCGCGCGATGCCCGGGGTGTACGCCGTGATCACCCACCGGGACGTGCCCGAGACCCGCTACGGCGGTCTGGTTCAGGACCGCCTGCTCTTCGCCAAGGAGGCAGTGCGCTGGGAAGGCGACGTGATCGCGGCGGTCGCGGCCCGCACTCCGCAGATCGCCCGCGCGGCCGCCGCCGCGGTCGAGGTCGACTACGAGGTGCTCGACCCGCTGCCCGACTACGTGGCCAACACCGAGCCCGGCGCCCCGCTCGTGCACCCTCACTGGCGGGACTACTCCGGCGACCCCGAGCTGGGGCGCAACGGAAACGTGCTCGGCTACTCCACGGTGGTCAAGGGTGATGCCGACGCCGCGATGGCCGGGGCCGACGTCGTCGTCCGTGGCCGGTACGTCGCCGATGCCTCGCAGGGGGCGCCGATCGAGCCCCGGGCGATCCTGGCCCAGTGGAGCGGGGACAAGGTGAGCATCTGGACCTCGACCCAGGTGCCGTTCATCGCCCGGGACGGCGTCGCGCACACCCTGGGCATCCCGCAGTCCCAGGTGCGGATCGTGGTGCCGCTGCTCGGCGGCGGGTTCGGGTCCAAGTGCGACTTCCACTTCGAGGCCCACGTGGCCGCCCTGGCCCGGGCCGCCCGGCGTCCGGTGAAGCTGGTGTTCTCCCGCCGCGAGGAGTTCCTGGCCCCCGACCACCGTCGCGAGGGCATGGTGATCGAGCTGGAGACCGGAGCCCGGCGGGACGGCACCCTGGTCGCCCGCCGTGGCCGGTTGGTCCTCGACAAGGGCGCCTACTGCGGCGAGGGCGGGTTCTTCGCCCAGATGGCGGCGATGCATGCCTGCGGCCCCTACGAGATCGAGGCGGTCAAGGTCGAGGCGTTCCTGACCTACTCGACCAACCAGCCGTCCAGCTCGATCCGGGCCCCCACGGCGCCGCAGGCCTGCTGGGCTTTGGAGCAGCACACCGACGAGCTGGCCGCGGCCCTCGGGCTGGACCCGGCCGAGTTGCGCCGGCGCACCCTGATCGACGAGGGATCCGTCGGCCCAACCGGGCAGGTCTTCGATCGGATCGGGATGCGGCAGACCCTCGAGGCAGCGCTGGAGATGATCGGCTACGGCCGGGAGCTGCCCGAGGACGAGGCCATCGGCATCGCCTGCGGGTGGTGGCCGAGCATCGGCAACCCCTCCGGCGCCTACGTGAAGCTCAACGGCGACGGCACCGGGACGATCATCACCGGTGCCATGGAGTCCGGGACCGGTGCGGTGATGGCGCTGCCGTTGCTGGCCGCCGCCGAGCTCGGGATGCGCCCCGAGGACTTTGCGCTGCTCTACCAGGACACCGACGCCGGCCCCTGGGACGCGGGCTCATCAGGGTCGCAGACCACGATCAACAACGGTCGCGCCGTGGTCGAGGCGGCCCGGGAGGTCCGCGCCCAGCTGCTCGACCTGGCCGCTGTGCAGCTGGAGATCGACGCCGCTGAGCTGGAGCTAGTCGACGGCCGGGTCCGCGCGGTCGGGTCGCCGGACGTCTCGGTGAGCATCGCTGATCTCGCCGGTAGCGGAACTGCGTTGCTGGGCAAGGGGTCCGGCGAAGTCCCGCGGCCGCCGGAGGTCGACGCCTCTGCCTGCGCCGGCAAGCTGGGCAGCGAGTCCTTCCTCGCCCCGCAGCTGATCACTCAGGCCGCTCGGGTCAGGGTGGACCGGGACACCGGGGTGGTCCGGGTTCTGGAGGTCGCCGCGGCCCACGACTCGGGAGTGATCATCAACCGGGTGGGCGCCGACGGGCAGGTCTACGGGGGGGTCCTGATGGGCATCGGCCAGGCGCTGACCGAGGCGACCTGGCTCGACGACGCCGGCCGCCAGCGCAACCCGGGCCTGCTGGACTACAAGCTGCAGACCGCGGCGGACGGCCCGGCGATCCAGGTGCGCTGGATCGAGGTCGAGACCCCGAACGCCGGGCCGAGAGGGTCGAAGGGTGTCGGAGAGCCGCCGAGCGTGCCGACCCCCGGGGCGATCGGCAACGCAATCGCCACGGTGATCGGCCGGCACGTCACCGAGCTGCCGATGACCCCGGAGCGGGTCTGGGCGACCACGGATCGCCCGGTCGAGGCGACGGCCGACGCGGGCCGGGAGGAGCGGTGAGCTACGTCGAGGCACTGGACGTCGAGACCGCGGTCGCGGCGCTGTCCGCCGGGGCCCGGCCGGTCGCAGGCGGGACCGATCTCGTGGTCGGGGCCCGGCACAGCAAGGTGCCGCTACCGGCGCGACTGGTCGGCATCCACCGGATCGCCGGGCTGGGCTCGATCACCGAGCACGACGGCGCGACGGTCATCGGTGCGCTCGTCACCCACGACCAGGTACTGACCAATCCCCTTCTGGCACAACGGCTACCGGCCCTGCTTGATGCCTGCGCCATCGTCGGCTCGCACGCCACCCGGGCCAACGGCACGCTGGGCGGCAACGTCATGAACGCCTCCCCGGCGATGGACACCGGTGCCCCCCTACTATGCGCCGGCGCCCGGGCCGTTCTCGTCGGACCGTCCGGAACCCGCAGCGTGGACCTGGACGCGCTGTGGACCGGTCCGGGACGGACGAGTGCGGCGGCCGACGAGCTGCTGGTGCGGATCGAGCTGCCGGGGCGCGAGGGCGTCCAGGGCAGTGCCTATGTGCGGCTGCAGTACCGCCGGCAGATGGAGATCGCCGTGGTCGGCGCGGCCGTCGTGCTCACCCTGAGCCCGGACGGCAAGAGGGTGGCCCAGGCCCGGGTCGCGATCACCGCTCTGGCCCCGGTGATCCACCGGGTGCCGGAGGCCGAGCAGGTGCTGGCCGGTGCGCCGACCGGTGGTGCCGCCCTGGCCGCCGCGGCTCGGCAGGCCGGGGAACGGGCCGCCGCGGTGAGCCGGCCGATCTCCGACGTGCGGGGCTCGGCGGCCTATCGGCGGGCGATGGCTGCGGTTCTCACCCGGCGTGCCGTGCTCGCGGCCGCCGCCCGGGCCGCCGGCAAGCAGGTGCTCATCCCGGCCAGCGACTCGACGACCGGCAGCTGAGGAGCGCGATGAGCATCTCGATCACCCTGATGGTCAACGGCACCGCCTACCCGCTCGAGGTCCATGAGCACGTCTCGTTGCTGACCGCCGTCCGCGAGCAGGTCGGTCTGACCGGGGCCAAGGAGGGTTGTGAGGACTCCGAGTGCGGCGCTTGCCTGATGCTGCTCGACGGGCGTCCGGTGAACTCCTGTTCCTATCTCGCCGTGCAGGCCGACGGTGCGCAGGTCACCACCGTCGAGGGCCTGTCGGACGGCGAGCATCTGTCGGCGCTCCAGCAGGCGTTCCTGGTGCACGGCGGGGTGCAGTGCGGCTTCTGCACCCCCGGGATGCTGATCTCGGCCACCGCACTGCTCGATCGGACCCCCTCGCCGTCCGAGGACGAGATCCGTGTCGCGCTGTCCGGGAACCTGTGCCGGTGTACCGGCTACGACGGGATCGTCAAAGCCGTGGCGTCGGTGGCCGACCAGGGGTTTCGTGGCACTCATCAGGTGTGACGATCGGGCCTTGCCTGGCTGACCCTGCCGTCACCGTCCGCCTGAACCCGCCGATGAGCGCTCGTCCGGCGCCTCGTCCGGCGAGCCGATGCGCAGGCGGGCCACCTCGTCGGCGTGCGCGCGCAGCTGCACCGCGGTCTCACCGGGGATGGGCACCGCCTCGTACGAGCGAATCTGGCTCGACTCCTCCTGGTTGACGACGATGGTCAGGGAGGTGATCAGGTCGAGCCAGGCGTCCCGGCCGAGGGCGTCGGCGTCCGCCAGTCGCCCGTGCTCGGTGAGCCGGCGTTCGACCAGGGCGCGCACCCGCAGCCCCAGCTCGGCATCGGTCGGCTCCTCAGGCTGCGCGCCGTGGTTCGCCGAGGCCTGCGGGAGCGTGGCGGTGAAGTCCTGGGCCCCGGTCGACGGGGCGGACCTCGCCGAGTGTCCCGAGCGCTCCAGGACCGCCGAGGTGGCCACGGCCAGGGTCACCGGGTCGTGCTCGGGATCTCGGAGCTGGGCGTCCTGCCCGTGCACCCGCAGGTGCACCCCGTTGAGCCAGAAGTGTGCCGACGCGTGCGCCCGGTCCGCGAAGTCGTCGGAGAGCCGCGCCGGGCCGGTCGACTCGCCCGAGGCGTCGCCGACCGCGTGCCGTTGGGCGGAACGGAACACGGCCAGCTCGACCTGCTCGTGCAGCAGGGCGATCAACCTGGACCGCAGAGCGTCCGCGATCGCCACATCGTGGTCGGTCTCGGGCTCGACGGCCTGACGCGGCCGGCGCCGGAACACCCCGGCCGACCCGCTCGGCACCGGCTCCGCCTGGGCCTCCTCCCACGCCGTGAGCAGCTCCTGGCTGACCAGCGCCCCGCTGGTGCAACGCTCTCGCACCGCCTCCCTCGCCGCGCTGAACACGCCCTCCACGTCGACCTGGCGCTGGCGGGCCTCGACCACCTGATCGTCGATCGCGTCGGCCAGCCGTCGGACCGAGACCAGGATCTGGTCCAGCGTGCCCTCCCAGGCGCGCGTTCGGTGCGCCTCTCGCTCGGGGCTGCCGCGCGCCTGCCTCTCCAGCCACTTCTGCATGCTGAGCACCAGCTGCAACGGCAGTCGATCGTCGATCAACGGCGCCTCGGGCAGCGAGAACATGTACGCGTGCGACAGTTCCGCGTCGCGCAGCAGAACGGCGAAATGGCGGAGAACCGTCGTCCTCTCCTTCTCCCGCAGCCGGTTGAGCACCACGGCGACGGAGATGTTCCGATGGACCACCTCGGTCAGCACCGTCCAGGACATGGCGTCGGCGTAGTCGGTGCCCGTGGTGACGAAGACCCACAGGTCGGCGACGGTGAGCAGCCGCCCGGCCAGCTCCCGGTTGCTGTCCACGCGAGAGTCGAGGTCGGGTGAGTCGATCAGTGTCAGGCCTGGGACGAGGTCCGGGTTCGGCACCGGGCGGGGGCGAATCGCGCGAAGAGTCTCCGGGCGGGTGGGGTCGTCCTCGCCTGCGGGGTCGAGCAGGCCCAGGTCGCGCAGCGCGTCGGCGTCGACCGGGTTGTAGATCATCACCGGCTCTCGGGTCGTTGGTCGCATCACACCGCTGTAGCTGACTCGTGCCCCGATCAGGGAGTTGGCCAGAGTGGACTTCCCGGCTCCGGTCGGGCCGCTGATCACGACAACCAGAGGGGCTTCGCGGCGGGCGATCCGCGGCAGGGTGTACGTCTCCAGTAGCCGCAGTAGGTGCTGGCGCTCTTCTCGCACCAGCTCCACGCCGGCCGCGTGCTGAGGCAGGTGAACGGACTGAACGCTCTGGTACAGGCGGGTCAGGGCGTCGGCCGTGTCCGCAGAGATCTCAGACCAAGAGCCCGCAGGCGTCGCCGCCTCCTGCTGGCTCGCACGGTCCGCCATCTGGTCCCGTCCTCCTACGCCCGTCCCAACGCCTTCGCCGATCCGCGACGATCGTAGTCGTGGCCCTCGGGCGGTGTCGCGCCCCGTGCCCCCCGTCCCCGTGTCCTCATTGTCACGGGTTACAGGCGGCCCGCACCATCACTTTGAGTGTTCTGGACCCATCCCATTGGGCCGGACGAGTGACGGTTCGACATAGGCGTCGAATAGCCCGGGGTTAACGCGGCGGCATATTGACTCACCGTGTTCGCCCGGGCGTGCACCTGCATCGCCTGGAGCCCATCGAGGAGAAGTACACCATGGGTCGACACGCGGCGTCCTCGCCTGCCGACGCGCCACAGCCGACTGAGGCACGGGCCTCCGGGCGGCATCCGGTGGCGGCGCGTCGGGCCGCCCGCCGACCACGGGGTCGGCTGAGGCGGATCACGGTGGTGCTGGCGGTCGCCGCCGCCGGGTCGGCTCTCGTCGTGGTCACCGGCATGAGCGCCGGTGCCGGCAACGTCGTGGCCAACTCCACCTTCGACGCCGGTCTGACCGGTTGGACGGTCAACGCCGGAGCGTCGCTGAGCGCCGTCCCGGGGCGCTCCGGCACCGCTGCCCGGATCGGCCACGCCAAGAAGCGTCGCTGGACGATCGCACTCAACGACGCCGCCAACTCCGTCCCGGCGACGGTGGCCGGCGCCGAGTACCGGGCCCGGGCCTGGGTGCGGGCCACCGAGCCCGGGCAGCGGATCAGCCTGCGGGTGATGGAGTACCGCGGAAGGAGCTACCAGGGGCAGCGGCTGGCATCGTTGACTGTCCGCGACACCGCCTGGCACCAGCTGGACGTTCGCTACGTCGCGAGGACCACCGGCGCCGGTCTGGACCTCAACGTGGTCGCCCACCGGTTGCGGCGCGGGGTGGGGGTGGACGTCGACGACATCAGCCTGTTCGCGCCGTCGGCGACGCCGGCTCCCACGCCGTCCGGTGACCGTGGCGACGACGTGAGCACAGGGTCGCGCGCAACCGGGTCCGCGCCCTCCAGGCCCGCGATTGCTGGGTCGATCACGGTGTCCGAGTCGGCATCGAGTTCCACGACCCGCGCGACGACGTCGGCGGACGCCGCCACGGCGCCGACTGCTCCGGCGCCCGCCACGTCCACGTCCGCTGCGGCGGCTGCGTCGCACTCTGTCGGGTCGTCGTCCAGGTCGGTGCCGGCCGGGTGGCGCCAGGTCTGGGCCGACGAGTTCGACGGCTCGGGCCTGGACAGCTCGCGCTGGAAGGTCGAGAACCTGTCCACCTACGGCGATGGCAACAACGAGCTGGCCTGCCTGATGAACCGGCCCGAGAACCTCCAGGTCGCCGGTGGCGCGCTGCACCTGATCGCTCGGCGCGAGGCGACACCCATGCGCTGCGGGTCCTCCGACACCCGGTTCCCGGGTGGCCGCCACTACACCTCGGCGCACGTGACCACCAAGGGCAAGGCCGAGTGGACCTATGGACGGTTCGAGGTGCGGGCCACGCTTCCCACCCAGGCGGGCAGTACCAAGGGACTCTGGCCGGCGTTCTGGCTGCGGCCCACCGCCGGCGGCACCGGTGAGCTGGACGTGCTCGAGGCTATCGGTGGGGACGGCGGGGGCACCGAGCACACCAAGGTGCACCAGACCATCTGGTACGACTACGCGGGGACGTACCGCCATGAGCCGGCCACGGTGACCGTGCCGAACGGCCCGCCATCGGCCGGCTACCACGTCTACGCGGCCGAGTGGGAGCCCGGGGCGATCCGGTGGTACATCGACGGCCAGCTCACCTACAGCCGCACCAGCGCCACCACACCCTGGTTGGACTCGGCGTTCGACAAACCGTTCTACCTACGGCTCAATCTGGCCGTGGGCGGCAACTGGCCGGGCTCGCCGTCCCCGAGCACGGCGTTCCCGGCCAGCTACGACATCGACTACGTGCGCGTCTATCAGCGTTGAGCCCCCGCTGTCAGCGCACCGTGAAGGTCTTGGTGTCCCACAGCCGCAAGCTGCCGTCCTCCCCGCTGTCGGTGTAGGCCCTCAGCTCGTACCGGCCGGGCGCCAGGGCAATGGTGGTCTCGGCCTCGGCGAAGCCCCCCATCATCGTGGTGACGTAGGTCGAGGCGACCACGGTGCCGTTCTGCAGCACCCGAAGCGGCACGTGGCCCTCGTACCCGGTCCCGTAGACGTGCACCCGCACCGGCGATCCGGTCGTGACGTTCTGCTCAGGGGCCAGGATCCAGACCAGCGACATCACGTCGAGGGCCGGGGCGCGAGCGATCGGGGCGGACCAGTCGGAGTGGCCAGAGGGTGCCACGTCGCCGTTCACCAGCAGCCGGACCCTGACCACGTCGTTGTCGGCGGCCGTCACGGTGTAGACGAGCTGTTGTACCGCGGCGGTCTCGTAGGCGGCGCCGACGGCGACGAACCGCGACAGGTCAACGGTCGCGGTCTGCCCGGAGACCGTCACCGACAGCAGCCGGGTGTCCTGCGGCCACGGCGAGGAGTAGTCCGGGTCGACGGGGCTGCCGCGCAGCATCTCGGTCAGCGCCGTCCCGATCGTCCGCGCCGGTCCGAAGAGCCCGTTGACCGGGGCCACCCGGTGGAACTCACGGAACAGCCGCGGGGCGTTCTGGACGTCCGCCAGATAGTAGACGGGCACCAGGATCGATGCCGAGGCCGGTGAGGTGACGCTGGGTGACCCGGCGGGCGTCGTCGCCGGCGCCGAGCTCGCCGCCGGCGCGGACCCGCTGGGCGTCACCGCGGCGGGGGCTGAGGCGGTCGGTTCGAGCGGCCCGGACGGCGAGGCGCCCGGCTGGGTGCTGGTACCGGAGCTTCGGCCGAGGGCCAGGCCCACGACGGCGCCCACGACGATCACCACGGCGATCACGAGAGCCGCCAGCCGGGCGCTGGGACCGCCACGGCCGCCCGTGCCGGTGGGGGGTGGCGGTGTGGGCGACCTGGGTGGCGGGATCGGCGGCGAGGACTCTGGTGTGGAGAAGGGGAGGCGGTGTGCGTCGGCGGGTGTCATGGTCTCCTCCTCCGCCGGAGGTACTCTCATTGTCCACCGGGGCGTCCCGGTCACAGTGACGACGAATGTCGCGGCCACGGGGTTGACACCTGCAGGTTGATCCACGGTCGGCTGGGTGGCCAGCGGTGTCCGGAAGTGTCAAGGCGACGTAAAGTCATCAGATGCCTGGGGTGGCGCCACCGTCGACTCACGGTCCGCAGGGCCCTTCGGTCCCCGCTGTGGACGCGTCCGTCTCCTCGCGCCGCACTCCGGCGTTCTCGCGCCGAACCGCTTCGGTGATGGCCCTGGTCGTCCTGGCTGTTCTCGCCGTCCTCGTCTGGCGGCTGCCGGACGGCGGTCCTGTTCCGCTGACGGCCCGGGACGTCGACGAGGCCGTCCAGGAGGGCATCGACGCGGCGCGCCAGGAGGACCGAAACCTCCCCGCGGCTGCGTCGGTGGTCTATCGCACGATCCTGCCGTCCCTGGTCACCGTCACGACCAGGCGATCGGGCGCCGGGTCGGGTGCCGCCGGCGGGGCCGACGCTGTCCCGGGCGGCGGTGAGCGGACCGGTCTGGGCGCCGGCGTGATCATCAACGCCGGCGGCGCCGTCCTGACCGCTCTGCACGTCGTCGAGGGGTCCGCGGACGGCGAGGGCGGGGCGGGCGCGGTGCAGGGGATCCGGGTCATCTTCGCCGACGGCACCGAGGCGAACGGCGAGGTGGTGTCCCGACAGCCGGAGAACGACATCGCCGTCCTGGCCGTCGACCGGCTGCCCGAGATCGTTGTCCCGGCGGTGCTCGGTGGGGGAGTCCAGGTCGGCGAGGCGGTGTTCCCGGTCGGCAACCCGCTCGGGCTACGCGGCACGCTCACCGCCGGTGTGGTCTCGGCGACCGGGCGGTCGGTCACCACCGAGCGCGGTACTGCACTGAGGGACCTGATCCAGTTCGACGCCGCGGTCAACCCGGGCAACAGCGGCGGCCCGCTGCTCGACCGGAACGCTCACGTGGTCGGTGTGGTCACCGGGCTGGCGAACCCGACCGAGGAGTCCTACTTCGTCGGGGTCGGCTTCGCCGTTCCGATCGCCACCGCCGGCGGCGCGGCGGGGGGGCCGCAGAAGTGATCTTGACGACCTGATGGACGACGCCTCAGCTGGGAGAGCCATGGACACCGCACCCGAACCCACGCCCCGACCGGCCCCCGGTGCGCCGCCGTCCCTCTCGAGCCCGGCCAACGAGCCTCAGCATCCGCTGGAACAGGCGCTCTACCAGGTCAAGAAGACCATCGTTGGTCAGGACCAGCTGCTGGAGCGGATGTTCGTCGCCCTGCTCGCCCGCGGCCACCTGCTGGTCGAAGGGGTGCCCGGGCTGGCCAAGACGATGGCGATCAAGACCCTCGCCCAGGCGATCGGCGGTGAGTTCCAGCGGATCCAGTTCACCTCCGACCTGGTGCCGGCCGACATCGTCGGCACCCGGATCTACAACCAGAAGGATGGGGAGTTCCAGGTCTCGCTCGGACCGGTGTTCACCAACCTGCTGCTGGCCGACGAGATCAACCGCGCCCCGGCCAAGGTGCAGAGCGCGCTGCTCGAGGTGATGCAGGAACGGCAGGTCACCATCGGTCGGCAGACCTTCCCGTCCCCGGACCCGTTCCTGGTCATGGCCACCCAGAACCCGATCGAGTCCGAGGGCACCTATCCGCTTCCGGAGGCACAGGTCGACCGGTTCATGCTCAAGGTGCTCGTCGGCTACCCCTCCACGACCGAGGAGTTCGTCGTCGTCGAGCGGATGACCTCGATGCTGGACACGGTGGCCCAGGTGGTCGACACCGACCAGCTACGGGACTACCAACGTGCCGCGGACGCCGTCTACGTCGACCCCGGGATCATCGAGTACGCGGTGCGGCTCGCCACCACAACCCGCCGACCGGCCGAGGCGGGCCTTCCCGAGCTGGCCCGCTACCTCTCGTTCGGAGCCAGCCCGCGGGCTCCGATCAACCTGGTCCTGGCCGCCAAGGCGCTGGCGTTCCTGCGCGGGCGCGACTACGTGCTCCCCGCCGACGCCCGCGACCTGGCCCGCGACGTGCTCCGGCACCGGATGGTGCTGTCCTACGAGGCACTCGCCGACGAGGTCTCGCCCGACGACCTGCTCACCCAGGTGCTCGGCGCCGTGCCGCTTCCTGAGGCGCCGCTCGTCGCGTCCGCCGCGTCGTCCGGGCAGCCACCTCACTCGTCCGCACGGTGGAGCGGACCATGACCGCCGGATCGGTGCTGACCCCCGAGCGGGTCCTGCGCCGCCTGGAGTGGCGGGTGATCCGCCGCCTCGACGGCCGGATGCAAGGGGACTACCGCACGCTGTTCCGCGGTCACGGGATCGACGTCGCCGACGTGCGCGAGTACACCCCCGGCGATGAGGCCCGGCAC
This sequence comes from uncultured Actinomycetota bacterium, assembly GCA_963825645.1. Lineage (GTDB taxonomy): Bacteria > Actinomycetota > Actinomycetes > Actinomycetales > Kineosporiaceae > JADJPO01. The sequence continues at coordinate 509,758 of CAWGTT010000001.1, forward strand.
ATCGACTGGAACGTCACCGCGCGGATGGACACCCCCTACGTGCGGGAGTACCTCGAGGACCGCGAGGTCACCGCCTGGCTGCTGCTCGACCTCTCACCATCGATGGGGTTCGGCCCGGTCGAGCGGCGCAAGCACGTCGTGGTCACCGAGGTGGCCGCCACCGTCGCCCAACTGCTGGCCCGGGGTGGCAACCGGGTCGCCGCGATGCTGTTCGACACCGAGGTGAGCGAGACGATCCCGCCCGGGCACGGGCGCAACCAGGTGCTGCGGATCATCGCCCGGCTGCTCGCCCAGCCCGAGGCCACCGCCGCCCCCTCTGGCGACCGGCCCGCCGGGACCACCGATCTCGGCGTCCCGTTGCGCGCCGCCCTCGGTGTCGTACGTCGTCGGTCCCTGGTCGTGGTGGTCTCCGACTTCATTACCAGCCCGGGCTGGGAACGTCCGCTGAGCCTGCTGGCCCGACGCCACGACGTGGTGGCGATCCGGGTCGCCGATCGGCGTGAGTTCGAGCTGCCCGCCGTGGGCCTGATCTACGTCGAGGACCCCGAGACCGGCGAGCAGATCATGGTGGACACCGACGACGAGGGCTTCCGGGGCCGACTCGCCCAGGCTGCTCGCGAGCACCAGGACGCCCTGGTGTCGGCCGCCCGCTCGGCGGGGACCGACATCTTCACGGTCGCCACCGACGAGGACCTGGTCCGGGCGCTGGCGCGGATCGGCGAGCTGCGGCGTCGAGCGGCCCGGAGCCGCCGATGAGGTTCGCCTGGCCGTGGATGCTGCTCTCGCTGACCGCGATCCCGTTGCTGGTCGTGGGGTATCGCCGACTGCTGTCCCGCCGGGCGGACCGGCGGGCACACCTGGCCTCGCTCGCCCTGGTGGCCCCCCCGGCGGCGGCCGAGTCCCGGCGCCGGCACGTCGCGCCGGTGCTCTTCCTGACTGCTCTCGGGCTGCTGGCGCTGGCCCTCGCCCGTCCACAGGCCACGGTCGCCGAGCCGCGTCGGGAGGGAACGGTAGTGCTCGCCTTCGACGTCTCGGCGAGCATGGCCGCGACCGACCTGACGCCCTCCCGCATCGAGGCGGCCAAGGCGGCGGCGCGTGCTTTCGTCGCTCGGCAGCCGGCGGCGATCCGGGTCGGTGTGGTCACGTTCGGCACGGCCGGTGTGATCATCCAGCAGCCGACGACCGACCGGGATGCCGTGCTGGCTGCCGTCGACCGGATCGGCGTCCAGGGTGGCACTGCGCTGGGCCGCGGGATCCAGACCTCGCTGAGCGCCATCGCCGGACGGACCGTGCAGATCGGCGGCGACGACCAGGGATCGGCCTCGCCCGACGCGGGATCGGTGGAGCAGCAGGGGCCGGACCTGGGCTACTTCTCGTCCGCGGCGGTGCTCCTGCTCTCCGACGGCGAGAACACCGCCGATCCCGACCCGCTGGAGGTGGCCGAGGTGGCCTCGACCGCCGGCGTCCGGATCTACCCCATCGGTCTGGGTAGCCCGAGCGGGACCGTACTGGAGATCGACGGGTTCCAGGTCGCCACCGCGCTGGACGAGCCGCTGCTTCGCCGGATCGCCGAGGTGACGGACGCGCAGTACTTCACAGCGCAGGACGAGCAGGAGCTGGGTGCCGTCTACGACTCGATCGACCTGCGCTGGACCGTGCAGAGCACGCCCATGGAGATCACAGGCCTGCTCGGTGCCGCGGCTGCGCTGCTACTGCTGGTCGGCGCCGGGCTGTCCTTCGTTTGGTTCGGGCGGGTGATCTGAATGGGGTTCGCCTGGCCCCTGGTGCTGCTCGCACTGGCGCTCCTGCCGCTGCTGATCGCCGGGTACGTGGTGGCCGGGCGGCGCCGCCGGCGCCGGGCGGTGCCCTACTCGAGCATTGCGCTGATCCGGTCGGCGCGTCCGCCGGCCTCCTCCTGGCGGCGTCACCTGCCGTTCGCCCTGGTGATGGCCGCCCTCGTCGTGCTGACCCTGGCCGGTGCCCGCCCGCAGGCGCGGATCGACGTCCCGATCTCGAGTTCGGCGGTGATCGTCGCGCTGGACGTCTCCGGCTCGATGTGCGCCACGGACGTGGACCCGAACCGGCTCTCCGCCGCCCAGGATGCGGTGCGGGACTTCGTAGAGGCCCAGGGCGAGGACACGCGGATCGGTCTGGTGGTCTTCTCCGGGTCGGCCCAGATCGCGGTGCCGCCGAGCACCCAGCGCAAGGATCTGCTGGCTGCCATCGGATCCTTGACCACTGGCCGCGGGACGACGATCGGCGCGGCGATCCTGAAGTCGATGGAAGCCATCGCCCAGATCAACCCGCAGGTGCAGCCGCCCGATCCGGGGCAGGCCGGCGGCAGGGGCGTGCCCGGCAGCGGTGACCTGCCCGATGGGGTCCCCACGCCCGACTCCGGCGGGTCGGCCACCGCGCGGGCGGATGGGTCCCACGCCCCGGAGATCGTCGTCCTGCTCACCGACGGCGCCAACACCAGCGGCGTCACACCGCAGGCCGCCGCCGAGCTCGCCGCCGGACAAGGGGTCCGGATCTACCCGATCGGCTTCGGCACGACCGAACCGACCACCCTGGTCTGCACGGCCGACCAGCTCGGTGGCGATCGGTTCAACCGGTTCCGGTTCGGTTCGGGCGGCTTCGTGCAGGGGCTGGGGCGGCGCAACTTCCTGATCGCCGACGAGGGCACGCTGCGCGAAGTGGCCGAGACCACCGGCGGGCAGTACTTCGCGGCCAGCGACGCCCGCGGCCTGCAGCAGGTGCTCACCGACCTGCCGCGCCAGGTCGAGGTCCAGCAGCGGGACGTCGAGGTGAGTGTCGCCCTGGTCGTGCTCGCGATACTGCTCGTGCTCGGTGCGGTGTGGGCCGCCGTCCGCTGGACCGCCTTCCCCTGATCGCCGTCAGCGTGAGGTTTCTGACCCAGAAACAGGGTCGCGGCCTCACTCTCGGCGCGATCACGAGCGGGCCAGCGCGTCGGCCAGCCGCCGAACCCTCGGCTCGATCTGCGCGTACGCCGCCTCGAAAGCCGTGTGCTCGCCCCGCAGCGCCGGATCGGGAACGGACCAGTGCAGGAGGGACCCGGCGGTGACGAGCCCTTCGTAGGCGTTGTCGCAGACGGCGACCATGAGGTCACCCGCGGACGCTGTCACGTCGACGTCGTGCGGGCGGACCCTGCCCAGTCGCAGGCCGTGGCGCCGTCCGACCGTGACCGCCAGCGGGTGCACCCTCGCCGCGGGATGGGTGCCGGCCGACGCGACCGGAAGGTCGCTGACCTGCGCCCAGGTCGCCGCGGCCAGCTGGGAGCGGGCGGAGTTGTGGGTGCAGACGAACAGCACGCGGTGGGGCGGGCCGGCGACCGCCCGCCCGGCCAGCGCGTGGCCGGGCGGCGACGTGCGGACCGTATCGAGCGTCGAGCCGACCAGGGGGTCGCCAGGCGAAGCTGCACGTAGCTGCGTCGGCGGTCTCCCTCGGAGCGAGTGCGGCGGACCAGTCCGGCGTCCTCGAGCACGCCGAGGTGGTGGGCGATGAGATTGGCCGGTAGTCCCAGCCATGAGCCCAGCTCACCGGGTGAGGCGTCGGTCAGTGCCAGCCGGTCGACGATCGCCAGGCGGTGCGGCTCCCCGAGCGCAGCGTGCAGCCGGGCGCGGGCCCGCACGGTGGCGCCGAGCCGGTCGCCGGCCACTCGTGCCCTCTATTCTGGCAACTTGCCTCAACGATCATTGAGACAAGTATAGTGGCGGCATGAACGAGGTCAAGCCTCCCGTCGCGGCCGGCAACGGGCGTCGCCTGCTGGCCGAGATGGTCGGGACGGCGTTGCTGGTCACGGTCGTCGTGGGGTCGGGGATCGCCGCGCAACGGCTGTCGCCGGACGATGTGGGCCTGCAGTTGCTGGAGAACAGCATCGCGACGGCGCTCGGCCTGGCGGTGCTGATCCTGTTGTTCGGCCCGGTCTCCGGTGCCCACTTCAACCCGGCGGTCTCGCTGGCGGACTGGGCCCTGGGCCGGCGCGTGGGCGGTGGGCTGACCGCCCCGCAGCTCGGCTCCTATGTCGCGGCCCAGCTGGTGGGCGGCGTGCTCGGCTGCCTGCTGGCCAATGCAATGTACTCCCTCGACCCGATCCAGGTGAGCACGCGCGAGCGCGGCGGAGCCGGGTGCTGCTCGGCGAGGTGGTCGCCACGGCCGGGCTCATCGCCGTGATCTTCGCCCTGGCGCGCAGCGGCTGGGCCGCCATGTCGGCGGCTGCGGTCGGCGGGTACATCGGGGCGGCCTACTGGTTCACCTCCTCCACCTCGTTCGCGAACCCCGCCGTCACCGTGGGGCGGATGTTCTCCGACACCTTTGCCGGCATCGCGCCGGTCAGCGCGCCGCCGTTCGTGCTGGCCCAGCTCCTCGGGGCGCCGTCCTGGTCGTCGCCCTGTACCCGGACGTCGCCTCCGCCGCGGACGACGTCGTGGTCGGCCATCCGCGGTGACCCCCGAGACCGCTGTCTGACCCGGACCCGAAGGAGACCCGATGAGCGCAGACCCCGCGTCCCAGGCCACCGAGCGCACCGTCCCGCCGGAGCGTCCTTCGGTGATGTTCGTGTGCGTTCACAACGCCGGCCGCTCGCAGATGGCCGCCGGCTGGCTGAGCGCCCTGGCCGGTGACCGTATCGAGGTGCGCTCGGCCGGAACCGCTCCCGCCGAGTCGGTCAACCCGGTGGCGGTCCAGGCCATGGCCGAGGTCGGCATCGACATCACCGCCGCGACTCCGAAGGTGCTCACCGAACAGGCGGTCCAGGTCAGTGACGTGGTGATCACGATGGGCTGTGGGGACAGCTGCCCGTACGTCCCCGGCACGCGGTACCTGGACTGGCCGCTCGACGACCCGGCGGGCCAGGGAATCGAGGCGGTACGCCCGATCCGGGACCGGATCAAGGTGTTGGTCGAGGACCTGGTGAGCGAGCTCCTGACGTCATGACCTGGACCTCGCGCCGAGCCGAACCACTGCACAGCCGGCGGGATCAGGGTCGGCTCCGGGCCTGGCCCTGATGCCACCGCAGGACATGAGGCGGATGCTGGATGCGCAGCAGTCGATCGGCGACTGCCCCAGAGCCACCACGGCCTGACAGCGGTGGAACGAGGAGTGTCGAAGGATGAACAGCGTGCACGCGAGCATGCAGCGACAGGGACTGGTGCGTCCGCGGCACGAGCGGGTGCTCGGCGGCGTGTGCGCCGGGTTGGGACGCCGGTTCGGGCTGGGCCCGTGGACGGCGCGGATCCTGTTCGTGCTGATCCTCATGATTATTCCGGGCAGTCAGTTCCTGATCTATCCGCTCCTGTGGATCCTGATGCCCTCGGAGTGAGCGCCACCTGCAGCGAGCGGAGATGAGGCGACGATGAGGGCAGCGGTCGGCACCCGGTACGGGGGACCCGAGGTGGTGCAGATCCGTGAGATCGACGCTCCGGCGCCCGCGGACGAGGACGTGCTCATCGCCGTCCGTGCCACGACGGTTAACCGGACCGACTGCGGTTTCCGGGCGGGGCGTCCGTTCATCGTGCGCTTCTTCTCCGGGCTCAGAGCACCGAAGGTGACGGTCCTCGGGTGCGAGTTCGCCGGTGTGATCGAGGCGGTGGGGAGCGCGGTGACCGCATTCCGCGTCGGGGACCGCGTCTTCGGCTACGTCGAGGGACCGTTCGGTGCGCACGCCGAGTACCTCGTGGTGCCGCAGACGGGGTCGCTGGCGGCCATGCCGGCGAAACTGACCCTGGAGCAGGCCGCCGCCGGCACAGAGGGCTCGCACTACGCCCTGTCGTTCATCCGGTGGGCGAAGATCCGCAGCGGACACAGTGTCCTGGTCAACGGCGCGACGGGCGCCATCGGCTCGGCCGCGGTGCAGATCCTGAAGAGCCTGGGCACCAGCGTGACCGCCACTTGTGCCACCGCCCAGGTGGATCTTGTGAAAGGTCTGGGCGCGGACCGGGTGATCGACTACACCACCGAGGACTTCACTCAGGACGAGCAGCGCTACGACGTCGTCCTCGACGCGGTCGGCAAGAGCACGTTCGGCCGCTGCCGACGCCTGCTCGCCCCACGCGGGGTGTACCTGTCCTCCGAGCTGGGTCCCTGGGCGCAGAACCCCTTCCTCGCTCTGGTCACACCGCTGGTGCGGGGTCGGCAGGTGAGGTTCCCGGTGCCCAGCCACGACCAGGATATGATCAAGAAACTGGCGGACCTGATGGCCTCCGGTGCGTTCACGCCGGTCATCGACCGGCGCTACCCGCTGGCGCAGATCGCCGAGGCCTACCGGTATGTCGAGACCGGCGAGAAGATCGGCAACGTCGTCATCGCGGTGCCATGAGGTCGGCGCGACCGAGCACGAGCCGAGCACGAGAGGAGCACGAGATGACGACCGAACAGCACGAGCCCGCACCGCGGCTTCCTCCGCGGTGGTTCATCGTCCTCGCCTGGCGGGTGCACCGGGCCCTGTACCGGGTCACCGGGGGTCGGCGGGGACTGTGGCCCCCCAAGGCCGACAAGTGGGGGGCGATGCGCCTGACCACGATCGGGCGTCGCACCGGCCAGGAGCGTGCCGTGATCCTCGGCTACCTCGAGGACGGCCCGGACCTGGTGACCCTGGCGATGAACGGGTGGGGCGAGGGCGAGCCGGCGTGGTGGCTGAACCTCCAGGCCCACCCTGACGCGCAGGTCGAGCTCGCCGGCGGCGCGCGGGCGGTCCGCGGGCGGGCCGCGACCGGCGAGGAGCGGGCACGGCTGTGGGATCGGTGGCGCTCGCTGGACGAGAAGCTGGACGGCTACGCCCAGCGCAGATCGGCCGGGACCGCCGTCGTGGTCCTCGAGCCGCGCACCGTGCTCACGTGATCAGTTCGCTGGAGCAGGGGTCCGGTCGCGGGGTTGGGTGAGCCCGGCCGCCCGTCGGGTGAGATAGCGCTGCTCCGGAATGCTGGAGGTGGCCGATGCTGCGCGCAGGTAGGCCTCGCGAGCGGCATCCGGCTGGCCGGCCTCCTCGAGCAGGTGTGCCCGGACGGCGTCCAGCCGGTGGTTATGCCCCAACCGGGCGTCATCGCCCAGCGTGCCGAGCACGGCGAGTGCGGCGGTTGCGCCGTGCACCTTGGCGACGGCGACGGCGCGGCTCAGGGTGACCAACGGCCCCGGGAAGACCTGGTCGAGCACGTCGTACAAGGCCAGGATCTGCGGCCAGTCGGTCTCCACCGCGGTGCGCGCCTCGTCGTGCAGCGCCGCGATCGCGGCCTGCAGCTGGTAGGGGCCCACCGGGCCGGTGCCAAGGGTCCGGGCGAGCAGCACGGTGGCCTCCTCGATCATCGTCCGGTCCCACAGCGTCCGATCCTGTTCGTCCAGCGGGATGAGGGATCCGTCGGTCGCGGCGCGGGCCGCTCGCCGGGCGTCGGTGAGCAGCATCAGGGCCAGCAGGCCGGCCACCTCGCCGGTCATCTCCGTCGGTTCGGCTGTCATCAGCCGGTGCAGCATCCTGGTCAGCCGGAGCGCCTCGGCGGTGAGGTCGGGTCGTTGAAGCACCGGACCGGCACTGGTCGTGTAGCCCTCGTTGAACACCAGGTACAGCACCTGCAGAGCCGACCCGAGCCGGGCCTGCCGGTCCGAGACAGCGGGCAGCTCGAACCGGGCGCCCGAGGAGAGGATTCGCTGCTTGGCCCGGGTGATCCGCTGTGCCATCGTCGTCTCGGGCACCAGGAACGCGGCGGCGATCTGCGCTGTGGACAGCCCGCCGACCGCGCGCAGGGTGAGCGCGACCTGGCCGGGCGCGGGCACGGCGGGGTGGCAGCACAGGAACACCAGGGCGAGCGTGTCGTCGCCGTCCGGGGACAGCCCGCTCACCGCCTCGCCGGTGTCCGAGTCCTCGATGCTCTCCAGGTCCCGATCGGCCTGGCCGACTGCGGGCGCCAGTGCGGCCTGGGCGCTCTCCCGCCGACGGCGGGCGCTCTCCCAACGCCAGATGTCCACCAGACGGCGGCGCGCCGCGGTCACCAGCCAGGGCAGCGGTCGCTGCGGGACACCCTGTGCCGGCCATTGCACGGCGGCGTCGAGAAGCGCCTCCTGGACGGCGTCCTCGCAGGTATCGAACTGCCCGTAGCGGCGCACCAGCGCGCCGAGGACCTGCGGGGCGAGGTCGCGCAGCAGTTCCTCGACGGCCGGCGGGGTGGTCACGGCGCGGAGGAGTGGTCCATCACCGGCCGGATCTCCATCGGGTGCTCGGTGTAGGCGACCGCCCGGGACGTGACCTCGACGGCCCGGTCGAGGTCGGCCTCGATGACCCAGAACCCGGCCAGGGACTCCTTGACCTCGGCGAAGGGTCCGTCGGTGGCCACAGGGGCGCTGTCGACGAAGTGCACCGTCGTGGCGTGGGATGGGTCCATGAGGCCGTGTGAGGCGACGAGCTCACCAGCCTCGCGCAGCTCGCCATCCAAGGTCATCATCAGCTCTCCCAGGCCGCGGATCCAGTCCGGGGACCGGTCCTGCATCGTGGCCCCGAGCCCGCTGAACATCATGATCATGTATTTCATCGCGTTCCTCTCGTGCGCCCGGGCGGGCGCTCACCCCTGGTCGGAGCCGACGCCGGGAGCACGACATCCCACGCCGACCTGGCCGCACGCGGTGACTCAGGCCGCCTCGGGGTCGGGCTGGTGAAGGCCGAAGGTGTTGCCCTCGGTGTCCAGGTAGTAGCCCTGCCACGCCATCCCGGGCAGCGCGGACTTCGGCAGGGCGACCCGTCCGCCGGCCTCCAGGATGCGCTTCTCGGTCTCGTCGTAATCGGCGACGCCGACCGTGCACACATACCCGTTGCTGCCCTGGCCGGTCTGCGGCGCGGGAGCAGGCCGACGCAGCAGGCCGCCGTTGATGCCCGCCTCGTCCTCGGGTCCGGTGACGACTCCCCAGTAGGTGTCGCCGGTGAACTGGCTGTAGTCCTCGAAGGACCAGTGGAACACGGCCGCATAGAACGCCTTCGCGCGTTCCACGTCGTCCGCCTGGATCTCGAAGTGCACCACTCGGGACATCTCGCGTCTCCTCCCTTGGTTGACCCGCCGAGTCTGGCACGTGGCCCCGACAGTCCGGCCCGGCGCCCGGTCACCAGCGTCACGATCCCCACGAGTGACGAGAGATGGCTGCTATTCGGTCGACGTGAGGACCAATGGTCGTCACTCGAGGGGATCATGAGCCGACGCGCTACCGCGCCGGCGTGGCTCGCGCGAGTCGGATGAATGGTTCCAGGGACGTCGGGTCCGCCAGCGCGTCCCGGCTGATCGCCGTCGCAGGATCTGCACCGGTGAGGATCTTCTTCACCGGGATCTCGCACTTCTTGCCGCTCAGGGTGTGCGGCACCGCGCCGACGACGTGGAAGCGGTCGGGCACATGCCGCGGCGACAGCTGCGACCGCAGGGCGTCCCGGAGGCGGGGCTCCACGTCGTCCAGCGACGTGCCGGGGGCGAGGACGACGAAGCACAGCAGTTGGCCCGCTGTGGCCGAACCCAGCTCAGTGGTGTCGATCACCAGGGAGTCGAGGATCTCATCGAGAGCCTCCACGACGGCGTAGAACTCCGCGGTTCCCATCCGGACCCCGCCGCGGTTGAGAGTGGAGTCGCTGCGGCCATAGATGATGCATGAGCCGTGCGGGGTGAACCGGACCCAGTCACCGTGCCGCCAGACGCCGGGGTAGGCCTCGAAGTAGGCGTCGTGCAGCCGGGAACCGTCCGGGTCGTCCCAGAACCGCACCGGCATGGAGGGCATCGGCCTGGTGATCACCAGCTCGCCGACCTCGTCGACCACCGGCCTGCCCTGCTCGTCGTAGGCGAACGCGGCCACACCCAGCGCCGGGCAGGAGATCTCGCCGAGCCAGACGGGCACCGTGGGCGCCGCCCCCACGAAGGCGGTGCAGACGTCGGTCCCGCCGGAGATGGAGCAGATCTGCGCCGTCTCGCTGACCGCGTCGACCAGCCACTCGAAGTCGTCGATCGACAGCGGTGCACCTGTGGTGCCGATGGCGCGTATCCCGGAGACATCGGCGATGTCCTTGGGTCGCAGCCCGGCCTTGAGGCAGGACTGGACGTACGGCGCGGAGATGCCGAGGTAGGTGACCTGGTGACGTTCGGCCAACCGCCACAGCACTGAGAGGTCGGGATATCCGGGGCTTCCGTCGTACAGGACCACCGTGGTGCCGGTGAGCAAGCCGCTGACCAGGTAGTTCCACATCATCCAGCCGGTGGTGGTGAACCAGAGGAACCGGTCCTCGGGACCGAGATCGTTCTGCAGCCGCAGGCTCTTCAGCAGCTCGAGGACGATGCCGCCGTGACCGTGCACGATCCCCTTCGGCAGTCCGGTGGTGCCGGAGGAGTAGAGGACCCAGAGCGGATGGTCGAACGGCACCGGGTCGAAGGCGAGTGGTTCGTGGACGGCCACGAGATCGCTCCAGAGCATCCGTTGCGGCCCGCCTGTGGAGGTGCGGGGCTCGCTGCCCAGGAGCGGCACGGTGATCGTTGCCCTCAGTGTGGGCAGCGCTTCGCACAGCTGCTCCACCTTGTCCGAGACGTCGAAGGCCCGGCCCTGGTACCAGTAGCCGTCCACCGTCAGCAGCACCACGGGTTCGACCTGGCCGAAACGGTCGAGCACGGCTCGAGGCCCGAAGTCCGGGGAGCACGACGACCAGATGGCGCCCAGGCTGGCGGCGGCGAGGAAGGTCACCAGCGTCTCGGGGCAGTTGGGAGCCAGGGCCACCACACGGTCCGAGCGCCGGACGCCGAGGCGCCGTAGCCCCGCCCGGGCCCGGGCGACCTGGTCGCGCAGCTGCGCCCAGGACAACGAGCCCTCGGTGCCGTCCTCGTGGCACCAGATCACTGCGAGGTCATCGTGCGCCCGCTCGCCTCCGGTGCTCGGGAACAGCGCATGCTCGGCGTAGTTGAGGCTGGTTCCCGGGAACCAGTGCGCGGCCGGCATCTCACCCTGGAGCACCGCGGCCGGGCGGTCATGGAACCGGACGCCGGTGTAGTCGACGACAGCGGACCAGAAACCGTCCAGGTCGCTCACCGACCAGGTGTGCAGTCCGGCGTAGTCGAGCTCGTCGATGTCGATCCCACGTCCGCGCAGATGGCGCGTGAAGTCGGCGATCGCCGTGCGACGTGCCGCGACGGGATCTGGTGCCCACAGCACCGGTGGGATGGTCTGGTCCATGCTGCCTCCCTGGATGTAGCTCGGCGCGTCCCAGTCTGCCGTTCAGCCGGGGCGGTGGGCGGTGACCCGCATCAGCGGCACACCCACCTCGGCGCGCGGACCGGTACGCCGGGACAGCCGGCGGTGCGCGGCCTCCAGCCGCCGGGGACCGCGGCCGGGAGTGTAGAGCGCCGACACGGCGAGCTGGGCGTCGGCGGACGTGCGCAGCGGAAACGGGAATCGTTGCCGGTCGACCATATCGACTTCGAATCCGTTGTCCCGCAGCACGTGGCGTATCCGGCGAGCGCGCAGCAGCTGCGGCATCGATCCCGGGCCGTGCAGGGAGACCGTGAGGGTCAGAACCGGCGCGATGTCGCTCAGCGCCAGGGGACCGGTGGCAGGAAGCAGCACGGCGAGTCGGCCGCCTGGTCGCAGAACGCGGAACATCTCCCGAACCGCGTCCTCGACGGGCTGGACGAGCATCAGACCCATCGCGCAGACCACGGTGTCGGCGGTCGTCGCCGCCACCGGGAGCCGGCGCGCGTCCGCCACGGCCAGCGGGCCACGGCCGCGGGTGCGAGCCAGGTCGAGCTCGGCGGTGCTGAGGTCGATACCCAGGTAGGTGTCGAAGGGCAGCCGGCAGTGCATCGGTGCGCTGCCGCAGGCGACGTCGAGGACGGCGCCGACCGGACCGGCCAGCGCGCGGGCCAGCCAGTCGTGGGCGGTACCCAGGTGAGGGTCGCGGGCGTGGGCGAAGGCGCGTTCGGTGATCCCCGGGTGGGCAGTGTGGTACTCGGCGACGTAGCGCGCCCAGTCCCGCTCAGCCACGTCGTTCGACGAGCCGGGCCAGGTTGGCCAGGGACATCTGGGTACCGGTCTCGTTGTCGGCGGGCGGGACGGCGTCCGGGATGCCCTCGTACAGGACGACCACGTCGGTGCCGCCGTCGGCGTCGGTCAGGGTAGTGGTCACGGTCATCACCCCGCGCAGCGCTGGGTCGGCCGTCGCGAACTCGAGCACCTCTACCACCCGGTGGTCCGGCACGAGCGTCGCGAAGTGCCCGTGGTAGGTGTCCGACTGCGGGGTCGACTTGCCGGCCGCGCCGGGGACGTCGTAGGTGAGCGGACCCGGAACCGGCCGCCCTCGCGGGCGTCGAACTCGTGCACCTGACCGCTCATCCCGTCCGGGACGCGCCAGGTCGCGATTCGCGCGTCGGCGTCGGCGTCGGCGTCCAGCAGTGCCTGGTAGACGACCGCCCGCGGAGCATCCACGTGCCGGCCGACGCGCGCTGAGTACATCCTGCGAATCTACGCGCGGGGACGGACAGCCCCCACTCCTCGTCGCGCTTGCCCCGATCGGGCGCGAGGAGGGCCTCACGATGAAGACGTCCGGAGGATCTCTGAGATCCTGGTCTGACGTCACGCCCTGGAGTTGCCATGGACCTCTACCTCATGCAGCACGCAGAGGCCGCTCGTGCGCAGGACGACCCGGCGCGCCCTCTGACCGAGGGTGGCCGGGCCGCCGTCCAGCGGGTCGCCGGCCACGCCCGGGCGGCCGGGGTGCAGCTCGACCGCTGCGTGCACAGCGGCAAGCTGCGGGCCGAGCAGACAGCTCAGCTCGTGGCGCAGGCACTGGACGTGGAGCAGGTGGCCAGCCGCGAGGGGCTGGCACCCTCCGACCCGGTGGCGCCGGTGGCGTCCTGGCTGGTGCAGTCCGACCCGGACCAGGCGCTGCTCGTCGTGGGGCACCTGCCCTTCCTCGATCGGCTGGCCTCGCTACTCGTGGCGGACGACGAGCAGGCACAGGCGATCCGGTTCCAGATGAGCGGCCTGGTCAAGCTGACGCCCAAGCGCGAGCGGTCGGGGTTTGCGGTGGCCTGGGCGATCACGCCCGAGGTCGCTTAGAGAACGCCGCCGGTTCGAAGGCGGCCGACGAGCGAACCAGCGGTTCAACGAGGTGGGTCACCGCGGCTGGTAGGCCTCCTGGGCCATGGTCAGTCGGTCCCGGCCGCTGCGTTTCGAGGCGTACATCGCGTCGTCCGCCATGGACAGCAGGTCTTCGCTGGTGGGGCAGGCGCTGTCCGGCACGCAGGCGCCACCGAAGCTCACCGTGACACGGACGGCCACACCCCGGGACTGCACAGCAGCGGCCGAAATGACACGGCGCATCCTCTCCCCGATGGAGGTGACGTCGTTCGGGCCTGCCCCCGGCAGGATGACGAGGAACTCCTCCCCGCCCATCCGCACCAACACATCACCGTCGCGCAGTGACTGCCGCGCCGTCGTGGCCACCTGGCGGATGACTCGGTCACCGATAAGGTGACCATGGTCGTCGTTGACGGCCTTGAAGTGGTCGATGTCGAAGGTCAGCACGCCCAGTGGGCCGTCCGTGCGGTTCGCGCGGGCCCACTCCTCGTTCAAGCGCTGTAACCCGAACCGGCGGTTGTACGCGCCGGTCAGCGGGTCGAGCGCCGCCAGAGTCTGGAAACGGTCATGCGCCATGACGTTGTTCAGGGCCACCGCCATGGGGTCGGCGAACGAGCCCAGCAGACGCGGCCGCTCCGGGCCAGGCATGGCACCGAAGGCCAGCACGACGGCCCCGAGTGCGACACCACGGAAGCGCAGAGGAACCACGATGATGCAGCGCGGTCGGAAGGACAGCGCTACGGCGTCCACCAACACGTCGTCCGGAACGTCGATCATCACGGGCCCGGCTGCCGACATGGCGGCTTGCACCGTGAGGTTCTTGTCCAGCCGGGACGCCTGCAACCGCTGGACGGCGGCCACGTCGAACTCACCGTCCCGCACGATGATCAGCGCACCGGCATCCGCCTCGCCATGACGCAGCCACGCCCGCAACGCCGCCGTGCAGAAGTCGTCCCACTCCAGGTGCTCGGACAGCGTCTTGCTCATCTCGGTCATCGCCTGCTGAACATCCCGCGAAGTCGCCAACCCGGATATGAGCTGGTTGAAGGACCGGGCAGCCTCGCCGAGCTCGTCGTCGGACTCGACCGGCAGACAGCACTCGGCCGGACTGCACTTGCCCCAGTCGCCGGAGTAGGTCGCTTCCCCGATCACGCCCGCCACATAGTGCATCCGCTGGGTCAGCGCGGCCAGCCGGAGTCCGACGACGCGACGCGCCAGGGCGTAGTTCATCCCCGCCAGGACGACGCCGGCGAGCACGCAGGCCAGGAAGAACCGCGGAGTGAGCGTGAACCGGCTCGGAACACCCAGCATGACCATGACGAATGGGAACATCACGCCGATCGCCACGCCCAGGCCGGTCATCCATAGGGCCAGGTCTGTGAACGCCCGTCGCCTCACCCGCGACATGAGGACCCGCCGCGCACCTGTGGACGACCCATGGTGTCCTCCCTGTCGACGGCTACTGGATCGGTCGGACACTGCGCCGGCTTGAGCGCGGTGGATGCACGGCACGGCCGATGATCACAGCTGAAAGCCACAACTGATGGGCACAACGTCACACCGTGCCCGTCTAGCGGGCACTGTGTGACGTCATGCCCATCAGGGGAGGGCACGATGCCAAGGGCCGGACGGGCTCGGCGCTCTCAGTGAGCCGATTCGGCCAGCGCCGCCACGCGGGCGCGCAGGATCTCCAAGCAGCGGGTGACGTCCTCGATCTGGTCGCTCTCGACCGGGCATGGCGGGTGGCTGAGCCCAGTCTGCAGGATCTGCACGGCCCGGGCCGCGTCGATGTCCTCGAACAGCGACATGGGGTTCTCGGCCATCTCGGCGGCGGTGCGGTTGCGCAGGCCGCGGGTGAGGCGGCCCTCAGCGACCCAACAGTCCTTCACCCCGCCGCCGAGCTGGTGGTCGATCAGCACGCTGAGGGTGTGCTCGCGGTGGTGGTAGTCGTACTGCAGGGAGACCGACTCCTGGTTGCCGAACACGTCCCCGAACCACCATGCCCGGACCAGCTCGGGTCGGCCGAGGACGGCCGCCCAGGGGCGGTCCCGGACGCCGGAGGCGGCCATCCGCTCCGCCGCGGACCCCGCCTGCTCCCGGGTTGCCGGGTCGCCGAGCACCGCCGCCACCCGCAGGAAGGACAGCGCGCCGGGCGAGGCCGCCGACTGCGCCCAGGCGATCAGCCCGGCGAGCAGATCCTGGCGCATCGCGGCGCGCTGCTGGGTCGTGGACTCCTCGGGGGCCATCCGGTCGAACATCCCGAGCATCGGGCTGAGCGCCAGCTCGGCGTCCAGCGGAGTACGAGCGGCGGCCACGGCGCTCACCATCTCGGAGGCGATGTCGCCGACCAGGTCGGCCAGGCCCAGCTCCGGGTCGAGCACCACCTCGAGGTCGTCGGCCTGCTCCGAGTGAGGCACCAGGGTCAGCCCCGGCGATCCCGCCAACTCACCGGTCGCTGCGCGCCGGGTGGCTCGACGGTCTGGTGTCTTCTTGCGTCCTTTGGGCACCAAGGCATCCTGCCAGCGGGCCCATCCAGGCGGCGAACTCCGAGGCGGCGGCGTCTGCTCCCCAACCGCGCCGTGGGCAATGGGCGTCATCCGACATGACTGCTCATTCGGCAGGGCCCGGCTCATGAGCTCCGCCGGCGAGACCGGCCGCCTCGGCGTGCCGTCCTTCGGCCCGCGTCTTGAT
The DNA here is from genome assembly GCA_963825645.1 of uncultured Actinomycetota bacterium. Classification (GTDB taxonomy): domain Bacteria; phylum Actinomycetota; class Actinomycetes; order Actinomycetales; family Kineosporiaceae; genus JADJPO01. The sequence goes on from CAWGTT010000001.1 coordinate 525,544, forward strand.
TCCCATCATCATGCGGCGAGTCATCACGAAGCTCACCACGTCGACCGGGGCCATCACCGTGCGCGTGAGCGCACTGTCGAAGGCCGTCCGTTCCCGCACGATCAGCCGGGTACCACCCGACGCCGTCGGCCGCAGCGCGAAGGTCCACAAGAACTCCCACTTCAGCTGTTCGTCCCGGCGAAGGGGCCGACCGGCTGCCAGGTTGGCGACCTTCAGCACCAGCGCCTCGTTCGGGCGAAGGCCGACGACGAACCACCCAGCGCTACGGTTTCGGCTGGCGTAGACGACATCGCCCACGCGCACCTCCTGCCAGGCCGTGACGATGTGGTCCGCGCTGTGGATCTCGAGCCCGAACAGGTTCTCCAGCCAGTCGTAGCTGTAGAAGCCGCCGCGGTCGGCGCCGAGTTGCACGATCCACGGCCACACCCGATCGGGTGGGGCGTCGATCGTGATCGCGCGAGTGAGCTGTGTCGCGGGTGCGGCCACGAGCTCGTCCCCGGGAAGCCGGATGGACCGTTCCTCCTGCGTCGCGCCCCATCGCTGCTGCCAGGGCTTGACCCACCGCGCGTACCCGATCACCGATGCTGCTGCGACGGCTGCTGCCGCCAACCCACGTTTCATCCTGTCCGCCAAGACGCCGAGCCTGTGCACTGACGTCGCCAGCCTGGTCCGTGGCGAGGACAGGCGGTAGGGCCGGACGTCGCCGACCCACCGATGCCGGTCCCGGCGGTCAGTAGCCCTCGGCCTGGTACTCCACGCCCGGAGGGACCTCCGCGGCCGGGCTCAGGGCGGCGGCAGCGTCGCGATGGTCGGTGAGCTCTGTCAACAGGAACGCCGTGGCGTAGTGCGCGACCAGGTCGCGCGCCCGCTCGCGGTCCCAGACCGGGTCCGAGCAGAAGCTCGTCCGCACCAGGCCGAGGAGGGTGCGTGGGGCGTCGCAGCCGCCCGCGAACAGCAGGTGCCCCGCACCGACCAGCGCGACCTCGATCTTGCGAGGGCTGGACGCGGGTGCCCCCAGGACGGCCAGAGGCCCTCCGGCACCGAATCGAGCCTTGCCTCCGCGGCCATGTCGCCCAGGTGGGGCAGAAGTGCGTCGCACTGGAAGGTGAGCGGACAACCGGCGCGCGAGGCGTCGTCGCAGGCCGCGCGCAGTGCCGCAGTGTCGAGACGTGCCCCGCCGGCGGCGAGTGAGGTGTAGCCGCCGTAGCTGTGTCCAACCATCGCCACCGAGTCGGTGTCGATCAGGCCCGCGAACTCGCCGCCCGCCCTCGTCTCGGCGTCGAGGCAGGCCATCACCGCCATCACGTCGCGGGGTCGATCGACCGTGGCGCGCCACAGCGCCCTTGGGTCCAGCGACTCGCGGTGCTGCGGCGAGACGACGACGAACCCGTACGACGCGAGATGCTCCGCCAACCAGGCGTAGCTGCCGCTCGTGATCGCGAAGCCGGGCGACAGGACGACCAGCGGGTAGGGACCGTTGCGCAGATCGGGATCGGCGCCCGGCGCGGCGCGGCCCGGGTACGTCGCAAGAGCGGCCGTGTGGTCCGCGCCGAACATCGTGACGCCGTAGGAGTAGGCGAGAGCTCGCCCGGCATCGTCCTCGCGCACTGCCGGGTACCAGGCGGTGAGGGGCACCCGCGTCCCCTCGGCCGTGAGCCGTCGCAGCCCGACCTGGTGCGTGCCTGGTGCGGCGAACTGCCCGATCGCAGGGGGCGCGCGGTCGAACCCGGCCGCCGGGGCAGGCAGCGCGAGCAGGGACGAACCCGCCCGCGCCACCAGACCCAGCAGGACGAGCGCGGCGAGGAAGGTGCCGGACGCGAGCCTGCGCATCGTGGTCGCCGTCATCGCCATCGCCGGACCCTCAGAGCCCGATCCGAGCCGCGGCAGCCGAGCGCTGCGTCCACGCATCCGCGTCCACACCCTTGACCAGCAACCAGATGGAGAACACCAGCTCACCGGGGACGGCGAGCACTAGCACGACGCTGGACAGAACGCCGGCGAGGCCGGGGGCAACGAGGGTGCCGTAGCTCTGGGCGAAGTAGCCGAGCCCAGCCAGCACGAGCAGCGCACCCGCGAGCCTGGGGAAGAAGCCCGAGCGGTACACGAGAGCGCCGAGTAGCACCAGGTGCAGGGCGAAGAACAGACCCCACACGAGGATCACGGAGTCGTTGGCCTCCTGGAAGGCCAAGGTCAGGGCGTCCCGCTGCTCGGTGTCGAAGGCGGTCAGGTACCCCGCGCCGCTCACCATGACCAGCGCCATGATGCTGGTGATGAGGTTGCCCGCGGCCATCACCACTGCCTCGGACGTCCGGGCGAGAGCCGCGGCCAGCGACATCGATCGGCTCACCGGCCTCAGCAGGACGTAGAGAACACCGGCGAGTGCGATCTCGATGAGGAAGATCGTCGCCTCTCCTGCCATGCCCCATCGGAACAGGCCCTCGCGGGCGGCGATGTTCTGCGCCGTGGTCGCGGCGTCGCCCGGCACCACCAGCGTGGATCGCACCATGGTGGCCAGCGGGTACAGCACGAAGATCGCCAAGTACAGGACTCCGGCGACGCGTGTCAGCCGCCGGAGCCGGGACCTCTCGGCGGACGAGGCGATGATGTCGGGTCCGGTGACGTCGGGTTCGGTGACCTCTCGGCCGGGGATCGTTCGGGTTGCCATGACTCGTCCTTCCTTCGTTCCTCGGTGACGTGCAGTGCCGCCCGGCGGGCGGCGACTCATGCGGTGATCACGACCCGGCCCCGGGCATGCCCGGCCTGGACGTAGCGGACGGCGTCGGGCGCGTCGCGAAGGTCGTAGGTCGCATCGATGACCGGCAGGACCTTCCCGGCGGTGACCAGCTCGGTCACCGCCTCGAGGTCTGCCTGGTTCGGCTTCGAGAAGAGCGGGCGGAGGCTCTGGCGGACCCACGCAGACAGCACCACCGCGCGAGCGAACCGGCCCATCCCGGTGAGGGATCGCGGGTTCTGCCCGCCGACGACCACGTACCGGCCCTTCGGCCGGAGCAGTCGACGGCCCGTCGACAGCGGCTCACGCCCGGCGAGGTCGACGATCAGGTCGAACCGGGAAGCGGACCGGCTGACGTCGTGGCGCGTGTAGTCGATGACATGATCGGCCCCGACCGATCGCACCAGCTCGACGTTGCGGGTGCTGCTCACGCCGGTGACCTCGGCGCCGAGCGCCTTGGCGATCTGGACGGCGAAGGTGCCCACGCCTCCCGAGGCGCCGATCACCAGGACGTGCTGACCCGCGGTGAGGTGTCCCACGTCGCGCAGTGCCTGGAGGGCGGCGACCGCGGGGGTCGGGGTGGCGGCGGCCTGCTCGAACGTGGCGTTGGCCGGCTTGCGGACCAGCATGCTCGCCGCGGCGACGGCCCGCTCGGCGAAGGCGCCGTCCGCCCAGCCGACCACTTCGTCGCCTGGCCGGAACTGCGACACCGCCGCACCGACCGCGTGAACCTCACCCGCGACGTCCGTGCCCGGGACCGGACGCTTCGGCCGCGTCAGCCCGTAGGAGAGGCGGGCGGCGTACGGGATGCCTTCGACCGCGAGGGCGTCACCGCGATGCACCCCTGCGGCACGGACGCGGACCTGCACTGAATGGTCGCCGATCCGTGGGTCGCCGACGTCGCGTGGCTCCAGCATGTCGGCGGACCCGTACCTGTCGTGGACGATGGCTCTCATCTCGTCTCCTGGCTGTGTGATGGGCGTGATACACCGTTGCCCAACGGTGTTGCGTCGACGCCGCGAGAATGTTGAGCTGATGTCGAGCCGGCGCCCGACGGGCCACTACCTGGCCGATCGACGTCCCTGCCGGTTACGTTGGATCGATGGCGAGCGGCAGCGGGTGAGGTCGAGCCGTGAGGGTTCGGCTGTTCGGCGGGGTGGGCGCGATCGACGCCGACGGCGTCGACCTGGACGTGGGCCCGGCCAAGTGCCAGGTGGTGCTTGCCACGCTCGCTCTCTCCGCCGGATCGGCGGTACCGGTGCGACGGTTGGTCGACGCGGTCTGGGGAGAGGATCCTCCTCGGACGGCGGAGCGGACGCTCCAGTCGTACATCGCCGGTCTCCGCAAGGTCCTCGGCGCTGCGGCGATCACTCGGTCGGCGGGCGCCTACCGGCTCGACCTGCCCCGTGACGCGGTCGACGTCGTGCGCTTCCAGCGGTTGCTCGACGCCGGAGACGTCGAGAGCGCGCTGCAGGAGTGGACGGGTATACCGCTGGCCGGGCTGGAGGCCCCGGGGCTCGACTCGGCGGTCGTCGGTCTCACCGAGCGGTGGCTCAGCGCCACCGAGCGCGACCTCGAGCGCCGCGTCGAGTCCGATCCCGCCGGCTGCATCGGCCGGCTGACCGAGTTCACCGCGGCCCACCCGTTCCGGGAGGGACTGTGGGCCCTGCTGATGACCGCGTTGTACCGAGTGGGCCGCCAGGCCGACGCCCTGACCGCCTACCGCACCGCCCGCGACCAGCTCGCCGATCACCTCGGGGTCGAACCCGGCCCCAGGCTCCAGGAGCTGGAACTGCGGATTCTGCGCCACGACGAGCACCTCGCAGGCCCAGGCCCGGCGGCGATCACCCCGGCCGTCGCCGCGCTGCCCTCCGGCACGGTGACGTTCGGCTTCGCCGAGGTCGACGGTGCTGCGGCCTTGTGGGCGACGCACCGCCGGGCCATGGCCGAAGCGATGACCCGTCACCACGACCTGGTGCAGGACATCGCGCGACGCCACGACGGCCACCTCTTCAGCCGCGGTGGCGACGCGTTCGGGATCGCCTTCTCGCGCGCGGACCGCGCGTCGTCGTGGGCCTGCGCCCTGCACGACGCCGTGAGGTCGCAGCCGTGGCCCGGCGAGCTCGAGATCGCCGTGCGGATCGGACTGCACACGGGCGAGGCCGACGAGCACGACGGCAGTTACTTCGGTCCCGCCGTGAACATGGCAGCCCGTTTGGCCGCGGTGGGGCACGGCGGCCAGACCCTGGTATCCGCCGCCACCGCCGGCCTGCTCGACGGGCTCGACGTCGGGGCGCTGCGTGACCTCGGGTGGCACGTTCTCGACGGCGTCGTCACCGAGCAGCGAATCCTCCAGCTCGGCCATCACGAGCACTCGCCGCTGCTCACGCAGCAGCGCCATCGCGGGAACCTGCCACGCCAACTCGGCAGGCTGATCGGCAGGGAGGAGGAGCTGGACCGGGTCGCCGAGGCGCTCGTCCGCTATCCCGTGGTGACCCTGGTGGGTCCCGGGGGGATCGGCAAGACCCAGCTCGCGCTGGCCGTCGCCCGCGTGGCGGGCTCCGGTCGCGACAGCTGGCTGATCGAGCTCGCGGAGATCGATGCCGCCACCGATGTGCCCCGGGCTGTGGCCGAGGCGCTGGGCGTCACCGAGCGCCACGGGGTGTCCCTGACCCAGCGCATCGTCGCGACGCTCCGACCGCGGCGTGCCCTCCTGGTGCTCGACAACTGCGAGCACGTCGTCGACGCCGCCGCCGAGCTCGCACGATCGGTGGCGGAGGGCTGCCTGGACGTCCGCATCGTGGCGACGTCGCGGGAACGGCTCGGGCTCAGCGGGGAACGGATCATCACCGTCCCGCCGCTGGAACCCACCGGGTCGGTCGAGCTCTTCGCGGAGCGGGCGCGGGCCGTCTCACCGGCGTTCGATGCCGCGGCCGATCGCCTCGCCGTCGAGGAGATCTGCCGCCGGCTCGACGGCATCCCGCTCGCGATCGAGCTCGCCGCGGCGCGCACCGGCAGTCTCGGCCCCGCGGACCTCCTCGACCGTCTCCGGCACCGGCTGCACGTTCTGGACGGCACCCGACGCAGCGGGGTGGATCGGCACCGGACGCTGTGGTCGGCCATCCGGTGGTCCCACGACCTGCTTTCGCCCGTCGAAAGCACGGTCTTCGAGCGGCTGTCGATCTTCACCGGCGCGTTCGACCTGGCCGCGGCCGAGTGGGTGGCGGCCGTAACGCAGGACGACGCCGTCGAGGTGACGAACGCCCTCGGCCGGCTCGCCGAGCAGTCGCTGGTCGTCGTCGAGTCCGGTCCCTTCGGCAGGTCCTTCCGGTTGCTGGAGCCGATCAGGCAGTTCGCGCGGGAACGTCTGGACGAGGCCGGGTCCTCGGGACTGATCGCCCAGCGGCACGCCGAATGGTGCCTGTGCGAGGTCACCGGGATCCACGGGCTCCTCGCGGGCTGGGGCGAGATCGAGGGAGTCGCCAAGCTCTCCGAGCTGTGGCCGAACCTGCGCTCTGCCTTCGACTGGGCATGCGAGACGGACCGCCGCGCGCTGGCCCGGGACCTGATGACCCCGATCCTGTCCGAGATCGTGGTGCGTGCCAGCATCGAGATCGGGGACTGGGCCGAGCGGCTGCTGGCCATGACCCCGCCCGACGACGAGGAAGGCCTGGTCCTGGGGCTGTACGCGGCTGCGCACCGCTACTCGATGACCCAGGACCCGGACTCCTACGAACGCCTCGTCGGGCGTTACGGCGAACCGGAGCACGTCCTCACCCGCCACGGGCGGGCGATCGCCACGGAGGACTACGAGCTGATGGCCGAGTGGGCACCCCGAGCGGTCGAGGAGTTCCGAGCTCGCGGTGACGACCACCTGGCCGAGCGTGCGGAGATCAACGTGGCCACGGCGTGGATGAACCTCGGGCAGCTCGCCCGCACCGATGCCCGGCTCGCCAAGCTGGTGGCCCGGTACCGGGACCGGGGTCCTGCGACGTTCCTCAACTGGACGCTGCTGCTGCTCGGCTACTCCGCGATGTTCCAGGGTGACAAGGACCGGGCGGACGGCTACTTCGAGGAGGGCATCGAGATCGAGCTGCCGCCCCGGACGCACACCCCCAGCAAGCCGTTGCAGGCCCGGGCTGCGTTCCGTCGCGGCGACCACGAGCGCGCGTTCCGCATTCTGCACGCCCATATCGACGAGCTCCTTCTCACCGACAACATGCAGGCGGGAATGATGGACTGCATCGAGTTCGTCACCATGATGACGAACACCCGCCGCCTCGCCGAAGCCGCGTACGTGCTCGGCCATCTCGAGTCGTCACATCTGTTGGACGGTCCGGGCTGGCGGTCCCTGGTGGCCGAGGCGGCCGAGGTCATCGCCGATGCCCCGGGCGTCGAGCCTGGCTCGGACCTTCTCGACGACCGCGGCGCGCTGGAGTACATGCGCGACGTTCTCGGAAGGATCATGGCCGGCTGACGATGGACACCTTCAGAACATGGCGTTGTCGTTCGCCGACGTCGCGGGGATCACCTGGAGGACGTCCCAGTGCTCGACGATCTTGCCGTCCTCCAGTCTGAAGATGTCGATGCCGGCGTAGTCCACGTCCCCGGGCCAGGCTCGGCGACGGTGCAGGACGACCAGATCGCCCTCAGCGAGGGCACGGCGCGGTACTCGGCGCCGGAGTGGCGCTCGATCGCCTCGCGAGGACGGCACTGGTTGAACATCAGATCGTAGAACGCCGTCACGATCTCCTTGTTGCGATCCCAGCACGTCGGTCACCTCACCCTCCTCGTGAACACTCAGTGCCTCGGGTAGCGCGGACGGGCCTTCACGCTGGTGTGACGGCCATCATTGTGCGCTGTGGTTGACGGCGACCGGTCGCCCAGCGCCTGGCGTCACACGGTTCGCAGCGAACGTTCTTGCGAGGTGATGTCGCGGATTCGCGACGTCGCCAATCCGCGACATCACCACGCACGATGGTCGACCCCGTGCTCCGGCGTTCGTGATCACCGGGTTGGTCAGGCGGCGGCGGCTGGGGCCACCCACACCCCACCCCGCACGACCGAACCGGTGATCACCCGCGGTCAGAGCACCAGCGAGCAGTCAGAGGGCGAGTGCGGTCGTGGTCCCGTGGTAGGTGATCGAGAACTTCTCCACCGGCTTGGGGACGTAGAAGACCAGGCATCCCTTGACCGTCTCCGAGGGTGCCAGCTGCTGGCTCTGCACCTGGATCCGCCCGCCCGGCAGATCCGACACGCCGGAGTAGAAGCGCGGCTGCGAAGCGACCGGTGACTGGTCGACGAGTGGGTAGACGGTGTCGTCCGGGCCCTTGAGCCGGAAGTCGTAGGTCGAGAAGTAGGCGTCCTTCGCCGAGTCGGGGTTGCTGACGGTCACGTCGACGATGAGCAGGAACGGGCTCCCGCCGTCACCAATGAACCACTTGTCGTCCTTGACCACCTTGTCGTAGGAGACCGTCGCGACGACCGGCTGGTCGCCTGTCGTGCCCTCGATCTGGGCGCGCAGCTCGGTGTTCTGCCGGGTGAGGGCCTCGACCTCGGCGCGCGTCCGGCCGGCCTGGGCGGTGAGTTCCGCCTTGTCCGAGGTCAGGACGTCGACCTGCGCGGTCAAGCGGGACACGCTCGAGGTGAGCGCGCTCACCTGGCGGTCGAGCTCGTCGACCTGTCCGCGCGCGAGGAGCGTCGCACCGGCCGCGCCGAGAATCACGGCCAGCACCGCCGCGATCGCTCCGAGGACCAGGGCCTTCCGCAGTCTCACGACCCGGTGGGACGGAGTTGGGACGGGCTGAGCGGAGTCCCCAGACGCCGTCCAGGATGCGGATCCCTTCGTGGATGTCGTCATGTCAAACCTCCACTACCCCTTCAGCCTAGGAGGTTCGCGCGGCGACGAGAGGGTGCCCATCGTCCTCCTCTCGGGCCGCCCGACGCCCGACGCCCGGCGCCGTGTGACCGCTGGGCTCGGTATCGGCGGCGCGTCGTCCGTCCGGACCTGCCGCCTCGCACTGCCCGGCCACGGTCTTGCCGTGCCTCAACCCGTGACGACTCGGTCGCCGCCGAACTGCACTGGACCAGGGTGCTGTCCCTGTTCGACGACGCCCGGTCGGGTCACAGACCCTGGTCAGCTCGGTCGGGGGCGGGCTGGAGGCGCGTGACCACGTCGACGAGCGCCCGGGGGCCGCCCACGTTGCCGGCGAAGACCACGTACGGCATCCCGATGGCTTCAGGGGTGGCGTCTATGGGTCGCAAGACGCTAACCAGGCCGGGGAAGAGTTGTCCGAGCACCACCGCGCGACGGATCCCGAGGCCGCGCACAGCAATGTCGTGCGAGGTGATACCGCCCTTGGCCACGATCCAGCCCGGGCGGGCCGACAGGCACGCGCCGACGACGTCCGCCACTGCCAGGGAGACCGTCCGGGATGCCGCCAAGGCGCCCTCCGGTCCGCTCTGCAGGACGTCCCTTCCGGTGACCAGCAGGACGTCGGCGGTGGCCAGTCCTGTCCGTATCTGGGCTGCAGCCTCGGCAATGTGATCGGCTGTGGACGCCGGGTCGAGGACCGCTGCGGCGTCCAGCGCGACGTCCACCAGATCGCTCTGCGCCCGCAGCGCCGCGAGCTGTCGGTTGGTCAGCCCGACGTGGGACCCGACCGCCACCAGGCCGTGTCGACCCGGCGGTGCTGCGATCTCGTCGCCGGTCAACGGGCCGCGCGGCTCCAGCCCGGCCAGGGCACGGACGAACGATGGACCGGTCCGGTGCAGGAACGTCCGGCCCGTCCGCTGCGCCGTCAGCAACCCGAGGACGACGACTTCGAGGTCGGCGTAGCCGGTCGCGTTCACGACGACGAACCTGCCGCCGCGCACCTCGGCGAGCATCTGGGCGACTCGGTCCGGGCCGCCACGCCGTATGACGTCCAGCGACAGGCTCAGGACGTCGTCGCGGGCGATCTGGCCGCCGCTGCGCTCCACGAGGTGGTCGCGCAGGTCGGACGACCGGTACCCGAACGTCGGGTCGCGGGCGAACTCGGTGTGCCCCACCGGCATCGGTCGCCCCTCCACGACGGCGTGGTGCCGATCGCCGGCGGTGAACCGCCCCGCCTCAATGAACGCCGGCACGAACAGCACGCCGTCGAAGCCGCGGCCGACGATCTCGCGCCGTGCCGCGTCCAGGGCGCCAACCTCCGCGACGAGGTGACCCCGCAGGGTCGAGTCGCTACGGCTGACGATCTCGAGCGGGGCGCCGAGTCGGTCCGCGACGCGGAACAGGTCGCGTCCCACCCGCCGGGTCAGGGTCGCGGCGTCCGGCTCGACCAGACTGCGCGTGTTCGTCAGCACGAAGCACGTGGCACCCGGGTCGGCGAGCCCGGCGAGGTACTCCTCCGGGTCGAGCGTCAGGACTGCCGTGACGCCATGCACGGCCTGCGAGCCAGTCGGGTCGTCGTCCAGCACGGCGATCCGCCGTCCGGACGCCTGGTGTGCCGCTCGGATTCGTGACCGGGCGTCCGGGACCACGAGCTCGGGCGGGTGCCGAGACGCCGTCACGAGATCTGCAGCCCGCCGTTGACGTCGTACGTGGCCGCGGTGATCCAGCCGGCGTCCTGCCCGCACAGGAACACCATCACCGCGGCGACCTCCTCGGGGGTGCCCACGCGTCCGACCGGCATACCCGCGGTCATCTCCTGCTTGCGCTCCTCGCTCAGCTGCCCGCCCATGATGTCGGTGTCGACCGGGCCGGGGGCAACGCAGTTCACCGTGATGCCGTGCGGTCCGAGCTCGCGCGCCAGCGCTCGGGTCAGACCGATGATCCCGGCCTTCGCCGCGCTGTACGGCACCTTCGAGTATGTTCCGCCGCCCCGTTGCGCCGAGATCGACGAGACGCTCACGATCCGACCGAGCCCGCGCTCCACCATGCCGGGGACGACGCGCCGGGTCACCAGGTACGTCCCGCGCAGGTTGACGCCGACCACGCGGTCCCACTCGGCCGTGGTCAGCTCCAAGAAGGGAACGGGGGAGGACACCCCTGCCACATTCAGCAACGCCACTACCGGAGGCAGCCGGGCCTCCACCGCGGCGATCCCGACATCGACGGACGCCTCATCCACGACGTCCACCGCCAGACCCACCGTGCGGACGTGGTGCTGCTGCGCCACCTCCTCGGCGACGGCGGCCGCACCCTTACCGTCCAGGTCGAGGACGGCGACCGCCCACCCTTCGCGCCCGAGCCGGTGGGCAGTGGCACGCCCGATGCCCCGCGGTGACCCGGCACCGGTGACGACCGCGGTCCGCTCGGCCGGGAACGGCGGCACGCTCGCGCTCTGGGACACGGCCCCATTCTCTGCCCCAGTCCCCGGTCAGTCACCCCCTCTGGGCGCCTCGCCAATCCCACACTCCAGACCTGTGCCCGCGTCCCGCAGACCGGGACGACGCAACGACCGGCATGGCCAGACCCGGATGGCTTCCGCGGCACGCTGCGGCGCTCAGTGGACTTGGGGGTGGCGGTTCCGCTCGACGTCGCAAGCGTGCGACACTCCGGCGATGGCCTACGACGAGGAGCTTGCAGACAGAGTCCGCGAGCTCGTTGTCGATCAGGACGGCCTTACCGAGAAGCGCATGTTCGGGGGGTTGGCTTTCTTGATCGACGGCAACATGGCGGTCAGCGCGAGCAGCCGGGGTGGGCTGCTCCTGCGGGTCGATCCCGCCGAAACCGATGCGCTGGTCAGCGAGCCCGGCGCGCGCAGGTTCGACATGCGAGGACGGGAGATGGACGGCTGGCTCCACCTCGACGCCGAAGCACTCTCGACGGACCACCAGCTCGAGCAGTGGGTCGCCAGAGGCCTCGCGTACGCCCGTTCACTGCCCGCAAAGCCGTAGCTTCGGTTCATGCTGCATTCTGCACGTGGCGCGGTCGTGCTCGCGGACGAGGCTCAGATCGCCTAACCAGGTAGACCGCTCTGTCCAAGGGCGAGCACCTCGTCGAGACCGGCGGCCATGCACCGCATGAACTCATCCAGATCGGCCACTGCCGCGGCGTCGATGGTCAGCCCGATGCAGCAGGTGCCCACGTGCGAGAGCATCACGGCCATCACCGCGACGCCGGGCAGCGGCCCGAACGGGTATATCCGCTGCACCTGCGCGCCGGCCATGTACACCGTCTCGGTCAGGCCGGGCACGTTCGACGCCGACAGATCCGTACGGCCGCCCAGTCGCATCACCATCGACCCGACCACCGACGGCAGCCGGTTGACCACCGGGGTGAGCACCGAGAACGAGTCCAGCGCTGGCTCGTTGAGCTGGGACAGGATCGCCCCGCGCACCGCGGCGATGCGATCGGCCGGGTCGGCCACCCCGATCGGGGCGGCGAACATGGCACCGGCGAACTTGTTGCCGCCCAACGGATCGTCGGCCCGGCGCAGCGACACGGGCACGGTGACGGCCAGGTCGTCGAGCTCGACGCCGTGTGCCGTGTGGTAGCGCCGCAGACCACCCAGCAACGCGGCGAGATAGGCGTCGTTCACCGAGCCGCCGCCCGCGTGCCCCGCCGCCCGCAGGTCGACCAGCGGGCATTCAAGGGTGCGCAGCAGCCAGCGCCGCCCGTCCCGGCCGGCCAGCAGCGGGGACGGCGGCACCGGCGGCGTCGAGACCACCCGCCGCAACGAGGCCGCGAACCGCAACCCCTCGGACGCTGCCCCTGCCGGATCGGTGAGCGCGCGCCGTCCGGCCCCGGCCACCTCGACCGCCAACCCTGGCATCTGGCGCACCGTGTCGAGCGCACCGTCCACCGTGACGTCCACCCGGTTGGGGTGTGACGAATCCTGTTGCACCGCCATGGGTTTGTTCTTCGTATGCCGGCGGGTGCGGCTCTGCACCGCCGAGAGCAGCTGGACGGCGCCCAGCCCGTCTGTCAGCGAGTGGTGCACCTTGAGCACGTACGCGGCGCGGACGCCGAACAACCCCTCGATCAGGGTCGCCTCCCACAACGGCCGGGTGCGGTCGAACGGCGTGATCGCCAGCGACTGGGCCAGCTCGAGCAGGTCAGCCATCGTGTTGCGGGGGCCCAGCTGCAGCCGGCGCAGGTGGTAGTCGAGGGTGAAGTGAGGGTCGGCCGCCCACGCCGGCGGACCGGTCGGCAGCAGCGGCTCGACCACCCGCTGCCGGGTTCGCGGCACCAGCGAGGTGGCCCACTCGTGGGCCGCGACCAACCGGTCCCACTGCGGGGCCCGGTCGAGGACGAGCAGGCTACACATCGTGGAGGACTGCTGCGGATGCCGCTCGGAGCGCCACATAGTGGCCTCCAGCTCGTTCATCCGCTCGGCCCGGCCCCACCGGCTCGCCGCGGCCCAGGCCCGCTGGTTGCGTTCGCGTGCGGTGTCCGACATGGCTACCAGGCCGTGCCGTCGAACTCGTGCTCGGGACGCTCCCGCAGCAGCCCGCGGTAGGCGGCCTCGACCGGCTGGTTGTGGTTGACCACCGCGTCCACCTCGCCGGCGATGCGCATCTCCACCCCGTACTCCTGGGCCAGTTGCATCACCACAGAGGAGGACTTGACCCCCTCGGCCACCTGCTTGAGCTCCTCGGCGATCTCCTCCAGCGTCTTGCCCTGCGCCAGCCGTATACCGACACGCCGGTTGCGGCTGAATGGGCTGGTGCAGGTGGTGATCAGGTCGCCCATCCCGGCCAGGCCGGAGAAGGTCTGCTGGTCGCCGCCCATCGCCACCCCGAGTCGGGACAGCTCGCGCAGCGACCGAGTGATCACCATGGCACGGGTGTTGTCGCCCGCCTCCAGCCCGTCGCCGATGCCGGTGGCGATGGCGAAGATGTTCTTCAGGGCTCCGGCGATCTCCGCGCCGACCACGTCGGTGGAGGTGTAGACGCGGAAGACGGTCGCGCTGAGCAACCGCTGCAGCGCCTCGGCCAGGCCCTGATCGGGCATCGCCAGCGTGGACGCCGCGGCGAAGCCTTGCACCACTTCGCGGGCGATGTTCGGGCCGTTGAGTACCCCCACCGGGTGACCCGGCAGCACCTCGGCGACCACCTGGGTGATCCGCATCCGGGTGCCCTGCTCCAGCCCCTTGACCAGCGACACCACGGGCACCCACGGCCGCAGGTGCTCGGTCACCTGGGTGAGCGTGGCCCGGCAGGCGTGGGACGGTACCCCGAGCACGAGCACGTCGGCCTGGCTCACCGCACGCTCGAAGTCGGCGGTCGCCGTCAGGTTCGGGTGCAACGGCAGATCGTCTAGGTACCGGGCGTTGACGTGCCGTTCGTTGACATCGGTCACGGTCTGTTCGCGGCGCGCCCAGAGCAGGGTCGGGGTGTTCCGCGCGGCGATCGAGGCGACGGCCGTCCCCCACGAGCCGCCACCGAGCACCGTCACCTGCGGTTCACGCATCGCCGTCTCCCTCGTTCGCCGGCCGACCGGTCGGTCGATAGTCGGGCCGATCAGTCAGGGGCCAATCAGCCAGTGTTGCTTGGAACGCAGCGTGCAGGGCCGCCACCTTCGCGTCCATGGTGGACACAGACCAACCGGTCACCGGGGGCAGCACGCACACCTCGACCACCCCGGGCCGGATCACCTTGGAGTGCCGGGGCAGCATCTCACCGGTGTTGCGCAGCACCACCGGCACCACCGGCACCCCGGCCTGCACCGCCAGGTGGAAGGCCCCCTTGCGGAACGGGGCCAGTGTCGGAGTCGCTGACCGGGTGCCCTCCGGGAAGATCAGCAGCGAGGTACCGCCGCGGATCCGCTCAGCCACTGCCGCCAGCGTCGCCCGGGCCTGCTCGGAGTTGCTGCGGTCGATGTAGGCGGGGTCGAGCAGCGCCGAGCCGAGGATCGCCCGGGGATCCCATCGGGCCTCCTTCTTGGCCACGACGGTGAACTCGCCGCGCAGCAGCGAGGCGACGACCACCGGGTCGATTGCGCTCTGGTGATTGGCCACCACCACCGCCGGTCGGGCCAGCTCGAGGTGCTCGGCACCGATCACCAGCAACCGGACGCCGGCCACGCGCAACGCGGTCTGGCACGCCAGGGCGACACCGGTGGTGATTCCGCGGCGCCGACTGCCGGTCGCCATCCCGAGCGCTAGGCCGGTGAATGCCCCGGCGTTCATCCCGCCCAGGGCCGCCACCGTACGGACCGCGCTGACCAGGTCGCCGCCGAGCGGATCACGCAGGTCAAGCATCGGCCAGCCGAACCGACCCGCGGCGTCGCGCAGCCCGGCGTCCGGGGTCAACGCCACCGGCTGCCCCACCGAGGAGAGGAAATCGATGTCCTCCACCCCATTGCCGTACCCGTAGCTGCGTCTCAGGTCGACGTCGTGCTCACGAGCGAAAGCCCTTACGCCGGAGGCCTTTTCCCGCCCCCAGCGCATCCGGCCGCGTACCGCTCCGGTGAGCACGCCGTCGCGGACCTCCAGCTCGGTGCACACCAGGTGCTCGATGCCCAGATCCCGTGCCACCGGCCGAATCTGATAGGCGGTGGCGGCCGAGGAGACCACCACGGTGTGTCCCAGCCGCTGATGGGCCCGCACCAGCTCGCGAGCCTGACGCCGGATGGTGCGTGCGATCTTCTGCACGAACAGTCGCTCGCCGAGGTCGGCCAGGGTGTCCTCGGTCTGTCCAGCAAGTGCGGCGAAGGCCAGGTCGCCGCCCTTGGTCGGATCGCCGCCAAGGTAGGTGCCATCGATCGCCGCAGCGAGGGTGCGGGCCACCTCGCGCAGACCCACCTGGCGGTGGCGCACCTGGTCGGTGAGGAAGGCGTTGGCGGTGAACCCGGCGACCAGGGTGCCGTCGAGGTCGAAGAAGGCTCCCACCTGGGGGCCTCGCGGTCCCGTGGCGAGCCGGGCGAGGTGCTCAGGCAGGTCCATGCTGCTCCTCGCTCGCCCTCCGGGCCAGCTCGGCGATCGAGTCGAGGCGCTGGACGACGTCCGCCAGCTCGTCTCGGAAGGCGCGTCGCCGCGCGACCAGACCCGTTGCGCCGTCGCCTGTTTCGCTCTCGGCAGCAACATCGGCCGCCTCGGCAGGGGCGGACGAGGCCGCGAGCAGGTCGTGGTGGGCCGCGAGCTTGAGCCCGGTGCGGAACAGTTCCAGGGAGACCGACTCGGCACTGGCGATCCTCCGCTGCAGCTCCCACTGCCGCCCCACGTGCAGCGCCTCGGTGAGCAGATCCTCCTGCCCGGCGGCGTCCACGTCAGCCTCCCCGGCGGCGACAAGACGATCGGCGACCACCAGGTAGGCGTCCAGGAACGGGCGCAACACCAGGTGGGCCAGGTAGGGCCGCGCCAGGGCCAGCATGCGCATGGCCTCATCGGCGGTCAGCCGCTCGTCGCTGTCCGGAGCGAGTAGGGCCAGTTCGGCGCGCAGCTCGGTCTGGAACTGCGCCCGGGCGGGGAAGAAGAACTCGAACTTCAACAGCTCGCGCAGCTGCAACGCCTGCTGCCAGGCGACCTGGACGGCGTCCGGCGGGGTGTCGTCGTCCGCCGCTCGCGCCGTCCCGGCGGCGAGCAGGGCGACCTCGCCGATCGCCCGTTCCACCAGGATGTGGATCACGGTGTTGCGGTAGAAGGCGGCCACCAGGTGCTGGTCCGGGGCGATCCGCCAGACCGGCTCGGTGCCCGCCTCGTAGCAGGTGAGAACCCCGGAGGCGACCAGCTCCTGCAATGCCCTGCGGATCGTGGAGCGGTCGGTCAGCGTCGCGGCGCCGGCCACCGGCCAGCGCCGGTCGGCGATGTAGCGGGCCAGCGGCGAGACAGTGTCGAGCACCCGGTCGAAGCTCAGCGCCCGGTCGGCGCCGAGCAGGGCCAGGCAGACGATCGCGGTCACCGTGACCGGGGTGGCCCGGTTGATCCGGTAGCTGACGTCAAGGGCGACTCGCTCGACCGCCCGGTTGGTGTCGTTGCCCTCGGCCCGCAGCTCGGCCATCCGAACCCGCAGCGGCAGGGGGTCGCCGACCGATAGGTAGACCCGTCCCAGACGCCGCTGCTGCGAGCGGGCGAAGGAGATCAGCCAGCGGAAGTCCTCGGGCCGCTTGCGCCCGCCGCGAGCCTCGTCGGTCATCCGGCCGACCTCGTGCAGCTGGTCGTAGACGATCGAAATCGGCACCACCATCACCTCGGGGGCCTGAGGGCCTGCGGCCTCGGCGGCGTCCACGAGATAGCGCAGGATGCCGTGCACCGGAGGGCGCAGTTTGCCGGTGCGGGTGCGGCCGCCCTCGATCGACCAGGCCAGGTTGGCCCGATGACGCACCAGGTGGGCGATGTAGCCGCGCAGGGCCAACCGGTAGACCGGGGCGTCCCGGGTGGCTCGGCGGATGAAGATGATCCCGGTCCGGCTGGCCAGGCGGCCGATCACGGGCAGATCGAGGTTGGCCCCGCCGAAGGTGAACGTCGGGGAGAACCGGCGCGCGGCGAGGGCCAGCGGCAACACCCACCCGTCGAGATAGGAGCGGTGCGAGAACACCAGAGCCAGACTGTGTTTGCGGTCGAGCTCGCGCAGCCGGACCAGATCCTCCTCGTCGACGAGCAGGTCGTGGGCGCGCAACATCCACGAGCCGAACCGGTTCCATGACTTCGTCGCCCGCTCGGTGTGCGAGGCGAGCATCTCGGCGAGGTAGCCGTGGGCCTCCTGCCGTACCTGTGCCGGCGACAGGGCGTGCTCGGCGGCGTACTGCTCCAAGGCCGTGGCGAAGGCCGGGTCACCGAGCAGCTGCGCTGGGCCGGTTCCGTCGGCGCCGTGGGCCAGACGCGCCGCCGACCACGCGTCGTCTGCGGCCGGACGGCGGCTCACGCGTCCTCGCCGGAGGGCGTCTGCGGACGCACCTCACGGCGCAGGATCTTGCCGGTGGAGCTCTTCGGCAGTTCGGTCATCAGCCAGATCTGGCGTGGGTACTTGTACGCGGCCACCCGCTCCTTGGTGAACTCGATCAGCTCCTCCGGGGTCGCCGAGGCACCCGGCTTGAGGGCGACCGCGGCCGCTACCTCTTCACCCAGGTTGGGGTGCGGGACGCCGACCACGGCCGCCTCGGCCACCGCCGGGTGCTCGTAGAGCACCTCTTCGATCTCGCGCGGGTAGACGTTGAAGCCGCCGCGGATGATCAGATCCTTCTTGCGGTCGACGATGGTGTAGTAGCCATCGGCGTCCCGGGTGGCCATGTCGCCTGTGCTGAACCAGCCCTCGGCGGTGATCGAGGCGGCGGTAGCCTCGGGCCGGCCCCAGTAGCCCTTCATCACGTTGCGACCCTTGATCTGGATCTCGCCGATCTCGCCCTCGCCGACCTCGGTGCCGGCGTCGTCCACCAGACGCATGGCCACGCCCTCGATCGCGGTGCCGATGGTGCCGGGCTTGCGCTCACGATCGGGGTGGTTGAACGAGGCCACCGGCGAGGTCTCGGACAGTCCGTAGCCCTCCAGCACGATGCAGCCGAACACCTTCTCGAACTCGCGCATCACCTCGACCGGCATCGCCGAGCCGCCGCTGACGCACAGCCTCAGCGAGGAGGCGTCGAACGGCGCGCCGGCCGCGGCGGCGTGCAGCATCGCCCCGTACATCGTGGGCACGCCCTCGAACACGGTCACTCGGTCACGGGCGATCACGTCGAGTGCCTTCACGGGGTCGAACCGTGGGATGAGGGTCATGCAGCCGCCCGAACCGATGGTCGCGTTGAGTCCCGCGGTCAGGCCGAAGACATGGAACAGCGGCAGGCAGCCCATCACCACGTCGTCCGGGCCGAGCCGGGCCAGGGTGCGCGCGGTGATCTCCTGGTTGGAGTCCAGACCGTCGTGGGTGAGCTCGGCACCCTTGGGCTGGCCCGTCGTCCCGGAGGTGTACAGGATCACCGCGGTGTCGTCGTCCGCGCGATCGACCAGATCGGTGGGGGCCAACGCGCCGAGAGCCGCCTCGAAGGCCCCGGGGGTCACCGTGCGGCACCCGGCGCCGGCCTGCGCCGCGCCGTCCGCCGCCGCCTGCGCCGCTCCCTCCCAGGCGAAGATCAGCTTCGCGCCCGAGTCGGTCAGGTAGTAGGCCACCTCCCGCGCCTTGAGCAGGGGATTCATCGGGACGACGACCCCGCCGGCGCGCAGCACGCCGTAGGCGATCACCGCGAAGCTGGGCAGGTTCGGCATCATCAGTCCGACCCGGTCCCCCACCCGGAGGCCGGCTTCGCGCACCAAGGTGGCCAATCGGGCGGCCAGGGCGTCGAGCTGGGCATAGCTGAGCACGTGCTCGTCCAGTCGCAGGGCGGGGTGGTCCGGGTAGCGCGCTGCGGAGTCGCTCAGGTTCTGGGCGAGGTTCGTCATGATCATCCCTGGGTCGGCGCGAGACGGCGGTTGGACGGCGTCGAGTGTGTGCCGGCTACAGCCTGCCCCACCGCGCGGGCGCCGTCACTGGTGCCGGCCACAACGTCGCCGCCTGCGGATGTGGACCGGCACAGCCCGCGGCGGTCATCGCCCGCCCGGGGGGCGACGCACCTAGCGTGGAGCGCGGCGGCCACCGCCTGTGCCGAACACACCCGGTTCGTGGCCCGCACCCCCTAACCCAATCCACGAATCACCGAGGCCTTGGACACAGCGTCAGGGCGTCAGCCGGCGCCAAGGCGATACGCCCGCGCCCTCCCTGCGCCCGTCCGGGTGAAGCAGGACGCCAGAACGCTCAGGCAGACCGAGCACGAGAGCGTCCGTCGGCAGGGCGGCGCGCGTGGCGTCGAGCCAGCGACGGCCGCCGTCGAAATGTGGGACGACGAGGTCGACGTCGACCAAGCCGAGCGCTGGGACCACCATCGGCCGCGGCCCGGGCAGTACGGTCTGACGGCAGAGCACCATGGCCCCGGCACTGGCCCCGCTGATCGCCGCGCCGGCCTCGCGGGCCATCCGTAGCGCCTCGGCATACGGGGTGAGGGCGTCGAGAAGCCGTTGGGGTGACCCGCCGGGAAGCACCAGGAGCCCGGTCCGGGCCAGCGCGTCGGTGAAGCTCGGCCCCTCGTCGTCCGCGATCTCGATGTCGGTTGCGCCCAGCCCGGCGTACCAGCGCCGCGCGTTGGCGCTTGCGATACTGCGCTCCCGGCCGGGCCGGCCCGCGAACGCGGCGATGAGCACCGGGCCCGGGGCCGCTGCGGCGATCATGGCCGAGTCCATGGCCTCGCAGCCGGGGTTGAACTCGGCACCCCCCTGCAGACATACCACTGCGGTCATGCTTCTATCCTCCGCCCGGTCATGGTCGCTCCGCCGCACCAATCGTGGCTCGACGCCCGGTCTCGCTGTTCACCGTCTTGGTCGCCCTCTTCCGCGAGGGTGGGCTCGGCGGCGCGGACATCGTTCCCGGGCTACTTTCTGACGACCGGCCGAGCACCCGGCCCGCCACCACGAGGGTCGAGCAGGCGCGGGCCGGGACGTCGGGGCGGAGCGTGGTCCGGAACCGGCTGGTGACGACGCGCGACGGGGTCTGGCCGAGGCGCGGACCGCGGTCCAGGCTTGCGGCATGACACGTCAGGTTCCCCGCTGGTCCACCATGCAGGACGTCCTACGGCTGCGGCCGCCGAGTCGGGATCTCACGGGCGCGCGGCTCGCTGCGGCGGCCGACATCTGCGACCTGCGCCGCCTGGCCCGCCGCCGCGCGCCCCGAGCCGTGTTCGAGTACACGGACGGCGGGGCGGGGGCCGAGGTGGCGCTGCGACGGGCGCAGGAGGCGTTCGCCCGGATCGAGTTCACGCCGTCCGTGCTCCACGACGTCTCCGCGGTCGACACCTCGACCACGATCCTCGGCCGGTCCGCCGCGATGCCGATCGCGTTCGGGCCCACCGGGTTCACCCGGATGGTGCACCATGAGGGCGAGGCGGCGGTGGCGCGGGTCGCCGAACGCGGTGGCATCGTCTACGCATTGTCCACGATGGGCACCACGACTCCGGAGGCACTGGCTGCTGCCGCGCCTTCGTGCCGGCGCTGGTTCCAGCTGTATCTGTGGAATGACCGCGAGGCGAGCCGTGACCTGGTCACCCGCGCGGCCGCGGCCGGATTCGAGGCGCTGGTGCTGACCGTGGACACCCCGGTCGCGGGCTCCCGGCTGCGCGACGTCCGCAACGGGCTCACCATCCCGCCCGCGCTGAGCTGGCGGTCCCTGCTGGACGGCGCCGCCCACCCGGCGTGGTGGTTCGACCTGCTCACCACGCCCCCGCTGGAGTTCGCCTCGCTGTCCACGTTCGATGGAACCGTCGCCGAGTTGGTAGGGCGGTTGTTCGACCCCGCAATGACGATGGCCGACCTGGCCTGGCTGCGCGAGCAGTGGCAGGGCCCACTCGTGGTGAAGGGGGTGGTGACTGCGGAGGACGCCCGGGCCGTCGTCGACGCCGGCGCGGACGCCGTCCTGGTGTCCAACCACGGCGGCCGGCAACTCGACCGGGCGCCGACTCCGCTGGAGCAACTGCCGCGGGTCGTCGAGGCAGTCGGCGATCGCGCCGAGGTCTACTTGGACGGCGGGGTGCGCAACGGCGCGGACGCGGTGGCTGCGGTCTGTCTCGGGGCCCGAGCCGTCTTCGTCGGCAGGGCCTATCTGTACGGGCTGATGGCTGCGGGGGAGCGCGGAGTGCAACGCGTCGTGGACATCCTGGACGCGGAGCTGCGGCAAACGCTGCAACTGCTCGGCGTCACGGCGGTCTCCGGCCTCGGACCGCACCGGGCACGCCTGCGCCCGTAGGCCGGTGGACGCCGGATCCGGGCTGAAGGCCGGACGCCGCCCCGGCCCTTGCTGGCGGTCAGGTCCGGCGCTGCCTACGATCGCCGACCATGGACGTCATAGAGTTCACCCCGACCCCCGAGCAGTACGTGTTCACCTTCGGCGGGGTGGCGCCGGTGAGACGGATAACGCCCGGGACTGCGCTGCGACTGTGGTCGGAGGACGCCTTCAACGGCGTGCTCCGCTCGGTGACGGACCTGTCGAGCGAGAAGGTGGATCTGCGGTTCGTCAACCCGCAGACCGGTCCGTTCTACGTCGAGGGGGCCGAGCCCGGCGACACTCTGGCTCTCCACTTCGTGAGCATCGAACCGGCCCGGGACTGGGCGGCGTCCGCGGCGATCCCGTTCTTCGGCGGCCTCACCAGTACGGCAACCACGGTGACGTTGCAGGAGCCGCTGCCGGACACCACGTGGATCTACCACGTCGACAGTGCCCGGGGCACCGTGGGGTTCGAGTCTCGGTTCGGTGACCTGTCCGTCGCGCTGCCGCTGGCGCCGATGCTCGGCACGGTCGGGGTGGCCCCGACGGCCGGGGAGGTGCGGTCGTCGCTGGTGCCGGAGCGATTCGGCGGCAACATGGACACCCCGGAGATGAAGGCGGGGACGACGGTGTTCCTGGGCGTCAACGTCGAGGGCGCGATGTTCTCCGTCGGCGACGGCCACTACCGCCAGGGCGAGGGCGAGGCCTGCGGCACCGCCGTTGAGGGCGCGATGACGACGACGCTCATCGTCGACCTGGTGAAAGGCTCCGCGCCGGCGTGGCCGCGCCTGGAGACCGACGATCACTGGATGGCGGTCGGGTCGGCGCGGCCGCTCGAGGACGCATGGCGGACCGGGCAGGTGGAGCTCGTCCGCTGGTTCGGGCAGCTGTACGGATTGCACCCGATGGACGCCTACCAGCTGCTGTCCCAGATCACCGAGGTACCCGTCGCGAACGTCGTGGACGCCAACTACAGCATCGTGGTCAAGGCCGCGAAGGCTTTGCTGCCCACCGCGGACGCCTTCGGTGGGCTGCACCGCGACCTGCGCTCGCGGGCTGCCTCCCTGTCGTCCTGACCTGCCACAGACACCCGCGCCGAGCAGCGTCCCCCACCCATCGCACTGGAGGAGAACCCATGGACCTGAAGCTCACCGGCCTGCGTGCCCTGGTCACCGGAGGCACTCGCGGCATCGGACGAGCGATCGTCGAGGAACTCGTCGACGAGGGGGCGCACGTGGCGTTCTGCGCCCGCCATCCCGACGAGGTCGCCGCGAGCGAGCGGGAGGTGCAGGGCCGGGGCGCGACGGTGTTCGGCGCGACGGTGGACGTCGGCGACGAGGCCGCGCTGCCGGCGTGGGTGGAGTCGGCGGCGCAATCCCTCGGTGGCATCGACATCGTGGTCTCGAACGTCAGCGCCCTGGCGATCCCGGACACCCCGGAGAACTGGGAGGCCTCGCTGAGGGTCGACCTGATGGGGACCGTTCGCCTGGTCAACGCGGCGATGCCGTACCTCGAGCAGAGCGAGGCCGCGGCCATCGTGACCGTCGCCAGCGTCTCCGGTCGCGAGATCGACTTCGCCGCCGGGCCGTACGGCACCGTAAAGGGCGCCCTGATCCACTACACGCAGGGACTTGCCCATCAGCTGGCCGGGAAGGGTATCCGCGCGAACACCGTGTCGCCGGGCAACACCTACTTCCCGGGAGGGGTCTGGGAGAATATCGAGCGCAACAACCCGGAGCTGTTCGAGACCGCCCTGGCGCTGAACCCCACTGGCAGGATGGGGACGCCGCAGGAGATGGCCGCGGCGGTGGTGTTCCTGGCCAGCCCGGTGTCGAGTTTCACCACGGGAACGAACCTGGTCGTTGACGGCGCCCTGACCCGCGGCGTTCAGCTCTAGTCAAGACGTCGGCGCAGGTGGGTGAACGCAGCGCACCGATGACCCGTGGGGGTCAGGGGTGTCGGCGGCGACGAGCCGTGTGCGTGGATGCATTCTCGCTACCGGAGGAGTCGGATGAAGCAGTACGCGCCTTCGAGGACGCCGAACACCGGCAACATGCCCCAGGTAACCCAGTAGGTGACGGTGTCCTGACCGAAGCCGAGTGCGCGGTCCCAGACGAACAGTGGGATCGCGGTGCACCAGAACGGCACTGAGGCGACCAACCGCCGCAAACATGCTCGATGGTCCAGTCACTGCGTGGTCTGATGACGGCGACGATCTGCAGTCCCCCAAGCAGCCCGATCAGCGCCACGCCGGCGACGGCTACGATCCAGGTGGCGGCGGTGACGTCCACGTTCTCTTTCCTTCCAACTCAACGGCTTCGGTCATGACGTGGGCAAGGCCAAGACGGCGGCAGTGATCGTGATCAGGGCCATGACGCCCCAGATCAAGAGCAGCGCGAACCCCCACGTGACGTTCCTGGGGGAACCGATTCGCGACCCGCGGCGCCGCATCAGGGCACGGGTGATGATGCCGCGGCCGGCGAAGTAGAGGTACATGCCGCCGCCGACGAGACCGAAGCCGGCCCAGGCCGGGTTGTCCACGGCCAGCAGGATGCCGGCTGGCACCATCGTCCACAGCGTGAGGGTGTCCCACAACGCCTCGCCCCGGATGTCAGCGAAATAGGACGCTTCGACCGTGTCCTGGGCCTCCATGAGTGTCAGCCGCACGGCCAGCGATGGTGCGAACCACGAGATCACCTGTCCGCCCCAACACAGCAGCGACAGAGCGACCACGACGACGCCCCAGGCGATCTGCATCTGGACAGCTCCTCTCGATCACGACGACCTCGACACGCCCCGACCCCTCCACGAGTGGCGGATCAGCGCCCAGACCGGTGTGTCGTATCGACGCAGCAGCAGCACTCCCTGCATCAGCACGAGCGCGATATTCGTGAGCAGGTACGGCCAATCCAGGAACGGCAGGATCGCCAGCACCCACAGCAGCGAGGCCCCGACGCCGACGTCCACCCAGGCGTCGCGGCTGAGGATGGCCAGCCCGACCGTGACCTCGAACACGATGACGGACACCATCAGCAGCCCATCGTTCGGCATCAGCACGTCCCGGGTGAACCGTTCGAGAAACCCGAACCACGCGCCATCGGCGTAGCCGGCGAGCAGGTCGGGCTCGCCGGTCCTCGGCAGGGTGTAACCCGCGTTGAACAACGCGGCAGCGAGGTAGAACACACCGATGATGCCTCGCCACACGTTCCACCCAGCCCCACCCACCGGCCGGTCTTCACCCCAAGCCATCCCCGCCAGCCCCTTCACAGACCATGCACGTCCCCTCGCCACAGAGCACCTCCGCAATCAGCGATCGCGGCCGGGCACACGCCGTTCGCGCTTCCCGAGTCACACCGTCTTCCCCTTCGACCCTGAGTGTGGAACCGCTTCGCTGGCCGATCCGTGTGAACCAGATCATCGGTGCAGCTGAGTCCTGGGAAGCGGGTGTTCAGCCCAGTCTGACGAACGGGCGGCACGGCGTCCGGAGGCCTACGTCCCCAGCGCCTGAGGGCAAGACAGGCGCTAGGATCGCGCCTCGCGTGGGCCTACCTGTTTCTGCTCACCGACCGGTACCCCTCGACCGTCGAGGAGCAGTCGGTGCACCTGGAGATCGACTACCCCGACGTCAAGGCGGACCTCAACCGCTGGCTGCCGCTGGTGAAATGGTTCCTGGCGATCCCGCACTACCTGGTGCTTGCCGTGCTGGCGCTCGGCGCGGTCATCGTCTGGGTGATCGCCTGGTTCGCGATCCTGTTCACCGGCCGGTATCCGCGCGCCCTGTTCGACTACCTTGTCGGCGTGGGCCGATGGGGACTTCGCGTCCAGGCCTACGCCTTTCCTGCTGGTCACCGACCGATACCCGCCGTTCAGCCTCCACCGAAACCGGCCTCACGTCGTCGCCGAGGCAGGATGCTCGGCGGCCGCAGCCACGGTGCTGGGTTCGCCTACGGTACGCCGTGCGAACCAGTCTGGCCGGGCGGCTGGGGTCGTTCGTCCCTGGCGGCGGGCCTGCCGGGGAGGAGGGTAGATAGGAAAGCTGGGCGGTATGGGGTGCGAGGAGGAGACGACCGATAGCCGTAACGAATGCACGGCAACACACCAAGAGACGCAGCACTTCGGGGCCTGTTGGTGCAGACGAGTGGAGGGTCCGCAACGACTTCCCGTTGGCAGTGCCCACACACCTGGTGAATCGCGCGATGATGTGGGAGACGGTCCAACGAAAGGGGCGTTGGCAATGGCCACTGCCGATCTGGTGCAACCGGTTCTGAGGCGTGGCTGGCCTCCCAGTCGGTCACCCCGCGAGCTATCGACGCGGAGTTCGTGCGGCCACGCTGGGTTGAGATGGCGGCCCCTGCCCGGAGCTCCCTAGACCCGGCGTCCTTGGGCCGCACACGTCGAAGGTGACGTCCGTCTGAGAGGAGATGGGTCGCGTATGCCGAACGACAGCCGGATCCAGGACAGCGCCGCGGTTGCCGTGGCGGCGGTGGGGCTGGTTCGGTCGTACGGGGATCTGGTGGCAGTGGACGGCGTCGACCTGTCGATCCGGGAAGGGGAGCTGTTCGCGCTCCTGGGTCCGAACGGGTCGGGTAAGACGACCATGATCGGGATGCTGTGCTGCCTGCTGCGGCCAGACCGTGGCGCCGCCCGAGTGATCGGCCACGATGTCCAGAGGGATCCGCTGGCGGTGAAGGCCGCGATGTCCGTGGTTCCGCAGGAGACGGCGATCGCCGAGCATCTGACCGCGTGGGAGAACCTGCGCCTGATGGGCCGCCTGCACGGTGTTCCGGGCGAGGCGGTCCGCGCCCGATCCGAGCAGCTGCTGGAGGTGCTGGGTTTGGCCACGCGCGCGGGCGAGCGGGCGAAGACGTACTCCGGGGGGATGAAGCGGCGGCTGAGCATCGCGATGGCGCTGGTCTCGGACCCGCAGGTGCTGTTCCTCGACGAGCCGACTCTGGGGCTGGACCCGCAGGCGCGCCGGGCGATGTGGGAGTACATCGGCGGGCTGAAGGGCCACACAACGATCCTGCTCACGACGCACTACTTGGAGGAGGCTGATGCGCTGGCAGACCGGATCGCCATCCTCGATGCCGGGCGAATCGTCGCGCAGGGGACGTCGGCGGAGTTGAAGGCGAGCATCCGCGACGGGCAGGTCACCGAGATCAAGGCGGTCGGCATCGATGAGCCCGCGCTGGCGGCGCTACGAGCGGTCTACCCGCACGTGATGCGCGTCGACGGAGGAGTGGAAGTGGCCGGCGACGAGGTGGACCTCTACCAGGTCCAGGACCTGCTGCGACCCCGCGGCGTCACGATCCAGTCCATGGGTCTCAAGCAGACAAGCCTGGACGATGTGTTCTTGGCCCTGACTGGGAAGCAGTGGCGGGAATGAGATCGGGCGAGCTGGTAACCCGCAACCTCAAGACAGTGGCGCGCGACCCACTGTCCCTGGGTCTTGCCGTCGCACTTCCCGTGGGCCTGCTGCTGGTGCTCGTCGCCGTGGGCAACGCCATCGGCGAGGCCGACGCCCCGGCGTTGTCGGCCACTCTGCTCGCCCCCGGGATCGCGCTGTTCGGTTTCGTGATGCTCATGTTCAACTCGGCCATGGTGCTCTCACGCGACCGGGAGACCTCGCTGCTGTCGCGGCTGTTCACCACACCCGTCGCCGCCGGCGACTTCATCGCCGCATACTCCCTGCCCTACCTGCCGGTCGCCCTCGCCCAGGTGGTCGTCCTGTTCGTCATCGGGGCGTTCTTCGGGCTACAGATGGCCGGCAACGTCGCCCTGGTCATCCTGGTGCTGGGGTTGATGGCCGTCTTCTACATTGCGCTGGGGATGGTCTTCGGGACGATATTGACGATCAACCAGGTGTCCGCGGCCTACACCGCCGTCCTGCTCTTGACCATCTTCGGGGGTGCCTGGATCGACCTGGGGGCCATCGGCGGTGCATTCGAAGCCGTGGCGAATCTGTTCCCCTTCGCGCACGCCCTCGACGCGACCCGCGCCGTCATGGTGGACGGCGCCGGCCCCGCCCAGATCGCCACCGACCTGGCCTGGGTATCGGGATACACGCTGGCATCCGTCGCCCTAGCGATCACCCTGTTCCGCCGCCAGATGCTGCGATAGGCGGCCCGATGAGAGAGAGAACCGGCCATGATGCGATGGACGTCGTCGAGAGTCCATCCGATCTATGGGTTGCACCAGAAGATGACTCGCGCAAGGGCCCGGGCATCGCGCGTCTGTTGCCATGCCCGTCTCGTCAGCTCAGACGTCGCCGTTCGTGAAGATCACCTCTAGACCAACCAGTGACGGAGTCGAGAATCGAGAATCGAGTGAGAGCAATGATGAATGACAGACAGAAGATCGGAGGCGTCGCCGCACTGGCCGAGGCGGCGACCATCGTGATCGGCCTCGGCATGTTCGCCACCCTGCTGTCCGACTACACCACGGGGGACCCCAAGCCCGCCGAGTCCGTGGCCTTCATCGCCGCGAACTACGCCACCATGTACATCTGGAACTTGATCGTCATGGTCGCTTTCGGCGTCCTGCTCGTTCCTCTGGCACTCGCAGTCCATGACCGGTTGAAAGCGGGATCGGCCGCGCTGGCGCAGACGGCGAGCGCGTTCGCGCTGATCTGGGCGGGGCTGCTCATCGGCGCCGGCATGGTGACGCTCATCGACCTCGGCACCATCGCCGACCTTGCCGGCACCGATCCGGGTCGAGCCGAGTCGGTCTGGATATCGCTCGACTCGGTCGAGAAGGGGCTGGGCGGAACGATCGAGATCGTCGGTGGCCTATGGGTCTTCCTCGTCAGTTGGGCAGCAGCGCGAACGGGCAAACTCCCGAAGGCACTCAACTACCTCGGTGTCGTTATGAGCGTCGCGGCCTTCGCGACGATCGTGCCCGCATTCGAGTCCGTCGGGGCCGTCTTCGGTCTCGGTCTCATCGTCTGGCTCGGCTGGCTGGGCGTCATCATGTACCGCAGCGCGAGCACACAGACGCAGCCAGGCGCCCGGTCCGGGGTGAGTCCACACAGCGGGCCTCATGCTCCCATCCTGCCGGGTACCTGACACCGGGCAATCGCAGTACTCAGTCACTCTCGTTCCGGGCCAACGAACACGTGTTCATGCAGCTCACCGATGGCGGCGGCGGCGTGACGGTCACTCACCCATCACCGCGGCGCCGAAGGCCTTGGCCAGTTCGCCGCGACCCTCCCGCGATAGGAACGGCCACAGCTTGCTCGAAGGGCGCCCTTCCTCTTCGCGTCGGTGATCAGTGGTGACACGGCGGCATAGTCGCTGTCAGCAATCATCACGGGGATCGGATGCCACGAGTCGGGTGCCAAGACCTTGAATACGGCCCAGGTGGCGACCATCCTTTCCGGTCCGGCCTCAACCGTCCCACCAACAGGATGATGAAACACGAAGCCTTGGGCCGCCACGTCGCGAACCGCGTCCCAGTTGTTGTCGTTGAATCCGTGAATGAACCGAACCGCAGTCCCCTTGTTCGCCGACCTGAACCGGGGTGGTCGTCTCGTTTCTGGACGCGCTCATCCGGCTCGCCTCCTACGTCGTCGTGTCTTCATCGTCGCCACCTCACCTGCCGTCATCCAGAGCAGGAGGTCCCCGAGATCGGTCGGGACGTTGCCCGTTCATGGCTCACGACATCGCGCCCCCGGGCCCGCCAGATCAGGAGCACAGCCTTGTCGTCGCACACGACCACAGAGCCGCCGTAAGTTCCACCGCACGCCGCGTCATCGCATACAGCGTCGCCAGCCCCAGGCCAGGGACCTCACCCAGCGCTTCGGTCAACACCCCGCGCAACATGAGCCCGGGCACCGGTCGGGTGGTGCGAGTCCGTCCAGACAGGAGTTGCCACAACGCCGTTGGGTCCTTCGTCCCTGAGCGAGAGGCCGTTCTTCGGTTGTAGTGGTGTGTGATCGTGCGACGTCCAGTCGAGGCAGTCAGACCATGTCCCGCCTGCTGCACCGGAAGTCCGACGATCGGGCGTCGCTGGCGTCGGCGACAGTTCGGGAGATCGGGCAGGGAGAGGTGATCGGCCTCGTCGCGGAGAACGGCGCCCACATCTGGCGGGGTCTTTCCTACGCGGCGTCGACCGCGGGGAGGGAACCGCTGGCGTGCCCCACAGCCTGCTCCGAGTTGGGACGGCAGGCGCGAAGCCGTGGAGTTCGCGCCGCGGTGTGCGCAGCTCTCCACCGGGGCGACGAGGATGACGGTCTCGAGCCCGGTGTCGTGATCGGTTCAGAGGATTGCCTGGCCCTCGACATCTACGCGCCGCCCCAGACGCGGGGGCGGGCTCTGCCGGTGGTGGTCTGGATCCATGGCGGTGGAAGCGTTTGGGGCGGGTCGAGCCTCTATGACGGCTCGAGGTTGGCGGTCAATGAAGACGTCATTGTTGTGGCGGCGCAGTTCCGGGTGGGACCGCTCGGCTGGTTCTCCCATCCCGCCGTGCGCCTGGAGGTCGAAGAACCAGTAGACGCAGCAGCGTGTTTCGCGACACTCAATTTGAGCGCGTCGCTTCGGTGGGTTGCCGACAACATCGCCGAGTTCGGAGGCGACCCGGACTGCGTCACGATCTTCGGGGAGAGCTCGGGGGGCCACAACGTGGCGACCTTGCTGGCATCCCTGTTGGCTGCCGGGCTGTTTCATCGAGCCGTCATCGAATCTGGCAGTTTCGACAGCGTCACCGTGGCCGAAGCCGAAGGCCGCGAAGGCGATCTCGACAACCCGTCCAACGAGATCGCCCGAAGGCTCGGAGCGAGCACCGCGCAGGAGCTGCGGGCGGCTTCGATCGAGGAGCTCTACGCCGCGTGCGAAACCGGCAATAGCTGGTTCCTCGATGTGCCCCGCGTCATCCAAGACGGAGTCGCTCTGCCGTCGACGCCGCTGCGGCGGCACGGTTCCGCGACCGACCGGCACACCAGTTCAACGAGACCGGGCGCCGGCAGAGTCGCCGGTCACCGTCTGCACCGCGGCTATCGGCCGGCCACGGCGCCCCCTGAACCACCCAGCGGTTGACGTCACCCACGCCTACCCGTCCCACGTCAGCCAGCGGTGCTGGGTGCAGCCCAAACGGAGCCATCGGGCGCACGTCGATCCCGGTGGATTGGGCCGGTCGACCTCAGGCCTGACGGAGCCGGACCGATAGGACTTCTGGGCCGTTGATCACAGCGGCCCGCTCTCGGTTCCCCGTCTCCCGGTTCAGGAGGACGAACGGGGCCCCGGCAGCGGCGCCCGCACGGTGAGCACGCCCTCCTCGATCGAACGGGCCCAGTCCAGCCCCGTCGCCTCGAGTACGTGCAGCATCGGGGCGTTGTCGGGCAGCACGGTTCCGACCACCTCCTGGAAGCCCAGCCGCTCGGCCAGGGCCAGCATGTGCCGCAGCAGCCGTGTTCCGACCCCGCGGCCCTGGTAGGTGTCCTCGACGAGCAGCGCGATCTCCGCCGCACGGCCGTCGGGGTCGTCCGGGAACACATTGCCCAGACCCACGATCAGCCCGTCCGGGCTCATCACCACCAGGGTCGCGCCGCGATGCCCGCCGGTGAGCCGGCGTAGGTTGATCTCCCGCCATTCCCCGACCGCGGTCAGGTAGCGCCGGTAGCGGGTCTGCTCCGAACACCGCTCATGCATGGCCGCCACGGCGTCGGCGTCCTCGGGTCGGCCCAGCCGGATCCAGACCGTGCCGTCGGGCCGGATCGGGTCGACCCAGCCGAGGGCGTCGATGTCACCCTCCATCCGGGAGATCGCCGCGGCGAGGCGCAGCAAAGCCGAGGCGCGGGTCTTCTCCGCGTGCGCGAACGGCGCCCAGGCCCGGTGCAGCACCACGTGTCGATCGGCGGTCCACTGCAGGCGCAGCACGTCGTCGGCGTCGTCATCACCTTGTGCCGCGTCGGTGACCTCGAACCGGTCCGCCTCCACGAGCGTGGCGGCCGCGAACGGGGCCGATCCCGGGTTGGTGACCAGTTCAGTAGCGCCGTCCAGGACCCGGGTCGGGAGGTCGAGACCGTCCTCGGCCGAGCCCTCGGTGATGTGGCCGTTGATTCCGGCCGCCATGGCTGTGCCCAGGAGCGCCTCGGCGCCGATCCGTTCCGGCACCGTCACAGC
This sequence comes from uncultured Actinomycetota bacterium, assembly GCA_963825645.1. Taxonomy (GTDB): domain Bacteria; phylum Actinomycetota; class Actinomycetes; order Actinomycetales; family Kineosporiaceae; genus JADJPO01. Next base: position 557,101 of record CAWGTT010000001.1, read on the forward strand.
GAGGTCGATGGTGCGGACCCCCTCGCCGGAGGCAAGCACGGCGGTGCCCACCACATGCACGTGCACGGTGCTCAGCGCCCGGATCAGCGAGGCCAGACCATCCGGGCGATCAGGGACGTCGATCCGCAGTCGCCAGGGCCGGCGCGCTTCGTGGTGGTCGGTCAGGAGCAGTTCCGGCGGCGCGATGGCTCCGCCGATCCGGGCCATCAGTGCGTTCCAGTTCGCCTGACTCGGTTTGCGGCCCGCCACCAGGTCGACCATGGCCAGTCCCACCGACAGCGCCAGGGCGAAGTGCACGAAGGCATCGCTGTCGACGGCGTCGTCGACTCCCCCCGCGCGGCGGGCCTGCTCGATCACCGTCCTCATGTTCGCCCAGCGCCGGTCCACCCGGGCTGCCTCGAGGTCGCGTACGTCCTCGTCCCGGTGGGCGCGGGTGAGCGCCTCGAGCTCGAGCACGTTCCAGCTGCGCTCGGGCTCGGCGAAGATCTCCCTGGCTGCCTCGAGCAGCACCGCCAGCGGGGGGACCGCTTCAGGATCGGCTGCGGCCGACGCGAGCCGATCGCCCGCCTCCGAGGTCAGCTTGGAGGCCATCACCACGGCGAAGAGCTCGGCGCGATCACCCGTCAACCGCTTCACCGTGCGGGCGGGGATCCCGGCCCGCTCGGCCACCATCTCCAGCTTCGTGCCGCCGTAGCCGTTCTCCGCGAACACGTCCGCGGCGACGTCGACGATCCGTTGATACAGCTCGTCGTCGTTGGTCACCGGTCCTCCCGAGTCTGGACACTATCGCCTGCCCGGGCGGCGCGGGCCGCGGCCGGCGCGCCTACAGTGGCGCCATGGCGCGCCCCGGACGAGCAAGGTGGTCGCGTCTGGAGGCCGTGCGCTTCCTCGAAACCGCACTGATCCGCGCCGTCCCCCGTGATCATCTCGAGAGCGACCGGGTCCTCCGCCGCGGCCGGGTCGTGGTGGCGGTCACCGCCTGTCTCGGCGCCGTCCTACCGGCGATGCGCATTCTGGTGGCCCGAGCACCGCTCGGGGTGTCCTTCCAGTTCGCCCCCAGCGACCCGCGTTCTACCTCACCACCGGTCGCTGGCGCTGGCCTGGACCCTCGGCTCGCTGGTCTCCGGCCCGCTGCACCTGGGTTGGGACCATACCCGGTGGAGCAGTACCGCTACGTTCTCGACGGGAGGATTCGCGATGGTGTCGGTGGGCTGAGGGTTCGCGAGCTGTCCGTTGCGGTGTGTGACCGGTTCCTGCGGGCCGTGGAGGCCGAGAGCGGTGCCGCTGTCGCCAAGATGACCCGATCCGTCTTGTCGGGAGTGTGCGGGTACGTCGCTCGAAACGGATTGATGGAGCGCAACCCCGTTCGTGACACCGGGGCCATCTCGACGAAGCCCAAGCGTGTTCCCCAGGCGCTGACCATCGAGCAGGTCCACGATCTGCGGACCTGGCTCACGTATGACGATGTCGCGATCCGACGTGACATCCCCGACCTGGTCGCGTTCATGCTCGCCACAGGCCTGCGGATCTCTGAGGCATCGGCCGTTCGCTAGTGCGATCTCGAGCTCGACGAGGGCACGGTTCAGGTCCGGGGGAACGTGGTGCGCGTCAAAGGTCGAGGTCTGGTCATGCAGGAGAACGAGTCCAGCAAGCTAACTGTCCGCAGCCTGGATATGCCCACCTGGTGCCTGGAGCTGCTTGCCCGTCGCCACGCAGCCCTGATCGCAGCCGGACAGGAAGCCGCTGCCCGACCGGTGTTCCCCTCACCCAATGGCGGGCTGCGCGATCGGTCGAATACCCAAGCCGATATGCGCGACGCCTTCGCCTTCGCCGGCTACCCATGGGTGACGAGCCACATCTTCCGCAAGACTGTCGCGGCCCTGATGGACGAAGCCGGTCGCAGCGCCCGGGACGTGGCCGACCAGCTCGGCCACGCCCACCCCAGCATGAGCCAGGACCGTTACCTCGGACGGCGTCGCAACAGCGGGGCCGCCGCAGCCTTGGAAGATCTACGGCTCGGTGAAACCAGTTCCTAAACCGTGTGTCGCAGGTTCGATTCCTGCCGGAGGCACCCTGGTTGAGCAGGCAAAACGCCAGTTAAAACTGCGAATCGTCGTCAAGTAGAGATCCACTCATCAAGTGATCTACTGTTCCATATGCACCTTTGGTGACCAGCGTTCGCCGATGCATATGGCACGTATATGGCACGACTGGAGACTGGTGCCAGCCGGCTAGGTGGAGTCGCCGTCGGTGGCGAGTTCGCCGACTTCCAGAGCCAGCAGACCGACATCCAGGCCGATCACCAAGAACCCCTCTGCGGGACTCGAGAGGGTCAACGCGACATGCGTGACCAGTGCCACGAGCGCCGGTCTGCCGGTGGTGGGGTCCCAGAGCCGGACCGTGCGGTCGTCGCCTGCGGAGGCGAGCAGGTCGTGGCCCGTGATCGGTGATGACCGGGATGCTGACGGCTCGTGCGGCGATGTGGGCGAACTCGAAGGAGGTGAACCCGCCACCGACGAACAGGATCCGCGACGGGAGCGCCTCGAGGTCCAGGAAGTCGTTGCTGTCGATTAGGTGCTCGTGGCCGGGGAAGTCGAGCGGTCGCGGGCGTGCGCCGGTAGCGATCAGGAAGAACCTCGCCTCGTGGGCCGTCCCGTCGATCTCGATGCGGTTCGTGTCAGTGAACCTGGCCTCGCCGTGGAGGGTTTCGACCCCGTTGCCGGTCAGCCCGTCCTCCATGTTCTGGGGGACGGGGTCGGTGAAGCCGTGCTTGTGCTTCATCAGGTCGGCCCAGTTGATCGACAGGTCGCTCGCGTCGATGCCCTTGCCGCGCATCAGTCGGGCGCTGTCGATGATCTCGGCGCCGCGTCGAAGGATCTTCTTCGGGTCGCAGCCGCGCAACGCGCACGTGCCGACGTAGGGCAGGGCGTCGACGATCGCGACCCTCCAGCCCCGAGGGCAGCTCCCGTGGCTCCAACGGCCCAGCGGCGATCACGCATCGGAGATCGCTGCCCGGAGTTGTTCGAGGGTGGGGGCGCCCGCCGGCCCGTCTGCAGTGGCGTACACGCGGCATGCCAGCCCGATTCCGGCGTCCCCATGGGCGAACGCGTCGATACCGTCCAGGAGAATGCTCGGCGATCCGTGGAAACCGACCCGCTCGGCTTCTTCGATCGTGTCCACCCGGCGATGCGTCACGGTGATGTCATGGCGCTCTGCGGCGATCTCGGTGAGGCGTTGGTCGGCGATCTTCCAGTTCGGGCAACCAGCGAAGTACAGCAGGGTCACGTCCATGCCGACGACGGTAGACCTTGATCCGCGCTACAAGGTCAGACAGCGGTTTGGTCCAATGTTGATCGGAGAACTCGCCGAGGCTGTTCGCCTGCCCAGCCAGACCATCCGGTCCTACGAACGCAGGGGCCTCCTGCCATAGCCCCCGCCAAGCGGCGTGTTCGGCCTCTGCTGCGGACTCCCAGTTCTGGTCTCGCTGGGCCTTCTCGGCGCCCTCACGGGTATCTCCTTGGGCAGTTGGGTGCTGATCACCCTCGGCCTGGCAACCGTCGCATACGGACTCTGGCGGCGACACGAACGACGTGACGGATCGCCCCGCCCGTCGCAGCCCCAGACGCGGGACCGCGGCGAGGACGAAACCGTCGGTGTGAACCCACGAGGGGAACCCTGAGCCCGGATCCACCGAATGAGTTTGTTTTCGGGCCGTGGCGTGACCGGGCGGGTGCCGCTTGACCTGGGACGATGGTTCTTGTCGAAGGAGCCCATCAATCCGATCGAGGTGCACCCGCCCGATGCAGTGACTGTATGGCCCGCGGATGGTCGATGTCGCGTTCGACGAGCCGAATCTGGTGGCTGACGCCGGGCTGGTCCCGTTGATCGCCTTGGCGGAGCAGGTCGGGTTGCCGGGGCTGGTCGCCGAGCATGTGGCGATCGTGGACGCGGACAACAGTGCGGGCGCGGACCCGCACGCCAAGGTGATGTCGGTGGTGGCGGGGATGGCAGCGGGCGCGGACTCGATCGATGACATCGACCGGTTGCGGCAGACCGGGAACGGGTTGGTGTTCGCCGAGATGCGGGCCCCGTCGACGTTGGGCACGTTCCTGCGCGCTGTCACGCACGGGCATGTGCAGCAGTTGAACACTGTGCTGCGGGCGAGCCTGGTCGAACTGGCGCAGCAGGTGGACCTGTTGCCCGGTGCCGATCAGGTGGTGTTCGTGGATCTGGTTTCCACCCACCGGCAGGTGTACGGGTACGCCAAGCAGGGGGCCGAGCACGGGCGGCTGAAGGGCAGGAAGACGCTGCACCCGCTGATCGTCAGCGTGTCCACCCCGATCGCGGCGCCGGTGGTGGCCGGGATCCGGCTGCGCCGCGGCAAGTCCGCCGACGTGCGCGGCGCCGCGAGGTTCCTGGCCGAGGCGCTGGCCGTGGTTCGGGCGATCGCGCCGGCCGCGCTCATCGTGGTCCGCGGTGACGCCAAGTTCTACACCGCGGACGTGGTCGCGACCGCGGCCCGGTACGACGCGCAGGTGTCGTTGACCATCGGCTCCAACCCGAGCATCAACGACGCCATCGCGAGCATCGACCAGGACGGATGGACGGCGATCGGCTACCCGGAGGCGTTCACCGACATCGAGACCGGGGAACTCATCTCCGACGCCGAGGTCGCCGAAGTTCCCTACACGGCGTTCACCTCTCGCCCGAAGCGGGAGCAGGTCCATGGCCGGTTGATCGTGCGGCGGGTCAAGCGGCTCAACCCCCAGGCCGGTGCCGGGCAGGACGAGCTGTTTCCCGCCTGGCGCCACCACGCCGTGTTCGTCACCTCCCGCTTCGAGCTGCTGCAGGCCGAGGCCCAGCACCGCGACCACGCCATCGTCGAGCAGCTCATCGCCGACGCCGCCGGCTCGGCGTTGGCCCACCTGCCCAGCGGGTCCTTCTCGGCGAACGCGGCCTGGACGGTGCTGTGGGCGATCGCGCACAACCTGACCCGCGCCGCCGGGGCGCTGGCCAGCATGTTCCATGCCCGGGCCAGGACCGCCACGATCCGCGCCCACTTGATCAACGTGCCCGCGCGGTTCGCCCGCAGTGCCCGCCGCCTCACTCTGCACCTGCCCGAGGGCTGGCCCTGGCAGGCAGCCTGGGACGGGCTGCACGCCGCCGTTCACCGACAACCGGCAGCGATCACTACCTGACCATCTGCCCGACAGGACCCGACCGGGGCATCAACGTGGAAGAGCCGAGCAGACCGGCCGATGCCTTACGCCCGGGCATACACATCCGATCAACTCAAGATCCACAAGCACTCCGAGCGCTTGAGAACCCCCTTCGGTGGATCCGGGCTGAGATGACCAAGCAGTACGACTAAGAATCGTGATCGGTGCCGGGATGGCCGGCGTCTCGGCAGCCAACAAGTGCGCATCGAGAGCGGCTGGCGTAGTTCCTGTCGCGGTGGCCGGCCGGTTCTGGTCGGCGATGTGGCAGTCGAGGGACTTCATCGGGTGGTGTTCTGTCCGCTGGGGAAGAAGCGGCGGGCCCAGAGGCTGACGTAGACGAGGGCGATCAGGGCGGGGACCTCGATCAGTGGCCCGACGACGCCGGCCAGGGCCTGCCCGGAGGTGACGCCGAAGACACCGATCGCTACGGCGATCGCCAGTTCGAAGTTGTTCCCTGCGGCGGTGAAGGCGAGGGTGGCGGTGCGGGGGTAGGGCAGGCCGATGGTGCGGCCGAGGGCGAACGCTCCGGTCCACATGATCGCGAAATAGGCCAGCAGTGGCAGCGCGATCCGGGCCACGTCGCCGGGTCGGTGGGTGATTGTGTCGCCCTGTAGGGCGAACAGCACGACGATCGTGAACAGCAGCCCGTAGAGGGCGAACGGGCCGATCCGGGGCAGGATCCGGGTCTCGTAGTCGGTGCGGCCCCAACGCCGTTCGCCGAGGGTGCGGGTGAGGAACCCGGCGAGTAGCGGGATCCCGAGGAAGATCAGCACGGAGACGGCGATGTCCCCGACGGAGACCTGCAGGGTGGACTGCTCGAGGCCGAGCAGGCCGGGCAGCACCTGCAGGTAGAAGTAGCCGAGGGCGGCGAACGCGACGATCTGGAACAGTGAGTTCAAGGCGACCAGGACTGCGGCGGCCTCGCGGTCGCCGCAGGACAGGTCGTTCCAGACCAGCACCATCGCGATGCAGCGAGCGAGGCCGACGATGATCAGGCCGGTGCGGTAGGTGGGCAGGTCGGGCAGCATCAGCCAGGCGAGCGCGAACATCAGCGCTGGGCCTGCCAGCCAGTTGAGGGCCAGCGACGACACAAGGAGCCGGTGATCGGAGGTGACGGTGTCCAGCTGGGTGTAGCGGACCTTCGCCAAGACGGGGTACATCATGATCAGCAGCCCGATGGCGATCGGCAGTGACACCGAGCCGATCGAGACGGCGTCCAGGGCGGCGTTCAGGCCGGGCACGGTGCGCCCGAGGAGCAGCCCGGCGGCCATCGCCGCGATGATCCAGGCGGGCAGGAATCGGTCGAGCGTGGACAGTTGCGCGATCACGGCGGTCTCGTGCTCGGCGTGGCGTCTCTCGGGCGCGGTGCGGGAATTGGCGTCGCTCATCGGAGCGCCCTTCGTCGGTGTCGACCCAGGTTCGTTCGCGCAGGTTGGCAGTGCGTCAGTGTGGTGCGGGCGGTGAGCAGGTCGCGGATCTGGCGGGTGGTGGGGACCCGACCGGAGACCAGGACCTTGTCGTCCACGACGAGGGCGGGGGTGGACATCACGCCGTATCCGGCGATGGTGGGGTAGTCGGTGATCTTCTCGATGGTGGCGTCGAGACCGAGGTCGGCGACGGCCTGCCGGGTGGCCTTCTCCAGGTTCGCGCAGTTGGTGCAGCCCGGGCCGAGTACCTTGATGATCATTGGTGTTCCTTCCGCGGGGCGCCGTACTCAGCCGAGGACATCGTTGAACGCCGGGACCGCGCTGCACGAGCAGAACGGGGTGATCACACCGAGGCCGGCGGCCACCACGTTGCCGACCCCTTGACGGCGGCCGGACAGCAGGGCACGGGTGCGTTCCACGCTCATGTAGGAGCGCAGGACCGTGACCACGAAGATGATCCCGGTCAGCAGCAGCGCGATCTTGACCGTGTCGTAGCCGAAGAACCGCACCGACTCGGTCAGCCGAGCTGCCGGGTCCATGCCCACCACGTCGTCCAGCAGCCGGTCCCAGGCCGGCCCGTTCAGGCGGTAGGCGAGCAGCCACGTGACGACCAGGGCAGTCAGGCCCGTCCAGCGGCCGGCCGGGGTGTGCAGACGGGTGGCCATCCGGGTCCGGACCGTCGCGGTACTCATCGCGCCCGCCCGGTGGTGGCGGCACCGCAGACGGCACTGGAGGCGGCACCGGCGACGTGGGGTGGCATCGTGGGGATCGCGGCGTGCAGGCGGTCGAGGGCTCCGGCGGTCAGGGAGTAGTCGATCCACCGTCCGCGCCGGGCGCCGACGATCAGGCCGGCCTCGCGCAGCACCTTCAGGTGGTAGCTGAGCAGGTTCGCGGCGATCGGCACCCGCGCCTGCAGGTCGCACACGCAGGTAGCTCCGGCGGTCAGGGCCTGCAGCACCGCGAGCCGGTAGGGGTCGGCGACGGTCGACAGCAGGCCCGCATGCGCCTCGGTGCCCAGAACCTGCGGACCCGGTTCAACTGCCGTTGAAACAACCATGTTTGAAGTGTCGTCCCGGCCCCGCGCTCCAGGCTGAGTCGAAGGTCCCATCGGCGGGCGCCGGCCGGATGCCCTACGTCACACGGGGGTCGGGGCGGGGGTGTCGGCGAGGGCGGCGAGGCGGCGTTCGGCGTCCAGGGCGGCGGCGCACCCGGTGCCGGCAGCGGTGGCGGCCTGGCGGTAGGTGTGGTCGACGACGTCGCCGCAGGCGAACACCCCCGGCAGGTTGGTTCGGGTCGTAGGGTGGGCAACCGTGATATAGCCGGCCGGGTCGAGGGCGACGTGGCCGGTGACCAGTTCGGTGCGGGGGTCGTGGCCGATGGCCACGAACACGCCGGTCACCGCGAGCGTCGACTCCGTGCCGGTGATGGTTTCGCGCACCAGCAGTCCCTCGACCCTGCTCTCGCCGAGCACGTCCACGATGGTGCTGTTCCAGCGGATCGTCAGCTTCGGCTCGGTCAGCGCCCGCGCTTGCATGATCTTGGAGGCGCGCAGGGCGTCGCGGCGGTGGATCAGGATGACCGAGCGGGCGAACCTGGTGAGGAAGGTGGCTTCCTCGATGGCGGTGCTGCCACCGACCACGGCGATGTCCTGGTCCTTGAAGAAGAAGCCGTCGCAGGTGGCGCACCAGGACACCCCGTGGCCGGACAGCCGCTTCTCGTTGGGGAGGCCGAGTGCGCGGTAGGCCGAGCCGGTGGTCAGGATCACGGTGCGGGCCCGATAGGTGGTGATGCCGCCGTAGGCGGGGTCGCCAACGTCGACTCCTTGATCTCACCGGTGAGCCGCACCGCGCTGACGTCGTCTCGGACGAGGCGGGCGCCGAACCGTTCGGCCTGGGCCCGCAGGTTCTCCATCAGGTCCGGGCCCTGGACACCGGTGGGGAATTCCGGGAAGTTCTCCACCTCGGTGGTCGCCATCAAGGCGCCACCGGCGGTCACCGCTCCTTCGAACCCCAGCGGCCGCAGCGCGGCCCGGGCGGCATAGATCGCTGCGGTATACCCGGCGGGCCCCGACCCGATGATGATCACCTCCCACACGTCGTCCCTCGCGTCTACCTTCCATTCCGGGGTTGGGCTCGGTGATCACTTCATGGGGCTGGGCGAGCGGTCAGGCGGCGCGGTCGGGCAGGAGTTCGCTGATGAGTTCCTCGACCTTGGCCTTGATCGCGTCGCGGATCGGGCGGACAGCTTCGAGGCCCTGCCCGGCGGGGTCGTCCAACGGCCAGTCGAGGTAGCGGGTGCCGGGGTAGAACGGGCAGGTGTCCCCGCAGCCCATGGTGATGACGACGTCACTGACCTGTACGACGTCGCCGGTGAGGATCTTCGGCGTGGCTGCGGTGATGTCGATGCCGACCTCACGCATCGCCTCGACAGCGACCGGGTTCACCTGATCAGCCGGTGCGGTCCCCGCGGAGCGGACCTCGATCGCGTCCCTGGCCAGGGCGGTGAGCCAACCGGCGGCCATCTGCGAGCGGCCGGCGTTGTGGATACAGACGAACAGCACCGACGGGGTGCCGCCGGGAGACTTCGTGTCCATCAGGTGGGACCTTTCTTGTCGGGTGTGCCGTGGGACTCGGGGGCGGAACCATCACAGGTGGATCAGGGGTGGTCGCGGGTGTCGAGGTGGGCGACGACGACGTCGTCGGTGGCCTCGCCGACGTCTGGGTACAAGGCGCGGACCAGGGCCGCACCGACGCCGGCGCCCACGATCTGGGCGGCGATGAACGGCACGACCGAGGTGGGGGCGATCCCGGCGAAGGTGTCGGAGAAGATCCGGCCGATGGTCACCGCGGGGTTGGCGAACGACGTCGACGAGGTGTACCAGTACGCAGCGCCGATGTAGGCGCCAACGGCCGCGGCGGACAGTGGCGCCCGGCCGGACCGGGCGAGCGCGAAGATCAGCGCGACCAGCCCGGCGGTGGCCACGACCTCCCCGAGCAGGACGCCGGGGGTGGCCCGGTGGTGGACGGAGACCTGCAGGGGGGCGATCGAGTACATCGCGTTGGCCAGGATGGCGCCGGCGACCGCACCGACGGTCTGCGCCAGGATGTAGGCGCCGACGTCGCGTGGCAGCAGGCCGTGCCCGCTGCGGTGGCCGAGCAGCCAGTCCGCGGCCGAGACCACCGGGTTGAAGTGGGCCCCGGAGACCGGACCGAACTGCAGGATCAGCACCGCCAGCCCGAACGCCGTGGCCACGCTGTTCTCCAGCAGCTGCAACCCGACGTCGTCCGGTGACAGCCGCTGCGCCGCGATCCCCGACCCCACCACCACCGTGACCAGCAGCCCTGTGCCGACGGCCTCGGCAAGCATTCGCCGGGCCAGTGGGGCAGCGCCACCGTCTGCGGACCGAGGGGCGGGTTGCCTGACCGGACGGACCGAGGCCTCGCCCGAGTCATCGGGGGACTTGACGCCTGTCATGGCTCAAGCATACTTGCCTCAATAGTATTGGAGGCAAGATGCGGGACGCATCGAACCGGCCCAGCCGCACGACGGCCGCACGCTCGGTGCCGGCGGACGTGTTGGAGCTCCGGGCGCGGATGCACGCAGCCCTCGGAGAACCGGTACGTCTGGCGATCGTGGACCAGCTCGCCCTGGGAGACGCCTCGCCGGGAGAGCTCGCCGCGGTGGCCGACCTGCCGACCAACTTGCTGGCTCATCACCTGAAGGTCCTGGAGGGGGCCGGCCTGATCCGGCGGGTCCGCTCCGAGGGCGACCGCCGTCGCAGCTACGTTCAGCTCCGCTGGGACGACCCACGAGTCGCCGCTCTCCTGACGCCGTCCGCCCCCGGGCTCCCTGCGGCGGCACGGGTGGTGTTCGTCTGCACCCACAACTCGGCCCGATCCCAGCTGGCGGCAGCGGCCTGGGCCCGAGTCAGCAGCATCCCGTCCGCCTCGGCCGGAACCCATCCCGCGTCCCGAGTGCACCCGCGTGCCGTCGCCGCCGCACGACGGCACGGTCTGCGGATCGGTCGGGCCCGCACCCACCATGTGGCTGACACCGTCCAGGTCGGAGACCTGATCGTCGCGGTCTGCGACAACGCCCACGAAGAACTCATCACCGGTCCCGTACCAGCGGTCCTGGACGGCGCCCCCACGGGTCGCGGCTGGCTGCACTGGGCCGTGCCGGACCCGGTCCGCGTCGACACCGACGAGGCCTTCGACACCGCCTACACCGATCTCACCCACCGCGTCGACCGGCTGGCCGGCGCCCTCGGCAGCGACCCTGCCACCGCGTCGCGAAGGAGCACACCGTGACCGAGACACCGAGCCGACCGCGCCGTCCGGACTCAGAGACGCCCACCTGGGACACCCTCAGCCTGGACGAGTCGCTCGCGCTCCGTGCCACCGCGACCCGGCTGGTCGAGGACTTTGCCGGCGTCTACGGACCCGAGACCATCGAACGCTTCCTGCACGCCTCGTTCGACCAATTCACCGACCGGGCCACTATCACCAAGTTCCTGCCCCTGATGGCCGAACGATTCGCCCGGCAGCGGCTACGCGCCCTGGCGAAGATCGAAGGCCTTCGGGACGACGGCAAACCGATTGTGCTGTTCCTCTGCGTACACAACGCCGGCCGCTCCCAGATGGCGATGGGCTTCTTCACCCACCTGGCGGGGGACCGCGCGCTGGCCTGGTCCGGGGGCTCCGAACCCGGCAACGCCGTCAACCCGGCCGCCGTCGAGGCCATGCGTGAGCGCGGTATCGACATCTCCGGGGAGTTCCCCAAACCGTGGACCGACGAGACCGTCCGAGCCGCCGACGTCGTGATCAGTATGGGCTGCGGCGACGCCTGCCCGATCTTCCCCGGCAAGCGCTACGAGGACTGGGTACTGGACGACCCCGCAGGCCAGGACGTGACCGCCGTCCGCCCGATCCGAGACGACATCGAACGCCGGGTGCGCACCCTCCTGGACGAACTCGGTGTCCCGGCGACCCGCTGACCCCGTGTCCACGACCCGAGCGATCGCTGCCGCCCTGCGGCCACTCGCGAAGGGCACCTCAACGCGCTGCGACATCCCGCTGACGATCCTGGACGTGCTGGCACCACCTCAGTCGCCACCTTCTGAGGAATCGCAGGCTCTCTTGTCGTGTCCGACAAGGTCTCCCGACCCCAGCTGCCCCTTGGAGGCATCGTCGCTCGAAACTGGTCCCCGCGGTGGTGACCCGAGTGACGGTAAGCGCGGCGTCGAACGGCTCGGCCGGGAGCGGCCGCAGCAGCTCGTGGCGTTCCGCTGGGTGATGCCAGTGGGCCACCGATAGCCGACCTCCAGCGGGCGCCGAGCGTGCCATGGTCACTAACTGCCGACCCGAAGGCCACGCAATCCCGCACGACCGCCCGGTGAACATTCCCGTCCGGGTGGGTCATCTGAGACATCTCGTGCCACCGACTACGGCGCGTTGCGTCCGACCAGTGGCCGCCACTGGTGAGACTCGGGCACCCCCACCCGATCGTCGACCGAGACGACCGGGCGCCCCGGCGCAACGTGCAGGATCTCGCATGAACATGCGCGTGTCGATGCATCCTCAATTCGGCAGAGTCGCGCTTGGCGGATCGCGAGCGGTGGCAGCGTTGGTCTTCCTGGTTGGTCACGGCGACGGGGGTTGCCTCTGGGCGATGCCGCGGCAGATCTCTGGCGCGGGCACGCCGGTCCGGTCGGCGGTCATGCGGATGTAGGCGACCGTTGCCCATGCGGCGTAGCGCCAGAGGTCGTCGCTCTGCCACCAGGCGACCTCATCGAGCAGGTCGACATCGACACCGCCGCGGCCATAACGGCGAACTGCAGCTTGCGCCGGTCCCGCCCGGTGAGGTTGCACTCGGGCAGGAACCGCTCCCGCATCCCGGCCAGGTCGAGCGGATGAGCCCGGTCCACTCCGGCCCAGTCGAGGGCGTCGGCGGCCAGGCGGAGGAGGACCTCGCCCGGGAACGTGTTGTTCCGCGGGTGCAGGGGCGCCAGCCGGTGGAGGATCTCGACCATGTCGACGTCGTGCGCCAGCCCGTCGAGGAGGATCCGGCGGGCGGTGGCCGCGTCCTGGGCCGTCGGTGGCTTCCGTGCGGGCATGCACCGACGGTAACCCGCGCTCCGCGCCGCGGCAGGGTCCATCGAAAGCCCCAGCGGCTGCTTGGCGACCATCGACTGCGAGCGCAGCTCCTCGCTCCGGGCGGCCTCGATCGACGACGACCGCCCGCAGCCCGTCAAACGTGGGACACGTGTCTCGACCCACCAACATCGAGATCGCTGATTGACCACCAACCAAGACGTGGCCATATGCCATGTCCGCGGCGCGAGCGGACGGTGAGTGCCTCCGCGCGGCCCGCTGAGCACCCTTTCCTCGGTCACACCCAGACCGTGTGCACGACCGTGTGTGCGCGGCCCGACGGGGCCCGACGAAGGCGACCGCGCACAGTCCGATCGCTGCGTAGCAGAGGTAGCACAGTGCGTGAAGAGGGCTGGGTCTACCCTTCACGCTGCCTTATCGCACGTTGTCATGGTGCGGCCTAGGCTGCCCGAATTCGATGTACCCGACCGGGAGAGGGAGCTCGTGCCCCGAGGCCGTCACCGCGCGGAGCCGGTCAATCGGCCCGTTCCTCGTCTCCCACGTCAGGTTGCCCGCCCGTCCGCCGGCGTCGGTGCGGCGCTGCTGGCCTTGGCCCTAGTCCTCACCCTCTGGCCGAACACCGGCCCGGCTCCGGGCAGCGCGGCGCTCGCCACGGCCGACGACCAGCGGCGGGACGCCGCACTGGCTGCCGACGCCCTCCGTGCCGCCGTGGCCCTCAGGACACAGGAGAGGGCCAGCCGGGACAGGACCACTTCCGCAGGGCCGGCGAGCCCCGTCGCCACGGCGCGCGAGCCCGAGCCTGTCCCGGCCGTCGTGGGGCAGATGTGGGCGACGACTGACGTCACCATCCGCTCCGGCCCGTCGGCCGGTCACGACCGCTTCGGCACCCTCAAGGCCCTCACTCGGGTCGGGGTCACCGGTGTAATCAAGAGCGGCTGGACCCAGGTGGTGACCGACGGGCGCGCCGGATGGGTCAGGTCGACCTACCTATCCACGTCGAAGCCGAAGCCGAAGCCGAAGCCGAAGAGCGCGTCGGCAGGCGTATCGGACGCGCCGTGCTCCATCAGCTCCAACATCGAGTCGCACCTGACGTCGAACGCCCGTTCGGTGTATCGCGTGGTGTGTGCCGCATTCGGCGATTCGGTGTCGTCCTTCGGCGGCTACCGTGCCGGGGACGGCGGCGACCACGGCAGCGGCAGGGCCGTCGACATCATGGTGTCAGGCGAGCCGGGATGGGTCATCGCCAGGTACGTCCAGGCTCACGCCCGCGAACTGGGTGTCACCTACGTGATCTACCAGCAGGAGATCTGGCAGGTCGGCAACCCGACCAGCCAGTGGGAAGCCATGCAGGATCGCGGCGGCAGGACCGCGAACCACTACGACCACGTCCACGTCAGCGTCTCGTAGACGGGTGCCCCTGCCGTCGGGCTGGGCTTCGGCCCGGGCGAGGATCACAACCGGGTCTCACGGTCCTCGGCGGCCACGGCCGCCGGCGTGGTCGGGCAGTCGCTCGACCCATGCGACGACGTCCGCAGCCCGGTAGCGCAGGTGCTTGCCGATGCGCCGAGCCGGCGGTCCGTACCGGTGGGCGCGCCAGCGGTAGAGAGTGGTCACCGGAACGTCGAGGTACTCCGACACGTCGCGAACGCTCCAGAGCTGGTCCATGGCCAACCTCCCTGCCGGACGTCGAACACTCGCGCTCGTCGTCGATCCCCCTCCCAGTAAGTGCGCGTGGACGGCAACCAACACGGCCCAACGGGCGGACGGGTCCGGCGCGAGCCGACCGGTTGCACGCTGTCGTCAGTTCCGGTCTGCCGGGTTCTTGGGAAGAATCATGGGAGTGAACCGGGAGCAGCACCATGATCAAGAAAATCAAAGGGTCGCTGACCAGGGAGTTGGTGCGCCGTCAGGGACTCGAACCCCGAACCCGCTGATTCACCATCGGTGTTGCTCGACATCGCTCGTTGGTCACCGAAAGAGCCTCTGGTCAGCGGCACTCCACATCCCGCTGTTGCTGGTCGAGCCGCTCTTTGCGGGTCGTCTGCGGTTGTTTCCGGTGGGTACTGTGTGGATCGATCTTGGTGGTCGTCCGTTCGGGCTCGGCCTGACCAACGGGGCTTCGCCCCAGCCCGACGAGCGGTGGGGTGGGTAGGCTCCGGTCGCGTGTCACTGCGGGGGAGCGTGCTCCCCGATGATTGATCGCTGCTGTGGCGCTGGGTGGCCCCCAGGGCCAAGAGGCCGCGGGCCCGGGTTGAGGGGTGCTGGTGTCCGGATCGGGGAGTTCGCTCGGCGCGCTGCGCCGCCCACAGCTCGTCGGGCGGTAGCCGGGCGAAGAACAGGTCGTCTTTGGCTGAGCCGGTGGGCCAAGACATGTTGGCGGAGTCCGACGAACACGATGGTGGTGGTGACCTGTGTTGAGTTCGGTCTTCGGTCGGTCCGCCTCGACGGCACGCGGCTGGTCAGGGCCGCGGTCCTGCGCGCCTACGTGGACGCGCTGGGCGTGGCGGTGTGACCCTCAAGAACGCTTGTCCGTCGGTCCGGGCTCGTCGGCGCCGTTCTCCATGGAGGTGAAGCGGGGGAATCGACGCCGTGACCTGGGTGTGCGACTGGCGACTGAGGAGACCTCAACCTGCCCGGGTCGAGGATCGCCGGCCGTGGTCTGGCGTTTGACGCAAGCGAAGCGACAGGAGAGCCGCGGGTCGCTCAAGCGGAGGTGCGGATCCGTCCGGACATGCCGATGAGCGGACTTGCCCCGAGCAGCAATTCTCATGCCTCACGAAGTTGGCCAGCGCTTGCCTCGCCGCGCTGCTGCGGGTCATCGGGGCGGGCACCTGTCCGAGGGGCCGGACAGCCCGTCTCCTGTTCCGCGCGCGTCGCCGCCCTGATCCCAGACCGGAGCACCGCCGCTGCCCCGTCAGGACTGACGGTTCGGCCAGCTGACGTCGAGCGCGTAGACGCTCACCTCGTACTGCGGCGCCACCTCGGCCGCCCAGCGCCGCATGTCGTCGAGCAGTTGCTGCTTGTCGGCATACACCGTGCGCGAACCTGGTCTTCGCTGCTCGGGCGGAACCCAGTAGACGAGATAGATGCCGTGCCTCTGGCCGGTCGCGGCGAGGTATCGCTTCACAAGCTGATCTCTGAGGGCGGTGGGCACCTCGTCGTTGCTGGCGAGCTTGGCTTCGATGGTCACGGCGGCGACACCGATAGGCGCTGTGTTGGTCGGGGCGCCAGCGGCTAGGTCGATACGTGTGCCGGAGCCCTTGACCGTGAGACGCTCGACCTGGGGTTCCCGGGTGAGGATGATGCGGTCCCTGCCGAGCCGGTCGGTCAGCCGGCGCCTTACCCAGTCGGTGATGTCGTCCTCGCTGCCGAGGTTCCTGCCGTTCGGTGACCATAGTTCGCGGAAGCTGTTGTTGCGTGAGAGTTCGTGTTGCAGATCGTTGAGGTGGTCCGTCAGCACGTCGATCAGGTCGCTGGAGTTGCGGACGAGGCGGATGTCCGAGCGGGCGAGTAGGTCGAGCAGTCCGGCCGGGCCGAGGCGGACTTGGGCCATGTCTGCCGCGACCTGACGGGCATGACGGAGGTGGTAGCGGATGAGTTCCTGCTCCTGCGGCGGCCGCCCGTCCACCAGCCCCTTGAGTTCGCTGGCGAGGCCACGTCGGGCCAGTACCTCGACCGTGCGCCTGCGCATCCGGGCCCCCCGCTGGGCTGGGCTGTCGAACGACCAGCCCTCGGTATCGCGCGGGCTGTCGTCGGCAGGTGGGAGCCGATCGAGCAGGAGACGGGCCAGGGCGGCCAACCGTCCGTTGTCGACCGTATCCAGCCGCAGCCCCTCAAGGAGTTCCAGGAAGGCGCCGGACGGGATCGGCGCGCTCAGCAGGCGGTCGATCGTGCCGTTGCTGTCGAGGTGGGCAAGGTACCGGTTCGCGGCGCGAGACAGTTGCGAACCATCGCCGTTGGCCACCGATCGGGCCGTAACAACGGCCGTGTCCAGATCATGGTCGGTCAGGAAGGCGAGAGCGTCGGCGCTCTCGTGGTCGGGGTAGCGGCGCTGCTGAGGATGACAGCCAGGTCAGGTGCCAGGTCGCGGGCGAAGTGCTCATGCAGCGGTGTGCGTCGCCACGTAGCGCGGCTGTCGAGCGCGACCCGCACCGCTGTGCAGATTCCGGCCTCTGCCTCCGCCGGAGCGAACTCGACAAGGTCGGCGAGCAGGTTCTCGCCGCCGTAGGCCCAGGCATTCGCGATAGCGGGCGCCCATCGCACCCACGCCGTCGGCGGAGGCCACTGCAGGCGTTCTGCCGCGTGGCCCGCCAACGTAGTCAGTAGGTAGACGCCCGACCAGTCGCGGATGACGTCGAACCCGATCGAAGTCTTGCCCAACCACAGGCCAGGGTTGGGCGAAAGCCTGGTCACGTATTCAAGACCGAGGTCGAGGACTTCCCGCTGCTCGTCGGTAGTCAGCAGCGACCAACTCGGCCGGGAAGTGAGATCGCACCAGAACAGCGGCTCCCGATCTTCACCTGGCACCAGGGCGATCGGAATGTCGGCCCACGCGGCGAGGTCCTGGCGGGCAGCCGCGATCGCCGCTCGCAGCGCGGCCGGGTCGGTCGGGCTCTCGACTTCCCCTTCTCCTGTTCCCTGCTCGTCCGCCGGGTCGGGCGCGGCGGTCAGCCGCTCAAGGCATCGGGCCAGGACGTCGTAACCGGGCGCATGTTGCTCATCTGCGGCCGTCAGCCAGCCGACGTCGTCGGCGGTGACGAGACCAAGTCGTAGGAGGACGGGCCATCGACGTTCGTCGAGTCGCGCCGCGACAGCGAGGGCCAGACGTCTGCGCCCGGCCGTGTCCTGCGCCCAAGGCGCGCCGAGACGGGTGCGTCCGGCCAGATGGACGATGAGCTCGGCCAGTGGCTCCAGCACCGCCGGGTCATCGCATGCGGCGACGGCTCGATGCACGAGCTGGACAGACACGTCGCTCGCCCACTGGCGAGACTCGATGGAGATCTGGGACTTGAGGGTTGCACTCGCCCAGGCAAGAACGTCGGGTAGGTCGGCGTCCGGAATCCGAGCGGGAACTCCCCAGGAACTTCCGGTATGCGCCGATGAAGTTGGACTTCCGCGGGCGTGTAACGAACGGCAGCAGCTGAGTGGTGAGCATGTGCTGCGGGTAGAGACCCTCCAGCAGTCCGGCCCGTAGCTCGTCGTCCGGGTCGGCGTCCGCGTCGAGCTTCAGGCCGTCGAGCAGGGCCGAACGTTCGGGCTCTGCACCTAGGGCGGTGACCACGGCGATCGCTGGCCGGCGGGCCCAGGACAGAAACCGGCCGTCGAGCGCGATCGTCAGCGCCGCGGGAGCTGCAGCCGAGACCCGCCCGGCCAGGGCGAGCCGGCAGATCCACCACGCCTCGAACGGCCGAGCGGCCCCGGTCGTCAGCCGTTCGGTGAGTTGGTGTTCCAGCTCGGGGTGGACGACCACCGATAGGTCCAGGGACCACTGTGGCGGCGCGTCGTGTTCCCGTGCGTCCTCGAGCAGCGCGTCCACGACCGCCAGCCGCGCGGCGGGCGGCAGGTCGACTTCAGACTCGACCAGGGCTGCTGCGTTGGCGGGCGCCACTAGGTCAGCGAGTTCTGGGCGCAACGCCACGATCCAGGCCGCGACCGCGGTCATTGAGCGCGGCAGCACTCCGTCGGTCAGGCCGAGCAGGGCTGCGACCTGGGACCGCACGGGCGCCCGGTCCACCACGTACTTCGCGGCGAGGTAGTCGACGTACTCCTGATGCCGGAAGGCAACGGTGTCTTGCGGCGCAGTGTCGAACAGCGCGCTACCCATTACCTCCTCGTAGACCTCGCGTCCGAGCGTGGCATCGGGGCGGTCGGGCTCGGGCGCAGTCGGCAGCTCGGCGATCGCGGCGGCGGCCTGACCAGCGCGGGTGCGGAACGCGAACCGGCCGACGCCGCCGAACGCGGCGAAGAAGGCCAGTCGGCCAGCCGTCCGGCGCCGCACGTCAGCGCCTGTCCTCAGGGGTTGCCGGAGGTCCTCCCGCTCGGCCAGCAGCCGCTGGATCTCAGACTCCAAGACGTCCGTTCGCCGACCAGGAAGACGACCGTCCTCCTGCCATTGCCGGGCAGCCGCGATGAAGTGCAACACCGAGGCGCTCAATCGGCTCTGTCCCGCCGCGGCCAGCGCGTCCAGGAAGCCCTCGTCCACATCGAGGGAAGCGAGCAGGCGACGAGCCGAGTCACGCGTCATCGGCAGCAGGCGCAGCTTTTCGATAGCCTTCACGCCTTCGACGAAGGCACCTGTCCAGGCCGAAGGGCGGCACGCCAGTCGCCACTTGACCGCATCATCGCCGGACTCGGACATCGCGCGGTTCAGCAGCCGGACGAGAGCTGGCTCGGTCACCAAAGCCTCGTCCAAAGCGTCGAGGTAGATCGGCTTCCCGGATGCGACCGCCGCGCCGACTACCCGGCCGACGTCGATGCTCCGGAGTCCGACGAGGTCGACCTGGATGCCATCCTCCCGCCGCCTCAACTCCTCAAGGACAACGGACTTTCCGACGCCGCCCGGAGCGAGCAGGACGAAGTTTCCCGGCCGCCCGGCGAGGTCGCCGGCAGGGGTGATCCCGGTGGCCGCGCCGATATCGAGGAAGCCGCCGCCGTCCACAGGCGCGCGCTTTTCGTCGTCCGCGCCCTGGACATGGCGTTCGATGGCGCCGATGATCAACAGCCCCCTTCGCTCCGTGTAGCGCATTCATCTTAGGTTCGGCGCCGTCCTTGGCCTCGCAGCTGCGGGCACGGCCGCAGGCCGTCCCGACCCTTCGACTGCTCGAGATCACCAGCGGCTTGACCCGGCGAGCCGACCCGGCTATCTACGTCCCAATCGCCTCATCTGCTGCGGTGCGTGCGGGACGCACGATAATGCCGCGATGAGCGCGGCCTTACGCTTCTGCCGCCGACCGGGCGGCCTTCGCTTGTGCCGCAAGGACGTCATTCCGATTCGGAGGCTATCCATGACGGTTGGTGAGCGTGGCGTCTCTGGGTCTGGGTCTGTCGCGTCGGCGACGCCTGACAGGCGGGTTGTGTCGAGGTGCCGGACCCTACGATGTTGAATGGGGTGGGTGAGCAGCCCACCCGATCCCGCCACGATGATGGCCACGCTGGTCGATCCTGTCCGGCTCCAGGTGTTCGCGGCAATGGTCACCGTCACCGGGCCGGGACGGCGGGAGCAGTTCCCTCCAGCACCCAACACTCGATCGGTCTCCTACCTGACCCCGACCGGCGCCGCGAACCTGACCGGTGTCAGCGTGGATGACGCCTACGCCGCGTTCAGGGCCCTGCAGAAGGCGGGCCTGGCGATCCCTGCGTCGACCAATCCGCGGCGCAACGGGTGGCGGCTGGATGCGGACAACCTGGCCATCGCCGCCGGACAGCATCCGACATCCTGGACCCGTGATTCAGCCGGTCGGCCGGTCTGAGCTGTGGTCCCGAGTTCGGCAACTGCGTGCTGTTGGGCCGTCACCGAAACACGTCGCCGGTGACCTGGGGATGAGACCGGTTGAGGTCGCTCCTAGGTCGCTCCGCTGACCGACAGGTCGCCGGCCCCCACCACGCCGCCGCCGAGCGGCCCCTGCCCGAGCCGGCCGGCCGGGCCCTTGGCGAGCTGCTGGGTCAACCCTAACTGGAGCAACGGTTCACGGTCAGGCGGCCGTCCCTACACCCTGCGCAGCCGCGGGTGCCACCCCCACATCGGTGGCCGTCAGCCCGCCACGTCGGGCAGGTGCAGCATGTCTTGGGCCGGTGCCTCGGGCGGGTGCCAGGCACGCACCGTCCGGTCGGGGTCGGACCGTGCGCGGCGTTGGGCCACCCTCGGGCCGTCCAGCTTGCAGAGCCGATCCAACGCGGCCCGCCGGACGCGGGCGATGCCACTGCCCAGAGCCCGGCGCACCACCAGACGCCGCTGCTCGATCTCCAGGCCGTCGCAGGCATCCAACAGGCCGTGCAGCAGTGCGTCACGGTGCCGCGGTGGCAGGCCGTCTGCCCGCGCGAGTAGGTCGTCCAGCCGGGCAGGATCGTTGCCCAGCACGCGGGCGGCGCCCCACCGGCGTAGCGGGGGCTCCACCGGGCGCTCGTCGTGCGCCGTCGCCTCGGCACCGACCTCCACCGTCTTTGGTGGGCCGCCTGCGGTGTCGAACTCCACCCAACGCTCGGAGATCCAGGTCAGCGGGAACACGATGGTGACCTTGTCGCTGATCAGCGACTCGGCCAGCTCGTCAAGGTCCGGGCCGGTCAGCACGCCGCACTCCTCGATCCCGGCGATCAGCTTGGCGGTCACTCGGTCCCACCGCTGGCAGGTGCACAACAGCAGCGCAACCAGGACGGTCGGGACGGTGTCGTCGTCGGGCAGGTCCCGCAGCAGACCGACCGCTTCCTGATGGCCGGTACTGGACCCCCACCCCCAAGCTGAATGCAGCAGGAGCTTGCATAGCCCTCCCCGATCTCCTGCCGCGGCCAACTCCTCGATCGCCGGATCGTCTACATCATCGGCCCACATCTTCGCAGGCTACCTATGCCCGGCTGCCGATCGCCGCCAACCGTACGAAATTGTCGCGTTCCGCGCGGCCGTTCCTCTCATGCCGCACCCCGCGTACTCGTGCTTGATCGAACAGTGCGCCCCGTGCCTTACCTGTGTACCTGTGATTCTCGTGGAGTTCGTACGCGACGGGCGCAGCGGTGGCCCAGACCCGGACGGTCCTGTGGTCCCCGACGATGGTGACTCGTTCGGTGGCGTGTTGCTGGTTGTGTCGGTGGGCAGGCTGTAGCCGCGAGCGGTTTCGATGCTGTGGCCGAGGATCTTGGCGACAGCGACGATGCCTTCCCCGTCGCGAATCATGATGGCGTCGGGTGTGTGGCGCTGGGTGCGCGGGGCGGGATCGCCGAAGCGGCCGACGGTCGGGCTGGCCTGGGTGGCGATCTTCCTCTGCTCGTGGAGGCGCAGTGGGTGGTCAGCTGGCCGCTGTGGCGGGTGAGGACCGGCGCCGGGGTGTCGAAGGCCGGGGCGGGGACGGCCGTTCAGCCTTCGTGGTGGGCAGGTGGCTGACGGTGTCTTCGCGGTAGGACGTGGCCGCGGCGGGGAGGGGTGGTGCGCAGGGACGGCTGGCCAGGGCCCGGCGCAGCATGGCCGCGTAGGCGTCTTTGGTCGTGCCGAAGATGGCACCCAACTCGGCCAGGGAGGCCTGCGGGTGGTCGACCCTGGCCTGCAGGACCGCTCGGTGCTTGACCAGGCAGTCGCCGTCGGCGAGCATGGCGCGCGCGGCGTCTACCGTGCGGGCCGCAGCGGCCCGCACGCGTGTCGCGTTGGCCTCGTTCAGTTGTTGGGTGGTGGCCTCGAGCGGTTCGGTGGCCGCTGGGGCCGGTGGCGCCGCGGAGGGCCGCTCGGTCCATCGCAGGCCCGGCCGCGTTCTCGACAGGCCCGCAAGCGGGATCTTGTGATGGGCGGCTGCGGAACGCACGAGTTGCGGGCTGCACCCGGCCCGGCGGGCGACGGCGGAGACCGATGGTGAGGCGTCCAGGGCCTCGGCGAGCCGGTCACGGTCGCGCAGGAGCGCCGGCCAGGCCACGGTGCGCCTGCGAGCCGTTCGCTCCCGGGTGACCGCCTCGCGGTCGATCCCGGCGTCGGCCACGACCTCCTTCAAGACGGTGTGGGACACACCGAGCGCCGTGGCGGCGTCCGACTCGGTGTCGGCCTCCACCAGGATCTGATGCAGCTTCCGGACGGGGATCTTCCGCAGGCGGGCGACCTGTGTGTCGCGTGCCGGCAGGCCCTTGGGGGTGCCGACCGGGCGACGGGGAATGCCGTACTCGATCAGCATCTCGAGCACGCAGTTCATCGAGCAGCCCAGTTCCCCCGCGATGTCCCGGATGGAGGCCAGGTCCGTGACGTACCGCCGGCTCAGCCAGCCCTTATCTACCTGGACGGGATCCCGCCGGCCCACCCACCGGACTGGGATCTCGTGGTCTCCCAGCGCCTTGCGTACCGTGGCCACACCACAGCCGACAAGATCGGCGATCTGCTCGATTGTCATCCGATCCTCGACGTACCGGCGCAGCAGGAAGTCCCGGTCCTGGAGCCGCTGGTAGGCCGCCTGCTGATCGGCGTCCCGCGACGGGACGCCCTTAGGTGATCCCACAGGCCGGCGGGGAATGCTGTGCCGGATCAGTGCCTGGGTCACCAGGTGCGTCGAGCAGCCGAGTTCCCCGGCGATGTCCCGGATCGAAGCCAGGTCGCGCACGTACCGCCGAGCCAGCCAGGCCCGGTCCGCCAATCCGGTACTCGTCTTGGGCTTTCGCACCAGTTCATGATCCCATCACCAGATATAGCACCTATGCGCGACACGCCGGGGCCGAAGGTTGCTCTTCGACCGCCCCCGAGACGTAGATTGCAGCCGACCCGGCTCCGTTTCTGTGCCTTGCGCAACGCACGGATCTGCCGCGGAGCGGCCATACCGCTCATTCCGCGGAGCGGCCATACCGCTCATGCCGCGGAGCGGCCATACCGCTCATGCCGCGGAGCGGCCATACCGCTCATGCCGCGGAGCGGCCATACCGCTCATGCCGCGGAGCGGCCATACCGCTCATGCCGCGGAGCGGCCATACCGCTCATGCCGCGGAGCGGCCATACCGCTTCTGCCGCTGGGCGTGCGACCGCACGCTAATGCCTGGAACGGTGGCTTTGTGCCGTGAGTGGGGGCATGGCTATTGCGGTCGGGTTGGGCGTGCGGCGAGTTGGGCGAGTTCGACGCGGTTGGTGAGGCCGTATTTGTGGAGCATGTTGGAGACGTGGGTGCTGACGGTCTTCTCGCTGACGACGAGGGCTTGGGCGATCTCGGTGTAGGTGTGTCCGGCGACGATGTGAGCGAGGACCTCCCGTTCCCGGGGGGTGAGGCCGGGTAGGTCGTAGGCGGCCGGGGGCGTTTCATCGGATCGGATGTCGCGCACGGGTAACCGGGCCGCTGTGGCGAGCTCGTCGAGGGCATCCAGGATGGGCCTGGCGACGAGTTCCTCGGCGAGTCGGTGGCTGGCGCGCAGGGACGCGGCGGCGGCCTGCCGGTGGCCGGGGCCGGCGCTCAGGTGGGCAGTGGCGGCTTGGAGCCCGGCGTAGGCGGCGTCCCAAAGCAGATCCGCGGCGCCGGCCAGCCGGGCGACGTCCTCCCAGGCGGCGGCGTTGTCCGGGTCCCGACGGGCGCGGCCGACTTCCGCGGCGTACCAGGCGGTGCAGGCCGCGAGTTGGGCGCGGTAGGCGGGTGTGGGGCCCTTCTCGCTGATGACGTCGGGAAAGCGCCGGACGAGGTCATCGACCCGGTCCAGCACGGGCCCGACGTCGCTGCTGCGGGCCCGGGCGTCCTCGACCAGTTCGGCCAGGCTGCGGGCCGCGAGCGGGATCAGCCTCTCGCTCAGTGAGGGTGGGTGGACCTGGCTGGCCCCGTGCAGCGCCGAGGTGAGGGCGCCCTGCGGGTCTCTGACCGCCAGGAGCACTTCGGAGCGCACGACATCGATCTCCAACGAGGGGAACGCCGACAGGTCGCCGCACAGCTCGTCCGCGCGTTGCAGGTGGGCCAGTGCTTCCTCGATGCGGCCCTGGAACGCCGCGAGCCGGGCAGCGCTCAGGCGGGTCATGATGTCGGCGAAACCGCCCGGGGCGGCGCCCAGGGCGATCCGCAGTGGCTCGGCCGCCAGCTCCCAGCGTCCCAGGGAGACCCACCCGGTCGCCTCGCCGGCGGCGAGCCAGGCCACGTAGGGGTGCGGCCCCCCGAGGGCCTGCAGCTCGCGGCGGCGGCGCGCGAGGAGCACGGTGCCGTCGCGGCAGGCGAAGGGGGCGTACAGGATGCTCTCCCAGAAGCCGGTCGCGATGTAGGCGTAGTAGTCCTCGGCCTCGACGGCCACCTCCCGCGCCTCCTCGACGAGGGCGAGCCCTTCGTTGATGTGCCCCTCATCGCTGGCGATCAGCACGCCCGCGGTGAGGGCGTAGGCGAGCGCCCGGGGATGCCCGGCGCGGCGGGCCGCGGCGATCCCGCGCTCCGCGAACTCACCGGCCCGGGGGTCCTCGGTCCAACTCCCGACGTGGGCCCGCTCGGCCAACGCGAAGGCGTGTTGCCAGCTGCCCGGCTCCCCGGAGGACAGCTCCAGGGCGTGCTCGACGTCCTCGAGGGACAGGAACGCCCGCCCGGTGGCCCACCTGAGGTGGCCCCGCCGAAGCAGCAGCTCGGCGCGTAGCAGCGGAGCCGACTCGTCATCGGTCTCGGCGAGCAGCTCCTCCACGGTGCCGAGTTCATTCTCGAAGTCCCCGGCCCGCACCGCGGCGTCCTTCAACTCCAGCAGCAGCTGCGCTCTCGGCGGGGGCGGGACGGCGTACTGACGCAGCTCCAGGGCCCGGCGCAGCAGGCGGATCTGCTCCCGGACACCACCTGCCGAGCCCGCTACCGCCGCGGCTCGCCGTGCCCATGCATACGCCTGCGCGGGGTGGTCGGCGCGGTGGTGGTGATCGGCGACGGCGACCAACAGCTCAACGTCGTCGCGAGCCCGGGGATCGACGAGGGCTTCGAGGTGGGCCGCGAACCGGGCATGCCAGGACCGCCGCTCCTCGTCCGGGACCCGCCCCGCCAGTACCTGGGCCTGCAAGGGGTGGTGGAACCAGTAGCTGCCATCCGGAGCTTGGTCCACGACCGCCGCCGCCTCGGCCTCGCGCAGCAGCCCGCCAACATCACCGAAGAGATCCTCTCCGGCCAGGAACGTGACCAGTTCCGCCGCGCTCACCCGGCGCCCACCGATCGCGATCACCTTCGTCAGGTCCCGCGCCGGGTCACTGAGCTGATGCCACGACGCCAACACCGCACCCTTGAGGTCGCCCGGGAGCGTCGCCGGCAGGCTCCGCGATTCCGGGGCGAGCCCGGCCACCAGGAGCCGGGTCAGATAAGCATTCCCCTCGGTCCGGGCGAAGACGTCATCCACGAGGGACTGGTGCGGCGGGGCACCGAGCAGACCCGCGATCTGCAGCCCGGTGGTGGCCCGGTCGAACGGGCCCAGGGTCATCTGCTGGAAGCCCGGCAGGCGGCGGACGTCGGCCAGCCACCGGTTCAACCGATGCCCCTCGCGGATCTCCCCGTGCCGCAGCGTCAACAGCACCGCGAGCCGGCGATCCGCTGGCCCGGACAACACGTACATCAACGCGTCCAGGGTGCTCGCATCCGCCCAGTGCAGATCGTCCACGGCCAGCACCAGTGGCCGGTCACGGCACCGCGCGCTGACCCACCCATCGAACGCCAAGGGGGCACTATCTGCGGCCTCGGCCCGGTCGAACACCGTGATGGGTTCCTCGCCGGCCTCAACGGCGAGCCGGGCCAGCGCCGAACGCAACGGCAGATACGGCACCGTCATCGACGTCAACGGCAGCGCCGACCCCCGGACCACCGTCGCGCGTTCGTCGACCTCCCGAAGCACCTGGGCCACCAGCTCGGTCTTGCCCACCCCGGCATCGCCCTGGATCAGCAGCGCACCGCCCTGCCCCCCACAAGCACGCTCCACCACGGCGCGCACCGCCGCCCGCTCCTCGGCGCGCCCCACGAAACCCGCCCTGCTGGACGGGCCCCCCTCCGGCATCCATCCAGTCTGGCATCCACGGCCCCCGCGATCTCAGGGGTTTCCGGGCCGATCTCAGGGGCCTCCTCCGAAGCGGCCCAGGCGGGCCGGCGGCGAGAGTCGAAGAGCCAGATCACCCCCACGACCAGCGAGGTCATCATGAACACCACGCCCCGCCTCCGCGCCACCATCGGCGCGATCGCCACC
Source organism: uncultured Actinomycetota bacterium (assembly GCA_963825645.1). Taxonomy (GTDB): domain Bacteria; phylum Actinomycetota; class Actinomycetes; order Actinomycetales; family Kineosporiaceae; genus JADJPO01. The sequence continues at coordinate 583,693 of CAWGTT010000001.1, forward strand.
CTGGCCCTCCTCATCCCCTCCACCGGAAACGCCTGGGCCCGCCAAGACCCCGGCGACCCCGCAACCGCGACCACCAGCCAGACTCGGGCCTACCCTGACTGCCCGCTCGAACGGATTGGCGATCAATTCGTCCGATGCGACAACCTGACCGGGGCCGGCGTTCCAGCACCCTGGTACGTCCCGGAACAGGGCCGACCGTGAAGTGGTTGCACGGTTGGCCTTGGCGAGGGCCTGCTCGGACGGTCTTGGTCAGGTGAAGGGGTCAGCGCGGCCGTGCCAGCCGTCGATGAACGCGTGGACCGTTGCGTTCAGGTCCCTGAGCGAACGGTAGGTACCGTGGGGACCAACCCCGGGCGACCGCACACACCACTCGCCTGGTCGAGTCACCTTCCTGGCGCCCTCTGCTGTTCGTCAGCGCAGACGATCTACTACAGCAGAACCGGTGACCACCAGAACCGCTGGATCCAAGGTGACGGCGAGCGCGTTCCGAAGAACTTCCCTGCCCACATCGACCCGCGTGACAACGCGTTCTTCCTGCGTCGAAATGCCGGACCGCAACGGATCACGGGAACCGGTGAAGTCCTTCTCTGCGCCTGGGATAGCGGTTTCGCGGACAACTTCGGGCACCATGGCCGTCGGCGAGACCCGCACGCTCTTGCCGCGTTCCGCGCGGCGCGGGTGCTCCGCCTGCGGGTTGGCGCCGATCAAGGCTCCGAGCAGTTAGGGGAACCATCACGATTCCTGGCGAGGTGGTTTTGGCCGGGTTCCGGCAGCCGGCAACGGCGGGTTGCCCCCGTGGCTCCCAGCAGCGGCATCCTCTGTTGAGCCCGCCCGACGGTCAGGGCAAATGTCCAGTCTAAGGTAGGACTCGACGCCGATCAGATGGTGCATCTTCCTCGCGAACGGTGGTAGGTGGGGTCTCGCCTCCGCGGCGGGCACGATGACCGGAGCGACAGCGTCGTAGCGTGCGCCACGGTGGTCGAGGACGCAGCCACGGGCTGCTACCACATTGCGGCACCAGTCGACGTCGGTCCCATAGGGTAGCTGGATGAAGATCGACTGCCCCGATCGTTCCGCCCACACCGGGGTGACGTAGGCCCTCCCGGATGTGCGGCCCGTGTGGTGCACCGCGGTTGTGGACCCTCGCCCGGCCTTCTTGAGAGCCCTGGGGTTGACCACCCGCTTGTTGTATCGGCGCAGTGCAGCCAATCCCGGCCGCCAGTGTGAACGCCAAACGATAAGGCGAATCACCGTGTCCAAGATCCGCCAGATCAAATAGGCGAGTGCGATAACGCCGAAGACTCGTACCGCCCGTCGCCATAGCGCCACATCGTCGGTCACTGGGGTTCTGCCCTATCCGCTTGGGGCTCTCGGCTCGAATCGATCGTTCCACGGGAACCGGTCGATCGACAGGCACGTTCGGCCCGACGGGCAGCGCGCACGTCGCCCAGACCTGCGGCGGTGACTACCTGATGTTGCCTGGGTAAGGGAGGCCGACCTGGTAGTGCAGGACGAGGTCGGTGCCGGGGTAACAGGTGAGGGTCCGCTGCGCGGATCGCTGAAGCGACAGGCCTGCGGCCAGGCCTGGACTGCGGAGCCTCCACGGGCCCTGGCCGTCGCGACCGTGGGCGGGAAGGCCTCCGAGGGCGCGTGCCCGGGCCTTCACCGAATCGGTCCGGGGTCGATGGTCTCTGGCGTGCGGGGGTGCGCTCCCGGGAGTGTGGGACGCAGGAGGCTGACTGAGGGAGGTGACGTCATGTCCAGACCGAACACCTCCTTGGCACGAGATCTGGACGCTTGCTTGACCGCGCCCCGACGCACTGTGACGACGCGGCGCGGAGTCGTTGAGTACGCCGAGCGCGGGGACGGCCCGCCCCTGCTGGTGGTGCACGGCACGCCGGGCGGCTGCGACCAGGGACTGCTGCTCGGTGAAACCTTCCGCGCGGGCGGATTCCGCGTGATCGCTCCGTCGCGCCCGGGCTACCTCGGCACCCCGCTGGCGACCGGGGCGGGCTGCGACGCTCAGGCGGACGCCATGATCGGCCTGCTGGACGCCCTGGGACTGGGACGTGTCGCGGTGCTGGGCGCCTCCGGTGGCGGCCCGTCGAGTTACCTGCTGGCCGCCACCCGTCTCGACCGCGTGTCGTGCCTGCTCGAGATCGACTCGATCTGCCTGAGCTACACCGATGAGCACCCCACGGTGCAGAGGCTCGCCTGGAGCGGCGCCGGGGTGGCGACGATGCTGTGGCTGCTCGATCACTTCCCCGGGCCCGTCATCAAGATGTTCGTCGGATCCGCCACCGAGAACCCGCCACCTCGGGACGACCTGGTTCAGATCGTTCGTGCCCTGACACTGTCCGGGGCTGGCTGGCCCGAGCGCCGAGACGGGTACGCCAACGATATGAGCCAGTTCGCACGACTCGAGGGACTCCCGCTGGGCGACATCACCTGCCCAACCATGATCATCCACGGCAGTCTCGACCGGGACGTTATGCCCCATCACGCCGAGCACGCGCACGCACGCATCGCCGGATCACGCCTCGAGTGGATCAACGGGGGATCCCACGCAGGGTTCTACCTCTCGCCGGACGTGCAGGCACAAGCGCTCGCCTGGTTGACATCGATCGGGACCTGATAACGGCGCCCCAACCGTACCGGGACGAGTGGTTCACCCAAGAGGCACGCGAGTTGGCCACCCAGCCCATCCCACACTGCACGCTGAAGCATTAGGGTGTGGCTCTTCTGGAGGGACCTCATGCTGCCTGCGGGATGACGCCCTGGGCGTAGCGGGACTCGTGGACCCGGTGACGTTCCTGGGCGAGGTGGTAGGTCCAGTAGTCGTCGAAGTCGCCGTTGCTGCGGATGGCTCGGAGTTTGAGGATGGCTTCTGCGCCGGGGAGCCCCCAACGGGCGCCGGTGAGGTCCATCCGGTCCTTGACCATTCTCTGAACTACCGTCCCAGCCGCGGCAGACGAGGCAAGTGCGCAGGTGGGAGGCCAGATGGACTACCCCAAGCTGGCCGCAGCAAAGATCGAAAGGCGCTTGGGAGGAAGCGGTACGTGGGCGATATGGGTCGAATATCCGCCGCCGGTCGTGATCGACTCGTGCTCACTGGCCAGAATCCGCCTTCTTGATGTGGCTTGCCCGCCTGGTCGTGTCCGGAGACGGTCTCGATCAGGCCTCTGACCTGGGACGACGTGGAGAGGTTCAGTCAACAGGCAGGTGACGGCAGGCGCCCTCGATCACGCCGGTGGCGATCGGCCAGCCGTTGGCCAGCGCGGTGGGGTAGTCCAGGTGGCGGGCCTTGTTGGTCAGGTAGACGGCGCAGGCGTCGGCGCCGGTCCGTTGGGCGTCGTGGAGTCCGGCGAGGGTCGCGGCGCGCCGGATCGCCCCGGCGACGCGGGTGGCCTTGCCGTCCAGGACGGCGCGGGCGTGGTGGCGGACCCAGTCCTCGGCGGCGGGGTCGCCCTCGCGGTGGAAGCACCAGGCGGCCTTCCAGATGTACTCGAGAACGTGAATGAAGTCGATCACGATGGTGATGGGCAGGGTGCGGGTGTGGGCCTCGGCGGTGATCCGGTCGATCTGGTGGTTGTTGCCGTCGACGAGGGCGACCCAGGTGCGGGTGTGGTCGGGGTCGCGGCGGTCGGCCTCGGTGAAGATCTGGGCGACCACGGTGGCGGCGTCGGCCACGACGCTGGCGGTCAGCCACTTGTTCGACGTCACCGGTCCAGGGTGGATCTGGGTGCGTTCGGTGTCGTTGGCGGGCAGGATGTCCGCGCTGGTGCGCCGGGCTGGGCTGGCGTCGAACACGGTTCCCACTTCGGCCATGCGTTTCCGGTGTCGCTTCTCTCCCTTCGATAATCGGGTCGCCAGCTTCGGGCGGGTCGTGGCGGCCGCGGCGGCGGCGGCCGGGCGGAGCGCGTCGGGGCGCATCACGACGCCTTTGCCGTCGCAGGACAGCACGAGTGGGTCGCTGCCGGCGCCGGCCGGTGGTTGCCGCCCGGAGTAGAAGCTGTCGGCGTCGATGGCGGATCGGCGGGCGAGTTGTTCGACCTGCCGTTTGCCGACCTGTTGTCCGGTGCCCCGTTCGATCGCCTCGACCGCGGCGTCGAACGACCCGCGTGAGGTCTCGACTGCGGCGAGGTGACGTAGCCCGTGGGAGTACTCCTCCTCGGGCAGGTTGAGTACCCCGTCGGCGGGGTGCAGGTTGGTCCGGCCCCGGGCCCGGTAGGCGATCCGGGTCACCCGGACCGGACCGAACACCGTGGCCAGGCCCCGGGTGTGGCCCGGTTCGATGTTGGGGTGGGCGACCTGGTCGGCGTCGGCCACGGCCTCGATCCGCTGCTCCCGAACCGCGCGGAGGTCCAGGTGGTCGGCGAACATCTGACGGAACAGCTCCCGGGCGTCCGCCTGCAGCTGCGCCTCCAGTGCGGAGTGCTCCAGGGCGCCCGCCTGGCGGCCTTCCAGCCAGGCCAGCACGGTCTCGAACCGCTTACGGGAGGCGGCGAACGCCTCCACCGATGCCGGATCGACCAGCTCGACCGGCCCGATCATGACCGAGCGGCCCGCCGGGCGGCGACCCGGGCCAGCAACGCGGTCAACCCGGCCGCGGCCTGCTCGTCCAGGTCGGCCTTGGCCTGTGCATAGCGGGCCAGCGACGCGGCCACCTCGACGGCCTCCTGCTCGGTCAAGGTCAACGTCTTGGTCCGCCCACCCGCGGGGTAGGCCAACGCGGGGCTGGCGTGCGCTTCACCATCCGCGCACCGACAGGTCGGCGTCCCACACCGGCGCCGCAGCGTGAACAGACTGCCCCGCAACACCTCCAGTTGCGAACGGGAAGCAGGACCGGAACGACGTACGGGCGACATGGACTCCTCCGACCTGTGAGTAGATTACCAACAGGTAGAGATCACCACGAGACCCACCCGAACACGCGCAGGACACGCCGGCACAGCCAAGACAGGGGCACAGTCCGCTTGGGCGGCGGCCCCACAGGCACGGCCCGGCGAGATCACCTACAGCTTTGGATCAAGCTCCAACCGTCACTCCAGAAGAGCCGCACCCGAAGCATTACCCAGGCTGGACCCAACCCGGCGGGACCCAACCACGGAGCCATCAATGGCCTCGCGTCCTCGCCGACGGGGGAGTTCATCCCCACGACCTGCGGGCTTCTACGGGGCCCCTGCCCAGCCGAATCGCGTCCGTCTGGAAGGGCGAACGCGAGGTGCACCTCGCGTTCGCGACCTGAACCATGCGGCCCGAACGCGCGCCGACCCCGGGAGTTGGCCTGGAACGCCCGCACATACTTGATGCGGGTGGTCGAGCCGGCACGCCGGCCAGGGTGGCTGGCGCGACGCCGTGGTGGCCCGTACCACCGTAACGTCTTGGCTGTGTCGTCCGGTCACGCGGCGGTCCTGGCAGGCGACGGCGCGCCGTGCCCGGGCAGGAGCGGCCGGGGGTGCAGCGCCATGATCCGCTCGGCGGACGCCGCGGCCAGGTGGGGGTCCTCCGCGAGCTTCGGGTCCGGCGGCAGGACGTTGCCGTCCTTGTCGGCCAGCAGCGCGTCACCGGAGAAGACCGCACCGTCGTCGCGCACCAGGGCGATGCTGCCCGCCGTGTGCCCCGGGATGTGCACCACCCGCAGCCCGTCGACCACGTCCCCGTCCTTCAGGAGCCGGTCAGGGGTCACCGCTCGCACGAGCCAGCGGTAGATCGCACGCACCAGCAGCATGCGCCCGCGCGGAGGTTCCTTCTTCATCACCACCGGCGCGTCGAGTTCGTGGATCGCCACGCGGGCGCCCGTGCGCGTCTTGACCGCGGCGAGGCCTCCGACGTGATCGGCGTCGTAGTGGGTGAGCACGATGTCACGGACGTCGCTGGGCCGGTGGCCCATCGCCTCGATGGCCCGGCAGATGCGTCTGGTGCTGCCTACAAAGCCCGTGCCCGTGTCCACCAGCACAAGACCGTCCTCGGTGACCACGACGTAGACGTTGCTCATCGAGATGCCGTCAACCCTGACGATCCCCTCAGCGACTTCCATGGGCCTGCCTCCGCCCGGTGCCCCCATCGGCCGCACCACAGGTGGCCTCCGCGTCGCACCCCAGGTCGACACCTCACCCTCGAGCTGGCCCGGGCCCGACTCGAGACGTGCCCGCCAAGCGCCTCCCGCTCCGGAAGCCACCGCGCCAACCGCCGACCGCTGACTCTTCAGCCTTAGCGCCGACAGCCGCCGACCGACAGGGCACAACGACCCGGCCACGACTGGCGCGCGTCAAACGAGACCCGCGGCCACGATGTCCGGTGGCCGCGATCCGCGCGCCATACGCTCGTGGCTTCGAACCGAGCGCCCCTCCGCGCTGCACGTCGCCGCCGCGTGCCGGTCGCAACGAGCCGACTTCCGGTGTGGGGATCGACCCCGCGTGGTGGCTCGTGGAGGGGCCGAGCGACCGCTCGGCGGGATGGGACGCCGTCAGCTGCCTGACCGACGGAGCTCCTTGGCCACGGAGGACGGGGGCTGGGCACTCGTTGTCGAGGGAGGAGTTGACAGAGAGTCCAACCCTGGCCTCAGGGTGGGACTACCCTCCATAGCGGCGAGTCAGCCAACCCAGCTTCGGAGTTCGGGGGAAGTGTCGAGGGGAAGTCAAGGAGTGCAGACCTACACGGACCCAGCCACGGGGCGCCCCTACGCGGTAGACCCCGCCACCGGAAAGACGTACTGGCTGGACCAGCAGCCCCAACCCCAACCGCAACAGTGGCAACAGCCTCAACCGCAACCAGAACCGTCATCCGGGTTCCAGTCACCGCCGACCGACTACCCGCCCATCGCCACCGCGCAAGGCCCAGGGCCGCAGAGAGCGACAAGAAAGCGCACCTTTCCAGGCTGGGCATGGGGCATCGGTGGTCTCGTCCTCGGCCTCGCTATCGGGGGATCCCTGAGCGGCGGCAGCGACACCACCACCACTGAGGCCGCGGCGACGTCGGCTGCCCCAGGCTCGTCCACGGCCGCGAAGCAGGCAACCGAGACATCCACGGCCGCTGCGAAAGCCGGGAGTCAGGCACCGACGGCGGCGAAGTTCGGCACCCCTGTGCGCGATGGAAAGTTCGAGTTCACAGTGACCGGTGTCAAGACCGCCTCGAAGGTCGGGGACCAGTACCTCGGGAAGGAAGCCCAGGGCCAGTTCCTCTTGTACTCGATGACGGTGAAGAACATCGGGGACAAGGCACAATTGTTCGACGCGTCCTCGCAGAAGCTGTATGACACCGAGGGCAAGGAGTACTCGGCGGACTCCGAGGCTGGCATCTACCTCGGTGACGCAGGAAACGCATTCCTCGAACAGATCAACCCGGGTAACTCGGTCAAGGGCCAGATCGTGTTCGATGTCCCGAACGGAACCAAGGTCGCCAAGCTCGAACTACACGATTCCCCATTTTCCGGCGGCGTCGACGTAGTGCCAACGAAATAGGACTCACGGCGGCATCACCCATAGCCCAATCCGCAAAGGGCAGTATCCGCTCACGCCGCGATCCGCGCGGCCTACGCTTCTGCCGCGGAGCGGCCATACCGCTCATGGCTCCCCTCTAGTGCAAGGGGTTCGGCTGAGCCTTTTCTTGGCTCCGGTCGGGGGCGTTGACAGCGGTGGCGGCTGCGCCGCTGGTTGCTGTCTGGGCCGCTGCGCGATGGTTGGCTGCGCCGCGCGCGTACGGGCCCGCTCCTCCGCCGTCAAGGGTCCGCTGCGCGGATCGCTGACGCGACGGGCCTGCGGCGCCGCCCTGGACCGCGGAGCCTCTGCGGGCCCTGGCCAGGGCGATCAGGGGCAGGCCGGGGCCTGCCCCCGCAGATGCGCGGCGCTCGTCACCGGTTCCGTCCTCGTCGATCTGGTCGACGTCGATCACGTCGATGTCGCCCGGGTCGTCCTCGACCGGTTCGGGCCTATCGTGGACGGTGGCGGGCCCGGGCTGTGACTGATCCGAAGAGACGACCATCGGGGTGAGCGAGTCGTCCGCGCTGGATTCGAGTGTCGCCCCCGGGTGTCCTCCCGGGTCCGCTTGCTCGGCGTGGCTCGCTTGTCGTTGTCGCTGGTCGGCGACCAGTTGCCGGTAGACCACGTCGGACAGGCGGCGTTTGAGGATCCGCAGGGCGTCTATCGGGGTCTTGCCCGCGGCGCGCAGCCGCCGGTAGTAGGCCCGCCCGGCCGTGTCGTGGCGGACCTGGACGATCGCCATGATGTGCAGGACGTGGTTGATCCGCCGGTTGCCCGCCCGGGAGAGCCGGTGGTGGAGCTGCTGCCCGGAGGAGGCGTCCAGGGGTGCGGTGCCGTTCCAGGACGCGAAGCGGGCCTTGGTCGGGAACCGGTCCACGTCACCGACGTCGGCCAGGACCCGGGCCGCGCCGGCCGGGCCCATCCCGTACAGGTCCATCAGGTGCGAGCCCCGGGCGCGGACCCGGGCGCGGAGCTCGGCGGTGACGGCTTTCAGCTTGGCGTCGATCGCGGCCAGGTCGGCGAGCAGGTCCGCGGCGACCCGCCGCCGCATCGCCCCGGCCGGCATCCCGGGGCCGGACCGTGGCCAGCATCCGCCTGGCCTGGGCCGGGCTCAGGTGCCGCGGCGCCCCACCGCCGATCAGCTCCGCCAACAACCGGTGCAGCCGGTTCAGCGTGGCCGCCCGGGTCCGGGACAGCTCATCGCGTCGATCGGCCAGGACCCGCAACGCACCCAGGTCCCCATCGCCGGCGTGCAGCTCCCGCAGGCCCGCCGTGCGCAACGCGACCGCCGCGATCGAGTGCGCGTCGATCGCATCGGTCTTACGGCCCTGCCCGGTATCCAGACACCCGGACCCGGGCGGCCAGCTTCGCCGGCACATCCCGCACCCGCTCCCCATCCGTGAGCAGCCGCTGCGTCAACGGCCGGCCGGCGCCGTCGGCGCCCTCGACCGCCCACACCCGCTGCGGCCACTGCCGCACATAGCCAGATCACGCCTTACTGGCGGGCTCCGTGCCGAACGTATTGATTATTCCGTCGCGACCGAGTGCGCGTCCACCGCATCGGTCTTACGGCCCTGCCCGGTATCCAACGCCCGGACCCGGGCGGCCAGCTTCGCCGGCACATCCCGCACCCGTTCCCCATCGGCGAGCAGCCGCAGTGTCAACGACCGACCCGCACCCTCGGCGCCCTCCACCGCCCACAGCCGGTGCGGCCACCGCCGCGCATAGCCCAGCATCACCTTGTACTGGCGGGCATCGGTGCCGAACCGGCCCGTCGCGGCGACCTTCCCCTCGCCGTCGATGACCTCGATCGTCACCGACGCCTTATGCGGATCCACTCCAATGATCATCCGGCCCATCGTCGTCAACTCTCTATCCGCGAACCACTTCGAATTGGTCGGCGAAGGTGGGCAACGCTACTTCGAGCGCGGGCAGTCCCCTCGTGAGCCACACCCCGCCAGCGGTGCCCGGCAGAGCACAGACCATGAGAGAGCCACACCGCGACACCGAAACACCACGGTGGACAGCCGCGAAAGAGAGCGACCTGCCGGGCACCTCGACACCAGCCTGGCCAGGCCGACGCCGTAACACCAGCATTAAGTAGATGACATGCATCGGGCTCGGCGCCGTTGGGATTCCCCGCTGACGTTGAGATAGCGAGACGGGGGGACCTCCCCAGCTCAGACGCGGGGGTGCTTCGGTACCAGTACCGACCCGGCGCGTTGTGGGACGTGCCCGGAGCTTGAGGAGGTCCCTTGTGAGCATCGTAGGTGGGCTGGATGTGCACCGGCAGCAGATCACGTTCGACTATCTCGATACCGACACCGGGGAAGTGTCGGTCGGGCAGATCCCGTCCGCGGACCGGCGGCAGTTCGCGGACTGGCTGGCGCGCCGGTTCGCCGACCGCGCCGACCGTGGCCAGGTCGAGTTCTCGGTGGAGGGGTGCACCGGGTGGCGGTACGTCGCCGAGGAGCTGGCCGCGGCGGGGATGGTCGCGCATCTGGCCGAACCGGCCGAGACCGCGAACCTGCGGGGGCGCAAGAAGCGGGCCAAGACCGACCGGGCTGATGCCCGCCATCAGCGGGACCTGCTCCTGGCCGGCCGGTTACCGGAGTGCTGGATCCCGCCGACGGAGGTGGTGGAGGCGCGGGCCCTGTTGGGCTGCTATCACGACCTGCGCCGCGACCACACGGCGTGGTTGCAGCGGATCCACGCGGTGCTGTTCCACCAGGGCGCCACGGCGTGCCCGCAGCTGAACACCTCGGCCGGGCGGGCCCAGCTGGCCACGGTCGCGGCCGAGCAGCTGTCGGCGGCGGGACGGGCCCAGGTCGCCGCCGCGGTGTTGATGCTGGAGGCGACCGAGGCCCAGATGGACATCCTGCGCCGGCAGCTGCTGACCACGGCCCGGCACATGCACGGCCCTCGGGTGCTCGCCGGGCGGTTGTACGGGGTCGGGCCGATCACTGCCTTGGCGTTGACGTGCTGGCTGGGCGGGGCCGGCCGGTTCTCCTCGGTGCGGAAGGCGGTCCGGTTTGCCGGTCTGGACATCACGGTGTACTCCTCGGCGGGCAAGCGCAGCCGAGGGCGGTTGTCCCGGCAGGGCCCGCCCGTGTTGCGGTGGTGTCTGTACGAGGCCGGCAAGACGCACGCCCGCCCGTCCGCGCCGGACCATGCGTACTACGCGGCGGCGAAGAACCGGATCGACGCCAAACGGGCAGCGTTGTCCCAGGCCCGCCGGCTCATCCGCCAGGCGGTACACATCCTGACCGACCTCGGCGACGACGCCTTCGCCTACGTATAGACCCGAGTCCCTTAGCACCGTGCAGTGGATCCTGGTGCGGCAGAAAGAGGAAAGAGGCCCACGAACCGATGAGGCTGAAGCGGCCAGTTCCAGCAACGCGGCTGTCAGACCGTCACCGTGGTTCCTGCTGGCAGGAACCCGTGTTACGGGCGGCCTGAGTAGATTGAACGGTCGCGCTCCCGCCAGAGCGGGAGCCCAGCCGGGGCGAAAGCACCCCATCCATCATCATGTGACCGGACCACGACACAGGTCCGCGCCGAGGTAAGCCTGGTTGCCCAAACCCTCGACCTGCCAACCAGTCCCACGCTCGACCCGTTCACCAGCGAGGAGGACGACCACACCATCACCACCACAACGTCCCGCCGCCGACGGCGGCGGACACGAACATCGACACGTCACCGACCCGGCTTTCCCTCGCCGGCGCCAGCATCCGCTCCCGGCCAGGCCCGTCAAGGGCGGCCCCTGCGGGGCCGTCGCTCCGCGATCGCTGCGCGACCCCGGACAGGCCCGCCCGATCGCAGACCGCGCCAGGACCGAGAGAAAGCCGGAGAATCGAGCGCGCCCCGACACACCAAACCGTGCCACTTGTGCGGGAGAGGCGATACAGGTAAGCCGCATGTGGTGCGTTGCGTCTTGCCCGACGGGCTGGATCGGTTTTGGCGTTGTCCCGCCCGACGTCCTGAGGTTGCGCCGCGTCTGTCGGGTCATGTCGCCTGGTCGGGGTGGGTGAGCACGGCGGTGCGTCCGTAGACGTCGAGCAGGACACGGCCGCCGATCGGGCTCTGGAGCCGGGCTGTGACTTCGCGGGTCTGCGCGTAGGAGCGTCGCGCGTCGGTTCCGGGCCGTTCGACACGCCGGGGGACGACGACGACCGCGGTGGCGGTTTCCATGACTTCAGCGTCCGGGTAGTCGGTATAGGCCTCCGGCGAGCCTACGAACCGCCACCGCAGAACCAGCGGATCCGCCGGGTCAGCGATGGCCTCGACCCCGGAATGCCAGTGCTCGTCCCTGGGCCGACCCGGTGGTGACCAGACGTCGACCTTGGACAAGTCCGCGCGCGTGATGGTCCCGACGGATCCGGCCGCGGTGACGTGGACGCACGCCAACAGTTGCGGGCCACGGTCCGTTGCGAACAGTGCTGGCTCGGGCGACGTCGTGGTCGGGGCCGACTCCCGTTCCTGCATCCACGCGATCTTGGCCTGGTCCGTGGCAAACCCAGGCACGTGCTCAGCCTCAGCGACCAGCACGATCGGTCGCGGCAGCGCCTCTGCCGGGAAGGTGACCCAACGGTCGGCCAGCAGCGCCATCCATGCCGTGTCCGGAACGGGATTCCAACCCTGGTGCCACGGCATGCTCACGTAGTCGCCAACGGTCATGTGCTCAGGGTCGCACTGGGGGCAAGGCATGGCGACGGGGTACGCCCGGCCGGCACGCGTCGAAGCGCCCAGCCTTACGAGGCTGACGCCCCGAGGAGTGCGCACATCTGCCGCGATGAGCGCGGCCGTACGCTCTTGC
>CAWGTT010000002.1:0-1082598 GCA_963825645.1 uncultured Actinomycetota bacterium
GGCCCGCAGGTCGACGGTCGCCACGGCCTGGGCGGCCCGGGCGATGAGCAACCGAGCGTGGCCGTCGCGAAGGGTCTCCACATGCCCACGCAGCTCCACCGGGTCATGCCGGGCCAGCCGGGGATCGCTGCGGATGATCGCGTCGAGCACCGAGGTCCACCAGGCGAGGTCGAGCTCTCCCTCGACCTCGTCAGGGTCGGCCCGGCGCTCGGCCAGGTCGGTGAGCAGATCGGTGAGCCCGGCGGCCCGCAGCCGGTCCATCCGGACCCGCCGCTGCGGCTGGGCGAGCAGACCCAGCTCGTCGGCGGCCAGGTCGGCGATCCGCTGACCCATCTTCTCCATCGGCAGCGAACTCAGATCGGGGGTGCCGGTGCCGTCGAGCACCCGGCCGAGTACCTCGAGGGCCAGCTCCAGTTCACGGACCGCCGCATCCGCGGCGTCCAGCCCGGTGGGAACCCGTGGCCAACCGCCGCCGGCGGCCACCTGGTGCCAGCGTTCCCGCTGGTCGAGGGCGACGACCAGACGCTCGTGCAGATCGGGCAGGTGGGTGCCGGGCCGGACCAGGGCTCGGGCCCGCCGACGCAGCGACCTGCGCGCCAGCCACCCGTCGCCGCCGTGGGACTCACCTCCCTCGGGCTCGTTCGGCGCGGTCGCCCGCACCAGCTCGGCGATGGGCTGCTCGTACACCGCCGGCAGCAACACGTCGAGGCTCTGCCGGACGCCGATGAGCAGGTCGAGCTGCGGCCGCCAGCCGGCTGCGGTCGAGGACGCCTCCAGGCCGGCTGCATGAGCCAGTTCGGCCATGGCCTCCTGCGCCACCGGCAGAACGGAGCGGGCGGCCCGGGCGGCGGCCAGTGCCACCCGCGCCTCGTCCTCGTCGGCCACGTGGGCGTCCAGCCAGCGGGTGTCGAGCCGGGTCTGCTGGAAGGCGCCCATCTCGGCCACCTGACGCAGGTCGCCGCGCAGCCCGTCCCGCCGTGCCGCGTCCAGCTCGCGGCACACCGCATGAGGCAGCCGGACGCGCGTGCGCGGCGGGTGGTCGCCGCTCATCAGCTCGGCCAGCGCGACCATGGCCTGGTAGGCGGAGACGGCCCAGGGCTCACGCCGCACGTGCAGTGCCTGGCCGGAACCGGCGAGGGCCTCGGCGGCGTGTCGCACCTGGGCTGCGGCGACCGCCTCCGCCCGGGCGGCGAGCTGACCGCGCCGGGCGGCGGCGCCCTGCTCCGGGCCGCCGGCCGCCGCAGGCCGGTCGACGAGGTGCGCGTCGGCGATCGCCGCGTCCAGGTCGGCGCCCAGAGCGGCGAGCAGCTTGACCCTGTCTCCGATCCCGTCGTGGAGGTCGAGCACCAGGTCGGCGAGGCCTGCCTCGGCGAAGCGGCGGATCACGGTGTCGGCGGTGCCCCGGTGCGGTGTCACCACCAGGGCGCGGCGGCCGCGCCCGACCAGGGTGGCCACCGTGGCCGCCAGGGTGTGGGTGAGCCCGGTGCCGGGCGGTCCCTCGACCAGGATGTGCGACCCGCCAAGGGCGGCGTCGATGACCGCCCGCTGGGCGCCGTCGAGGTCGAAGGCGACGTCGTCGGTCTCCGGCTCGGGGTCGAGAGTGCAGAACGGCTCCCCGGGCACGAGGGTCCGGACGGCGCCGGCGCCCTGGCTCGCGATGTGGGGCACCACGTCGGGGCGGTCCATGGACGGCGTCGCATTGGCCACCCGGGAGAGCAGCGGATGGATCTGCAGGGCCAGCCGGGCGGCGTCCAGGTCGGCGATCAGCGCGTCCGAACCCGAGGTGAAGCTGCCGACGACCAGGCGCGGGTCGATGGCGAACCCGGGTACCGCCGAACACATCTCGGTGAGCACCGAGTAGACGGGGCGAGGGTCGAACCCGTCCGGACCGAACGCGAGACCGCCCAGTCCCGAGGCGTCGAGCCGGATTCCGTGGTCGACGAAGAGGCGACGGACCACCTCGGGGTTGACCCCGGCGGTGTCATCCAGGTCGAGCTCGTAGTCGTCCTGGCCGGGCCCACGCGGATGCAGCCGGCAGCTGCGCAACAGCACGGGGGCGTTGATCCGACGGGGCGGCTCGACGGCGCCGTCCGGAACCGGTGGCTGCCAGGTGACCATCCCGGCCGCCAGGTAGGCCGACCGGACACCGCGCTCGGCGGAGAGCCGCTCGGCGCTGGCGGAGATCGACCGGGCCCGTCGCCGCGCCGCGGCGTGGGCTGCGGGTTCTCGAACCAGGCTGGAGAGCCTGGTGGAGCGACCGGCCATCAGGGTGGCCAGCCCCGAGGGGTGGGCGTGCGTCAGATCGAGTATCTCGACGCCGATGTCCTCGCCGATCAGGGTGTCGGGCAGCCGCGCCGAGGCGAGGGTGACCTGCCATCGCTCGACGGCCGAGGCGACACCATTCTGCGGTTCGGTTCCGACCGCGGCCGGGGAGATCTCGGCAGCCGGCGGGTCGGGTTGGGCCCGGGGCGAGGGCTGCGGGTCAGGGCGGGTCGTGTCGGCCCGGGAGTCCGGCGCCTCGGCATCCAGAGACGCGCCGGGCCGCCGAGCGACCAGGTCGGGCAGCGCGTCGTGAGCCACGAAACTACGCTAACTGCCCCCATCCGCCAGTCGGGTGATCGTGGTCGGCGCGTCGTCGGGCGGTCCGGCCGGCGGCGTCGGGCCAGGGGCCGCGATCTGGTCAGGCGACGAGCAACATCGCCAGGACGGCGGTGTCGGGGTCGAGCGCTGGGTTCACTCCGACCTGGCTGATCAGCCGGGTGACGGTGCCGTCGACCTCGGCCTCGACCCAGGCGGCGCGGTGCTCCAGGCCGAGGTGCGGCAGGCCGGGCAGCAGCACGCAGCCGGAGGCGGACCCGAGGGCTTCCGGGGTCGAGGGTCGGGACTCGCCCGGGGGATGCAGCAGGAGTAGGGCCGGTGGGGCCTGGTCGCAGAACTGCCCCGGCAGGGGTGCGCCGGCCCCGAGCACCGGCCCGGCGGAGGTGACCAGGCCGACGGTGCCGGGCTGAGGATCCTCGGGGACGTCGTCCACGGCGCGGTAGACGGTGGTCGTCGGCACCAGCCCGGGCACGGCGGCCAGCCGCACCGCGAGCGCCAGGAACTGGGCCCACTCTCGGGTGGACTCCGGCCAACGGCCGGACACGACGAACCCGGACAGGTGGCGATCCCCACCGGCGAACGGGGCGACCTCGACAGGCGGTTGCGTCATGGCATCTCCCAGGTGTCCCAGGGCCTGGGGGCAGGGTGCGGGACGGCGGGGCTGGCACACAAGGGGGGGCGAGTGCCAATGTGCCCGGCATCGACGCCGCCAGGGCACTGACCAGGCATGCTGCGCTCGCGACGGTGCCGTCCGGATGAACCAGGCCTCACCCGGACGGCGTACCCGGGTGCCTCAGCCGAGCATCTCCCCGGGCACCGTGCTGCCGACGCCGGATGACGTCCGGAGCTCACGCTCCAGATCTGTGGCGAGAGCGGCTCGTTGTAGTGCGGCGCTGCGTTGGGCGTGCAGCTCCTCGATGCGAGAACGGCACCGGGCGCGCACGTGGGTGGCGACGCGGCGCCAGCTCTGCCCGTCATCGGGGTGCGCGAGCGCCTCGCAGAGCAGGTCGTTCATCGAGGTGTACTGCGCCACCATCGTGTCCAGCAGCTCGGCGGTGTCGGTGCCACCCCCGAGAGTGCTGCCGGCGAGAGCGGGGGACGGTTCGACGTCGGCCGCGACCAACGCCGCTGTGAGCTGGCGCGCCGATTCCAGGTCCTCGAGCAGCCAGCGCTGCCAGGGCACGA
The DNA here is from genome assembly GCA_963825645.1 of uncultured Actinomycetota bacterium. Taxonomy (GTDB): domain Bacteria; phylum Actinomycetota; class Actinomycetes; order Actinomycetales; family Kineosporiaceae; genus JADJPO01. The sequence goes on from CAWGTT010000002.1 coordinate 3,784, forward strand.
GACCGGTCTCGTCGCGCGCCGTGGCAGTCAGCGTGAGCAGCATCGCTTCAACCTGAATGTCGAGGGCCAGTCGCAGGTGGTGCAGTTCGGGCCTGGGGGCTCGGCCACAGTGCAGCGAGGCTTGTTCGTCGAACCAGGTCACGGAGAGGGCGTGTGCCCTTGTATGGTCGGTAGCGGTCATAAGATAGTCCTTCCGGCCTTCGCCGCGACGCTGCAGCGGGGCTGTGAGGCGGCGGCGGGCGAGGGAACGGCTGCGAGCATGGTGGCGGCTGTGGGGGGAGCGCAGCAGCCAGGGGGGCCAACGGCCGGCAAGTCGACACCGTCCGTGCGAGGGCAGACCTGGCCGGACCGTCTCACCTATCCTGGTCGCCTCCCTCCCCCACCCGCATGGGCCGAAGGGCCTGGTTATGGTCCGGGGATGGCTGATTTGGCCGACAATATGAAACCAGTTGAACTGCAACCGCTTTAAACTGACCCGCTCGCGAGACTGGATACGCTTGCAGGGGTGTGTGCAAATCCTCGTCGGGTATCGGCGTGACGGGCACCCAGGGCCTGCCCAGGGCCTCCCTCGGGCCTGTCTGGGTCGTCTGCGAGGATCGGCGGATGGCCGAGGACGCACACCGACGAGTCCGTATCGAACGCCTCGACGAAGGCGTGTATCTGGCGCGGAACGCTCGGGGACTCGAGCTGCGGTTCGGCAGTAAGGACCCCGATGGCTTCACGCCCGTGGAGCTGCTGCTCGCCGCGATTGCGGGATGCTCAGCGGTCGACGTGGACGTGGTCACCGGACGGCGCAGCGCCGCCACGTCGTTCACCGCCCAGGTCGACGCCGAGGTGGTGCGCGACGAGGGTGGGAACGTCCTGAGTGATATCGAGCTCACGTTCCGGGTCCGATTCCCCGACGGGGCGGACGGCGACAGCGCCCGGCAGGTGCTGCCCCACGCCGTCCGCGCCTCGCACGCAAGGACCTGCACGGTCTCGCGGACCATCGAGACAGGCGTGCCGGTCTCGGTGGTGATCGACGAGCCATGACCGGCAGTCCCAGCGACGGGTGAGGACTCGATGAGCCCGGTGCAGTCGGTAGAGCTGCTGTTCGACGGGGACGGCGAGGCGCAGCTGCGGGATCAGTGGCGTCAGCTGGCCGGCGCGGGTCTGCCCAGCCAGGCGCTGCACACCGGCGAGAGCAACGCGCCGCACGTCACCCTGGCCGTCCGGCACCAGATACCGGCCGGGTACGGGGCCGCCCTCACCCAGGTGGCGGCCAGGCTGCCGATTCCAGTGCTGGTCGGTGGTCTGCTGGTGTTCCCTCGCCGCGGCGCCCGGGTCGTGCTGGCCCGGGCCGTCGTAGCCAGCCCGGCTCTGCTCGCCCTGCATGCCCGGGCGCATGAGGCCCTGAGGGGTACCGCGTCGGTCGACGAACGACTCGCACCCGGGCGGTGGCAGCCGCACGTGACCCTGAGCAGGAGCCTGCCCGCCGACCGGCTCGGTGAGGCGGTGGCACTGCTGATGGCCGGTCAACCGGCCGGCGGCGAGCTCGAGACATCGGCCGCCGCACTGCGTCGCTGGGACGGCGTCGCCCGCCGCGCCTGGACGCTGGGCTGACCTGGCTCGAGGCCATATGGTGCCGACGGTGCGGGACGTAGCGGACCACAACGGGCCGGAGCGCGGGCGGCGCGACGGCGGGCCGGCGGTGGTGGTCAACCCGACCAAGTTCGACGACCTCGACGAGGTCCGGGTCGCGGTCGCCACGGCGTGCGAGCGGCACGACCTGCCGGCACCCGCCTGGTACGAGACCACGCGGGACGACCCGGGTGTGGGGCAGACTCGTCAGGCGGTCGCGGACGGCGCCGTGATCGTCTGCCCACTGGGTGGCGATGGAACGGTACGAGCGGTGGCCGGCGCCCTGGTCGAGATCAACTCGCAGACAACGGGTCCCGCGACATCTCCCGTGCCGATCGGCCTGCTGCCCGGGGGAACCGGAAACCTGCTGGCCCGCAACCTCGAGCTGCCGCTGGACCTGGACGAGGCGCTCGACGTCGCCCTGGGCGGCACCGAGCGCACCATCGACGTGGCGATGACGGCGTGCGAAGACGGCCCGGAGCAGGTGTTCCTCGTGATGGCCGGCATGGGTCTGGACGCCGACACGATGGCCGGCGCCGACGAGAAGGTCAAAGGTGTGCTCGGCTGGCCGGCCTACCTGCTGCCCGGCATCCGAGCGCTGTTCCACCGGGGCTTCGCGGTACGGGTCGGCACGGACTCCGGACCGCTGGTCTCCCAACACGCCCGGACGGTGGTGGTCGGCAACTGCGGAACGCTCACCGGTGGGATCGAGCTGATGCCCGGTGCCCGGCTCGACGACGGCCGGCTCGACGTCGTCCTGGTCGCGCCGAGGGGGCTGGGCGGCTGGGCCGCCGTCCTGGTCGACGTGGTGACCCGCCACCGCCGCGGGCACACGCGGCTGCGTCAGATCACCTCCACGCAGGTCGAGATCCGCACGTCGACCCCGGTGCAGGCACAGCTCGACGGGGACGCGATCGGCGAGTGCACCCGGATGGCGGTCAGGGTCCGCCCCGCGGCGTTGGTGGTCCGCACCCCCGCGCCGATCATCGGCGACGGCACGAGAAGGCCGCACGAGATCTGATCAGCCGAGGTCGAGCCCCTCCAGCGCCCGAGCCAGACCGGCGCCGTCCGGGGCCCGCACCTCGACCGCGGCGCCCGGAAGGGAGTCGGCGTTCTGACCGAGGCGCTCGGCCGGGGTGCCGTGCGCCAGCACCTGCTCGGTCGCGCTGAGCTGGCGGATCGCGATCGCCCGCACCCGGTCGGGGTGAGACGCGGCGAACTCGGCGTACAGGCTCGGGTCGTGCTGCCCGTCGTCGCCGACCAGCAGCCACCGGATGGCGGGCAGGTCGGCCGCCAAGGAACCTAGGCACGCCCTCTTGTGCTCCTGCCCGCTGCGGAACCAGCCGGTGTTGGTCGGACCCCAGTCGGTCAGCAACAGTGGCCCGAGGGGAAAGCCGTTGCGCTGCAGGAACCTCCGGATGATCGGCGCGGTGTTCCAGGCCCCGGTGGAGATGTAGACCGTGGGCGCTCCCGGGTGCTTGCGCAGCAGGTCCCGGTACAGCTGCGCCATACCCTCCACTGGACGGCGCGCCTGCTCGCGCACCACGAAGGTGTTGTACGCGGCGATCAGGGATCGCGGCAACAGGGTGCGGATCACGGTGTCGTCGATGTCGCTGACCAGCCCGAACGTCACCTCCGGCGCGACCACCAGCACCGGAGCCGAGCTCGACGGCGACCCGGCACTGTTCAGAGTCACCTCGCGCCAACCCGGCGCCAGGCCGGGGTTGTCGACCCGGACGTCGAGGTAGCCGGACCGGTCCGTGCGTACCATCTCGTCGGTGACCCGGCCGTCGGGTCCGGTGACCCGCACGGTGACCTCTGCCCGGGCCGTCTCGACGGTCAGGAAACTGCGCCAGCCGCGGCGGTCCGGCTCCACGATGGTGGCCGGGACGGCGCCGTCGACGGCCTGGGGCCGCGGGACACGCGAGTGAACATGTCCCGGCGGCGCGAGCACTACCCGAGCCAGGATCCGTAGCATCTCCCGGTTGCCGTACCCCGCGTACGGCAGGACGACCGGCCGCCAGCCCCGCCGTCCGAGAACCGAGCCGACAGCTCGGTTCCAGGCATCCTCGACGACGCCCGCCAGGTGGGCCATCAGGACGGCTCGTCGTCCACGCTGGCCCGGGCCGCGTCTCCCAGCGGCACCAGGGCGGCGCCGAGGGCGTAGCGGCGGTCGGGAAGCTGACGCAGGTAGCCGCGGTCGACCAGGGTGCGGGCGAGCCGATGCAAGGTGGCCAACGGGAGCCGCGCGTCCACGGCCAGATCGGTGAGTGCCAGCTCGCCGCCCGCCTCGACCAGTGCCTCGAAGATGTCCAGTGCCTTGTTGACGGACTGGACGCCACCGGCGGGTCGAGTGCTCACCGCTCCACGCTATCCGCACCGCTCACGGCCGATGTAACCAGGTGAGCAGGTCGGGAGGTACGAGCCCCGCCATTCGGGAGCGGTAGCGGCGCACGTCGTCAGGTGCGAGCACCTCGGCCGCGGAACCTGAACGGCCGGAACGGAAGAAGGCCTGAGCATCGCGAAGGACACCGAACCGTTCCGGCACGAGCTCGGCGGCACGCTGCCGCATCGCGGCGAAGGTTGCCGCATCCACCAGCGCCGGCCAGGCCGGTGCAGGGACGACCTCACCGAGCCGGTCGGCCAGCCGCCGCATCTGACCGTCCAGGTCGGTCATGAGGTCGTGGTAGTGCACGAGGACGACGTTGGGCTCGTGGCGTCGTCGCCAGGCGTCGAGGAGATGGTGTGCGATGCCGGGCATGAGGTCGAGCTCCACCTCGGGCGGGGTCTGGTCATCGATCCAGTCGAGCAACCACTCGCGAAGGGGTGGGCGGGAAGGCTGCGGGCCGTCGTGCGCAGGCGCGCCGGTGAGCTCGTTCAGACGCCCGCGGTCCAGGTTCGCCTGGTGGTGGTACATCGAGACGGCCACGTCCAGCGGGTGCCTGGCCACGACGATGTACCGCGCCTTCGGGTCGAGGGGGACGCCGTCCAAGGGGGTGTGGGTCTTGATGAACCGCCGATGCCGCTGAGCGTCCAGCGTGGCGAACACGTCGTGACGCGGTGCGGTGAGCCAGTCCAGCCACGGCGACAGCTCGGCCAGCGGCTGGGGCAGCCGAGGTGTCTTGAAGACGAGCAGGGCGCAGATCATCTGCATCCACGTCGTACCGCTCTTGGAACGCGTGCTGATCACGATGTCACCGTCGCGGAAGGGAAAGCCCACCCAACGGCCGCTGTCCTCGTCGGCCGAGGTGTACCGGACGGGCGCGGGCGACATCCGGGAACTCTAACCGTGAGCGGGGCCCGAGGTGCGTCATCGCTACCTTGTCGGGAGTAGGGATCGGCGAGCAGAACCCGACAGAGCCGATCCGTCAGTGGTTGTCATTTCCGTTGCATATCAACGTATTTCCAGTAGAAACGAACACATGTTCGGACGCATCGTCACCGCTCCGGCGGTGGACTGTGTCCTGGACCCTGGGCTGGTCGAGCAGATGGAAGCGCACTTCCGGGCGGCGCTCCGCGAACCGGTCACCCGCTGGTTCGACGACACCGAGGACAGCGACGACGTAATGGCCACCGGGCAGACGGCCGGGCCCGCTGAGCCGGTCGGGGCTGGCAGCGGGCCCGTCGTTGACCGCGGGGTGCTGTTCCAGGTGATCGGTGGTCTGCGCCGGGAGGCGGCCCGGACCCGGGCGCTGCTGGCGGCGGCGGTGGCGGACCGGGACGAGGCCACGGTGGGGACCGCCCAGGCCCGGGCGTTGGATCACCGGCTGGCTGAGCGGGTCCGGACGGCGCGCCGCTACGGCCGCGGATCGGGATGCCAGAGCGCCAGGCCGGTCACCGCGTCGAAGACATGCGCCCGGCGGGCCTGCAGAGCCAGGGAGACCGGTGCGCCTGGCCGGACGTGGACCTGCGGAGGCACCGCGACGCTCAGGCCCGCCCCGACGGACAGCTCGTCCATCACCGGGCTGCCGGCGTCGTCCAACGAGGAGACCTCGATCGAGGCGGAGACCACACTGTTCCGACCGCTGAACTCGACATTGGTCACCATGGCGTCGAGCACAGTGAGGTCTGCTCTGGCATCGCCCGGCAGGTCATCACGGTCCGGCGCCGCCTCCATGAGATGGACGTCCTCCGCGCGAACCCCGAGGACGACCTGGCGACCGACATGGCCCGCCAGCTCCGCGGGCAACGGCGCCCACAGCGGCAGGATGCGCCGTCCCACCTCGAAGGCGCCCATCCCGGCCGACGACACCACGCGGGCGGGCACCAGCCCGATCGCCGGGGAACCGATGAACGAGGCGACCACGATGTTGGCCGGGCGTTCGTACAGCGCCATCGGCCGGTCAAGCTGGACGAGCTCGCCCTGGCGGAGCACCGCGACGCGGTGGCCGATCGCCATCGCATCGCTCTGGTCGTGCGTCACGTACACAGTGGTCACCCCGAGCGTGGAGACGACGTCGACAATCTGGTGACGCACCGTGACCCGATTCGCTGGGTCGAGCGCAGCCAGCGGTTCGTCGAACAGGAAGAGGTCGGGTTCGGCCACCAGGGCGCGACCGAGGCTGACCACCCCGCGCTCGCCGTGGGAGATCGAGTTGGGTCGGCGCCGTAGCAGGCCTCTGATGCGGAGCCGGGTCGCCCGCGCCGCGACCCGGGCCTCGACGTCCTCCTCGTGACGAGTGCGCAGGCCCCATCCCATGTTCCGGGCGACGTCCAGAAACGGCACCAGGGTCGCCCTCTCGAAGACCATCGAGATCCTCCGCTGTTCGGGGGGCAGGTCGTCCACCCGCCGTCCTCGGATCAGGACGCTGCCCGAGTCCGCCGTATGCAGGCCGGCGATCGTGCGCAAGAGCGTCGACTTGCCGGAGCCGGACGGGCCCAGCACGACGAGAATCTCGCCCGGGTCGGCGAGCAGGGTCAGATCCCGCAGGACGGGTCGGCCGCCCAGGCTCACGGTCAGCGCCTCGACGCCGCTCCTGGCCCGAGGCGTGGACGTCGCGCCAGGGGAGTCGTCGGCCATAGGCCAGTCTCTCGCTGCTGCGCGGGATACACCACACAGGTGCTCTCAGGCGATCTCCCCCGGGCCGTTGGCCCCCTGGCACGACGCTCCTCGTCGGCCGAACCTGGTACCTGGGAGTGATGGGGACATGGTGACGAGAACGTGGTGGGCCGTCGCCGGGGTCGCGCTGATCACGGCCGGCTGCGGGTCGGTCTCGGATCAGGGCACGGCGCCGTCCGGACCCGCGTCGGGGTCCACGACCTCGGCGGCCACGGTAACCGGTTCCGCGACAAAATCTTCCGGCACTCCCGTGACACCGCTGCGATGGCAGGCGCCGGTCCGAGTCTCCGCGGCTTTCGGCGTCGGCGGACGACCGGTGTTCGCGGCGGGCGCGCCCGGCCTCGTGGCGCTGGTCGCCACCTCGACCGAGGAGCCGGCCCGAACCAGGGTCTACACCTCCTCCGACGCAGCGTCGTGGAAGGCGGCTCCGTCGCTTGACGGCGTCCGGCTTCGCGCCGTTGTCGCCGGCGGGCCGGGCTTCGTCGCGGTCGGAACCGGCGTCGGTGCGTCCGGGATGACCGTCCCCGCCGTCGCGGTCTCGACCGACGGACGTGGTTGGGAACTGCAGCAGCCCGAGACTGCGTACGGTGGTTCGCTGTCCGACGTCGCGGTGACGGCGATGGGCTTGGTGGCGGTGGGGTCGACCGCGGACGCGGCAGGAGCACCGCGCCCTGCCGCCTGGACGTCCTCGGACGGCGCGACGTGGACGCCGGGAGCGCCCGGGCAGTTCGGCGACGTGTGGGCCACTCTCGCGCGGGTGGCCACGGCCGGTTCCGTGGTGGTCACCGTGGGAGAGGTACCCACCGAGTCGGACGACCACCCCGGGCCGATGCGGGCCTGGTGGTCGAGCGATGGGCGGAGCTGGGAACCGGCGCTCGGGCCGCCGGACTGGAGCTCGGTCCTGGTCGGTGACCTCAGCTCGGGCCCGGCGGGGGCGGTGCTCGTGGGCACGCTGTTCGACGGCAGCACCCCGCGCGCGTGGATCAGCGCGGACGGGAGCCAATGGGAGGGCCATGCGCTGCCCACCCTGCCCGACACCGACTCGTCGTTCGCAGTCGGCGTTCTCGCGGACACCGAGCGGTACGTCGCCGTCGGCGACGACGTGAACTTCGCCGAAGACCTCGGGCCCGCCACCGGTCGTCCCGCGATGTGGACCTCGTCGGACGGCGTGTCGTGGTACCGGGTCCCGCATGCCGACCTCGACGGTCCCGCCCTCCAGGCCGGCAGCGACGCGGTCGCGGTGCTCTTCCACGACACGACGTGGCTCGTCTATGGGACGACCTCGATGGGCGTCGACCAGCCGCCCGCATGGGTGCTGTGGTCAGCTGCCGTCGGGGCACGCTGACGTGTGCCCATCGAACCGCCGCCCGGCGACGGTCTCAGCGGGATGTCCCATTACGATCATGCCTCTCAAGGGACCTTGACAGACCTGCTGACCCAGGCGGTGTGGCAAGGATAGACCCGTCCTGCGCCTGCCCGAGCTCGAGGAGCTGACATGGCCGAGGCCGCCACCGCACCGATCCGACTCGCCGTCCTGACCAGCGGCGGCGACGCCCAAGGTATGAACGCGGCGTTGCGCGCCGTCGTCCGCACCACGATCAGTGCCGGCGCGGAGCCGTTCGCCGTCTTCGAAGGGCTGCAGGGCCTGGTCGACGGCGGTGAGCGCATCCGGCCGATCGCCTGGAGCGACGTCGGCAGCATCCTGCATCGCGGCGGCACGATGATCGGGACGGCCCGCTCCGCCGACTTCCGCACGCGAGACGGGCGGCGCCTCTCGGCCTTCCACCTGCTCGAGCACGGGATCGACCGGCTCGTCGTGATCGGCGGCGACGGCAGTCTGACCGGCGCGGCGCAGTTCCACGAGGAGTGGCCCTCGCTGCTCGCCGAACTGGTCGAGTCTGGCGATCTCGACCCGCAGACCGCGCAGCGGCATCCCAGCCTGATGATCAGTGGGCTGGTCGGCTCGATCGACAACGACCTGGTCGGCTTCGACATGACCATCGGAACGGACTCGGCGCTGCACCGGATCGGCGACGCCATCGACGCAGTGACGTCCACCGCGGCCAGCCACCAGCGCAGCTTCGTCGTCGAGGTCATGGGACGCCGGTGCGGCTACCTGCCGCTCATGGCCGCCCTGGCCGGCGGATGCGACTGGGTGTTCGTGCCCGAGTCCCCCGCCCCGCCCGGCTGGGAGGACGCCATGTGCGCGGCGCTGAGGACCGGTCGTCGGGCCGGGCGCCGGGACAGCATCGTGGTGGTCGCGGAGGGTGCCGTCGACTCCGACGGCACGCCGATCAGCGCCGAGCGGGTCGTGGCCGTGATCCAGGACCGGCTCGGGGAGGAGACGCGTCTGACCAACCTCGGGCACGTCCAGCGAGGCGGGACGCCGAGCGCGTTCGACCGCTGGATGAGCACCCTGCTGGGATATGCCGCGGCGCAGGAGATCCTGACGGCGCCGCCGGGGACACCTCCCGTGCTGATCGGCTTGCAGCACAGCCGGGTCCGCCGCCGCCCCCTGCTCGATGCGGTGGCCGCGACCAAGGCGCTGAACGCGCAGATGGCGGCGGGCGACACCGAGGGGGCCGTCGCGGCCAGAGGCAGCACGTTCGCCGCGATGACCCAGATCTTCGCTGCCCTGACCACACTCCCCGGGGCCGGCCTGCCGGCCGACGGCAAGCGGATCGGCGTGGTTCACGGCGGTGGGCTCGCGCCGGGGATGAACAGCGCCGCCTTCGCGGCAGTACGGCTGGGAATCGCCCGGGGCCACCGCGTACTCGGTGTGTCGGGTGGCCTGCGCGGGCTGGCTACCGGGCGGGTGCGTGAGCTGGCCTGGCAGGAGGTCGACGGCTGGGTGGCCGAGGGCGGTGCACACCTGGGGACCCATCGCGCCGTCCTCGACGTCGAGGACCTCTACGCGCTCAGCCGGTCGGTCGAAGAAGCCGAGCTGGACGCGCTGCTGATCATCGGCGGCTACGACGCCTACATGTCGGCCGCGGCGTTCGTGGCCGAGAGCCGGCGGTACCCGGCCCTACGGCTGCCGATCGTCTGCGTCCCGGCGACGATCGACAACAACCTGCCCGGCTCGGATGGGTCCATCGGCGCCGACACCGCCCTCGGCGTGGCGGTCGAGGCACTGGACCGGATCAAGCAGTCCGCCGGGGCCCAGCAACGATGCTTCATCGTCGAGCTCATGGGCCGGACGTGCGGCTACCTGACGGCCATGGCCGGGCTCGCCGCGGGCGCCGAGCGGGTCTACCTGCACGAGACCGGGGTGGACCTCGACCGGCTGCAGCGCGACGTTCAGGCGATGCGGGACGCCTTCGCCAACGGCCGGCGGCTGTTCCTGGCGCTGCGCAACGAGGAGGCCAACCAGAACTACACCGCGGACTTCCTGACCCGACTCTTCGAGGAGGAGGGTCGGGATCTGTTCGACGTGCGTTCGGTCGTCCTCGGCCATGTCCAGCAGGGCGGTCAGCCGTCGCCGTTCGACCGCCTCCTGGCCGCCCGCCTGGTGAACCAGGCGATGGACCTGCTGTGCGAACAGTTCGCCGCGGGGACGGCGGAAGGACTCTACGTCGGGTCGGTCGAGGGTCATCTGCGGTCCGGCTCGCTGGCGCGGATGTTCGACGAGCTGGACCTCGAGTTGCGCCGTCCACGCCATCAGTGGTGGCTCGACAACCTGCCGGTGCTGGCCGCGGTGGGTGACCCGCCCAAGGCCGCCGAGTCGTCGTCACCCACGTGAGCCACCTCTGCGCACCGCGGTGAGCCTCCTCGCCCCGGCGTGTAGCGTGACCCGATGCGTCTGCTGGGGATTGACGTCGGTGGCACCTTCACCGACCTGGTCGCCTGGGACGGGCAGAGCGTTCGCACCGGCAAGATCTCCACGTCGGTCGACCAGAGTGAGGCGGTCGCCGCGGGAGCGCAGACCATCTCGGCCGACGCGCGGCCCTCCGCGATCCTGCACGGCAGCACCATCGCCACCAACGCTCTGCTGGAACGCACGGGGGCTCGCACCGCCCTGATCACCGACCCCGGCTTCGAGGACGTCCTCGAGATCGGCCGGCAGGACCGGCCGTCGCTGTACGACCCGGACGCCGACCGGCCCCAGCCCCTGGTGCCTCGCGAGCGCCGCTTCCCGGCCGGGCAGGTCGAGGATCTGTTCGCGCGGCTGTCGGCCGAGCAGGTCGAGGCCGTGGCCGTCTGCCTGCTCTACTCCTTCCGCGATCCCTCTGGTGAGGACGACCTGGGACGGCGGCTGACCGCTCTGCTGCCCGGCCTGCCGATCTCGTTGTCCAGCCGAGTGGCCCCCGAGTTCCGCGAGTTCGAGCGGGCCTCCACCACGGTCCTGAACGCCTACCTGACGCCCGCGGTCGCCGCCTACCTGGACCGGCTCGCCTCGCGGCTCGCGGCCGTCGGGCTGCAGGCCACCGTGGACGTGATGCGGTCCTCCGGCGGCCTGATGCCGCTCTCGCAGGCCGCCGAGCTCCCGGCCGCGACGCTCCTGTCGGGGCCGGCCGGTGGGGTGGTGGCGAGCGCCGCCCTCGGCGAGGCGATGGGCCACCGGCACCTGATCAGCTTCGACATGGGTGGCACCTCCACCGACGTGAGCCGGATCGACGACGCCCGGCCCGGGGTTTCCTACCAGCGCTCGGTCGACGGGTACGCCTGCCAGTTCCCGGCAGTGGCGGTGCACACCGTCGGCGCCGGCGGAGGCTCGCTCGGTTGGGCCGACCCGGGCGGGGCGCTGCGTGTCGGACCGCGCAGCGCCGGAGCCCACCCCGGACCAGCCTGCTACCGGAGGGGAGGCGAGCAGGCCACCGTCACCGACGCCAACCTGCTGCTCGGCCGCCTCGACCCGGGCGGCACCCTGGCCGGTGGCCTGCGGCTGGACCGCGCGGCTGCCCAGGCGGCTCTCGAACGGCTGGCGACCGAGCTCGGCCTCGACCTCGACCGGACCGCAACGGGCATCGTGGAAGTGGTCGAGAGCCACATGGACCGGGCCATCCGGCGGGTCTCGATCGAAGAGGGTGCCGACCCCCGGCAGGCGGTGCTGGTCGCCTTCGGCGGCGCCGGCGGGCTGCATGCCACCGCGCTGGCCCGGCGACTGGAGATGGCCGGCTTGGTGATCCCGGCGCACTCAGGGGTCTTCTCCGCCCTCGGCATGCTGCTCAGCCCGCCCCGCCAGGACTCCGCCCGCAGCACCCTGCTCCGTTCCGGAGACGACCTGGACGGTGCCGTCGACCGGCTGCGCTCGGCGGCGCAGGCCGCCGCCATGCCCGGTGGACAGGTCCGTACCCTGGTCGACGTCCGCTACCTCGGCCAGTCCCACGAGACGGCCGTGCCGTACGGCGCCGGGGAGGGCTGGTCCGCGCTGGCCGAGCGGTTCCACCGGCTGCATCACCGACGTAACGGCTTCTCCCGTCCGGACGATGAGATCGAGGTCACGACGGTCCGCACCGAGACCGAGGGCCGCCCCGCGGTGGATCTGGCCGGTCTACCCGCCCCGGTCCCGGACGGCGGCGAGCCGCACCGCGGGAGCCGGCCGGTGCGTGCCCCGGACGGGCTGACGGAGGCCGAGGTCTGGTGGCGTCCCTCGCTGAGCGTGGGCGAGGAGGTCGTGGGACCCGCCGTGATCGAGGAGCCGGTCGCGACAAGCTATCTGGCGACCGGTGAGCGGGCCCGGGTACATGACACCGGCGCCCTGGAGGTCTGCTGGTGAAGAGTCCGATCGCACTGGAGGTGGCGCGCAACGAGCTCGCCGCCGTCGCCGACGAGATGGGGCTGGTCCTGCGGCGAACCGCCTACTCCCCCAACATCAAGGAGCGCGCCGACTGCTCAGCCGCGGTGTTCGTCCCGAACGGGGAGATGCTCGCCCAGGCCGAGCACATCCCGGTGCACCTGGGCTCGATGCCGGCCTCGGTGGAGGCGGTACTGGCGCGGTTCACCGGCGGTGTCGAACCCGACGTCCAGTACGCGGTCAACGACCCCTTCGCCGGCGGCACCCACCTCAACGACCTGACCCTGGTCCGCCCGGTGTTCGCCGGCGGCCGGCTGGCCGGCTGGGTGGCCAACCGGGCCCACCACGCCGACGTGGGCGGCGAGGCACCCGGGTCCATGCCGGCCCACGCCGTCCGGCTCGACCAGGAGGGGCTGCGTGTCTCGCCGATGCCGGCGGCCCGGGTCGGTGAGTGGCTGCCGGCTTTCCTGAACCCCTTCCTGGCCGCGACCCGGACCCCGGCCGAGCGCCTGGGCGACCTGTCCGCCCAGCTCGGCGCCAACGAGGTGGGCGCGGCACGGATCCTGCGGCTGGTCGAGCGGGAGGGCCTGGACGACTACGCCCGCACCGCAGCCGAGCTGCTCGCCTACGGCGAACGCAGGATGCGGGCGGCCCTGGCGGACCTTCCCGACGGGGAGTACCCCTTCGAGGACGTGATGGAGTGGGGCCCGGACGACCTGCCGATCCGGGTCCGGGTGGCGATCGACGGCGAGCGGCTCAGCGCGGACTTCACCGGGACCCACCCGCAGATCGAGGGCAACATCAACGCCGTGGAGGCGGTCACCCGCTCCTGCCTCTACTACGCGGTGCGGGTGGCGACCGACCCGAGCATCCCCGCCAACGGCGGCTGCTACCGGCCGCTGGAGCTCATCGCCCCACCCGGCTCACTGGTCGGGGCGCTGCCACCGGCCGCCGTGGCCGCCGGCAACGTCGAGACCAGCCAGCGGATCGCCGACGTGCTGCTGGGGGCCCTCGCCCGGGCGGCTCCGGACCGGGTACCGGCCGCCTCCCAGGGCACGATGAACAACATCCTGGTCGGCAACGACGATTTCGCCTACTACGAGACCTTGGCCGGGGGCCAAGGGGGACGGCCGCACCGCGCCGGGCAGTCCGGGATCCACACCGGGATGACCAACACCAAGAACACCCCGATCGAGGCGCTGGAGGCGCACTACCCGCTGCGGGTCCGCCGGTTCACGCTCCGCCGCGGCAGCGGCGGACCGGGCCTGCACCCGGGGGGTGAGGGCATCATGCGCGAGATCGAGTTCACCGCCGCGGCCACCTTGTCGCTGATGGGTGAACGCCGCCGGGTCCCGCCCTGGGGCCTGCAGGGGGGCGGGCCCGGCGCGGTCGGGCAGGATTGGCTGGCGCGGCGCGGCGGCGTCCGGGAGCGCCTGCCCGGCAAGGTGACCGTCGACGTCCGGCCTGGTGACCGCCTCACGGTGCTGACGCCGGGCGGGGGCGGCTGGGGCCGGCCTCAAGAATGACCTGGCGGCGACGGCGTCAGTGGTGCGTGGCCCGTGCGATGAGGTCGCGCGGATCCGGCGGTTCGGGCCGGTTGAACGTCCACTGGGGGTCGGTGAGCATCCGGGCCGCCGCCAGGCCGACGGCCAGACCGATGACCGTGAGCAGGGACGCGACGCCTTCCGCGAGGGCCCCGGAGAGGTCGCCCTCGTTGGCCATGACCAACGCCCGGAAGGCGACGGCGCCGGGGATCATGATGACGACCGCGGGGACCGACAGGATGATGCGCGGCAATCGTGCGGCGCCGCCCAGTGCCCAGGCGATGAGGCCCAGCGCGAGAGTTGCGGTCGCTGCGGCCACCTGGGGTGCGACCGCGGACTCGACGAGGGCGATCCTGAGCAGGTTCGCGACCGTGGCGATCGCTCCGGCGCCGAGCGCGACCCGCATCGGCGAGTTGAAGATGACGGCGAACCCGAACACGCCACCGAAGGTCGCCGCTGCCCGCAACACCCACAACAGGATCGGCGCGAGCTCCAGCGCAGGGGCGACGTCGGTCGACAGACCGGCGAGGGACGCCACCCCCCAGAGCCCGAGGCCGGCGGCGAGGGTGACGAGTCCGGCGTAGGTGAGTCGGGAGATCCCGGCGGCGAGGTCGAGGCGGGCCAGGTCGAGCGTGGCGGTGATCAGCGGGAAGCCGGGCACCAGGAAGAGGATCGCCGAGACGAACCCCACCTGGTTGTCCGTCGCCGCCTCGCCCGCGAGCGGTAGGAGCAGCCGGCTCACACCGAGAAACGCCGCACTCGCGATCACCGAGCAGATCAGCACGATGCCGAGCTGGTTGAGCTGGACGCGGGCCAGCCGGGCGCGGACGAGCTGCCCGAGCGCAGCCGCGATCGCCACGCCGACCAGGTCGAGCCAGCGCCCGTTGTTGAGGAACGCGAACGAGGAGCAGGCCAGCGCGGCGGCGAGCGGCCCGGCCCAGGTTGGGTAGAGGTGGCCCCGGGCGACCACGGCGTCCAGACGCTCCTCGACGCCGGCCACCGTCATGTGCGGCGTGAGCTGTGTGGCGAACCGCTGGAGCTCGGCGATCCGGTCCGCATTGACGCCGGGCCACGTGACCTCGGCGACCTGGGTCCGGAAGATCCCCCGCCGAGAGATCGTCAGGACGATCTCGGTGAAGCTGACCTGTGCCTTGAGATCCTCGATGTCGAGGCTTCTTGCCAGGGTCCGCATCGTCTCCTTGACGCGTCGGGACCCCGTGCCGGCCGCCAGCATCAGTGTGCCCGCTCGCAGGATGACGTTCGACCGGCGGATCAGGTGCTGCGGTTCGAGGGCGTCCTCCGTGCGGTGCTCGTAGACCGGTGCAGGCTCCAGTGGATCTGGCATGCCCCCCATTGTTGTCGGCCCGACCGATGATGGGGTTGCGGCGCGCGAAGGCCCCTCGCCCAGACGAGGGTCCGGCTGGCGTTGGCCGGAGCCCGACCGGTGGCGACCGAGACTCGCTCTCAGCGACGTCTCAGCGAGCTCCGTGGACAGTGACGGCGACGACTCCGCCGTCGTGGCTCAGCGCCGCCCCGGCATCCGACCACATCGCGAAAAGGGATCATGTCACCCACTTCGGCCAGCCCCGTGCCTCAGCCCGATTCGCTCCTCGAGCCCGGGCGCAGCGCCGGGAACCCGACCTGGCTGGTGACCGGCGCCGCCGTCCTCGCCATCCTGTGCGGTGGAGCTGTCATCGCTCTGGCGGATGGCGCCCGTGAGCGGGAGGGGCCGGCAGCCTGGGACCCGAACGTCGCGGCCACAGTCGTGGCCGAGCGTTCACACCCGATCAGCCTGCTGGCCGATGTCGCGACAGCGTGGGGCAGCGAGGTTGGCGTCACACTGACGGCGCTGCTCGTCGTCCTACTGGCCGCGCGGACGACGTGGGGGCACCGCCTCTTCGGAGGAGCCCGGAGGTCCGCTACCTGGATCGCCGTCGCTCTGGTGGGGTCAGTGACGATGACCGTCGTCGTGAAGGCTCTGGTGGCTCGGCACCGTCCACCGGCCTGGATGGCGCTGGGGCCACCCGACTCGACCTACGCGTTCCCGTCGGGCCACACGCTCAACTCCACGACGCTCTTCCTCACCGTCGCCGCCCTCGTGGCGTGGCAGGCGACCCGCCGGCGTGACCAGCTCATCGCCGCGGGCCTCGGCGTGGGCTTGAGCCTCGCCGTCGGCCTGAGCCGCGTCTACCTCGGATACCACTGGCTCACCGACGTTCTCGCAGCGTGGCTTCTGGCCCTCGGCTGGCTCTCACTCCTGGTCGCCGTCCGTGTGGGGTGGACCATGCGGACGGCCGATCAGCAGCCGACGGGGCGTGAGGCTGTGCCGGGGAAGGGGCCGCTTCCCGCGGGACCGTAGGCTCGGCGCTGAGCCGGCCGACCGGGCGGCGGTGGACCGAGGAGCAGCGTGCGGATGGATCTCTTGAGCGCCCTCGACGTCGCCACGCTCACGTTCGCCACGCGCGTCGACGCGGTCTGCGACGACCAGTGGGGCTCACCCACGCCCTGCGAGGACTGGGACGTCCGCTACCTCGTGGCCCACGTCGTCGGCGGCAACCGGTTCGCCGCCCTGGTCCTGGGAGGTGAGTCCTGCGAGGCGGCCGTCGGGCAGGTGATGTCCCGACCCCAGTTGGGAGCCACCCCTGCCGACGACGTCGCGTCCTCCGCACGTGCGCAGCGGACCGCCTTCCGAGCGGCGGGCCGCCTCGACGCCGTGGTAGACCATCCCGCCGGGACCATGACGGCTCGGCGGTTCCTCGGGTTCCGCGTGTTCGACCTCGCCCTCCACACGTGGGATCTGGCGGTCGCCGTCGCCGCCGACACCACCCTGCATCCCGCCCTTGTCGAGACCGTCCTCGACATCACATCCGCCGAACCGGCGGGGATGGCGTCCGGCATCCGGGCTCTCGGGCAGGTCGGTCCGGACGCACCCGCCCAGGACCGCCTCCTCGACCTCGCAGGCCGCAGGGCGTCTGCCGGGCGATGACTGCCGAGATCCAGCGGCCGATCGGTTCCGCCAGACTGTCGGCACGGAGTCCGGTGCGCGGTACGACGAAGGAGTTCGGCGATGCTCGAAGGGGAGCCGGTTGGGCACATCGTCGTGTTCGGTATCCATGGCGTCGCACGGCGCATCGTCCGGCAACTGTCGGCGACCGGTCGGCAGATCGTCGTGGTGGACCCGGCCGCGACCCTCGAGGAGCGTGCCGAGCTCACGCGATGGGACGTGACGTATCTCGGGGGCTCCGGGCAGAGCATCGACATCCTGCGGGCCGCGAACGTCTCCGGAGCCCTCGCAGTGGTCTGTGCGGCCGACGAGGACTTGATCAATATCGAGATCGCCCTCCTGGTCCGCGAGATGTCCTCCCATGTCCGTGTCGTCGTCCAGATGGGGAACGCGTCGGTGGCTCGGGCGCTGGAACCGATCGCCCGGCCGGGAGGCGTGTTCGACGTCGCCGAACTGGCGACGGCCTCGCTCGTCGAGGCAGTGCTCGGCCGGACGACGCATGACCTGATGCTGGGCGACCAGGACTTCCTGGTGTCCTCGTTCGTGAGTACGCAGGACGGGACGTTTCGGTCGATCTGGGGAGACATGACGCCGGTGGCGGTCGCCACGGCGGACGGCGGCGCGACGATCTCGTGCCCCAGCCGCGATTCGCCCGTGTCCGCAGGGGATCTGGTCACCCTGCTGGGTACGCAGCAGGACTTCGAGGCGATCGGTCTCAGGCCCGCCCGGACCCGGGCCCCCGCGTGGAGACGCACGTGGCGGCGGACGGCGCGAGAGACGCTGGCAGCCGTCAACGACGGCTTGGACAGCCCTTTCCGCATCGCGGTCGCCGTGCTGGTCCTCCTGTCGCTGGTCTCTGTCCTGGTGCTGCACAACCACTACCGCAACCCGGACGGGACACCGATGTCCCTGCTGGACGCCATCTACTTCACCTCGGAGACCATCGCCACGGTCGGCTTCGGCGACTTCTACTTCCGCGACCAGGTGCCGTGGCTGCGCGTCTGGGCGATCATCATCACGCTCATGGGTGCGACGCTGATCGCGGTCTCCACCGCCCTGCTCACCAACGCCCTGGTCACCCGCAGCCTGTCCCAGTCCCGGGGCCGGCAACGACTGACCGGCATGAGCGGCCATATCGTCGTCGTCGGCCTGGGCCAGGTCGGCAGTCGGGTGGCGCTCAGGCTTCGCGAGTCCGGGTATGAGGTGGCGATCATCGACGCCGGAGACGGGCAACGGTTCGTCCCCCAGATGGAGGCGGCCGGGATGCCTGTGCTCATCGGCGACCCGACCCTTCGGGAGACGCAGATGGCCGCCGCTGTGCACCGTTCATCCGGCCTGGCCGCCCTCACCAACGACGATCTGACGAACATCGAGATCGGTTTGGCCGTCACCGGACTCATCGGGGACCGCACCTTCCCTGTCGCGCTGCGCATCTTCGGGCGCAACCTCGCCCGGGTTCTCGGAACCGTGTCGGACACCTGGAAGCCTCGCTCCATCGCCGAGCTCGCCGCGCCCTGGTTCATCGGCGCAGCCCTCGGCATGGAGATCGTGGGGACCTTCTACGTCGGCTCAGCGCCTTACATGGCCGCCCGACTCCGCATCCGGGAGGGCAGCGGGTTCGACGGCATCCTCGTCGACGACTTCCGGGTGCACACCCGCGTCGCCGCGATCCAGCGCGCGACCACCGGGACCCTGGAGTTCCCCCCGGGACGGGACGCTCACCTTCAGGCCGGTGACGTGGCCTACGTGGTGGGCCACTTCGAGGACCTCTTCGACGTCCTCGAACGCGGGTGAAGACCGGTCCGCTCTAGCGCGGTGTCGCGCTCTGTCATGTGTCGTCCACCGGGCGGTGACTGCGCGGCGGCAGCACCGGGTTGACGGTGGGAGTCAGACCCGAGACGTCCGGCATCGGGTAGCCGTGCTCCTGCTCGTACCAGGACAGATAGGCCTGGACCGCGGTGGGCAGAGTGGGGAAGAGCCGGTCGACGCCGACCCGGTCGACGAAACCGGCGGCCTTCAGGTCGCCCAGCAGGTCCTGCTTCACCCGGGCCATGGCGAACTGAACGCCGCGGCGGGTCAGCTCCTCGACCAGCTCGTCCAGGGCGTCCACCGACGTGATGTCGACCTCGACGTTGGCCTCGGCGTTGAGGATGAACCACAGGGTCGGTTGGTCGGCCATGGCGAGCGACTCGATCGCCCGACGCCGGAAATCCTGAGCGTTGGCGAAGAAGAGCGGGGAGTCGTATCGATAGACGACCAGTCCGGGAAGCAGAACTGCATCGGGGTAGTCGTCGATGTCGTGCATGCCCGCCAGCCCGGGCACGTAGCCCAAGATCCCGTCGTGGGGGCGGGCGACCCGGCGCAGGAGGTCGATCAGTGACAGCCCGACCGCCACCAGGACGCCGTACAGGATGTCGAAGGCCAGGACGCCCGCCGTCGTCGCAACGGCCAGGACGAACTCGCTGCGACGGAAGGCGGCGAGCCTGGCGAACTCGGGAACGTCCAGCAGTCGGAGCGCGGCGAAGACGACGATGGCGCCGAGCGCGGCCGTCGGGAACTCGGCGAGCACGGGGCGCAGGAAGAGCAACACCACGATCACACTTCCGAGCGCGACGAGTGAATACAGCTGGCTGCGGCTGCCGAGCGAGTCACCGATGGCGGTGCGGCTTCCGCTGCTGCTCACGGGAAAGCCCTGGCTGAAGCCGGTCGACAGGTTCGACGCTCCGAGGGCGAGCAGCTCCTGGTTGGAGTCGATGCGGTAGTCGTTCTTGTCGGCGAAGGCGCGGGCGGTCAGGACGTTGTCCGAATAGGCGACGATGGTCACGCCCACCGCGGGAAGCAGGATCTGGCGGATGTCCGTCCACCCGACCTGAGGCGTGCTGAGCGCCGGGAACCCCGAAGGGATGTCGCCGACGACCGTCAGGCCCTGCGACGTGAGGTCGAACGCGACCGACGCGGCGGTCGCTGCCAGCACGGCGAGCAGTGGCCCGGGCGCGCGAGGGAACCAGCGGTGGACGGCGAGCAGGAATGCCAGGACCGCCAGGCCCAATGCCACTACCGCAGCACCCATCTGGTCGATGTTGCGGACGAACGACGTCACCTGGGCGGTCACGGTCTCCCCCGTGACCGGAACACCGGTCACTTTGCCGAGCTGGCCCAGGATCATGACGACGGCCACGCCCGCCATGTAGCCGGTGAGGACCGGCTTGGACAGCAGGTCGGCGAGGAAGCCGAGCCGGGCGACGAAGCCGGCCAGACACAGCAGACCCACCAGCACAGCCAACGCAGCGGCCAGTGCGGCATAGCGGGGGGCGTCCCCGGCGGCCAGCGGAGCGATCGCCGCCGCAGTCATCAAGGCGGTGGTCGACTCGGGACCGACCGACAGCTGGCGTGAGGAACCGAGCAGCGCATATAGCGCGAGCGGCCCCATGATCGCCCACAGCCCGGTCACCGCGGGCAGCCCGGCGACCCCCTCGGCGTAGGCCATCACCTGAGGAATCAGGTAGGCGGCGACGGTGACGCCCGCCACCACGTCGGGGCGCAGCCAGCCGCGCTGGTAGGTACGCAGCTCGACCAGACCGGGGAGCGGGTGGCCACGGGTGCGGGCGGGCCGGGGTCCGGGCCCGTTCATCGTCGCGGCCCGAGCGTCGGTCGGGTGGGGCCACCGACGCCGGTGACGGGTGGAGCACCGCCCATCCGCGCCTCCCTGACGCCGCGCCCGTCCTGGAGGGCGCTCAACGATATCCCGGAACCCGGTGCCGCAGACCACTGCGGCACCGTCGAGGTCCCAGACCAGTGAGCCGCACCAGGTACGGCTCTCAGCACCGTCTCAGCGAGCGCGCCGGACAGTGGGTCCACGACACCGACGCCAAGCGGTATCCAACCCGGGCGACGCCGGCGCAGCCCGTACCGGACGAGCTAGAGAAAGGGAGGGCACACCGTGGACGCACAGTGGAACGGATCGCGACGTCGGCTGGCGATGCGTGCAGCGGCGTCGGCAGGGCTGGCGGTGGCGCTGCTCGCCGTCCTGCTGCCGCGTGCCGTCGGCACGACCTGGTCGGCCATCGACGGGATACTGGGCGGCTTGTCCGCATCGAGCGTCGCGGTGCTCGCGGCGGTCTGGGCGCTCGGCCTGTGGGTTCACTCCTTCGTGCTCACCGCGTCCCTTCCCGGACTGGGTCACCGCCGGGCCCTGACCCTGAACCTGACCGGCAGCGCGGTGGCGAACGTCGTCCCACTCGGAGGGGCACTCGGGGTGGCTCTCAACTGGGCGATGGTCCGCTCGTGGCGCTTCCGCCCCCTGGCCTTCACCCGGTTCACGCTCGTGTCGAACATCTGGGATGTCCTGGCCAAGCTGCTGCTGCCCGTCGTGGCCCTGCTGGCACTTCTGGCCGGCGGCTCGGTGGCCACCCACTCGCTCAGGGTGGCGGCGGTCCTCGCCGTCTCGTTGCTGCTGGCCGGGGCGTCAGCCGTCATCGCGATGATGGCCAGCGAACGCGCCGCGTGCGCCCTCGGCGCCGCTGCCGACCACGGCGTGCGGGCCGTGCGACGCGCGCTGCGTCGTCCGGTCTCCCCCC
This sequence comes from uncultured Actinomycetota bacterium, assembly GCA_963825645.1. Classification (GTDB taxonomy): domain Bacteria; phylum Actinomycetota; class Actinomycetes; order Actinomycetales; family Kineosporiaceae; genus JADJPO01. Next base: position 25,325 of record CAWGTT010000002.1, read on the forward strand.
GCCCCGAGATGCAGGAGAGGGCCAGCCAGCTGAGGGCGACGACCCTCGATCTGGTCCGCGCGCACTGGCCGCAACTCAGCCTCGGCATCGCCGGCTACTACCTGCTCCAAGGGCTGCTGCTGTGGCTGGCACTGAGCGCGGTGGGCTCCGACCCAGGGGTCCTGGGACCGGCGCAGGTCGCGGCAGGTTTCGCGTTCGAGCGGATGCTGTCCCTGGTCCTGGTGACCCCCGGTGGTGTCGGGGTGTCGGAAACAGGCTGCGTCGCCCTGCTGGTCGCCCTCGGCGGTAACCCCGCCATCAGCGCCGCCGGTGTGCTGCTGTACCGGCTGTTCACCTACCTGCTGGAGATCCCTGTCGGCGGTCTGGGCATCGCGTGGTGGGTGAGCCGCGGGAGAGCACACACAGAACCCTCACCGAGCCCGTCCGGCAGAGGCCTCGCATGAAGATCGTCCACGTCACCGATGCGTACCTACCCCGGCTCGGTGGTATCGAGCTCCACGTCCACGACCTGGCCGAGCAACAGCGACGACGGGGACACGACGTCGTCGTGCTCACGGGCACCGGCGCGGGTTCGCCGCAGGGCTGCGAGAGTGACGGGGTCCCGGTCATCCGGCTCGGCCGGATGGCCTGGGCACGGCCGCTGCCTCAGGCCCTCGCCGATGCGGACGTCGTGCACTGCCACTCGTCCATCGTCTCCCCGCTGGCCTGGGTGGCAGCGCGTGGAGCGGGCCGGCTCGGCATCCCCGTCGTGGTGACGATGCACTCGGTGATCCAGCAGTCGGCGGTCGTGCGTGACGGGCTGCGCACCGTCGTCTCGGCCGCCGGACCGGGCGTCACCTGGGCGGCGGTGAGCGCGGTGGCCGCCCGGACGCTGCAGCCGCTGGTGCCGAGGCCGGTCCTGGTCCTTCCGAACGGGATCGATCCCGATGAGTGGCGGCCCGCGCCGGCCCGGCCCCGAGCCCCCAGGGGGGTGCTGACCGTGGTCGCGGTGGGCCGGCTCGCCTCCCGCAAGCGGGTCCTGCCGCTGGTCGACATCCTCGCCGAGGTTCGGCGCCAGGTGGACCCGCGCGTCCCGCTGCGCGCCGTTCTCGCTGGTGACGGCCCGCAACATGACGCCGTCCAGAGGCGCCTGCGGGCGCTCGGGATCGACTCGTGGGTGGAGATGCCCGGGCGACTGACCCGTGCGCAGGTCCGCACGCTCTACGCCGGCGCCGACGTGTTCCTGGCCCCCGCCGTCCTGGAGTCGTTCGGACTCGCCGCCCTCGAGGCCCGGTGCGCCGGCCTGCCGGTGATCGCGCGCGCCCAGGGCGGGGTCGGCGAGTTCGTCCGGCACGGCGTGGAGGGCTTGCTGGTCGACGACGATGCCGACATGGCGCGCTCCACGGCGGCGCTGCTCGGCAGCCCCGACATGCTGGCCCGGATGACCCGGTTCAACCGGACGGTCCCCGTTGCCCTCGACTGGGCGAGCGTGGTCGACCAATGCCTGGATACCTACGCCATCGCCGCCAGGATCCCGGTGCCCGCGCCGTTGACGGTTGCAGTCTCGTTCGCCGCCTAGCCAGTCCGGGGCCGCGCCCTGCGATGATTCGCTGATCGACACGGCGGCCTGCCTGCCGCCGGCGTGCTGCTGGATACCGAGTGTTCAGCTCGTGGGAGACGGACATGCCGAGACCGGGACTGGGCTGGGTGAGTAGCGTCCGCGGTCGCTCCGTTGTGGCCGCGACGGTGGTGGTCGGCGCGGCCCTCGTCGTCGGCGCCACCCTTCTGCTCGTGCTGCTGCAACGCACCTTGATCGCCAACGTCGAGGGCGAGGCCATCGGCCGAGCGCGGGATGTCGCTGCTCTGGTCCGCACCGACGGCGTCGAAGAGCTCGCCACCGTCCTGGTCGACACCACCCGCACCGAGCAGGTCATCCAGGTGGTCGACAGCTCCGATCAAGTCGTTGCGGCATCCACGCCACGCGCCCAGTCCCAACCCTTGACGACGATCCGGCCGACCACGGGCACCGTCGTGCCGCTGCAGACCAGTCGCATCGCCCTACTGGACCGAGACAGTTCGTTCGTGGTGGTCGTCACGTCGGTCGACCGAGCGGGAGCCTCGTACCGGGTCATCGTGGCCGAGTCCATTCGGGCCCAGCAGAACTCGGTCGGCACCGTTCTGTTCCTTCTTCTGCTGGGCGTCCCGGTGATGCTCGCCCTGGTCGGACTGGCGTCCTGGTCACTGGTCGGCCGGGCGCTGCGCCCGGTGGAGCGGATCAGAGCCCAGGTCGCCCGGATCGGCAGCACCGGCAAGCTGGACGAGCGCGTCCCCCAGCCGGCCACTCACGACGAGGTCGCCCGGCTCGCGGAGACGATGAACGACATGCTCGGCACGCTCGAGTCCACCCGGAACGCGCAGCGCCGGTTCATCGCCGACGCCGGTCACGAGCTGCGCAGCCCGGTCGCCAGCATCGCCGCCGTCCTCGACGTCTCCCGGGCCGACTCCGGGGGAAGCACCCTGGCCGAGCTGACCCCCGTGCTGGAGGCCGAGACCGCCAGGATGGGGCACCTCGTCGAGAACCTGCTACTGCTGGCCGGCGTCGACGAGCTGGGCACGTCCCTCAAGGTGGAGGACGTCGATCTCGACGAGATCATCGACGCCGAGGTGCTCCGGCTGAGGGCCCGGCCGGACCTGACCATCACGCACTCGGCGCACCCGGTCCGGATCCAGGGCGACCGGAACCGGCTCGCCCAGGTGGTGGCGAACCTCGGCGACAACGCCGCCCGGCACGCGCGCGCCGTCGTCCGACTCAGCGCGCTGCGAGAGGGGGCCGACGCCGTCATCCGGGTCGAGGACGACGGCCCCGGCATCCCGGCCGCCGAACGGCGCCACGTCTTCGAGCGTTTCGTCCGGCTCGACGACAGCCGACAACGCATCAGCGGCGGCAGCGGGCTGGGCCTGTCCATCGTCCGCGAACTCGTTGCGGCGCACGGTGGAACCGTCGACATCGGCGATGCACCGGACGGCGGCTGCCGGGTCGAGGTGCGGCTACCGGCTCATCAGCTCGCCGGTGTGGACAGCGCCGACGGTTCCGAGGGGAGCGAAGGTCACCCGCCGTCCAGGTCGAGCCGGTAGCCGACGCCCCGCTCGGTCCGAATGGCGGTGCGACCGAAGGGGGTGTCGATCTTGCGTCGTAGGTAGCCCACATAGACCTCGACCACGTTCGGGTCCCCGTCGAAGGCCGGGTCCCAGACCGCCTGGAGGATGTCAGTCTTCGTGACGACGTCGCCACGCCGAGTCAGCAGGAACTCCAAGAGGCCGAACTCGCGAGGGGTCAGATGCAGGAGGGTGTCTCCGCGACGCACCTCACGCCGGGCCGGGTCCAGGCGCAGGTCGCCGGCGGTGAGCACCACGGGGCGCTCGGGCGCACCGCGACGGGCCAAGGCACGCAACCGAGCCACCAGAAGCATGAAGCTGAACGGCTTGGTCAGGTAGTCGTCCGCCCCCAGGTCGAACGCGTCGGTCTGGTCGTACTCGCCGTCCTTGGCCGACAGCATCAGGATCGGCGTCCAGACCTTTCGCGCGCGCAGCTCCTGCACGACCTGGTACCCGTTGAGTAGCGGGATCATGATGTCCAGCACGATCACGTCGAACGGCCACTCCGTCGCCGCCCACACCGCGTCCTGCCCGTTGTGCACGACCTCGACCACGAACCCCTCGCGGGTCAGACCGCGGCGGACCGTCTCGGCAAGCCCGACCTCGTCCTCGACCAGCAGCACGCGCACGGACACCACTGTGCCGCACGCTCGGGCCATGGCCGACATCGAGTTCGCCCGGCCCCCCGGTCTCGCACGGTCACGTGTGCTCGACATCAGGCAACTTCTTCGTCAGCGGACGCACCGCAGCCACCGAGCAGCCACCGAGCAGCCACCGACTAAACTCGCGGACATGCGGCGACAGCGCTCCGATGATCTGCTGGCCACCGCATATCGGACTCTTTCGGCCAACCGCCTCTACGGGCTGACCGTGCCGCACGTGGATATGTTTCGGGCCGCCTACTTGTGGGATATAGCGGTGATCACCAAAGGCATTGCCGTATTCGATGCCGAATTGGCGGCCCGCGACATCGTTCGGTACCTGGAGTCGCAATGGACGTCGGGTATGCTCCCTAACGAGGCATACTTCTCTCGGCCCATGATGAGGCGATACCTTCACGGGAACCACCCGCACCGCCCCGAAGGCCTCACGACGAGCGGGATCACGCAGCCGCCGATGATCGTCCGCTCGGCTCTGGACGTCGGGCGACAGCTCGATCCCGATGCCCGCGCCTCGTTCTACGGATCGGTGTTCCCGCAGCTGAAGTTCTTCTGTGAATGGGTTCTGGGCCAGCGTGTCGGCAAGAACGGTCTGGCGGTGGCGATCCATCCCTACGAGACGGGCATGGACAACCGCATCGATCTGGCCGAACTGATGGCGGATGAATGGCTGGACGGCCACCACCCGGTGGACAGATCCGCAAGACGGGCCGCATTGACCTCTCTGAACGCGGCGCGACGCCTCTGGGGCGACTGCCGGACGGTGCCGGTCGGCCACCGGTCCAGCAACGAAGATGTCTATGCGGCATATATGCAGACGAGACATATCCGGCGCCTGGGCTACGACCTCGTGGCGATCGAGGCGAGCGGGCGCGGACTACTGTTCGAGGACGTCGGCTACAACGCCGTGCTGGTCGACGCGTTCACCTGCCTGCGTGAGCTCGAGGCGGAGCTCGGCCCGGGCGACGGGTCGCGCTTCGCCATCGACGCGGAGATGGGGCTGGCCATGGACCGGGTGGCGGAGCGACTCGACGATCTGTGGGTCCAGGATCCGCCGAACGGCGCCAGCGGGTACTTCGGTCGCAACTACCGAACGGGCGAGTTCAGCCTCAGACCAACGGTCGCCGGGCTGTTCCCACTGCTGGTCACTCGTAGCAGGGACAGGGTCAAGGAGCTGGTGACCGCCCTCGTCGACCCGTCGAAGTACTGGACGCTGGTCCCGCCGCCGAGCGCACCGATCGACTCAGAAGGTTTCTCCGCCAACGAGTACTGGCGCGGAGCCGCATGGTCGTTCCCGACGGACATCATCGAGACGGGCCTCGAGCTGCAGGGCGAGCGCGACACCGCCCGGGAGCTGCGTGAGAAGTACCTCCACCGGCCCTACGGGCACCGGCATGCCGAGTACGAAAACGCCCTCACCGGTCGCCCCCTTGGGGCCAGACCGTTCTCACCCGCCGCCGCTCTGGCCGTGCGTCTGGCCGACAAGGAGGGCCTGTCGCTGCGGAGCTGAGCTGAGGAACCTCCGCCGCGGCCTCACCGGCCCGCCGTCCGGATCGGTGCGAGACGGTCGCGAGGCAACCCCTGGTCAGTCGCCGGCCGGGCGCGCCGCCGCGCCATCGTCGCCTGGTCGGAGCCGCCCGGAAAGCGTGCTATGGTCTTACCGGTTGCAGTTGCACTTCCCGTACATTCCAAATGCCCGCGGAGTTGTTTTCCGGCGGGCATTTTGTTGCTGTGGGTAGGGACGTCAACCCGGCGCCGGTCACCAGACCGGGCCGCAGGATGTGCCTCCACACGGCACAGCAGTTCAAGGAGAACACCAGAAATGACACAGGGCATCGTGAAGTGGTTCAACGGCGAAAAGGGCTTCGGCTTCATCACGCCGGACGGCGGCACTGCCGACGTCTTCGTCCACTTCTCGTCCATCCAGGCCGACGGCTACCGCTCCCTCGAGGAGAACCAGCGGGTCGAGTTCGACGTCACCCCGGGCCAGAAGGGCCCGCAGGCCGCGAACGTCCGGCCGATCTGACCCAGACCGTCTGACCGGCGGGCCGCCCGCTCTCTGGGCGGCCCGTCGTTGTCGGCCGCACCACCCCTGCAGCTCACCGGAGTGTCCAGTGTTTGCTGCCTCCCGACGCGTAGTGCACGGTCGCCGTCCGCGACAGCGGCCGACTCCGGGTCCTTACCGGTCGGGACGATCGCGACGGGACGGTCGCCGCCAGTAGCGACCACGCCGTCATCCTGTGGGACCTGAGCGACCGCGCCGCTGGCCGCGGCGGGAGGTGCGCCTGCCGCCGCTCCCGGACGCCACTCGGTCTCCTCCGCCCTGACGGACCCGGCGAAGCGTGCACTCGGTGGCGTTCTCCCGCAACGGGAATACTCTCGCCGCCGCCGGTCACGACCAGACGGTGATCCTGTGGGACCTCACGAGACCCGCCAACCCGGTCCGCATCGGCCAACCCCTCACCGGCCACACCGGAACCGTGTACTCGGTGGCGTTCACCCCCGACGGGACACCCTGGCCACCGCCGCTACCGACGGCGCCGTCATCCTGTGGAACCGCAGAGAGCTGCCGCGCCACCCCCGCGGGTCCGCGGTCGAACAGGCTTGCGCTCAGCTCGGCCGTGGCCTCAGCGAGAACGAGTGGGCGACCTACATCGAAGGCCTCGACTACCGCGAGACCTGCCCATAGCCGTCGAGTGCGCCGCAGCAACGCGCGCGGCCACCGCAGCTCCACGATGCGCCCTCCACCGTGCCGTCGCGCTGCGCCTCGTGCTACCGCGCGCCGGTCCTTTCGGTGCCGGCCCCGGCGAGGACGACGCACGCGATGCCGGCGACGACGCCGACGGTCGGTACCTGGGCCAGAAGGACCAGCCCGATCATCGCCGCGATGGCTGGTTCGAGGCACATGACGGTGCCGAACGCCGCGACCGTGAGACGGCGAAGCGCGAGCAGCTCCAGGGTGAACGGGATCACCGGCAGCAGCAGCGCCAGGCCGATCCCGAGGCCGAGCAGACGCCAGCTGAGACCGCTCGTGGACGGGCCGGCGAGCAGCGACGGCGCAACGACGAGGGTGGCGACCAGCCCGGCGACGGGAATCGACACCCCGAGGCCGTGCAGGCCGGCGACGTCGTCGCCCACGCGCTGGGTCAGCAGAATGTAGGCCGCCCAGCAGCAGGCCGCGCCCAGGGCGAAGGCCAGGCCCGCGAGGTCCAGACGACCATGCCAGGGCTGGGTCAGCAGCACGACACCGACGGCTGCGGGCAGTGCCCACAGCCGCTGGCTCCCCCGGCCCCGGGCGATGGCCACGCCGAGGGGTCCCAGGAACTCCAGCGCGCTGGCCGTGCCGAGCGGCATCCGGGCGACCGCCTGCATGAACAACATGGTGACCCCGGCGGTCACGACACCGAGCGCCACGCACGCCAGGAAGGCCTGGCGGGTGAATGACGACGGGCGAGGCCGGACCACCACGAGGAGGATCGCCCCTGCCCACGCCAGGCGCAGCCAGGCCACCACGGCGGGGGAGGTCTGCGTCAGCAGGCCGATCGATGCCGCCGCACCCAGCTGCACGCTCGTCATCGACGCTGTCGCGAGCAGGAGGCCCCGGTGTGCCGACGACGGCCACGCTGCGGCCCCGGACGACGGCGCCGACACCGCGGCTGCGGCCGGTGCGGCGACGGGGCGCAGGTTCGCGGACGTCGTCATGGGCGACAGTCTTGGACCTGGCCACCGTTCGCGTCCACGTGCCGATCCTGGACAGGTCGTCCATGATTCCTGGATGATTCTCGAATGGAGACCCGGCGGCTGCAGCTGCTCGTGGAGCTGGCCCGGCTCGGGTCCATGCGCGAGGTCGCCGACGAGCTGGGCACCTCGACCTCGACGGTGTCGGCGCAGATCGCCGTCCTGGCCAAGGAGAGCGGCTCCGCACTCATCGAGCCCGACGGGCGCCGCGTCCGCCTCACTCCCGCCGGTCGCCGCCTGGCCGAACACGCGGTGAGGATCCTCGCCGCGGTCGACGCCGCCCGGCTCGACCTGGCTCCGGGCGCCGAGCCGGCCGGCAGCCTGCGCGTCGCGGGCTTCGCGAGCGCCATCCGGCGAGCCCTGTTGCCGATCATCGCCGAACTCGACCGAAGCCACCCCCGGCTGCAGGTGACCGTCCACGAGCACGAGCCGTTCGAGGCCTTCGACCTGCTCGCCGCCGATCGGATCGACCTCGCCCTGACCTACGACTACAACCTCGCGCCGGTGGCACCCGACCCGGCGTTCGAGACCGCACCTCTGTGGTCGACGCCGTGGTCCCTCGGCGTCCCCAGCGACAGCAAAACCACCACCCACCTCGCCTTGCACCCGGCGCCGACCACTCTGCAGGCGTTCGCCGCCCACGCGGACCGTGCCTGGATCGGCAACTCTCGCAACACCGCCGACGAGGTGGTGGTGCGCGCACTGGCCTCCCTCGCCGGGTTCACCCCGCGCATCGCCCACGAGGCCGACAGCCTCGACCTCGTCGAAGACCTCGTCATCGCAGGCCTGGGCGTCGGGCTCCTGCCCGCGGATCGAGCGACACGATCCGGCATCCGGCTTCTTCGGCTCGATGACCCGCCCGTGACGCTGCGCGCGTACACCGCCATCCGCCGCGGCCGCGGGAACTGGCCGCCCCTCGCGGTCGTCCTCCGCCGGCTTCCCGGCGTGCTGTAGGAACGCACTGCAGCTGACGGACGTCGTCCCGAGACGAGGCTGGATCCGGATGCGCCGCGCCTGTTGATGGTTCGCAGGGCGTCAGTGCACCGTGCGCGCTCGCGGACGGTCGCGTCGAGGCTAGGCTCGGTGTCCGGTCCAGCGAGGCGATCGGAGGCACCCGGTGCTGGCACTCCACGCGGTGTGGTCCCCCGCGAGCGGACCGGCTATCTGGGCGGAGGACTCCACAGGTTCGCCGGTTCCGCCGCGCCGGAGGGGCCGTCCGCCGCGGGTCCGCCCGCATCCCTTCGCTGCGGACATCGACCGACTTCTGGCCGCGCTGGGCCTGCGGCAGGCCACACAGACCGACCTGGCACTGGTGCTGCCGTGCGGCGAGGGGCCGCTGCCGTCCCCGGAGATCACCCTCGACGCCCTGTTGCCCGGCGACGAGACCTCAGCCGGAGACGATCGGCCACCCGACCCGGAGGCCGTGGGCGTCGCACCGGCCACCTGGCAGGTGCCCGCCCTCGCGCTGACGGCGGACGAGGTGCTCACCCTCGCCCGAACTCTCGCTGCGGGGCCCCTCGCCGACGGCCGGGAGCCCGTGGTGCTGGGAGCCTCGGCCCGACATCTGCTCGACCTGGTCGCGTACGCCACCGACCTAGTCGCCCGGGGGCGGGTGCTGCCGTCGACCCACCACGCGGCTGCGGACGACCGGGGCCGCCAGGAAGGCCCGGACGGCCAGGTCGCGCGGTGGCTGCCGGTGCTCACCGGCTCCGATGCGGTGTGGGCACGGTCTCTGGCCCTCTCTCAGCCAGCGGCGTTCCGCGCACTGGAGGGCGACGGGCGGTCGATGGCCGCCCTGGTGGCCGAGCCGCTCGACGCCCTGGTGGATGCAATCGCTCGGGACCGTCTGGGAAGGACCCGAATCAAGGCCGTCAGCCGGGTGGCGACCACCCCCGGCGGCCGCGCGGGACGGCCCCGGCCCGCCACGGTGACCGCCTGGACGGCCGCCCTCACCGGCCTCCGGCGCCAGGTGCCGGTGGCCCCGGAGGAGTTCGACGCCCTGGTCGGGGAGCTGGCGCGGTGGCAGGCCGAGGCGGTGACCGGTCCGGTCCGAGGATGCTTCCGGCTGGTCGAGCCGGACGGCGAGGAGGCCGCTGACACGCCGTGGCGGCTGGAGTTCGCACTGCAGGCGACCGACTCACCGTCCCTGACCGTCGGCGCGGAGCGGATCTGGCGCGCCCGCGGCCGACTGCGCGCCCTCGGGCAGCAGCTCGGCGCCCCGCAGGAGACGCTGCTCGCGCAGCTGGCCAGCGCCACCCGCCTCTACCCGGCGCTGGAGCCGGCCCTGCGCACCGCGCGGCCCACCTCGCTCGCGCTCGACGTGGACGGCGCCCACACCTTCCTCAGCGAGGCCGCCCCCATGCTCGCGGCGGCCGGCTTCGGGGTCCTGCTGCCCGGCTGGTGGTCCAAGCCGAGTACCCGGTTCGGCGTTCGGCTGCGGGCCTCGACGCCGTCCGCGCCAGGCAGTGTCGAGGGCCAGGCGGGCTTCGGTCTGGAGACGATGGCCGACTTCCGCTGGCAGCTCGCGCTGGGGGATGAACCGCTCACCGAGGCCGAGCTGCAGGCGCTCGCGTCGTCCGGCAAGGGTCTGGTCCGGATGCGTGGTGCCTGGGTCGCGCTCGATCCGGGCAAGCTCGCCGCGGGACTGGCTCTGCTGCATGCAGACCCGGCGCAGTCGATGAGCGTGGGCGAGGCCTTGCGGGTCGAGGCAGTGCGCGACGGTGGTCCGGGCGGTCTGGCCGTGCTCGGAGTGGACGCCGACGGCTGGCTGGGCGACCTGCTCTCCGGGACAGTGGACGAGCGCTTGGAACCGGTGCGGCCCGGCGCGAGTTTTTCCGGGACGTTGCGGCCCTACCAGGAGCGAGGTCTGGCCTGGTTGGCCTTCCTGGGGCGGATCGGGCTGGGCGGGATCCTCGCCGACGACATGGGCCTGGGCAAGACCGTGCAGCTGCTCGCGCTGATCGCCGAGGACGGACCGGGCGCCGGGCCGACGCTCCTGGTCTGCCCGATGTCCCTGGTCGGGAACTGGCAGCGCGAGGCCGCCCGGTTCGCCCCGCGGCTGCGGGTGCACGTGCACCACGGCGCGGAGCGGGCCCGCGGCGCGGCGTTCGAGAAGGCCGTGGCGGACGCCGATCTCGTGGTCACCACATACGCACTGGCCGCCCGGGACGCCGCAGCGCTGGCCCGGGTGGGCTGGCACCGAGTGGTCGTCGACGAGGCTCAGGCGATCAAGAACGCGGCCACCAAGGCCGCTTCGGCGATCCGCAGACTCCCTGCGGCACAACGGATCGCGGTGACCGGGACGCCGGTGGAGAACCGGCTCGCCGACCTCTGGTCGATCATGGAGTTCGCCAACCCCGGGCTGCTCGGCCCGGCCGCCTCGTTCAAGGAGCAGTTCGCCACCCCGGTCGAGCGCCACGGCGACGAGGAGGCTGCGCAACGGCTGCGCCGACTCACCCAGCCGTTCGTGCTGCGCCGGATGAAGACAGACCGCTCGATCATCTCCGACCTGCCGAAGAAGCTGGAGATGGAGGTGGTCTGCAACCTCACCCGGGAGCAGGCGGGTCTGTACCAGGCCGTGGTCGACGACATGATGGCCCGGATCGAGGAAGCGGACCGGGCCGGCGACACGATGACCCGGCGTGGGCTGGTGCTGGCGACCATGACCAAGCTCAAGCAGGTCTGCAACCACCCAGCGCAGCTGCTGCGCGACGGCTCGGCGCTGTCCGCGGGCCGGTCCGGCAAGCTCCAACGGCTCGAGGAGATCCTGGAGGAGGTCCTCGCCGCGGACGAGAAGGCGTTGCTGTTCACCCAGTACGCCCAGTTCGGGGGCATGCTCCGATCGCACCTGACGGCGCGTTTCGGCCGGGAGGTGGCGTTCCTGCACGGTGGGGTGCCGAAGGCGGCGCGGGACGACATGGTGGCCCGGTTCCAGGACGGCAGCGGGTCGTCCCCGTCGTTGTTCGTGCTCTCGCTCAAGGCCGGTGGCACCGGGCTGACCCTCACCGCGGCCAACCATGTGGTGCACGTCGACCGATGGTGGAACCCGGCGGTGGAGGACCAGGCGACCGACCGCGCGTTCCGGATCGGCCAGCGGCGCGCCGTCCAGGTTCGTGCCTTCGTCTGTGCCGGAACGATCGAGGAGCGGATCGCCGAGATGATCAGGGATAAGCGCGGCCTGGCGGCGAGGATCGTGGGGACCGGTGAGCAGTGGCTGACCGAGCTGTCCACGGGTCAGCTGCGTGACCTGATCGCGCTGGAGGCCTCGGCGGTGGTGGAGTGATGAGCCCGTCTCGAGGCGGTTACGGAGGCTTCTACCCGCCCTCGCGGCCCCGCAAGGTGGCCGGTGGGATCAAGGCCAGCAGCAGTCGCGGCGCGATCGGCTCGACCTGGTGGTCGCGCCGGTTCATCGACGCGCTCGAGGCCCTGGCGGTGGGTGGACGCCTGGCGCGTGGGCGTAGCTATGCGCGGCAAGGACAGGTGCTCTCCCTCGACCTGAAGCCGGGTCGGGTGCGCTCGCGCGTGCAGGGGTCACGGGTGCGGCCGTACAGCGTGGAGCTGGCCGTCGAGCCGTTCACCGAGCTGGTGTGGACGAAGGTCGAGATCGCGCTGGCCGAACAGGCGATCTACAGCGCGAGGCTGCTGGCCGGGGAGATGCCCGAGGACATCGAGGAGGTGTTCACGGCTGCCGGGACGCCGTTGTTCCCCGCTCGCCCGGGGGACCTGGTCATGTCGTGCAGCTGCCCGGACTGGGAGGTGCCGTGCAAGCACCTGGCCGCGACGATCTACCTGCTCGGCGAGCGCTTTGACGCCGACCCGTTCGAGATCCTCGCCTGGCGCGGCCGGGACCGGGCCACCCTGCTGGCCCGGCTACGGACACTGCGCGGCACCGAGCCGGTCGGAGCCGCCGCCGAGGACGGCACGGACGGCGTGGGTGGTGGTGGTGGTGGTTCGGCGACGTCTGCGGTCGGTGCCATGGCCGCGTTGGAGGACCTCGACGAGCCGGTGGGTGCGGACGCTCCGGAGCGGTTCTGGAACTCGCCAGTGCCGCTGGGCCAGCGACCGTCCACGGTGCCCGTGCCGGTGGACCTCTTGCTGCGCCAGCTGCCGCCGCCGGCGGGCTCGCTGGGTGGGGCGGTGCTGCTGGATCGGCTGCGTCAAGCCTACGAGCGGTTCGCCGAGGCCGCAGACGAGCCGGAGCGTCACTGATCGCGCGCGGCGACCTTGGCGCGCTCGCCCAGCTTTGATGGCTCATCGGCGGGTTCGGCGGGGACGTAGAGTTTGACGGGCTGGGTGAGGCGGTGGAGGGCGCGGCGAGTTCGCGGGTCTGGGCGTCGGGTCACCGCAGCGGCCGTGACATGCCAAACCCGTTGCCTGGAACGGTCTCCCGAGTGATGGCGATCGTCATGGAGAACCCCCATGCCATATTGGGCAGGCTATCGGGCGGAGCCGGCTCAGGTTCTTACGTGAGTGTCGCCTTCGTGCCGGGTCTGGGACCCGACCACCGGCCAGCACATTGGACTCGCCCAGCCGCTCCCGGACCCCGCTCACACGCTCGTTGCCTGGTCGATGACGACAGTCCCAGCGTTGTGGTGACCAGGTACACCTACGTCCTGGCGCCTCGCTCTGGTCTCGATCTGACTCCGTCGGACGGGCCAAGCCGTGCCCTTGAACCGGGCGATCCGAACGCACTCGCGGTTGGACGGCCACTGGGTGGCCGTCCCACAAACGTGCCGTAAGCATCGGCGATCCGCGGTCGATAAAGGTTCATATCGGACAGGTGATCAACAGCTCTTCGAGGCAATTCTGGCTCGAAGTTCGCTCTGACCTGACTCTGACCTGGTCTTTTACCTGTTCAGACGCGGTGCCCCCGGCAGGAATCGAACCTGCGACACACGGTTTAGGAAACCGTTGCTCTATCCCCTGAGCTACGAGGGCCAGACCCATAGCCGCCAGACAGATCAGACGCCGTCCGGACCGTTTCGGGTCGCCACGGCAGGCTACCGGAGCGCCGTCCCCGACGACGTGCTACCTGCCGCAGACCCCGCAGCCCCGGCGGGTTGGGACCGACAGCTCAAGAGCGGCCAGAGGCGAGCTCGTTCAGGTAGCGACGAAGGTCGCTGGACGGCGCCGCGAACCCACGAAGCGCGGTCGGGACCGACGACCGCTCCGCCGCAACAATCCGGATCCGTACCCGGGCGGGCGTGGCCGCGTCGTCCACGCGACCCTGCTGGGTTACGACGGAAACGGGGACGGACGATCGGGGAGACGGGCGCGCCGCGGACAGTTGCATGGTCACAGGCTTTTCATAGACGGCGACCGATCTCCAGTGAACGTTTCATAATCATCCGTACGTCCGAGGGAGACCTCACCCGACAAGACCGGGACGATCTACTCCATTCACGGCACAGGCGCGTACACCCACCCAGGTCACATCCGCCATCCCATGGCTGCCAGTATCGCCGCGATGCGCGACAATAACCATGTCGTCGCCCTCAGCGCGGCCTAGGTCCCGTCGTCATGCGTCGGTCGGGAACCGGAAGGAGGATCATGGCATCCGCCGGGAAGTTCGTCCGGGAGCGCATCCCCGTCCCCTGCAGTGTGCCCGAAGCGGGTCGCCTGATCCTCGAACTGGTCTCCAGCTCACGCGACAGCCAGGCAGAACCGGCGGGCCCGATGACCTTCCGAGTGCTGCGCCGCTACCGACCCACCTGGGCGAACCTGACCGGGTTCCTGATCGCCCCCCTCTTCGTCCGCACGACCGAGGTGTGCCGGGTCGCGGTGATCGAGGCGCGGATCGGCGCCGAACTCCTGCTCGAAGGCACCCTCGACGACGACCTGCACAGTGATCTGACCCGGCTCGGCCGGGTGCCCGAGGCGGCCCGCGTCTCCACCCTCAACCCGCGCCCCGTCCCGCACTCCCTGGCACCGCTTCCTCCGCAGGTGGCGCCTCTCCCGCCCGCGCCGCTGCCCTCAGCCGAGTACCGGCCGGCCACAGCGTCGGGCCCCCCGCCGGCCGCCGAGCCGCAACGACCCGAGCTGATCGACCTGCGCGACCCGGCCCCTCCGGTTCCGACCGAGGCCCGGCGAACCGAGCGCCGCTCCGACTTCGCCGATCTCATCCCTCCGCCGCTGCTCCCGCCTGGTGGCCCGTCGCCGTCCGAGCGTCCCTCGGCGCCGGCCGGGCCCGCCCCCGCGTTCCAGCCGATGCACGCCCGGTCGCGCGACAGCGAACAGGGGTCGAACAGCTCGCCGAACGGACGGCTGCCGAGCGCCTTCCGCTCTGAGCGCGACGCCGCTCAGCCAGACGGGATCGTCAGCCCGCCGCGGGACCCGTACGCCCCGCCCCCGGCTCAGGACACCGTCGCCCGGCCCGCAGTCTCCCGTACCCGTCCGGTGACGGTCGCGATCGACACCGGCGAGAAGGCGGTGGTCGACCGGCTGCTGATCATCGGCCGGGCTCCGAGCGCCAGGGACGGCGAGCAGGCCGAGCTACTCACGGTGGACGACCCGAGCCTATCGGTCTCCAAGACCCACCTCTCGGTGGAGGTGGACGGCGACAACCTGTTCGTGGTCGACCGCAACTCCACGAACGGCACCTGGATCGACGATGGCCGCGGAGCCCTGCGCCCGGTGCCGGCCAACCAGCGCACCGCGGTGCCGCCCGGCGCCCGGGTGCTGATCGGTGAGCGAGTGCTTTCCTTCGCCCGCCTCGACACCTGACCACGGCCGGGCAGTAGGCGGATCAGCGCTCGCGCAGGACGCAGGACGCCTCGGCGAAGGTCAGCCGCATGCCAGGCAGCAACGCGTAGGGCAGCCACGCATCGAGCCGGGTGGGTTGCTGACCCGCGGCCTGCAGCGTGCTGCCGTTGCGTGATCCCAGGTCCACGACGAAGAGCCCGTTCAGCCCGATGTCGATCCGCACGTGGTTGCGGGAGATGCCTCGTCCCGCACCCGGGAGAGCCACCATCACGGCCGGCCTGTCAGTGCCGTCCGATACCTGGGACGGCGCGCGACCGATGATCACAGGGCTGGTGATCTCGACGGTCCGACCGTCACTGAACTCCAGAATGCCGTACACCTGGGCCCCGTCCTTCCGGGTCGCCGGCTCCGGATCGTGCACAGCGGCGGGCTCCGTGTCCGGCATCACCACGTCCGCCTGATCGTGCTCCTGGGTCGCCCGGGCGCCCGTGTCCCTCGACGACGCGTCGGACTCCCCGGGCTCGTCCACGACGTCCGGTGTCGGATCCTGACCGGCGCGGATCTCATCGCGCCGCGCGACCGACTCCGCATCCAGGGCCGGCGCCGCGTCCTCCCCGGCACCGTCGCGGGCCAGCGGCACCACCCCGCGGGACCCGGTTCGCTCAGGTGGTGACCAGTCCCAGGCGCCGTAGCGACGGCGCGGGTGGGAGCCGAGCCCCGCCGAGGTACGCCCGGCCGCGGCCCGGATCGCATCGGGAGTCAGCCGGCGCACTTCGGCCCTGGTCGGGCCGGCCCGCGCGGCCGCCGGCGATACCACTGCGGCCGCTGGCACGGTCGGCACGGTCGGCGCGTGGTCGAACGCGCCGCCGGTGGCCTCGTCGCGGTCGAACTGTGGGAGCGCCGCGGCGGCTTCGGCGAGGGCGGGCATCGGCTGCCAGGCCAGCACGTCGGCGAGCACCGCGGCGCCCACGATCGGCAGGGCCACGCCGTCCGCCGTGGCCCCGGGTCTGACGAACCAGAGCGTGTCTGTGGGGCCTACCTGCTGCTCGAGCACCCCGCCGTCCGCCGGCGCCAGGACCTGACGGACCCGGCCGTCGGGCGCCTGCACGGTCACTGTGACCCGGCCGCGCACCATCAGCAGGACACCGGTGGGCTGGACCATGGCGAGCGCGAAGGCGGTCACTACGCGGGAGCCGCCGTCGCAGATCAGCGCCCGGGCACGCTCGGCGGTACCTTCGCCTGCCTGAACCACGTCCCACAGCTCGTCGAGGCGCTCGCTCGGCAGCTCAGGATCGAGCAGCACGGCGGCCGACGGCGAGACCAGCGCGAACCAGGCGCCGGGCGAGTAGGTCGCCCCCGAACTCATGGCCGGCCGTCCTCTCCGCACCCATGTGTGACCACCCGGGCGGCTCCGGGCATGACGCCACAAACTGACTCGTACGACGCTACCCGGCCAGCGCGGCGTCCGGCAGTCGGGGACCGGGGATTGTCGCCCGAACGCCACGCGCCACCACGCCGATGGTGAGCAGGGGCACCCCGCTGTGCAGTCAGTCGCGCGCCAGGGCTTGCGCCGCGGCATAGGCCGCCGCGCAACGCCGCAGCACCTCCGGCCACGTGGTCGGCGGCGGCTCATACCGGCTCTGGGCGGCCATCGACGTCCGGCGCTCCGGGTCCACCGCAAGCGTCGCCGCCGCCTCGGCCAGGCCCTCGTCGTCCCCGGCCAGCAGCCCGTGCCGGCCGTCGGTCACGAACTCGGCCACGCCGGTGCCCCGCCGGGCCACAACCGGAACCCCCGCGGCGCGCGCCTCCAGCGCGGCGATCCCGAACGACTCCAGGATGCCGGCAGCCAGGAACACATCGGCCCGCCGGTAGAGCTCGCGGATCGCGGCGGGCGGCAGTCGGCCGGGCAGCTCCACCCAGCCGTGCAGATCGGCACGTCCCACCCGACGCTGCATCCGGGCGCGAAGCGGGCCGTCGCCGGCTACCACCGCCCGCAGCCTGATCGGGGCAGGTACCCGAGACCGAACGGCGGCGAGCACCTCCAGCAGCGGCAGGCACCGCTTGCGCAGGGCCAGCCGCTGAACGGCCACCAGCACGACCTCATCAGGAGGGCGGGGCAGCGGGTCGACCCGCCACGCGTCGAGATCGATCCCGTTCGGAATCACCCGGACCCGTTCTCCCAGAACGCGTCGCAGAGGTGCGGCGGCGGCCTCGCTGACGGCGCTGAACACCATGGGTCGGCGCGACCAGCCCAGCAGCCGGTCCACAGCGGGCAGCACCCCGGCGGCCGGACCCCACATCGAGTGCACCGTGACCACCACAGGGACCCGGGCCCGCAGGAGTGCCGGCAATGCGGCGTAGGCAAAGGGCGAGACCACCCCGGTGTGCACGTGCGCCACGTCGAACGGCCGACCCTGCTCGCGGGCCCGGGTCAGCACGCCACCCACCGCCGCGCCGGCCCGCGGGTGCACCGGCAGCTCCAGCGGCAGGTCGACGGTGGTCCGGTGCACCGGCACGCCGTCCACCCGTTCGAAGGCGGTCCGGTCGTGGCGCGCCGGCGGCGTGGCCGTGACCACCTCGGCATCGATGCCGGCCACACGTTGCCGACCGGCCAGGGCGTGCACCTGGGTCTCGATGCCACCCAGCCGCGGCAGATAGCAGTCACTGACGTGCAACACCCTCACCGCGGTGACCCTACGGGCCGACCGGGTCCACGAGCCCGGGTGGACGCTTTCTCGAGGACACGCGGGCGTGTCCTCGAGAAAGTGTCCACCGTGTGCCTGGTCTGGCCCTGGTCTGGTCCTGGTCTGGCCCTGGTCTGGTCCTGGTCTGGTGCCTGGGACCCTGGGGCCGTGACGTTCACCCTGGTCTCCTTCCACGCTCACCCGGACGACGAGGCGCTGCTCACCGGGGGCACCCTGGCCCGGGCAACGGCCGAAGGCCATCGAGTCGTGCTCGTCACGGCCACCGACGGCGGCGCCGGGCTGGCGGCGTCCCGGTTCGGCCACGGCGACCGGTTGGCCGCCACTCGGCTGGCCGAGCTCGACGCCTCGGCACACGCTCTGGGGGCTGCCCGGGTGGCCTGGTTGGGCTACGCCGACTCCGGGCTGGACGGCGCCGCCACCGGCGACACCTTCCTGCGGGCCGACCCGGACGACGCGGCGCAGCGGCTCGCTGTGATCTTGCGCGAGGAGGGCGCGCACGTTCTCACCGGCTACGACCCCGCGGGCGGCTATGGGCACCCGGACCACGTCCGGGCCCACCAGGTGGCCCGGCAGGCGGCCGACCTCGCCGGCACCCCGGTTCTGCTGGAGGCGACGATCGACCGCGACCTGCTGCTGCGCGCGGTGGCCTGGGGCCGGCGGCTCCGGCTGCTGCCGGCGGCGGTCTCCCCGGCGGCGTTCGCGCGGGCCTACGCGCCGCGCTCAGAGATCACCCACCGGGTCGATGTCCGCGCCCACCTGCCTGCCAAGCGGGCCGCGCTGCGGGCGCACGCCAGCCAGGCGACCGGCTCGGGTGCGCAGGAGACGGACACCCGTACCGTCGCGGCGCTGCTACGGCTGCCCGGGCCGCTGGCCCGCGCGGTGCTGGGACGAGAGTGGTTCGTCGAACGCGGCCGGACGGGGGGCGCTCCGCCGCTGGACGACGTCTTCGCCAGCCTGCGCTGACCGGCCACGACCGACACGGCGCGATCAGTGGCCGGCCTTGGGCCGACCGCCTCGTCAGCCGGAGGGACGCAGGCCCTCCAGCAACGCCTCCGCC
Organism: uncultured Actinomycetota bacterium; assembly: GCA_963825645.1. Taxonomy (GTDB): domain Bacteria; phylum Actinomycetota; class Actinomycetes; order Actinomycetales; family Kineosporiaceae; genus JADJPO01. Next base: position 44,320 of record CAWGTT010000002.1, read on the forward strand.
CGGGTCTTCATCCGCTCGATCAGCGCTTCGCCCTGCGTCTGGCCGATCAGCCCTTCGCTGAGCCAGGCGCAGCCGAAGTCTGACGCCGGCTCCGGGGAGAGCACCTGGCCGACCAAGGCCCTGGCGATGTACAGAGTGCGCTCCAGCGCCGGAGCATCGGGGGTCACCGGTCGGTGGTGACGGCCGACCACCTCGTGGATCCGCGGCGGGAAATGCCACTCGGCCATGGCCAGCGCCGCCAGCTCGTCGTGGGTGACGCCGTACCGCGACCGCTCCTCGGACTGGCGCTGCTCGGGTGATGGGAGCTCCGGCAGGCAGACCTCCACCTCATCGCCCTTCTGGTGCATCAGGGCCGACCCGACCATGTGCAGCAGACCGACGATGAACGCGTCACCGGAGTCGGCCCCCACGATCGGTGCGACCATCTCGGCCCCGGTGGCGCACAGGGCCGCCGCCTCCCAGAACCCGTCAGGGGCGCCGTCCGGGTTGTCCAGCCCGGCCGCGGCCAGCACAGCCAGGCTGCGCACTCCCTGGAAGCCCATCACCGACACTGCGAACGTGAGCGTCGAGACCCGTCCGCTCAGCCCGTAGTACGCCGAGTTGGCGATCCGCAGCACCTTGGCGGCGAACAGCGGGTCGGTCCCGATCGCCGACGAGAGGCTCTCGGCGGAGGAGCGCGGGTCATCGCAGAGAGCCAGCACGCGGGAGGCTGCCCCCGGTCGAGCCGTGAGCTCGTAGCGGGCGAGGGCGGTCTGGCTCATGATGCACCGTGCCCATCTGTCGTCAGGTCGTCGTACCCCTCTGGTAAGGGGCTCATCCGATAGCTGTTGCCGCCGGCGCTCTTGGCGACGTACATCACCTGGTCGGCGACCCGAAGCAGGCTCTCGACGGTGTCCTCCGGCCCGGGGATCGCGACGCCGATGCTCGCCGAAACGCGCTCCTCGTACTGGCCGATCCGGATCGGCGTGGCCAGCGCGCGCAGCTGGCGCCGGGCCGCGGCCTCCGCCTCGGCCGAGTCGAGCACGTTGCGCAGCACCACGACGAACTCATCGCCGGCCACCCGGCTGACCAGGTCGTAGTCCCTGGCAACCCGGCGCATCCGCCGGGCCACCTCCACCAGGACGCGGTCCCCTACCTCATGGCCGTGGGTGTCGTTGATCGCCTTGAACCCGTCCAGGTCGATGAACATGATCGCGAACCGACGGTCCCGGTGACGGCGACCGATCAACAGCTCGTGGAGCACCTCGATCAACCGCCGACGGTTGACCAGACCCGTCAGCGGGTCGTGCTGCGCCTGGTAGGTGATCTTGTCCTCCCAGGCACGGCGCTGGGTGACGTCCTCCGCGGTGCCGATGAACCCCGCGCCACGCGACGCCGTGGTGATCGGCGCCAGGCGCATGTGGATCCACTGCGGCACGTCGCCCCGACTGCTCAGCCTGACGTTCAGCTCGCGCGACTCCCCGCGCAGCACGTACTCGACGGCGGCGCAGAGCGCGGGCACGTCCTGCTGCTCGATCGCGTCGAGCCACTCGGTGCCGAGCAGCTGGAACGGCGCCAGTGCGCACAGCTCGACGAACCGATCGTTCACGTAGCCGAGACGCAGCCCCGCCTCGGACATGAAGATGCCGATCGGCGCGGACTCGGCGAGCGCCGAGAAACGGGCTTCCGCAGCCCGCAGCGCATTGTCTCGCTCGGCCATTTCGTTGATCTCCGGTTCCAGGGTGACCAGCCAGCCCGGAGCCCCTTCCCCGTCGGCGACCGAGGTCACGTCGATCCGAAGTCGCAGCTCGCGGCCGGTCACCGACCGCGCCCAGGCCTCCCGCTGCCCGCGCCCGGTCCGGATCAGCTCCGTCGTGGCGGTCACCCAGCCACCCTCGTCCATGACATCGGCCTCCAGGCCGACGAGCTCGGCCAGCGGTCGGTCGATGAGCTCCGCCACCGTGGTGTTCAGCACGGTGGCCAGGCTCTGGCTCGCCCACTGCACGGACGGCGCCTCGGCCGGCCCGTCGACCACCAGGGCCGGGACCCCGGTCTCGGCGAGGCTGCGCCAGGCGTGGGTGAGCAACCCACGGGCACATCCGCAGCGACACACAGTCAGAACATCGGCCACCCAGCACCTATCGGTGCGCTACCGGCCCACCTGAAGTGCCGGCCCCGGAGGGCGTTCCAAGAGCAGTTCTGCTGAACCGGGGGGCGGGTGCGGGCTGCCGGACCCCGTCCACCTCAACGAACGCCTGCCGGGCCACCGCGTGCGGATGGTCGGGCGCGTCCCACGGCGCGAGCACCGCAGCCACGCAGGCCGAGGTGTCGGCGAAGACCGCCTCCCAGTGATCCCTCGAGTGCTGGGCGATCACCTCGGCGAACCGCTGCCGCAGCCGGGGCCAGCCGGTCATGTCGTGCTGGGCGGGCAGGTCCTCGCCGGCCAGGCCGAGGCCGGCCAGTAGGTCGGCGTAGTAGGCCGGCTCCAGGGCGCCCACGGCGAGGTGGCCGCCGTCGGCGCAGGCGTACGTGCCATAGAAGGGGGCCCCGCCGTCGAGCAGGTTGTGCCCGCGGGGGGCCGACCACAGGCCGGCCTGGTGAAGTGCCAGCACACTGGCGCTGAGCAGCGCAGCGCCGTCCACCATCGCCGCGTCGACCACCTGACCGCGGCCAGAGCGCTCCCGCTCGGCCAGGGCCGCCAGCACCCCGACGACCAACAGCATCGACCCGCCGCCGAAATCGGCGACATAGTTCACCGGCACCACCGGCGGCGCGTCGGGCGGGCCCATCACCCCGAGCGCGCCGGACACGGCCAAATAGGTGATGTCGTGCCCGACCTGGTCGGCGAGCGGGCCGTCCTGCCCCCAACCGGTGAGCCGGCCGTAGACCAGGCCCGGGTTGCGCTCGCAACACACCTGCGGGCCGGCGCCGAGTCGCTCCATCACCCCGGGCCGGAAGCCCTCGACGAGCACGTCGGCGCCGTCGATGAGCTCGAGCAGCTCCCCGAGGTCGCCGGCGTCCTTGAGGTCCAGGACGACGCTGCGCCGCCCCCGGTAGAGCGGGCCGCTCTCCGGCAGCTCCAGCGGCGCGGGCGCGTGCGGCGGCCGGACGATCCGAACCACGTCGGCGCCCAGGTCGGCGAGCAGCATCGCCGCAAACGGCACCGGGGCCAGACCGGGCAGCTCGACCACCCGCAGGTGGGCGAGCGGCCCGGTGCGCGTGTCGTTGCCTGCTCTCACGCCGTCCCGGCGCCGTCCGCCCGCACCCCCGGTGCGATCGACTCACCCCGGGCGGCGCGCTCGACCAGCGATCGGGGCGGTTCGAACCGGTCGCCGTACCGCTCGGCGAGCTCCCGGGCCCGGGCCACGAAACCGGCGATGCCTGCGGGGTAGCCCTCGACGTACTGCAGGACGCCGCCGGTCCACGGCGGGAAACCGATACCCAGGAGGGATCCGACGTTCGCCTCGGCCACCGAGCGCAGCACGCCCTCGTCGAGACAGCGGACGGCGTCGATCGCCTCGGCGAACAGCATCCGCTCCTGAATGTCGCGCAACGGCACCGGCGAGTTCGCCGGGTCGGTCGCCTCGCCGTCCGGGCCCGTGTTCCAGTGCTCGCGCAGCCCGGGCCACAAACCCAGCCGGGCGCCGTCCTCGGCGTAGTCGTAGAACCCGGCCCGCCCGGCGCGACCCGGCCGGCCGAGCTCGTCGACCATCCGGTCGATCACACCGTAGGAGGCCCTCTCCGGGGACGGGCGGCCCGCCGACGCAGCGGCCGCGATGAACCCGGACCGGATCCGCTGGGTCAGGGTCAGGCTGATCTCGTCGGTCAGGGCCAGCGGACCCGTCGGGTAGCCGGCCTGCAGCGCGGCCTGCTCGATGGTGGCCGGATGCACGCCCTCGGCGAGCATGCCCACGGCCTCGTCCATGAACTGCCCGATCACCCGGCTGGTGAAGAAGCCGTGGCTGTCGTTGACCACGATCGGGGTCTTGCCGATCAGCTGGACCACGTCGAACGCCCGGGCCAGCGCCTGGTCGCCGGTCTGCTCGCCGACCACGATCTCGACCAGCGGCATCTTGTCGACCGGGGAGAAGAAGTGCAGGCCGATGAAGTCCTGCGGCCGGCTCACCCCGCCGGCCAGCCTCGTGATCGGCAGCGTGGAGGTGTTGGAGGCGAGCAGCGCGCCGCCGTCCAGCACCGGCTCGGTCTCGCTGTAGACGCCGGTCTTCAGCCCCAGGTCCTCGAAGACCGCCTCGATCATCAGATCGCAGCCGGCGAGCTCGGTGACGTCCCCGGTCGGGGTGATCCTGGCCAGCAGCGCGTCGGCGGCCTCCTGGGTGGAACGCCCGCGCCCGACCGCCGTGGCCAGCAGCTTCTCGGCATGGGCCTTGCCCCGGGCGGCCGCCTCGGTCGTGACGTCCTTGAGCAGGACCTCGACCCCGGCCTTGGCCAGCACGTAGGCGATCCCGGCGCCCATCATCCCGGCGCCCATCACCGCGGCGCGCTGCGGCCGCCACGACGGCTGGTCCTTCGGCCGGGCCGCGCCCCTGGTGATCTGCTGCATGTCGGCGAAGAACGCCTTCATCATGTTCTTCGCCACCGGGCCGGTGACCAGCGAGACGAAGTACTGGGTCTCGATCCGGAGCGCGGTGTCGACGTCGACCAGGCTGCCCTCGACCGCGGCGGCCATGATCGCCTTGGGCGCCGGCATCGGTGCCCCCTTGAGGCGCTTGCGCAGGTTGGCCGGGTAGGCGGGCAGGTTCATCGCCAGCGCGGGGGTGTTCGGGGTACCGCCGGGGATCTTGTACCCCTTGACGTCCCAGGGCTGGACGGCGTCGGGGTGGGCTGCGATCCAGGCCCGGGCGGCGTCCAGCATGGCGTCGGGGGTGTCCACGACCTCGTCGACCAGGCGGACCTTCTGGGCCTGCCGCGGACGCATCCGGCGTCCCTCCAGCAGCACCGACATCAACGCGTCGGTGATCCCAAGCAGCCGCACCGTCCGGGTCACGCCACCGCCGCCCGGCAGCAGGCCGAACGTCACCTCGGGCAGGCCGATCCGCGAGGACGGGGCGTCCACCGCGACCCGGTGGTGGCAGGCCAGGGCGATCTCCAGCCCGCCGCCGAGCGCAGATCCGTTCAGGGCGGCGACGACGGGACGGCCGAGCCGTTCAAGGCGCCGCAGCTGGGACTTGACCAGGGTGAGCCGCTCGGTCACCTCCCCGGCCTGCTCGGGGGTGAACCGCATCATCGCGGGGACGTCGCCGCCGGCGAAGAAGGTCTTCTTCGCACTCGTCAGGATCACGCCGATGATCTCGTCGCGTTCCGCCTCGAGCCGGTCCATGACCTCGCCCATGGCGGTGACGTACCCGTCGTTCATCGTGTTGGCCGAGGAGTCCGGGTCGTCGAAGACCACGACCGCGATCCGCGGCTCGACGCCGTCGCGCTCCAGGCGCACGGCCGGGTGCCGGGGTGTCTGCTCGCTCATCACACACGCTCCACGATCGTCGCCACGCCCATTCCGCCGCCGATGCACAAGGTGACCAGGCCGCGGTGGGCGTCCCGGCGCTCGAGCTCGTCGACCAGGGTGCCCAGGATCACCGCGCCGGTGGCGCCGAGGGGGTGGCCCATCGCGATCGCCCCGCCGTTGACGTTCAGCCGGTCCTCCTCGATGCCGAGCTCACGCACGCACCGCAGCACCACCGAGGAGAACGCCTCGTTCACCTCGAACAGGTCGATATCCGCCACGTCCAGCCCGGCGGTGGCCAGCGCCTTGCGCGCCGCCGGCGCCGGCCCGGTGAGCATGATGGTCGGCTCGGTGGCCACCACGGCTGCCGAGACGACGCGGGCCCGAGGGGCCAGCCCCAGGTCCTTGCCGACCTGCTCGCTGCCGACGAGCACCAGCGCCGCGCCGTCCACGATGCCCGAGGAGTTGCCGGGGGTGTGCACGTGCTCGATCCGCTCCAGCCAGTGGTACTTCTGCAGCGCGACCGCGTCGAAGCCGCCCATCTCGCCGATCGCGGCGAAGGCGGGGTTGAGCGCGCCCAGGCTGGCCATCGTGGTGTCTGGGCGCACGTGCTCGTCCCGGTCGAGAAGCAGCACCCCGTTCCGGTCGGTGACCGGCACGATCGAGCGGGCGAAATGCCCTCCCGCCCAGGCCTTCGCCGCCCGTTCCTGGGAGCCCAGCGCGAAGGCGTCGCAGTCCTGGCGGGTGAAGCCGCCGAGGGTGGCGATCAGGTCGGCGCTGATCCCCTGCGGCACGAAGTGAGTGTCGTAGTTGGTCTCCGGGTCGAGGACCCAGGCACCGCCGTCCGACCCCATGGGCACCCGGGACATGCTCTCCACGCCACCGGCCACGATCAGGTGGTCCCAGCCCGAGCGCACCTTCTGAGCAGCGATGTTGACCGCCTCGAGCCCGGAGGCGCAGAACCGGTCCAGCTGCATGCCGGCCACCGTGTCGGGCAGGCCGGACGCCACCGCCGCGGCCCGCGAGATCACCCCGCCCTGCTCGCCGACCGGGGAGACCACGCCCAGGATCACGTCCTCGATCCGGCTCGGGTCCAGACCGGGGTTGCGCCGCTGCAGGGCCTTGAGCAGGTCGATCACGAGAGTGACCGGCTTGACCCCGTAGAGCGCCCCGCCGGGCTTCCCGCGACCGCGCGGGGTACGCAGCACGTCGTAGATGTAGGCCTCGCTCATCGCGTTCTCACCACACGCCTTTCGGACGACGGTCCCTCTACGAGGTGGGACCTGTTGGGTACCAGGGGTCACAGAGCCCGAGCGACGAGCTCCTTCATGATCTCATTCGTGCCGGCGTAGATCGGCTGGACCCGCGCGTCGACGTACAGGCGGGCGATCGGGTACTCCATCGTGTAGCCGTAGCCGCCGAACAGCTGCAGGCACGAGTCGATGACCCGGCACTGCGCATCGGTGATCCAGAACTTGGCCATCGCGGCGGTCGCGACGTCCAGGGAACCGGTGAGGTGCCTGGTGATGCAGTCGTCCAGCATGAGGCGCGCCGCGCGAGTGGTGGCCTTGGCCTCGGCGAGCACGAACCGAGTGTTCTGGTGCTCCAGAATCGGTTTGCCGAAGGTGGTGCGCTCCTTGGCATAGGCCACGGTCAGCTCGACCGCCTTCTCCATCGCGGCGACGCCGGCCACGGCGACGACCAGCCTCTCCTGCGGAAGCTGCTGCATCATCTGGGCGAAACCCTGCCCCTCTGCCGGGCCGAGCAGGTTCGCCGCCGGCACGCGCATCTGGTCGAAGAACAGCTCGGCGGTGTCGTTGGCGTGCATGCCGATCTTCTCCAGGCGGCGCCCGCGCTGGAAGCCGGGCGTGTCCTCGTCCAGCTCGCATACCAGCAGCGACACCCCCGAGGCCCGCTGCTCCGGGTCGGTCTTCACCGCAAGAACGATCAAGCCGGCCAGGTACCCGTTGGTGATGAACGTCTTGGACCCCGTCACCAGGTAGTCCTCACCGTCCCGGACGGCGCGGGTCCTGATCGCCTGAAGGTCCGAACCGCCCCCGGGCTCGGTCATCCCGATCGCCCCGATCCGCTCGCCGCTGCACAGCTGTGGCAGCCAGCGCCGCTTCTGCTCCTCGGTGCCGTACTCGGCGATGTAGCCGGGCACGATCCCGCAGTGAACGCCGAGCCCGAGCGCAGAGTCCAGTGCGTAGATCTGCTCCTCGAACAGCACCGCCTCGTGGGCGAAGCTGCCGCCCCCGCCGCCGTACGCCTCCTCGATGGACAGCCCGAACAGTCCCAGCTCGCCGGCACGGCGGTACAGGGCGGGATCGGGGTGGCCCTGCGCGGCGAACACCTCGTGGTGGGGAACGACCTCCTTGGAGAAGAAGGTCCGAACGGTGTCGGCTAGGTCGTCGTGCTCCCGGGTGCGCCAGGACGATCGGTAAACCAGGGGTGCCTGCGGCATCGCGGGATCCCTTCCAACGGGGTGGGGCAGCGGGGCTGCGGACGGCCGGGGGAGATGTGGCGTAAGGACTTCCAGGGCATCAGTCTCCCCCTTGTTGGCGCGATGTCAACAGCACCCCATGTGACGTGTCCGAAGCTATTGGCCGAGCGCCAACAATTGACGCCGAGCCGTCGCGGGTGACACGGTCCCCCGATGAGCGCTGCGCCCTCTGGAACCGGCGCCGCGGCCGCCAGCACCGCTCCGCGACGACGACGACTCGAGCCGGATGCCCGGCGCGCGCAGATCCTCAGCTGCGCCGTCCGGTTGTTCGGCGAGCGCCCCTACGACGAGGTCTCGGCCGGCGACATCGCCCGTGCGGCAGGCGTCGCCCGCGGTCTGGTCAACCACTACTTCGGCACCAAGAAGGACCTCTATCTCGAGGTGGTCCGGGTGCTGGTCACCGTGCCGGACGTCGTGCACGACGCCGTCCCCGACGGCGACCTGCAGACCCGCGTGGACGCCGCGGTGACCTGGTTCCTGGACGCCGTGTCCCGGCATGCCAAGGGCTGGCTCGCCGCGATCGGAGCCACCGGACCGAGCCGCAACCCGGACGTGGCCGCCGTGATCGCGCAGGCCGACGAGGTGACCGTCGACCAGATCCTGGCCCTGGCCGGTGAGGACCTGGGGACCCGCGACGAACAGCTGCGCGCCGCGACCCGCGCCTACGTCTCCTTCGCCCGGACCGGGGCCGTGGAGTGGCTGGTCCGCCGTTCGCTCACCCGGGCAGAGGTGCACACGCTGCTCAGTCGCACCCTCGTGACGCTGCTCGGGCAGACCGTCATCGAGATGCGACGGACGGTCAGCCCTCGACCAGCGTCTTGAGGGCGGCCAGGCTGGTGCGCAGCTGACCGCCCACCTCGCGGTCGAGCTGGCCGGCGATGGCGAAGACCGCCACTCCGGAGAACTCATAGCGTGCCCGCACGCTCGAGCCCTCGCCGACCGGTGTGACGACGTAGCTGGCGGTCAGGCCGATCCCCATCGGGCCGGCCCCCTTGAGCACCACCCGTTTGGGCGCCTCCAGCCCGTCGACGGTCCAGCTCACGTCTGTGGGCATGCCCATCACCCGGATCCGCTGGACGAACGAGTTCCCCGGCGCGTAGGCCACGGGGGGCTGCCCGACGAAGCCGAGATGGTTCTCGACCCAGCTGCTGAACCCTGTGGGGTCGGCGAGGACGGCCCACGTCCGCTCCGGCGACGCCGCGATCTCGATCTCTGCGCTCACGCTGGCCATGGGCGCACGCTACCGGCAGGGTGGTTGTGTGGCCGACACCGACCCGTGTACCGCCCTCGTCGCCGAGGCGCCGGACGGCGCCCGGCTCACCGCCTGCGCCCACGGCGGCCAGCTTCTCGGCTGGCGACCGGCGCACGGCCTCGACCAGCTCTGGCTCAGCCCACTGTCCCGCTGCGGACCGGGTGAGGCGGTCCGCGGCGGCGTCCCGGTGATCTTCCCGCAGTTCGCCGCCCGGGGCCCGTTGCCCAAGCACGGGATCGCCCGGGACCGCGCGTGGCAGCTGACCTTGGGCCCGGGTGAGGTGTCCGCCTCGCTGACCGATACCGAGGCCACCCGGGGATCTGGCCACATCGGTTCACCCTGCGGATCCGGGCGGCGGCGGCCGGCGCGTCACTACGCCTCGAGCTGGCTGTCAGCAACGACGGCCTCGACCCCTTCTCATTCACCGCCGCCCTGCACACCTACCTCGCAGCCGAGCCCGGCGCGATGGTGCGCGGCCTGGACGACGTCGACGCCGAGGACAACGCCGCCGCCGGCGGCGCACGGACCCGGCTTCCCACCGGGGGGATGGCCGCGCTGGAGCGCCGCGACCTCGCCGTCCGCACCGTCGCCTCGGCGGTGACGCTCGCGCACCAGAACGGACGCACGCTCACCCTGGAGCGCGACAACTTCGCCGACGTCGTGGTGTGGCACCCCGCCGCCATGCCCCAATGAGCAGCTGGGCGGCCCGCGCCCGTGCCGCAATCGCGGCGAGCATGGTGAACTCGAGGTATGACACCCTCAGACCCCCGTGCCGCTGCGGTTGAGGCGGTCGAGGATGTCGGCGAACACCCGGTCGTGGAGACCGGCGCCCGGCTGGGCCTGGCCCTGAACGGGGCGATGCACCTGGTGATCGCCGTGATCGCACTGCAGGTGGCCTGGGGGGCTCCGGGTCCAGCGCCGACCGGTCGGGGGGGCTGTCGACGCTCGCCGCCAACCCCGCCGGGCAGATGGTGCTGTGGCTGATGGTGGCCGGCTTCACGCTGTTCAGCGTGCGGCAGCTGACCGAATCGGTGCGCCCGCGCGGCGGCGCGACGTCCCTCAGCGGCCGCGCCGCGGGGCTCGCCACGACGGTGGTCCACGTGGTGCTGGCCTACTCGGCCTTCACCTTCGCCATCGGTGACTCCAGCTCCAGCAGCCAGCCGCCAGCAGCCAGCAGCCAGCAGCCAGCAGCCAGCAGCCAGCAGAGCGTCGTGCCACCGCCCGGCTTCGGGCCATACCTGCGCAGTGTGGTGGCCGTCGGCCTGGTCGCGTACGCCTTCTACTCCTTGGCCTGGGCACGACACGCCGCCGTCTGAGCCACCGGACGGCTGCCTGTGCCGTTCGTCCCTGCGCGACGGCGGCCGTCGAGGGGACAGTGATGTTCCGGGGCCGGTCGCCCACAACCGGCGGGGCCCGGGCAGCGCGGCGCAGAGGAAGGGTCGGTCGCCATGTCCCGTTCGGTGATCGCCGTCGGAATCGACGAGAGCGAGAGCAGCCACAAGGCGCTGGCCTGGGCGGCCGCTGAGGCGGCCCGGCGGGGTTCCTCGCTGGAGCTCGTCACGACGTGGGGTCTGGAGCATGCCGACCTCGGACCGAACGCGCTGGGTCCCGACCAGGCCGACATGCTGCGCGAGTCGGCGGAAGCCATCCAGCAGGCGGCCGTCGATGCCGTGCTGTGCGAACCACGACCGGGCCTGACCATCCACCGGACCGTGGCGCACGGTAGTCCGGCCGACGCGCTGATCGCCGCGTCGTCGACCGCCGACCTGGTGGTGGTGGGCAGCCACGGGCGCGGCCCTCTGGGATCATTCCTGTTCGGTTCGGTGAGCCGCGTCCTGATCAAGAGGAGTCACTGCCCGGTCGTGGTGCTCCCGCCGGCGATGACCGGCGCCGGGCACGACGAGGAGGACGACGTCCCCGTGGGACACCTCTGACCCGCCGGTGGCCGCCCCGGGACCACACCGAGTGGTGAGAATCACACCTCCGAGAAGCGCTGGTCGCCCTGGGTCATCCACGGCCCGGCCGACCTGGCGTGATACCGCCGAAAGGACTACTCTGCGTAGTAGCCCTTGGCAATCCCGCGACCGTGTGGCAGTCTTTTTGCTGCACCGGCGCTGTGGGCGCCGGTGCACCAGTTTGGGGTTCGCGCCGAATCGGGCCGTATCGGGACCGACGTCACCGTCTAGACTATTCGCCTTCGCGCCCAACCGGAAACGGTCGCCTTCCTCGAGCATGGCCGGCGCAGTGATCAGGCGACCTCGCTGAGGAACTCCTCCCAGGCCGGATCCCGCGTCTCCACCGCCCGGACCAGCCAGGCTGCCCCACGCGGTGCGTAGGCGTGCACCCGCAGTGACCAACCTTTCTCCTGCGGGGTTCGGTTTCCCTTGGCGTTGTTGCAGCGCACGCAGCAGGCGACGAGGTTCTCCCAGGCGTCCCGGCCTCCGCGGCTGCGCGGCAGCACATGGTCGACGGTGGTGGCCGACGCGCCGCAGTACGCGCAGCGGTGGCCGTCCCGCCGCAGCACCCCGCGGCGACTCACCGGCACCGACCGTCCGTGCGGGGCCCGGACATAGCGGGACAACAGGATGACCGTAGGACGGGGAAGGGTCATCGAGCCGCCGACCACGGGGGTCCCCCCGTGGGCGACCACGGTCGCCTTGCCGGCCAGGACCAGCACGATGGCGCGCCGGAACGAGACCACGGACAAAGGCTCGTACCCTGCGTTGAGCACCAGGGTGCGCATGCCCTCACCTCCACCCATCTGGGACGCTCGCCTGGCTGGCGACGTCGAGACGTGTTCGGTCGATCGACCGCACGTGACAGGTGGACAACCCCGGCCCGGGACGAACGAAGGCGCCGCCCCCGAGGGGGACGACGCCTTCCGGACGACGCGGTGCAACTGGGTGGCACCGCACTGGAAAGTGCGGCGGCCACGCTTCGCGCCGCGTCGTTCATCGAGACCTCCCGGACGGCGGGACACACGCTGTCGCAGCACAGCCTAGGCAACGAGCGCCGATCCGCCCAGGTCATTTGCCGTTCAGTTGGGTGATAACAGGTCGACAGCAGGCCGACGGATCCTCAGACCCGGCCGAACACGACGCTGGAGGTCCAGATCGCCCGCTTGCTGACCGCCTTACCGGTGCGCGGGGAGTCGTACATCATGTTGCCGCCGGCGTAGATCCCCACGTGCCCGGTGGTGCCACCACCGACGACGAACACAAGGTCGCCGGGCTTGGCCTTCGATCGGGAGACCCGGGTGGCCGCGTTCATCTGCGCCTGCGCGGTGCGCGGCAGGCTCACCCCGAGCTGGCCGTAGACATACCGGGTGAACCCGGAGCAGTCGAAGCCGGCCGGCGTGGTCCCGCCGTAGCGGTAGTAGATGCCCACATACCGGGCGGCGATCGCCAGGACCGCCGACCCGCGGGCAGAAGGAGCGACCGTCCCGGTGCTACTGCTCTTCTTCGCGGCTGGCGCCTTCTTGACCGTGGCGCTCTTCTTGACAGCCGGCTTGACGGCCTTCGCGGCCGGCGCCTTCTTGACTGTGGCGCTCTTCTTGGCCGCTGGCTTGGCGCTCACCGGCGCCGCCTGAACCGCGGCAACCGTCCGGGCCTTGGCCAGAGCGGCCCGCTTGGCCGCGGAGCGGCTGGCCCGCTCTTCCGCGCGGGCGGAGACCCGGCTGAGCGACCCATCGTCGAAGCCCGGGCCGGCGCTGTCCGGATCGCTGAGCGGCCCGCCCCGCGACACCGTCCCTGCGGCCGCGCCGACAGTGAGAAGGGACGACGACGCGAGCTGCATCGAGGCCGGGCTGAGATCGAGCGGAGCAGTCTGCGGCTCCCGCTTCGGCGTCTGTTCGGGGGCGGCCCCACCCGGCAACACCATCGAAGCCACCAGCCCGGTGGAGACCGCCATCACGGCGCCGCTGCGCCCGAGCGTCCCCACGCCGCCGCCGACTGCGTGGGTAAGACCGGTACTGATCGTGGTCAAGGGCGTAGTCGCCCTGGTCGGCGCGCGGTGGCGCGCCGTCCCGCGTTCGGTCACGGATGAGCCTCTCCGGACGCCTACGAGGTCAGCTGTCGGGTTCGGGTGGGAGAAGTCACCCGGCCGCCGGAGATCCTGCGTGGACTGCCACGCCTGACCTGCCGCCGGCTTCACCCCAAGGAACCATCAGGAGGGCGGCACGCCAGGTGCCGGTTCCCGATGACCCCGGAAGGTGGGTCCCCCGCCTCTGCCTGCGGTGTCGTGATGTCCGCGGCCGGTGGCAGAGTTCGGCGTCCGACCGCAGGCCCCCACCGGGGAGGCCGGGGCGAACCGCACGCTACCGGGGCATGGCGGCGATGTCACATCTCGATAACTATGGCGCGCCGTGATCTACCCGACACGACCACCGCCACTACGTAACGTCGCAACTGCTCACGGCATGACCGCATTACCCCGGTCGACGAACACGTGCTGTGCATCTGCGAGCGAGAACTCCATCTCTTCCCCGTCCAGAAGAACACGCACCGCAGTCCCGTCAGAGCGCACCGCGACACGCCGACCGGGACGCAGCCCCATCCGCCCGAGCCTTTCCAACACCGTTGCATCGGACTGCAGCGGCTCCCCGATCCGGCGCACCACGACCTCGCGAACCGGTCCCGGCACCCCTGGGCGGGCCTCGACGGAGACGGCGAGTGCCTCGGTGAGGGGCAGCACGCCGTCCCGGAAGTCCAGTCCCTCGACGCCTCCGAGCTCGTCCAGGCCGGGGATCGGGTTGCCGTACGGGGACTCACGGGGGTCGACCAGCAGGTCCAGTAGCTTGCGCTCCACCCGGTCGCTCATCACGTGCTCCCAGCGGCAGGCCTCCTCGTGCACGTACTGCCACTCCAGGCCGATCACGTCGAGCAGTAGCCGCTCGGCGAGACGGTGTTTGCGCATCACCCGGGTGGCTTTGGCGCGCCCGCCGTCGGTGAGCTCGAGATGCCGGTCTTCGGATACGTGCAGCAGCCCGTCACGCTCCATCCGGGCCACGGTCTGGGACACGGTCGGTCCGGAATGTCCGAGGCGCTCGGCGATCCGCGCCCGCATCGGCACGATCCCCTCTTCCTCGAGCTCGAAGATGGTGCGCAGGTACATCTCGGTGGTGTCGATCAGGTCGCTCACCTGGTACCGCTCCTCCTGCAGCCGTCACCGGCCGCCCTGACCCATTCTCGCCCAGCACCCGACCCGCGTCCTACCCACCGCCGACGGGTGCGGATCCCGACGGTGTCATACGGTCTGGCCATGAGCGCCAGCGTGCTGTGGCTGCGTCGCGACCTTCGCCTGCACGACCACCCGGCCCTGCTCGCCGCCGTGCAGGACGCCTCGCGTGTCGTCCCGTTGTTCGTCCTCGACCCGGCGCTGTGGCAGCCCTCGGGGGCGGTCCGCCGGGACTGGCTGGTCCGATCTCTGCGAGCCCTGGACCAGGCGATGGACGGCGCCCTGGTGGTGCGCTCGGGTGACCCGCACCAGGTCGTGCCCACCCTCGCCGACGAGGTCGACGCCGAGCGCGTCCACGTCAGCGCCGATGCAGGGCCCTACGGGCGCCGTCGCGACGAGCGGGTGTCCGCGGCGCTGGCGTCGGCGGGGCGCGCCCTGGTCGGCACCGGGACGCCGTACGCGGTCGGACCGGGCAGCGTGCTCAGCGGGTCCGGCGAGCCCTACAAGGTCTTCACCCCGTTCCGGACGGCGTGGCTTCGGCACGGCTGGCCGGCACCCGCCCCGGCGCCGTCCACGGTGCGCTGGGCCCGCACCGTGCAGAGCGAGGACCTGCCCCGCGAGGACCTTCCCGACGCGCAGGCGATCGGCGACCTGGGCGGGGTCGTGCTGCCCGAGGCCGGCGAGCAGGCTGCCCTGGCCGGCTGGCATCGGTTCCTCGAGGAGGCGCTGGACGACTACGGCGACGCGCGCGACCGCCCCGACCTCACCGGGACGTCGGGGCTCTCGGCGCATGTGAAGTACGGCGAGATCCACCCGCGCACCCTGCTGGCCGATCTGGCCGGGCCGGCCGAACGGCATGGCCGGGCCGGGGACAGCGCCCGGACGTTCCGGTCCGAGCTGTGCTGGCGGGAGTTCTACGCCGACGTGCTCTGGCACCACCCGCGGTCGGCCCGGGAGTACCTGCGCCCCGAGTACGCGCGGATGCGCTACGACGACCCGGACCGCTTCCCGCGCGCGGCCGAGCACCTGGCCGCCTGGCAGCAGGGCCTGACCGGGTACCCGTTCGTCGACGCCGGGCTGCGTCAGCTCCGGGCCGAGGGCTGGATGCACAACCGGGTGCGCATGGTGGTGGCCAGCTTCCTGGTCAAACACCTGCACATCGAGTGGCAGTACGGCGCGCGGCACTTCATGCGGTGGCTTCGCGACGGCGACCTGGCCAGCAACAGCCACGGCTGGCAGTGGACGGCCGGGTCCGGCACCGATGCCGCACCGTACTTCCGGATCTTCAACCCGGTCACCCAGGGCGAGCGGTACGACCCGGACGGCGCCTACGTGCGCCGATACGTGCCCGAGCTGGCCCACCTGTCCGGCAAGGCCGCCCACCACCCGTGGGACGCCGAGGGCGGCTATGCCCACGGATACCCTGAGCGGATCATCGACCTGGCCACCGAACGCGCCGAGGCGCTGGATCGGTTGCAGGCCATCAAGGAGAGGCCGTGACCACTCAGACCGCGTCGTCGCCGCTGCTGATCGGCTACCGGTTCCGCGGACCGGAGAGCTCCGGCAACGGCGGCTGGACCTGCGGCTCACTCGCGCAGCGGTTCGACCCCAGCGGCCACACCGCCGTCCGGGTGCGGCTGTCGGCTCCCCCTCCCCTGGAGACCGCGCTGCGCGTAGCGGCCCACACGTTCCCGGACGGCACGCCGGGGCTACGGCTGATCGACGGTGGGACCACGATCGCCGAGGCGATGCCGGTCACCGACGAGCTGCGCCGCATCCCGGCCCAGGCCGACGACGCCGAGGCCGCGTTCGCCCTCGCCGAGCAAGCCGGCGCGCGGTTCGGCGGGCTGACCGAGCATCCGTTCCCCTCCTGCCTGGCCTGCGGCACCGCGCGGGCCGTCGGGGACGGCCTGCGCCTGCGACCGGGCCCGGTGGACGCCGCGACGGGCCCCACGACCAGCACCGCGTGGGTCCCGCACCCGGCCTTCGATGCCGGCGACGGCACCGTCGACCTGCCGACCACCTGGGCCGCCCTGGACTGCCCCGGCGGCTGGTCGGCCGAGATGCCCGGACGGCCGATGGTGCTCGGCACGATGACGGCCCGGGTGCTGCGCCGGCCCGCGATCGGCG
The DNA here is from genome assembly GCA_963825645.1 of uncultured Actinomycetota bacterium. GTDB lineage: Bacteria > Actinomycetota > Actinomycetes > Actinomycetales > Kineosporiaceae > JADJPO01. Next base: position 60,820 of record CAWGTT010000002.1, read on the forward strand.
AGCGGTGCGTCGTGCGAGGTATGGCGCAGCCCTCCGGGCGCCGTTCGGTGCCCGCCTGGACCACCCTGTACGGGGCGGACGGCGCGGTGATCGCCCTCGCCTCCCAGATCTGGGTCGTCATCGGCGTCTAGACGTTTACCCGTTGCGGGGTGAGCACCGGCGTCGTACGTTCCCGGGTACACGGGAAAGGAGGTGGTCCGGAGTTGGATAGTCAACGGACGCGTGAGGTGGCTGTCAGCTAGCCGCTGCAAGCAGTCGGACGGACTGCCCCGTCACCGCCGCAGGCGGGCCGGGGCCGATCGTCGGCGCGAGCGAGCGACCGGCGAACGACCAGGCAGTCACCGCAGCCCGTGGGAGTCGCGACTCGTCCATCGCGACCGCCGCATACCGGCAGCCCACGGGCTGTTGCCTGCCTGGGACCACCCGTCGTGATCAGGTGAGCGGGCCGGTTCGTTCGCGTGCACGGGGCCGGCGCTCCAGCATCCGCAGCACCAGCCACGGCCCGATCCAGAGCACGGCGCCCACGGCCAGGTAGGTCACGGTGTGCTCCACCCCCACCAGGGCGGGCTGGTCCAGGCCAGGTCGCGTCGGCGTCGGGGTGGGCGAGCCCAGCCGGTCGGCGACCAGCCACAGCGCCGCGCCGAGCACCGCCGAGCAGGACAGGACGACCAGAGCGCGAAGCAGGGACCTCATCGCGACCCCCGCAGGACTGCGCGGGTCTGCGTGACGATCCAGTCCCAGTGGCTGAGCAGGTGCGAGGCGAGCACGACCAGCAGCAGCAACGAGGCCAGCGCGTGCACCCGCATCCACAAGGTGGTCTGCGACACCTCGATGCCCAGAGCCGGCAGCACCGCCTCGCTGATCACGAAGCCGGACAGCATCACCGTGGTGGCCAGGACCCACATAGCGGCGTCCAGCAACCGGTAGACCTGGTTGCGTGGTCTCATCCGGAGCCGGGGCAGGTGGCGGGCCAGCCAGCTCCAGTGCATCACCACATGGGTGAGCAGCACGACGACGATCCCCGTGGCCAGCCACTCGTGGACCGGCACGCCGGTCGCCCCGGGCACGGCCGCCAGCATCCAGGCGGCGAACAGTCCCAGGTCGACCCAGTACTTGCGGCGGGCGGAGCTGCCGGCCCCGCCCTGTCGGACGGCCGGCGCCTGACCGGCCCGACTCTCGGCGAAGGTCATGGCGTCCACCTTGACCGAGATCGGCCGCCGGCGTCACATCATCGGCCCAACCCGGCTCAGGGCTGGCGGCGGACGACCTGCCACGCCCCGGCCTCGTCCAGCAGGGCGGCACCCGGGGTCCGAGCGAGGTAGGCCAGCCGGTCGTGCAGCCGGGACGGGCGGCCCTGCCAGAACTCGATCTCCTGCGGGCGGAGCAGGTAGCCACCCCAGTGCGGGGGCAGCGGGACGTCGTCCGGTCGGCCGCGGTCCGGCCACCGCTCGGCCAGCTCCGCCCAGCGGCGTTCCAGCTCGGACCGGTCGGCCAGCGGCGCCGACTGGCGGCTGGCCCACGCCCCGATCCGCGACCCCCAGGGACGGGTGACGAAGTACTCCCCGGACTCCTCGACGTCGAGGCGCTCGACGTCGCCGATCGCGCTCACCTGCCGGGCCATCGCGTGCCAGGGGAAGGTGGCGGCGGCCCGGGGCACGTGGTCCAGGTCGCGGGCCTTGCGCGAACCGTAGTTGGTGAAGAACACCAGACCTCGGGGATCGACCTCCTTGAGCAGGATGGTGCGGGCCGACGGGGTGCCGTCACCGGACACGGTGGCCAGCACCATGGCGTTCGGCTCGGCGATCTCGGCGCGGACGGCGTCGGAGTACCAGCGCTCGAACTGACCCAGCGGCGTCGCCGCCAGGTCGGCCTCGTCGAGCCCCGGCTCGTCGTAGGCGATGCGCTGGGACGCATAGTCGGGAGCGTCGCCGACGGGCGAAGATGTCGGATCGGTCACATCCGGGTCCCGTGCGTGGTCAGGGTTCACCGCACCAGTGTGAGGTGGATCCCACCCCCGTCGTGGCCGAGCACGACAATGAGGTCCACACCTGTTGCCTTGGAGGCGCCGATGTCCGACTTCATACCCGGTCTCGAGGGTGTGATCGCCTTCGAGACGGCGATCGCCGAGCCGGACCGCGAGGGCGGGGCCCTGCGCTACCGCGGCGTCGACATCGAGGAGCTGGTCGACCGGGTCACCTTCGGCGCGGTCTGGGGACTGCTGGTCGACGACGAGTTCAACCCCGGGCTGCCGCCGGCCGAGCCGTTCCCGCTCCCGGTCCGTACCGGGGACGTCCGGGTCGACGTGCAGAGCGCGCTGGCCATGCTGGCACCCATCTGGGGCCTCAAGCCGATCCTCGACATCGGCCCGGAACAGGTGCGCGCCGATCTGGCCCGCGCCTCGGTGATGGCGATGTCCTACGTCGGCCAGAGCGCCCGCGGGCTGGACAAGCCGATGGTGCCGCAGCGCGAGGTCGACCGGGCCGACACCGTGGTCGAGAAGTTCATGACCCGCTGGCGCGACGAGCCCGATCCCCTGCACGTCCAGGCGGTCGACGCCTACTGGGTCTCGGCGGCCGAGCACGGCATGAACGCCTCCACCTTCACCGCCCGCGTGATCGCCGGCACGGGAGCCGACGTCGCCGCGTGCCTGTCCGGGGCGGTCGGCGCGATGAGCGGACCGCTGCACGGCGGCGCCCCGGCACGCGTGCTGCACATGATCGAGGCGGTGGAGCAGACCGGAGACGCCGCGGCGTACGTGCGGGGGGTGCTCGACCGGGGGGAGCGGCTGATGGGCTTCGGTCACCGGGTCTACCGGGCCGAGGACCCGCGGGCGCGGGTGTTGCGGGACGTGGCGAAGCGGCTGGACGCCCCGCGCTACGACGTCGCCCGCGCGCTGGAGCAGGAGGCCCTCGACCAGCTGCACGAACGGCGTCCGGACCGGGTGCTGGCCACCAACGTCGAGTACTGGGCCGCCGTGGTCCTGGACTTCGCCGAGGTGCCCGCCCCGATGTTCCCGGCCCTGTTCACGTGCGCCCGAACCGCGGGCTGGTCGGCGCACATCCTGGAGCACAAGGTGACCAGCCGCCTGGTCCGCCCGGCGGCGCGCTACGTCGGCCACCCGGCGCGTTCGGTGACCGAGGTCACCGGCTGGGACAGCAGTCGGAACCCTCAGCACCACCTGTCCGGTGGCGGCCTCGCCTGAGCGATGCGGGAGAATCCCGGGGTGACCGCATCCACGACCGCACCCACCGACCCGTCCGCCACCGGCGGCATCGTCATCCCCGCAGAGCTGCGTCCGTCCGATGGACGCTTCGGCTCGGGACCGAGCAAGGTGCGTCCGGCCCAGATCGACCACCTGGTCTCGATCAGCCGTGACGTGCTGGGCACCTCGCACCGGCAGCGGCCGGTGAAGAACCTGGTCCGTCGCGTGCGCGAGGGCCTGGCGGCGTTCTTCGACCTGCCCGATGGCTACGAGGTGGTGCTCGGCAACGGCGGCGCCACCTGCTTCTGGGACATCGCTGCGTTCGGGCTGGTCCGTGACCGGGCCCAGCACCTGGTGTTCGGGGAGTTCTCCGGCAAGTTCGCCAAGGTCACCGACCGTGCGCCGTTCCTCGGGCCGTCCAGCATCGTCTCCGCCGAACCGGGAAGCCTGCCCCGCCCCGTCGCCGAGGACGGCATCGACGTCTACGCCTGGGCGCACAACGAGACCAGCACCGGCGTGATGGCCCCGGTGCACAGGGTGGCCGGTGAGGCGACCGGTCCAGACGGCGCGCTGGTGCTCATCGACGCCACCTCGGGCGCCGGCGGCCTGCCGGTCGATGTGTCCCGCAGCGACGTGTACTACTTCGCCCCGCAGAAGTCGTTCGCCTCCGACGGCGGGCTGTGGCTGGCGCTGTTCTCGCCCGCCGCGCTCGAGCGGGTGGAGCAGATCAGTGCCTCGGGCCGGTGGATCCCGGACTTCTTCGACCTGCCGACCGCGATCGACAACTCGCGCAAGGACCAGACCTACAACACCCCAGCCGTGGCCACCCTTGCCCTGCTCGCCGACCAGCTCGACTGGCTGAACGGCAACGGCGGGCTCGACTGGGCCACGGCGCGGACCGCGGACTCCGCCGCCCGGCTCTACGGGTGGGCCGAGGCCAGCGAGTTCGCCACCCCGTTCGTGGCGGAGCCCGCACATCGCAGCACCGTGATCGGCACCATCAACCTCGACGCCGAGCGCATCGACGCCGCGGCGGTGGCAACGGCGTTGCGCGCCAACGGCATCGTCGACGTCGAGCCGTACCGCAAGCTCGGCCAGAACCAGCTGCGGGTGGCGATGTTCCCCGCGATCGAACCGGACGACGTGCAGGCTCTGACCCGATGCGTCGACTACGTGGTGACCCGGCTGGGCTGAACGCCCCTGCGGTGCGCCGCAACCGATGACCACACGCTCAAGATCGTGGGCGGGCGCGTCGAGAGGCAAGGGTGCCCAGCAAGCCCCGGTGCCTGCCATCCGCCGCTCTGCTCGCGCTCACCCTGGTGCCGCTGCTGGCGGCGACGGTTCTCGGGCTGACCATCGGCCCCGGCGCCGACTCTGCGCGGCCGCGGGAGGGCGTGGCCCCCGAGCAGGTGTCGGTGGCGGCACGCGATGCGCTGCAGCGATGGTCGGACCTGGTGCGCCTCGGCGCCCGCAACGACCAGGTCGTCGACCTCATGCGGCACCCGGCCAACGCCAAGCGGGTGCGACCCGGCGTCGAGGTGTTCCTGGGCGCGCTGAACGAGCTGGCCGGCGACGGACGCGGCGAGGCGAGCGTGCTCGACCGCTCGGGTGCACTCCTGGCGCAGGTGGTGGGCGAGCGGGTGACCCCGGCCGACCGTCTCGGCGCGGACCAGCGCGACCGGCCGTTCTACGCCGACGCGGCGGCGCTGCCCGCCGGGTCGGTGCACCAGCACCGACCGTACGTGTCGGCACAGACCCGCACCTGGGTGATCTCCACGTCCACCCCCGTGGTCCTCGATGGGCAGGTGGTCGGACTGCTCGAGGTCGAATCCGACCTGGACGCGCTGCGCGAGGCCCTGGCAGCCGCCCTGCCCCAGGCGAGCCGGGCACGGCTGGTCGACTCCGCCTCCAGGACGACCGTGGCCGACACGGCCCGCGCCACTCCGATTCCCGACCCCGGGCGGGACCTCGACGTGCAGTGGCTGCCCGCTGCCGGCAGGATCGACGTCGGGCGGCACGAGACGGTGCTGGCGAGCGCCGCCCAGGTGCCCGCCATGATCGGTCGCTGGCAGGCCGAGGTGGTGGCGCCGATCGGCGGCGGGTCGTCGCAGCCGTTCCTGCTGAGCATGCTCGCCCTGGCACTCGCCTCGGCCGGCGCGGTCCGGCTGGCCATGGCCGGGGCCGCGCGAGCCGGCTCCCCATCGGCGGAGGTGCCGCAGGAGTCAGGTCCGGCCCCGGACGACGCGCAGCGCGAGGACACCCCCGACGACGCCCCCGAGGCCGCCCAGGACCCCGGTGAGCCCGATGGCGACGGATCGCCCGCCGGGCAGGAGCGTGTCGACCCGCTCGACGACGTGGTCGAGGACGGCGGCGATGCCGATGGGCTCGCCGTCCCCAGCCCCCGCTCCGAGCGGCTCGGTCCCGTTCCCCTCAAGCGGACGCCGGCCCGGCGGCGAAGCCACTGGTGAACCGGTGCCGCCCACATCTGTGGCGCCGGCGCTGATCGCGGCCGTGAACGAGTCCGGCATGGGTAACCGGAGTATCGGCGAGCCTCGGCCTTCGCTGGACAGGTAGAGGGCCGTGTCGGTGACGGCCAGTCCCTCGCCCTGCACCTGGCGCGGCAGCCCGATCACCGCGAGCGGGGCGAGCGGGCGCTGCTCGGTGGGCAACGGTGCCACGAGCATCGCGGTGGAGTAGCCGCGCAGCACCACATACCCGGTGGGCAGCATCGCCCCGTCGGTGGCCAGTGGCAGGCCGAGCCCGCCGATGAACTCCAGGGTGGCGGGCTCGGTGGCGCCGCCCGGCCAGGCGCTCTGCGGGACCAGGTAGACCCGGGCCCGCAGCAGCCCCTTGGCGACCACGTACATGCGCCGGCTGCGAGGGTCGACCAGCAGGGACTCGGCGTCCTTGGCCTGGTCGGGGTAGCGCAGCCGGATCCGGCGCAGCGGGCGGACCTCCAGCTCGGGCACGTCGTCGGTGTCGTCGGCCTCGGGAGCCGCCGGGAGCCGCGTGGGCTCGGCGAACACGTCGACTTCGATGCCGTCCCGCACAGCGCCGTTGTCGCCGATGTCTGCGACCGCGACCAGCGCCCGCCCGGTCGCGTCGCGCCAGGCTGCGACCGCCTCCCAGTCGATGTTCGGGACCCCGGTCACGCGCAGCCGCACCCTGGTGTCCCCGTCGGGGCCGATTCCGTACACCACAGGCGGGTTGCCCGAGTCGTTGACCGTCCAGATCAGCCCGTCGTGGGTGGGACTCAGCGCCAGCCCCGAGCTCTCGGCGATCTCGAGGTCCCGCAACGGCCGGTCGACGACGGCCCGCGGCGCGGGAGGCGGCGCGGCGGGCAGAGGTGGCGGGCTGGGGTCGAGGCCGCCACCGGCGGCGAGCAGCGGACCGAGGGCGAGCAGCGGACCGGCGACGAACCTCGCCGCCGACGCCCTGCGGATCACGGCCCCTTCCCGACCCGTTGCCCGATCCATGGCCCGACCCGGTGCCCGATCCGTTGCTGCAGTGCGGGGTCGACGAGGTCGCCCAGCGCGTCGAGCAGGTAGGGACGCACCTGCCAGGCCGAGGACAACCCGACCAGGTCGGCGGCGGGGTCGACGGCCGGGTCGACGGCCGGGGCCGCACGGCCGGCCGTGCCGCCACCTCGCCCGCCGTCGGCCCGGACCAGCCGCAGCAGCGCGTTGCGCGGGGTGTGCCGGGAGTCGATGAACTCGACCACCTCGACCCGGTAGCCGACCTGGCGCATCAGCTCGGCCCGCAGGGCGTCGGTGAGGACGTCGGCGAACCGCTGGCGCAGGATCGGCTCGCGGACCAGCGGCCGGAAGGGGGCGGGCGGCTCGACGCCCTCGCTGCGGCGTGCCTCGAGCTGGCGCTGCACATCGCGATGGCAGCACGGTGCGGCGAGCACCGCCGGCGCCCGCCAGCGCGCGGTGCGGGCCAGCGCGTCGTCCGTCGCGGTGTCGCAGGCGTGCAGGGCCAGCACCAGGTCGACCGGGCCGGCGCCGAACGGCTCGGCGTCGGCGATCGAGCCGGCCACGAACTCCAGACCCGGCAGGTCCAGCCGGAACGCCAGGTCGGTGTTCCGCTTGACCAGGTCCGGGCGCCGGTCGACGCCCACGGTGCGAACGGCCAACGACCGGACGCCGGTCAGGTAGCGGTGCGCGGCGACGGTCAGGTATGCGTTGCCGCAGCCCAGATCGACGACGTGCAGCGGCCGGCCGTCCCGCTGTGCGGCGGCCGAGGCCGGTTCGAGCACGGTGAGCAGATGGCGCAGGAAGGCGTCCACCTGACGACGCTTGTCTCCGCCCGCGCCGACCGCCGCGAACAGGGGGTCACCCGGGTCCAGCAGGTGCTCCTTGACCCGGTCGTGTCCAGCGGCGCCGGGTACCGGGTCGTCCCCACGCGTGGTGGTGTGCACCTGCGCCTGGCCCCGCTTGGTGACCCGTAGCTGGACGACGCCGCGCCGGGTGTCCAGGTGCCAGTTGCCGAACGGCTCGGCGAGCACCGCGTCGAGCGCCGCTTCGGCGTCCGCGCCCGGTGCATGGTTATGGGTGAGCGGGCTCAGCCCGTCGGTGAGGACGACCTGCAGGTACACCCCGCTCTTGAGCCGGACCGGGCGGAGCTCGACGCGCCGCCAGCGCGGTGGGTCGCCGCCCCGGAGCCGCCCGGAGGCGACCGCCCGGATCAGCGTGTCGAGGTCGAGCAGCTGCGGGCGCAGAGCCGCCAGCGCGGCGTCGAGCGGTTCGGGCACCCCGTCATCCTCACCCACCGGCGGTCAGGACGCCGCCAAGGCCGTGAGGCGCCGACGGAACTCGGCCACCGCGGGCGCGCCCCAGTCCGTGTGCGTGTTGCGCCAGCCCTTGCGGTCGCCGAACAACGGTGAGGCGTTGGCCGTGCCGTGCCCCTCGATCCTGGAGGTGGGGATGGCGTAGCGGTCCTGCAGGGAGGCGACGAGCAGCAGCAGCGAGCGGACCTGCGCCGTCCGGTTCAGGATCTGCCGGTCCGCCCAGGCGGGGGTGTGGCCGTGGGTGGACTGGACCACCTCGATTCCGATCGCCCGGTGGTTGAGCCCGATCGCGTGCCGGCACATCACCGAGGTCGGCACCAGCTCGTAGACGGTCCCGTCGGTGTCGACCAGGTAGTGCGCGCACACCCCGGGCAGCTCGCCGTGGTTCGGCGTGTCCCGGCTGAACTGCGCGATCACGGCGGACGCAGAGTCCGACTCGGTGAAGTGCAGGACGACGGCCTGCGGGCGCAGCCGCCAGGTGCGCATCCCGTAGTGCGCGCCGGCGTAGGCGGCCATCTCGGCCTTGCGGCGCGCCGGGTACGGGATGTACCGGCGGACCACGCGGGGCAGACCCACCATGTAGGCGCGGCGGAAGCCCGCCTGGGCGCTGGGGGCGGTGGACGCCCTCCGGTCAGCCGCGCTGGAGCCGAGCGTTTGGGTCCGGGAGGGCGGGGCCGACCGGGAGATCGGGACGGCGGACTCAGCGGGCTGCGGGCGGGTGGCCGTGGAGCGGTTCGGGATCGCGGCCGGAACCGTGAGCATCACGGCGAAGGTCGCCGCCCCCACCAACCCCAGCCGAAGCCGGCTCCATCGCCGAGCCGCTGGTCGCATGGTCGTCAGCGTACGGGGTTGGCTACGCAGAGTCAGGCGGCGAGGGCGTCGACGTGCCAAAGCCGCGCCGTCCCGCTGACGACCAGCAGCCCGAGAACCACGGCGAGCCGCTCAGCACTCGATCACGTTGACGGCGAGGCCGCCGCGCGAGGTCTCCTTGTACTTGACCTTCATGTCGGCCCCGGTCTGGCGCATCGTCTTGATCACGTTGTCTAGAGAGACCACGTGCCGGCCGTCGCCGCGCAGTGCCAGATGGACCGCATTGATCGCCTTGACCGAGGCCATCGCGTTCCGCTCGATGCAGGGGATCTGCACCAGCCCGCCGACCGGGTCGCACGTCAGCCCGAGATTGTGCTCCATGGCGATCTCGGCGGCGTTCTCGACCTGACCCGGGGTCCCACCCATCACCTCGGCCAGGCCGGCCGCCGCCATCGAGCAGGCCGACCCGACCTCGCCCTGGCACCCGACCTCGGCCCCGGAGATCGAGGCCATCGTCTTGTAGATCACCCCGATCGCCCCGGCGGTGAGCAGGAAGCGGACCACGCCGCCCTCGCTCGCCCCGGGCACGAAGTTGCGGTAATAGTGCAGGACCGCCGGGATGATCCCGGCCGCGCCGTTCGTCGGGGCGGTCACCACGCGCCCGCCCGCCGCGTTCTCCTCGTTCACCGCGAGCGCGTAGAGGTTCACCCAGTCCATGGCGTACAGCGGGTCGTGCCAGCACCCGGCCTCGGCCTTGAGCTGACGGTGCAGCGCATGCGCCCGCCGTCCGACCCTCAGCCCGCCCGGCAGCACGCCGTCCACCGCACAGCCCCGGCTCACGCACGCCTGCATCACCGCCCAGATCTCGACCAGCCCGGCACTGATCTCCTCCGCGCTGCGCCAGGTGAGCTCGTTGGCGTGCATCACCTCGCTGATCGAGGCGCGGTGCTCCCGGGCGTGCGCGAGCAGCTCTGCCCCGGTCGAGAACGGCATCGGCAACCGGGTGGCGTCCCGCATCACCGGCTCACCGCCGTCCTCGCCGGCCACGAAACCGCCGCCCACCGAGTAGTAGATCCGCGAGGTCAGCTCGTCGCCACGGGCGTCCACGGCGGCGAAGCGCATCCCATTGGGATGCAGCGGCAGGGCGCGCTTGCGGTGCATCACCACGTCACGGTCGACGTCGAAGCCGACTCGCGGCCCGCCTGGCAGCTGCAGCTCGCCGCTCTCGCGGACCGCGGCGACCACGGACGGCGCGGCGTCCACGTCGACGGACTCCGGGCGCTCGCCGAGCAGACCGAGGACGACGGCCCCCACGCTGCCGTGCCCGTGCCCCGTCGCCCCCAGCGAGCCGAACAGCTCGGCGCGCACGCCCGCCACCCGGTCCAGCAGACCGTCCTCGGCGAGCCGATCGGTGAACATCAGGGCGGCCCGCATCGGTCCGACCGTGTGCGAGCTCGACGGGCCGATGCCGATCGAGAACAGATCGAACACGCTGATCGCCATGACGCACCTACCCGTGGTCGAGGACGGGGCCCGAATGGGCACCGTGCCCCAGACCTTGGATGATGACGGGGTGCGCCCCGATCCGCAATCGACCTCTGCTGCGGGGACCGGCGACGGACCCTTGCCGGAGGAGGGCCGGCGGCTCCGTGGACGTACGGTGTGGGAGATCTGGGTGGTGCTGGGCCTGTCGCTCGGCCAGTCCGCCGTCTACGCGGTGATCAACCTGGCCGGCAAGCTCACCGCCGGTCCCCCGCTGGCCGCCCAGTCCGCCACCGTGAACGCCTCGGTCAGCCCCCGGCCCTACCTCGACCTGAGCTACCAGCTGGCCGGCATCGCGTTCACACTGGTGCCGGTCGTACTGGTGCTGTGGCTGCTCGCCGCGGGGTCCGGTCCCGGTGTGGCTCCAGGAACGCTCCGATCCGCCGCGCGCCGGATCGGCCTGGACGGTCGGTCACCGTGGCGCGACCTGGGCCGAGGCGCCGCGCTGGCCGCCCTGATCGGCCTGCCGGGACTGGCCTTCTACGCGGTGGGACGCCAGCTCGGAATCACCGCCGAGGTGGTCGCCGCTGCCCTGTCACCGCACTGGTGGGCGGTGCCGGTGCTGGTGCTGCAGGCGGTGAAGAACGCGCTGCTCGAAGAGGTGGTCGTCGTGGCCTACCTCATCACCCGGCTGCGCGGGCTGGGCTGGCCGGGCTGGGCGATCGTCACCACCAGCGCCGTGCTGCGCGGGGCCTACCATCTCTACCAGGGCGTCGGACCATTCCTCGGCAACGTCGTGATGGGCCTGCTGTTCGCCGAATGGTTCCGGCGCCGGGGGCGGGTCATGCCGCTCGTCGTGGCACACACCCTGCTCGACGTGGTGGCGTTCGTCGGGTACCAGCTCTTCCTTCGCTGACCTCTGGGCGCCTCTATCGGCGCGCGTGACGTCACAGCGCCCGCAGGCCACTATCATGTCCGCTGAGGCCCGATACGTGCGGTATGTCTACCGGATGTTCGTCAGGAGAACTTGAGGTGAGGGTGACTCCTCGGTGAAGATCGCCGAGACCGTCCGACGCCCCGATGGTCCCTGAATACACGCTCGTGGTGCGCCACGACGTGCAATGCTCGCGCCGCGGGCACCCCGGCCCGTTGCGTTCGTCCGTTCATGGAGGGCTTCGTGTCCTGGTACCTCGGCCAGTCGTGGCTGATCATCCTGCTGTCCATCGCACTCGGCCTGCTGATCGGGTGGGCGCTGTGGCGTCGTCCATGGAACAAGCGCTACTTCAGCGAGTCCGAAGCGATCACCCAGGTGACGAGGGAGCATTCGCGCACCCTCGCCGAGAGAGACGCGGAGATCACCCGGCTGCGCGGCCTGCTCGACAAGAGCGGCGCGAGAGCGGCCACCGCGGTCGACGTCCCGTCCGACGACGCCGAGGACGCAGCGGGTGCAGCGGTCGGGGCCGCTGTCACCGACGAGGAGCTCGCCACCCAGACCGCCGAGGTCCGCGTGCCGGTCGAGACCGCGGAGTCGGTCGACGTGGACGAGGTGCAGACGCCGACCGTGGTGGTCGACGACGCGCCGACCGGCGGTGTCGACCTTGCGCAGGTCGAGGCGGCCGAGGTCGACGTCAGCGACGACGCCACGGCGGCGGCTCAGGTGAACGGACAGGCCGCCGACGCGCGCGGAAGCGCGATTCCCGCCCCGCTGGCCGGCCCCGGCGAGGACGAGGGCGCAGGGAGCACCGAGGCGTCCGAGGACGCCGAGGACGCCGAGGACGCCGAGGACGAGCTCGAGAGGATCGAAGGCGTCGGGCCCCGCATCGCCAGCGCTCTGAACGCCGCCGGCATCGCCACGTTCCGCCGCGTGGCCGCATCGGACGTCGCCGAGCTGCAGTCCGCCCTCGAAGCGGCGGGCCTGAGGTTTGCTCCGAGCCTGCCGACCTGGTCCCGTCAGGCCCGACTGCTGGCCGAGGGCGACGAGACGGGCTTCCTCGAGCTCACCGAGCAGCTGGTCGCCGGTCGTGACGTCGGCCGGAGGGGCTGATGTCGACTCGTGACGGCTACTACTGGGAACGCCGCCGGGCCGGCGCCCTGCCGTGGGTGCTCGGAACCGTGGGCCTTCTCGGACTGGGACTGGGACACGACATCCTGATCCGCCACAGCATCGAGGACAAGCTCGCGTCCAGTTCCCGGACGGCGCTCGACGAAGCGGGCGCGAGCGGGGTGAACATCGACTTCACCGGGCGGGACGGCGTCCTGACCGGAACCCTTCCCGCCGGTATGACGGCTGAGGACCTGGTCACCAGGGTCGAGGACCTGGACGGGGTGCGCGTCGTGCAGGCGAATCTCGGCGGAGCGGGGCAGGCCGGCAGCGGGGCGCAGCCTTCCCCATCGGCCGAAACGTCCCCTTCTGCCGAGACCACCTCCACCGCCGACGCCTCACCCCCTGCCCAGGCCTCAGCGAGCGGCGGGACGGGTGAGCCGTCGGTCAGCGTGGCGGCAACCTCCGGTCAGCTGCCCGCGGTGAACGCAACGGCGTCCGGCGGGACGGTGACCCTCAGCGGCTCGGTGCCGTCGCAGGAGGCCGTCGACGCTCTGGTCGCGGCGGCGACCACCAGGTACGGCGAGGGCAAGGTGGTCAACCAGCTCACCGTCGACGACACCCTCTCGAACAGCGGGCTCAACGAGTTCCCCGGCCTGTTCGGGGCCTTGGGGACCGATGACGCCGCCACGGCGGCACTGTCCCAGGGCCGGATGACGTTGAGCGGCACGGTGTCCTCCGACGCGGTGAAGACCGCCGTGGAGAGCGCCGCTACCGCCGTCACCGGTGACGCAGCCAAGGTCAGCTCCCAGCTGACCGTCGGCTCGGGGTCGGGCTCAGCGGGTTCCGGGAGCAAGGCAGGCGTGCAGACCGAGCTGAAGCAGCTCCCGACGATCACCTTCCGCACCGGGAGCAGCTCACTCACCGCGGAGGGTCGCCGGGCGGTGCGGGAGGCCGCACAGATCCTCACGGGCAACCCGAAGATCAAGGTCAGGATCCAGGGGCACACCGACGATGTCGGAGACGCGACGGCGAACCAGCTGCTGAGCACCGCGCGGGCGAAGGTGGTCCGGCAGACGCTGCACAGCTTCGGGATAGACCACGAGCGGATGTCATACATCGGGTACGGCGAGACACGGCCCATGGTGCCGAACACGTCCGCGGCCAACCGGGCGATCAACCGCCGCGTGGAGTTCCTGGTTCTCTAGTTGGGCTGCCTCTCCAGAGGGCTGCTTCTCCAGACGGCAAGGTCGGGCACACCAGCGAGCGAATCGGGCGGGGCGTCACCATCGGGTGACACCTCGCCCTCTTCATGCTGTCCGAGCACTACACAGAGTCGCCACACGTGCGCAACATGAGTCTCACTTGCCAGGTTGGCATACCGTCCGTCACTCTCGCGGTGTTGACTTGACCACGTAGCGCAGGGTCGAGGGGCGGCGTCTGGCCCCGGTCGGCAGAGGGAGAACGTCGTGGCGTGGTTCTCGGTGCAGTCCCTCGCCGTCGTTGTGGTCGGGTTCGCCATAGGGGTGAGCGTCGGCTGGCTGCTGCGGGGACGGCGATCCGAGCCCGAATCCACCCCCGCCGGCGTGGGCCCGGCCTCGGTCCAGCCCTCCTCGACGCCCGCCGGGGCGATCTCGGCCTTCGAGCCGGTGACGGCCGGCATCGAGGTGCCGGTCGACTCCCCGTTCTGGACGGCGCCGCGCACCGGGCCTGCCGAGCCCATCGCGGCTCAGCAAGCCACCGATACCCTGCCGCGGCATGACCCGCCGGTGGCCGACGAGCCCGAAGCGCCTGGCGCAGAGGGTGCCGAAGTCGCCGCAGACCCGGAGCCCGATTCGGGGCCCGAGCCGGCCGCGGACCCAGGGGTCGGTACGGAGCCCGAGCCCGATGGGGGGCCGGAGCACGACCAGCCGCCGCACGACGACCTGACCCGTATCGACGGAGTGAGTGACACCATGGCCAGAGCGCTGGCCGCCGAGGGACTGGGCTCGTTCTTCGCCATCGCCAACGCCTCCGAGGACCGGCTTCGCCGGGCCCTGCGCGTCAATCGGATCAGGTCTGCCCCGGGTATCGCCTTCTGGTCGGCCCGGGCCGGCGAGCTTGAGGCCGCACGCTTGGCGGCAGATGCACAGGATCGAGGGCCCACCGAGCACGATCAGCTCACGGACAGCGTCGCACCCGGCGCGGTCGAGATCATCGCCGCGCCGCCGTCCATCTCCTCGCCCGGCGCCGCCACCGTCGCCGAGCCCGGTGCCGGCTCGCCGTCCGACCCGGCGCCCGACGGCGAGACGTCCCCGCTCGCCGCGGCCATGGCCGCACTCGAGTCATCGGAGTCCGACCTGGCGCCGCCCGGCGACGTGGCCATGCAGGAGTCGGCCGACGTCCCGGCACCGGCCGCCGCGCCCGACCCCGATGGCCCACCGTCGACGCGCGAGGTGCTGAGCGCGCCGACCCCGCGCACCGGGTCGGCGTTCCGGACTGCGGCCCAGCCGGGCGGCCCGTCCTGGACCACCATCAGCCCGGCCTCCTCCGAGAACCTGGAGCACATCATCGGGATCACCCCGGCGATCGCCACGACGCTTCACCGCGCCGGGGTGACCAACTACACCCAGCTCGCCGCCGTCCGCGACGAGGAGCTGAAGCAGATCCTCTCCGAAGCGGGGATCGAGCTCCCCCGCGGGCTGTACACCTGGTCGGTCCAGGCGGCGCTGCTGCTGCAGGGGGACTCCGAGAGCGCGGCAACTCTGGCCGGCGGCCTCATCTTCGGACGCGAGAACTCCTGAGGGCGCAGGCCACCGGGGTGGGCGGGGCGCCGGCGCAGTAGCCTGCCCGCATGCGCTGGTACGTGCGCTCCGCTGACCGACGACCCGACCCCGACCCGGTGCAGACCGACGAACGGGCGGTGGTGCGCTGGGTGACGATCGGATGGGCTCTCGTCCTGATCGCCGCGCTGGTCGCTCGCACCCGCTTGGAGGACCAGGGCCGCGGATGGTGGGTCTGGGTGCCGGTCGTCGCCATCGCCCTGGGCCTGTCCGGACTACGCTGGCTGGGCCGGCACGGCCGCTGAACCTGATGGGCACAACGTCACGCCGTGCCCGTCTGGCGGGCACAACGTCACGTTGTGCCCACCTCGGGCGGGCACAACGTCACGCCGTGCCCACCTCGGGCCCAGGATCAGGACTCGTCTCATCCAGCGCGTCCGTCATCGCCTCGTCCTGCGGGACCGCCTCGTCCTGCGGGACCGCCTCGTCTTGCGGGATCGCCTCGTCCTGCGAGTCGGCGGCCGACGACACACGCGGCGGCACGACCACGGACTCGGCGCCGGTCTCGTCGAGGATCAGCGGCGGCAGCGACTCGGGGAGGGGACGGTCGATGTCGGTCTCGCTGTGCGCTCCGCAGCCGTGGTCGGCGCTGACGACCCGGGCGTCGGACGGCGACCACTCGTTGCCGCAGGCACCGAACATCGCCCGCAGCGACCCGGCCAAAGGCAGGTAGTAGCCGCAGGAGGAACAGGCCGCCTGAGCATGCACGGCCTCGTCGCTGGTCGGACCACGGTCGGAGGCGTACCAGCGCCGGGCCACCTCTGCCCGTCCCTGCATCGAGAGCACACGAGGCCGGCCCAGGCCGAACTCCCAGACCGCCAGTCGGTCCTCGTCGTCCTCACCGGTCAGTTCATACCCCGGCTCGAGGTTCGGGTCGTCTGCCCGGTAGGCCAGCTGGTCAGCCGGTCTGAGGTCGCCGGGGGCGATCCGTTCCGACCAGGGCAACCAGGCGGGCGCGAGCACGGACGTCGGACCAGGCAGCAGCACCACTTCGCAGACCGTCGCGGTGCGAGCCCTCGGGACTCGGGCCAACGTCACTGCCCAGCGCCAGCCCCGGTACCCCCGGGTCAGGCACTCGAAGTGGTGGCTGACCAGGCGCTCGCCCTCGGCGGTGACGCCGACGTGGTCACCGACCTGGCCAGCACCGGCCACTTCCAGCGCCGCCTGGCGGGCCCGGGTCACCGCGGCGGCGCAGACCGCGTCAGCCGGGGCGACTGCCTGGCTGGGGGGGCTGTCGGCCGGGCCGGCGGCGACGGCCTGGGCCCCCGGGTCGACGGCGGTCCGCGGCCGCTGGGGGTCGACGTCGGTACTGGAGTCCTCGATGCTGGTAGGCACCCCGTGATTGTCCACCATCGAACGCGGTACGCGACGAGGGGCAGGGCAGGATGGGCACATGCCCCCCGCCGAGCGTCGTGCCGGCGGCGCCCTGCGCCGCGGCCGCGCGGCGGTGGCCAGGGGGGTGCGGGCGTCGGGACGCGGCGTCCGCCGGGCCACCCACGCAGGCGGGGCGGGCGAGTCGGGACTTGCCCGAATGCTCGAACTGCACCTGCTCACCTCGGCCGCCGACGCCCTGATCGTCACCGCCCTGGCCAGCACCATCTTCTTCGCCGTGCCGACCGAGGAGGCCAGAGGTCGGGTGGCCACCTCGCTGCTGGTCACCATGGTGCCGTTTCTGGTGCTGGCCCCGGTGATCGGACCGTTCCTGGACCGGTTCCGCCGCGGACGGCGGTACGCCTTGGCCGCGACCATGGTGATCCGGGCCTTCCTCGCCTGGGTGATGGCGTCGGCGATCACCGGCGGCACCCCGGCCTTCTCGCTCTACCCGGCCGCCTTCGGCTTCCTGGTCTGCCAGAAGGCCTATCTCGTCACCCGGGCCGCCGCGGTTCCACGGGTGCTGCCCGAGCAGGCCCGGCTGGTCACGGTCAACGCGCGGATGGCCGGGGCAGGCGTGATCGCGATGGCCATCGGCGGCCCGATCGGGGTGGCGGTGACCCGGTTCGCCGGGCCCGAGTGGACCCTGCGCCTGGCGTTCGTCGTCTTCGCAGCCGGCACAGTGCTCGCTCTGGCCCAGTCCGCCCAGGTCGACTCGGACGGCGAGGGCGGGCCGGTGGCAAAGGACCACTGGGAGAACGACCCTGCCGTCGCAGTCCTGGACGGCGCCACCCTCGACCCGACCCGGATCGACCTGTCCGGCTCCGAGACCGCCGGGCGTCGTCGGGCCGGGATACCCCGGGGGGTCCGCCGCAAGCGGGTCCGTTCGATCGGAGCCACCGCGGTCATCGGGCTGCGCGGGAACGCCGCACTACGCGCGTTCACGGGCTTCCTCACCCTGTTCCTGGCCTTCCGACTGCGCACCAACCCGCCGTCCGGAATCGCCTCCACCACGGCGATCGTCATCATGATCGTCGTAGCGGCTGTCGGCGGCGGCGTGGGGACCGCACTCGGTGCCCTGGCCCGCAGGATGCGCCCCGAGCGCGTCGTCGCGGCCCTGCTCGGACTGGTCGCCCTGGTCAGCCTGTGGGCGGCCTTCTGGTACGGGATGGTGTCCATCATCGCCGTGTCCCTCGTCGCCGGGCTGGGGCAGGCACTGGGCAAGCTGTGCCTGGACGCGCTGATTCAGGACGAGGTGCCCGACGCCGTCCGGACGTCGGCCTTCGCCCGGTCGGAGACCGCTTTGCAGCTCGCGTGGGTGCTCGGCGGCGGCCTGGGGCTGGCGCTGCCGCTGTCCGGCCCGTGGGGGCTGGGGGTCGCGGCCGTGCTCACCGGCATCGCCGCGGTCGCCGCCGGGACCAGCGTCATCAGGCTCCCGAACCGGGCACAGGCCCCTCGGGCCCCTCGGGCCCCTCGAACGCCTCGTCGGGGGGCGACGGACCGCGGCTGACTCGCCCGACCCCCCGGTCGGTGCTCGGAGCTCAGGCCTCGAGATCGTCGGCCACGGCGCGCAGCACGGTGGCCACCTTGTGCGCCGCCGACTTGTCAGGGTAGCGACCCCGACGCAGCCCGTTGGAGACACTGTCCAGGAGCTTGATCAGATCCTCGACGATCACCGTCATGTCCTCGGCGGGCTTGCGAACCGCCTTGGCCACCGACGGCAGCGGATCGAGCAGCCGCACCGACAGGGCCTGCAGCCCGCGTTTGCCCTCGGCGACGCCGAACTCGACTCGGGAGCCCGGCTTCAACGTCTCCGCTCCCGATGGCAACGCCGAGGCGTGCACGAAGACCTCGCCGCCCTCGTCGTCGGCCAGGAAGCCGAAGCCCTTGTCGGCGTCGAACCACTTCACCTTGCCTGTGGGCACGTCAGTTCCTTCTTCGGGTGTACGAGGCCGGGCCTTCGGGTCCGGAAGTCAACACTAACCGTGCACCACCTCTCGTGTCGGCCCCGTTGCCCGCTGCTCCTGAAGCCATCTGGGAAAGCCGAGCAGGCCGGGCAGGACGATGTCGGCCCCCGCGGCGTCCAGAGCGGCCGCGGTGTGCGGCCCGGTGGCCACGGCCACGGCCACGGCATCGGCGGCCCGCGCGGCGGCCACGTCTGCGGGATGGTCGCCGACATACACCTCGGCGCGGGCATCGCGCAGTGCACCGGCCTTGTCCGCGGCGAACAGCGAGCCGTGCACCTCGTCGGCGTGCAGCCCCACCCGTTCGAGCACTGCGGTGACCGCCGAGGCGATCTTCGTCGAGACGACCAGGACCCGCCCGGCCGCTACGGTCCGGACGGCGGCCAGCGCCGCCGCGGCCCCGGGCAGCGCGCGCGTCGGCGGGACACCGAGCTCGAGGTAGAGCTCGCGGTAGCGGCGGACGGCGGCCGGCAGGTCGGCCTGCGGGGCGAGCCGGGCCATCGTCACGTCCAGCGGGAGTCCGATCAAGGGCCAGACCCGGTCGCGAGTGATCGTGACGCCTTGCTCGGCCAGCGCGGCGCGCACCGTGGCGGCGATCCCGACGGCCGAGTCAACCAGGGTCATGTCCAGGTCGAAGCCGATCACGTGGGGTCGCACCTGGCGAGCCTACCGACACCTCACCCGCTGCTCGGCCCCTTCTCACCAGCGTCGATGCCCGGCACAGTGGGCAGGTGTCCACCACACCCACCACCGTCGTCCTGTTCGGCGCCACCGGCGACCTCTCCCGGCGCAAGCTGGTCCCGGGCTTGCTGCACCTCTACCAGAGCGGGCTGCTCAGCGAGATCCGCGTCGTCGGCACATCACTGGACCCCCACGACCGGCAGTCCTTCCTGGAGTTCGTCCGCACATCCCTCGCCGAGTTCGCCAACAAGCAGGCGACGGTCGACGGGCTGAGCGAGTTCTGCGAGCGGGTGTACTGGGCACCTGGCGAGGGAGGCGCCACGGCACTGCGCAAGGCCGTCGAGGAGGCCGAGGAGGGGTGGGGCGACGCGCACCGTCGGCGACTGCACTACCTCAGCGTGCCACCCCAGGCGGCACTGTCCGTGGTCCACCTACTACGTGACGCCGGGCTCGTCGAGGGCAGCCGGATCATCATGGAGAAGCCGTTCGGGGTGGACCTCGCCTCCGCGGTGGAGCTGAACCGCAAGCTGCATGAGGTGTTCAACGAGGACCAGATCTTCCGGATCGACCACTTCCTCGGCAAAGAGGCCGCTCAAAACATCCTGGCGTTCCGCTTCGCGAACGGGCTGTTCGAGCCGATCTGGCACCGCAACCACATCGACCACATCCAGATCGACGTGCCCGAGTCGCTCGGGCTGGCCCAGCGCGCCTCGTTCTACGAGGCGACCGGCGCCTACCGGGACATGGTGGTCACCCACCTGTTCCAGGTGCTGGCGTTCACCGCGATGGAGCCGCCCACCGCGCTGGAGCCGAACGCGATCAGCGAGGAGAAGAACAAGGTCTTCCGCTCGATGCTGCCGATCGGCCCGGGTGACGTGGTGCGTGGCCAGTACGTCGGCTACCGCGATATCGACGGCGTCGCCCCCGACTCGGAGACGGAGACGTTCATCGCGCTGAAGTGCTACATCGACAACTGGCGATGGGCGGGAGTGCCGTTCTATCTGCGAACAGGCAAGGAGCTGGCGGAAGGAGCGCGGATCATCTCCATCGCGTTCAAGGAGCCGCCTCGCACGATGTTCCCAGCGGGCTCCGGGGTCGGCGACCACGGCCCAGACCATCTGACCTTCGACCTGGCCGACCAGGCGAAGATGTCGCTGTCCTTCTACGGCAAGCGCCCCGGGCCGGGAATGAAGCTGCAGAAGCTGTCGATGCAGTTCGCCATGCACGACACGTCGTGGGCCGGAGCGGTTCTGGAGGCCTACGAGCGGCTGATCTACGACGCCGCCCGCGGTGACCGCACGTTGTTCACCACCGCCGAGGGCATCGAGCGTCTGTGGGAGCTCTCCTCGGCTCTGCTGGACAGCCCACCGGTGGTGCGGCCCTACCGCAAAGGCACTTGGGGACCGAACCAGATCCACCAGCTGATCGCCCCGTTCGCCTGGCGGCTGCCGTTCGAACGGGCCTGGCGCGACCCGAACGAGATCGGCTCCTGAACGGCGGACGCTCGCTCAGACCGGGCCCTGGCCGGACTCAGCCGAGCAGATCGCGGGCCAGCTCGCGCATCTCGACCTTGCGCACCTTGCCGCTGATCGTCATCGGGAAGCCGTCGACCAGGTGCAGGTAGCGGGGGATCTTGAAGTGGGCCAGCCGTCCTTCGCAGTACTGGCGAATCGCCGCAGCAGTGAGCGGCTGGGCGTCCGGGCGCATCACGACCCAGGCCATCAACTCCTCGCCGTAGTGCTCGTCCGGCACTCCGATCACCTGCACGTCGGCGATGTCGGGGTGGGTGTGCAGGAACTCCTCGACCTCGCGCGGATACACGTTCTCCCCACCGCGGATCACCATGTCCTTGATCCGCCCGGAGATCTGGACGTAGCCCTCGGGGTCCATCACCGCGACATCCCCGGTGTGCATCCACCCGGCCGCATCGACGACCTCGGCGGTGCGCTCGGGCTCCTCCCAGTAGCCCAGCATCACCGAGTAGCCCCGGGTGCACAGCTCACCGGGTACTCCGCGCGGCAGCTCGAGTCCACTCCCGGGGTCGATGATCTTCACCTCGACGTGCGGCAGCACGGTGCCGACGGTCTCGGTGCGCCGCTGCAGGTCGTCGTCCCGATGGGTCATCGTGGAGACCGGTGACGTCTCAGTCATTCCGTAGGCGATCGCCACCTCGGTCATATTCATTTGGGAGACAACGCGTTTCATCACCTCGACCGGGCACGGCGAGCCCGCCATGATGCCGGTGCGCAGGCTGCTCAGGTCGAGTGAGACGGCCTCGGGATGGTCGAGCATGGCGATGAACATGGTCGGCACGCCGTACAGGGTGGTCACCCGTTCATCCTGAACGGCACGCAGGGTCGCGGCCGGGTCGAACGCAAGCGACGGGAAGATGACCGCCGCGCCGCGACTGAAACCGCCGATGACCCCCATCACCATGCCGAAACAGTGGTACATCGGCACCGGGATGCAGATCCGGTCTATCTCGGTGATGCCGATCTGTCCGGTCACGAAGTACCCGTTGTTCCCGATGTTGTGGTGCGACAGGGTCGCGCCCTTGGGGAAACCTGTTGTGCCGCTGGTGTACTGGATGTTGATCGCGTCGTCGAAGGAGAGCGTCGCCTCGATCTCGTCCAGCACGTGATGGTCGCTCCCCCCGCCCCGCCGGAGCAGGTCGGCCCAGGACGGCTCGCCGATGTAGACCACCTGGTCCAGGGCCGGGCAGTCCGAGCGCGCCTGCTCGATCATCATTCGGTAGTCGCTGCCCCGGTGCTCGGGGACGCTGACCAGCAGCCGCATACCCGACTGCCGCACGACGAAGGCCAGCTCGTGGGCGCGGTAGGCCGGGTTGACGTTGACCAAGATCGCGCCAATCTTCGCGGTCGCGTACTGGACGATCACCCACTCGGCACAGTTCGGTGCCCAGATCCCGACCCGGTCGCCCTTGCCCACGCCCAGCGCGAGCAGGCCGAGCGCGGCCTCGTCGATTTCGACGTCCAGCTCGTTGAAGGTCCAGCGACGGTTGGAGGCGACGTCGACCAGGGCTTCCCGGTCGCCGAAGGTCGCCACGGTGCGCTCGAACCGGGCACCAAGGGTCTCCCCGAGCAGGGCTTCGTCGGCGGGGGCGCTGGCATAGGACGGCAGGGGCTTGGAGAGCATGGCGGCCTCCGGCTGGGCATCGGCGTGCGGTCGTGCGCCCATCGTCGCCCGGTGGGGACCGGGTGACCAGGGGCCTGATGCCCTGCTACGACACGGCGCGCCGGTTCAGCTTCAGCAGCAGGTAGATCCCGGCCACGACCGGACCGAAACCGGCGACCAGGGCCAGCAGGAACAGACCCGCGACTCCGAACATTACGGGGACACCTCCGGACTCGGGGCCGGCACCGCCGGCTCAACCTGCTCGACGACTCCCGGTTCGACGACTCCGGGTTCGACGACTCCGGGTTCGACGACTCCGGGTTCGACGACTGCCGGACTCTCGGAGACGACCGGGCCCTCGTTGACCGACTCGGACGAACTGACTATGAACAGGGACGCCCCCAGGAGCACGATCAGCACGGGAGCCAGCGCCGTCCAGGCGGTGGCGACGATCTTCTCCTTGCGGGTCCAGCTCGCCGACGCCCAGGCGCAGACCAGGCCGACCAGCGGACCAACCACAGGGACGACGACGGCGCCGATGGTCAGGCCGACCACGGCGACGACCTCCAGCGGACCCCACGCCGAGATCGGGCGCACCGGCCCGGGCTGGAACGGTGCGACAGGCCGCGCCGACGGGACGCCGTCCGCCTCGGCCGCGACGATGTCCTCCGGGGCGCCCAACCGGTCCAGCACCCCGCGGACCGAGGCCTCGTCGCCGCCCACCGCGGCGAGCGCGTCGGCGACGTGCGAGCGGATCTCGGCGACCAGCTCGTGTCGTCGCCCGGGTGGGAGCTGTGAGGCCTGCAGGTCGAGCAGGCGCAGGTAGTCCACGACCAGCGGGTGATCGAGTCCTACAGACATCAGTCTCTCCTGTTCGAAGCGCGGTGAACTGCCGAGGCGGTGTCGGGCTGCCCGAAGCCCAGCCCCAGCACCCGGTCGACGGAGTCCCGGAACCGGCGCCAGTCCTGGCCGAACCGATTCAGTGCGGCCCGGCCGTCACCGGTCAGCGCGTAGTAGCGGCGGGGCGGTCCAGCGTCGGACTCCTGCCAGCTCGTGCTCACCAGCCCCTCCTTACGCAGCCGAGACAGCAGCGGGTAGATCGTCCCCTCGCTGGTCAGCAGACCGTCGGCCTCGCTGAGCTCGCGGACGATGTCGAACCCGTAGCGGGGCCGCTCACGCAACAGGGCGAGGACGCAGTACTCCAGCGCTCCCCGGCGCAGCTGGGTGAGCACCGGCCGCGTCTCGCCCGGTTCCATGTCTCGCAAGGTACCTCCCGCGGGTCACCGTGTCGAGCGGTGGTGGGTTCGACACCGACGACGGTGGCAAACCCACCACTCCCCCCGCTCTGGCCGGTTGCCAGGCGGGTGCGCTCTGCCGGGCGCAGCTGCTCAGGATGGGTGCATCGCGGCGCTGCGTCGAGCGGATGAGCCGGTCCTGGACCGGGGTGCTGCTCGTCGGCGACGGTGCCCGCGCCGGCGGCCTGACCGCAGCGGGCGCTGGACCTGTGCGCGGCCGGCCGGGCCGCCGATGCCGTCACCTGGTTGATCCGGGCCTGCCAGCGCCGGCTCACCACGGCGGAGCGACTGCGCTGCAGGGCGGACGAGCACGACGTGCTACGACCCCACCCCCT
This sequence comes from uncultured Actinomycetota bacterium, assembly GCA_963825645.1. Lineage (GTDB taxonomy): Bacteria > Actinomycetota > Actinomycetes > Actinomycetales > Kineosporiaceae > JADJPO01. Next base: position 84,747 of record CAWGTT010000002.1, read on the forward strand.
CCCGGTTCAACGGCTGCAGCACCGCACCGGCTCGGGCAATCGCATCGCCGATGCGGCCGTCATCGCCTACCGAGTGCTGATCGAGTTCGACGGTCGCATCGGTCACGTCGAGGAGGGGGCATTCCGCGACCGACGCCGCGACAACGCGCACACTCTCGACGGCTGGGTGACCCTGCGGTTCGGCTGGGCCGACGTGACAGCCGATCCGTGCGGGGTGGCGGCCGAGATCGCCCGGCTGCTGACACTGCGTGGCTGGCCGGGACCCTTCTCCCCTGCCCGAACTGCTGCGTCTGACGAAGCAGCGCCAGGCCTCTCAGCGGGACGGCAGGCGCAGGAGGAGCGGCAGTGACCCGTCCGTGAGCGCCATCAAGGTGGCGACGGTGAGCATCACCCGGGCGTGGATGAACCGCTCCCTGTCAAGGTGGTTGGACGGCAGCGGGAAGAGCATGTCTGCCAGCTGGCGGGAGCGCCACAGGTCGTAGCCGAACGCCTGGACGCCGTCATGGTCGGCAGCGAACCGGTTGGACGACAAGGTGGTCCCGGGCACCAGGTTCACCACGACCCACCCCTCCTGATGGCGACCTTCCAGCACCGAGACGCTGCTGGGAGCCTTGCGCTCGAGCAGGTCGAGGATCTCACCGCGGCCGGCGAAGTAGGCCGCCGACCGGCTTCGCAGCACCAGACCGGCCCCGAGCACCCTCAGGTAGTGATCACGGTCGAAGTCGACGTCCAGGATCGCTCGGACCAGTCGCTTGTGGTCCTCGACCAGCTGAGGGTCGATCATGCACTGGAGCACGGCGTGAAGGCCGTCGATGGCGCCACACCCGACGTCGTCCGCATGCTCGCCGTTGTCCCGGTGCCCCCCGGGCGACAGCCCATGGCGCAGGTAGGCCTCGATCATCATCTCGGCGTCCCCGGTGAAGGTGCCGCGGGTGAGGTCGTCCTTGTCAACGCCCAGCCGATAGGCCAGGGCGGCGCCAGGAGCACCCCCGGGCACCTGCGGACCGAGGGCAGCCTCGTCCAGATCCGGGTCGTGCCGCCCGTCGATGCACCGCGTCTTGGCCAGGACGCCAACCGGCACGTAGTACAGGTCGAGGTGTGCGGCCATGGCGGAGGTGGCCAGGGGGGCTCCACGAGCGGACAGCCCGCCCGGCCAGGTCTTGTCTGACAGGAGACCGAGACCCAGGGTGCGGACCGCCGGCGCAAGCGGACGGACCGACGGGCCGAGCGAGGCCGAACCAGACATGATGACTCCCTGCGTGGTGTCGATGGAGGTCGGGGGGGTCGAGGGACTGCCCGTCGGCGCCCTGCGCAGCGTCGACAGCTCGGCGGCGACGGCTTCGACCATCGACTCCGGGGCGTCGTAGCGCAGTGCTCCCGGCACCGGCCAGTGGACCACGACGTCGGTGAAGCCGAGCTGGGCGGCCCGGCCGACGACGTCCCGGAAGGTCTCCAGCGAGGCCAGGGAGAAGGTGGGCGCGGCGTCGACCGACAGCATCCGGTCGATCGGGGCGGTCCGGCCGGAAGCGGTCAGCGCGTCGTCGAAGCGGGCTACCCGGTCGGCGACGCCGCGCCACCAGTCCTCGTCGTCGCCGACCTCGGACAGTCGCGGGCCGGTCGTCGCCCAGCCGGCGCCGTACCGCAGCGCCAGACGCATCAGCCGGGGACCGTTGGCGGCGACGACGAACGGCAGCCTCGGCTGCTGCCGGCAGGCCAGCGTGGTCTCGGCGGCCTGGGCCCGGTAGTGGGCGCCGCGGTGGGTGGTCAGCGGACGGGTCAGCACCTCGTCGAGGAGGTGGACGAACTCCTCCAACCGCCCGGCCCGATCGGGCGGAGACAGCGGCGCGTCACCGAGAACGGTGGCGTCGCTGCCGGTCCCCCCGGCACCGATGCCGAGGACGGCGCGCCCGCCGCTGATGTCGTCCAGCGCGGCCAGCTCCTTGGCGAACGGCACCGGGTGCCGGTAGTTCGGGGAGGCGACCCAGGTTCCGAGCGGGATCCGCGAGGTCACCGTTGCGGCGGCGACCAGCGTGGGAACGGTTGCTCCCCAAGGCATTCCGACGAATGGGTCCCAGGTGAGATGGTCGTAGGTCCAAGCGTGGTCGAAGCCGTACTCCTCGACCGCGTGCCACATCGCCCGCTGCCGCGGCCACCGCTCGATGGGCAGCACGATCATCCCTACCCGCACCCCGCCAACGGTAGTGGCCGCCGCCGGAAGCACTCGCCCGGACTCACCGCCGTGAGCGATCCGTCGGGTGAGCGCTGCGCTGCCGCCGACGCCTGGGTGCGGCTGACGGTCGCGCGGTCCGGGCTGCCCAGGCCGGGACGGCGTAGCGTTGGCTGGATGCCGACGCGCCGCACAACCGCCACGCCCTCGGCCCCGCCGCGCAGCCTCGCCGACGCGCTGCGCGGCTGGGACGAGGACGCGTTGGCAACGCTGCTGCGCGATCGCAGCGACCTCGCCGTCCCGTTGCCGCACGACCTGACCGGCCTCGCCGTCCGCGCCGCCTCGCGGGCCAGCACCCAACGCGCCGTCGACGCCCTGGACACCCCGACGCTGCAGATCCTGGAGATCCTGGCGGTACTCCCGGAACCGACCACCACCGCGGCGGTCTCGGGTCTGCACGGCACACCGGCGGACGCCGAGCTGGACCGGGTGCGCGCCCTGGCCCTGGTCTGGGGGGATGAGGACCAGCTACGTCTGGTCCGCGCCGTCCGGGACCTGCTCGGGCCGTACCCGGCCGGGTTGGGTCCCCCCCTCGCAGACTGCCTGGCCCGCCGCTCGCAGGACCATCTCGCCGAGCTGGCCGAGGCGCTCGCAGCGTCGGCCGGGTCGGCCGCCACCCCTGCACAGCGGATCGCCGACCACCTCTCGGACCCGACGGCTCTCGAGACCCTGCTGAACGACGCACCGGACGGCGCGCGCACCGTGCTCGACCGGCTCACCTGGGGCCCGCCGGTCGGCAGGCTGGACGACGCCGACCGCCCGGTCCGGCCCGCCGAGGCGAGGACGCCGGTGCGCTGGCTCCTCGCGCACGGCCTGCTCGCCGTCGCCGACCCGGGAACCGTCGTCCTGCCACGGGAGGTCGCCGTGGCGCTGCGCGGGGGTCGCGTCCACAGGCCGGGAACGAACCGGCCGCCCGAGCTGTCGACCCACACGGTCGTGCACGCCGACCAGAGTGCGGCCCTGGCGGCCGCCGATGCGGTGCGCCTGGTGGAGGCTCTGGGCGAGGCCTGGGGGACGAGCCCACCGGCGGTGCTGCGCAGCGGCGGGCTCGGGGTGCGCGATCTCAAGCGGCTGGCGACGCAGATCGACGTCGACACCGAGACTGCGGCCCGACTCGTCGAAACCGCTTATGTGGCAGGGCTGGTGGGCGCCGACGGCGAGCTGGACCCACGGTGGGCGCCCACCCCCTCGCTCGACGACTGGTGCTCGCTCGACCTGGCCCGCCGCTGGGCCTGTCTGGCCGGAGCGTGGCTGACGACCACACGATCCCCCGTCCTGGTCGGCACCCGCGACGCGAAGGACTCGCCCCGCAACGCCCTTGGCCCCGACCTCGACCGGGCGATGGCTCCCCAGGTGCGCGGCTGGCTGTTGGCGGCACTGGCCGACCTGCGGCCGGACGTCGCCGCCGACCTGCCCTCACTCGCGGCCCGGCTGGACTGGTCGTCCCCACGCCGGGCGGGCACTGTGCGGTCCACACTGCTGAGGGCCGCTCACACCGAGGCGTCATGGCTCGGACTCCTCGGCGGCGGAGCCCTGGCCACCTTCGCCCGACCGCTGCTCGACCTCACCGACCACTCAGAACAGGCTGCGGCACAGGCACTCGACAAGGCGCTTCCGCCACCAGTCGACCACCTGCTGCTGCAGGCCGACCTGACCGCCGTCGTCCCGGGCCGGCTCACCGACGAGCTGGCGCGCGAGCTGGACCTGGCCGCGGATGCCGAGAGCAGGGGCGGAGGGGCCGTCTACCGCTTCAGCGCGGCCTCGCTGCGCCGCGCGCTGGACGTCGGACGCACCGGCGACGATCTGCACGCCTGGCTGCGCTCGGTGTCGAAGACCGCTGTACCGCAACCGCTGGAGTACCTGATCGCCGACACCGCGCGGCGGCACGGCCGGGTCCGGGTCTCAGCGGCCCAGTCGTTCGTCCGCTCGGACGACGAGGCCGTGCTGACCGAGCTGCTCACCGACCGGCGGACCGCGTCGTTGCGCCTGCGCCGGCTGGCCCCGACGGTGCTCGCCGCGCAGGCACCCCCGGAGACGGTCCTGGGGGTGCTTCGAGCGGCCGGCCTGGCCCCGGCCGCGGAGACCGAGGACGGGACCGTGGTCCTGAGACGACCGAGCGGCTACCGCACCGGGCCTCGGGTCCGTCCGCGCGGGGCGCTCTCCCGGATCACCCCGCCCGCGCCGTCCGAGGCCGTCCTGCGGTCAGCGGCTGCGGCGCTTCTGCTGACCGAGGCCGCGACCCGGGCCGCCGGCAGCGAGGGGCCATCCGACGGGCCGGACCCGTCGTTGCCGGGGGCCGGTGCGGCCGACCCCGGCGCGATGCTGACCCTCCTGCATCGCGCGGCGGCCGCACGCCGTCCGGTCTTGGTCGGCTACGTCGAGGCCGACGGCAGCCCGGCACAGCGGCTGGTCGAGCCGATCCAGGTCGGCGGGGGGCGGGTCAGCGCCTTCGACCGGGAAACGGCGCGGGTGCGCACGTTTCCGATCGCCCGGGTCACCTCGGTGACTCCCGCGACGTGATGACCGGGGACTGCCGTGGGGTCAGACCGGCAGAGCCCGTGCCAGCAGGGCCTTCAGCTCGCTGAAATGCCGCTCGGCGGCGCCGGCGTCGTAGACCGCGGTGTCGGACATCGTGTACCCGTGCGCGGCACCGGTGTAGACCTGGTTGCTCGCGGTCAGGCCGGCCGCGTCCAGCGCCTCACCCAGCGCGACGATCGCCTCGGACGGCATCGACGGGTCCCGATCGGCATGGCGGAACAGGAACTCCGCCCGAGCCGTCGCGAGCGCGCGGTGCGGACTGTCGATCTCCCCGGTGACCAGTCCGCCGCCGTGGAAGCCGGCGCCGGCCACGACATCGGGGTCGGCTCCGGTCGCCCGGACGGCGAGGCGTGCCCCCATGCAGTATCCCGTCACCGCCACCTGGGACCCGGTGACGCCCGGCAGGGACCGCAGGTGGCGCAGAAACGCCACGGTGTCCGGGCCACTGAGGTCGGGGGTCAGCTGGTGTACCCAGCGCATCGCCTCGGCGAAGAACGCTTCGCGGGCACCGGGTTCGCGCAGGTCTCCGGTCGGTTCCAGCTCCGCGACGCGACCGTTGCGGTAGAACACGTTGGGCACCAGAACGACATAGCCCCAGCCGGCGATCCGGTCGGCGATCGCGGTGAGCGCCGGACGCAGACCGATGGCGTCCATGAACATCAGCACGCCGGGTCCACGCCCCGCCGGTGGAACGGCGAGGTGGGCCTCGACGTCCCGGCCGTCGACCATGAGGCAGGTATAGGTCATCGGTCGGCCTCCAGTACCGCCAGGAGGGAACGTCGCGGCCCCTCCCCCCACTCGGCCAGCTCGTCCGGCGTGGCCTCGGTCAGTGCGTCCAGCCATGTGCCGCAACGGTTCACGGCGGCGCTCAGAGCCACCTGCGGCATCAGGTCGTCGAGGCCGGCGGTGGTCAACGTCTCCTCGGCGGCCGCCCATGCGGACCGGTAGCCCTCCAGGGCCTGCGGCCAGATCCCGCCGCCGGGGTCCGTCGAGCCGATCACCTCATGCGGGATGAACAGCACTTCCGGCGCCACCGCCCACTGCGCATCGCCGAAGTCGAACAACCGCAACCCGTCTGCGGTCGCAAAGACGTTGTACGGATGCAGGTCTGCGTGCTGGAGAGTGACCGGAAGGGCGCACGCCGACAGCCAGCCGGCCGCTTGCGCCACCCGCGGGCGGGCCCTGAGCAGCGCGGCCGTCTCGTCGGCGGCGAGCTGCGCCGGGTGGCCGCCCGGGAGCGCCGCGACCGCCTCGACCGTCGCGTCGAACCGGGCCAGCAGGTGCTCCGGACGCCGGTCGGGCAGGCCCGTGGCGAGCACCTGGGACTCCAGACTGGTCAAGGCCATCTGCATTCGGGCCATGAGGGCCAGGATCTGCTGCCAGTCGGTCGCGGACGCCTCCCGGACGGCACCGAGCGTGGGCCCGCGATCACGGGTGAGCAGCCAGCCACGATCGGCGTCCACGCCCAAGGGGGTGTCGACGTCGTCCGGCAGAAGGTCGGCGAGCAGCCCGTGCAGGGGGGGCTCGAAGGCGAACGCCGGGGCGTTGGCCTTGAACCAGGCCGGACCCGACGGCGTCGGCACCCGCAGCTGGGTGGACCAGGGGCGGTCCCTGACCAGCCCCGGCTCGCCGAGGGAGCGCGTGCCGGCTTCCTGCAAGCGCGACTCGATCCACTCGCCGGCCCCGGACAGGCGCTCCGCGCGGTCTCTCACGTCGCTCACGCCTGCCCTTTCGGCCGATGGGTGGCCTGCCCGGCGGACCGGCGACTCACCGCGTGCCGGCGCCGCCGCACGCCACGATCATGTCACTCGTCGTCCTCGGCCAGAATCCGGTACATCCGCTTGCGGGCGTCGTCGAGCACCGCGACAGCCTGCTCGGCCTGCGCCTCGTCACCGAGCCGCGTGACCTGCTCGACCGCAGCACCGAGCGCCGCCATCGCCGCCATGATCGACTGGATCCGCTTCATCGGTCCCGCCTCGGCGACCCGCCAGGGTTCGGTCATCTCCTCGGGGTGCTCGGCCACGTAGGTGCGGCCGGCCTCCGTCAACGAGAAGTTGCGTCGCCCCTCGGACTCCTCGACCACGACGAGCCCCTCGTCCTGCAGCTGCGACAGCACCGGGTAGACCGAGCCGGGGCTCGGCCGCCACAGTCCGCCGCTGCGCTCGGCCAGCTCATTCATGATCGCGTATCCGTGCTGCGCCCCCTTCTCGGAGAGCAGGGCGAGGACGGCGGCGCGCACGTTACCGCGTCGCCCTCGCCGTCCGCCCGGACCATGTCGGCCGCCCCAGGGGCCGTGCCCGTGCCGGGCGAACGGTGGTGCGAACGGCGGTCCGAAGGCATGCGGGCCGCGCCCGAAGCCTGGCCCCGGGGTCGGCCCGTCGTTCGGGTCGCGGTCATCCGTCATGGTCATGTGCATACCAGGGCCCAGACGACCGGGCCCCGCGAAGTGCCGCCACGGTGGCGACATCCCATGTTTCTTCACGACAGTCTCCTTTCAACGATGTTCTGTCGATGGGTTTACGATATATCGCTAACGCATCGTTGACAAGGTGCCAGATGTCGGTCGCCTCGCCTACAGTCGAGCCCGTGACCGACGGCCCCCTGATCGTCCAAAGCGACAAGACCCTGCTCCTGGAGGTCGACCACGACCTGGCCACCGCCTGCCGCCAGGCCATCGCCCCGTTCGCAGAGCTGGAACGTGCCCCCGAGCATGTGCACACGTATCGGCTCACCCCGCTCGGGTTGTGGAACGCCCGGGCCGCCGGCCACGACGCCGAGCAGGTCGTCGACGTCCTGCTGCGCTACTCCCGCTACCCCGTGCCGCACGCACTGCTGGTCGACGTCGCCGACACCATGGACCGGTTCGGCCGGCTCCAGATCATGACTCACCCCACCCACGGGCTGGTCCTGCACGCCGTCGACGTGCCTGTGCTGGAAGAGGTGCTACGCAGCGCGAAGGTGAGTCCGCTGGTCGGAGCACGGATCGACACCGAGACGGTCCTCGTCCACCCCAGTGAGCGCGGCAACCTCAAACAGGTGCTGCTCAAGCTCGGCTGGCCCGCCGAAGACCTGGCCGGCTACGTGGACGGCGAGGCGCACCCGATCGACCTGCGCCAGGAGGGCTGGTCGATGCGCCCGTACCAGAGCGAGGCACTCGAGGGGTTCTGGCACGGCGGCTCCGGCGTCGTCGTGCTGCCCTGCGGCGCCGGCAAGACCATCGTCGGGACCGCAGCGATGGCCCGGGCGGGCGCGACCACGCTGATCCTGGTCACCAACACCGTCGCCGCCCGGCAGTGGCGCGACGAGCTGGTCAAGCGCACCTCGCTGACGCCCGAGGAGATCGGCGAGTACTCCGGTACCCGCAAGGAGATCCGCCCGGTCACCATCGCCACCTACCAGGTGATGACCACCCGCCGGAAGGGTTCCTACACCCACCTCGAACTGTTCGACGCCCGCGACTGGGGCCTGATCATCTACGACGAGGTGCACCTCCTGCCGGCGCCGATCTTTCGAATGACCGCCGACCTACAGGCCCGCCGCCGGCTCGGCCTCACCGCGACACTGGTCCGCGAGGACGGCCGCGAGGGCGACGTGTTCTCCCTGATCGGCCCGAAGCGCTACGACGCCCCGTGGAAGGACATCGAGACCCAGGGCTACATCGCCCCCGCCGACTGCGTCGAGGTGCGGGTCACGCTGCCCGAGAGGGACAGGCTGGCCTACGCCACCGCCGAGCCCGAGGACCGATACCGGCTCTGCTCGACGGCGCAGGAGAAGGCGAAGGTGGTCGAGGCGCTGATCGCCCGGCACACCGGCGAACAGATCTTGGTGATCGGGCAGTACCTCGACCAGCTCGACGAGCTGGCCGCCCGGCTCGACGTTCCGACGATCACCGGTGAGACCACGGTGCCAGCGCGGCAGAAGCTGTTCGCCGCGTTCCGGGCCGGCGAGATCCCCACCCTGGTCGTGAGCAAGGTCGCCAACTTCTCGGTCGACCTGCCGGAGGCGAGCGTGGCCATCCAGGTCTCCGGCGCGTTCGGGTCGCGGCAGGAGGAGGCCCAGCGGCTCGGCCGGGTGCTGCGGCCGAAGGCGGACGGGCGGGGCGCCCGGTTCTACGCCATCGTCGCCCGGGACACCCTCGACCAGGACTACGCCGCCCACCGGCAGCGCTTCCTCGCCGAACAGGGGTATGCCTACAGGATCGTCGACGCCGACGAGGTGGCGGACCTGACCTGAGCCCCGGGCCAGGTCGCATCCCGGGCGGTTGGTACGGGACCAGCACGGTCACGGCTACGCCGACCCAGCGGTTCGAGTACGGTCCGCACCGTGGCGGCTCCTGAAGCACGGGTCGACGGCGTGTGGCGCCCGCTCGTTCCGATCGCGATGGTGATGTTCATCATCGCGCTCGACACGACGATGCTCAACGTGGCGATTCCGAACATCGTCGAGGGCCTGGGAAGGGCCTGGGCACCACGACGTCGGCTGTGCAGTCAGCTGGTGCGCTGTATTCACTGGTGATGGCGGCGCTGATGGTCGGCGCCGGCCGGCTTGGCGACATCATCGGTTCCAAGAAGCTGTACGCCGTCGCGCTGGTCGTGTTCGGCGCCGGGACGCTCACCGCAACATTGGCCCCGAACGTGACCGTGCTCATTCCCGGGTCCGCGACCGGGCCGATCCTCGGTGGGTTCCTGGCCACCAACCTGTCCTGGCGGGTGGCGTTCGGGTTCGAGGCGGTGGTCGTGGCCCTGGTGCTCGTGCTCATGACGAACGTCATCGGCGCGCCGGCCCGTCGCGACCAGCGATTGGACGTGGCCGGCATGGTGCTGTGGGCGTGCGGTCTGACAGCGATCGTGCTGAGCGTGCTGCTGGCCGGCTACTACGGGTGGTGGGACGCTCGTCGGCCCTTGACGATCTCCGGCCGCGACGTCACCCCGTGGGGCTTCTCGCCGACTCCCCTGCTGGCACTTCTCGGGCTGGGTATTTTCGTCGGTTTCGTGCATTGGACCCGGCGCCGCGTCGCTCGAGGTGAAGCCCCGCTCTTCTCGTTCGGGACATTCGCCGATGCCAACTACCGGGCAGGGATCGCCACTGACGCTCTCGAGTCGCTGCTGATCGCCGGCTTCCTGTTCATCGTCCCGGTCTTCCTGCAGTCGGGACGCGGGTACACCGCTCTTGAAGCCGGCGTCGCTCTGCTTCCGTCTCGCTCGCCATCTTGCTGGCTGCTCTCGGCCTTCCGAGGTTGGGTGACACCGTCCCCCCGAAGTACCTCATCCAGGTCGGCACCGTGCTGATCGGCGTCGGGCTGATCTGGTACCGCTCCGTCTCGGGTGGCGCCTTCACGCGCGTCGACGTGATCGGCCCGTTCCTCGTGATCGGCCTGGGTATCGGTGCGCTCCTGTCGCAGGTGGCCAACGTGACTCTGTCCGGCGTGACCGACGAGGAGCGGGGCAGCGCAACAGGCGTTTACAACACCGGGAAGGAACTCGGTACGTCGCTCGGCACCGCCATCATCGGCACGGCAATGCTCGCCTCGTTCTTCCAGTTCTATGTCACCACATCCGCCGCAGAGATCAGCCAAGAACTCAACCCCCGCCAGGCACAAGTCCTGGCGATCCAGCTCGAGGATGCCGAGCAACGTCTCGACGACGACCAGCTGATCGCGCTGGTCCAGACAGAGATCCCCGCGTTCACCATGGAGGACATCACCCGCATCGCCGACGACTCATGGACCCGCGCCAACCGACGCGCACTCGAGTCAGCCTTCGCCGTGACCGCATTCACCTTCGTCGCGTCGACGTTCATCCGACGTCGCCGCGGTTCCTGAAACCATCAGCCACCGGTCGACGGCCAGCGCAGCACGTAGGTGTCGCACGCCACGTCGAGACACATCACACCGCCTGACAAGAAGGGAGGCGACGGTGCACAACTCCACCGTTGATCGCCGAACGATCACCCGCTCGATCGCGGCGATGGCGGTGGCTGTCGTAGCCGTGCTAGGCACCCCAGTCAGCAGCGTCGCTGCCGACCAGCCGACGCGGCAGCCGTCTCAGGCGGACGCGGACGCAGCGCGCCAACAGCTCGCCGAGCGCTTCGCTCCGATCCTGATGCTGAAGCGACAGACGACGGACTGCAGTACCGATGGGGAGCAATACCGTCCGAGTCGGGTCGACATCGTGCTCGACAATCCTGAGATCGCGCTGCGACAGGTCGGACGCGGCGACCCCGTCGTGATGTGGGCGCCACGTGCGGCTGACATCCTCGGTCTGGGGAAAGGGTTCTTCCTCGACTTCCCGGGCAGCTCGCTATCTCCCGGTTGCATCTACGAGCGCGACTTCTGGAAGTACACCGGCGAGCGGCCGGCGGCGGTCTACGCCCACATCGTCCAGCAGCCCGACCAACGGGCCTGGTGTTCGTCCAGTACTGGTTCTACTGGTACTACAACGACTGGAACAACAAGCACGAGAGCGACTGAGAAGGCATCACGCTGAAGTTCGAAGAATCCTCCGTCGAGGAGGCGCTCGGCTCCCAGCCGGTCGCAGTCGGCTTCTCGCAGCACGAGGGCGGCGAGCGGGCCGCCTGGGACGACGCGAAGCTCGAGCGTGTCGGTGACCATCCGGTCGTGTACCCATCGGCCGGGTCCCATGCCAGCTATTTCGGATCCGCGGTCTACCTCGGACGCGCCGCCAGTGAGGGCTTCGGGTGCGATAACACCGACGGACCGTCCAACCGGATCGAACCCGAGGTCGTCGTGGTGCCGGACTCGGTCACCGACCCCAACGATCCTCTCGCATGGCTTGCCTTCCACGGGCGTTGGGGGGAACGGCAGGACGGGGCGTTCAACGGCCCCACCGGCCCGTCGGTCAAGGACCGCTGGCTCGAACCCGCCCCCTGGTTCGAGAGCCTCCGCGCGACGAGCGTGGTCATCCCGACCGGCGGTTCGCAAGCGGCGTCGGTCATCGGGGTCTTCTGCTCCGCGGTCGAGGGCGGATCGAGCATCCTGATCAATTTCACCATCTCGCCCGGTCTGGTGGTCCTGGGCGTGTTGATCCTCGGCGTCCTGGTCTCGTTCCTCGTGAGGCGGACCGACTGGAGTCCGGTCGCCCCCACGCCGATCCATCGGCGTCGCAGGGCCGGACAGATCATCCGGGCCGCGGCGGGCGTCTACGCGGGTTCGCCGTTCATCTTCGCGCTGCTGGGAATGGTGTACCTGCCGGCTGCGCTGATCACCGGTCTGCTCGCCCGACTGATCGAGCTCGTGCCGTTCATCGGCAGCCTCCTGTCGCTGTTCGGCCGCTCCGGTGGCGCGAACATCGTCGTCGCCGCGTTGGTCGGCAGCGTCGCCAACCTTGCCGCTTTCGTCGTCGTCAACACGATGGTGGCCGACTACCTGCGCGGCGAACGGCGCGGCGTCGACGCGGCGATCACATCGGCGCGGCGAGCCTGGCAACGGAGGCGGAGCATTGCGGGCGCCTTTCTGCGCGCGTTCGTCATCGTCGCGGCGCTCATCGCAACCGTTGTCGGCGTGCCCTGGGGCATCCACCAACTCGTGCGGTACCAACTGGCCGCCCAGATCGTGATGCTGGAAGACCGGACCGGACGCGACGCCCTAGCCCGCAGCACCGAACTGGTCAAGGGCCGCTGGCTCCACACCGCGATCATGGTCGCTGTGCTCAACGGCCTTGTCGCCGTCGTGGGCCTGACCACTTCGCTACTGCTGCTCGTCCTCGCCACCGGAATCCCACTGTGGCTCTTCTCTGCGCTTGTGTCACTCGTCTACGCAGTGATCGTCCCGCTGGCCGGAATCGCACTCACCCTGCTCTACGGCGACGCCGCCGCAGAACACGACGAGGCCAGGAACGCCGAACCGCTCGCCATCAACTGACCACGCAACCGCTCGACCGCGCAGCGGATGCGACAGCGCGCTCGCTCCCTGCAGGAGGCCACGAGCTGTGTCGCTGATCGCCGACCTCACCGGCCGACGAGGTGGCCCGCCATCAACGGGTCGCAAACCGCGCGCCACGCGAAGAAGTCGGCGCCGCGAGCGCCGGGTGAACGTTGCGCAAAGACAGGCTGCGATCCATCGTCAGTCCCGGTTCCCCGCGCGATCGACTGTTCACACTCGAAGCGTGACCACGCACGCCGCCTCCGGCCCGGGAGCAAGAGCCCGCATCCTCAGCCGTCTTCGTCGGGGCACGGACGGCGACCGTGACACGCAGCACGTCGCCCCGCTGGAGCTCTTCGACGACGCCATCATCGAGATGGACGACGAGACCGAGGCCGGAGAATCACCTACCGGCTGGGAGCCCACAGCGCGTCACTGACCTCGCAGTCCGGCCGCACGTCTGAGGTGGCTTTCGGGCAGTACTCAGTCTTCTCTCAGCCTCGACGCCGAGACTCCAGGTGAGCCGGACGAGCCCGGCTCGCCAACAGACGCGCCGCGGAGAGAGTCGGAGAGTGATGACCACTGTGCTGAGCCCCGCCACCGGCGGCGCCGCAGTCCGGGCGCCCCGGCTGCGCCGGCACCGGCTGGCCACCCCGCAGTGGTGGCGCGATCTGGCCGGCTCACTGACCTGGCTCAGCCTGTTGGTCGTGACTGCGCTGTGGGTCGGCAACGGCGGGCTGCAGCAGCTCGGGCACCTGGGCGGCGGCCTGATCAGCATCGGCAGGCTGACCGGGCTGTGGGCGGCTGACCTGATGCTGATCCAGCTGTTGCTCATGGCCCGGATCCCGGTCGTCGAGCGGGCCTACGGCCAGGACGAGCTGGCCCGACGGCATCGGTGGGTCGGATTCACCTCGGTCAACCTCATGCTGGCCCACGTCGTGGCGATCGTGGTCGGGTACGCGGTGAGCGACCAGACCAACCTGCTGCGCGAGGCGTGGAGCATCCTCGTCGACTACCCGGGCATGCTGCTGGCCGCCGCCGGCACCGCCCTGCTGCTGATGGTGGCCTGGACGTCGATGAAGCGGGCCCGGGCCAAGCTGCGCTACGAGTCCTGGCACCTGCTGCACCTGTACGCCTACCTCGGCGTGGGACTCGCTCTGCCGCATCAGGTCTGGACCGGCACCGATTTCACCGGCTCGGCTGTGGCCCGGGCCTACTGGTGGACGTTGTACGGCGCGACGGCCGGCGCCGTACTGCTCTGGCGGGTCGCCCTGCCGCTGTGGCGCAGCGCCTCGGCCAACCTCGTGGTCGAACGCGTCGTCCCGGAGGGCCCGGGCGTGGTGTCGGTGGTGATGCGCGGGCGCCGCCTGGATCGGATGGCCGGCGCAGGCCAGTTCTTCACCTGGCGCTTCCTCGGCCGGCCGGGCTGGACCCGCGGCAACCCGTACTCGCTCTCTGCCGCTCCCACCCGCGACCGGTTGCGGATCACCGTGAAGGAGCTCGGCGATGACAGCTCCTCCCTCGCCTCGCTGCGTCCCGGGACCCGGGTCCTCATCGAGGGTCCCTATGGGCGCCTGCACGGCGGGGTCCGCACCCGGCGCAAGGTGACCCTGATCGGCTCGGGGATCGGGATCACCCCGCTGCGGGCGCTGTTCGAGGAGCTGGACGCCGACGCCGGCGACGTCACTCTGATCTATCGTGCCTCGAAGGCCGAGGACCTCGTGCTGCGCAGCGAGATCGATGCCATCGCCGCACGCAGCGGCGCGCGGGTGTTCTACGTGCTCGGCCCGAGGGTCCGCACGCGTCCCAGCTGGCTACCGGTCTCGGCCGCGCACCTGGACGACGCGCAGGCGCTCCGCGAGCTGGTCCCCGACATCGCCGAGCACGACGTCTACCTGTGCGGCACCGAGCCCTGGATGCAGGCCGCGGCCTGCGCCGCCCGGGAGGCCGGCGTACCGGCCGAGTGCATCCACATCGAGCGGTTCTCGTGGTGACCGGCCCCGTGAGCCGAGAGTCCCTGAAAGGCGGGATCTGACATGCGCCGGATCGTCCTGGCGGTGATGACCACGATCAGCAGCCTCACGCTGCTGTTCAGCTATCACACCAGCCGCAACGAGTCGTCGGCTGTGGCCGCCGGGCAACCGAGCGTGGGAGGCGTCGGCTCGTCGAGCTCGACCGGGTCGACCGGCAGTACACAGGCCTCCGGTTCGGCGGCCGGGCAGCAGTCGGTCGCCGGTCAGACCGTGCAGACCCGCTGGGGCCCGGTGCAAGTGGAGATCGTGGTCCAGAACGGCAAGATCGTCTCCTCGAACGTGCTGCAGGTGCCGTCGGAGAACGGGCACGACCAGCAGATCAACTCCTACGCCGTGCCGATCCTCAACGCCGCGGCGGTGGACGCGCAGAGCGCGAATATCGACAGCGTCTCCGGCGCGACGGTCACCAGCGATGGCTACAGGGCCTCGCTGCAATCGGCTATCGACCAGGCCCACCTGTGAGGGCCGTGCCCCAGAGCGTGACGACCCGGCCGCCCAAGCGAGCCTGGGTCGAACAGATCATGGGCATGCCGATCAGCATCCACCTGCGCGGGGCTCAGCTGGACAGCGCGGCCACCGCAGCTGCCGTCGCGCGGACGTTCGACGACCTTCGCCGAGTGGACGACCTCTTCTCCACGTGGAAACCCGGCAGCCAGGTCAGCAGGCTGCAGCGCGGCGAGCTCACTCTCGCCGCGGCCGACCTCCCGGTCCGCGACGTCGTCCGGCTCTGCGAGGAGGCGCGGGTCGACACCGACGGCTGGTTCGATGCGAACCTGCGCGACGGTGCGGGCGGTGATCGGTTCGACCCGACCGGCCTGGTCAAGGGCTGGGCGGTGCAGCGGGCGTGCTCGAGCCTGTCCACCGCGTTGCCCGAGCACGACGTGCTGGTCAACGCCGGCGGTGACATCGCCGTCGCCTCCGGCCGCGCGGACACGCCGGCCTGGCGGCTCGGCATCGAGAACCCCTCCGACAGCGGCCGGCTGCTCGACACCGTCGAGCTGCGCTCGGGCGGTCTGGCGACGTCGGGGACTGCAGCCCGCGGCCACCACATCGTCTCGCCCCGAACCGGGGCACCGGCCACCGAACTGGCCGCGGTCAGTGTGGCCGGGCCGTCGTTGATGTGGGCCGACGTCTACGCCACCGCTGCGCTCGCCCGCGGCCCGGACTGCGTCGGCTGGCTGGGAACCCTGACGGATCACACCTGGCTGGTGGTCGGCGCCGACGGCACCGTCCTGCGACCCTGACCCACGGGATACGACTGCCAGGCGACGTCCAGGGAACTCTCAGGAACGCAGGGCAGACTGAATGACGTGACCACGACCACCCCCGAGGCGCGCCTGCTCGTCGTCGACGACGAACCCAGCATCCGCGAGCTCCTCACCGCCAGCCTGCGTTTCGCCGGGTTCGAGGTGTTTCCCGCGGCGGACGGCGCCGAGGCGCTGCGGCTCGCCGAGCAGCATCGACCGGACCTCGTCGTCCTCGACGTGATGCTGCCCGACTTCGACGGGTTCACCGTCACGCGCAAGCTGCGCGAGCGGGGCCGCGAGATGCCCGTGCTGTTCCTGACCGCCCGCGACGAGACCAGCGACAAGGTGCAGGGCCTGACTGTCGGGGGCGACGACTACGTCACCAAACCCTTCAGCCTCGAGGAGGTGGTCGCCCGGATCCGGGCGGTGCTGCGGCGTACCGGGGCGGGCGCCCTGCCGGACTCGGGCCGGCTGGCCTTTCACGACCTCGAGCTCGACGAGGACTCCCACGAGGTGCGCCGAGGCGGACGCCTGGTCGAGCTCTCCCCCACCGAGTTCAAGCTGCTGCGCTACCTGATGCTCAACCCCAACCGGGTGCTGTCGAAGGCGCAGATCCTGGATCACGTCTGGGCCTACGACTTCAACGGCGAGGCGGGGATCGTCGAGTCCTACATCTCCTACCTGCGCCGCAAGGTGGACGTCGAGGAGCCGGCACTGATCCACACCAAGCGCGGTGTCGGATACGTACTGCGCCTGCCGCCGGAGGCCTGACTTTGCCGAGGGACGCCTGATGGACGGTCTTCGCCGCCGCTGGAACGCACTGCCGCTGCGAGCGCAGCTCGTCGGCATCCTGCTGGTGCTGCTGCTGGCCGCACTCGCCGCGACCGGGTACGGCGTGCAGCGCGTGCTGAGCGGGTACCTCGTGGAGCAGATCGACCGCCAGCTGGTAGAGACTGCCCGCAACGCCAGGAGTGACAGCGCCTCCCTGCGCGCCCTCACCCAGCAGGACCGACGCCGTTTCCCGTCACCCTTCGTCGTCGTGATCAGCATCGACGGCTCGAACACCCCGGGGGTCATCCCCGGGCTCGGCTATGGACCCAACGATCTGCCGGGATTCCCGACGATGACCAGCGAGCAGGCCGGCAGCCTCGACGGCACGGCCTACCCCGTCCGTGCCGACGACGGGAGCCAATGGCGGGCAACGAGCTTCGCGGTCGTCGCCGGCACCGGCGCCGGCCAGCCGACCGGGGCCGCGGTGACGATCCTGCAGAGCCTGCGCGGCGTCGATGAGGCGGTGGCACGCCTGCAGCTACTCATGCTCGTGATGGGCGCAGCGGTGCTGGCCGCTAGCGGGCTGCTCGGCACGCTGGCCATCCGCCGGGCTTTCGTCCCCCTCCGCGAGGTGGAGGACACTGCGGCCGCGATCGCCGCCGGTGACCTCTCCCAGCGGGTGCCGGAGCGACCGATCACCACCGAGGTCGGCAGCCTGACTGGATCGCTGAACGGCATGCTCGCCCAGATCGAGAGCGCCTTCCGGGACCGCGAGGCGTCCGAGGCGCGCACCCGTCGGTTCGCCGCCGACGCCTCGCACGAGCTGCGCACCCCGCTGGCCTCGGTCCGCGGCTACGCCGAGCTGTACCGGCAGGGCGCCGTACCGGCCGAGGAGGTGCCGCGAACGATGCGCCGGATCGAGGACGAGGCCAAGCGGATGGGCGTCCTGGTAGAGGACCTTCTACTGCTCGCCCGCCTCGACGAGCAGCGTCCGGTTCGCGCCGACCCGGTGGACCTGGCGGTGCTGGCCGGGGACGCCGTCCACGATCTAGGCGCCCTCGACCCCGACCGCGCCGTCCGGCTGGTCGGGTTGAACGGCTTCGTCGGGGCGGGTCCGGCGCCGGTGCTCGGGGACGAGGACAAGCTGCGCCAGGTGGTGGCCAACCTCGTGGGCAACGCCGTCCGGCACACCCCGGCCGGCACCCCGATCGAGCTCGCCGTCGGCGTGGACGGCGCCGGGCCCGCGCCGGAGGCGGTGCTCGAGGTCCGCGACCACGGCCCGGGGCTCGCCCCCGAGCACGCCGAGAAGGTGTTCGAGCGCTTCTTCCGCGTCGATGCCTCGCGCCGGCGCGGCACCGGGGGCGGCTCCGGGCTCGGGCTGTCGATCGTCTCGGCGGTGGCCGCCGTGCACGGCGGGGCGGCGTCGGTGCGCCAGACCGAGGGCGGCGGAGCGACGTTCGTGCTCCGGCTGCCCGCCCATGTGGCCGATAGCCCGGAGCCGGCGCCACTCGGTGACCGTCACAGCACCGGGTCGATCTCGCGGGCGAGCATCGTCGAGGACCTCTGATGATCATTTCGAGATCATGCTGAAGATCACGTTGCAGCGATCGGGGCGGTTCCGAACCGGATCCATGCCGCGTGATCTTCAGCATGATCTCGACAGTGGGGTCGCCTGACCGGCGCAGCGCTACACCCGTCCGGACGCCGATCCCTGCGGCAGACTGGTGACATCACTCTGCGCTACATGACACCTCCCCCGGGGCCACCTCACCCTGGCGATGCCGTCACTCATCGTCACGAATTCGGTCGCTAGCCGTCCGGCGGCGACTGCTCGTGACCGCATGGGTGGTCACCGATGCTTGCCGTCCGCACTCTCCGCTCCGGCCGGTCGTGGCCGATCACCCGGACGGCGTCGCGCCGCACCGTCGCCGTCGTCGCGGTGACGGTGGCCACCGCGACCGCCGTCCTCGCCCCGGCCGGTTCCGTGCAGGCAGCAGGCTGCCCGACCCCGGCATCCACGGCGCTGCGCGCCGCGCCCGGATCCGGCACGACGGTGGCCCTGACCTTCGATGACGGTCCCGGACCGGAGACCACGAGGGTTCTGGCGATCCTGCGCCGCTACAACGTGCGGGCGACGTTCTTCGTGGTCGGCTCGAACGTGCCGGCCCGGCGGGCCGCTGTGCGCCAGGTCGTCGCCGACGGACACCTGGTGGCGAACCACTCCTACTCCCACCCGTCGTTCGCCTCGCTGACCTCGGCGCAGCAGGCGCGACAGCTCGACGCCGCCTCCGACGCCATCGGCGCAGCGATCCGCACCCGCCCGTGCTGGTTCCGCCCACCGTACGGTGCGATGAACGCGGCCACCGTGCCGGCCGCCCGCGCCCAGGGCATGAGCACGGTGATCTGGAACGTCGACACGCGCGACTGGGCGGCGAGCACGTCGCTGAACTCGGCCGACTCCCTGTCGATCCGGGTCCGCGCCCGGGCCGGGACGAAGCTGGCCCACCCGATGGTCCTGTTCCACGACGGTGGCGCGAGGCGGCCGAACATGCTGCACGAGCTGCCGGGGATCATCGTCTGGTACCGCTCCCATGGCTACCGGTTCGTCGGCCTGGACGGCCGGGAGATGACCCGGCCGGCGCGCCAGTGCGACGTCTTCACCCGCCTGCTGACCCAGGTCAAGGACCCCACGTGCAGCTCCTAACAGCGGCGCGAGCCGAGTACCCGGCCTCCCAGGGAACTCACAGGTTCTGCCAAGGGCCCGCCCAGCACGGTGAGGTCTGATGGATCCATGACACAGACCACCTCCTCCCCATCGGGCCCGGCCGGTGGTTCCCCCTCGGACCCGGGCCACCCCACCTCCACATCCCCGTGGTCCGCGCCTGGATCGTCGTCCCTGCCCTCGCAGCCCGGCGGACCGGATATGCCTCCACCCCTGCCGCCGCAGGCACACCCCACGCAGCCGATCCCGGCGAGCCCCGAGCGCCGCCCGGGTTGGCGCGGTGTGATCGCTGTCGGTGCCGGCGCCGCGGTGCTGTCCAGCCTGCTCACCGCCGGCGCGGTCACCACCTGGCAGTCGGACGGCACCTCAACGACAAGCACGGCCAGCAGCGCGCCGAGGCAGAGCGCGGCACCGGTCGTCACCGACACCACGGCACAACCGAACTGGGTGTCCGTCGCCGCGGCCGTCGAGCCCAGCGTGGTCTCGGTACAGATCTCCTCCGGCCGGGGAGCAGGCCTCTCCGGTGAGGGATCCGGAGTGATCCTCGACAAGCAGGGCAGGGTCCTGACCAACAACCACGTCGTGGCCGGTGCCCCGAGCGGCGGCCTGGCCGTGGTGCTTTCCGACGGCCGGATCTACTCCGCCTCGATCGTGGGCACCGACCCCTCCACCGACCTGGCCGTGATCGCCATCGAGTCCCCACCGAACGACCTGGTGCCGGCGACGTTCGGCGACTCTGCCGCCGTCAAGGTCGGTGACCCGGTCATGGCCGTGGGCAACCCGCTTGGGCTGTCCGACACCGTGACCACCGGCATCGTCAGCGCCCTGGACCGTCCGGTGACCACGAGCGCGGCGGGCTCGAACCCGTTCAGCGGCTCGGGCGGTGAGCCGGTGGTGACCAACGCGATCCAGACCGACGCCGCGGTGAACCCGGGCAACAGCGGTGGAGCGCTGGTCGACGGCCAGGGCCGGGTGATCGGCATCACCTCCTCGATCGCCAGCCTCGGGGCCTCGGCGGGAGGACAGGCCGGAAGCATCGGCCTGGGCTTCGCCATCCCCTCCACCGAAGCCAAGACGGTCGCCGAAGGACTGATCTCCAGCGGCAGCGTCGAGCACGCCTTCCTCGGGGTCAGCCTGTCCGACGGCACGGTGACGGCGGACGGCACACAGCGGCAGGCCGCGATGATCGCAGCGGTGACCAGCGGCACTCCCGCCGCGAAGGCCGGCCTGGTGGCCGGGGACGCCGTGATCGCCGCGGACGGCACGCCCCTCGACGGCGCCGAGTCGCTGATCGCCCAGGTGCGGGCTGCCCGTCCCGGCGCCACCATCACCCTGACCGTGGTCCGTGACGGCACCACCCGCCAGGTCCCGGTGACCCTGGCGGTGCGCCCGACCGGCTGACACCCCGTGGCAGGTCGCGATACCTGCCGCACCCCGACTCCGAGGCCCCGCGCGCCCCCACGGTTCCCCGCGCGGGGCCTCGGTCTGTCCGAAGTGGGCCGCCGGACGTATCACCGGCTACCCTCCATCCCTCCATCTCGGCGAGGAGGTCAGGATGACGAACACAACCATGGACCTGGGCCTGAGGGATCCAGGACACCGAACGGATCCCACTGCACAGCACACCGACAGCCGGACGGCGCAGGATGAGTTCTTCGACAACGATATGTACCTGGCGAGGGTGACCGGCTGGCCGGCCGACCTGGTCTACCCGGGCGACCCCATCGAGGACTGGGTGCGAGCTACGGCCCGGAGCCGGCTGCAACTGGCCGCGATGCACCCTCAGGACACCCGGCACCTGCCGCCGGCACAGAGCCCGACACTCGACACAGCCGACTTCGCCCTGCGCAACAGCGGCAACCGCACGCTGAGCGCACCGAAGCGGTCCTGGAAGGTCGACCTGGACCCCGGTGAGGACCGAGTGGCCGGCATGTCCACCCTGAACCTGAAGTCGATGTACAACGACGCCTCGCAGATGCGGGAGTCATTGGCCTGGAACGCTTTCCGGGCGGCCGACGTGGTCGCGTCGCGGCACACCTATGCCCGGTTCGGCATCAACGACAGCTACCTGGGCCTGTTCTCACTGATCGAGCAGGTGGACAGGGACTTCCTGCGCGGCCACTTCCCGGGCAAGGTCCGCGGCAATCTCTACAAGGTCTACTGCGGCGACCTCGGGCCCGGCACCCTCGAGCACCGCGTCGGCCCCGACGGCGACGACAGCGGCCGGCAGTACGTCAGCGCCGACCGGAGCGACCAGACCTACCGGCTGGACTCCTACTCAAAGCTGTCCGGCGCCGAGGACTATGACGACCTGGCCGCGCTTGTCCGGGTGGTCAACGGGATCGGGCTGCCAGGCGGCGAGACCCGGTTCGACACCGACGCCTACGCCGCGGCACTCGGCCGGATCTTCGACGTCCGCTCATTCCTTCGCTGGGCCGGGGTGAACGTGCTCGCCGGGGCCTGGGACAACTACTTCGCCACCCCGGCCAACTACTACCTGTACAACCACGGGCGCACCGGACCGGACAGCGTGATCGTGGACCCCTACTTCACCTTCATCCCCTGGGACTACGACAACAGCTTCGGCATCGACTACTTCGGGGCCCAGTGGCAGTACACCGACCTGCTCGACTGGCCGGCCAGCACCGTGAACTACTGGCGCCGTAACAGCGGTCGGGAACGCCGGTCGCGGATCCCGTTGGTGCAGAACGTGATGCTCAACACCGAGCTGCGCCGCTACTACCTCGACCATGTCGAGCACCTGCTGGACACCACGTTCTCCCCGGCCGCCGTGGACGCGGCGATCGGGGTGGACGGCGGCGGGCTGTGGGAGCGGGTCCGCAGCAGTGCCTACCTGGAGTCCGACACCCCGCACGGGCGCCCGTTCACGGGGCGGCAATTCACCAACGACGAGGTGTACCGCAGCGCGTACCGCCAGTTCGAGCTGCGTCACGACAACGCGTTCGTGCTCGGCGTCCACCACTACCTGCGGATGCGCTACGACCGGGCACGCGAGCAGCTGACCGGGCTGCGCAGCCAGGATCCCGCGGGGTCGAGCGGTGCCTCGTTCGGCGCCCGGTCTGTCGACGTCTGAGCCGGAGCCGACCGCGGGCGGCGACCGGCGCGCCGTCCTCTCCCAGCGCTCCAGCGCGCTGTTGATCGGTACCATGTCGTCCTGCGACTGGCAGATCCTCGGCCCGGGCACGGTGGACCGGGTCCCTCAGGGTCAGCGAGTACGCCACGACGCCTCGAGGGGGTGGGCCGGCTGGACGACGAGACGCGTGCCGTGGTCTGCGACCGCTCTACGCACCGCCGGTCGAGACGGCGCCGCCGCTGCCAGGAGTCGGCCCCCGTCGTCCGGCTGCCGGGGCCTGCGTGAACACGCTGCCGGCCGGCCGACAGGTGCCGTTGCACGCGCTGTTCCAGCAGCGCGTGGGCGGCGACGACGCGATATTGGCGCTGACCCGGTTGCGGTTCGAGCAGGCAGGGCTGGCCGCCGAGGTGTACGCCGGTTCGGCGGGGGAGCTGAACCGAATGCTCGCCGTCACCCCACGCGGCGCGCGCCCGCCGATGGTCCATCTGCCCCGCGACGTCAACCTGCTCGATCCTGACCACCGGGCCCGGGTCGCCGGGATCGCTGCGGCAGCGGGGGATCGGGTCAGCGGCTTCGTCGTGCACGACCGCAAGGACCTGCCGCAGCGACTGGACGAGGTGGCCGCGGCAGCCTCAGCGTTCGAGGAGGCACTGACCCGCGCCGGCCCGGCCCGGTTGTTCGTCGAGTACGCGGCAGGCCTGCCGCCGGAGGAGTTCCTGGCGGTCGGCGAGCGGCTGCGGGGACACGATCGGATCGGCCTGTGCATCGACACCGGCCATGTCGGCATCCGCCAGGCCCGCCGCCACTTCGCGCGGCGCCGAGGCGATTTCGGCGACCATCCGCTCGACCTAGCCGACCTCACCGTCGACGACCCTCGCCTCGACGAGCTGGCGGACGACGTCAACGCCGCGGTCGCCGCCGCCCTGCCCGATCTGGTCGCACTGATCGACGACACCGGCGCGCTCGGCCTGCCGGTGCACGCCCACCTGCACGACGGGCACCCGCTGGTCCGCGGCCTGGCAGACCACTTCTCCTTCCTGACCTGGCTCACCGTGCCGTCCGGGGCAGGCCATGATCGGCAGGGGGCTGCCGGACGGCGCGACCTGGCACCGCTGTACGGCCCGGGCGGCCTGTTCCGGATCATCGCGGCGCTGCACCAGGCCTGCCCCGACCGGCTCTCACTGACCCTGGAGATCCACCAGTGGCGGGGTCGGCTACCGCTCGGTGACGCCGCCGGCCTGTTCACGCACTGGCGCGACCTCACCAACGCCGAGCGCACCAACGCCTGGCTCGGGGTGATCGCCGAGAACGCCATCCTCGTGCACGTCGCCCTGGACCAGGCAGAACACCCTCGTGGATGAGCTCACCTCACGGTGAGCCTGGAGCCCGGTCGACCCTATGGTGTGTGCGTGGACGCCGCGGCGGACGATCTCGCGCAGCGCTGGCGACGCGCCGTCCAGGACGCCGGCGCGACCGCCGACCCGTCGGCGGTCGCCGACGCCGGACGCGTGCTCGTCGAGCGATGGTCCCAGCCCCATCGTCGCTACCACGACCTCGACCACCTGGTCGCGGTGCTCACCAGCCTGGACACGCTGTGCGCCCCCGAACCGGTCGCCGCCGTGCTGCGGCTGGCCGCATGGTTCCATGACGCGGTCTACGACGGCACGCCGGGGGCCGACGAGGAGGCCAGTGCCGCACTCGCCGAACGGGTCCTGACCGAGCTCGGGGCGCCGTCGCTGGCGGTGGCCGAGGCGGCTCGGCTGGTCCGGTTGACCGCCGACCACCGGGTCGGCGAGGGCGACATGGTCGGAGCGCTCCTCGTCGACGCCGACCTGGCGATCCTCGCCGCACCGCCGCCGCTCTACCGCCGGTACGTCGAGGCGGTCCGGCACGAGTACACCCACGTGCCCGACGCGATGTTCGCGGCCGGTCGGAGGCGGGTGCTCGCCGAGTTGGCGGCCCGGCCGACCCTGTACCGCACCGAGACCGGGCGCAGGCTATGGGAGGCCGCCGCCCGGGCGAACCTCACGGCCGAAATCGAGCAGCTGAGCGAGTGCGAGCAGGGCCCACGGTGACCGGACGGACCGAGCGCGGCGGTCATGGCGGCCATCGTGACGAACCCGGACCGAGATCGCCGAGCAGCGGCCTCAGCGAGGGTGCGATGAGCTCGGCGACCCGGGCGCGCGACATCCAGCGGCCGCCGTCCTGCGGCCCTGCGACGCCGACCTCCTGGCCGGATCCGAGGTGCAGCAGCCAGACCACCTCCACCCGCCGGGTCACCTCGTGCGCGACATCGACGTACCGCAGGTAGCCCAGTTGGACACCGCCGGCCGGCGGACGAGCCGAACGCGGCAGGTCGGTGCCGGCCGTGCTGCGGACGGCGAGTAGGTCGCCGTCCCGATGCAGCACCAGGATCTCCGAGCGGTCCGGGGCCGTCGGCGCGAGCCGGGACAGCACGGTGTCCACCCGCAGCCCACCCGCTTCGGGGTGGCTGGCCAGCACCTTCTCGCCACGGCGCTTGCGACGGCGCAGTCCGGCCCGCTGGAGCCGGGTGAGTAGCTCACGACTCTCGACGGGGTGAGCGCCGGCCGACAGCGCCTGGTGGTAACGCTCTTCGGGGACGTCGTAGTGGTCCCCCTCGAACGAGCGCCGGTCGAGACCGAGAGTATCGGCGAAGGTGTGCAGCTCGGCGAACGAGCTGTCGCTGACCAGGTGCGACCAGCGTCGGCCATGGGCCACCCAGCGCGGCGGGTCGATGAGCACCGTCATGGCGCGGTCAGCGTCCAGCCAGCTCGTCGAGGAGAGGAGCGGTGCGCGCAGGCACCAGCTCGAGCACGGCCATCGCGGTACTGGTCCGCACCACGGAGTGGGCGTCGAGCAACCGGCGGGTGATCCGGTGCAGGTCGGCAGGGTCACGGGCGACGACCTTGGCCAGGATGTCGCCATCGCCGGTCGTGGCGTGCATCTCGAGGATCTCGGGCACACGGGACAGCTCGGCGGTGATCTTCTCGATGTCGCCCTGGGTGATCCGTAGTGTGACGAAGGCGATCACCGGGCGACCCATGGCCTGCGGCCGTACCCGGGTCGAGACCCGTTGCAGGGCGCCGGACTCCTCCAGGGCGCGGAGCCGGGTCTGCACCGTGTTGCGGGCCAGGTCGAGACGGCGGGCCAGCGCGACCACCGTGGCGAGCGGGTCCTCGTCCAGGGCGCGCACGATCCGGGCATCGGTCCGGTCCAGCTGGCGCATCTGAGCATCGTGCCACACGGTCGCTCAGCTTCCGTGTCCATCGTGAACTTTTTGCTCAACCACCCGCCTGACTATTGAGCACAACGCCCAGATGGCCGACCGTTGAGGGATGGTTTCGTCCGCAGAACTGCTACCTCCGGTCGCCGTATGGGGCGAGGAGTCCTCGGTGGCCCGTGAGGTGCTCGACTGGGCCAGCAACCGCGTGGTCTGCCCGACCGATCCGAAGTCAACCGCGCGAAGTGCCTCGGATCTCGCCCGGGAGACCGGCAGCACGATCACTGCGCGGGGAATCGGTGGTCACCGCGCCCTGTCGATCTTCGACGAGGTCCTGGCACCGGCCACCCGGGCCCAGGACGACCCGATGAACCTCGCCTACATCCCCGCCGCTCCGACCCGGGCAGCGGTCGCCTTCGACGCGGCGACGAGCGCGGCCAACATCTTCGGCGGCATCTGGGAGACCGGGGCCGGTGCCGTCTTCGCCGAGAACGAGGCACTCGCCTGGCTGATCTCGCTGCTGCGCTGGCCGTCGAGCGCGGCCGGTGTCTTCGTCTCCGGCGGAACGATGGGCAACCTGTCGGCGCTGCATGCGGCCCGCGCCTCAGCACGGCGCCATCGTGGCCGGCCGGCGTCCGGCTGGAAGCTCGCCTGCGCGACCAGCGCGCACTCCTCTATTCGCAGTGCCGCCGACGTCCTGGATGTCGACATCGTCGACGTCCCGGTGGACGGCGCCGGCCGGCTCACCGGAGCCGCGTTGCGGGCCCGGCTGGGCGAACTCGAGGATCCGACGAGCGTCTTCGCCGTGGTGGCCTCGGCGGGTTCGACGAACGAGGGGATCGTCGACGACCTCGCATCGCTCGCCGACGCCTGCGGCGAGTTGGGGGTGTGGCTACACGTGGACGGCGCCTACGGCGGCGCCGGCCTGTGCGCTCCCTCGGTGCGGCACGCCTTCGCCGGGATCGAGCGGGCCGACAGCATGGTCGTCGACCCGCACAAGTGGCTCTTCGCGCCCTACGACTGCTGCGCGCTGATCTATCGGGACGGCGCCGCCGGCCGCGCCGCGCACACCCAGACCGCCTCCTACCTCGACGTGATCGACCGGGAGGCCCCCAACCCCTGCGACCTGGCGATCCACCTGTCTCGGCGGGCCCGGGGGCTGCCCTTCTGGTTCAGCCTGGCCACCCACGGCACCGATCGCTACGTTCAGGCCGTCGAGCAGACCCTGACCATCGCCCGGCAGGTCGCCGCCGCGATCGCGGCGGACCCCCGGCTGCGTCTGTTGCGTGAGCCCGACCTGACCGTGCTGCTGTTCGAGCGGGTCGGCTGGGACGAGACCCGGTACCGGGCCTGGTCACGGCGGATGGCGCTGGACGGGGTGATCCTCTGCCTGCCGACGGCGTTCGAAGGGCGGATCGTGCTACGTCTGGCGTTCGTGAACCCGGCTACCCGGGCGGAGGACGTGATAGCGGTGCTCACCAAGATGCCCGACTGAGCACCGCCACCGCCGTCCGATCACGACAGTCGATCGCCCTACATCGGGGTGCCGAAGTTCTGCGTCCAGTAGACCCGGTAGGTGCCTCCCTTGGCGATGCCGACCCCGATCTCGGTCAGACCGCAGTTCAGGATGTTGGCTCGGTGGCCGGCACTGTTCATCCAGGCGGTGACCACCGCTTGCGGGGTGGGCTGGCCGGCCGCGATGTTCTCCGCCGCCATCCGGTAGCTGTAGCCGGCGGCCTTCATCCGGTCGAACGGCGACCTACCGTCGAGGCTGGTGTGCGAGAAGTAGTTCCGCGCCGCCATGTCATCGCTGTGCGCCTGGGCAGAGCGGGTCAGGGTCGCGCTGCTCTTCAGCGCGGGACAGTTGTTGGCCGTCCGTTCGACGTTGGTCAGCCGGATCACCTCGGCCGCCTCGGTGCCGGCCTGAGCCGGTGCGGCGGCGGGCTTGGACTCCACAGGCTGGGGCTTCGCGGCAGGCGCGCTCTGCTGGGGCGCCGTGCTTCTGGTCTCCACCGGCTTGGCGGCCGGGTCAGCGACTGCAGGCGCCTTCGAGGTCTTCTTCGTGGGGTTGGCGCTGGTCGGCGCGGCGACCGGCTTGTCCTGCTCATTCTGCTTACTCTGCTTGTTCTGCTTGTTCTGCTTGTCCTGCTTGTCGGTGGACGGGCGCGCCGACGTGCTCGCCGGCCCTCGGTACCCGGCCTTCACGACGAGCGTGGCCACCGCGTCGCTGGCGTCGGCGCCGCCGACGCGAACCGACACCGAGTACTCGCCGTCGCGCAGCTTCATCCGGCGCGGGTCGATGGTCACCTTGTACGGAGCACGGCCGTCGACGACGGTCACCGACGAGGGCCCGCGCATCGAGAACGCCACCCGGCCCGTGCCCGGCAGGGACTGCGAACCCGCCAGGACGAACCGGCCGGTCACCGTACCGAGCTCGGCGCCGTCCGCCACCGTCAGCTCCCGGACGCTCGCGTTCTTAGCGGTCGACGGCGCTCGGTCCCCGGAGCGCGCCGTCGACGCAGCGGAGTTCGTGGTCAGGTCGACGGACCGGGGGGAGTCGTCGCCGAACAGCCAGCGACCGCACGCCTGTGCAGCACCGGATTGGACGGCGGTGACCCCGAGGATGGCGGCGACGGCAGGGCCGACAACCGTCAGGCGACGGCGTGAGCGCGGGTTCATATCGGTAACGCTAGGAAATCAACTGCTAAGCGTGAGCGAAGTGACAGATAAAGGGACGTTGCGTCACCGGGTGTCACCCGGCTGCGGCCCATCGCGGACCCGCCGCCGTCAGGGATCGGTCGAGGTCTCGACCGACTCACCCGGCCTCGTGCGACACACCTGGGGTCGTGACCCTTGCCTCGTCTCGAGCCGTCGACCTGTGGACAGTGACCACCGACCGCGGCCCTGTGGACGACGCTCACCCGTCGGCGGCTCACGTGCCAGCCTCGGGTGACCCGCAGGTGTGGGACCGACCCCGCGCAGAGCTCGCGGGCCAGGCGAGAGGGAGTGGACCGTGAGGTACGAGGTCGACAGCGCGCAGGTGCTCCAAGCGAGCAGCGCGATCCAGGTGTCCGCGGAGCAGATCCGGGAGGAGGTGGACCGGATGATGCACCACCTGCTGGACCTGCAAGGCACCTGGCGCGGCCAGGCGGCGACCTCGTTCCAGTCGGTGGTCACCGACTGGCAGGCCACCCAGGAACGGGTCCGAACGAGCCTGGAGGAGATCCAGCGGGCGCTGGCGGCGGCCGGGCGCCAGTACGCCGACGTGGAGTCGGCCACGGCAGCGATGTTCGCGCACTGAGCGATCCGTCGGGTCCGCTCCCGCGCCCCAGGGCCAATCCGTCGAACCGGCTCGGTGATCGGGCGTACCGTGGCTCTTCGTGCCTACAGCGTTACAGAACCCTGGGGCGCCGCAGTCCCCCGACCCCACGCTCGAGGCGGAGCGCCGCTACCTCGAGTCCGCGCGAGCCCACCTGGCTCGGATGCGGGAGCGCACCCTGGCCCTGACCGTCCAGGGCGGTGACCGGATCTCTACGGAGTATCTGGCGGAGACGCTGCACCACCGAGCCGCCGCCCTCGTCGACGATCCGAACACGGCGCTCTTCTTCGGCCGGACCGACCACGCCGGCGGCGAGCGCTGGTACATCGGACGTCGGCACGTCGCCGACGCCGACGGCGACCCGGTCGTCATCGACTGGCGGGCCGAGGTGTCCCGGGCCTTCTACCGCGCGAGCTCGGCGCGACCGCTGGACGTCGTCCACCGGCGGCGGTTCGGGGTCGAGAGTGGGCGACTGACCGCCTACGAGGACGAGCACCTCACGCCGTCCGAGCCGCGGGACCACGCCTCACCTGGCAGGCACGATCTGGCTGCGCTACCCGGAGGGCGCAGCCAGATCCTGGCCCGGGAGATCGAACGCCCCCGGGTCGGGCCGATGCGCGACATCGTGGCCACGATCCAGCCGGAGCAGGACGAGATCGTTCGTGCCGATGTGGCCACCTCGGTCTGCGTGCAGGGTGCCCCGGGTACCGGGAAGACCGCCGTCGGTCTGCACCGCGCGGCCTGGCTTCTCTACGCCCACCGGGATCGGCTGACCCGCTCCGGGGTGCTCGTGGTCGGACCGAACGCCGCCTTCCTCGAGCACGTCGCCGCCGTGCTGCCCAGCCTCGGCGAGATGCAGGTGCGACACACCACCGTCGACGCGCTGGTGACCGCCCCCACGGGCCGGAACGCTCGACCCCGTCGGGTCGGCGACGACCCGGTGGCGCGGGCCACGCTCAAGGGCGACGCGCGGATGGCCGAGGTGCTGCACCGCGCGACCTGGCGTCATGTGGGCACGCCGTCCGATCCGCTGGTGCTGCCCCGCGGATCGCGGCGCCATCGGGTGCCGGCGCACCACATCGCCGACATCGTCACCGAGCTACGCGGGCGTGGGGTCCGGTACGCCGCGGCCCGAGACATGCTGGCGCAGCGCCTGGCCCACGCCGTCCTGGTGCTGATGGAGGCGGCCGGCGACTCCCCGGACGACCGGGTCCAAGACGCCGTGGCGCGCAGTCGCGAGGTGCGCCGCCAGGTCGACGCCACCTGGCCGGCGCTGCAGCCGACCAAGGTGCTGCACCGGCTGCTCAGCGACGCCGCCTTCCTGGCCGAGTGTGCCGACGGTGTGCTCGAGGAGGCCGAACAGCAGGCGCTGCTGTGGCCGCAGCCTCCGCGCACCGCGGGATCGGCCCGGTGGTCACCCGCGGACGTCGTGCTGCTGGACGAGGTGGCCGATGTCCTGCAGCGCACCCCGAGCATCGGGCACATCGTGCTCGACGAGGCCCAGGACCTCTCTGCGATGCAGCTGCGGGCGGTGGGGCGGCGCTGCTCGACCGGGTCGATGACGGTGCTCGGCGACATCGCCCAGGGCACCACCGCGTGGGCGACCAGCTCCTGGCAGCAGTCACTGGCCCACCTCGGCCACCCCGAGGCCGTGATCGAGGAGCTGGACCGGGGGTTCCGGGTGCCGGCTTCCGTGATCGACTTCGCGGCCCGGCTGCTGCCCTCGATCGCGCCCGGCCTGCGCCCACCCACCTCGGTACGTGACGATCCCGGAACGCTGCGGCTGACCAGGACCACAGCCGCCGACGTCCTCACGCCGGCCCTTCTCGGGGCCGTCTCGAACACCCTGCACCGCGAGGGCTCGGTCGGCGTCATCGTGCCCGACAGCTGGACGGCGCGGATCGCGGCCGCCTTGACCGGGGCGGGCATCGAACACCTGCTGCCCGGCGAACACGCCCCCGCCGACGGTGCCGCCGAGACCCTGCTCGACGCCGCGCTCGGCCAGGAGGACTCCCCGCTCCCCCGGGTCAGCGTCGTCCCGGCCACCACCGCGAAGGGCCTCGAGTACGACCACGTGGTCGTCCTCGAACCCGCCGCCATCGCCGCCGCCGAGCCCGACGAGCGCACCGGGCTGCGCCGCCTGTACGTCGTACTCACCCGCGCCGTCTCGAGCCTGGTCGTCGTCCACCACGAGCCGCTGCCGGGTCCGCTGCGCGCGTGATCCGCCATCCCTGCGACATGGCGAAGCCCGAGACGAGGCGGCCGCGGCGCGAACGGGACGTTCAGGGCCGGACAGGACGTTCGCGGAAGCGACGTCAAGCGAAGCAGTCGCGGAGCGGATGGCCCTCCGGCCGGACGAGAGCTCAGACCCCGGCCGCGGCGAGCACCGCCCGCTTGGTCAGCACCTGGGCCAGGTGCCGGCGGTAGTCCTCGTCGGCGTTGGCGTCGGCCATCGGCATCGTCCCCTCGGCGGCGAGCGAGGCGGCAAAGGTGATCGCCGCCACAGAGGCCGGCTGACCGACCAGCTCCGCCTCGACCCCGCTGGCCCGAAGTGGCACCAGACCCATGTTGGTCAGGGCCACCCGGGCCTGGGCGATGAGCCCGGCATCGACCCGGACGACGGCAGCCACCGCCACGATCGACCAGGTCTGGGCTGTGTGGGTGAGCTTCTCGTAGCAGGCGCCCCACCCAGTGTGCTTGGGCACCCGGATCTCGACGAGCATCTCCCCCGGACCCACCTCAGTGGTGAACAGGTCCTTGAAGAACTCCACCGCCGACACCGTGCGTCGCCCGGCCGTCCCGGCGATCACCATCTCGGCGTCGAGTGCGAGCGCCGCCGCACCCATGTCACCGGCCGGGTCGCCGTGCGCCAGCGATCCCCCGAACGTGCCGCGGTGACGGACCTGCGGGTCGGCCACCGTCTCGGCCGCCAGTGACAGCAGCAGGGCGTGCTGACGGACCAGCGGGTTGCGGGTGATCTCGTCGTGCGTGGTCATCGCCCCGATCACCAGCGCGCCGTCATCCTCGCGGACCCCGCGCAGCCCATCGATCCGGCCGAGGTCGACGACCAGGTCGGGCGCGGCAAGGCGCATCTTCAGCACCGGGAGCATGCTCTGGCCGCCGGCCAGCACCTTGACCTCCCGCCCCCCGCCGTCGTCGGCCAGGAGCGCCAGCGCCTCGTCGATGCTGGCCGGGGCCTCGTAGTCGAACGCCGCGGGGATCACAGCGCACCTCCGTTGCTCGATCCGGACTGGCCGCCGCGGCCGGCCTGGACCGCCCGCCAGACCTTCATCGGTGTGCAGGGCATGTCCATGTCGTCGACTCCCCACGGCCGCAATGCGTCGACCACGGCGTTGAGGACCGCCGGTGTCGAGGCGATGGTGCCCGCCTCGCCGACCCCCTTGACCCCGAGGATGTTGGTGGTCGAGGGCGACTCGGTGCGCTCGGTGGTGAACGAGGGCAGGTCGGCGGCCGACGGAATGGTGTAGTCGACGAACGTGCCCGTGGTGAGGGTGCCGTACTCGTCGTGCCGGGCGTCCTCGTACAACGCCTGGGAGATGCCCTGGGCCACGCCACCATGCACCTGACCCTCGACGATCAGCGGGTTCAGCACCCTGCCGATGTCATCGACGCAGACGTACCGGCGGATCGTCGTCTTGCCGGTCTCGGTGTCCACCTCCACCGCACACAGATGCGTGCCGTGCGGGAAGGAGAAGTCCACCGGGTCGAAGGTCGCCTCGCAGTCGATGCCCGGCTCGACGCCGTCCGGCAGGTTGTGCGAGTCGAACGAGGCGAAGGCGACCGCGGTGAGCGCCATGCCCGTGTCGGTGCCGCGAACCGTGAACTGCCCGGCGGCGAACTCCAGGTCGTCGACGCTCGCCTCGAGCTGGTGGGCCGCAACGACTTTCGCCTTCTCGATCACCTTGTCCGCGGCCATCGCCACCGCGACGCCGCCGACGGCCAGCGATCGCGACCCGTAGGTGTCCAGACCCCGGACGGCGACCTGTGTGTCACCGTGCAACACCTCGACGTCATCGAAGGGAACCCCGAGACGGTCGGCGACGATCTGGCTCCACGCCGTCTCGTGGCCCTGGCCGTGCGGGCTGGTGCCGGTGACCACCTCGACCTTGCCGGTGGGCAGCATCCGCACGGTGGCACTCTCCCAGCCACCTCCCACGTAACTCAGCGCACCGAGCACCCGGGACGGCGCCAGGCCGCACATCTCGGTGAAGGTCGAGATGCCGATGCCCAGCTGAACCGGGTCGTTCGCGGCCCGCCGCTGCTCCTGCTCGCCGCGCAACCCCTCGTAGTCGAACAGTTCCAGCGCCCGCGCGGTGGCGGCCTCGTAGTTGCCCGAGTCGTAGGTCATGCCGGCGACGGTGGTGAACGGGAACTCCTCGTGGGTGATCCAGTTCTGCTTCCGCACCTCGAGCGGGTCCATCCCGAGCTCGTGAGCGAAGGTGTCCACCAGTCGCTCGATGGCACAGGTCGCCTCGGGTCGGCCCGCGCCGCGATAGGCGTCGGTCCAGGTCTTGTTGGTGAACACGTTCGTGGTGGTGAACCGGTAGGCCTCGAACTTGTAGATGCCGTTGAACATCCACGCGCCGAGCACCGGCACACCCGGCGTGACCAGCCCCACGTAGGCGCCCATGTCGGTGAGCAGGTCGACCTTCAGCGCCGTCATGGTGCCGTCCGTGCGGCCGGCCAGGGTCAGCCGCTGCACCTGGTCCCGCCCGTGGTGGGCGGAGGCGATCGACTCGCTGCGGGACTCGGTGTACTTCACCGGCTTGCGCAGCTCGCGCGCCACCAGGAAGGTGATCACCTCCTCCGGGGTGAACTGCAGCTTGCCACCGAAACCGCCGCCGACGTCCGGGGCGATCACCCGGATCTTCGACTCGGGGGTTCCGGTCACCAGAGCCATGAACACCCGAACGAAGTGCGGCACCTGGGTGGCCGACCAGATGGTGATCTGCTCACCCGTCGGGTCGACCACGGTGGATCGGGGCTCCATGAAGGCGGGGACCAGCCGCTGCTGGCGGAACCGGCGTTCGATGACCACGCCGTCCGGGTCGGCGCGGGCTGCCTCGATGGCCTCGTCGACGTCTCCTCCGGACCCGCCCTGCGCCGAGTCCAGCGTCCACACGGCGCTGATGTTCGTGCCCAGCTCCGGGTGGGCGAGGTCGGCGCCGTCCTTGACCGCCTCCTCCATGTCCAGCACGACGGGCAGGTCCTCGTAGTCGACGATGACGTGCTCGGCGGCGTCCCGGGCGGCGGCAGCGCTGCGGGCCGCGATCACGGCGACCACCTCGCCGGCGAAGCTCACATGGTCCTGGGCGACGGCCGGATGGACGGCGGCCTTCTGGTCAGCCGTGATCGGCCACGCGGTCGGCAGGCCCGCATCGGAGCCCGTGAGCTCGGGACCGGACCACACGCCCACCACGTTCGGACGGCCCTTGGCCCCGCTGGTGTCGATCGAGGTGATCGCGGCGTGGGCCACCGGGCTTCGCACCATGGCCAGGTGCACCATGCCGGGCAGCGTGATGTTGTCGGTCCAGCGGGTCCGGCCGGTGATCAGCCGGGCGTCCTCCTTACGGCGCCGGGCCTTGCCGAACTCGCGCTCGGCACCCACGCTCTCGTCGACGGCGGTCATGCCGCACCTCCTGCGCCGGCTGCCACAGCGGTCGTGTCAGCGCCGGCCGCCTGCTGGATCGCCCTGACGATGTTCTGATAACCCGTGCAGCGGCACAGGTTGCCCTCGATGCCCTCGCGGATCTGCTGCTCGGTCGGGTCAGGGATGTCGTTCAGCAGGTCGATCGCCTGCATGATCATTCCAGGGGTGCAGTAGCCGCACTGCAGGGCGTGACACTCGCGGAACGCCTTCTGAACCGGGTGCAGCTCGTCGCCGTCGGCCAGCCCCTCGATCGTGGTGACCTCGGCTCCGTCCGCCTGGACGGCGAGCACCGAGCACGACTTCACGCTGGCGCCGTTCAGGTGCACGGTGCAGGCACCGCAGTTGCTCGTGTCGCAGCCGACGACCGTGCCGACCTTGCCCAGGTTCTCCCTCAGATACTGCACCAGCAGCAGGCGCGGCTCGACGTCGTCGGTGTACGCGACGCCGTCCACAGTGACGGTCACTCTCCGGGTGCTCATGCAGTCCCTCCACGTCGTTGTGGTCGAAGGGCCCTGCCGGCGGGCCGGCCCCGCGTGGTCTCTGCCCGATCCAACGTCAGTGTGGCCTCGAACACAAGGCCCTGTCGGGTACCCAGGCGGGTATCCGATCCACATCTGTCGCCGGCGGTCACCGGCGGTTGCACACTGGCGAACAGCGGGTGTCGACGGGTGATCACGTCGAGCGTGAGGTTCGGACCCAGCAGGTAGGTCCGAACCGCACTCCGACGCCGATCATGTGCCCGCGGAGTGGTGGATCGGGCCGTCCCGCTCGCCCAGTCGCACCCCCTCCCCGCCCCATCGCAGCGCGATGATCTCGGCCGCGATGCTGACGGCGGTCTCCTCCGGGGTGCGCGCCCCGAGGTCGAGGCCGATGGGAGACGACAACCGGCCCAGCTCCTGCGGGGTGAGCCCGGCCTCGGCCAGCCTGTGCAGCCGGTCGTCGTGCGTGCGCCGCGACCCCATCGCACCGATGTAGGCCACCTCCGGCAGCCGCAGCGCCACCTCGAGCAGCGGGACGTCGAACTTCGGGTCGTGGGTCAGCACGGCCAGCACGGTGCGCGCGTCGATGCGGCCCGCCTCTGCCTCGGCGGCCAGGTAGCGATGCGGCCACTCGACGACCACCTCGTCGGCCTCGGCGAACCGGCTGCGGGTGGCGAACACCGGCCGGGCGTCGCACACCGTCACGTGGTACCCGAGGAAAACGCCTACCCGGGCGACGGCCGCCGCGAAGTCGATCGCTCCGAACACCAGCATCCGCGGCTTCGGTGCGTAGGCCGCGACGAACACCCGCATCCCCTCGCCGCGGCGCTCGCCGTCCGGACCGTAGGTCAGCGTCTCGGAGCGTCCCGCCGCCAGCAGTCCTCGGGCGTCGTCGGTCACCGCGGCGTCGATCCGCTCAGAGCCCAGGCTGGAGGCCGGGGTTACCTTCCGGTCCGCCGGAGGCGACAACCGCTCCGCGACTGCTTCGCTGGACGTCGCTTCCGCGGCCATCGCCTCCGCCTGCGACGTCACCTCGGCGTCGGGTGCTCCGGACGGCGCGACAGCGCCGTCCCCCGCCGCCTCTCCAGGTGATGCCGCCTCGGGAAGGACCGGGGAGACTGCCTGGGGAAGGGACGTCACGCGAAGCAGTCCCGGAGCAGGTGGGCTACCCGGCCCGCCCAGCCCGACGCCGTCCTCACCAGGCCCACCCTCGGGTCGCACGACCAGCCGACGCCCGACGAAGGCCGGGTCCGGGTGCTCGATGACGGTGCAGACCGCGACCGGACGACCGGCGTCGATGTCGGCGGCAATGGCGTCGAGCTCCGGAAACGACTGCGGGTCAACGCGTTCGACGAAGACGTCGAGGATGCCACCGCAGGTCAGGCCGACGGCGAAGGCGTCGTCGTCGCTGACGCCGTAACGTTCCAGCACCGGGACGCCGGAGGAGACCACCTCGCCGGACAGCTCGTAGACCGCACCCTCGACACAGCCACCGGAGACGCTGCCGACCGCCTCGCCGTCCGGACCGAGCAGCATCGAGGCGCCGGCCGGGCGGGGGGCGGAGCGCCAGGTGGCGACGACGGTGGCCATCCCGACCGGACGACCCTCACGCCACCAGGAGAGCAGCTGGGGGAGCACCTCACGCATCGCGTACCACCTCCACCAGGTCGGCGAACGTCGCCAGCGAGTGACCGGCGAGCAGAGCGTCCAGGTGCGGCAGCGCCGCCGTGATGCCGCTCTGCACCGGACGGTAACCCGCCTTGCCCCGATGCGGGTTCACCCACACCACCCGGTGAGCGAGCAACCGCAGACGGTACATCTGCTCGGCCAACAGGGCGACGTCGCCCCGCTCCCAGCCGTCGGAGAAGATCACCAGGACGGCGCCTCGCGCCATGCCGCGCTGGCCCCAGCGGTCGGCGAAGGCGCGCAGCACGTCTCCGAGCCGGGTGCCGCCGGACCAGTCCGGCACCTGCTCCCCCGCGGACCTCAGCGCCGCCTCGGCGTCCCGTGCGCGCAGGGCCCGCGTGAGCCGGGTGAGCCGGGTGCCGATGGTGAACACCTCGGTGTGCCTGGGCTCGGCTCGCACCCAGACGTGCGCAAGCCTCAGCAACGTGTCGGCGTAGGCGCTCATCGACCCGCTGACATCGATCAGCAGAACCACCCGGCGCGGGCGGGACCTGGTGCGCCGGAACCGAATCGGGCCGGCCTCGCCGCCGCGGCGGAGCTCTTCGCGCAGGGTGCGGCGCACATCCAGCTCCCCGCGGTGGTCACGACGGCGGCGCAGCGCCCGTCGCCGCGGCGCGACGGGGCGGATCGTGGCGAACAGTGCGGCGAGCAGTGCCCTCTCCGCGGGTGTCAGGTCGGCGACGTCACGATGACGCAGGAGGTCGAGGTCGCTGGCCCGGGCCCGGACCACCTCGACCTCCCTCGGCTCGCGGGCCTCCCGGCGCCCGGTCGCAATGTCACTCAGCCCGGCCAGGGCCCGTGGCGATGCGGCGCGGCGACGCCCCGTCAGCCGTGGCGCCTCGCCGTCGAACCAGGCCTCGAACACCCGGTCGTAGATCCCGATGTGCTCGACATCGGCGGTCAGCGTCGCCCGGCCGGCCCAGTAGACGCCGTCCCGTTCCTTCAGGCCGACCTCGCTGACCGCCAGGACGAACGCCCGGCTGCGGTCGGCGGTGACCGGGAGTCCGGCCGAGCGCAGGGTGCGGGCGAACCCCATCAGGGTCTCCTCGACCTCGACCCAGCCCATACCCGCGATGATGCCTCAGCCGGCTCGGTCCGGCCGCTTCTGGGATCTGCCAGGTCCGCGATAGCCGGCCCGGTTCAGCTCCTTCTAGGCCAGTCCGACCGGACCCTCCGGCTCGTCGGCTCGGCGCATCCCGGCCTCGGCATCGGCCAGCAGTCGGATCTGGTGCACGCCGAACTCCAGCCCGCACGGGTGAGACCGCCGCGCCGCGCCGTCCGCCGCGGCCAGACCCGCCAGCTCGTCCAGAGCCGTGGCCAGTGCCAGGTCGGGCCGGTCGTCGCGGTCCGGCATCCGGGACAGGCCGGCCTCGCCCCAGACCAGGAACCGCGAGGACATGGCCGCCGGCGGCGCCAGGGCGGTGAGAGTGGCACAGCTGGTGATCCCGCTGTCGTGCCGGGCCACCAGGTGGACGACGTCGCTCGGCCCCGCCGTGGCGGTCAGCTCGTGCACCGGGCCGAGCGCCGCGGTGAACGTAGACAGCATGTGCGGTCCGAGATCCCACAACGCGCCGCTGCGCCGGCGCCAGACCGAGGCCTCGAACGGGCTGCCGTCCAGGGCGCCGAACCAGTACGCCACTCCCCCGTACCAGCCCGGCGTGGCCGATACCTGCTCGACCCACGCCCGACCCCCCGAGGTGAACCGGTCGGTGAAGAACACCAGCGCGGCCACGTCCGCAGCGGTCACGGCGTCCAGGAGCGCCTCGGCCGCCTCGACGCTCAGCGCGACCGGCTTGTCGAGGAGCAGGTGCCTACCCGCCCGGGCCGCGCGCACCGCGAGCTCGGCCTGGGCGGACGGCGCGACGGAGAACACCACGGCCTCGACATCGGCCAGCAGCGCGTCGTAGTCCTCGTAGGCGGGCACACCCACCAGCTCGGCGACCTCGGCCGTCCGTCCGGCGTCGCGTCCCCACACTCCGACCGGCTCCACCCGGCTCGCGGCGCGCAGCCCCGGCCCGGTCGCGATCCTCGCCCACGGCCCGGTACCGACAAGGCCCACCCTCAGTGTTGCGGACATCTGTCTGCCTCTACTCTCGGTCACCCTCAGCCGGTCACCCTCAGCCGGTCGCCGGGTTCCCCACGTCGTGCAGGTGGTGCAGGACGTCGTGCAGGAAGTACCTGCCCAGGGACTCGACGGTGAACACCGAGCCGTCGCTGCGCCGTCCGGGCCGCAGCCATGCCCCCTCGGGCACGGCGTCGAAGGTGGCCGCGATCGCCTCACCCGCATCGGTGAGCTCGCCGTAGACGGTGACCGGATCCTGCTCGCCGTAGCGCTCGGCCTCCGCCGTGGCGTCCTGATCCCAGCTGGTGAACTGCGGGTCGTCGTGAGCGAGCATGGCCTGCAGCCGCACGTCGAACACCCGGTAGACGTCCCGGACGTGACAGGCGTACTCCAGCGGCGACCACACCTGCGGCGACGGCCGCGTCGCGACGTCATCGCGTTCCAGCACCCGCTGCCAGGCATGCACGCTGCGCCGGGTGGCCCCGGCCAGGTGGCTGATCGCGTAGTCGGAGACGTCGAGGCCGCACTCGGGGCAGCGCCGGTCGAGGACCCAGGTCCAGTCCTTGTCGTCGGGCTGGATCGTCATGGGGACACCCTAGAACCGCCCGGGCACTCTCGACCGCCGCCGGTCATCCCGCCAGCAGCCGATCGAGCCGGCTGCGCACCCGCTCGGCGTCCTCGCGGTACTTGCAGATCGCCCCGAGGGTCGCAGCGGTGGTCTCGAGGTCCAGCTCGCGGCGGCCGAGCTCGACCAGGCAGCGGGCCCAGTCCAGGCTCTCGGCCACCCCCGGCGGCTTGAGCAGGTCGACCTCGGCCGGTCCGGCGGCGCCGTCGCGCAAGGCCTGGACGACGGTGGCGACCTGGCGGGCCAGCTCCTGGGGCACCTCGGGCAGCCGGCGCCGGATGATCTCGATCTCCCGGGCCAGTCCGGGGTGCTCGACCCAGTGGTAGAGGCAGCGCCGCTTCAGTGCATCGTGCACCTCGCGCGTGCGGTTCGAGGTGAGCACGACCATCGGCGGGTGCTCTGCCTCGATCCGCCCGAGCTCGGGAACGGTCACGGCGTTGGTCGAGAGCACCTCCAGCAGGAACGCCTCGAACTCGTCGTCGGCGCGGTCGATCTCGTCGACCAGGAGCACCGCGTTCGG
Organism: uncultured Actinomycetota bacterium; assembly: GCA_963825645.1. Classification (GTDB taxonomy): domain Bacteria; phylum Actinomycetota; class Actinomycetes; order Actinomycetales; family Kineosporiaceae; genus JADJPO01. The sequence continues at coordinate 124,861 of CAWGTT010000002.1, forward strand.
GCTGCGCAGCGCGCGCAGGATCGGCCGGGCGAGCAGGAAGCGCTCGGTGTACAGCGAGTGCTCGACCTCCTCGACATCCAACGGCTGCCCACCACCGGAGGTCGCGTTCCGGGCCGCCTCGACCGCTCGCAGGTGCAGCACCTGGCGCGGGAAGTCCCAGTCGTAGAGAGCCTGGCTGGCGTCGATCCCCTCGTAGCACTGCAGCCGGACCAGCTCGGCGTCCAGGGCCTGGGCCAACGCCTCGGCCAACGCCGTCTTGCCGGTGCCCGGTTCGCCTTCCAGCATGAGCGGACGGCGCATGACCATGGCCAGCCAGGCCACCGTGGCCAGACCGTCATCGACGAGGTAGCCGGTGGCGTCGAGCGCTCGGGCCAGCTCGTGCGGCGATCCCGGCCTGCCCACCGTGCTGGTCATGCGCCCAGCATGACTCATCCGGGCCCCGGGCCCCCCCACGACCCCGGGTGGACAGTTTTTCGAGGACACGCGGGCGTGTCCTCGAAAAACTGTCCACCCTGGGGTCGTGGGTGTGGGTGTGGGTGTGGGTGAGCTGGACGGTGTGGTGCTGCGTTCCGGGACGGCGTCGCTGCGCGTCAGCCCGCAGAACGGCGGCCGCTGGTCGTCGCTGGCCCTGGACGGTCTGGAGCTGATCGGCCGGGGCGGCGACACTGTGATCGACTGGGGCTGCTTCGCGATGGCGCCCTACGCCGGACGGATCCGTCGCGGCATGCTGGCGTGGAGCGGACGGCGCTACCAGCTGCCGATCGATGCACCGCCCCATGCGATCCACGGCGTCACCGTCGACCGTCCGTGGACCGTCGTGGACCACGACCGGCACAGTGCCGTGCTCCGTTGCGACCTCGACAGCCGCTGGCCGTGGGCTGGTCACGTGATCCAGTCCTTGTCCCTGCACGACGATGGGCTACGGGCCGGGCTCGAGGTGCACGCCGACGACGAGGCGATGCCGGCCTGGGCCGGCTTCCATCCCTGGTTCGCCCGCCGGCTGGGCCGCGGCGCGCCGGCCCGGATCGACGTGACGGCGGTGGGCGTGCTGCCCCGGGACGGCGACGGCCTACCACGCCTGGACCCCGTTGCCGTCCCGCCGGGCCCCTGGGACGACGTGTTCGTCGAGGTGGCCTGGCCGATCACGCTCACCTGGGACGGTGCGCTCCGCGTGGACATCGCCGCCGACGTCCCGAACGCCGTGATCTTCGACGCCCGCCCCGGCGCGGTCTGCGTCGAACCCCAGACCGCGCCGCCGAACGCCGCGGAGCTGGGTATGGCCGCGACCGTCGAGCCCGGCCGACCGCTGAGCATGGAGATGACGCTGGCCTGGGTCAGCTCCGGGTGAGCCGCCAGGCGTCATCGCCGGACTCGGCGAGCATCGTCGCGGCGTCCAGGCGGCCCTGCTCGATGAGCGCGTCGATGAAGTCCGGGTCGAAGAGCAGATAGCTGAGCAGCTCGCCGTGGGTGGAGTGAGTACCGCCGATCAGCCGGTCGAGCAGCGCCACATCAGGGTGGCGCAGCGCGTCCAGACCTCGGTTGGCGTGCAACGCCGCTTCGGCCAGCACCGGGATGGTGTCGTTTCGAACAGGCCCGGCGAACAGGTACGGGACCTGGCGGTACCCAGCGGCGCCGGCGCGGGCGCCGATCAGCCGGTTCACCCGGTCGAGCGCGCGCACGTCCTCGACCATCCGGTCGACCAGGGTCGCGGTGAGCACGGAGGCGAACGCACCGAAGAGGTCCGGCGGGCGCGGATCCAGTGGGCTCGTCTTGGCCAGCTGGCTGAGTGGATGGGTCGCCACCACGACCAGCCGGTCGGCACCGAGATCGAGGGCCGGCTTGACCGGCGCGTTGAGCCGCACCCCGCCGTCCAGGTACCAGTCGCCCGAGGCGCCCTCGGCGTCGGAGAGCCGGACCGGCGGGAAGGCCACCGGGATCGCCGCCGAGGCCATGATGTGCTCGGCCGTCAGACGCGCCGGAAGGTAGGCCACCCGGCGGCTGGCGTCCTCGGCCGGCAGCCGGCGCCGGGGGCGGGACTCGACGAACACCTCGCTGCGGTGCCGTCCGGTGGCGGTGGCGATCAACGCCACGGCTTCGAGGACCCCCGAGGAGATGTTGCGATGCAGCCGAGGCCAGCCCTCGAACCGGGACAGCGTGCGCCGCAGCGGAGCCGGGTCGAGCAGCGAGGTGACCGGGTGCTCCCCGATCCCGGCGACGCGCGTCAGGTAACGCAGGCCCAGCCCGGGCACGGTGAGCATCAGCGGGCGGAACACCCCGCTGCGTGCTGCCTGACGCCAGACCGCACAGGCGCGCTGCCCGGCGTCCTCGGCGTCCTCGAGGTGCAGCATCGAGCCGACCAGGACGGCGTTCATCGCCCCAGCGCTGGTGCCGATCAGCAGCGTCGGCGTCTGGTCGCGTTGACGCAGCCACGGCACGAGCACGGAGAGCACGCCGATCTCGTAGGCGCCGCGAGCACCGGCACCGGCGATCACCAGGCCGACGGTCTGACCTGACTCGGGCTTGCGGCGACCGGTACGCGATGCCGTCATGACCCGCCCTCCCCGAAACACCCTGTTGAGGCTGCTGGCAACGCTACCGGCCCGCAGCGGCGGCCAGCACAATGGACGCCGACTCGAGATGCGCACCAGAAGGGGCGGCCACGCCGATGACGCTTGTTGCCGGGGTCGACTCCTCGACCCAGTCCTGCAAGGTCGTGATCCGTGACGCGGAGGGCGGAACCCTGGTCCGCGAGGGCCGGGCGAGCCACCCCGAGGGCACCGAGATCGATCCGCGGCACTGGTGGGACGCCCTCACCGAGGCGGTCAGCGCCGCGGGCGGATTGGCCGACGTGGCGGCGATCGCCGTCGGCGCACAGCAGCACGGCATGGTCACCCTCGACGCCGACGGCGAGGTGGTCCGTCCGGCGCTGTTGTGGAACGACACCCGGTCGGCCCCGCAGGCTGCCCGGCTCACCGAGCGGCTCGGAGCCCAGGCGTGGGCCGACGAGCTCGGCGTGGTGCCGGTCGCCTCGTTCACGGTGACCAAGCTGGCCTGGCTGGCCGAACACGAGCCGGACGCCGCGGCGCGGGTCGCCGGGGTCTGCCTGCCGCACGACTGGCTCACCTGGCGCCTGGCCGGAGCATCGGGCCTGGACACCCTTGCCACCGACCGCGGTGACGCCTCCGGCACCGGCTACTGGTCGCCGCACACCGGGCGGTACCGGCGCGATGTGCTGCAGCTCGCGCTCGGTCACGACGCGGCGCTGCCGCAGGTGTTGGGACCGGCGGAGCAGGCCGGAACCTCTGCTGTGCACGGACTGTCGACCGGCGCCGTGCTCGGTCCGGGCACCGGCGACAACATGGCCGCCGCACTCGGGGTCGGCGCCCGGACGGGCGACGTGATCGTCTCGATCGGTACGTCGGGAGTCGTCTCGGCGGTGGCCGCGGTGCCGGCGGCCGACCCGAGCGGAATCGTGGCCGGGTTCGCCGATGCCACCGGCCACTTCCTGCCGCTGGTCTGCACCCTGAACGCCGCCCGGGTGCTGGACGCCACCGCGCGGATGCTGGGAGTCGACCACGCCGCGATGTCGGACCTGGCGCTGTCGGCGCCGCCGGGCGCCGGCGGGCTGGTGCTCGTGCCGTACCTGGAGGGCGAGCGCACCCCGAACCGGCCGGAGGCGACCGGCGCGCTGCACGGGCTGAGGCTGCAGACCACTACGCCGGCCTACCTCGCACGCGCAGCGATCGAAGGCCTGCTGTGCGGGCTGGCCGATGGCCTGGACGCCCTCACCGCCCATGGCGCCACCGTCGAGCGGGTGCTGCTGGTCGGCGGTGGTGCCCGGTCGGCTGCGGTGTGCCGGATCGCCCCGACGGTGCTCGGCCACCAGGTGATCGTGCCCCCGCCCGGGGAGTACGTCGCGGACGGCGCCGCGCGCCAGGCCGCCTGGGTCCTCGCCGCCGCCGGTGGGGGCGGCCACCCCCGCGGCACTGCCGCCGCGCCACCGCAGTGGGAGTTCGCCGGGACGCGGACCTTCGACGGCGAGCTCACACCCCACGTCCGCCAGCGGTATGCCGAGGTCCGCGACCTGACCGCAGCGCGACCGACCTGAGCGGCGGATCGCCGGGATTCGTCCGAGACGCCGGCTGACTCAGCCGCGCTGCGCAGCGATGAGCTCGCGGTAGGCCACGTAGCTCCGGCGTGGACGGCGCTCCCCGGTGTCGTAGTCGACCCGGACCAGCCCGAACCGCTGGGTGTAGCCGTGTGACCACTCGAAGTTGTCCATCAGCGACCAGGCGAAGTATCCGCGCACGTCGACCCCGGCCCCCGCGGCCGCCGCCAGCGCCGCCAGGTGAGCGTGCAGGTACGCCACCCGGGCAGGGTCGGGGATCGGCGGTGCCTCCGCGGGTCCGTCGTGGCGCAGCTGAAGGGCCGAGCGGCTGTCGTGCCAGGCCGAGCCGTTCTCGGTGACCACCAGCGGCACGCCCGGGTACTGCGCGGCGATCCGCACCAGGAGGGCGCGCAGGCCGTCGGGGGTGACCGGCCACCCCATGGTCGTCGCGCCCGGACCGCCATGGGTGAGGGTGACCGTCTCGGTCTCGGGCAGCAACGGAACCGGCTCCGCACCGGCACCGTCTCGGGGGAGCAGCAGATGGTCGCTGTAGTAGTTGACCCCGAGGAAGTCCAGGGGCTGGGCGATCACGACGAGATCGTCGTCCCCGATCACACCGTCGAGATGCGGCGCCAGCAGCTCGAGGACGTCGTCCGGATAGCGACCGGTGAGCAGTGCGTCCAGCCACCAGCGGGTGTGAAGGCCATCGAGCACCCGCGCCGCGGGCGTCACCTCGGCCACCTCGGCGTCAGTGAGCCCGTCGCCGGGCCGGTAGGCACCCGGGTTGAGTACGATGCCGATGGCGTGGTCGGCCGGTGCCTGCTCGCGCATCGCGGACAGGGCGAGGCCGTGCCCGAGCAGCAGGTGATGGGCGGCCCGCGCCGCCGCCCCCACATCGGTCATCCCGGGGGCCTGCTCGCCGGAGGCATGCCCGAGCCAGGCCGAGCACCACGGCTCGTTGAGGGTCATCCAGGACCGCACCCGGTCGCCGAGAGCGGCATGGACGGCGAGGGCGTAGTCGGCGAACCGCTGCGCGGTCGCTCTGGTCGGCCAGCCGCCCTCGTTCTGCAACGCCTGCGGCAGGTCCCAGTGGTAGAGGGTCACCCAGGGCTCGACGCCGGCGCCCAGCAGCTCGTCGACCAGCCGGTCGTAGAAGGCCAGCCCGGACGGCGCGAGCGCTCCGCGTCCGGAGGGCTGCACCCGAGGCCAGCCGATCGAGAACCGGTAGGCGTCGACACCGAGCTCGCGCAGCAGCGCGACGTCCTCGACGTAGCGGTTCACGTGATCGCAAGCGACGTCGCCGTTCGAGCCGTCCTTGATCCGGCCGGGCTCGTGGCAGAAGGTGTCCCAGATCGACTGCCCTCGCCGATCCGCGGCGCCCTCGATCTGGAACGCCGCGGTCGCCACGCCCCAGGTGAACGGGGCAGGCAGGGCGCTCAGATCAGGCATCTCCTCGCTCATGGCGGCCACGCTACAAGCGGACGACGGCGGGCGAGCGCCCGGTTACGCTGATGCGATGGGAGCACCGGATCACGCGCTGGGCCCCGGCAGCACGTCCGAGCCACCGGGACGCTCGGTCGGCTCCGACCTCCTGTTGGACACCTTCGGCCGAGTGGCCACGGACCTGCGGGTCAGCCTCACGGACCGCTGCAACCTGCGGTGCTCGTACTGCATGCCGCCCGAGGGCCTGGACTGGATGCCCGGTGAGCAGGTCCTCACCGACGACGAGCTGATCCGCCTGATCACGATCGCGGTCCGCGACCTCGGCATCGAAGAGGTGCGGTTCACGGGCGGAGAACCGCTGCTGCGCAAGAGCTTGGAGCAGATCCTCGCCGCCACGACGGCCCTGCGGACTCGCTGCGGCGCGGTGCCGCAGACCGCCCTGACCACCAACGGACTGGGCCTCGACCGGCGAGCCGCCGGACTGGTCGCGGCCGGCCTGCACCGGATCAACGTCAGCCTGGACTCCCTGGACCGGGAGCGGTTCGCCCGGATCACCCACCGGGACCGGATCGACGACGTCCTCGCCGGCCTGCGCGCCGCGGCCGAGGCCGGACTCACCCCGGTCAAGATCAACGCCGTGCTGGTTCGGGGCGTCAACGACGAGGAGGCGCCTCAGCTGCTGCGCTGGGCGATCAGTGAGAGCTACGAGCTGCGGTTCATCGAGCAGATGCCGCTGGATGCCCAGGGTTCCTGGACCCGGGCTCAGATGATCAGCGCAGCGGAGATCCTCGCGATGCTGCAGCGGGACTTCGACCTCGCGCCGACGGACAAGGCGTCCCGGGGAGCGGCACCGGCCGAGACCTGGGTGGTGCAGGGGGAGGCGGGCCGCACGCCGTCCGGTGCGCAGGCCCGGGTGGGCATCATCGGCTCGGTGACCCGGCCGTTCTGCGGTGACTGCGACCGGACCCGGTTGACTGCCGACGGTCAGGTGCGCAACTGCCTGTTCGCCCGGACCGAGACCGACCTGCGCGGCCTGCTGCGCGCCGGCGCGAGCGACGTCGACGTCGCCGAGGCCTGGCGCAAGGCCATGTGGGGCAAGGCGGCAGGGCACGGGATCAACGACCCGTCGTTCCTGCAGCCTGACCGCCCGATGAGCGCGATCGGGGGCTAGGGGGTGTCAGCCGGGTGAAGGTCACCGTGCGCTACTTCGCCGGGGCGCGGGCCGCGGCCGGCCTCGATGAGGAGATCATCGACCTGGACGACGGCCCGGACCCGACCCTGCACTCGCTGACGATCGCTGCGTTGACCGGCCTGCTCGCCGAGCGCCACGGTCCGGGGCTGGGCAGGGTGCTCGCGGCGTCGAGCTTCCTGCTCGACGAGGTGGCCGGTGGCCGGGACCGGAGGGTGCACGACGGCGCCCAGGTCGACGTGCTGCCGCCGTTCGCCGGCGGCTGACCGGCGCGTCGCCACGGACTGGGCTGACAGACTGCTCGGGTGCGCAGACCCTTCGCCCAGGTCGACGTCTTCACCGCCGAGCCCTACGCGGGCAACCCGGTGGCCGTCGTCCTGGACGCCTCGGGTCTGAGTACCGAGCAGATGCAGGCCTTCGCCCGGTGGACGAACCTGTCCGAGACCACTTTTGTGCTGCCGCCCACCCAGGACCTGGCGGACTACCGGGTGCGGATCTTCACCCCGGTGGCCGAGCTGCCCTTCGCCGGTCATCCCACGCTCGGCACCTGCCACGCCTGGCTCGAGTCCGGCGGGCGTCCGGTGGCCGTCGACGGCCTGCGCATCGTCCAGGAGTGTGGGATCGGCCTGGTCGAGATCCGTCGCACCGCAACGGCTCTGGCCTTCGCCGCCCCTGGTCTGGTCCGTGGCGGCGAGGTGGCGGCGGGCGACCTCGACCAGGTGGTGGCCGAGCTCGGGATCACCCTGGCCGACGTCCTCGACGCGCAGTGGGTGGACAACGGCCCCGGCTGGGTCGCCGTCCTGCTGGCAGACGCTGCCGCGGTGCTCCGCCTGCGCCCGGGAGCACTCACCCTGGACATCGGCGCGGTCGGCTTCCACCCCGAGGGCGCTGAGAACCTCTACGAGGTCCGTGCGTTCTTCCCCAAAGACGGCCTGGCGGTGGAGGATCCGGTCACCGGGAGCTTGAACGCCTCGCTGGCGCAGTGGCTGATTCGCACCGGCCGCGCGGCGCCGCCCTACGTCGCCGCGCAGGGCACCGCGCTCGGCCGCCGTGGCCGGGTGCACATCGACCACGACGGCGACGGCACCGTGTGGGTCGGCGGCAGCACCGTGCCCTGCATCAGCGGCACCGTCGAGCTGTAGTCGCAGGCCGGGACGGCCAGGTCGTGATGAACGACTGCGACATCGCGGTAGCCGGCGGCGCGGAGCCGCTTGATCAACTTCCGTATTCTGCACAACTCCCGTCAACGGGCCTCCAGCCGCTGGATCGCGGGGGTTCTGCCGAATTCGGAAGGCCGTGACGAGCGGTCCTCGCCTCGGGCGGATGGCCGCCTACGGGCAGGCGACCCACTCGTCGCTGCCGTCGGCGAACACCTGGCGCTTCCACACCGGCAGCCGGTGCTTGACCTCGTCGACGATCAACGAGCAGGCGGTGAACGCCTCGTGACGGTGCGCCGCCGCGACCGCGACGACGATCGCGGACTCACCGATGGCCAGCTCTCCGACCCGGTGGGTCACCGCTACCGCCTCGGCGTCGGTGCGCTCGGCCACCTCGGCGACCACCTCCGCGAGCACGCGCTCCGCGCCGGGGTGCGCGACGTACTCGATCCCGGTCACGGCCCGACCACCGTCGTGGTCACGCACCTGCCCGCTGAAGGTCACCACGGCACCGGCGCGGTCGTCGTCCACCGCGTGCTCGTGGGCACGGACGTCCAGGGGGGCCGAGCTGATAGCGGTGAGGGTCACCCGCCGCTGCGGCGGGTGGATCCGCGAGGCGTCGCGCATCCCGGACTCGCTGCTGGCGGGAAGGGCAGCCGAGGCGTCGGAGGACACCCGCTCAGGGTACGTCCAGAGGATGCGGAGCAGCAGTCGGTGCCTCCGCGCAGATGTGCGTCGAAGAACGACGCGCCGGGCGTCGGTGGCCGAGGCTCGTGGGGCGGGCAGGATCAGACGCTCGTCCCGTCACCGCAGGACGCGGGCAGGTCCTCGGGGCTGTCCAGATCGCACCCCGTGGCCAGGTCACCGCACTCCACCAGCCGCACCTGGCGCCGGGCGAGATAGGCACGAGCACCGACATCACCGACCGCGGCGTCCGCCACGCCCGCCCAATGGGCCCGGCCGATGAGGACCGGGTGACCCGGAACGCCCTGGTAGCCGGCCCGGGCCAGCACGTGGTCGTTCGCGCCGTCCTGGTCACCGCCGTCCTGGTCACCACCGTCCTGGTCACCACCGTCCTGGTCACCACCGTCCTGGTCACTGCAGGCCGCGAGCAGCCGTGCGACGACATCGGCGCCGACGTCCGGGGTGTCCACCAGGTGCACCAGTGCGGCACGGGCACCGGTCGAGGCCACCGCGGCGAGGCCGGTGCGCAGCGATGCGCCCATCCCCGCCTGCCAGTCGTGCGCCCGCACCGCGTCGATCCTCGCCGCGGGCGGCGGCGTCACCGTCGCCAGCTCGGCCTCCACCTCCTCTCCCTGCGCCCCGATCACCACCAGGACACCGCTGCATCCGCCGTCCACCAGCACCCTGACCGCGGTGGCCACCCAGGAGCGCCCGTCCGCATGGCGCATCAGCGCCTTGGGCCGGCCCATCCGCTGTCCGGCGCCGGCAGCCAGCAGGAGCCCGGCGACTCGGGACGACGGGCGGATCGAGGTCATGCAGACCATGGTCGGCCATCGGGCCGCCGTAGACTGCCCGGACGTCGTCCGCCGGCAGACCACCCAGTCGGAGCACGCCCACGTACGAGGAGTGACGGATGTCCCGGATCGAGGATCTGCTGGCGCACACCGCCGGGCTGGACGCCCGGATCGGCGGCGAGGCGACCGATGTCCGGGCGCCCCAGACCCTGGCGCTGTGCCGCGACCTGGCCGACGGGATCCTCGAGCAGAGCCGCGACGCCGACGAGCTCTGGGCCCTGGAGCAGGCCAGCACCTCAAGCGACCGTTCCCCGGCGCGGAGCCGGCTCACCCGGCTGGCGGTCAAGCTCGCCCGCTCGCGAGCCCTCCTCCTGGCCTCGCCCGGGCCGCTGGTCTGCTCGGTCGTCATCCCGGCCTACAGCGAGACGACCCGGCTGCTCCCTCGCGGCACCGGCGAGGGCGAGCACCCGGACGGCGAGGACTTCGTCGTGCAGAAGAGCGCCCAGCTCGAGTGGCTGTTCGCCGGCACGCCGGGCAGCTACGACGTGATCGTGGTCGACGACATGTCCAAGCCCGAACCCCAGACCAGCGGTGAGGCGGTCGCCGCGGTGATCGCCGCGCAGGGCATCGCGCAGATGCGGGTGCTGTTCCTGACCGACGGCGTCCGCACCGAGAAGTCCGGCGACTCCCTGGTCGCCGCGGCGCTGCGCCACGTCGAGATCCCGAAGAACACCCGCAAGGCCGGTGCCGTCTACTACGGGGCGGCGAAGGCGATCGAGGCGCATGGGACCGGCGACGAGCATGTCGTCGTTATCACCGACTGCGACCTGTCCGTCGACCTCGGCCAGCTCGGCAACCTGCTCGCACCCATCGGCGTCGGCGGCGCCGTCGCGGCCGCCGGCTCACGGCGACTGCCGGAGTCGGTGCTCGAGATCGAACCCGGGCGCAACATCCGGGCCAATGCGGCGCGGTACTTCCGTGAGCTCCTCCTGACCGGGCTGCTGCCGCGCGACACCCAATGCGGCGCCAAGGCCTTCGCAGCCGGCCCGCTGGCGTATGTGGTCTCCTCCGGCATGGACGTCATGGACTTCAGCTTCGACATCGAGCTGCTCACCAAGACCGCGCTGGCCTTCGGGCCGGACCGCGTCGTCGCGGTCCCGGTGGCGTGGTTCGACTCCTCGGAGCTGACCACGACGGACTCCTCGGTGCACCACAAGATCATGCAGGCGCAGCTCGCCATCGCCCTGACCAACCGCACCGGCTCGGGCCAGGTCTTCGACGGCGCCGCGGCCGTGGCCGGCCGGTTGAGCGCCGACGAGCAGGTCTGGCTACGTTTCCTCGACCTGCTCGCCGAGGACGCCGCGCTGCTGCGCGGAATCGAGACCTTCGACCCCGCGCTGCTGCCCGAGCTCGGCCGGCTGGTGGACGCGGCGGCCGCCGACCAGATGGCCGCCGTCGAGCCCTGACCCCGGTCCGCGCGCGGCGTCGGTGGTCCCGCAAACGGCGGCATGCGATGGCCGAGAATAGGGGCCATGGACGTCAGCGAAACCCTGCTGCCCGGCATCGGGATCCGCTACGAGTTCGAGACCCGGTCCGGGGCGAGGGTGGGTCTGGTGACCCATCGCGACGGGCAGGTCGACCTGGTGGTCTACGACGACGCCGACCCCGACACGGGCACCGAGGTCATGACCCTGACTCGCATAGAGGCCGAGACGGTGGCCGACCTGCTGGGCGCGCCGCGGATCGCCGAGCGGTTCGCCGACCTCACCAAGGAGATCCCCGGTCTGATCGCCGCCCAGCTCGGGATGCCGGCCGGTTCGCGGTATGTCGGGCGGCGGCTTGGCGAGACCCGGGCCCGGACACTGACCGGGGCCTCGATCGTGGCCGTCGTGCGGGGTCAGGACGTGATCGCTTCGCCAGAGCCGTCGTTCAGGCTGCAGGACGGGGACATCCTCGTCGTCGTCGGCACCGACCGCGGCATCGAAGGGGTCCGGGAGATCCTGGCTCAGCGGGCCGGCTGACGGGCGATGTCATGCACACCGATCCAGCCTTCCTGGTCGAGATAGGCGCGCTACTGCTCCTGCTAGGGGCAGTCGGGGCGCTGGCCTGGCGGATCGGCCTGTCGGCCGTGCCGATGTTCCTCCTGGCCGGGCTCGCCGTCGGCAAGGGCGGGCTGTTCCCTGCTCCCTCGGCCGCCGAGTTCCTCGAGTTCGCGGCCGGGATCGGCGTCGTCCTGCTGATGCTCACCCTCGGTCTGGAGTTCTCCTCCTCCGAGTTCTCCGCCTCGGTGCGCCGGCACACGCCGAGTGGGCTGGTCGACCTGGCCCTCAACGCCACTCCCGGGTTCGTGGCCGGGCTGCTGCTGGACCTCCCGTTGGCCGGCGCCCTGGCCCTGGCCGGGATCACCTGGGTCTCCTCCTCGGGCATCGTCGCCCGCACCCTGGTCGACCTGGGCCGGCTCGGGAACCGGGAGACCCCGGCGGTGCTGTCGATCCTGGTGCTCGAGGACATCGCGATGGCCGGTTATCTGCCGATCCTCGGCGTCCTGCTGGCCGGCGGCGCCGCGATGGACGGCGCGCTGGGCGTGGCGATCTCGGTGGCGGCCGTCGCGGGGGTGCTGCTGCTGTCCAGCAGGATGGGTCCGCAGCTCGAGCGCCTGCTCGCCCACGACTCCGACGAGCAGGTGATGCTGCGGACCCTGGGCCTGACCCTGGTGGTGGCCGGGTTCGCCGAGCGCCTCGGCGTGTCGGCGGCGGTCGGTGCCTTCCTCGTCGGGCTGGCCATCCCCGGGAGGACGTCGCAGGCGGCTCGGCGCGTGCTCGACCCGCTGCGAGACCTGTTCGCCGCGGCCTTCTTCCTCTCCTTCGGCTTCCACACCGACCCCGCCGAGATCCCGCCCGTGCTCCCCGCCGCGCTGGCCCTGGCGGCAGTCACCGCAGCGACCAAGACGGCCACCGGATGGTATGCCGCCCGCCGGGACGACGTCGGGTCGCGCGGTCGCTGGCGGGCGGGCACGGTGCTGATCGCCAGGGGCGAGTTCTCCCTGGTGATCGCCGGGCTGGCGGTCGGCGCGGGCGTCGTCGAGCTCGGTCAGGTGGCGACGGCCTACGTCATGGTGATGGCCGTGGCCGGCACGATCCTGGCCCGCCTCGATCCTGCTCATGCTCCGGGGGTCCACCTGTTTCGGCGGCGGAGCGGCCAGGAGCGGTGGACCCCCGGAGCATGAGCGGGTTCTCAGCTACCTCTGTGGACGGATCACGAGCACGGGGCACTCCGCGTGCTGGGCGCAGAACATGCTGGTCGAGCCCACCATGAAGCCGCCGATCGTGCTGTGCCCCCGCGAGCCGAGCACCAGCAGATCGGCCTGCGCGCTATGCCGCACGAGGACCTGCTGCGGGTGACCGTGGATCACGACGGTGCGGGCCGTCACCCCCGACTCCGACAGCTCCTTCTCCACCAGCTGCTTGCCCCAGGTGACCAGCTGCCGGGTGGTCGGTTCGACCAGCTCGGCACCGATCAGGTCCCAGTTCACGACGTTCATCGCCTGCAGGGCCGCTCCCCGCAGCCGAGCCTCCTCGGCGCCGACGTGCAGGGCCTGCCGGGCCAGCTCCGAGCCGTCGACCCCGACGATCACGCGATGGTGCAGGTGAGTGAAGTCGACGTCGTCCCCGGGACGCACCACGACCACCGGGCAGGGGGCATGGTGCAGGCAGGCCCGGCTGGTCGAACCGATGACCAGGGCCACGACCGTGCTGTGCCCACGAGTGCCGACCGTGAGCAGATCGTCCTGCGTGCACGCCCGGACCAGCTCGTCAGCCGGCTTGCCACTGACGACCGTCACCGTCGCCTCAGCACCACCGATCTCCTGGGCATCCTGCACGACCGCCTGGGTGGACAGGTCGGAGCCGACCGGCCGGGTGTCGCCGCCGTGGCTGCCCACCACGACCAGGACGCCCAGGTCGACCCGGCGTAGCCGCGCCTCCATCCGAGCCCAGGTCATGGCCGCGCGCGCCGCCGGTGACCCGTCGAAGCCGACCACGATCCGCGACATCGCCACTCCCTCCAGATCCGAGACCCATTCCTCCTCCAGCCTCCGTCGTGCGTGGTGACCCGCGGTGGGTCGAAGGTCGGCGGTGCACGGCTCGGGGCGATGGTCCTGAACCGGTGTGAACCGAACCCAGCGAGGCTGGGTCCACCGCATGCCCAGCTGGATGGTCAGGGCGAAGGGGTGAGCCGCGATGGCCGTGACATCGAGGAGCCTGCGCGGCCGCTCGCGTGCCGGACCACGAGCCGAGCCCGCCGTGCCGGGCGCGCACGCGCTGCCCGCCGAGCGGGTTCTCGCCGAGCTGGAGAGCACGGCCGAAGGGCTCAGCTCCGCCGAGGCTGAGCGGCGCCTGGCTCGCTGGGGGCTCAACGTGATCCCTCGGCTGGGCTCACCCGGCGTGCTGCGGGTGTTCGCCCGGCAGTTCGCCTCCCCGTTGATCTACGTGTTGATGTTCGCCGCAGGGCTCTCCCTGGCCCTCGCCGAGCGGGCTGACGCGGCGTTCATCGCCGCCGTCCTTCTGCTCAACGCGGTGATCGGCACCGTCGAGGAGTACCAGGCGCAACGCAACGCCGACGCCCTGCGGGACATGATCCGGACCAGCGCCGAGGTGCTGCGGGACGGCGAGCAGTACGAGGTCGACGCGACGGAGCTCACCGTCGGCGACGTCGTGTTGCTGTCCTCGGGCGATGTGGTGCCGGCCGACCTGCGCCTCCTGGCCGGCCACGGCCTGCTCGTCGACGAGTCCCCCCTGACCGGGGAGTCCGTGCCGGTCGCCAAACGCCATGATGCGGACGTCGCCGTCGCCGCGGGCATCGCAGACCGCCCCACCATGGCGTTCGCGGGCACGATGGTGACCTACGGACGGGCCCGCGGGGCGGTCACGGCCGTCGGTGCGCACAGCGTGTTCGGCTCGCTCGCCGGCCAGCTGGAGACGCCCTCGCAGACCGAGCCGCCCCTGCTGAGCCGGATGCGGCGCTTCACCGCGGTGATCGGGATCACCGTCGGGGCGGTGGCGGTCCTGATGGCCGTGATCGAGACCTTGCGCGGCACACCCTGGCAGGAGGTGCTCCTGGTCGCCGTGGCGCTGGCCGTCTCGGCGATCCCCGAGGGACTGCCGGTGGCGCTGACCGTGGCCCTCGCGGTGGCGGTGCGCCGGATGGCCCGGCGGCACGTCGTCGTCCGCCGGCTGGTGGCGATCGAGTCGCTCGGATCGTGCACCATGATCGCGACCGACAAGACCGGGACGCTCACCGTCAACCAGCTGACCGCCTCGGCCCTCGTCGTCCCGGACTGCGCGCCCTGGACGGTCACCGGGACCGGAACGGATCCGACCGGCACCCTGATCATCCCCGAGGGCGAGGACGAGGATCGGCTGACCGCCGCCGAGCGGCTCGTCCTGGCCGGAGTGCTGTGCTCGGAGGCGGTGTTCGCCCGCCATGAGGACCGCTGGGTGCACCGGGGCAGTGCCGTCGACGTCGCCCTCCTCGTGCTCGGGCGCAAGCTCGGCATCACCCGCGAGCAGGCGCTCACGGCACGCCCGCTGCTCGACCGGCATTCGTTCGAGTCAGACCGTCGGTACGCGGCGACCCTGCACGCCGTCGACGGCGAGCGAGCCGAGCTGGTGGCCATGGGAGCGGTCGAGCGCATCGTGGAGATGTGCCACCTGGCCGCCGGGGTCGACGGCACCTGGCCGCTCGACCGCGACGCCACGCTCGCCGCCGCCGACCGGCTGGCGACCACAGGCCACCGGGTGATCGCCCTGGCCATGGCGACCGTCCCCCGGCCCGCAGGCGACGAGCTGGACACCGACCTGCTGCACGGCCTGACCTTCTGCGGACTGGTCGGCATGATCGATCCGGCCCGTCCGGAGGCGGCCGCCGCCCTCGCCGCCTGCCGGGACGCGGGCATCGACGTCGTGATGGTCACCGGTGACCACCCCGCCACGGCCACCGCGGTGGCCTCGGCGGTCGGTCTCGGACGGGAGCCACACGCGCTCTGCACGGTGACCGGGGCCACGCTGGCCGAGGCCGGACTGGCCGGGCCCGGACCGGCCGGGCCCGACGGTGACGAGACCCGGGACACGGTCGAAGCGGTCGACGCGCTGGTGGCCGATACCGACGTGTTCGCCCGGGTCGAGCCGGCCCAGAAGCTCGCCATCGTCCAGTCCCTCATCCGCCGGGGCCACGTGGTCGCCGTCACCGGGGACGGCGTCAACGACGCCCCAGCCCTGCACCACGCCCACGTGGGCGTCGCGATGGGCGCCAGTGGAACCGACGTGGCCCGCGAGGCGGCCGACCTGGTGGTCACCGACGACAGGCTGTCCTCGATCGCGGCCGGTGTCGAGGAGGGCCGGGTCGCCTACGCCAATGTCCGCAAGGTGGTCCAGCTGCTGATCACCACCGGTGCCGGCGAGCTCGTCCTGATCATCGGCGCCCTGGCCATGGGCCTGCCCCTGCCCCTGCTGGCGGTCCAGCTGCTGTGGCTCAACCTGGTGACCAACGGCATCCAGGACGTCGCCCTCGCCTTCGAGCCCGCCGAGGGCGACGAGATGCGGCGCTTCCCCCGCGACCCGGCGGACCCGATCATGAACCGGCTCATGATCGAGCGCGTCCTGCTCTCGGCGGTGGTGATCGGCGGGGTGACGCTGGCCGCCTACCGCTGGATGCTCGACGCGGGCTGGTCGATCGACGCGGCCCGCAACGCCACGGTCCTGCTGATGGTGCTGTTCGAGAACGTCCAGGTGCTGAACACGCGCTCCGAGCTGCGCTCGACCTTCCGCCAGGCGCTGCGCCGCAACCCGCTGCTGATCGTCGGGACATTGCTGGCACAGCTGGTCCACATCGGCGCGCTGTACCTGCCCGTCACCCAGGACGTGCTCGGCCTCGCCCCGGTGACGCTGGTGGAGTGGGCCACCTTCCTCGCCCTCGCGCTGAGCCTGCTGGTGGTCGTCGAGCTGCACAAGGCCTGGTGGCGACGGCGCACTCCGGCCCCGTAAGTCTCTCGCAAGGCGGCCCGCGTGATGATCCGGCGAGAATGGTCGTGTGAGAACACCCCTGCTGTTGATCCTGCCCCTCGCGGCCGGACTCGCGCTGAGCGGGTGCGGGGCCGAGACGAGCGAGTCGTCGCTCGCGACCCCGTCCGCCGCCGTCGCAGACGGTCCGGCCCGGGCCGCTGGCAACGGTGCGACCGACAGCGCCGCCGGCGACGACGCGGCGAGCCCGGGCGCCTACGTCGACTACGCCACCTACCAGGCCGACCCGTCGGCGTACACCGGCAGCGACGTCGTCCTGTTCTTCCACGCCACCTGGTGCTCGAGCTGCAAGGCGACCGAGGCCTCGCTGACCGGCGACGGCGTCCCGGACGGGCTCACCGTGGTGAAGGTCGACTACGACACCCAGACCGACCTGAGGAAGAAGTACAAGATCACCCAGCAGCACACGTTCGTCGCGGTCGACGCGGCCGGCAACGAGCTCGGCACGTGGGCGGGGTCCCTGACCGGTGAGGAGATCAAGGCCAAGGCCGGAGCCACGGCCTGATGCTCGCCGTTCTCGGTGCGGTGGTCGCCGGGGTGCTCACCACTCTGGCTCCCTGCGTGCTACCGCTGTTGCCGGTGATCGTGGGAGGGTCACTGGCGACCGAGCCCGGCGGTGTCCCGTCCCGATCCGCTACCGACGCCCTGACGGCCGGGTCCCACGCCGGCGGCATCACGACCAGGTCACCGGTCGGCGCGCGCACCACGGCCGGGCTGCGGCGAGCCCTGCTGGTCACCGCGGCGCTCGGCGCCTCGATCGTGGCGTTCACTTTGCTGCTGAAGGTGTCCACGGCGTTCATCGACATCCCGGCGCAGACCTGGTCGGTGCTCGCCGGTGGGCTCCTGGTGCTGCTCGGCCTGGCCGGGCTGTTCCCGAACCTGTGGGACGGCGTCAGCGCCAGGCTGTCGTTGCAGGAGCGCAGCACCACCCGGCTGGCCCGGGCCCGGCGGCGCGGCGGCACCAGCGGGGCACTGCTCACCGGGGCCGCGCTCGGCCCGGTGTTCTCCTCGTGCAGCCCTCTCTACGCCTACGTCGTGGTGACCGTGCTGCCGGCCCGGTTCGGCTACGGCCTGGTGCTGCTGCTCGCCTACACGGTCGGCCTGTGCGCCACCCTGCTCGTCGTCGCACTGGCCGGGCAACGGCTGATCACGAGGCTCGGCTGGGCCGCGGACTCCCACAGCCTGTTCCGGCGGATCCTCGGCGTCGTGTTCATCCTGGTCGGGGTGGCCGTGCTGTTCGGCTGGGACCGCGACCTGCAGACCTGGGTGATCGAGAACTCGCCCATCGCGCCGTGGGACCTGGACCGCGGGTTCATCCCCGAGTAAGCCCCACGCAGGCCTGTGCGCGGCTCCATCCGCCGGGTCGGCCGTAGATTCTGCGATGTGAGCACACCGTCACCCGGTTCCCGCCCCGTTCTCCTGCCCGAGCGCGCACGGGTCGTCGTGATCGGCGGCGGGGTGATCGGCTGCTCGGTGGCCTACCACCTGGCCGCCGAGGGGTGGGGTGCCGACGTGGTGCTGCTGGAGCGCGACCGGCTCACCTCCGGGACGACGTGGCACGCCGCCGGGCTGATGGTCACCTTCGGGTCGCTCTCGCACACCTCGACCCGGCTGCGGCAGGACACCCGTGACCTGTACGCGCGGCTGGAGGCCGAGACCGGGCAGTCCACCGGGTTCACCCCGGTCGGCTTCATCGAGGTGGCCGCCGACGCCGACCGGCGCGAGGAGTACCGCCGGGTCTCGGCGTTCAACCGGTACTGCGGGGTCGACGTCCAGGAGATCTCGCCCACCGAGGTGGCCGCGCTGTTCCCGCTCGCCCGCACCGACGACGTCCTGGCCGGCTTCTACGTTCCGGACGACGGCCGGGCGAACCCGGTCGACGTCACCATGGCGCTGGCCAGGGGTGCCCGGATGCGCGGCGTACGGATCGTCGAGGGCGCCGCCGCGACGTCGGTGATGGTCGAGCACCCCGGGACGGCGCGGGCGCGCGTTCGTGGGGTGCGCGTCGCCGTACCCGACGGCGCCGGCGGCGCGGCGGCGGAGATCGAGTGTGACGTGGTGGTGAACTGCGCCGGGATGTGGGCGCGCCAGCTCGGCGAGGTGAACGGGGTCGCCCTGCCGTTGCAGGCCGCCGAGCATTACTACCTGATCACCGAGGAGATCGCGGGGGTGCATCCCGGCCTGCCGGTGCTGGAGGACCCGTCCACCTACGGCTACATCCGCGAGGAGACCGGCGGCCTCATGGTCGGCCTGTTCGAGGGCTGGGCCGCACCGTGGTCGGTTCCCGCTGTGCCGCAGGACTTCTCGTTCGGGCGGATCACCCCGGACTGGGACCGGATGGGCCCCTATGTCGAGGCCGCGATGAGCCGGGTGCCGGCCAGCCTGGACGCCGGGATCAGGACGTTCTTCTGCGGCCCAGAGTCGTTCACCCCCGATCTGGCCCCGCTGTTCGGCGAGGTGCCGGAGGTGGCGAACTACTACGTGGCAGCCGGTCTGAACTCGATCGGCATCCTCACCGGCGGCGGGATCGGCCGGGCGCTGGCGCACTGGGTGGTCGCCGGCGAACCGGACATCGACATCACCGGCATCGACGTCGCCCGGCTGCAACCCTTCCAGGCCACGCCGTCCTACCGCCGAGACCGGACGGCGGAGAGCCTGGGCCTGGTGTACGCCTGCCACTACCCGAACCGGACGATGACCACGGCGCGCGGCGCCAGGCGCTCCCCCGTGCACGAGCGTCTGGCCGCGGCCGGAGCCTGCTTCCGTGACGTCTCCGGCTGGGAGGGGGCCGACTGGTACGACGTCGAGGCCGCGGCGTCCGGGATCATGCCGGTCGCCGGGCCCGATCCCGGCCCGCTCACCTTCGCCCGCCCGTCCTGGTTCGGGCACTGGGCCGCCGAGCACAGCGCCGTCCGCGAGCGGGTCGCCGTGATGGACATGAGCTTCATGGCGAAGTTCCTCGTCCAGGGTCGCGACGCGGGGGCCCTCCTGGACCACCTGTCCGCCGCTCACGTCGACGGCGAGCAGGGCCGGGTCACCTACACCCAGTGGCTCGACGCCTCCGGTCGCCTCCGGGCCGACCTCACCGTGACCAAGCTCGGCGAGGAACGCTACTGGGTGGTGGCCTCCGACACCGCTCACCGCCACGTCGAGACGATGATGCGCCGGGCCCTCGGGTTCGGCGCCGTCGGCGCCGTCGAGGGCGCGGCCAACGCCACGGTCACCGACGTGACGTCGGGGTGGGCGCAGCTGAACGTGCACGGTCCGAGCTCGCGCGGCCTGCTCGCGAGACTCACGTCCGCCGATCTGTCGACCGAGGCCTTCCCGTTCCGGGCCGCGGGTCTGGTCGACCTCGGCTACGCCCGCGTCCTCTGCCAGCGGATCACCTACGTCGGCGAGCTGGGCTACGAGCTGTTCGTCCCGGCCGAGCACGCGGCAGACGTGTACGACCGGATCCTCAGCGCGGGAACGGGTTTCGGGCTGCGGCACGCCGGCCTGCGGGCCCTGGCCAGCCTTCGCCTGGAGAAGGGCTACCGCGACTACGGGCACGACATCGACAACACCGACACCGTCTTCGAGGCGGGCCTCGGCTTCGCGGTGGCCCTGACCCGCCAGGACGCCGGGCCCCGCAACTTCGTCGGACGGGAGGCGGTGACCGAACAGCAGGCCGCCGGCCCGCCGTCGTCCCGCCTGGTGCAGGTGCTGGTGAACGATCCGGAACCACTGCTGCACCACGGCGAGGTGCTGCGCCGGGACGGCGTCGCGGTCGGCTACCTGCGCTCGGCGTCCTACGGCCACACCCTCGGCGGAGCCGTCGGGCTCGCCATGGTCACCACCGCGGCCTCACGGCCGGCGAACGGAGCGGCCGGGGAGCCGGTGACCGCGACGTGGCTCGACGCCGCCTCGTGGGACGTCGACATCGCCGGCACCCGCTTCCCGGTCACCGTCTCGCTGCGCCCGCTCTACGACCCGACCTCGGTCCGGGTCCGGGTCTGAGGGCGACGACGGGCCCAGGCACCTCCACGCGACGATCGCGCCACGCCACTCGTCAACAGAACGTAGCGATTGACTACTCTGCGTATACAGCGGGTTACGGCCGGTCGGCATCGGGTATCAACGCGGCGTCCCGTCCGCTCTTGGCCTGTGGGGACGGTCCGCGGCCCGACGGACCGAGAGGGGGGAAAGGACGTGCCGGTACCGTGCATCCGTCGACGCTGATCTCACCCGCGCTGAGCGCGGTGCTCGGTGTCGCCCTCAGTACGGTGGGCACCGCCCTGTACCTGTGGGGATCCGGCGAGGCAGGACCCTGCCGCATCGGGCGAGCTGGCTGGTCTGGAGCGTCATCGCGCTGGTCGCCGCCGTTCCCGGTCTACTTCTGCCTGGGCAACGCCGCCATGGCGGTACTCATCGGGTGGCGCCGGGTCGCCGTGGTCGACACCCGGACGGCGCTCCTGGAGACCCGCGAGGGGAACGTCACCGCCGTGAGATAGCCGTGACATAGGCCTCGCGAAGCGGCCCCTGCAGCCCCCCCGGGTTGCCTAGGCTCGAACGGACCGTACCTCGCCGGCGCCGTGGTCGCCGGCGACCCGCTGCGGCCGACGGTGCCCTGGAGTCCGCGTGCATGAACGCAGGTCGGCGACGAGGCCGGCGCAACCAAGCCGGGTCCCCCGCGCCCTGGTGCCGGCGTTCCTGGCCGCCATCGCCTACGTGGACCCGGGGAACTTCGGGGTCAACATCACCGCCGGCGCCCAGCACGGCTACCGCCTGGTCTACGTGGTCGTCGGGGCCAGCCTGACCGCCGGACTGATCCAGTACCTCGCCGCCAAGCTCGGCGTCGCCACCGGAATGAGCCTTCCCGAGGTCTGCGTCACCGCCTACTCCCGTCCGGTCCGGGCGCTGCTGTGGCTCCAGGCGGAGCTTGTGGTGATGATGACCGATCTGGCCGAGGTGGTGGGCGGCGCCATCGCCCTGCACCTGCTGTTCGGGATGCCGCTGCCGCTCGGCGCCGTCGTGATCTCCGCGCTCAGCCTGGGCCTGTTCGCCCTGCGCATCCGCGGCAAGGACAGCATGGAGCCCGCCGTCCTGGTGCTGTTCGGGATCATCGTGCTGGCCCTCGGGTACCAGGTGATCAACTCCGACATCGACCGGGCGGCACTGCTGCGCGGGCTGGCCCCGAGCGGGCTGGACTCCTCGGCCACCTTCCTGGCGGTCGGCATCATCGGCGCCACCGTCATGCCGCACGCCCTGCACTTCCACTCCGCGGCGAGCCGGACGGCCCCGGACAGCGCGCTGGGCGACCGGCGCCTGGTCGCCGGTCGCCAGCTGCTCCAGATCGGTCCGTCGGCGATCGCTCGCAGCCAGGCACGCGGCATCGCGATCGCGATGACGGTCGCCGGGGCCGCCAACACGGCTCTGGTCGTGATCGCCGCCGACCTGCCGGGCGTCGACGGGATCGAGCAGGCCTACGCCCGGTTGGCCGGAGCCGGGGCCCAGGTCGGCGCCACCGCACTGGCCGTCGCTCTGCTGGCCTCTGGTCTGGCCTCCACCCTGGTCGGTGTCCGCACCGGGCAGGTGGTCATGGAAGGGTTCGCCCCCGGGCTGCTGTCGGCCTGGGGACGGCGACTGCTCGCCGTGGTGCCCCCGGTCGCCCTTCTGGTCGCCGGCCTGGACGCCACGTTGGCCTTGGTGTTCAGCCAGGTCGCCCTGTCCTTCGCCCTACCCGGCACGTTGATCCCGCTCGTGCTGTTCACCCGCCGGCGGGCGCTGATGGGCAGCCTGACCAATGCCCGGGTCACCACTGCGCTGGCCGCCGCGGCGACCGCGGTGATCATCGTCCTGGACGCCTACCTCATCCTCACCCTCATCTGGTGACCTTCTCATCTGGTGACCTTCTCGTCTGGTGACCTCGTGGCACCAGGAGCCGAGCGCGGCTCAGCGGCATCCGGGACGCGCAGGATCCGGCGGGCTGGTGTCGAGGACAGAAACGCAGCGAGCGACCCTCCCGTGAGGGGAGGGCCGCCCGCTGTCGAGCAGTGGTGCTGCGGAGCTTCTGGTCAGCCGATCAGAAGTCCATACCACCCATACCGCCGTCGCCGCCCGGAGCGGCCGGAGCGGCCTTCTCCGGCTTGTCGGCCACGACCGCCTCGGTGGTCAGGAACAGCGCCGCGATGCTGGCGGCGTTCTGCAGCGCCGACCGGGTGACCTTGGCCGGGTCGATGATCCCCGCCTTGATCAGGTCGACGTACTCGCCGGTGGCGGCGTTGAGCCCCCAGCCGTCGTCCAGACCGCGGACCTTCTCCGCCACCACGCCGCCCTCGAGGCCGGCGTTGATCGCGATCTGCTTGAGCGGGGCCTCGAGCGCGACCTTGACGATGTTCGCGCCGGTCGCCTCGTCGCCGACCACGTCGAGCTTCTCGAACGCCTTCACCGAGGCCTGGATCAAGGCCACGCCACCACCGGCGACGATGCCCTCCTCGACGGCGGCCTTGGCGTTGCGCACCGCGTCCTCGATGCGGTGCTTGCGCTCCTTGAGCTCGACCTCGGTGGCCGCGCCGGCCTTGATCACCGCAACACCGCCGGCCAGCTTGGCCAGACGCTCCTGCAGCTTCTCGCGGTCGTAGTCGGAGTCGGACTTCTCGATCTCGGCGCGGATCTGGTTCACCCGGCCGGAGATCTGCTCGGCGTCACCCGCACCCTCGACGATGGTCGTCTCGTCCTTGGTGATGACGACCTTGCGGGCGTGACCCAGCAGGTCCAGACCCGCGTTCTCCAGCTTCAGGCCGACCTCCTCGGAGACGACCTGGCCACCGGTGAGGATGGCGATGTCCTGCAGCATGGCCTTGCGGCGGTCGCCGAAGCCGGGCGCCTTGACGGCCGCCGACTTGAACGTGCCGCGGATCTTGTTGACGACCAGGGTTGCCAGGGCCTCACCCTCGACGTCCTCGGCGATGATCGCCAGCGGCTTGCCGCCCTGCATGACCTTCTCCAGCAGCGGGAGCAGGTCCTTCACCGAGGAGATCTTGCTGTTGACAATCAGTACGTACGGGTCGTCGAGAACCGTCTCCATGCGCTCGGCGTCGGTGACGAAATAGGGCGAGATGTAGCCCTTGTCGAAGCGCATGCCCTCGGTGAGCTCGAGCTCGAGCCCGAAGGTGTTGCTCTCCTCGACGGTGATGACGCCTTCCTTGCCGACCTTGTCCATTGCCTCGGCGATCATGTCGCCGATCTGGTTGTCGGCCGCCGAGATCGAGGCGGTGGCAGCGATCTGCTCCTTGGTCTCGACCTCCTTGGCCTGTTCGAGCAGCTGCGAGCAGACCGCCTCGGTGGCCTTCTCGATGCCACGCTTGAGCGCCATCGGGTTGGCGCCGGCAGCCACGTTGCGCAGGCCCTCGCGGACCAGCGCCTGCGCCAGCACGGTGGCGGTCGTCGTGCCGTCGCCGGCCACGTCGTCCGTCTTCTTGGCGACTTCCTTGACCAGCTCAGCGCCGATCTTCTCGTACGGGTCCTCGAGCTCGATCTCCTTGGCGATGGACACGCCATCGTTGGTGATCGTGGGGGCGCCCCACTTCTTCTCGAGGACGACGTTGCGGCCCTTGGGGCCGAGCGTGACCCTGACGGCGTCTGCGAGGACGTTCATGCCCCGCTCGAGACCACGCCGGGCCTCCTCGTCGAACGCGATGATCTTAGCCATCGGGTAGTGATCCCTCCGCGGTACCGGGGTGGGTGAACTGGCCGGACGGCGCCCGCGACGGACGGATCGGCCCCAGACGGTCCTGTCCCGCCGGGACCGGCCCTCACCGGACCGGCCGGGAGCCGGGCTCCCAGGTCTGTGTTTCTGTCACTCTCCAGTGGAGAGTGCTAGTCACCATGATTAGCACTCGACCCCTTCGAGTGCAAACCCTGACCGCTCGCCCGGCAGGCATCCCTGAGTCGCCCTGAGCCACGCCTCACCGTGGCCCGGGGGTTCGCTCAGGGTGCGGCAAGGGGGCTGCCGGATGCTGCTCGTCATGCCAGGTCGGCACGGTGGAGCCATGTCGATCACACCACTCCTTCCTCCCGACTCCCGCGTCGGTGCCCCCACGCGCCCG
Organism: uncultured Actinomycetota bacterium; assembly: GCA_963825645.1. GTDB lineage: Bacteria > Actinomycetota > Actinomycetes > Actinomycetales > Kineosporiaceae > JADJPO01. The sequence goes on from CAWGTT010000002.1 coordinate 149,399, forward strand.
CGCGCCGCGCATCGGGTGCTGCCCCGCGCCGTCCGGCACCGGTGGCTGACCCTGCTGGTTGGCGCGGCTGTGGTGGCCGGGGCGGTCGTCCTGCTCTCCGGCGGGATGACGACCACCGAGCCCGACGAGCAGCTGGTCGGCGACTCGGCGGCCGCCGCCCGGATCACCGACAGCGCCGACTTCGGCCGGCGGCCCACAGAGAACGTCGTGATCAGCTCGGCCACCCCCGCCGCTGGTCGCGCCCTCAACCAGGCGGCGGCCGCCTCGGCCGTCGAGGACCTGGTCTCCGCCTACCGCGGCCTGGACGGCGTGGCCACCGTGGGGGAGGCGATGCTGTCCCCCGACGGCACGACCATGCTGCTGCCGGTCCAGCTGGACGCAGCCACCGGTACCGGGAGCGCCCTTTCACCGGCCGGCAGCCGAACCCCCGGCGAGGCGGTCGTCCCGATGCTGGCGGCGACCGAGCGGGTCGCCGCCGAGCACCCCGGCCTGCGGATCGGCCAGGTCGGTCCCGGGTCCATCGACAGTGAGGTGGCCGAGCAGCTGGACGCGGACTTCCGGCGTGCCGAGCTGATCAGCCTGCCGGTCACCCTGCTCATCCTGCTCGCCGCGTTCGGTGCCGTGGTGGCTGCCGGTGTGCCGGTTCTGCTCGGCATCGGGGCGGTCGTGGTCTCCCTCGGCCTGACCGCGCTCGCCTCCCGCCACCTCCTGCCGGTCGACCCGAACGCCCAGCCGATGGTGCTGCTGATCGGCCTGGCCGTCGGGGTCGACTACGCGCTCTTCGTGCTGCGCCGCTCCCGCGAGGAACGGGCCCGCGGCGCCTCGTCCCGGGAGGCCATCGCGATCTCGATGCGCACCGCCGGCCGCGCCGTTCTGATCAGTGGGATCACCGTGGTCGTGGCCATGAGCGGGATGCTCGTCGCCGGAGGTCTGTTCACCTCACTGGCCATCGGCACCCTGCTCGTGGTCGCGGCCGCCGTCGTCGCCTCGGCCACGGTGCTACCCGCCCTGCTGTCGCTGCTCGGCGACCGGGTCGAGGCGTTGCGACTGCCGTTGCGTCGCCGAACGGCCTCGGGCAGCGAGAGCCGGGCCTGGGGTGCTCTGGCCTCACGGGTGACCCGGCGTCCGGTGATCTGGGCGAGCCTGACCGCCGCCGTCCTGATGGCGCTCGCCGCCCCGGCCCTTGGCATGCGCACCGCACTGCCCGGCGCGGAAAGCCTGCCGAGCAGCTTCGCCAGCGTCGACGCCTACAACCGGCTCTCCGCCGCGTTCCCGCAGAACGGCACCACCGTGGACGTTGTCGTCGGGGCCCCTGCCGCCGACGCCGACCGTGTCGTCTCGGCCATGGACGCCGCCTTCCCGACCGCGACGGCGCTGCCCCATGTGGTCGGCGAGAGCCCGGAGGTGGAGGCCTCGCTCGACCGCACGGTGCATGTGCTGCGGCTCGCCGTCCCACTGGAGACCAGCGACCCGGCGATGGCCGGTGTCGTCGAGCAGGTGCGCACCGGCGTCGTGCCCGCGATCTCCTCGGCCCTGGCCGGCACCCGCGCCCAGGTGCATGTCGGTGGTGCCGCGGAGGCCTCGGACCTGTCGGTCTGGATGGACCAGCGACTGGCATGGGTGGTCGGCTTCGTGCTGGCGCTCACCGTGGCGGTGATGCTGGTCTCGTTCGGTTCGGTGTGGCTGGCGCTGGCCACTGTCGCCCTGAACCTTCTGTCAGTGGGAGCCGCCTACGGAGTGATGACCCTGGTGTTCCAGCACACCTGGGCCGAGCCGCTGCTCGGCTTCACCTCGATCGGCTCCGTGGCCTCGTGGATCCCGCTGATCCTGTTCGTGATCCTGTTCGGGCTGTCGATGGACTACCACGTGTTCGTCGTCAGCCGGGTCCGTGAGGCGTTCACCGACGGCGCCGACGCCCGCGAGGCGGTCAGGGCCGGTGTGGCCCGCTCGGCCGGCGTGGTGACCAGCGCAGCCGTCGTCATGGTGGCGGTGTTCTCGATCTTCGCCACCCTGAACAGCCTGGAGATGAAACAGCTCGGCGTCGGCCTGGCCACGGCGATCCTGCTCGACGCGACCCTGGTGCGGGGAGCACTGCTGCCCGCCGTCCTCGCCCTGCTCGGCCGGCGCGCACACACCGGTCCGAGTTGGCTGCCCACGCTGCACCACTGATTGTGGCGAGCAGTGGTGGGTTTGACACCGACTACGGTGTCGAACCCACCACTCCTGCGCGCCTTTGGGTCTCCCGACGACTTAGGACGGCGGGGCGCCGCTGAGGTTGGCCGATGCGCCGCTGGGCGCCGTGTCCCGGCCGCGCAGCCGTGCCAGCAGCGAGCGGCGGTGGGTGCTGCGCGCCGTAGCGGGCAGCACATGGTCGAGGCGGTGCCGGCGGAACCGCTCCACCAAGGTGTCGTCGATCTCGCCCAGTGGACCCGCCACGTCGGCGATGAGCCGGTCGGCCAGCGCCGGGTTGAGCGCCAGGACAGGACCGTGCAGGTAGGTGCCGTAGATCCTGCCCTGCACAGCGCCCTCGGTGCGCCCGTCGTGGCCGGGACCATGCCCGTTGCCCGCGGGCAGGGCACCCGGCCCGTTCGGCGAGCCGTCGCCGTTGCCGACGCCGATCTCCACCCGTCCCAGAGCACGGGCCGTCGGACCGATGTGGGTCGCCCCACCGTGGTTCTCGAAGCCGATCAGGTCCGGCAGCCTCGTGCCGTCAGGGCCGGGCAGCGACCGGACGAGCACGTTCCCGACCGCCCTCCGGGCCAGCCGCCCAGTGGTGACGTCGAGCAGGCTCAGCCCGTCGGCGGGCCGCCCTCCGACGCCGAGGAACGTCGTCCCGAGCAGCTGGTAGCCGGCGCAGATGCCGAGGACCACCGCACCGCGCCCGGCTGCGGCGACCAGCGCACCATCGGCCGAGAGGGCCTGCGCTGCCGCGGTCTGCTTGGCGTCCTCACCACCGCCGAGAAGGTAGATGTCACCCTCGCGCGGCACCGGCTGTCCGACCTCCACGGTCACGAGCTCACACGGCATGCGGCGAGCGGCCACCCGGTAGCGCAGCACGAGGGCGTTGCCGGCGTCCCCGTAGGTGCCGAGGAGGTTGGGGTAGATGTGCACGATCCGGACGGCGGAGCTCACGAGGCGACCGCCTGGACCGGCTCCTCGACGGCGTAGCGGCGCATCTCTCGAAACGCCGTGTAGTTGGCGGCGACGGCCATTCGTCCCGGGGGCAGGAGGGCAGCCAGGGCGACCAGATCGTCATCGACGACGACCCGGCATCCCGCATAGTGCAGGCGGACGGCGAGGTCATGGCGGCGATCGCCCGTGGCACCGACGGTGCGCCCGGCCAGCCGCTCGAACGGAACGTCCCACAGCCACGAGGTGTCGGTGCCGTCGGCGATCCGGGCGTTGATCCCGACCGCCAGAACGGCATCGTCCTCGATCATGCTCAGTGCAGCCGCCCAGCCGGCCGGATTCTTGGCCAGGAGCAAAGGGGCCGGGCGGTCCCCCAGCCGAAGGGTCGCGTAGCGGCCGTCGACCACCGAGACGTCGCCGAGCCGTGCGGCGGCGTCGACGGGGTCCACGCCCAGCGCGGCGGCCGCCGCGACCGCGAACGCGGCATTGCCCCGGTTCACCTCGCCGGGAAGTCGCAGCCGCACCGGCACCTCGCGCCCGTCCGGACAGCGCAGGCCGTCCGGGGTGAGCAGGTAGTCAGCCTGTGGCATGGTGAACCCGCAGTCGCTGCTCCAGCGCCTCGAGCCGCTCTCGTCGTCGGCCCAGACCAGCACCGAGCCGCATCGCGGGCAGACGCTCGCGTCCGCGGTCCAGCGAAGCCCCGGGTCGACCCAGATCGGGTTGCCGGACAAGGCCGCGTCGGCCACATGCGGATCCGCCGCGTTCGCCACCACGACCACCTCAGGCTGCTCCGCGAACGCCCGAGCCCAGACCTGAGCGGTGCGGCTCACCTCGTGCGTGCGGTCGAGCTGGTCACGGGTGAGGTTGAGCGCGAGGACCACCTCGGGCCTGGTCTGGCGCATCACCGACGGGACGTGCAGCTCGTCCGCCTCGAGCACGGCCAGGCGGCTGGGCGAGTCGTCCAGCGCGGTGAGGATGCCCGGCGCCATGTTGGCACCGGTCGTGTTCGTGGCGACATCGCCGCCGAGGGCGGCCCCGACCAGCCTGGTGGTGGTCGACTTGCCGTTCGTGCCGGTCACCACGATGGCGCGCCGTCCGGCAGCCAGGCGGGCTATGGCGTCGGGATCCAAGGCCAGGGTCACCCGGCCGCGCACCACGACGCCGGAACCCCGTCCCAAGCGTCGGGACAGGCCGCCGGCGACCCGCCCGGCGCGCAAGGCCAGTCGGGCACGAGCGGACGTCACTGGGCCAGCCTACCGATCGGCCCCCGCGGCGTAAGCGAGCCCGGACACCGAACCGGACGGTGGCCGCCAGAACCGTGGCCACGGTGGCCTCCGCAATGGTGGCCGCCAGAATTGGTGGGCCGCCACGATGACGACGCCCTCCGACGGGGAGGGCGACGCCGCGGTGATTCGGTTGAGCGAGTCGCCGCCCGGATCGGTCCAACCGGGGGGAGGGGTCAGATGGCGCGGACCGACTCGGCCTGCGGTCCCTTCTGCCCCTGCCCCACGTCGAACTCGACACGCTGACCCTCGTCGAGCGACTTGTAGCCCTCGGCCTGGATCGCCGACCAGTGCACGAAGACGTCGGCGCCACCGCCATCGACGGTGATGAATCCGTAGCCCTTTTCAGCGTTGAACCACTTGACGGTTCCCTGAGCCATTCCCTGCTCCTGTTACTCACGATCTGCTCGGCCCGCGCACGGCACCCGGACCGGGTCTCACACTCGTCGCACCCGCCCCGAAGGGTTCGGTCCGCGATGGTCCAACATGCGGGTCTCGTAGCAGAGGACGTGCTCATCGAACCGTTCGACCGGCGCCAACTGTAGCGGAGCGGCCCCTTCGTGCACCTCCCCCGACGCCGTGGAATCCGGCCAGATCATCGGGAGGAATCCCGGGCCCCGGCGACCGGCGGCGGGCTGATAACGCTGACATTTCGCGGTGGCAACGCCGGGGCCGCTCGGCCGGACCGGTCGACGTCGGTTCCCCGCCCGCGTGCGTAGCCTGGGCACGTGTCGTCAGCCGGCCGGTTGCGGTGGTGGGTGCGCTCCGCGGTGAACCTGGTGAACCTGTCCACTCCGCTCGGTCTGCTGGTCGCCGTCCTGGGCCGGGGTCGGCTGCGCCGTGGCCCGGACGGTCTTGTCCTGGCCGAGCACTATCGTGCGGCCTTTCCCGCGCCGGCCGCTCCGGCCGTGACGATCGGCAACGTCATCCTGCTGCGGATGAGTGCCACGGACGCCGGCGGCCGGGGACGACTGCTTGCGCACGAGGCACGGCACGCCACCCAGTACGCGTTCTGGCTGGGGCCGTTCGGCTTCCTGCCCGCCTACCTGCTGGCCTCGCTCTGGTCGTGGTGGCACACCGGTAGCTTCGCGCTGCGCAACCTGTTCGAGGTGCGGGCCGGACTGGTCGACGGCGGCTACGTGCGCCGCCCACCGGGTCAACGCTTGTAGTCGTTGCTGATCACCACGGTGATGCCGTTGGTCGTATAGCGGGTGTTCACCTTCGCGACGCCGACCCCCAGTTCCCGGATCACGGCGCGAGCAGTGGGCAGCTTCGAGGCATCGGGGTAGAAGACGGTGGTCCGCGTGACCGCCGGGCCCGTCCAGGTCTGGATCACCCCGATCGGCCAGCCCGCCGCCTTCAGATCGGCGGCCGCCGTCCGGCTCAGACCGGGCACGCTGGGGGAGGTGCCGTTGTAGAAGTCGAGAACTGTCGTGGTATCCACCGGGGCCTCGGGCGAGGCGACCGCGGACGGCGTCGCGACGGCAGACGGGGACGCGGCGGCGGCCGGGGACGCGGCGGCGGACGCCTGGGGCACCACGGACGCGGAGTCCGCGGGCTCGGGGGTGGCGGCGATCGAGGCGGCGGACGCCGGGTCGCCGTTCGCCGTGGTGTCGCCGCCGCGACCGAAGAGGAGGTAGGCCAGGCCCACCACGCCCACCACCAGAGCGGCCAGGGCGACCAGCGGCAGCAGGCCGACCAGCGGGTTCCCGCGGGGTCGGTGGGCCCCCCGACGACTGACCTCGGAGATCTCGTACCGCTCATCGTGCTCACTACGAGTCATGCTCATGGCCTCACCTCAGGGGCTGTGGCGGCCCGCAGGCGAGTCGCGGACGACGCCCGCCGGCCGGGCCGGCTCCTCAGCCCAGTCCCAGCCGCCGCGCCGAGCGGGCCCTCTGACGCGCCTGTCGCATCCGGCGCAGACGCTTGACGAGCATCGGGTCGTGTGCGAGCGCCGCCGGACGATCGATCAGGGAGTTCAGGACCTGGTAGTAGCGGGTGCTCGACATCTCGAACAGGTCGCGCACGGCCTGTTCCTTGGCGCCGGCGTACTTCCACCACTGCCGTTCGAACGCGAGAATCTCCCGCTCCCGCGCCGAGAGCTGCGCGGATGCGGGTTCCACCAGGTGCACGGCTTCCATCCAGGTCCTCCAGCGCTGCGACGGCGCCACTGTACGGGGGGAACGACACGGGTGTCATTCCCACCACCCCGGAGGCGCTGTCCGTCGCACAGGGCGAGTCTAGGGGGCCGGACCGACAGCCCGGACCGTGACCTGGCCGACGGCTAGAGTCATCGGGTGAGCCGACGCCCACTCTCCGAACTGCTCGATCCGGGCTGGGCGACGGCTCTCCAGCCGGTCTCCGAGCAGATCACCCGGATGGGTGACTTCCTGAGAGCAGAGGTCGCCGCGGGGCGCGGCTACCTCCCGGCCGGCGAGAACGTGCTGCGGGCCTTCACCCAGCCACTGGACGCCGTCCGGGTGCTGATCGTTGGGCAGGACCCCTACCCAACGCCCGGCCACCCGGTCGGCCTGTCCTTCTCGGTGGCCCCTCACGTGCGGCCGATCCCTCGCAGCCTGCAGAACATCTACCGGGAGCTGGTCGGCGATCTCGGCGTGCCCCCGCCACGCACAGGTGACCTGACCCCGTGGTCACAGCGCGGGGTGCTGCTTCTGAACCGGGTACTCACCGTCGCCCCGGGAGCCGCCGGGTCTCATCGTGGCAAGGGCTGGGAGCAGGTCACCGACGCGGCGATCGGCGCCCTGGTCGCTCGCGGCACCCCGCTGGTCGCGATCCTGTGGGGGCGCGACGCGCAGACCCTGGCCCCGATACTCGCAGCGACCCCAAAGGTGCGCAGCGCGCATCCCAGCCCGATGTCCGCCGACCGAGGGTTCTTCGGTTCCCGGCCGTTTAGCCGGGCCAACGACCTGCTGGTCGGCCAGGGCGCTGCGGCGATCGACTGGCGGCTGCCCTGAGCCGCAGAACACCAGGACCCGGCCGGCGGCTCAGCGCAGCCGCTGCGGACGGCGGAACTCGGTCCACCGCGTGTGCCGGTACTCCAGACAGGCCGCGTCGTAGACCGCCTTGTCCAGCACGAACGGCACCGCGGTCGCCGGGATCTCGCTGAGCAGGCCGAACAGCGCCTCCATGCGCGCCTCGGCCGTGCGTCGGCCGTGTTGTTCGCCGACGATCGACCGCCCGGCCAGGGTCACCAGCTCGCGGCCTGCGGCGGTCACCCCGATGCCGTACTCGTCGGCCACCACCAGGTCGGCGCCCACCAGCAGGGACAGGGCGTGTTCGAACTCTTGGCGGGAGACGATCAGCTGGTTGACCGCGTCGCAGGCGGCGACCAGGTCGAACAACCCGCCGCGCGCCTCCACCGACCCGCACACCCGGGCGGCGGCAAGCACCCAGGCGTCGGACAGGACCCAGCCGTGTCCTGTGGGCACACTCGACTGCGCGACTGTGCCACTCACGAACGTGCACCCCCTGGGCCTGATCACGCCGCCCGAGGGGCGACATGTGGGGTCTGTGCTGACGGAACGTCTGGTTCCCGCACAGCACACGTTATGGCACGGCCGCTCCGTTGGCGATCACCTCGCGGAGAACCGGGCACCGGATGCCGCTACGAGCCCGTGGTCGGGGTCGAACCGACGACCTACCGCTTACAAGGCGGTTGCTCTGGCCGCTGAGCTACACGGGCGGGGCCATGGGCCGGAACCCGGCCGACCGCCCCGATGCTAGCCACTGCGGAGCCTCGGGTGAACGTCGCGGTCGGCTCCACCATTCTGCCGACAGTCACCTCCCAAATGCGCAGCGTAATGATTCATACACTGCGAGTAATCAGAGGAGGGGCGACAGGTGACGACTCACGGTGGTGGACGACTGAGCGACCGAGACCAGGTCGTGCAGGTCGTGCCGGACATGCCGGCGACGTCGGTCATGACCGTGTCGCTCGCCGGGACGACCAATGTTGATGAGGTGCTCGACGACGTCACGGTCGGGATCGTCGTCCACAACGCGCAGGGCCATGTCGTGGCGGCCAACGAGATGGCCCGAACCATGCTCGCGGGCCTGCCGACCACGGTGCTGGACAACGCCATCAACTCGGTGGGCCGCACTCCGGGCGGCCCCCGCAGCTTCACCCTCACGACACCTCGCCCGGACGGCGGCGCCCGCCAGCTGGTGGCCACCGCGGTCCCGAACCACGCCGCACAGACCGTGGTCACCACGCTGCGGGACCTGAGCACCGAGCGACGCGAGGCAGGCCCTGACCCCGAGACGCTCGCCCTGCGCCAGGCCCTCGACCTGGCCGAGCGCCGGTTGCAGGTCACGGTGGAACAGTCCCCGATCGGCGCCGGGACGCTGAGCACCCACGGCCGGCTGCTCGACGGCAACCGGGTCATGGCCAGGATGCTCGGCCGGCCACGCGAGGAATTGGCCGGTCTCAGCCTGGCCGAGTTCACCCACCCGGACGACGGCGTCCGGGAGGCGGTCCTGTACGAGAAGCTGCTCACCGGCAAGATCAAAGCCTACGAACTGGAGAAGCGGTTCATCCGCCCCGACGGCCAGCGGGTGTGGGTACGCCAGACCATGGCACCCGTGAGCAGCGACGACGGGTCCGTCGTCCACCTCGTACTGCAGGCCCAGGACGTTACCGAGACCCGGGCGGCCGTGGAGCGGCTCACCCACCAGTCCCGTCATGACCCGCTCACCGGGCTGGCGAACCGGGTGATGTGCGTCGAGACGATCCAGCACGCGCTGGACCGAGGGCGTCGCAGCGGGCGGGCCGCCGCGGTGCTGTGCTGCGACATCGACGACTTCCGCGTGGTCAACGACGGCATCGGCCCCGGCCCCGGTGACGCGATCCTGATCGCGGTGGCCGCCAGGCTGCGCCGGCTGCTCGGCCCGGCCGACCTGGCCGCCCGGCTCGGCGGCGACGAGTTCGTCGTGGTGCGCGAGCAGGTAGCAGACCAGGGTGAGGCGATCGCCCTCGCCGAGCGGATGCTCGCCGCGATCCGCGAGCCGATCGAGGTCGACGGCCGGGTGGTGATGCCGGCGGCCAGCGTCGGGATCGCGCTGGCCGACCCGACCCAGTCCGACGGCACCGCGCTCGGCCTGCTGCGCGATGCCGGGACGGCGCTTCACCGGGCGAAGTCCGCCGGGCGCGGCGGCTGGGACCTGGTCGACGACGCCCTGCGCCGCGACGCCAGGGACCGATTGGACCTGGAGAGCCAGCTGCGCACCGCTGTCCGCCAGGGACAGCTGCGCCTGCACGTGCAGCCGATCGTCGACCTGCGCAGCGGCGCGCTGGTGGGCCGGGAGGCGCTGGTGCGCTGGCAGCACCCCGAGCGGGGCCTGCTCCCGCCGGCACTGTTCCTGCCGGTCGCCGAGCAGACCGGTCTGATCGAAGACCTGGGTCGCTGGGTGCTCGACGAGGCGGCCCGGATCGCCGAGGCGACTCCCGGGCAGGGATATGTGGCGATCAACGTCTCGCCCTCGCAGGTGCGCCGCACCGGTCTGACCGAGGACGTGCGCGCCGCCCTTGCCGGACGGCGGCTGGACCCGTCCCGCCTGGTGATCGAGCTGACCGAGTCGGTGATGCTCAGCGGGGCTCCCTCGGCCCGCGACCAGCTCGAGCAGCTCGACGCCCTCGGCGTGCGGCTGGTCGTCGATGACTTCGGCACCGGGTTCTCCGCGCTGTCGCATCTGCGTGACCTGCCCGTCTCCGGGATCAAGATCGACCGGAGCTTCACCCAGGGTCTGGGGCGGGACCGGCACTGCGAGCGGATCGTCGAGGCGCTGACCGGACTGGCCCAGGGTCTGGACGTGGACCTGGTCGCCGAAGGGGTGGAGACCGAACACCAAGCCGGGCTGTTGGCCGGCATCGGCTGCCGGCACGCTCAGGGCTATCTGTTCGGCCGCCCGGAGCCGATCACCGTCTGAGCCGGGGTGGCCGTCTCACGCTCGGCCTAGAGCACGGGTTCGCTACGCCCCTTTCGCGCGGGTCCCTCCTTGTCTGGTCGAGACCGCTGAGTGACGCCGCCCGATGGCGCATGCGTCCCCGCGGGTGAACTGTGCCTGACTCTATGGAGTTGACACCCTACTCAGAGTCATCCTTGCCACAGGGATCGAGGTAGGGAGCTGAACATGACGTTCATCCACTGCACGGGTCGTACGGTGTGGCGTCCACTGGCTGTGGCCGCCGTGGCGGCCGCGTTGGTGGCGGGTCCGGGTACGGGCATGGCTGAGGCCAGGTCGAAGCCCAAGGGCCCGTCCTCCACATCCTCGAGCCCGACCAGCTCGAAGAACACATCGAAGAACAGCTCCCCGAAGAACTCGACGACCAGCTCGCCGAGCACCTCCACCTCACCGAGCAGCACCGACCCGACGAGCAGCAGCTCCGGGTCGTTGAGCGGCGCCTTGGCGTCGCTGGCCAGTGCGGTGGAGGCCGAGCTGACCAACTCCACCGGTGACCTGTCGGCGAACCCGGCCGGGTCGTTCGAGGCGAACACGGACATGGGGTCGCTGTACAACATCGCCCGGATCATCGGGGCCGACCGGTCCTGGAACGCCGGGTACACCGGCAAGGGCATCGACGTCGCGGTGATCGACACCGGCGTGTCCCCGGTGCGGGGCGTGACCAGCGGCAACGTGGTCAACGGACCGGACCTGTCCTTCGACTCCCAGAGCCCGAACCTGACCAACCTCGACGCCTTCGGTCATGGCACGCACATGGCCGGGATCATCGCCGGACGCGACGAGACGTCCGACCCGGACGACTACGCCGACGACGGCCGGTTCTCCGGCATCGCTCCCGACGCCCGGCTGGTCAGCCTCAAGGTCGGCGCCTCCGACGGGGCCGTCGACGTCACCCAGGTCATCGCCGCGGTCACCTGGGTCACCGAGCACGCCCGCACCGACGGGCTGAACATCCGGGTGCTGTCCCTGTCCTACGGCACCGACGCCGCCAGCTGGTCACTGTCCGACCCCCTGACCTACGCCGTCGAGCAGGCCTGGAAGGCCGGGATCGTCGTCGTGGTCGCCGGCGGCAACGACGGCACCGACCGGATGACGCTGGCCAACCCGGCGATGGACCCACAGATCATCGCCGTCGGCGCCAGCGACGCCCAGGGCACCCTGGACACCGCCGACGACACCGTCCCCTACTTCTCCTCCCGCGGGAACCTGCTGCGCCACGTCGACCTGGTCGCCCCCGGTACCCACGTGGCGAGCCTGGCGGTCCCGGGCTCCGAGCTCGCCGAGGCCCACCCGGACTCGGTGGTCGGGACCCGGTACCTGCGCGGCAGCGGCTCCAGCCAGGCCGCGGCGGTCACCGCCGGCGCGGCGGCCCTGCTGCTGCAGCGCTACCCGACGCTGACCCCCGACCAGGTCAAGGCGATGCTGACGGCCAGCGCACACGGCGCCACCGGAACCTCCACCACGTTCCGCGGCGCCGGAGTCCTGGACATCCGAGCCGCCCAGCAGCTCACCCCACCCACGGTGACACCCTCCTACGCGTTCGCCACCGGCACCGGATCCCTGGACAAGGCCCGCGGCACCTCCCGCGTCGCCATGGACGGCGTCGAACTCACCGGCGAGCAGGACATCTTCGGCCAGCCGTGGAACCCCACCCAGTACGCCACCCTCGCCGCCGCCCGCTCCACCTGGTCGGCCGGCCTGTGGAACGGCACCGACTGGCTCGGCACCGGCTGGAACGGCACCTCATGGACCGCCCAGACCTGGCAAGGCCGCTCCTGGACCGGACGCTCCTGGACCGGCAGGTCCTGGACCGACTCCACCTGGACCGGCAGGTCCTGGACCGGACGCTCCTGGACCGGCGAGTCCTGGACCGGACGCTCCTGGACCGGACGCTCCTGGACCGACGCCACCTGGTCCGGCGCCGATCTGGCGGTAGCCACGACGTGAGCGCTCGACGGCGCCACCACCCCATCCCGTTGCCCTGACGACGATCAGTGATTCACAAGGAGCCACCGGTGAACGACGACACACCGCAGCCGGCGTACCGACCGGCCCGGTCAGCAGGCCACGACGACGCGCCCCCACGTGGACGGCGCCGGGCAGGCGCCGTCCGGGCCATGCGCAGGCTGGTGACGGCCGGCGTCGTGGGAACGCTGGGCATCGCGGCCCTGGCGCTGCCGCCGGCCGTCGCCACTCAGGAACGGGCCGAGCCGAGGCCTGCCGGCGTCACCGCCGGCGCGACCAGCCCGGCGGGTCCGTACATCGTGCGGGCCGTCCCGGGCCGGGTCGAGGAGCTGGTCACCGAGCTGACCTCTCGCGGTCTGGTCCCGGGCCGACGGATCGCGATCATCGACGCGGTCACCGTCGACCTGCCGGCCGGCGCCGCCGACACCCTTCGAACGGTCCCCACCATCGCCGCGGTGACCGAGGACACCCCGGTCACGCTGGCCGGGCGGAGCTCCGGCGGGTCCGGGGGCTACGACGCTGCCACCGATGTCGCCTCCCTGTACAACGTGGAGTCGATGACCGGAGTCCGCCAGTCATGGAAGAACACGGCGACCGGCGCCGGCATCGACGTCGCGTTGATCGACTCCGGGGTCACCCCGGTCCTCGGCCTGTCCGACCCGGGGAAGATCCTCCACGGACCCGACCTGACCCCGGAGTCCCAGAGTCCCGCCACCCGCTACCGGGACACCTACGGCCACGGCACCCACCTGGCCGGGGTCATCGCCGGCCACGACCCGGGCATCGACCCGGTCGCCAACAAGAGCAACAACCAGCCGTTCCTCGGGGTCGCCCCCGACGCCCGGATCGTGTCGGTCAAGGTCGCCGACGCCCACGGCTACTCCGACGTCTCCCAGGTCATCGCCGGGATCGACTGGGTCGTCCAGCACGCCCACGACCCGGGACTGAACATCCGGGTGATGAATTTGTCCTTCGGGACCAACTCCCCCCAGGCCTACACCCTCGACCCCCTCTCCTACGCCGTCGAGGTCGCCTGGCAACACGGCATCGTCGTGGTCACGTCCGCCGGGAACTCCGGCGCCGCCGACGGCCGGCTGACCACGCCCGCCAACGACCCGTTCGTCATCGCCGTCGGAGCCGATGACCTCAACGACTCCGCAACACTCAAGAACGACACCATCCCGGCCTTCTCCAGCCGCGGCAACGGGATCCGCAACCCCGACCTCGTCGCCCCCGGCGCCCACATCCAGAGCCTGCGCGTCCCCGGCTCCACCATCGATGTCCAACACGGATCCACCGGCCGGATCAACACCCGGTTCTTCCGCGGCAGCGGCACCTCCCAGGCCGCCGCGTTCGTCTCCGGCGCCGCCGCGATGCTGCTGCAGTCCTCGCCGACCCTGACCCCCGACCAGGTCAAACTGTTCCTGCGCTCCAACGCCCGCCCCCTCCCCGCCGCCGACCCTCAGGCCCAAGGCACCGGCCTGCTCGACATGCGCCACATGACTCCACCCACCAGCAGCGGCCGGCAGACCTGGACCCGATCCACCGGCCACGGCTCCCTCGAGGCCTCCCGCGGCGACGCCCACCTGATCATGGACGGCACCCCCCTGACCGGCGAGCAAGACATCCACGGCCAACCCTTCAACAGCGCCACCATGGCCGCCCTCCAAGCCACCGGCAGCAGCTGGGCCGGCGGCACCTGGAACGGCAAGTCCTGGGCCGGCTCCTCCTGGGCCGGCTCCTCCTGGGCCGGCAGGCTCCTGGGCCGGCTCCTCCTGGGCCGGCTCCTCCTGGGCCGGCAAGCTCCTGGGCCGGCTCCTCCTGGGCCGGCAAGTCCTGGGCCGACAACGACTGGTCCTGAACACCTACAACCAGGACCTCGCCTACCGATGTGGTCAGCAGAGGTCTCGTTCCGGGCAGTCGCGGACCCCTGCCGCTGCCGACGGTCGGACTCGAGCGGGAGAGGAGGTGATCGCCAGTGAGCTGGGCCCGCAGGCCACCGCCGACAGTCGGCGTGCTGGCCTTGGTCGTCGCCGTGATCGCGCTCTCGATCCTGCTGTGGAACCTGGCCATGGCCGGGTCCGACGGTTCGGTCCTGTTCCCGAAGCTGTCCTGGTGGATGCTCGTGCCGATGTTCGCGATCGCCGAGGTGGTCGTCTTCCACGTCCAAGTGCGCCGCGAGGCGCAGGCCATCTCGGTCAGCGAGGTCCCGCTCGTGCTGGCCATGTTCCTGACCTCTCCCCGGGACATGCTGGTGGCCGTGCTGCTGGGTGCCGTCCCGGTCTACCTCCTCGTCCAGCGCCAGCCGGCGATCAAGGTGCTCTTCAACACCACGCTGCGGATCTTCGGCGTCGCGGTCACTCTGTTCATCCTCCACGCGATCGCCGGGCCCAACATCGCCCTGGGAGCCCGGGCGTGGATCGCGGCGATCGTCGCGGTCGCCGTCGCCGGCGCCCTGGACGGCCTGCTCGTGCTGGCGGTCGTCGCCCTGCACGAGGCTGAGGTCTCCGCCCAAGACCTGCGGGCAGAGCTCATGGGGTATCCCCCGCTGTCGGCGATCGTGGGATGTGTCGGGCTGGTGGCTGTCACGGCCCTGCACGCCGATCCCTGGACCGCCGGACCGCTGCTGGTGGTCGGCGGTGCCCTGGTCGCCGGCTACCGGGCACACGCCCGGCTCAAGGACCGGCACGTCAGCCTGGCCGGGCTCTACGACTTCGGGCGATCCGTGACCGAGGCCGACCAGATCGAGGCGGTGCTGGGCAGCGTGCTGACCGGCGCCCGGGAGCTGCTCCGGGCCGAGACCGCGGAGGTCGTCCTGCTGGGCGGCCCGGACACCGCTCACCGCCGATGGATCCTGCCACAGGGGTCCGCACGGATGAGCAGCGAGCCCCTGCAGTCCGCGGGCCACCCGGCGGTGTGGTCCGCGGTCCTGGACAGAGCGGCCCCCCTGCTGCTCGCCCGCGGGCACAGCGATGGCACCGAACCCGTCACCCAGCTCGCCGCCCTCGGGTACCAGGAGGCGATCGTGGTGCCGTTGCGCGACGAGTCCGGCGTCCTGGGCACGTTGATGGTGGCCGACCGGATGGGCCACGTCCGGGCGTTCATGGCCACCGACATCCCCGTCCTGGAGACCGCCGCCAACCAGGCGGCGCTCGCCCTGCGGAACGGCCGGCTGATGCACCGGCTACGCCACGAGGCGCTGCACGACGTGCTGACCGGGCTGGCGAACCGGGCGATGTTCTCCGAGCGGCTCGACGAAGCGCTCGCCGAGCTGGACGCCCAGCCCGGCGAGGGCGGCTTCGCCGTCCTGCTGCTGGACCTGAACGGCTTCAAGGAGATCAACGACTCCCTGGGGCACTTCAGCGGCGATGCCCTGCTCGTGCACGTCGCGGACCGGCTGCGGGCGGCGGTGGGCGACACCTCGACGATCGCCCGACTCGGCGGGGACGAGTTCGCCGTCCTGGACCCGAGTGCCCACACCCCCGATGCCGCCCACGCGCTGGCCGAGAGGATCTACCACTCGATCGTGCAGAGCCTGTACCTGGACGGGATCGAGGTGGCCGTCGACTCCTCGATCGGGATCGCCCTGGCCCCGCTGCACGCCCGCACCGCGCAGGCGCTCATCCGTTGCGCCGACGAGGCCATGTACGCCGCGAAGGCCACGGACGGCGGCATCCGTCTGCACGACGCGGCCACCCAACACGCCGTGGTGGTGGGCGAGTCCGGCCCCGACCAGCCCGCCGAACCGGCGGCGGGCGGCGACGACGCCGGCATGGCGAGGATCGCCCTGCTGGCCGAGCTGCGCAGGGCGATCACGAGCCAGCAGATCACCGTCCACGTCCAGCCCCAGGCCCGGACGGCGACCGGCGAGGTCTACGGCGTCGAGGCGCTCATCCGGTGGGAGCACCCCCGTCTCGGCATCCTCGCCCCGGCTGACTTCCTCGACCTGGGCGAACGCCACGGCCTGACTCGCGAGTTCACCGACGTCGTGCTGGACCGGGCCGTGGCAGCGGCAGCCCGGTGGAGCCAGGCGGGCGTGGACCTCGAGGTGTCGGTCAACCTGTCCCCCCGCAGCCTGCTCGACCCACGCCTGCAACCGACCATCGAGAGCACGCTGAGCCGCCACCGGCTGCCTGCCTCCCGGCTCACCCTCGAGATCACCGAAGGCAGCGTGATGAGCGACCCGGACCGGGCCATCACCGTCCTGGAGTCGCTGCGCGCGGCGGGGGTCCGGATCTCGGTCGACGACTTCGGCACCGGGTACTCCTCGCTGTCCTACCTGCGCCGGCTCCCGGTGCACGAGGTGAAGATCGACCGCAGCTTCGTCACCAACCTCGCTCGGGACGCCGAGGATCGGATCATCGTGCGGAGCATCAGCGACCTGGCCGCCAACCTCTCCCTGCACGTGGTCGCCGAGGGCGTGGAGGACCCTCAGGCCTGGGAGCACCTCGCGATGCTGCGCTGCGGCGCCGTCCAGGGATACCATCTGGCCCGCCCGATGGACACCAACGACCTGTTGCCCTGGCTGGTGCAGTACCGCGCCGACCGGGAGCGTATCGGCGGCCCGGTGCCGGTCCGCCCCCACCTTCAGGCCGTCACGACCGCGAGCCGCCGAGCCGGCTGACCGTCGTCCCGGTCACGGCGCTCACGAGAAGAACCCGCCGAAGAGCCGACTGACCAGCCAGTCGAGTATTCCGGTCAGGCTCGGCCGGGGAAGGGTGATCTGTGGGATCGACGCCACCGGCTCCCAGTCGGGTGCGGCGCCGCCGCCGGCCACGAGCAGGGCGGCGACCAGGACGAAGCCGAGCAGCACGAGCAGCGCCCGCCAACCGGTGCGGCGGCTGACCACGCCCCGGGCGATCCCGCGCGTGCCGCGGCGCAGCACCGACCCCCCCGGACCCCACCAGGCCGCGAACCAGCCGGTCACGCAGGCCACGACCAGCGGGACGCCGCTGGCTGGGTCCGGCGCCGACGGCTCGATCACGGCGGCCGCCAGGAACGCCGAGCTCACCGCCAGCAGCGCCGGGAACATCAGGGCGAACGCCGCCATGGGCACCGAGGCCACCACCCGCCAGGGCAGGGAGGCGAGTGCCACGCCGACATCGCCGGAGCGGGGTCCGAACTCGAACCGGCGGCGCATCGTCGCGGTCATGGTCCGGTCGGCCACCCGGGCGAGAACGAGCCACAGCACGCTAAGCACGATGACCAGTCCGGGAGCCACCGCCGCCAGGACGGCCAGCGCGGCCAAGGCGACGGCGATCGTTGCCCGCACCGAGCGCTCGGTCACATCGTTGCCGGGCCGCGGGGCGGCCGGCGCGGACGGCGGGGAATCATGGGCAGGGGCGACGGGCGCACGGGACGACGGCGCAGCGGATGGCGCCGCCGAGGGCGCTGTGGCCGGTGCCGGCGGCACCGACCCGGACGGCGCCGCGCCACGGCCACCGCTGACACTCGGAACAGGCTGTGCGGGAAACGGTTTGGTCTGGTTCCGCGGCGTCTCGACCCTGGTCGTGCGGATCAGGTCGCGGGCCGGCGGCGGGTGGGGGACAGGAGGCGGCGGTGGCGCAGAACGCGGACTGGCCGGCGGCGGGCCGGGTCGCGATCCGGCCGGAGCGACGGTGAGCGGGACGGTGTGCACCTGGTCGGGCCGCAGCGCCGGAGCAAACACATGGTCCCCCGGTCGCCACGCCTCGATCTCGGACAGACCGGCGAGCAGCATGTCGCCGGTGCCGCGCCAGAGCGGGTTCACGGTCAGCGCGGCGGCCAAGACGCGCCCCAGCCGCGGGTCGACGCCGTCCAGGTCGGCCTCGCCGCGACGCACCCGGTCAAGCACCACCGGCGCGGGGCCGGAGCCGAACGGCGCCCGCCCGGTGGCCGCGTACGCCAGCGTCGCCCCCCACCCCCACCAGTCGGTCGCCGGCGTGATCGGCTGGCCCTCCACCAGCTCTGGAGGCAAGTATCCGGGGGTCCCCATCACCAGCCCGGAGGAGGTGATCCGGGCCTCGTCGGCCACATGGGCGATCCCGAAGTCGATCAGGATCGGGGCGTCGTCCAGCAGCAGCACGTTCGCCGGCTTGACGTCGCGGTGCACGATGCCCGCCTCGTGGATGACTCGCAGCGCCCCTACCATCACCCGGCCCAGATGGGCGACGTAGGCCATCGGCAACGGACCGTGCTCGCGCACCTGGTGGTCGAGGGTGCGCGCCGGCACGAAGGCGGTGACCAGGTACGGCGAGGCGGCGTCGAGATCGGCGTCGAGCACCTCGGCGATGTTGGGGTGACGGACTCGGCGCAACGAGAGCACCTCACGGCCGAGCCGACGGCGCGCCACCCCGTCCCCGGTCACGTGCGGCTTGAGCACCTTGACGGCCACTGCGCGGCCGGACGGGTCGAGGGCGAGGTGCACAACGCCCATGCCGCCCTCACCGAGAGTGCCGACCAGCCGGTAGGGACCGACGAAGACCGACGAGCCGAGATGCCGGTCGCCCCCGAACCCCACGTTCACCGCGCTCACGTCACCTGAACGCGCCGAGACCGTCGATGACTCCCGTCAGACCCGAGGTGGGACCTGACAGTCGGGACACCGACGGCGGTGATGGGTCAGCTCTGGATGTAGGCGGTCAGGTGGTCCCGCTCGATCTGCAGCTCACCGATTCGATGCTTGACCACGTCACCGATGCTGATGATGCCGACCATCCGGCCGTCGATCAGGACCGGAACGTGCCGGATGCGCCGCTCGGTCATCATCACCATCATGTCGTCCACGACGGTGTCGGGGGTGCAGGTGTGGACCTGCGAGGTCATGATCTGGCTCACCGGAAGGTCGAGCAGGTCGGCCCCCTTGGACTGCAGATGGCGCACGACGTCCCGTTCGCTGACGATCCCGGCCACGGTGACCCCGTCGGGCGAGACCACGAGTGCACCGACCCGGTGCTCGGCCAGCGCATCGAGCAACGTCCGGACGGTCTCGTCCGGCGAGATGGTGACCACGAAGTCACCCTTGCCGCGCAGAACATCAGTGATCCGCATGAACAACACCTCCGGGAACGGTGACGACGTAACGCGTGGTGCAGGTGAGCCATTCGACGTTATCCGGCCGAGGGTGGCTGAGGAACCCCCCGCTCGACCGGTTTGCCACATCGTCACCGCCGCCGGCGCCATCCGGGCGTCAGGTGGCACCGAAGAGGCACCGAATAGGCTAGGAGCCACCGCCCGCCGCCGCCCGACCAGTTCATGAAGGAGCACGCTCTGCCCGAGTTCCTCAGCGGTCGCCCGCTCTGGCAGGCGTTCGCTCTGCTCTACCTGGTCGCCACAGCACGGGGCCAGGCCACGTACTGGCTGGCCCGGGTGGTCGCCGAGCAGGCCGAGCAGCGGATCGGCCCGGACCTGAGTGGCTCACGGCTGGGCACGGTCCAGCGCTGGCTGCAGAGCGAGTCGGTCGACCGGGGACGGCGTGCCGTTCGGCGCTGGGGTCTGCTCGCCGTCCCGTTCTGCTACCTGACCGTGGGCTTCCAGACCATGGTGCTGGCCGCGGCCGGTGCGCTACAGGTGGCCTGGTTGCCGTTCACGGTGGTGCAGGTGCCGGGGGCTCTGGCCTGGGCCCTGATCTACACCACGATCGGCTGGGCAGCCTGGGAGGCCACCATGGCGGCGCTGAGCGGGCGGCCACTCGCCCTGGCCGCCGTGGCCTCGGTGGTGCTCGTGGTGATCGCCACCCGGTTAAGCCAGCGCATCCGGCGATGAGGTCGTCGTCGGCTGAACCCGGTGGAGTCGGCGGTGTCGCCGTGCCGGACCAGCGCCGTCGTGATCACCTGTGCGGGGTTCCCTCCCGGTGCACACCCCCGCGGCGCAGCGCGACATGATCGCGGCGTAGGGCCATCCGGGACCAGGCCTCGACTGGGTCTGACGTCTCGACTGGGTCCGACGGAGGGTGATCGCCTCGAAGTCCTTGCCGGTGCGGCGCCTGACTGTGAGGATGGACACTTGGTAGCCCTGCCCGTTTCACGGGTCGGGCCGCCATGCACGTGTATCGGCTGCCCCACCGACCCCGGTCACAGTGACCCGGGGCGAACCCTCACTCGGATCGTCCGGCACGTTCCTGCCGGTGAAGGGATCTATCGAATCATGGCGACCGTAACGTTCGACAAGGCCAGCCGGGTCTACCCGGGTGCCACCAAACCCTCCGTTGACAACCTCGACCTGCAGATCCAGGACGGCGAGTTCCTTGTGGTGGTCGGCCCGTCCGGCTGCGGCAAATCCACGGCCCTGCGAATGCTCGCCGGCCTGGAGGACGTCAACTCAGGCCGGGTCCTGATCGGTGAACGCGACGTCACTCAGGTGCCGCCGAAGGACCGCGACATCGCGATGGTGTTCCAGAGCTACGCGCTGTACCCGCACATGACGGTGGCCGACAACATGGGCTTCGCGCTCAAGATCGCCGGGGTGCCGAAGGACCAGATCCGCACCCGCGTCGAGGAGGCCGCCAAGATCCTCGACCTCACCGCGTACCTCGAGCGCAAGCCGAAGGCGCTCTCCGGTGGACAGCGCCAGCGCGTCGCGATGGGCCGGGCGATCGTGCGCAAGCCTCAGGTGTTCCTGATGGACGAGCCGCTGTCCAACCTGGACGCCAAGCTCCGCGTCCAGACGCGCACCCAGATCGCCTCCCTGCAGCGGCAGCTGGGCGTCACCACGGTCTACGTCACCCACGACCAGACCGAGGCCATGACCATGGGCGACCGGATCTGCGTGCTCAAGGACGGTCTACTCCAGCAGGTCGGCACACCGCGCGACCTGTACGACGAGCCGGACAACGTGTTCGTGGCCGGCTTCATCGGGTCGCCGGCGATGAACCTGCTCGACGTGGCGACCACCGACGGCGGTGTCAAGCTCGGCGACATGGTGTTCCCGGTCGAGCGGGGCGTGCTCGCCAAGGCGACGAGCGGCAAGGTCACCATGGGCATGCGCCCCGAGGACCTCGAGCTGTCCGAGCACGGGCTCGCGGTCGAGGTGGACGTCGTCGAAGAGCTCGGCGCCGACGCCTACATCTATGGGCACGTCATGGGAGACGACAGCCTCCAGGTGATCGCCCGGACCGATGGCCGCAATCCTCCCAAGAAGGGCGCGACGGTGCACTTCGCTCCGACCCAGGACCACGTGCACCTCTTCGACACCGCGTCGGGCGAGCGTCTGACCAGCTGAGTCGCAAGCGCCCGGCCCACGGATGGGCTGATCGACGACTGAGGAGGGGTGGCCGCCACGTTGGGCGGCCACCCCTCCTCAGTCGTGGGCGAGTCCGGGTCCTGCTGAGCGGAGGCGGGGACTAGGGAGAGGTCTGGCCGGGGTGCACCTGCTCGTAGTGTGAGGTGAGCACGGCGCCGGCCTGACCGGCACGGTGAGCGATCCTCCGCCCGCACACCGCGCACCGCACCACCGGCAGCTTGGTCACGGTGACGGGGAAGGAGCGCCGACGCGCGGTATCACGGGACGCCATGACTCACAGTGTCCCAAGCGCGGGCGGCGGCAGCCACTCGTCCGACGCAGGGTCACCTGAGTGGCCCAAGCCCTGGCCGTGTGCGGTGCCATGCCCACACGGCGTGACCGTGGCCCCGATCGGATCACGCAGGTGACCCAGCCAGCAGGCTGGACCGTGTCGCCCGCAGTTCCGCGACGGGTTGTCGCGACAGTGAGTTCGCCCGGCCGCAGGCAGGCGCACCCCGGCACAATGGGCGGCGATGAGCCCACCACCGACCGGCCGCCTGTCCATCACCGCCGCGGCGCCGGACCCCGCCCTGCTCGACCTGCCCTGGCACGTGCCACTGGAGGACTGGCCGGACGAGCTGCTCGCCGCGCTGCCTCGAGGCATCTCCCGGCACACCGTGCGGTTCGTGCGGATGTCGGGCGCCGTCTTCGCCGTCAAGGAGATCGACGCGAAGCTGGCCACCAACGAGTACGGGCTGCTGCGTATGCTGCGCCGGCTCGATCTTCCGGTCGTCGAACCGGTCGGGGTGATCAGCGGCCGCACGGCCCCGGACGGCGAGCCGCTGGAGTCGGCGCTGGTCACCCGACATCTGCAGTTCTCCCTTCCCTACCGCGTCCTGTTCTCCCGGGCGCTGCGCGACGACACCGCCACCCGGCTGGTGGACGCGCTCGCCGTGCTCATGGTCCGCCTGCATCTGTCGGGCTTCTACTGGGGCGATGTCTCGCTGTCGAACACGCTCTTCCGCCGGGACGCCGGCGCGTTCGCGGCCTACCTCGTCGACGCCGAGACCGGCGACGTCCACCGGACCCTGTCTGTCGGCCAACGAGAGTACGACCTGGAGCTGGCCTGCCTGAACATCGCCGGCGAGCTGATGGACCTGCAGGCCGGCGGCTACATCGACGAGGAGTTCGACCCGACGGCGGTCAGCGAGGCGCTCGCCGAGCGGTACCGCTCGCTGTGGGCCCAGCTCACCGAGCCGGAGTCGTTCGAGCGCGGTGAGCGGTGGCGGGTCGACGCCCGGATCCGTCGGCTCAACCACCTGGGCTTCGACGTGGGCGAGCTGACGCTCAGCACGGACATCGGCGGAACATCGGTGGTCATCGAGCCGAAGGTGGTCGACGCCGGGCACCACTCCAGGCGGCTGATCCGATTGACCGGCCTGGACGTCGAGGAGAACCAGGCCCGCCGGCTGCTCAACGACATGGACACCTACGTCGCCGCCACCGACCGGCAGGGTGTCGACGAGGAGATGCTCGCCCACGAGTGGCTCACCCGCTGCTTCGAGCCGGTGCTGGGCGTCGTCCCGAAGGAGCTGCGCGGCAAGCTCGAACCGGCCGAGATCTACCACGAGGTGCTGGAGCATCGCTGGTACCTCTCCGAGCATCGCGGGTACGACGTCGGCCTCGATGACGCAGTGCGCAGCTACGTGGCCCACGTACTGCCGAGCAAGCCGGAAGAGAGCTCGATCGTCGGGATCGACACCTTGGAGGTACCGATCGTCTTCGACGACTAACGACGACTAACGACCCGGGTTGGGACGGCCGAAACGGCGTCCACATGACGTCCCAGCCAGGGCTGTGGGATTCCCCGAGCCCAAGGTCTGTCGACACGTCCCGTTTCGGCACGGTAGAGATGACGACTCGGGATGTCGACCTCCGGCCGGCTAAGACGGGATGCGCATGGAATCGACGCACAAGCGGCCACGGCTGCGTGCACTGGGCCGCTCAGCCAAGGACTTCGAGCAGGACCTGGTCAGCAACCTCTACTACAGCCGGGGCACCACCATGGAGTCGGCGAGCCGCCAGGACGCCTACCACACGCTGGCGGTGACCATCCGAGACCGATTGGTCGACCGGCAGGCGCGCACTGCGGCGGCGCACTACGACGCCAACCCGCGCTTCGTGTACTACCTCTCCGCCGAGTACATGCTCGGTCGACAGCTCCGTCAGAACCTCCTGTACACCGACACCGAACAGACGGTGCGCACCGTTCTGGGTGGTCTGGGACTCGACCTCGACGACCTGGCCACCCTGGACGTCGAGCCGGGCCTGGGCAACGGCGGTCTGGGCCGGCTGGCCGCCTGCCTGCTCGACTCGCTGGCCACCCTGGACATCCCCGCGGTCGGCTACGGAATCCGCTACGACTTCGGCATCTTCAAGCAGGAGTTCGCCGACGGCGAGCAGGTCGAGACCCCCGACGACTGGACCTTCTACGGCAACCCCTGGGAGTTCCCCGCCCCGGACGACCGCCAGGTGGTCGGGTTCTACGGGCACACCGAGAGCGACGGCGACCCGCACAACCTGCGCCGGCGCTGGATCCCGGGCGAGACCGTCCGGGGCGAACCCAGCCACATGCTCGTCCCCGGGTACGACACCCAGACGGTGAACATCGTCCGGCTGTGGCATGCCCGGGCCAGCCGACAGTCGTTCGACCTGCGCCGGTTCTCGGCGGGGCAGTACGCCGAGGCGGTGCTGGACGCCCTCCGGTCGGACAACATCAGCAAGGTCCTCTACCCCGATGACAGCACCGAGCCCGGCCGCGAACTGCGGCTCAAGCAGCAGTACTTCCTGGTCTCCTGCTCGCTGCGGGACATCATCCGGCGGTTCCGGTTCCGCAACAACGACTGGGATGACTTCCCGGACAAGGTCGTCGTCCAGCTCAACGACACCCACCCGGTGCTGGCCATCGTCGAGCTGATGCGCCTGCTCGTCGACGAGCAGCGGCTGGCCTGGGCGCAGGCGTGGTCGATCACCCAACGCACGTTCAACTACACGTGCCACACCCTGCTGCCCGAGGCCCTGGAAGCCTGGCCGGTGCGCGTGATCGGCCGGCTGTTACCCCGGCACATGGAGATCATCTACTCGATCAACTACTTCTTCCTGCAGGGGGTGGCGCTGCGCCATCCCGGAGACCACGAGACCTTGCGGACGGTGTCCCTGATCGAGGACGGCCATGACGCCCGCGTGCGGATGGCGAACCTGGCCGTGGTCGGCAGCTCGGCGGTGAACGGCGTGGCCGAGCTGCACTCCCAGCTGCTCACCGACACCACCTTGCGCGACTTCGCGCAGCTGTGGCCGGACCGCTTCCACAACGTCACCAACGGAGTCACGCCGCGACGCTTCATGCGGCTGGCCAACCCGGGCCTGTCCGAACTGATCAGCTCGGGGCTCGGCGGCGAGGGCTGGCTGAAGGACCTGGACCGGCTGCGCGAGCTGGAACCACTGGCCGAGGACCGCGAGACGCGCGAGCGTTGGCGCGCCATCAAGCGCGCCAACCTGGTCGACCTCGCCGCCTACACGGACGAGGCGATCGGGGTGCGGGTGGACCCCGACTCGATGTGCGATGTGATGATCAAGAGGTTCCACGAATACAAGCGCCAGCTGCTCAAGGTGCTGCACGTCGTGACCGTCTACCAGAGGATCATCGACGATCCCCAGCGCGACGTCGTCCCGCGGACCGTGGTGTTCAGCGGCAAGGCCGCTCCCGCATACCACGCGGCCAAGCGGATCATGAAGCTGATCAACTCGGTGGCCGGGGTGGTCAACACCGACCCGGTGGTGGCCGGGCGGCTCACGCTGGCCTTCCTGCCGGACTACAACGTGGCTCGGGCCGAGCTGATCGTTCCGGCGGCGCACCTGTCGGAGCAGATCTCCATGGCCGGCAAGGAGGCCTCGGGGACCGGGAACATGAAGCTGGCCCTGAACGGCGCCCTGACGATCGGCACCCTGGACGGCGCGAACATCGAGATCCGCGACCAGGTGGGCGCAGACAACTTCTTCCTGTTCGGGTTGGACGCCGAGCAGGCTGCCGGGATGCGCGCGGCCGGGTACCGGCCGCGGGACTACTACGAGTCCGACGATGAGCTGCGCGCGGCCATCGACGCGATCGCCGGCGGGGCGTTCTCCGGTGGCGACAGCTCGGTCTTCGCCGGCGTCATCGACAGCCTGATGGGCTGGGACGAGTACCTGGTGCTGGCCGACTACCGCTCCTACATCGATGCCCAGGACCAGGTCGATCTGGCCTGGCGGGACCAGGACTCCTGGACCCGGATGTCGATCCTGAACACCGCACGCTGTGGTTTCTTCTCCTCCGACCGCACGATCCAGGACTACTGCCGCGAGATCTGGAAGGTCTCGCCGGTCAGGGTGCCGAAGTAACGCGGGGCAGGCAGAGTCAGCTCACCACGGTGGGGGTGCGCTCCTGCTCGGTCGCAGACGCTACCCGGCGTTGCGGGCGCAGGAAGAGCGCGAGCATCGCCGCCAGGTAGGCGGTCCAGACCGCGGCATGCAGCAAGCTGGTCTTCGGCAGGAACCCGACCGTTCCGCGCAGCAGGACGCCGTACCAGCTGTCCGAGGGGATCTGTGCGCTGACGTCGAAGGCGAGCGCATCCTCGCCGGGCACCACACCGGCCTCCTGTAGTTCGTGTACGCCGTATCCGAGCACGCCGGCCGCGATGACGATCAGGGCCAGCCCCGTCCAGGTGAAGAACGAGGCGAGGTTGATCCGCATCGCGCCGCGGTAGATCAGGTAGCCGACGGCGACCGCGATCACGATCCCGAGCAGGGCGCCGGTCAGCGGCTGCCAGCCCTCGCCCGTGGCCCTGATGGCCGACCAGATGAACAGCGCGGTCTCCACCCCTTCCCGGCCGACCGCCAGGAATGCCGTGGCGGCGATCGCGACGGGGCCGACGACCAGCGCCTTGGTCATCTTGCCGTCCAGCTCGTTGCGCATGGTGCGGGCCGCCTTGCGCATCCACAGCACCATCCAGGTGACGAAGCCGACCGCCACGATGGACAGCACTCCGGCGAAGATCTCCTCGCCGCGCTCACTCATGTTCCGGCTGGTGAAGGTGATCACCGCCCAGACACCGAAGCTCATCGCGACGGCTGCGCCCACTCCGGCGCTGACCCACGGGAGCATGTCCCGGCGTCCGGACTTGACCAGATAGGCGACAAGGATGCCGACCACGAGCGCGGCCTCGAGGCCCTCTCGCAGGCCGATCAGCAGGTTGGCGACCACATGAACTCCATGGGGGACGAGTAAGGCTTG
The DNA here is from genome assembly GCA_963825645.1 of uncultured Actinomycetota bacterium. Lineage (GTDB taxonomy): Bacteria > Actinomycetota > Actinomycetes > Actinomycetales > Kineosporiaceae > JADJPO01. The sequence continues at coordinate 176,285 of CAWGTT010000002.1, forward strand.
CCTTAGTTAGGTAAGCCTCACCTTGTCGCATGGCGGGGGCACGGCGCAACCTCCGGTCCGGGCACAGCCCGCTGCGGCTCTTCTCACCGGGTTCGCCGAACCCACCCGGGCGCCGGTCAGGCCGTCGAGCGCCGCAGCAGGCCGCGCAGCGTGGCAACGGCCCCGTCGGCCAACGGGCCCGGCCCGGCCCGCACCTCGCCGGCGCCGGCGCGACCCAGACCCAGCGGTACAGGGCGGACGGCGTCGCGGTCAGCGTCCACGCCCACCCAATGTGGGCACAACGTCACGCCGCGCCCGTCTAGCGGGCACGGCGTGACGTTGTGCCCACCCGGGGAGCGGTGGAGCGGCGGCGGGCCACCTCGTAGAGCGCGACCCCGGCGGCCACTCCTGCGTTGAGCGACTCAGTTCCGGCGGCCATCGGGATCGACACCACGACGTCGCAGGTCTGGCGCACCAGCCGGCTCAGTCCCTTGCCTTCCGAGCCGACCACCAGCACCAGCGGCTCGGTGGCCGCCTCGAGCGCGGGCAGGTCGATCTCCCCCTCGGAGTCGAGGCCGGCGATGAAGCACCCCGCCCGGGCCAGCTCCTCCAGAGCTCGGGTCAGGTTGGTGGCCCGAGCCACCGGGATCCGTGCCGCGGCACCGGCCGAGACCTTCCACGCGGCAGCGGTCATCCCGACCGAGCGCCGCTCCGGCACGATCACCCCGTGCCCGCCGAACGCCGCCACCGACCGGACGACGGCACCCAGGTTGCGTGGGTCGGTCACCGAGTCGAGCGCGACCAGCAGCGGCACCTGCCCGGCGTTGCGGGCCCGGGCCATCAGGTCCCCCGGATGGACGTACGCGTAGGCGGGCACTGCGGCCACCAGGCCTTGATGAATCGCCCCGTCGGTCATCCGGTCCAGGTCTGTCTTGGTCACCTCGAGCAGCGGGATCCTCTGGTCCGCAGCGGTTTTCAGCGCCTCCTTGACCCGGGCGTCGTGCTCGGTCCGAGTGCCCACGTACAGCGCCTTGACCGGCACCCGGGCCCGCAACGCCTCCACGACCGGGTTGCGTCCCGCCACGTACTCGGTGGCACCCGACGTGCGCCGTCCCGCGCCACCGCCTCCTCGCTGAGCCGACCGGCCGGACGGCGCCGCGCCGCGCCCGCCCGGCGCCCTGCGCTGCGCGGCATCTCGGGCCGCCGGATGACCCGTGCGTTCGGCGGCCTTCGGAGTAGGCCCCTTGCCGGACAGTGCCTTGCGACGTTGCCCCCCGGACCCGACGGTGGCGCCCTTCTTCGACGCGGGCTTGCGCACCGCGCCGCGCCGGTTCGAGTTCCCTGCCATCAGCTCGTGCCCTCCAGGCTCCAGCGAGCACCGTCCGCGGTGTCCTCCACCACGATCCCCGCAGCGGTCAGCCGATTCCGGATGGCGTCGGCGGTGGTGAAGTCCTTGCTCGCCCGGGCCAGGGCGCGGGCGTCGAGCTCGGCGCGAACCAGCCCGTCGAGGGCGGTCCACACCGGATCCGCGCCGGCGGCCCCCCGCAGCGCACCGGACCCGCTGCGCCAGTGCGGGTCCAGCGGGTCGATCCCCAGAACGTCGGCCATGGCCCGGACCGCCACCGCGTGCCGAAGCGCGCCGTCCTTGTCCCCGGCGGCGAGCGCGGTGTTCCCTGCCCGTACGCGCTCGTGCAGCACGGCGAGGCCGGCCGGGGTGCCGAGATCGTCGTCCAGTGCGCGCACGTACGTCGCCGGGAGGTCCTCCTCCATGAGGTCGGCGCCACTCACCGCATCACCGAACGTCTCCGCGGCCCGCGTGATGAAGTTCTCGATCCGCTCGTAGGCGGTGCGGGCCTCCTCCAGCGAGTCCGGCAGCACCACCTCGATGTTGGATCGATAGTGCGGACCGGCCAGCAGGTAGCGGATCACCGCCGGGGACACCTGCTCGGTGAGCGCCTCGAGCGACATCACGTTGCCGACCGACTTGCTCATCTTCTCCCCGCCCTGCACCACCCAGCCGTTGTGCAACCAGTACCGGGCGAAGCCGTCCCCCGCAGCCCGCGACTGAGCCAGCTCGTTCTCGTGATGCGGGAAGCGCAGGTCGATCCCGCCGCCGTGGATGTCGAACTCAGCTCCCAGGTACTTCGTCGCCATCGCCGAGCACTCCAGGTGCCAGCCCGGCCGGCCCCTGCCCCACGGCGTCGGCCACGAGGCGGTGGCCGGCTCTCCGGCCTTCGTGCCCTTCCACAGCGCGAAGTCCCGGGGGTCGCGCTTGCCGCGGGGGTCGGCGTCCGCGGCAGGCTCCATGTCGCAGACCTTCTGATGGGTCAGCTCGCCGTACTCGGGCCAGGACAGCACGTCGAAGTAGACGTCACCGGAGGCGTCCGTTGCGGGGTAGGCGTGACCGGCGTCCACCAGGCGCTGGATCAGCTCCACCATCTCGGTGACGTGCCCGGTGGCCCGCGGCTCGTAGGAGGGCCGCAGGGTGTTCAGGGCGTCGTACCCGGCCGCGAAGGCCTGCTCGAACACGTAGGCGTGCGCCCACCAGGGCCGGTCCTCTTCGGCCGATTTGGTGAGGATCTTGTCGTCGATGTCGGTGACGTTGCGCACGTAGGTCACCTGGTAGCCGCTGCGGGTCATCCAACGACGCAGGACGTCGAAGCTCACCGCCGCGCGCAGGTGGCCGATGTGCGGCTCGGACTGCGGAGTGGCGCCGCAGACATAGATCCCGGCCTTGCCCTCCTGGAGCGGCACGAAGTCGCGAACGGCATGCCGAGCGGTGTCATACAGGCGAAGGCTCACCGGCCAAGGCTACCCAGCCGGGCAACCGGATTCGTGCGGCCACAACCCCGTCAGCCGACCCAGAGCAGGCTCTTGACCGGACCGATCGCGAAGTAGACGACGAACAACGCCGATGCGGCATACAGCAGTGGGTGCACCTGGGACGCCTTACCCCGGGCGAGCTTGAGCAGCACGTAGGAGACGAACCCGGCGCCGATCCCGGCGGTGATGGAGTAGGTGAACGGCATCAGCACGACGGTCAGGAAGGCCGGCAGCGCGGCCTCACCGTCGTCCCAGTCGATGTTGCGCACCTGGATCATCATCACGAAGCCGACGACGACCAGCGCCGGAGCTCCCGCCTCGTGCGGGACCACCTGAACCAGCTGCGAGAACCAGGTCGCGACCTGGAAGAGCACCCCGGTGACCACGCTCGCCAGGCCGGTGCGTGCCCCCTCGGCGACCCCGGCCGCCGACTCGATGTAGGAGGTGTTGGACGACACCGATGCCGCGCCGCCGGCAGCGGCGGCGGCGATCGAGTCGACGACCAGGATCCGCTCGGGTTTGGGCGGCACGCCGGGACGGTGCGCCGGACGAACCCGGCGTCGACGAACCCGATCAAGGTGATGAACAGGCCGATCCCCACGCTGATGGCGGTCTTCAGCGACCGCGGCACCGCGTGGAAGACCGCGGTCCGGAACCCGGTCAGCACCAGGACCAGGATGATCAGGCCTTCCAGCACCACCAGGCCCATCGCGTCGGCCCAGGTCATCCCGGGCAGGGACGCGATGCCGAAGGCCACGAACGCGTTCAGCCCGAGACCGGCGGCCAGCGCCAGCGGGTAGTTGGCGACCACACCCATCAGGATCGTCATCAGCCCGGCGACCAGCGCCGTCGCGGCCGCCACCTTCGGGATCGCGGACGACGCGTCCCCGCCGCCCAAGCGATTCGACGGCATCGACACTCTGGGTAGTCAGACTGCCTCGAATGGCTGCGAACGGCGCGTCGTCGCGGTCCCGGCCGGACCGCCGGCTTTCGCCCAACCAGCCGATCGAGCACGCTGTGGGGCGTGCGCTGGGTGCTTCACGTCGACCTCGACCAGTTCATCGCGGCGGTTGAGATCCTGCGCCGTCCCGAGCTGGCCGGGCTGCCCGTGATCGTGGGCGGCCGCGGTGACCCCACCGAGCGGGCCGTCGTCTCCACCGCCTCCTATCCGGCTCGCGAGTACGGCGTCCGCTCGGGCATGCCGCTCAAGCTGGCGGTGCGCAAGTGCCCGGACGCCGTGCTGCTGCCGGTCGACGCCCCGCACTACACGGCCGTCTCGGACGTCGTGATGGCCACCCTGCGCGCGCTGCCCGCCGCCGTGGTCGAGGTACTCGGCTGGGACGAGGCGTTCGTCGGCATCGAGCTGCTCGACACGGCCGCCCCCGAGGCGTATGCGCGCACCCTGCAGCGCGAGGTGTTTGCCGCGACGCGCCTGCACTGCTCGGTGGGCATCGGCGACACCACTACCCGCGCCAAGATCGCCACCGAGTTCGGCAAACCGCAGGGGGTTTTCCGGCTCACCCGGGAGAACTGGTTCCCGGTGATGGGCGAGCGACCGACCGACGCCGTCTGGGGCATCGGGCCACGGATCAAGGCCCGGCTGTCCGGGCTGGGGATCGAGACCGTCGCCGACCTGGCCCGCGCCGAGACCGACGCTCTGATCGAAGGGTTCGGGCCGACGATGGGCCCGTACTACCAGGGCCTCGGCCGCGGTACCGGCCGCTCCTACGCCGACCCCACGCCGTGGGTGGCCCGGGCCCACGGCCGGGAGACCACCTACCAGCGCAACCTGACCGAGGACCGCGAGATCACCGCCGCCGTCCACGCCCTGGCCGAACAGGTGAGCGCCGACATCGCCGCCGAGGGCCGGGGATGCCTGCGGGTGCACCTCAAGGTGCGCTTCGCGCCGTTCTTCACCGTCAACCGCAGCCGCACGCTGTCCGAGCCGACGACGGACCCCACGGTGATCGCTGCCACCGCACTCGACCTGCTGCACGCCCTCGGGGACGACCGCCCGATCCGGCTGCTCGGCGTCCGCGCCGAGATGACCCCGCCGCCCTGACCGGACCGTGATCGCCCGGAGGGTGAGGTTCTACCCCGGCGAACGGGGCATAACCTCACCCTCCCGACGATCATGAGCACGCACCACCGACTCGACCAGCGCCTCGAGACGACGGGCATGGGCGCCGCGCCAGTACACCCGCCGGCATCCCCCACAGCGGGCGAAGTCGTCGTAGCAGCGCCTGGTCCCCGGTTGCAGCTGGTCGATGACCTGGTCCTTCGGGACGGGGCCGAGCAGGCCGTTGCAGACCAGGCAGCGGGTCCAGGGTGCCGGCCGCGGCGCGAACCGGTCGAGGACGTCTCGCAGCTGGTCGTCCGGGTCATCCCCGCGCACGTACGCCGCCCACCGCAGAGCGCGGCGCTGCAGCAGCCCCCGGTCGCGGCTGAGCAGCACCCGCCGCTCGGCCAGCGACTGCCGGACAAGGTCGGCATCCGTGCTGTCGTTGCGGTAGGCGGCGTCCAGGCCCAGCAGCCGCAACCGCCGACACAACGCGCCCAGGTGGACATCGAGCAGGAACCGCGGCGGCGAGGTCGGCGCCGGTTGAGGCCGGGCGGCCTCGCTCAGAGCGACCTCGCCGAGCCCGTGGGCGCGGGTGCCTGCCGACACGACCCGGCCACCGGCACGCATCTCGCCCACCTCGGTCAGGGGTATCCCCATCGACTGCACAACGTGCCCCAGGCTCCACTCGGGTGCGACCTCGCACGGCACTCGGTCTCGCGGACCCCGAGCTCGAACGAACAGGCGTAACCCCGGCGGCACGAGCACGGTGACCAGGCTGTTCGCCACGGAACCGGGTGCCGCTCGGCTGCGGTCAGCCGGCGTCCAGCGGCCGCAGGTGCCGCTCGGAGATCTCTCGGACCTTCTCGACCCGGCGGACGTACTTGTCCTGCTCGCCGAAGAAGTCCGTACCCATCCAGGTGCGCACGACCTCCATGGCCAGCGCCGATCCGATGATCTTCCCGCCGATGCACAACACGGTGGTGTCCGAGCGGGAGCCGGCCAACCCGGCGCAGAACGGCGCGCCGAAGTGGGTGACGCCGTGGTCCTGGGCGACCAGCCAGGCCTTGATCTCCTCCTTGAGCGCGTACTCGGCATCGTCACTGGCCATCGCGATCGGCATCAGTGCACTCCCCTCCGTCGAGCATGATCCTGGCGGACATCGGCGGCCACCACCAGAGCGGTGGCGATCGCCGCCACGCCTTCCGCCCGCCCGGTCAGGCCCAGCCCGTCGGTGGTGGTCGCGGACACCGTCACCGGCGCACCGCAGGCCGCGGACAGCGCGGACTGCGCCTCCTCCCGCCTGGTGCCCACCCGGGGCCGCACCCCGATCACCTGCACCGCGACGTTGCCGATCACGAACCCGGCCTCACGTGCGCGGCGGGCCGTCTCGGCCAGCAGCATCACCCCCGAGGCCCCCGCCCACTCCGGGCGGGAGGTGCCGAAGTTCGAGCCAAGGTCACCGAGCCCGCAGGCGGATAGGACGGCGTCGCAGCAGGCGTGCGCCGCGACGTCGGCGTCCGAATGACCTTCCAGTCCCGGCTCACCCGGCCAGTCCAGGCCGGCGATCCGCATCGGACGCCCAGCCGCCGGATCGGCGAAGCGGTGCACGTCGACCCCGATCCCGGTGCGGGGCAGCGTCGGGCTCACGCCGCTACCGTACGGCGTGCCCCTGCCGTCCCACGCGAGTGGACAGTTCGGCGACAGACACGCCGGCGATTCCTTGCACAGGTGTCCACTCGATGCCGGTGGGGTGGCCGGCCGTGCGTACAGTGCCGTTGTGCCCGCGGCGGTGGTCGTTCTCGCCGGCGGCAGCGGGTCCCGCGCCGCCGCGACGATCGACGGGGCACCGGCGAACAAGGTCTACCTGCCGCTGGCCGGCCGCCCGGTGCTGGCCTGGTCGCTGCACTGGGCGGCACAGGTGAGCTCGGTGGAGCGGCTCGTGCTGGTGGTCCGCGCCGAGGACGAGCCGCTCGCCCGGCAGCTGGTGCGCGACCACCCCCTGCCACGGCCGATCGACGTCGTCGCCGGCGGGGCCAGCCGCCACGACTCGGAGATGGCCGCGTTCACCCACCTGGGCCCAGCGGTCCGCAGTGGGGAGATCGACGTGATCGCCGTCCACGACGCCGCCAGACCGTTGGCCGGCAGCGAGCTGTTCGGCGAGGTGATCGAGACGGCGGTACGTCATGGCGGCGGGGTGCCCGCCGTGTCGGCGGACGGGCTGCTCACCCGCGACGGCGGGCCGCGACCGGACGCCGATGCGCCCGATACCCGGATCGTGCGAGTGCAGACCCCGCAGGCCTTCCGCGCCGGCGCGCTGCTCGACGCCTACGAGCTCGCCGCGCAGTGGGACTTTCGCGGCACCGACACGGCGTCGTGCGTTCAGGCGTGGAGTCGGCTCGAGATCCGGGTCGTTGATGCGCAGCGGACCAACCTCAAGATCACCTACCCGGGCGACCTCGCCGCGGCCGAGCGCCTGCTGGCTCTGGTCCACCCGACGACGTGACGTCGAGCTCGTCCGTGCGCGCACCCGCCGGGTCGTACCCGATGGGCTCGGTGTCGGGACGCTGCGACACGACGCGCCGCACTCCGACCAACCGGTCGAGCATCGCAACCAGGACGCCGAGGTCCTCTCCGGCCTGCGGCGCGACGGCCAGGCTGGCGCACAGGGCGGCGTGGGTGACCACGAGCGGGCCGATGACCGTGCAGAAGTCGCCGCGGTCGAGCGTGGCCAGCACCCGGCCCTCGCCGTCGACGTGTTTGAGGGTGTCGGTGACCTCGGTGCACCCGACGGCCGCGACGCACTCGCCGTCCTCGTACCACTCCCGGATGACCCGCAGCACCGGCTCCGGATCCCCGATCGGGCGTCGTGGGTCATGCAGGACGACCAGGTCACTCGGCGACTCGAGGAGCTCGGCGAGGCGCCCGGCCCGGGTCACCACCTCGACCCGCGCCTCGGGCATGCCCCGGCGCAGCACGGCGGCAACCACTTCGGTCGCGCCGATCCCGGCTGCGCGACGGCCATCGCTGCCCTCGACGTCCAGAACGACCACCAGCAGTGCGCTCATGGGCCGACTATGCCGGACGCGCCGCCACGTGCCGAATCCTCCGCGCGTCAGGTGCGATCGTCCGGCACCGCCCGCGCAGCTGTGGCGATCCGGGCCGTGATCTCCCGTTCCCGGCCCCGGTCGCTCGCCTCGCTCGCACCCTGGCGCGGCAGCGTCCGGGTCTGGCCCTCCCGCACCCTGGCGAAGACCATCCGGCCGTTGGCGGTGACCAGCACGCTGATCACGACCGTGTCGACCTCGGAGCCGACCAGTTCCCTGGCCCGTTCGACGACGACCATCGTGCCGTCGTCGAGGTAGCCCACACCCTGGCCGGGGTCCTTGCCGGGCCGGGTGAGGAGCACGGCGACGTGGTCGCCCGCGAGCACCGGCGGGCGCAGCGCAAGAGCCAGCGCATGCAGGTTCAGCACCCGACACCCGGCCAGCGCGGCCACCTTGGCCAGATTGGTGTCCAGGGTGAGCAGGGCCGCCCGGCGCTGCTGGCACATATGCACCAGCTTGGCGTCGACCTCGGCCATGTCGGCGGCCTCATCGCCGATCACCTCGACGTCGACTCCCCGTTTCTGGCGCAGCGAGTGCAGGGCCTCCAGGCCCCGGCGGCCTTTGGCCCGGCGCTGGTCGTCCGAAGAGTCCGCGAGCGCCTGCAGCTCACCGAGCACCGGTTGGGGCACGAGGAGACAGCCGTGCAGGAACCCGGACCGGACGACGTCCACCACCCGGCCGTCGATCGCCACCGAGGTGTCGACGATCATGGGCAGGGAGGACGCCGCCGGCCGGGGGATGTCCAGCCGTCCGCTGCCACCCAGGATGGACAGCACCCCGTTGCGCCGCGAGAGCCCCACGCGGTACCCGAGGCTGCCGATCGTGACGATGACGAACAGGAAGAGCGGGGCGGTGATCTGCGACGAGCCGACCAGGAGCAACGGCCAGGTGAGCGCCGCCGAGACCAGAACCCCGAGGACGGCGCCGAACAGGCCGGCCAGCAGCTGCTCAGCCGACCGACCTGACAGTGCACCTTCGGTGCGGGTGACGCTGATGAACGTCATCCGGGCGACGACGCCCCCCAGAACGTATCCGGTGGCGCCGCCGAGCAGCACGCCCAGGGCCGGAGCATCGAAGACGCCGACGATCTCCTGACCGCTGCCGAACCCCTTGCCGACCTGGTAGCCCACCGCAGCCAGAAAGGCGACCACGCAGAACCGCAGGACCTCGATGACAGTGGGCGGGAACCTGGTCCCTGGCTGTGGCACGTCCAGACCTCTCTGTGAGATCCGGCGGCCACAGACCGGCAGTGCTCCTCAGGAAGCGAGTACCTCGTCGAGGATGGCCGCCGCCTTGTCCTCGTTAGTCTGTTCGGCAAGAGCGAGCTCCGACACAAGGATCGTCCGGGCCCGACCGAGCATCTGCTTCTCACCGGTGGACAGGCCACGCCCCTGGTCACGGCGGGTGAGGTCGCGCACAACCTCGGCGACCTTGATCACGTCACCGGAGTGGAGCTTCTCGAGGTTGGCCTTGTACCGGCGCGACCAGTTGGTCGGCTCCTCGGCGTACGAGGCACGCAGGACCTCGAACATCCTGTCGAGGCCTTCTTGGCCTACGACGTCACGCAGACCCACCATCTCGACGTTCTGGGCGGGTACCTCGATGGTGAGAGGGCTCTGGGTGACCTTCTCGGTGGGACGGAGTACGAGATACTGGCGCTCCTCTCCCATGATGGTCCGGACCTTGGTTTCTACGATTTGCGCCGCCCCGTGTTGCGGGTGAACGACCGTCTCGCCAACCTCGAAAGCCATGTGGTGTTATCCCCTTTCCCAACCCCAATGCTAGCACGCGAATGGAGCAGTGACATCGCCGTCCGATCACGTTTGCCCAGGTCAGGGGCCTGAGTGAGACCTACTGATGCTTGACAAACCCCAAGGGGCCGTGCTGTCCGCGCCCGCTGCGGACACCTGGTGATCGCCGTGGGACGGCCTCGCTCGCAGAGCGCCGAGCCCGCTCGACGCGGCGTAGGGCGGACCACACGTTCGGCCCATCCGCCAGCGAGTAGGCTTCGCCACGGCAGGCAGGCGGGCACCCGGGACCGATCGGGTTCGGTGGACGAGGTCGGCCGGGCAGGGTGTCAGATGGCTCTCAGGGAGGACGGACGTGAAGCGCAGCAGTCGTGGTGGGGACCTCCCCGCCAGCCGTCGGGTCCACGTCGCCGGTGTCGCGCTGCTCGTAGGCGCCATGGCCCTGCCCCTTGGCGCATGCTCGTTCACCAACCCGAAGACCACGGCGGTCACCTACGCGGCGTCCGACGGGGTCAACGGCGAGATCACGGATGACGCGACCGGCACCTCGATCCAGTTGCGCAACATGCTGCTGGTCGCCACCGAGGCGCAGCAGCCCGGGCTGCTCATCGGCGCCGTGAACAACGAGGGCGCCACTGCGGTCGACGTGACGTTCACCGTCCTCGACGGCACCGGAAACTCGGTCGGTGGTGGGACCGTCCGAGCGAGCGCTCAGGGCCTCACCGAGCTCGACGGAGTCGACACCGCGGTGCGGGTCGCCTCGGTGCCCACCGCCCCCGGTGCCGTCCTGCAGCTCCAGGTGGACACCCCGAGCGGCGGTCAGCGCCTGTCACTGCCGGTGCTGGCGGCAGAGGGTCCCTACGCCAGCCTGACGCCCCAGCCCGAGGTCGCGAGCGCGACGCCCAGCGTGACCCCTTCGCCGTCCGCCTCCTGAGCACCCGGACCGTGGCCGGCCGATCTGCTAGGCCTCGTACTTGTAGCCCAGGCCGCGCACCGTGACCAGGTAGCGCGGGTTGGCGGGGTCCGGCTCGATCTTGCTTCGCAGCCGCTTGACGTGGACGTCGAGGGTCTTGGTGTCGCCCACGTAGTCGGCGCCCCAGACCCGGTCGATCAGCTGCATCCGGGTCAGGACGCGCCCCACGTTGCGCAGCAGGATCTCCAGCAGCTCGAACTCCTTGAGCGGGAAGGGCACCTGTGCGCCCTTCACCGTCACCACGTGGCGGTCGATATCCATCCGGACCGGGCCGGCCTCCACGATCGAGACAGGCGGGCCCTCACTCTCGGTGCCACGCCGCAGGACGGCGCGGATCCTGGCCACCAGCTCACGGGAGGAGTACGGCTTGGTGACGTAGTCGTCAGCGCCCAGCTCCAGCCCGACCACCTTGTCGATCTCGCTGTCCTTCGCCGTGAGCATGATCACCGGAACGTTGCTGCGCGCCCTGAGCTGGCGGCACACCTCGGTACCGGGCAGACCGGGCAGCATCAGGTCGAGCAGAACCAGGTCGGCGCCGCCCCGGTCGAACTCATCCAGAGCCGCCGGGCCGTCTCCGGCCACCACGACCTCGTAGCCCTCCTTGCGCAACAGGTAGGACAGCGGGTCGCTGAACGACTCCTCGTCCTCGACGACCAGGATCCGGGTCACCGGGGTACCCCTCTCGGTCTGATGATGCTGGGCACGCTGCCCTGCCCTGGTGTGCCGGAATCCGCCGCCAGGGGGTCATGGGCCTCGACCGGCATGTCCGGCTGTCCCGTGCCGGACTCGACCAGCACCGCCGGCGAGGACGGCGCGCCGTCCGGGGTCGCCGCCGCGTGGGCGCTGTCCGGCAGCCGGAGCGTGAAGGTCGACCCCACCCCCGGCTCGCTCCAGAGCGTGACCTCACCGCCGTGGTTCGCCGCTACGTGCTTGACGATGCTGAGCCCGAGCCCGGTGCCGCCGGTGGCTCGGGACCGCGCCGCGTCGACGCGGTAGAAGCGTTCGAAGATCCGCGCCTGCTCGGTGCGGGCGATCCCGATCCCCTGGTCCTTCACCGCGATCTCGACCAGGGCGTCGTGCCGTCGCACACCCACCCCGATCTTCGTTCTCTCGGGGGAGTACGCGATGGCGTTGTCGACCAGGTTACGGATCGCGGTGACCAGCAGGTCCCGGTCTCCGTAGACGACGGCGCCCATGTCCCCGCCGACCGAGATCGCGATCTTCCGACTGTCCGCTCGCAGCCGCACCCGGTCGATCGCCTCGGTGATCACACTCTCGACCGGCACCGGCTCGGGCGCGTGCAGTGCGTCGGCGACCTGCAACCGGGACAGGTCGATGATCTCCTGAACCAGCGTGGCCAGCCGCTGCGCCTCGCGTTCCATCTGCTCGGCGAAGTGTTGCACGGCCTGCGGGTCGTCGGCCGCCCCGCCGACGGCCTCGGCGAGCAGCTGCAACGCGCCGATCGGAGTCTTCAGCTCATGGCTCACGTTGGCGACGAAGTCGCGGCGCACCTCCTCGACCCGTCGGGCCTCGGTGCGGTCGTCGACCAGCACCAGCACATGGTCGGCGTCCAGCGGCGCCAAACGGGCGTGGACGACGATGCGCGCCCGACCCAAGGGTCCGCGCGCCAGCTCGAGCTCGCGTTCCCGGATCACGCCGTAGCGACGTGCCTCGGCCGCCATCTCCCGCAGCTCGGCATGCACCAGGTCGTGACCGCGGACCAGGCCGAAGGCGTAGGCCGCGGGGCTGGCGCGGATCACTCCTTCCGCCGCGTCGAGCACGATCGCCGCCGACCGCAGCACGGCCAGCACCTCGGTGATCCCCTCGGGCAGTGCCGGCTCGCGGGGGCGGGCCAGCTGCTGGCGCCCGTCCTCGCTGATCCGGAAGGCGAGCATCCCGACCACGCCCGTGAGCAGGCCGACGACACCGGCCAAGGCGGCAGTCCAGGTGGCGCTCACGCGCCCAGCGTAGATCGGCGCCGAACCGTCCCTGACTCGGGCGGGCAACGTTCACCTAGCATGGGGAGATCGTTCACGCCCGCCTGGGAACGTGACGGCATTCGCGGGTCGACTGTCTGGAACGGAGCAACCGTCAATGCGAGAGCATTTCCACGAGGAGCTGAAGGGGCTGTCGGACCTCCTGGTGGAGATGACCCGGCTGGTCGGCTCGGCCATCTCCCGAGCGACCCTGGCTCTCCTCGACGGAGACCTTCCCCTGGCCGAGTCGGTGATCACGGACGACGAGCAGATCGACGCGTTGCAGGCCGAGTTCGAGGAACGGTCGCTGGCGCTGCTTGCCCTGCAGCAACCCGTCGCCACGGACCTGCGGGTGATCGTCACCGGGCTGAGGATGAGCTCGGACCTGGAGCGGATGGGCGACCTGGCCCGGCACGTGGCCAAGCTGGCCCGGATGCGCCACCCCCGCTCGGCGATCCCTGCGGAGCTACGAGAGACCATCGTGCAGATGGGCGAGGTGGCCGAGCGGATCGTGGCCAAAGTCGGCAGCGTCATCTCCCTGCGGGACGTCGAGGCCGCCGGCGAGCTGGAGGTCGACGACGACGTGATGGACGAGCTGCACCGCGCCCTGTTCACCGCGCTGCTCGACGACGACTGGCCGCACGGAGTGGAGACGGCGATCGACGTCACCCTGTGCGGGCGCTATTACGAACGGTTCGCCGACCACGCGGTGGTGGTGGCCCGCAAGGTGGTCTACCTGGTCACCGGCGAGCGGGTGCAGATCGGCTGAACCTCACCGGCCCTGGCTGGCCACTGCGGCCGCGGCAGTCGCGGCGGCCTCCGGGTCGAGGTACTGGCCACCGACCACCACCGGGGCGAACTGGTCGTCCAGCTCGTACACGAGCGGGATGCCGGTCGGGATGTTCAGCCCGGCAATGGCCTCGTCGCTGATCCCGTCCAGGTGCTTGACGAGGGCGCGCAGCGAGTTGCCGTGCGCGGCGAGCATGACGACCTTGCCGGCTCGCAGGTCTGGGATCACCTCGCTGTCCCAGTACGGGAGCATCCTGGCCACCACGTCCTTCAGGCACTCGGTCGCCGGCATGTCGGCGCCCAGCCCGGCGTAGCGCGGGTCGCTGTCCTGGCCGAACTCGCTGCCCGGCTCGATCGGCGGCGGCGGCGTGTCGTAGGAGCGGCGCCAGAGCATGAACTGCTCCTCGCCGTAGGTCTCCATGGTCTGCTTCTTGTTCTTGCCCTGCAGGGCGCCGTAGTGCCGCTCGTTGAGCCGCCAGCTCCGCTTGACATCGATCCAGTGCCGGTCAGCGACGTCCAGGGCGAGGTTCGCCGTGGTGATCGCCCTGCGCAGCAGCGAGGTGTGCACGACGTCCGGTAGCACCCCCGCCTCGGCCAGCATCCTGCCTCCCGCCAGGGCCTCGGCACTGCCCTTGTCAGACAGGTCCACGTCCACCCAGCCGGTGAACAGGTTCTTGGCGTTCCAGTCGCTCTGGCCGTGGCGAAGCAGCACGAGGGTGTAGGTCATGGCGGCCAGGCTAGTCGGAACCGGTCGACGGAGTCTCGGCCCCTTCGGCCCGATTCCTCGTCGGATCCTGACCGTCGCCGTCGCCGTCGCCCTCGCGCTCGCCCTCGTTCTGGAGCAGATGCTTGAAGGCCTCCAGGTTCTGCGTCGACTCCCCACGGCTGACCCGCCAGCGCCACTCCCGCTTCATCGAGGACAAGAACCCCATCACCAGCAGGTCGTTGAACGAGGAGTCGGCGGTGGCCAGCACCGCACCGAGCAGGCCGTCGAGCGTCTCCTCGCTGACCGCTGCCAGCGGCAACCGGCCGACCAGGTACACGTCACCGAGGTTGTCCAGGGCGAAGGCCAGCCCCGGCAGTCGTACGTTGCGGGCGAGCAGCCAGCGGTAGACGGCCTCACGGTTCTCGTCCGGACGGCGTACCACGAACGCCGACACCGACAGGCTGCGGTCGCCCACCAATACCGAGGTCGTCGTGCGCAGCTTCGTCTCGCCCGGCAGCTGGACGACGTACTCGCCGGGCCGGGCACCCAGCTCGTACTCGAGCCCGCAGCCTGCCAGCCACCCGGCCACCAGCTGCTCGACCCGATCTCGTGCGCCGGTGGTCACGGGGCCGCCGCCGCGACGGCGTCCAGGTGCAGCACCCGGTCGCGCTGGTCGCCGAACCGAGACGTGACGTCCGCCTGCAGCATGCTCGGCACCACCATCGCCACATCGCGGCGATGGTCGTGGACCGCGCTGAGATAGACCTGCTGCAGCGCCTCGACCGTGTGCTCCCAGCTGAACCGGCCGGCCTGCACGACGGCAGCCCGGCTCAACCGGTCACGCAGCGGCAGGTCGGCGAGCAGCGCCTCCAGCTCCTCGGCCCACCGGACCGGATCGTGTCCGTCGACGAGCACTCCGCTGACCCCGTCGGCCACAGCGGTCGGCAGTCCGCCCACCCGGGCGGCGAGCACGGGCGTCCCGCAGGCCTGCGCCTCGGCGGCGACCAGGCCGAAGGACTCGCTGTAGGAGGGCACCGCGACCACGTCGGCGGCTCGGTACCAGTCGGCGAGCCGAGACCTGGACGCCGGGGGATGGAACTCGACCACGTCGTCCAGGCCCAGCCCACGGGCCAGCTCGTGCAGCTCCCCGGGATGGTCCAGCCCGCTGCCGCTGGGCCCGCCGAGCACGGCCAGCCGCAGCCGGGAGCGTCGTTGCGGGTGACGCGCGAGCAGGCTGGCCACGGCCCGGACCAGGACGTCGGGAGCCTTGAGCGCCTGGATCCGCCCCACGAACAGAACCAGGTCGACGCCGCTGCCCTCCTCGCCCGCGGGCAACCCCAGCCGATGGCGGGCCGCCAGCTGTCCCTGCGGTCCGCCGGGGGTGAACACGTCCAGGTCCACGCCCGGAGGCACCACGGCCACACGCTGCGGATCAGCGCCGTAGAGCCCGACCAGCTCGCAGGCCTCCTGGCCGGTGTTGGCGACCAGCCGGTCAGCGGCGGCCACCACCTGCTCCTCGCCGATGATCCGGATCGGGGGCTCCGGGGTGTCACCGTGCGCCAGTGAGGCGTTCTTCACCTTGGCCATGGTGTGCATCGTGTGCACCAACGGCGCGTGCCACCGGTCGGCGGCCAGCCAGCCCACCTGACCGGAGAGCCAGTAGTGGGAGTGGATCAGGTCGTACCAGTTCGGCTCCTGGCGTGCTTCGACCCGCATCACGCCGGCGGCGAAGGCGCAGAGCTGGCCAGGCAGGTCGTTCTTGGACAGACCCTCGAACGGTCCGGCGACCAGCGACCGCACCAGCACCCCGGGGACCAGCTCAGCCAGGGGTGGCGCATCGCTGCTCGTGGCACGAGTGAAGATCTCCACCTCGGTGCCCCGCTGGGCGAGGCGCTTGGCGGTCTCCACCACGTAGACGTTCAGGCCACCGGCGTCGCCGGTTCCAGGCTGTTCGAGCGGTGAGGTGTGCACCGACAGCATCGCCACGCGGCGTGGCCGGTCGGCTGCTCGCATCTGGTCGTCCTCTCGTCCTGCCCCGGTCGTTCCGCCCGTTCAGGGGGACGGCCGGCTCAGCGGTCGGCGGTGCCCCCGCCAGGCCGGGGAACGCCGCGCTCCCCCAAGACCTTCCCGACGACGCTAGCCGAGCGACGTCGCGTCGTCCTGCTGGGGCCCTCCCGCCACCTGGACACCGCGGTCGTGGGCCGAGCTGGGGCCGCGCTGTCCGGCGCCTTCCTCGGCGGCGAGCACCATCAGGAAACGTCGGACGGCGAGCGTCGCGCGCTGTGCGAGCACGGCCGCGTCCGGGCTCGGTTCGCCCAGCAGGCAGCGGATCTGGGTGTCCTGGACGACGAGCCCGTAGAGCAGCTCGAAAGAGGTCGCGGGGTCGGCACGCGGCAGCAGACCGCGGTCCATGCAGACGGCCAGGTACTGCTCCACCAGCGCACCGCTGGCCCGTCGACCGTGGCGCAGGAGTGCATCTGCCATGACGCAGGAGGCGGGCAGCTCGGCGATGGCGGCCCGGTTCACGGCCAGGGACAGCTCACCGGTGAGAAGACGGAGCAGGTCGACGGCGAAGGCCTCGAGGGTGGTCTCGGCATCACGCCGGCGGGCGAGACCGTCGGCGATCTGCTCGTTCATCCGAGCGGCGTTGGCCTCGACCAGGGCGGTGAACAACGCGTTCTTGTCGCCGAACCACGAGTACAGCGACTCCTTCGACACCCCCGCGAGCTCGGCGACGGCGGTCGTCGTGGTGCCGCGCCCCCCGCGAGTCGCCAGCAGCTGCGCCGTGGCATCCAGGACCGCCTGACGTCGTCGCCGCACCTCCCGCGCGCTGGGGCGGCCGGCCCTGCTCCGGGGTGCCGGTGAGGTCATGCGGAGTCTCCCTTGACATTAATCGAACTTGCGGGTTCCAATATAGCCGCCAACTATTCGTACCTATCAGTTCGATTAAGGAGCCCCGATGACCCCCGCGTCGTCCATCACGACCCGGCACCCCGCCCCGAGCGATGCAGGCGCGGCGCTCGCTGTCCGGCGCGGTCTGCTCTGGGCACTGACCGTGCTCGGCGGGCTGGCCGCCGGGTTCTTCACCACCTGGCAGATCTCGGTCATGCGGGGCCTGGCACTGCTCGACGACCGCTCGTTCGTGGCGGCCATGAACGCCTTCAACGACACGGTGCGCACCGGCTGGTTCGCGGTGATCTTCTTCGGAACCGGGGTACTGGGCGTGGTGATGGCCATCGCTGAGCTGGCGCGGGCGCGCCGGCTCAGCGTGCGCAGCAGCCTCCTCCTGGCCGGTGCGGTGCTGTACGTCGTCGGCGTTCTGCTGGTCACGACCCAGGTCAACCTGCCGCTCAACGCCGAGCTCGGCCTCACCCGTGACGGGCAGGACCAGGCGATGGCCGCGGCCCGCTCGGACTACGAGGCCCCGTGGCGCCAGGCCAACCTGGTGCGCACCTTGGCCTCGCTGGCCGCACTCGGCGCCTTCTCGGCGGCGGCCATGGTCACGGTCTCGGGCGGTGACCGTCGGGAACCGCGTAGCGCCGCGGCCCAACCAGCAGCGCCCAGGTGAGCACCGCGACGACGAAGGCTCCGCTCACCACCAGGAAACCCGTGCCCAGCCAGGGCAGACCGACCATCAGCACGACCGTGATCGCCGTATCGAAGATCAGGAACTCGCGGCGGCCCATCCAGCCGTCCGCTGCTCCGGAGCTGCCGAAGTGCGACGCCACCCGGTCAGGTAGCTGGGTTGCGGCCCAGATCAGACTGACCACCTTGGCCACCAGGACGGTCAGGTACGCCACGAAGACCGCGCCTGTGGTCATGGCGCCCAGCCCAACAGAGCGACCGTCCTCAACACCACTCGAGCCTGCCTCAACACCACTCCAGCCTGGACACCGACATGATCCTGATCCCCCACCCAGGGCTTGATCGGGGATCCTGGCCCGGTGAGCCCCCTGTCGCGCCGGTCGAACCGTCCGGTCGGCACGATCACCCGCGGCACGACCAGCGCCAACCGACTGCGCCGCGTCGACCGCTGGCTGACCGGACCACAGGCATGGCGGCTACGCGGCGCGGCCGACCCGGTGGTCGTCGACCTCGGCTACGGGGCCACGCCGGTCACCGCGGTCGAGCTGCGGGACCGACTGCGCAGGGTTCGCGCCGACGTCGAGGTCGTGGGCGTCGAGATCGACCCCGTCCGGGTGGATACCGCGCGGGCCCTGCTCGCCGGTATGGACGAGCGGGCCGGGCTGAGCTTCCACCGCGGTGGGTTCGAGGTACCGCTGCCGGCCGGGCGACGGCCGGTCGTCGTCCGGGCCCTGAACGTCCTGCGCCAGTACGACGAGAGCGGGGTGCAGGGCGCCTGGGCGGTGGCGCGTTCCCGGCTCGCCCCGGACGGCCTGCTCGTCGACGGCACCTGCGACGAGGTCGGACGGCGGGCCGCCTGGATCGCCATCGAGGCGGACGGTCCGGTGTCGCTGACCCTGTCCACCCGGCTCGCCGGGCTGGAGCGACCGGGCGAGCTGGCCGAGAGGCTGCCCAAGGCGCTGATCCACCGCAATGTGCCCGGCGAGGGCGTGCACGCCTTCCTCCAGACGCTGGACGACGCTTGGGCCAGACAGGCGCCGCGGGCGGCCTTCGGCGCCCGGCAGCGGTGGCTGGCGATGGCCGCTCGGGTCCGCCGGCAGGGGTGGCCGCTGCTGGAC
The DNA here is from genome assembly GCA_963825645.1 of uncultured Actinomycetota bacterium. Classification (GTDB taxonomy): domain Bacteria; phylum Actinomycetota; class Actinomycetes; order Actinomycetales; family Kineosporiaceae; genus JADJPO01. Next base: position 195,148 of record CAWGTT010000002.1, read on the forward strand.
GGGCCCGGACGATGGCGCCTCGGTGAGATCAGTGTCGCCTGGACGGCCGTCGCCCCCGGGCCGCGCAGCCGAGGTCCAAAGGCCTGACGCGGCACCCCGGGGGCACCGCCATGGTGGGTTGGTAAGCTTCGCGTCCCTTTGCCCCAGCACCGACGAGGTTGTCGATGACCACGAAGGCCACGCCCTCGAGCGGCGGCGGCCGACCTGGTGTCCCAGGTGCCGCCCGGGCGCTCGGCGGCCTGGCCGAGCTGGCCGGCCAGCTCGGCCGCGATGTGCGGGGCAGCGTGCGGGACCTGACTCCGATCGCACTGGTAGTGGCCTTCTTCCAGCTGGTGGTTCTGCGCCAGCCGCTGCCGAACGTCGGGCAGATCGCCGCCGGGGCGGTCATGGTGGTGCTGGGCCTGGCACTGTTCGTCCGGGGACTCGAGATGGGGCTGTTCCCGATCGGCGAGGCCATGGCGGCCGGTTTCGCCCGCAAGGGCAGCGTCACCTGGCTGACGGTGTTCGCCTTCGCGCTCGGGTTCAGCACCACGGTCGCCGAGCCGGCCCTGATCGCCGTCGCCGGCAAGGCGGCCGAGGTGGCCGCCGAGGGTGGCATGATCGCCGGCACCCAGGGCGCCAAGGACCAGTACGCGCTGGGTCTGCGGCTGACCGTGGCCTTGTCGGTGGGTATCGCCGTCGCCCTCGGCGTGATCCGGATCATCAAGGGCTGGCCGGTACAGCGCCTGATCATCGGCGGCTACCTGGGTGTCGTCATCCTCACCATGTTCGCCCCGCCGGAGATCATCGGCATCGCCTACGACTCCGGCGGGGTGACCACGTCGACGGTGACCGTGCCGCTGATCACGGCGCTCGGTGTCGGCCTGGCCACGGCGATCCGGGGTCGGAATCCGATGATCGACGGGTTCGGGCTGATCGCGTTCGCCTCGCTCACCCCGATGATCTTCGTGATGATCTACGGGATCCTGATATGAGGCAGGTGCTGAACGACCTGGCCGGCGAGGGCCTGGCCACCATGCGCGACGTGCTGCCGATCATCGTGGTGCTCTTCGGGTTCCAGGTCGTCGTGCTGCGCCGCCCGATCCCCCATCTGCGCCAGGTGCTGGGTGGCTTCGCCCTCGTGCTGGTCGGCATGACTTTGTTCCTGTCCGGTCTGGACGAGGCCCTGTTCCCGCTCGGTGAGCTGATGGCCCGCCAGCTCACGGACCCGGCGTTCGTCGCCGGTGAACCCGGCGCCGGGGGCGCGGCCGGTGCCGCCGCGCAGGACAGCGCACTGAACTGGACCGACTACGGCTGGGTCTACTTGTTCGGCGCGATGATCGGCTTTGCCACGACGGTGGCGGAGCCGGCTCTGATCGCGGTCTCCTCCAAGGCGCACCACGTCTCCGGCGGGACGGTGAACGCCTGGGGTCTGCGGGTGGCCGTGGCGGTGGGGGTGGCGTTCGGGATCGGACTGGGCACGTTCCGGATCGTCACCGGCACCCCGCTGCACTACTACGTGATCGCCGGGTACGTCCTGGTGGCGCTGCAGACCACGCGCGCGCCACGGAGCATCATCGCGCTGGCGTTCGACACCGGCGGGGTGACCACGTCGACGGTCACCGTGCCGCTGGTCGCCGCCCTTGGTCTCGGGCTGGCCAGCACGATCCCTGGGCGCAGCCCGATCCTGGACGGGTTCGGGCTGATCGCGTTCGCCAGCCTGTTCCCGATGATGACGGTGATGGCCTACGCCCAGATCGGCCAGTGGCGGGCCGCCCGGCGAACGGGCCCGGCGAGCGGGCCCGCACCACCGCCACTGCCGTCCACGCCCCAACCCCCGCCCACCTCGACGCCCCCGCGACCGACACCGCGCGGCGCGATGCAACAGCCACGGCAACCAGCTCGGACACCCGATCGGGAGGCATGAGGAACGTGCACTTCAAGATGATCATCGCCATCGTCGACGAGGCTTTGAGTGAGAAGACACTGGACGCCGCCCGGACCGCCGGCGCCACCGGCGCCACGGTGCTGAACCAGGCCCGGGGCGAGGGGTTGCGCCCCGCGACGACGTTCTTCGGGTTGACTCTGGAGAGCCAGCGGGACGTGATCCTGCTGCTTGTGGAGGAGCATATGAGTAGGCGCATCCTGGAGCGGATCGCCGAGGTGGGCCGGTTCGAGCAGCGACCCGGTCTGGGCATCGCCTTGCAGCTCGACGTCGAGGACGTCGTCGGCGTGAACGCCCAGGCCCAGAAGCTGCGCACCAGCGTGGAGGAGGAGATATGACCGAGCAGCAGGCCCGGATCAGGGTCGCTGACGTGATGAAACCCCACGTCGACGTCATCGACGGCCAGACCAGCGTCGCCGATGCGCTGCGGATGATGAAGCACGTCGACACCAAGTGCCTGATCGTCGACAAGCGCCACGACGAGGACGAGTACGGCATCGTGCTGCTCTCGGACGTCGCCCGGCAGGTGCTGGCGCGAGGCCGCGCGCCGGAGCGGGTCGACATCTACGAGATCATGACCAAGCCGGTCTTCTCGGTGCCGCCGAAGATGGCGATCCACCAATGCGCCAAGCTGTTCGAGAAGTTCGGGCTCTCGCGTGCCCCGGTGGTCGAAGCGGGCCGGGTGCTCGGCGTGGTGAGCTACACCGACCTGGTGCTCAAGGGGATGTGCCGCGATCTGTGAGGCGCGGCCCCGGGGACGGTCGAGCAGCCGGACGGTTACTCGCTGACCTGGTCCGGGGCGAGGTGGTCGAACCGGTTGACCCAGGCCGCCAGGGTGAGTTCATCGGCCGGCGCCACCGAGCGGAAGAGCGAGACCGCCGTGTTGGTGATGCCCATCCAGCCAGTCATCTGCGTGATCCCGAGCAGTTCGCGAAGCAGGAACTGGGTGAACGTGCCATGGGTGACCAGAGCCACGAGATGGCCTGTGCCGCCGTGGGCCTCGACCAGGCCGGCGACCACGCGCCGGGCCCGGTCGGGCACCTGGTCCATCCGCTCCACCGGTCCCGACCACCAGCCGTCGGTGTCCTGCGAGGCGTCTGGACTCATGCCGGCGTCCGGCCAGACCAGCCGCGGGCTCACCCGGCCGAGCTGGCGGCGGCCCGTCCCCGGGTGCGGCCACTGACGCTCGGGGTCCTCCGGGTCGAACTCGACCGGACCGTAGACCTCGTAGCTCTCCCGGTGGCCGATCAGCGGGAGGTCGAGGGACTCGGCGATCGGGGCCGCCGTCTGCACGGCACGCAGCATCAGGCTCGTGTAGAGGTGGGTGGGCCTGACGCCGTAGTGCCCATCCGCCAGTGCCCGGGCCAGAGCCGCCGCTTGCTCGCGGCCGAGATCGGTGATCTCCGGATCGGGAGACCGCCCTCGGCTGGCTCCCGTCCGCTCCCAGAGCAGGTTGTTCCCGGACTGGGCGTGCCGGATCAGCAGCAGATCCACCATCTCCTCCTCGACCCGACCTCGGACGGCGCTCAGCCGGTCTCCGCCAGGGCGGCCTCGAACGCGGCGGTGGCCGCCGGCCCGAACGGAACGAACCGGACCAGCTCCACCGACCCGGCCTCGCCGGCCACGTCGAGCGTGCGGACCGCCGCGACGCCCAGCCGGGCCACGACCTGGACGTCCCAGCCGTAGATGCCGGCGCTGATCGCCGGGAAGGCCACCGAACGAGCGCCGAGCCCCGCCGAGACCAGTAGCGCGGAACGGAAGCAGGAGGTGAGCATCTCCGGGTCCGTCTGGCCGGCGTGCCGGTTCGGTCCGACGGTGTGCACCACCCAGCGCGCCCGTAGCTCACCCGCCCCGGTGGCCACTGCCGACCCGACCGCGAGCCCTTGCCGCAGAACGGTTCTGCGCAGCTCGCGGCATTCGGCGAGCAGGGCCGGTCCGGCGGCGGCATGGATCGCGCCGTCCACGCCGCCGCCGCCGAGCAGCGAGGAGTTCGCCGCGTTGACGACGACGTCGACCTGCTGGGTGGTGATGTCGCCGGGAGCGACCTCGATGTGCACGCTCACACCTCCAGGACCAGGGTGACCGGCCCGTCGTTGACCAGCTCAACCGCCATGTCGGCGCCGAACCTCCCGGTGGCCACCGGCAGCCCGAGCCCGGACAGGGCCCGGGCGAACGCCTCGACCACCGGCTCGGCCACCTCGCCGGGAGCGGCCGCCGACCAGGACGGCCGGCGGCCCTTTCGGGTGTCGGCGTACAGGGTGAACTGGCTGACCACGAGCACCGGCGCCTGCTCGTCCAGGACGCTGCGCTCCTCGCGCAGGATCCGCAGCGAGGCCACTTTGCGGGCCATCGCCTCGACCTGGCTCGCGCCGTCGCCGTGCGTGACGCCGAGCAGCACCAGCAGCCCGGGGCGGTCGATCCCGCCGACCCGCTCGCCGTCCACGACGACCGACGCCCGACTGACCCGCTGCACCACCGCTCGCACCGGGGCCCCTACAACCCCACGGCCTCGACGACACCCACCGGCTCCGTACCACCGAGCAGCGCAGGGGCGGCCAGCGCGGTGAGCGCCCCGGGGTCGACTCCCAGGTGGCACAGCAGCGCCGCAAGCACCACGCCGCGCGCCCGAGCGGCACCATCGGCGATCTTCACGGCGCAGCTGCCCCCGTCGGGGAGCGCGGCGGCGAACACCCCCTCGTGTCCGTCCTTGGCGATCAGCCCGGGCACGTCACGGAGCAGGGCCGTGAGGTCGCGGCCGGTGCCGCCGAGCCATTCCGGGTGGTGACGCATCGCCTCGGCGAGCCGGTGCTCAGCCCCTGACCGGGCGGTCGCGATCCGCGCATAGGCACGGGCCAGGCAGGAGAGCGAGACGGCGTAGACGGGAGCTCCGCAGCCGTCGACGCCGGTGGCCGCCGGGCGCTCGCCCGCCAGATCGGCGATGGTGTCGGCGATGTGCCGCTGCAGCGGGTGGTCTGCGGAGCGGTAGCTCTCCAGCGGCCAGTCGTTCTCCAGGCAGGTGAGCAGCATCGCCGCGTGCTTGCCGGAGCAGTTGTGCGCGACCGGGGACGGTGTGGCCCCGAGAGCTCGGTAGGCGGCGGCCTCGGCGACGTCCAGCGGCAGCGCGGCCGGAACCGCCAGAGCGGCGGCGTCGAGACCACCTCGAGCCAGCATCCGCCGCACTCCGTCCCGGTGGTAGCGCTCACCGGAGTGGCTCGAGGCGGCGAGGGCGAGCAGGTGCCCGTCGAGGTCGAGTCCGGCCCTCAGCATGGCCACGACCTGGATCGGCTTGTTCGCCGAGCGGGGGAAGATCGGCCGCTCCGGCGCGCCCGCTGCGACCATCTCGGTACCGCCGGGGTCGAGCACGACCGCGCTGCCGTGGTGCTCGCCCTCGACGAATCCCGAGCGGACGACGTGGGCCAGGACGACGTGCACCATGCCGGGCAGCCTAGAGGCCGCAGCGGCTCGGCACGACGAGTGTGCGGTGGGTCAGGGAAGGGCGACCGGCACCTGACCGGCCTGGTAGCGCCGGGCGAGCTCGGCGGTCAGCGCATCGACGACCCGCTGGACGTCGCGGCGCGAGCGGCTCACCCGGCGCTCGACGTCCTCGAGGTGGTCCAGGGCACCGATCAGCTCGGGGTTGCTGAGGTGCGCCAGGTCGGAACCGTGGACGTCGGCGAACGCCCGCTCGGCCTCCCGGCGGTTCTCACCGATCCGGCTGGGGACCAGGCGGGACAGATGGCGCCCCAGGCCATGGCTCTCCCGCGGGCGATCGGCCAGGACCTTCGCCAGGCGACTGACCAGCTCGTCGTCGCTGGAGGTGCCGGCGGCGGGGGCGCCCTGGCCACTCTCCCGCGCCTCCCGCTCGGCGCGAAGCAGGTCGAGCCGGCCCTGCAGCAGCCGCCGGGCGTAGGACAGGTCGGTCTCTTCCTGGTCGGCCTCGGCTCGCCGGGCACGCAGCTCGGTGATCTCGATGGTCGCCAGGCCTGTGAGGTAGTCGGGGGCGAGCACCCGGTCGATACGGCGCCGTCCCCCGGCCATGTACTCGGTCATCCCCGACCTTCCTGTCTGTGCCCGTCGCGGAACCGGTGAGGAGTCTACCGCGATACATGGCAGAAAGTATCGAAGTGACTACGCAGAGGAGTATCGCATCACCATGGCCCGTACGGGCCGGCTGGCCCGCTACCACCGCCACGGATCTGCCGGACGGCGGGACGTACGTCCGCGAGGTATACCGCCGCCGCGACCACCGCCACGATGCTGAGGAACCCGATCGAGCTGAGGAACCCGGCCCCGATCGGGGGCGGCAGGGCGATGAAGCCGAAGGCGGTGGCCACCGCGAGGATGCCCACCCACTTCTGCTTGCTCAGCTTCCCGGCAGCCACGAAGGCGTCCGGACTGGTGCGCGCCGCGTCGACCAGCGCGTACACCTGCATACCGAAGGCCAGGACGGCCAGGACAACGAGAACCGCGTACTGCAGGAAGCCAACGTTCATCTGTCCAGGGTACGGAACGTTCGGCGCGGGGCCCCCTCAGCACGCCCGCGACCCGCCACCGCACGAGGCGATGACGGGCCGCAGAAACGTGACGATCACTCGGGCGAGTCGCCGACCTGCTCGGCGGCGGCCTTGGCCGCAGTGCTCGCGCTGGCGGCGCTCTTGCGGGCGCTGGTGGTCGCACCCTTCGCCGCCGACTTGGTGGAGGCGGCACTCTTGCGGGCGGATCTCGCCGTCCGCTTGATCCCGGCGCGGGTGCCCCGGGTGCCGGTGACGACATCGCTCTCGAGCGTCTCGGCGATCTCGGCGACCTCCTTGCGACCGATGGTCAGTGTCGCCTTGGCGTCGTGGACGGTCCCCTCGACAGCCTTCTGCGCGGTCGTGGCCGCCGCCTTGCCGCGGCTCAGCGTGGCCTTGCCCTGGCGCACCAGGTCCTGCGTGGCCTTCTGCGTCTCCACCCGGGTGAAAAGCTTCTTGCCGCGCTGGGCCAGGCTCTCGTACCCGGTCTCGACCTTGCCGGCCACCTCCAGCGCCCGGGACACGGCCAGCGCGGGCACCTGCTGCGCACCGGCCTGAAGCGTCTTGGCGTCGAAAGTCTTGGCGAGGAACTTCTGCAGGTAGTCGGGCTCGAGCGAGGCGACGGCCTTCTCGACCTCGACCTGCACCTTCGTGACCCGGGTCTCGAGGTCGGTGGTGAGCTCGGCGCGACGGGCGCCGGCCTCGGTGGCGGCCTTGCGGACCCGCTCGACGGCCAGGTCGGTGGCGCCGACGACAGCCATCACTGGGGTGGCCTCCGCGACGTTCTTTCGAAGCTCGGTAACGACGGACATGGGATTCTCCTTGATCTGGTTTCTCACGGTGTGGGGTCGGCGGTGGAGCCGCCGGAGGAACCCGGCCGCTTCCGCGCGGTCTTCTTGGTCGTGCGGGCCGTGGCGGCACCGGCCGTCTTGACGGAGCGGCGCGCCCTTGCGGGCCGGGCCGGCCGCGTGGCGGGGCCGGGCGGGCCGGCGGCTGGGGTGGTCGGCTCCGGGGACTTTGCCTCGAGGGGCTCCGGCTCGGCCATCCGGCGGGTCTCGGCCTTGAACGAGGTGTAGATGTCCATCAGCGCCCGCCGCTGCCGGTCGGTCAGCGCCGGGTCGGCCGCGATCGCGGCCTCGACGTCGGGGCGGCCCTCCGAGTCGAGGATCCCCGCCCGGACGTACAGCACCTCGGCCGAGATCCGCAGACCCTTGGCAAGCTGCTGCAGTACCTCCGCCGAGGGCTTGCGCAGGCCGCGCTCCACCTGGCTCAGGTAGGGGTTGCTCACCCCGGTCAGGCTGGCCAGCTGTCGAACCGACAGCCGCGCGGCCTGGCGCTGTTCACGCAGGTAGTCGCCGAGGTCGCCGACCTTGCCCGAGATGCTTGCCACGGGATCTATATTGCTTGCTTTTGCTAGCACCCGCAACTCCGGCCCCTGCGGGCTGCGTCACATCCTCGGCCGGACGGCGAGCAGCGCCCGGGCGTGGTCGGTGGACATCGGCGGCCGCTGCATCAGCGCGGCGATCGTGGCCGCCCGCTCGACCAGCTCGGCGTTCGACGTCACCGGGCGGCCGGAGGCGAAGGTCAGTGTGTCCTCCATGCCGACCCTCAGGTGGCCGCCGAGTGACAGTGCGGCGGCCAGCACCGGAAGATGGCTGCGGCCGACCCCGGTCGCCGACCAGGAGGTGGCCTCCGGCGGCAGCGCGGCGACCATGGCCTGCAACGCCTGGGCGGTGCCCGGCGCCCCGCCCGGCACCCCGAGCACCATGTCGCAGTGCACCTTTGCGCCGTACGGCAGGCCACAGGTGTCGATCAGCCGGCGCAGTGCCGCGACCTGACCGAGGTCGAACAGCTCGAACTCCGGCACCACCCGCGCCTCCTGCGCCCGCCGGTACAGCTCGACCATGAAGGGCCAGGGGTTGAGGAACACCTCGTCGCCGAAGTTCACCGTGCCGCAGGTGAGCGAGCACGACTCCGGCGCCGCGTCGAGAACCGCCAGCCGGGCATCCAGCCCGTCGTGCACACTGCCGCCGGTCGAGAGCTGGACGACGAGTGAGGTCTGCTCGCGCAGGGCCGCCACCGTCTCGGTCAACCGAGCCGGATCGAGGCTGGGCCGGCCCTCGTCGTCCCGGACGTGCACGTGCACCAGGGCGGCGCCGGCGGCCTCGCACGCCTGGGCCTGTGCCAGGAGCGCCTCGAGAGTGACCGGCAGGTCCGGCGCCTGCGCCGGGGACGTCTCGGCGCCGGTCGGGGCCACGGTGATCAGGGTCTGTCTCACGGGCGAAGGCTACGACCGAACCTCGCCCGCCGTCTCACGGCGCGGCGATGACCTCCTGCGCGGCGGCGATGTCACCGACGCGCAGCGTGGACTCGACCGGCGTGCTCCGCTTCACCAGCGCCAGCGCCACCGGGCCGAGCTCGTGGTGGCGCACCGCTGTGGTCACCACTCCGACGGGCCGCCCGCCCGCGCCGGCCTCGACGACGTGCACCGGATCACCGTGCGAGGGCAGGTCGTGACCCGATCCGTCCAGATGCAGCATGACCAGTCGTCGCGGCGGCTTGCCCAGGTGGTGGACCCGGGCCACGGTCTCCTGGCCGCGGTAGCAGCCCTTGGTCAGGTGCAGCGCGGTGCGCAGCCAGTCGGCCTCATGCGGCAGGGTGCGATGGTCGTTCTCGCGCCCCGAACGGGGTCGCCAGGCGGCTACCCGCAGCGCCTCCGCCGCCCACGACCCGGCGAGTCCCAGCCCGGCCACCGTATCGACCAGTCTGGCCCGAGGCACCCAGACCTCGCGCCAGGGCCGCTGCCAGCCCGGGTGGTCCTGCGCCGCGCCCGCGGTGTAGACGCCGGTGTCCGGTCCGGGCTGCGGCCACGGGTCCTGCCAGGGCGGCGGCGCCGGATCGCCCGGCGCACCGTCCTGGACGGCGGCGGGCAGACCGGCAAGCGGGGCCTGCGGCGCGATGACCAGGCCCAGGGCGGCCCACCGCGACCCGACGTCGTCCACCTGCACCTTGCGCCGGAACCGCATGCTGCGCAGCCAGTCCAGAACCGGTTGTGCAGCCAGAGGTTCGGTGCTCACCCAGGTGACCTGGCCGTCGTCCACGAGGTGCAGCGCGTGCTCGACATGCCCGTGCGGGCTGAGGATCAGCGTCTCCACAGGCACCATCGGCGCCAGCTCGCTCAGGTGCTGCGTGGTCAGGGAGTGCAGCCAGGTCAGCCGGTCCGGGCCGGACACTGTGAGCAGGCCCCGATGGGACAGGTCGGTCACCGCCACACCGGCGAGCAGGTCACGTTGCTCGCGCAGGGGGTCCCCGTAGTGCCAGGCGACGGCGGCGTCGGGCTCCGGCGGCGCGCCGTCCTGGCCGGTGTGCTCAGGCAGCGGTACGGCTCCGGGAGCCTCCAGCAATGGCGAGCGCTCCCGCACGGACCTCGTGACCGCCTCGTTCGCCTCGTTCGCCTCGTTCATGTCGCGCACCGCCGGCACAGCCCGTGCAGGGACAGATGGGTGACGTCGCACTGGAACCCATAGTGCCGGCGCACCTGGACGTCGAGGTCTGCGGCCATCACCAGGTCCGCCTCCTCGATCCCGCCGCACTGGCGGCAGACCAGGTGAAGATGGTCGTTCAGCCCGGCCAGGTGGTACGTCGACGCCCCGTGAGAGAGGTGGGTGTGGGTAACCACCCCGAGGTCCTCGAGCAGCTCCAGGGTGCGGTAGACGGTCGACAGGCTGAGCGCGGGGGCCACCTCCTGCACGTGGTCGCAGACCTGCTCCGGCGTGGCGTGTCCCAGCGCCCGGACGGCCTCGGCGACCATTCGCCGCTGCGGGGTGGCCCGCAGCCCACGGGCCCGCAGGGCACGCTCCAGCGCGTCGTCTCGGCGGGGAACGCCGGAGCGGACGTGGTCGGCCATGACGGTCAGGATAGGTTCACCCGCTTCAGCTGCGCCGAGACATGCGAGGTCAGCGGGTGACCCATCGCCGCCATCTCCATCACCCAGCACAGGTCACCCTCGACCAGCCCGTAGAGACGGGAGGCCGCCGAGTACTCCTTGGCGGTGCTGGTCCGCGCGACCACGTCGGTGGCCAGGCTGACCCTCGGCCCGTCGGCCTCGCCGAGGTAGATCTCGACGAAGCCCGTGGGATGGGTCAACAACACCTCGATCTCGATCCCGCCGCCCGCGGCGGGGCCGCCCGGGCGCCAGAAGCCGGTCTCGCTGGCGAGCGGACGCACCTGGTTGCCCTCTTCGTCCAGCAGCCAGGTGCGCGAGGTGTACCTGAGGAACGGACGGCCGTCGTGGGAGAAGATGACCTCTTGGCCGAAGCGCAGGTCGGAGTCCATGGTCGGGTACCCCACGATCCCCGCGCCCACCCAGGTTCCGATCAGCCAGCTCAGCGGCACGAGAGGGGACGGGGTGTCGGCGTCGAGCTGTATCGGCATGCTCCCCATCTTGCTCCATGGCGTGGGCGCCATGGCATGGGCGCCATGGCGTGGGCACCATTGCGTGGGCTCGGTGGCCCGGCGCCGGCCTGGGGCTCAGCCGCCCGAGAGCCGGGCCACGGCGTAGGCCACGGTGCCGACCGCGCAGACCGGAGCGGCGCCGGCGGCCAACAACCCGAGCGGGCGGCTGGCGGAGCGCTGGGAAGCGAGCAGTAGGGCGGTCCCCGAGGCCACCGCGGAAACAGCCAGGCCGACCAGCAGCCTCGCCGGCAGGGAGCCGGCGCTGTCCCCGCCCAGCACCAGGATGGCCACCACGGCGGCGACCAGACCGCCGGCGAAGGCCACCCAGCCGCGCAGGCCGCGCGGCACGGGCACCACGACCGCAGCACTGGCCACGGCGACGGCGGCGGCGGCCACCACGAGACCGTCCCGGCCCATCCCGGTGTCCTGCAGGAGCACCCACCCAGCCCCGAGGACGGCGATCACCTGCCCCGAGACGGTCGCTGTGAGCGACTCGACCAGGCGGGCTCGGCCGTCGCGGCGCAGCAGCTGGTGAGCGAAGGCCAGCAGGACACAGCCGGCGAGCAGCACCGCGAACGCGGCCAGCGGCTGCATGCTGCTCTGCACGACCAGCGCCAGGACCGTCGCCGCCAGGCCGCTCGCCCCGATCACGGCGGCGGTGCTGATGCGAGCCTGCTCCAGACCGAGCAGCTCGGCCCAACCGAGCGCGAGGCACACCACGGCCAGGGCCACCGCCGTCGCAAGCATCTGCGAGCCGACCTGCCCCGTCACCGCGACAAGAGCGGTCAGCGCCACGGACACCGCAGCGACCGCCGGGCCGGCGAGTGCTGGTTTCACGTCCGGCATCCTGGCAGACCGGCTCGGGCCCCGTCGCCCGGCCGGTCCCGGTCCCGCTCGTCACCCCACCGTGCCCACTCATCCGGACCCTGCGCCGGTCGGTGGGTCCGTGGGTAGGCTGGTGCGACGTCAACAACGCCTTCGCAGGGACGCGGCGGTGAGCCGAGATACCGCTGAGGTAGGTGGCGCATGGCCCAGCTGCTCCTGCTGACCAACGCTCTGGCTCCGTCGTCCGAGGTGCTGGGCGCCCTCGGCCTGCTGACCCACCACGTACGGGTGCTGCCCGCCGAACCCGCCGTCCTGGTCGACGCACCCCCCTGCGACGCCATCCTGGTCGACGGTCGCCGAGACCTGGTCAGCGCCCGGTCACTGTGCCGGGTGCTGCGCTCGACCGGGCTGTCCGTGCCTCTTCTGCTCGTCGTCACCGAAGGCGGCATGGCCGCCGTGGCGGCGGACTGGGGCATGGACGAGGTGCTGCTGGCCGACGCCGGTCCGGCTGAGGTGGAAGCCCGGCTGCGCCTGAGCACCGGTCGCAACCGGATCGCCGCGGCCGGCCAGGAGCCGCCGTCCAGCGAGATCCGCAGCGGTGCCCTGGTCGTCGACGAAGTCACCTACAGCGCCCGGCTGCACGGACGCTCGCTCGACCTGACGTACAAGGAGTTCGAGCTGCTCAAGTACCTCGCCCAGCACCCTGGACGCGTCTTCACCCGCGCACAGCTGCTCCAGGAGGTCTGGGGCTACGACTACTTCGGCGGCACCCGCACCGTCGACGTGCACGTCCGGCGGCTGCGCGCCAAGCTCGGAGCCGACAACGAGGTGCTGATCGGCACAGTGCGCAATGTCGGCTATCGGTTCGTGCCGGCCGGGCGGGGGTCCGCCGCCACGGCCGAGGCCGGCGAGAGCGAACAGGCCGACGCGCAGGTCTGAGCGCACGTCAGGGTGGGTGCGGCACCGGCCGTGACGCCGTCCGTGGGCACGTAGGCTGACCGCGTGCCGACCGAGGTCATCGTCGCCTCGTCTCTGCGCCCGGAGCAGGTCATGGCCGTCACCGCGTTGTGCGAGCGGGCGACAGCGGTGGACGGCGTCCAGCCGCTGAGCGAGCACGTCCGGCTGCACCTGCGCCACGGCGGCGAGGGACCCGACCGGCATCTTCTGGTCTACCTGCGGCCGGCGGCCGGCCACGGGACCGGAGGGGAGATCATCGGCTACGCCCACCTCGATCCCACCGACGCGGTGGCCGGTCCGGTCGCCGAGCTCGTCGTCCACCCCGAGCACCGAGGCGTCGGGGTCGGATCCGCCCTCGTGGCCGCCGTGATCGAGGTGGCGCGCGTGGAGTCGGGCACTCGCCGGCTGCGGCTGTGGGCGCACGGGGTTCACCCCGCAGCGCGACCACTGGCCCTGCAGTACGACTTCGCCGAAGGGCGGCGGCTCGAGCAGTGGCGGCGGCTGCTGGACGACTCGCTGCCGTCGGTGGTCCTGCCGGAGGGCGTGCGGTTGCGCAGCTTCCGGGACGGGGCGGATGACGCTGCCTGGCTGGCCCTGAACGCCCGCGCCTTCGCCGGTCATCCCGAGCAAGGTTCATGGTCCGAGACCGATCTGCGAGTCCGGCTTGCCGAGGGGTGGTTCGACCCCGACGGCTTCCTGCTGGCCGAGCTCGACGGCGAGCTGGTGGGTTTCCACTGGACGAAGGTGCACGGCGCGCAGGGAGGCCACGGCCACGACCCGATCGGTGAGGTGTATGTGGTCGGTGTGGACCCGGGCCACCAGGGCCTGGGCCTGGGCCGCTCGCTCACCCTCGCCGGGTTGCACTGGCTCGCCGGGCAGGGACTGACGCAGGCGATGCTCTACGTGGAAGGAGACAACAGCGCCGCCCAGGCGACCTACCGAGGCCTCGGCTTTCGGCACTGGGACACCGACGTGTTGTTCTCCCGCGCCGACGACTGAGTGCCCCTCCCCCCTTACACCGATGCATGACACCATCTCAGTCATGACCAGCCCCCTCGCCTCGTCGGCCCCAGCAGCACCGACTACCGAGAGCGCGACCGGCGGGACGGCACGACGGACCAGGTCCCGGCGCGTGGCGGGCTCGCCCGCGAGCGCGGCGGGCGGGAGTACGACCGCGCCCGCGGTGGCAGCTGTGGTCACGGCCTCTGCCGAGCCCGACGCCGGTACGGAGCCGGAGCCGTTGCCGCAGGACCGCTTCCTCGACCGCGAGCTGTCCTGGCTGGCCTTCAACGCCCGGGTGCTCGAGCTGGCCCGCGACGCCACCCTGCCGTTGCTGGATCGCGCGCGTTTCCTGGCGATCTTCGCCAGCAACTTGGACGAGTTCTTCATGGTCCGGGTGGCCGGGCTCAAACGCCGGATCGCGACCGGCCTGGCGGTCACCGCCGCCAGCGGCCTGGAGCCGCGCGAGGTGCTCAAGGCGATCGGCGAGCGCGCCCACGAGCTGCACATCCAACACGCCGAGGTGTACCGCGACGAGGTGGCCCCGGCCCTCAGTGAGGCCGGGATCACCCTGGTCAACTGGGGCCACCTCTCGGACACCGAGCAGGACCGGCTGCACACGTTCTTCCGCGAGCAGGTCTTTCCCGTCCTCACCCCGCTGGCGGTCGACCCGGCGCACCCGTTCCCGTACATCTCCGGGCTCTCGCTCAACCTCGCGGTGATCCTGCGCAACCCGGTCACCGACAAGGAGCACTTCGCCCGGGTGAAGGTGCCACCTCTGCTGCCCCGCTTCATCCGGGTGGACGGCGACCACCTTCACCACGCCCGGTTCGTGCCGGTCGAGGACGTCATCTCGGTGCACCTCGATCAGCTGTTCCCGGGCATGGAGGTGCTGCAGCACCACACCTTCCGGGTCACCCGCAACGAGGACCTCGAGGTCGAGGAGGATGACGCGGAGAACCTGCTCCAGGCCCTGGAGAAGGAGCTGCTGCGCCGCCGATTCGGTCCGCCGGTCCGCCTCGAGGTGGCCTCGGACATCGACCCGCACGTGCACGACCTGCTGGTGCGCGAGCTGGCCGTCAGCGAGGTGGAGGTGTACGCCCTCCCGGAGCCCTTGGATCTGCGCGGGCTGAACGTCATCGCCGACCTCGACATCCCCGACCTGCACTACCCGAAGTTCCTCCCGAAGACACACCGCCATCTCAACGAGGTGGAGACGGCCAAGCCGAGCGATGTGTTCGCGGCGATCCGGGCCCGGGACATCCTGCTGCACCACCCGTACGACTCGTTCTCGACCAGCGTGCAGGCGTTCCTGGAACAGGCTGCGGCGGATCCACGGGTGCTGGCGATCAAGCAGACCCTCTACCGCACCTCGGGTGACTCCCCGATCATCGACGCTCTGATCGACGCCGCCGAGGCCGGCAAGCAGGTGCTGGCCCTGGTCGAGATCAAGGCCCGGTTCGATGAGCAGGCCAACATCAGCTGGGCGCGCAAGCTCGAGCAGTCCGGCGTGCACGTCGTGTACGGCATCGTCGGTCTGAAGACGCACGCCAAGCTGAGCCTCGTCGTCCGGCAGGAGACCGACGGACTGCGCCGCTACTGCCACGTCGGAACCGGCAACTACAACCCGAAGACGGCCCGACTGTACGAGGACCTCGGCCTGCTCACCTGCGACCCGCAGGTCGGCGAGGACCTCACCCGGCTGTTCAACCAGCTCTCCGGCTACGCGCCGAAGACCGCTTACCGCCGGCTGCTGGTCGCCCCCCGCTCGCTGCGCAGCGGGCTGATCGACCGGGTCCAGCGGGAGATCGCCAACCACCGCGAGGGCTACCCGGCCCGGGTTCGGCTGAAGATGAACTCGATCGTCGACGAGGCGCTGATCGACACGCTGTACCAGGCCTCGCAGGCGGGCGTGCCGGTCG
Organism: uncultured Actinomycetota bacterium; assembly: GCA_963825645.1. GTDB lineage: Bacteria > Actinomycetota > Actinomycetes > Actinomycetales > Kineosporiaceae > JADJPO01. Next base: position 210,741 of record CAWGTT010000002.1, read on the forward strand.
ACGTCGCGGTTCGCGGTATCTGCGCGATCCGCCCTGGCGTGCCGGGGCTCAGCGAGAACATCCGGATGCGCAGCGTCCTCGGCCGCTTCCTCGAGCACTCCCGGATCGCCTGGTTCGACAACAACGGCGACCCGGTGGTCTACATCGGCAGCGCCGACATGATGCACCGCAACCTGGACCGGCGTGTGGAGGCGCTGGTGCGGCTCTCCGACCCGGGACATATCGCCGAGATCGATGAGCTGCTGACCCTCTCGATGGACGAAGGCACCGCCTCCTGGCATCTGGACGCCACCGGCACATGGGCCCTGCGCGGCGACGGCCCGATCGGCGAGGACGGTGTTCCCGAACCGGGCCTGGACCTGCAGGCTCACCTGATCGCCACCCGGCCTCGCCGGCGGGCCTCGCGGCGCCGCTGAGCCGTGAGCGAGTCCACATCCGTGCGGACGTCCCCCGCCGGTCCGAAAGACCCTGCCCAGGAGGTGCTGGCAGCCGGTGCGCTGTGCTGGCGGCGCGGAGCAGACGAGTTGGAAGTGCTCATGGTGCACCGACCGAGGTACGACGACTGGTCCTTCCCCAAGGGAAAGCTCGAGGACGACGAGCTGCTGGCGGTGTGCGCGGTCCGCGAGGTGGCCGAGGAGACCGGTGTCGTGGTGCGGCTGGCGCGGCCGCTGCCCGAGGTGACCTACACCGACCTGAACGGGTTCCCCAAACGGGTGACCTACTGGGCCGCTACACCCGTGCACCGCGGCCGGCGCACCGCACCGGAGACCGAGATCGACCAGGTGGCGTGGGTGGGCCTGTCCCGCGTCGCGGACCGGCTGACAGCGGCCGGTGACAAGGTGCCGCTGGACGCCCTGGCCGGATTGGCGAAGGCCGGGGAGCTGGACACTGCCCCGGTGCTGATCGTCCGGCACGCCACCGCGCGGCCGCGGGACTCCTGGGCCCGCGCCGACGCCGAGCGTCCCCTGGTCGAGGGCGGACGGCGCCAGGCCACGGCGCTGGTGGCGCTACTGGGGTGCTGGCGGCCGGAGGTCGCGGTCAGCTCGCCGTGGCGGCGCTGCCTTCAGACCCTGGGCCCCTACGTGGAGCGCAGCGGGATCAAGGTACGCACCAAGGGCGGCCTGTCCGAGCGCGGGTTTCGGCGGAACCCGGGCAAGGCGGCCAAGCACATCGCTGCGCTCATCGAGCGCGGACGTCCGGCGGTGATGTGCACCCATCGCCCGGTCCTGGCGGGCGTGATGCCCACACTGCGCGCCGACACCGTCGAGGCGGCCCGCAGCACAGTGCCCATCCAGGACCCGTACCTGGCCCCCAGCGAGGTCCTGGTCGCCCACGTGGCCCGAGGGCGGCCCAACCGGCCCGTGGTCGCCGTCGAACGTCACCCGATTCCCCGCTGAGCTCACGTTCGGCAACCGTTCGACACCGCTGCGCGCCGAGACGTGACCGAGGCGACAACGTTTGCACCGAGCCGATATCGGCCGTTCACCCGCCGTGCACCCGCACACCGCCTGACGTCAGTCGAGCCTACCTAGCGTGCAGAGCGACGGTCGGCCGCCGTGCGCGGCGCCGTGCCCGTCCGACCCGGCCCGCCAAGCGGCGGGCTGCCGAGATACCCGTGACCTACTTCTCGAGAGGGACAGCATCCCGTGAGGACCACTCGGACCACAGCACTGGCCGTTCTCGCCATGTCCGGCGCGCTCGGACTGGCCGGCTGTGGCAGCGACGACAACACCACGACCTCCGGCGCGGGCTCGACCAGCGCCACCTCCATCGAGAACTGCCCGTCGGGCACGCTGAGAGCGGAGGGGTCGTCGGCCCAGAAGAACGCGATCGAGCAGGTGATCTCCTCGTTCCAGACCGCCTGCCCCGACGCCACCGTCAACTACAACCCGACCGGCTCCGGCGCAGGCGTCAAGCAGTTCCTCGCCGGACAGGTCGACTTCGGCGGGTCGGACTCCGCCCTCAAGCCCGAGGAGGCCACCGAGGCCGAGAAGGTCTGCGCCTCACCGGCGTGGAACCTGCCCATGGTCACCGGTCCGATCGCGATCGCGTACAACCTGCCCGGCGTGGACAAGCTGGTCCTCTCCTCCGACGTCGCCGCGCAGATCTTCGACGGCAAGATCACCAAGTGGGACGACCCGGCCATTACCGCGCTCAACTCCGGCGTGAGCCTGCCGGCCACCAATATCGCCGTGTACTTCCGCTCGGATGAGTCCGGCACCACCGACAACTTCCAGAAGTACCTGTCCGCGGCGGCGCCGTCCGCCTGGACCCTCGAGGCGGGCAAGTCGTGGAAGGGCCCGACCGGCGAGGGCAAGGAGAAGTCCTCCGGCGTCGCGAGTGCGGTCAAGGCACAGGAGGGCGGTATCACCTACGTCGAGTGGTCCTACGCCCAGCAGAACGACCTCGGCGTCGCCTGGGTCGACAACGGGGGCGGCGCTGTGGAGCTGACGGGCGAGTCGGTCGGAAAGATGATCGCCACCGCCAAGCAGGTCGGCACCGGCAACGACCTCGCCCTCGACCTCGACTACGCCACCAAGGAACCCGGCGCCTACCCGATCAACCTGGTGACCTACGAGATCGTCTGCTCGACGTACTCCGACGCGGCCAAAGGCGCCTTCGTCAAAGCGTTCCTGACGCACTTCGCCTCCCCGGAGATCCAGTCCGGTCTGCAGGAGCTCGGCTACGCTCCGCTTCCCGCCGAGGTGGACACCAAGGTCAACACCGCGATCGACGCGATCGGCTGAGCATATGAGCTCAGTGACCGACGCCTCGGCGCTCGGCGGCTCCCCGGCCCCCGGCAGCGGCCCACCGCTGTCGCAGGGCCGGGGGACCGGTCGGCTCGGTGACCGGATCTTCGGTGGCGCGGCGCAAGGGTCAGGCATCATCGTCGTCGCCCTGGTCACCCTGATCGGCGTCTTCCTGGTGTCCCAGGCGATCCCGTCGCTGCTCAAGAACCAGGCGAACTTCCTGACCTCCAGAGAATGGCAGGTCGCCGGTGACAACCCACGCTTCGGAATCCTCGAGCTGCTCTGGACCACCGTCACCGCGTCGATGATCGCGATGATCCTCGCCGTGCCGGTCGGCGTCGGCGTGGCGCTGTTCATCACCGAGTACGCGCCGCGCTGGCTGAGCCGGCCCGCAGCCAGCCTGGTCGACCTGCTGGCCGCCGTCCCCTCGATCGTCTACGGCCTCTGGGGGCTGCTCGTCGTCCGGCCGGTGATCGCACCGGTCGAGCGGTTCCTGTCTGACACTCTCGGCGGGGTCGTCCCGCTGTTCGCCCCGACCGGCATCACCGGCGGGACGATCTTCTTCATCGGCATCGTCCTGGCGATCATGATCCTGCCTATCGTCACCGCCATCTCCCGCGAGGTGTTCGCCCAGACACCCCTGCCGCACAAGGAGGGGGCGCTCGCCCTGGGCGCCACCCAGTGGGAGATGATCCGCACCGCCGTGCTGCCGTTCGGCCGGCCCGGCGTGATCAGCGCGGCGATGCTGGCCCTGGGCCGGGCCCTCGGCGAGACGATCGCGGTGACGTTCATCGTCTCCACCCTGGCCCGCGGCACCGACTGGACCTCGTCGCTGTTCAACGGCGGGGAGACCTTCGCCTCCCGGATCGCGAACAACGCCGCCGAGTTCGACTCGCCGCAGAAGACCGGCGCGTTCATCGCGGCCGGCCTGGTGCTCTTCGTCCTGACTTTCATCGTCAACGCGATCGCCCGTATCGTCATCGAGCGCAGGAAGGCTTTCAGCGAATGACATCCGCCCACGTCCCCACGCGCGGGACGGCCCGCGGGTCGGAGGTGCGTGTGCGCGACGCCGACATCGACACACCACGGTCCAGCCCTCGGCTCGATCTGGCCGCCGAGGGCACTGCGCGCAAGGTGCGAGACATCATCGCCCGCGTCGTGATGTGGGCCTCATTCGGTGTGGCCATGATTCCCCTGGTCTGGATCCTGTGGACGGTGGTCAGCAAGGGGCTCTCCCTGTTGACCGTCAGCACCTGGTGGACCAACTCCCAGCGCAACATCACCGCCTCCCAGACCGGCGGCGGCGCCGTCCATGCCATCCAGGGCACGTTGATCCAGGGGGCGGTGACCGCGTCGATCTCAGTGCCGATCGGGATCTTCACCGCCATCTACCTGGTCGAGTACGGTCGCGGCGCGCTCGCCAGGGCGGTCTCCTTCATGGTCGACATCCTCAGCGGGGTGCCGTCGATCGTCGCGGCGCTGTTCATCTACGCGGTATGGGTGACCACGTTCGGGTTCCAGCGGGTCGGCTTCGCGGTCTGCTTGGCGCTGGTTCTGCTGATGATCCCGGTGATCGTTCGCTCCACCGAGGAAATGCTCAAGCTGGTGCCGAACGAGCTGCGTGAGGCGTCGTTCGCCCTGGGCGTGCCGAAGTGGGTGACCATCTCCAAGATCGTCCTGCCGACCGCCTTCTCGGGCATCGTCACCGGCGTGCTGCTGGGCCTGGCCCGGGTGATGGGTGAGACCGCACCGCTGCTGATCCTCGGCCCGTACACCAAGAACATCGCGACCAACCTGTTCTCCGGCTACATGCCCACCCTGCCCACCATGATCAACCAGGACCGGACCGAGACCGGGCTCGCCTCGGCCGTGGAACGGATGTGGGCGACCGCGCTCACCCTGATCCTGCTCGTGCTGGTGCTCAACCTGGCCGGCCGGCTGATCGCCCGGTACGGCTCGGTGAAGGTATGAGCCCCCTTCCGAGCACCGCCTCCCCTGCCGCCCCGCACCCGGAAAGCGACTGCTAGCCATGGCCAAGCGCATCGACATCTCCGACCTGGACATCTACTACGGGGACTTCAAGGCCGTGGAGGGCGTCTCGATGAGCGTGGAGCCGCGCTCGGTCACCGCGTTCATCGGTCCGTCCGGCTGCGGCAAGTCCACCGTGCTGCGCACCCTGAACCGCCTGCACGAGGTGATCCGCGGCGGCCGGATCGACGGCACGGTGCTGCTCGACGGGGAGGACCTGTACGCCCCCGACCGTGACCCGGTCTCCGTGCGTCGCACCATCGGCATGGTGTTCCAGCGGCCCAACCCGTTCCCGACGATGTCGATCTATGACAATGTCGTGGCCGGCCTGAAGCTCAACGGTGTCAAGGGGTCCAAGACCCTGGACGACGCCGCCGAGGCCGCGCTGCGAGGTGCCAACCTGTGGGAAGAGGTCAAGGACCGGCTGAAGAAGCCCGGCGCAGGCCTGTCCGGCGGGCAGCAGCAGCGGCTGTGCATCGCCCGGGCGATCGCGGTGCGTCCCCAGGTGCTGCTCATGGACGAGCCGTGCTCGGCCCTCGACCCGATCTCCACCCTGGCGATCGAGGACCTGATCGATGAGCTCAAGTCCGAGTACACGATCGTCATCGTCACGCACAACATGCAGCAGGCGGCCCGGGTCTCCGACCGAACGGCGTTCTTCAACCTCGCCGCGACCGGCAAGCCCGGCAAGCTGGTCGAGATCGGCGACACCCGGACCATCTTCAGCAACCCCAGTGAGAAGGCCACCGAGGACTACATCAGCGGTCGCTTCGGCTGACCCCACCCCGAGCGGGCACGGCTCCCCGAGCGGGCACGGCTCCCCGAGCGGGCACGGCTCCCCGAGCGGGCACGGCGTGACGTTGTGCCCGCTAGACGGGCACAACGTCACGTTGTGCCCACCGGGGGTGGGCGCAACTCCACTCAACCGAGCGCCCGGCCCACCAGAACGAGGATCGCGGCGGCGGCGAACGTGGCCACCGGGGTCAACAGAGCCGCCACCAGCACCGTGCGCACGACGCCCCAACGGACCGCCCGCAGCCCGCGCGTCGAACCGGTCCCGACGATCGAGGCGATCACGGTATGGGTGGTCGACACCGGTACTCCGACCACGCCCGCCGAGACGTAGAGCACTGCCGACGCCACGCCCTCGGCGACGAAGCCGTTGACCGGGTTCATCCGGACCAGCCTGCGGGACATGGTCCGAATGATCCGCCAGCCGCCGGCCAGCGTGCCCAGCCCGAGCGCGACGGCCACGCCGATCCGCACCAGCCCGGGCACCGTGCCGTCCGAGCCGAAGCCACCCGCAGCGTCCAGGGCGTCGTCCAGGTAGCCCGCGCTGCCGAGGGCGATTACGAGCACCCCCATCGTCTTCTGACCGTCCTGCAGGCCGTGCCCGACCGACATCGACGCGGCGCTGACGGCCTGGGCCATCCGGAACCCCCGGATCGCCGGCCCGTGCGCCGCGTCGCGGAACAGGCGCTGGGTCACGAACATCACCGACCAGGCGCCGGCGAAACCGACCAGCGGCGAGAGCAGCATGGGGAGGACGACCCAGGTCAGCACCAGGCCCCAGTCGGGCCCGGCACCGGCGGCGAGCCCCGCACCGGCGAGCGCCCCGAGCACGGCGTGCCAGGACGACGTCGGCAGGCCGAACCACCAGGTGAGCAGGTTCCAGCCCAATGCGGCGAGGAGGGCGGCCAGCACGACGCCGGGCCCATGGTTGCCGGCCGGCGCCTGGGTCAGGCGCGTGGCGATCTCCATGGCGATCCGCACCCCGAGCAGCGCGCCGATCACGTTCAGCCCCGCCGACATCACCAGGGCCACCCGGGGCGTCAGCGCGCCGGTACTCAGCGAGGTGGCCACGGCGTTGGCAGCGTCGTGCATGCCGTTCGACCAGGCGAAGACCAGGCCGACCAGCATCGCCAGGACGACGACCGCCAGGTCCACGAACGGCTCAGCTCTCCGTGATGACCACGGTCTGGATGGTGTCGGCCACTGCATCCAGTGCATCGACGACCCGCCGCAGCGCACCGGCCACCTCGGCATAGCGGACCAGCGCCGCCGGGTCGGTGACAGTCGTGGTCACGTCGAGCAGTAGCCGGCGATGCGCCTGCCCGGACTGCTTGACGAGCACGGTCAGCTCGATCCACCGAGCCGAGAGCGGGCCTGGGTCGCCGAGCCGCGGCACGCTGGCACCGACGATCTCCGCGGCGCGCATGATCAGCTGCACCAGCTCAGCCGTGCGTGGCGGCAGCTCACCGATCCGCAGTACGTCCATGGTGTCGGCGACCGCGGCGATCCGGGCCGTCGCGCGGCGGAGCGCCCAGCAGAGCCGGAACAGGTCGGACCGGTCGAAGGGTGTGACGAACGAGGCGGCCAAAGCGCGCAGCACGGCGTGCGCGGCGGCCTCGGCCGCGTGATCGGCCTCCTCGATCAGCCGGACGGCGGCGCCCCGCGCCTCGACGACCGGGTCGAGCAGCTCCCCGAGGTGACCCGCTGCCGTCGCCAGATGACCGGCCAGCTCGGCCAGCGGCTCACCGACACTGGACTCGTCGCGGCGCACCCGGAACACAACCGCACACGCTACCCGTCCGAGCTGCTCGGCCCCGGGGAGGGGACCACCTGCCCCGCCCCCTCGTCGTCCGGCGGTGGCTCGCGCAGCACCGTGCGCTTAACCGTCGCCGACGCGAGGCCGAACCCGCCGACGGTGACCTCGTCATAGGCGAGGACCTGGCCGGCGCGGGGCCCGCTGCGGGCGAAGTACAGCAGCGTCGCCGACAGCGGCAACGGTTCGCCCTCCAGGATCGCCCCGAAGTCCGCCGAGATGCCCGCGCCGCCGGTGGTGCCCTCGCGCATCACCGTGGTCCCGCTCACGTCGGTCGTCACGTCCCGGCTGTGGAAGTGCCCGGTCAGCACCAGCGGAACGTGGCCGTACAGCGGGGGGACGGCGTAGGGCTCGTGGACGGCGGCGATCGTCACGGGCCGGTCGGGGTTCTGCTCGTTCCAGGCCGTGATCGTGTCGGCGAGCCGGAGGCCCGCGATCACCTGCGGGTCGGACGGCGACGCCACGTCGTTGGTGGGCGGCAACGACGGGGACGGCCCGGGCACCGGAACCGACGACACCGGCTGCGACGCCTCGATCGACGCCGCCCCCGAGCCGGACGGCGAGGCCGAGGCCCGCTGGGTCACGGCGGAGCGGGTCACGGAGGCGGCGCCGTCCGGGGTGAACAGGGGGTCGCCGATGCCGGCGATCACGACACCCTCCACCTCCGCGACGGCGCCGTCGAGGACCACGGCATTGGGGTTGCGGGCGATCACCGCCTCGGTACGACGCGAGTCGTGGTTGCCGCGCACGAACACGTAGGGCACGTCGACCTGCCTGATCCAGGACAGCGTGGAGGACTCGACGTCGGTCCCCCAGGTGGTGATGTCGCCGGTGTCGACGACCAGGTTCACGTTGAAGTCCCGGACCAGGCGCTGGGTCAGGTCGAAGCCGAGTGGGCTCAGGTGCAGGTCGCTGACGTGCAGCACCGTGACGATCTCGTTGTCCTGGTTGGGGTCGACCACCGGCAGCCGCCCGCTCATCGCGTACAGCGTGGTGACGGCCTGGACGATCGAGGCGACGCCGGCCCGGTAGTTCTGCAGCCGCTGCAGGAGGCTCCCGGCTTGAACGGCGACGTAGGGGGCCTGGCTGAGCAGGCCGGAGAACTGAGGCTGGGCGAACCGGTCGGGGGCGAAGGAGACCACCGTGCTCGCGGTGAGCGAGACGAGCAGCACGGTCACGGTCCCGGCGACCACGCCGATCCGCCGCCACCGGGTGCGGTACACCAGCACCGCGAGAAGGCCCGCGCCGAGCAGCGAGCACCCGGCAGACCACAAGGCGGCCTCGGCCGCGGCCTGCCGCAGCTCCTCGGGTGCCGTGGTCTCGAGCGACTCCAGGGCCGCCGGCGAGTCGATCAGGGCACGGGCACCGGCCAGGTCGACGGTGGCGATCCGGGCCTCGACGGCGACCGGCGTCCAATGGGTGGCGAAGGAGACCTCCCCCGCCGGGGGCAGCAGCACCTTCACCCCGGGGTCGAGGCTCGGTCGCACCCGGACCTGTGCTTCGAACGGACCGACATGGGTGGTCACAGGTGGCGCCAGCGCCGCACCGACGGCCGATCCGGCGAGCGCCACAGCCAGCAGGCCGAGAGCGCGCAGCACCCACGTTCTCAGGCGGCGCAGGTCGACCGCGCGGGCGCGGTCGGCGTGCCCGTCGGGGGCTGGCGTCGGCTCGTCCAAGGTAGGCCTATCACTCGGTCGACCTGTCGGCACGTCATCGTCGGCGGGCGGGGCGAGAACGCCGCCCCGGCCGTGGCCGGGGCGGCGACCCGCGATACAGACTTCGGACCGGGAGCGCCTCTCGGCGCGGGGGCCGCTCGGAGCGGCTGTTCATGGAGCCCGGGGCTACCGCGGTCCGTCGTCTGGTGAGACCCCGAAAGGTGTCACCGGTGGTGCCCAACACGGTCACCGTCGTCCATGTTCCCCGAGCCGTGAGGATTTCGGTAGGGCACCACTCGATGAGGTGGGAAAACCGTCTCTTCGGCGGACAGCGGTCAGTGCAGTCCATCCTCGCGCCATCGCGCGGCGGCCTGCTCCAACTGCACGCCGGTCCGCAGCAGGTCGGCGGCCCGGCGGGTCAGGCCCGCAGCGGGCGTGGGCGGTCCCGATTCGTGGCCGAGCGCCGGGGAGTCGTCCCTCAGCACGATCCCGGGCGGTGCGGCGTCGTCCAGGCCGTCCGCGATCACGGCCCAGCCGGTCGACACGACGCGGCAGAACGCTGCGGCGCGTTCCAGGGCCACCCCGAGGTCACCGGTGAACGCCCCCGCCAGGACGGCGTCCGCCACCGCCTGGACCTCCTGCGGTCCCGGCGGCTCGCCGACCCCGGCCACCACCTCGTGCACCGGGGCACGGTGCCGCCCGACCTCGAAGGCCCTTGCCAGGTCGATCGGGTCACGGCGGATGCCGGCCCGCAGCGCGTAGAGCCGCCACAGCGCTCCGGGCAGGGTGTCCGCGGGGCGCTCGGACCACAGGTGGGCCAGCTCGTCGATGCCGTGCTCGTCGGCGAGAGCGACGAGCCGCGCGGTGCGCGCGTCGTCCCCGCTGCGCCCGTGCCGGACCAGTGCCTCGGCGGTGCTGTGGGCGGCCTCGATCCGCTGAGCCGGGTCGGCCGACCCGACATGAGCATCGACCGCGGCGGGCGGCAGGAAGGCCGGCCGGCGCGGCCGCTCGGGGTTCCGCGGTTGCGGGGACACCCAGCCATGGTGACATCGGCTGCGGCGTTGTGCACCGTCCCGACGGCAGGCAAGGCTCGGCGGCGGCCGCCAGAGGCTCAGAACGGCGGCCGCGAACCCGGCCGTGTAGCCGCGCCGCCGCGGCCGGTGCCCGAGTGGGCGCACCGGCCGCAGCAGCGGTCGAGCCGTGGCTCAGGTAGTCAGCCGTTGGTGCGACGGCTCACGGCCGAGATCGCGCTGCGTCGCGGGGCGGGACGGGAGGCCACCGGACGGCGCTGGCTCGGCACCGCGGTGTTCGCGCGGGCCGCCGGACGGGAGGTAGCCGCCTTGGTGGCCCGCTTGGCGGGCGGCTTCGAACCCTTCGCCGACATCGCACGCTTGGCCGCCGGCTTGGCGGTCGAGCGCTTGGCTGCGACCGGGGCCGGGGTGCTCGCCTTCGCATTGCTCAGCCCGGCGTCGGCCTTCTTGACGACGCCCTTCTTGACGACGGCCTTCTTGACGACACCGGCCTTCGAGATGCGGCTCGGCTTCTTGGCCGGGCCCGGCTTCGGGGCGACGGGCTTGGCGACAGTGGCCCGGGTGGTGTCGTTCAGGGACGCTTTCACGGCGTTGCGGCGGATCGACGCGATGCCGTTCAGCGCGGCGCTCCTGGTCGAGTACGCCTGCGAGGTCAGGATGACCTGGCCGTTCGGCGCGCTCATGGTGAACCGGTACGAGCCGGCCTTGTTCTTGATGACGGTGAACTTCGCGGGCATGGTGCCTCCGGAGTCGGGCGATCGTCGATCGCCTGTGGTGTCTTCGGCTCGGTGTGCCGAAGGTGCGCCGATCGGCGCGTCCGCCGTGGGATTTCTCATGTCCACGGGGAGGTCTCAAGGTGCTCGTCGAGCGCCCCGCCGGGTCGGCATTGGCCGCTGCGGTAGGCGTCGGGCATCGTCGGGTATACGTCGGTCAGGTAGCGGCGCACCAGGTCCCGGGCCGCCGCGTCGTCGGCGCCGAGCAACATCGCCGTCCGGTGATCCCGTTGCAGCGCAGCACATTCGGTCGCTGCCTCCTCGGCGATGCCGGACATGTGCATCGACTCGTGGGTCAGCACGTGCACGGCGACGACCTGCTCGTCGGTCGCCGTGGAGTGGTCAGAGTCGACCCAGGCGCCCAGTGCCCGGCACGTGTCGTAGGTGATCACCGTCTCCGGGCGCGGTACGCCGTCCGGGCCGAACTCGACGTAGCCGCGCTCCGGGTGGGCCTGCAGCCAGGCCTCGCCCGCGGTCTCGCAGCGGACGTCCACCTCGCGCCCGGCGAGCCGTCCCGCGACATCCGCCAGCTGCGCCTCGAGCCGGGCGTGCCGGATCAGCGGAACGGCGCAGAGCAGCGCTGCGGCTGCCGGCACCGCGACCGAGATCATCGGGAACGGACGCACGCGCCCGACCGCATCGACGCGGGCCACACTCCAGCGGAGCGTGACGGTCAGAGCCGTCACTCCCAGAGCGAGGCACACGATGAGCAACACACCGCCGCCATCGGCACCTGTTCGGCGTAACTGTAGGAATGATCGGGCGACGAGCGGAACTGTCCGCCACCTCAGGGCGTCCCACCCCGATACCGACCTCGACCCGAACACCCGACCGCGAGGAGGCCACCGTGCCCGTATCCGAGACATCGCGCCGTCACGGATGGGTGTTCGGCGGCGCGGCCGCCGGAGCCGCCGTCCTGCTGCTGGCAGTGATCGCCGTCGTGGGCGCGTTGTGGAGCAGGTCGAACGACGCGACGACGGTCGGTGACGAGCGGGGCGCCGGGGCCGGGACGATCACCCTGACCGATGCCGAGGCGAATACGTCGGCCTCCTGCCTGGCGCCCACCCCGGCCTCGATGCGCGAGCGGAACGACCTGGCCTTCGCCGGCACGGTCACGGACGTCTCACCGACCAGCGCGCGGTTCGCGGTCGAGCGCTGGTACACCGGCGGCGGGTCGGCCGCCACGGTGTTGTTGACCCGGGCCGGCCAGATGCCGGGGCTGCTCTACACGCCCGACCTGGCGGCCGGGCAGCGCTACCTGATCGTGGCCACCGACGGGCGGATCGGCTACTGCGACCCGTCCGGGACGTGGTCTGTCGAGCTGGAGAAGATGTTCGTCGCCGCTTTCGGGCCCGGCACTCCCGTCGGTAGCTGAACCGGCGGCTGTCCATCCCCTCTCGCGCCGAGGGGTCATGTGTACATTCCCACATCGGACACATCGGACACATCGGCTGTCAATACGACTCCTCGGCGCTTCGCCGCCAGGTTCGTGAGGCATCATGGTGGTGCAGGGGTCCTTCACGGGCCCCTGCTCCGCGTGTTGTCGTGGCGGGCGGCCTCAGCCACCGCCGACCTGATGAGGTTGTATGCAGTTCTGGCGCAGGCTCGTGGCGTCCCGATGGTTCACAGTGCTCTCGGTGGTCGTCGCAGCCGCCGTTCCGCTGGTCACCCTCCCGAGACTGCCCCACCTGGAGCTGTGGCCCGCCCTGGTCGGCCTGGTCCCCTGGACGATCGGGAAGTACGTGCTGTGCCCGCTGCGCTGGCACGCGCTCTCCAACAGCGGTAGGACCCGCCGCTGGCACCTGGCTTCCTACGCCGAGTCCGAGCTGATCGGCCTGCTCACGCCGGGGCACGTCGGCGCCGACGTGTGGCGGGTCAAGCGCCTGCACGGGGTTGGGATGGCCCGGGGATCGGCGGCCGCCGAGGTGGGCCTGGACCGTCTGGTGGGCGCGGTCGGACTGGCCGCCTTCGTCGGGCTGGCCGGGGCGGCCCTCCCGGTCCGACAGCTGCTCGTGGTGCTCGCCCTCGCGGCCGTCCTCGGGGTGTCGGTACTCGTCGTCCGCCGGGTGCGGCCGGAGTGGATCCCCCGCCGGGAGTGGCCGTCGCCGGCTCGGCTGGCCAAGGGGCTGCTGCTCTCGCTCGGGTACCAGGCCTCGATCGTGGCGCTGCTGTTCGGGACTCTGCAGGCGGCGGGGCACGCCCCCTCGCCGATGGCGATCGCCGGGGCCTTCGGTGCCAGCCAGCTCGCTGGGGCTCTCCCGGGCCCGAACGGCGCCAGCCCCCGCGACGGGGCACTGGTCCTCGCCCTGGTGGCGTTCGGCGTTCCGTGGGTTGCGGCCGTGGGCGCGGTGTTGCTCAAGGCGCTGCTCGCCTGGGCACCTGCGCTCGTGCTCGGCGGAGGGTGCCTGCTGGCGGCCCGGCTGCTGCCGCACCGGATGGCCCGCGTCACCGCCCTCGCCTGAGCCGCTCCTGCTCCAGCGCGACCCCGGCGGCCCGGCAGCGTGCCGGTGCCGTAGGTCAGTCCTGTTTGAGGCGGGAACCGGGCAGAATCCATGGTGGAAGTGATTCCCCATGCTTGACGTTCGACGGACCGGATGGCCGCGCAGCGGGATGCTGACGTGGATTGCCGGTCAGTTCTGCCTGGTGGCAGCCGGCGTCGTGGTCTACTTCGGCGTCCGCGGGTTCACCGAGGGCTCACCCCAGGTCGCGACGGAGAACGCGCGCCTGGTTCTGGACGCCGAACAGCGGATGGGGCTGGATGTCGAGGTCGGCGCCCAGCAGCTGGTCATGGACTGGGCGGAGCCCGTGATCGTGCCGGCGAACTGGGTGTACATCTACGGCCACTGGCCGGTGATCGCGGTCACCATGATCTGGCTCGCGCTGCAGCATCGTGCGGTGTTCCGCCAGCTCCGCGACGCCATGCTGATCTCCGGCATGGTCGGACTTGTGATCTTCGTCACGTTCCCGGTCGCCCCACCGCGGCTGATCGACATGGGAGTGGTGGACACGGTGACGGAGAACTCCCAGGCCTACCGGATCCTGCAGCCGCCGGCCTTCGTGAACCAGTACGCCGCCATGCCCAGCCTGCACGCCGGGTGGGACCTCCTGGTCGGGCTGGCGATCGCCGCTGCAACGACCCACGTCTGGCTGCGCTGGGCGGGCCGCCTGCTCCCTCTGGCGATGGCGTGCGCTGTGGTCCTCACCGGGAACCACTACGTGCTGGACGTCGTGGCCGGGCTCGCGCTGGCGATGGCCGGGTATGCCGCAGCGGCAGCGCTGGAGCGGCGGCGCACACGCCGAGGGGCCACCCGACCGGACGGCGAGACGTCCGCCTTCCCTGCTCGGCGGCTCGACACTGCCGGCGCCTCGCCATGACCCTTCTGGCGGTGGCCCACCGGGCCGGCAACTCCCCGCTGGCCACGCTCGAGGCGGCCGCCGTGGGCGTCGACGTGATCGAGGCCGACGTGCACGCCCACCGTGGCCGGCTCGAGGTCCGCCACCACAAGACGATGGGACCGCTGCCCTGGCTGTGGGACCGCTGGGAGCTGCAGCCGGCGTCGGCGCCTCGGCTCATGCTGCACGAGGTGCTCGCGGCGGCTCAGGCCCGTTCGGTGTTCATGCTGGATCTCAAGGGACGGCGGGCTGCGGTGGGCGGGCACGTTGCCCGGCTGCTGCACACGCATGCGCCGGACCGCGAGGTGATCGTCTGCTCCCGCTACTGGCCCAGCCTGCGGCCGTTCGAGGCCGTCCCGTGGGTGCGGACCGTGTTGTCGGCGCGCAACCGCGCCGAGTTGAGTGCCCTGGTGCCCCAGCTTGAGTCCGGGCCGCCCCGTCACGGCGTCAGCGTGCACCGCTCGCTGCTGACTCCCGGCGTCGTCGCGACCCTGCATCAGCACGTGGAGGCGGTGCTGACCTGGCCGGTGAACGACCCGGATGCGCTGGCCGACGTGACGGCGCTGTCCGAGTCCGGCACGGTCGGCGTGATCAGCGACAGCATGGACCTGCTGCGCCAGGTTCTCGACGCACGGTCGGGACGGCAGTGACTCGGGCCGGGTCAGCGTAGGGGGCTCACCACGAGTCCGGCCTCAGGGGTCGTCTCGATCGGCACGATCTGCTTGCCCAGCGGGAAGAGCGCGATCTCGGCCATCTTGAACGAGGCGACTCCGAGCGGAATCCCGATGACGGTCAGGCAGAGCAGCAGGCCGGTGATCACGTGCAGGATCGCCAGCCATACCCCGGCGAGGATGAACCACAGGACGTTGCCGATCGCCGATCCGGCTCCGGCGGTCGGCCTACGCACGATGGTCCGACCGAAGGGCCACAGGGCATACCAGGCCATGCGGAATGCGGCGATGCCGAACGGGATGGTGATGATCAGGACGCAGAACACCACGCCGGCAAAGGCGTAGCTGACCGCCATCCAGAAGCCGGCGAGAACAAGCCAGAGCAGGTTGCCGATCGTTCTCATTGCACCTCCGTACTACGTCGACACGGGCTGGGTGAGCCGGCCTCGCCAGGTCGCGATGTGGCCGGCCAGCGCGTCCACGAGGGTCGGGCTGTCCAGCTCGCGTAGCTCGTAGGTCGCGCGGCGCACAGACGTGCCGAGGTTGACGATCCGGCCCAGGTCGAACGGTGTGCCCACCACCACAGCGTCGCATGCACTGGCCCGGACGGTCGCCTCGAGGTCGTCGAGCTGCGCCCGGCCGTAGCCCATGGCGGGCAGGACGGCGCCGATCGCCGGGTACGTCGCGAACGTGTCCGCGATCGAGCCCACCGCGAACGGCCGCGGATCGACCAGGTCGCTCGCGCCCGCGGCACGCGCTGCCACGGTGCCCGCCCCGTAGGGCATCCCGCCATGCGTGATCGTCGGGCCGTCCTCGATCACGAGGACCCGACGCCCCGCCAGCGAGGGGCCGGGTTCGAGCGTGACCGGCGAGGCAGCACGGACGACGACGGCGTCGGGGTTGACGCGCCGGACCGTATCGAGCACCTGGTCGACCGCCTCGGCCGGCGCGCTGTCGATCTTGTTCACCACGACGATGTCCGCCATCCGCAGATTGACCTCACCCGGGTGGTAGGCGATCTCGTGACCGGGCCGGAGCGGGTCGACCACGGTGATCAACACGTCCGGCGCGTAGAACGGGAAGTCGTTGTTCCCGCCGTCCCAGATCACGACATCCGCCTCGTCCTGGGCCTGCTGAAGGATCTCGGCGTAGTCGACCCCGGCGTACATGACCATGCCGAGTCGCACCGGGGCCTCGTACTCCTCACGCTCCTCCACGGTCGGCGCGGAGGCGTCGATGTCGGCCAGGGTGGCGAACCGCTGGACCCGCATCCGTTCCAGGTCGCCGTAGGGCATCGGGTGCCGGACCAGCGCCACCCGCAGCCCGGCGCCGACCAGCACCTGCCCGACCCGCCTGCTGGTCTGGCTCTTGCCGCACCCGGTGCGCACGGCGCAGACGGCCACCACCGGCTTGGTGCTGCTCAGCTGCGAGGCCCGCGGCCCGATCAACCGGAAGTCCGCCCCTGCGCTCATCACCGCCGAAGCCTTGTGCATCACGTCGACGTGGGCCAGGTCGGAGTAGGCCAGCACCACCTCGTCGACCCGCTCGCGGGCGACGACGTCGGGCATCCGGTCCTCGGCCACGATCGGGATGCCGTCCGGGTAGAGCGGTCCGGCCAGCGACGCCGGATACGTCCGGTCGTCGATGCCGGGGATCTGCGCCGCCGTGAACGCCACCACGCGGACCGACGCGTCCTGGCGGTACACCATGTTGAAGTCGTGGAAGTCACGCCCACCAGCACCCATGATCACAACCTTGCGCATGGCGGCAACCTACTCGCCGTCCGCGACGCCGTGCCGGCTCTCCGCGCCGAGCCAACCGACTGGGCCTGGCGAAGAGCTCCTGTCGCGCATTCAGGATTCTGCGACGCTGCCCGGCGGACGACCCGGGTTCAGTCGGCGTTGGACGTGACCACCGCGAACCGAACTCCGGTGAAGGGGTAGGCCGACGGAACCGGGCGTGGCAGGATGCCCCTCAGACTGCAAGCGGTTGCAGCGTCGTGGGAGGAACGGGCCGTGGAGAACAAGGTGCAGCTCATCACCTACGTCGACCGGCTGGCCTCCTCGATGGCCGGCCTGAGGAACCTGCTCGGCCACGGCCCGCTGGCCGGCCTGTTCGGCGGCGTCCACGTGCTCCCGTTCTTCCGGCCCTACGACGGTGCCGACGCGGGGTTCGACCCGGCCGACCATCGTAAGGTCGACCCTCGGCTCGGTACCTGGGACGACGTGGCCGAGCTCGGCCGGGTGACCGACACCGTGGTCGACTTGATCGTCAACCACGTCTCCGCGGACAGCCCCTGGTTCGCCGACGTGGTCGCACGCGGCGACGCCTCGCCCCACGCCGGCATGTTCCTCACCTTCTCCAGCGTGTTCCCCGGCGGTGCGACCGAGTCCGAGCTGCTGTCGATCTACCGGCCCCGTCCCGGCCTGCCGTTCACCACGATCCGGCTCGGCGGCCACAAGCGGATGGTCTGGACGACGTTCACCAGCCAGCAGATCGACCTGGACGTGCGCCACCCCCGCACCCAGGCCTACCTCGCCGAGGTGATCGGCCTGCTCGCGAAGAACGGGGTGCGCATGGTGCGGGTCGACGCGGTCGGGTACGCCGTGAAGACCCCGGGGACGTCGTCCTTCATGACGCCGGAGACGTTCACCTTCATCGAGGAGCTGTCGCAGCAGATCCGCACCCTCGGGATGGAGGTCCTCGTCGAGGTGCACTCCTACTACGAGCGCCAGATCGAGATCGCGCGTCAGGTCGACCGGGTCTACGACTTCGGCCTCCCCCCGCTGGTCCTGCACGCGCTGCACGCGGGGGACGCGGGACCGCTGTTGCGCTGGCTCGCCGTCCGGCCCGGCAACTGCGTCACCGTCCTCGACACCCACGACGGGATCGGCGTGATCGACGTGGGGGCCGACGCCACCTCGCCGGACCGGCCCGGGCTGCTCACGCCGTCCGAGATCGACGCCCTGGTGGAGGCGATCCACGCGGCGAGCGGGCAGACCAGCCGATACGCGACCGGCGGCGCCGCCAGCAATCTCGACCTCTACCAGGTGAACTGCACGTTCTACGACGCACTGGGCCGGGACGACGCGCGCTACCTACTGGCCCGGATGGTGCAGCTCCTCGCCCCTGGCATCCCGCAGGTCTACTACGTGGGCCTGCTCGCGGGGACCAACGACATGGACCTGCTCGCCCGGACCAACGTCGGGCGTGATGTCAACCGGCATTACTACACCCTGGAAGAGATCGAGGTGGCGCTGCGGCGTCCGGTCGTCGCCGCCCTGTGCGCGGTGATCAGGCTGCGCAACGACCACTCGGCGTTCGCCGGGACCTTCTCCTGCGGCCCCGGGCAGGGACCCGGCGGGCTGTGGATGCGCTGGGACGCCGAACCAGGGCACGTATTGCTCGAGGCCGACACCGCGCGTGGCGCTTTCCGGCTCGAGTGGACGACCCCGGACGGCGGCACGCGGATCGCGGACTCCGTTGCCGCCCTCGCGGTGCCTGCCCGATAGCGTCGCGTGTGGACCTCGGCCTGGTCGCCGTCACCCCGACTGCTGCCGAGTCAGCTGGTGATGTCCTTGCGCTGGAACTGCCACCAGGCGACGGCCAGCAGCACCAGGGTGTAGGTGAGCGACCAGAGCACGCCTTGAGCCATCCGGTCCCACGAGATCTCGGGCGAGAGCACATCGAGCCACGCGTAGGAGTAGTGCGTCGGTAGCGCCCGCCGCCAGTCCCCCAGCGCTGTCACCGCGTCGAGGATGTTCGAGACGATCACCAGCAGGACGGCGCCGCCTACTGCGCCGAGCGGCGCGTCGGTGAACACCCCGAGGCAGAACGCCAGGGACGAGACGAACACCAGGGTCAGTGCCAAGAACACGAGCGCGATGCCGAGCCGCTGCAGCATCAGCGAGGTGCCGACCGTCGTCCCGAGCGGAGTCTGCAGCGGCGACCAGCCGAACGCCACGCCACCGGCCAGGAACGAGGTCGCCGGCAACAGCACCAGGCAGAACAGTGAGAAGGCGAGCGCGACAAGGAGTTTGCGACCGAGCAAGTGTCCCCGGGGCACCGGCGCCGCGAGAAGGTAGCGCAGGCTCGACCAGCTCGCCTCGCTGGCCACGGTGTCTCCGGCGAACAGCGCGAACACCACGACGAGAAGAAACCCCGTGGCCGCGAACAGCACGAACAAGGTGAAGTTGGCCGCGCCGACCGTCGCGAGCTCGACCAGTCCGGGTGCCCCGCCTCGGTCGTCGTCACCGAGCAGGAACGCCCCGACGAGCAGGAACGGCAGAACGACGAGGAATCCGATCGTGGCCCGGGTCCGCCGCCGGGTCAGCTGCCGGCGCAGCTCGACCGACAGCGGCAGGGTCGATCCGGCCCGGTATCGGGACGTCGCTCCGTCCGCCCTGACCGCCGTGGCCGGCGCCCCTGCGGCCTCCAGGCCCCGGTGATGGCCGCGTTCAGGCATCGCTGTCACCCATCGCTCTCACCGACCAGGGCCAGGAACGCCTGCTCCAACCCGCGCCGCGGCGTCACCCGGTCGACGGCCAGCCCCGCCTCGACCAGGGCCCGCACGAGCTCCGAGCGCGGCGTTCCGACCAGCTCGAGAGTCATTGCGCCGTTGACGATCTCGATGCTTCGGGCTCCGGAGACCCTGGACGCGACCGCGGCGGCTCGCACCGCATCGTCGACGTCGACCAGCAGCCCGGTCGCAGCGCCGACCAGCTCAGCGACCGCGCCGGTGGCCACGACATCACCGTGGTGCATCACGACCACATGGCTGCAGGTCTGCTCCACCTCCGAGAGCAAGTGGCTCGACACCACCACGGTACGACCGGTGGCCGCGTAGCGGCCCAGCACCTCGCGCATCTCCCGGATCTGCGGCGGGTCGAGCCCGTTGGTCGGTTCGTCGAGCACCAGCAGGTCGGGCAGGCCGAGCATTGCCTGCGCGATCGCGAGGCGCTGCCGCATGCCGTGGCTGTAGGTGCGCACGGTCCGGTGCACGTCCTCGCCGAGCCCGGCCACTTCCAGCGCCTCCTCGAGGTGGGCATCGGTCTTCGGGCGACCCGTCGAGGCCCAGTAGAGCTCCAGGTTCTGCCACCCGGTGGCGTGGGGCAGGAACCCCGGACCCTCGACGAACGAACCGACCCGGGAGAGGACCGGCGCCCCCGGGAGTACCTCATGGCCGAACAGTGTGATTCGCCCGGCGGTCGGTCGGATCAGCCCGAGCACCATGCGCAGCAGCGTGGTCTTGCCGGCTCCGTTCGGTCCGAGCAGGCCGAGCACCCACCCCGGTTCGACCCGCATCGACACGTCGCGGACCGCGCGGAACCCGTTGCGGTACACCTTGGCCACGCCCCTGACCTCCAACGGGGCAGCGGGTTCGGACGGCGCGACGCCGTCCCCGCCGGGCCGCTCCTGCCGCCTGCGGGTACGCCACAACCCGAAGCCGACCACCGCCGCCGTCGCGGCGAGCAAGGCGAGCGCCCACGGCAGGTACCGCTGCAGCCCGCCGGCGTCGAGCACCCGCAGGGCTGGGGTCGGGACGTCGACCGCACCCTGATCCTGCGCGCCGACCAGCGAGACGCGGTAGCGCAGAGACTGCGCGGGCAGCGCGTAGGCCTGGTCGCTGGCCGCGACCACAACCCGCAGCCGGTGCCCCGAGGGAACATCCCGCACCACTGCGGGCAGGGCGACGTCCACCTCGGTGCCGGTCGCCGGGATACCGGTCAGCCGCACCGGGCTGACCAGCCCCGAGGGCAGCACTGCGCGGCCGTCGGCGGCCACATCCTGCAACGAGACGAACAGCGTGGCCTCACCACCGTCCGCCTTCACCCGCAGCCGCACACTGCTCGAGCCGGCCAGCGACAGGCTCTGGCCCAGTGGCGCCGAGTCGAAGACCGCCACCTGCCCCGGCGGGGTCGCGAGCGAGCCGACCGAGGCGTCGACGTCGGTGCGCCCCGAACGCAGCCCGGGCAGCGTGGTCACCGCCGCCGGCCAGCCACCCGCCGGAGTGATGATCGACTGTTCCCGGCCACGCACCGTGATCTGTTGCAGCGCAACGGAGTTCGCGGTGTTGATCCCGGGCTCGGTGTCCGCGCCGCGAATCGTCGGTGCCGGGTCGCTGTCGTCGGTGGAGATCGCGGTCGCGGGCACCGTGACCTGGAACCGGACCCGGTCGGGCCCGGACACGCTCGTGCCGGAACCGCGCAGGTGACGGTCGAACCAGTCCAGGGTCAGCGTGCGCCATCGCTCGGTCTCGTCCGGACCGCCGTCGTGCCCGCCGACCGACCAGACCACCGAGACCTCCGTCCCGGCGTCGGCCAGCGCGGACGCCGTGGCATCAGCCTCGGCAAGCGGGAAGAGCGAGTCGTTCTGACCCTGGATCAGCAGGGTCGGCGCCGTGATCCGGGAGACCACCGAGGCCGGGCTGGACACGGCCAGCAGGTCGAGCATCGTCGCGTCGGCGCGACCGGTCTCCGCCACCTGTTGATAGGCGGCGCACAGGGTGGCGGCCACCCGGCCGCAGGCGCCGAGTGCCGGCGCGGGCAGCGCGGCCCCATCCGCGTCGCCGACCTGGTCGGCCACCAGGCCGCCGGCCGGATCAGCGGGACTGCCCTGACCGCGAGCCGGAGCCGCCGCGCCCGGCCCGAAGAACGCTGCGGCCCACGCCTTCTTGAACACACCCGCATCGGGGGTAGGCACCACGGGAACCGTCGCCGGGGTGCGCGGCGGCCGGTCGGTCCCGGGTAGGACAGCCTGGGGGAACAGCGCGCGCCGCAGGTCGTTCCAGGTGATCTGCGGGACGATCGCGTCGACCCGGGGGTCGGTGCCGGCCAGCGACAGCGCCAGCGCCCCTCCGTACGAGGGACCGGCCACCCCGACCCGTGGGTCGCCAGGCGCGTCGAGCAGCACCTCAGGACGGTCGGCGAGCACGTCCAGGAGTAGCCGGGCGTCGGCCACCTCGTACTCCGGCGCGTTGAGGTGCACCAGACCGCCGCTGGCGCCGAAGCCGCGCGCCGTCCAGGTGAGGACGACGTACCCGGCCTGGGCGAGGCGACGCGCCTCGCCGTCCATGCTGTCGAGGCTGCCGCCGTAGCCGTGCGCGAGCAGCACGGCCGGGCTCTGCCGCCCATCGGGACCGCCCGAGGCATCGCCGACGTGGTAGAGCCGGGCCTGGAGCCGGACCGGCCCGAGGCCGGGTTCGGGCACCCCGTCGACGGTCAGGTTCTCCGTGCGGACACCGGCGTCGCGGCCGGCCAGCACAGCCACGACGACCGCCGCGGCGACAAGGGCGAGAACCACCACAGCCGCGACCAGGGTGAGTCGGCGGCGGCCCGCCAGGGACGCCACCCTCACCCCCCGGACGGCGCGACTCCGCCGTCCGCCGGCACCGGCTCCGTGGTGGGGACGGGCTCGGTGGCGGGGCTGGGTTCGGAGGTACCGGTGTCACCGGGACTCGCCTCGACCGGCGACGGGGACACCTCGCCGCCGGGGCTCGGGCTGGATTCACCGTCCGGCACCGAGCTCTCCTCGACCGAGGGCGTCCGCGACGATCCGGACGACTCGTTCCCCCACACCTGCGAGATCGTGGTGCCTTGCTCGGAGCCGCCGGAGATCGGGCGACCGAGGAACGACTCGATCAGGGTGATCGTCAGCATCACGACGACGAACAGCACCACGGCAGCGAGCGCCCAGGGCCGCCACCCGCGCCAGCGCGGCGGTTCGTCGGGTGGCGGCGCAGCGGCATCCGGTGCCTCGATCTGTTCACTGGTCGACATGTCTGTCGGTGCGACAGTGGTCACCTCGGCGTCGGTCTCCTCGACGTCCCCGCCCGGGCTGACCTTCTTCGTGGCCAGCCGTTCCTTGGTGACGACGACCACCTGATCCCGTGCCCGGCCGATCGAGTGCGTGTAGACCGCTCCTGCGACGGCGCTGACCGTCGACCCGAAGGCCGCGCCCACCACCGTCCCGTTGACCCCGAGCCGGGAGGCGAGCACGGCAGTCGTCATCGCGGCGAGGGAACCGCCGAGCACCTTGGGGGCGTTCAGGCCCAGAAGGCCCTCTCTCTTTGTGGCTGGCGCGTCAGTCGTCGAACTGGTCATCGCCCCCATTCTCACATCCCCCGCGCGGATCGCCTGCCCGAGTCACCCCCGAGCGCCGCCGGCCAGGCTCACGGCGAGAACGGAGCCTCGTCCTGAGCGCAGGTCGCCGAGCCGGGTGGCAGCCGGAGCTCGACGAGATAGCGCGAGAGCGCCGCGGCGACACATGCGCTCGGCATCGCCGAGCTCGTATGCCCGTAGCCCTGCACGGTGAGCAGCCGAGAGCCCGAGTACCGTTGCGCGGTGAGGACCGCCGCCCGGTACGGGGTGGCCGGGTCGTATCGGTTGCCGATCACCAGCAGCGGGGCCGACAGCTTCGCCCCGATCGGTCCGCGGTAGGCGTTCGGGTCGCGCAGCGGCCAGGTGGCGCACAGCACGCTTGACCAGGTCCATGCGCGACCGAAGTACGGGCTGGCAGCGTCGGCGGTGCGGGCGGCGTCCGCCCAGGCGCTCTCGTCGGAGGGATTCAGCGTGTCGGCGCAGGTGACCGCGGCGAACGCGGCCGTCGGGTTGTCCGCCGGCGTCCAGGACGGCACCGGCTCCGGTCGGCTCGGCAGCGGCTTCACGATGTGCACCTCGGCGGGCAGAACCCCGGGCGTCGCCAGCGTGGGCATCACCGGCCGGTCCCCTGTCTGGTCGGTGCGCTCCAGCACCCGGCGGGCGACGGCCGCCAGTCGCGGCGCCACCGAGGCACGCCCGGCGTGAGAGGCTGCGACGCGTCCCGCCGTGACGGACGGCGACGCGACAGCCCCGGCGGGCCGGTCGCCCAGCTCCAGGTAGAGCGACTGCAGCTCCGCGGCGAAGGCGGCCCAGTATCCGGGTGAGTAGAGCACCGACGACATGGCGGTGACCAGGGTCGGGTAGTCGAGGACTACGTTCTCGTCGAGCGGGACCGGCTCGGCCGCCAGGTCCTGCGCAATGGCCTCGAAGGTGGCCGCCGGGTTTCCCTGGGCGTTGAGAGCGCACCGGCTGGTGCCGGCCAGCCCACAGAGCCGGAAGAACTCTGCGAGCGCCTCCGAGGAGGCCTCGGCGCTGCCGACCCGGATGCTGAACGGCGTGGTCTGCCACTCCTGGCCGGCGCCGGAGATCCAGGCCCGGCCGTCGAGCACGCCGTCCAGCACCATCGCCCGGACCGTGCCCGGGAACAGCTGGCCGTAGACCTGCCCGATGAACGTGCCGTACGAGTACCCGACGAAGGTCAGCGCCTGGTCACCGACGGCGCGACGTAGGAGGTCGAGGTCGCGAGCCACCGACGCCGTCGAGGAGAAGCCCAGCTGCGAACGCGACGCGCACCGTTCGGCGTAGCCGGCCTGGACCGTGGTGTACGCGGCCTCCTCGGCCGAGGTCACCGGGAAGGGAGGCTGGGTGAACAGCGTGCTGTAGAACGTCTCGTCGTTCATGCAGCTGGCCGCCGGGCGGCTGCTCCCGACGAAGCGCGGGTCGAACCCGACGATGTCGAACCGGGCGCGGACCGCGGCCGGCAACAGGTCCGCGCCGGAACGGACCATGTCCACCCCGGACCCCCCCGGACCGCCGGGGTTGACGAAGATGGTGCCGATCCGCGCACCGGGTCGGGTGGCCGGCAGCTTGACCAGCGCCAGCGAGATGGTCGTGCCGCGCGGCCGGGACCAGTCCAGCGGGACGGGTGCCGATGCACACCGGTACGGCTCACCGCAGTCCTGCCATGTCAGAACAGGAACCGTGGCAGAGCCGGCGGCGCCGACCGAGCCCACCGACGCGGGCCTGTCGGAGAGTGTGCGCGGCGCCGGCTCGGCCCGAGCGAGCGTCGGGGCGAGCAGCGAACAGGTCGCCGCGGCCAGGCCGACGATCAGGGTCCGTGCCATGACGGGCGCCGGGAGCATCCAGACCTCCAAGTGATCGGCGCCGTGGCGTGCGAAACCCTATCTCAGAGCGAGCATCATGTGACTCACCGTAACGTCCGGAATGGAGCCGGTTTGACCGGCGAGATTCCTGCCGAGCGCGAGTGACAGACTGTGCCGGTGGCTCTTCCGGTCGGCACCACCCTGCTGACGACCGACCCGACGACCGCGGTGCAGTGCCTGACCGACGGCGGTGTGGTGGGACTGCCGACCGAGACCGTCTACGGGTTGGCGGCCGACGCCGAGAACCCTCGCGCGGTCGCCCGCATCTACGCGATGAAGGGGCGCCCGGCAGACCATCCGGTGATCGTCCACGTGCTCGGCCCGTCGGCGCTGGACCCCGCTGCCGGATGGGCGAGCGATGTCCCCGACTATGCCCGACGGCTCGCCGACCGGCTGTGGCCGGGCCCGCTCACCCTGGTCCTGCAGCGCGGAGCCCGGGCCGGCAGGTGGGTGAGCGGCGGGCTGGCGAGCGTGGGCCTACGTGCCCCGGCGCACCCGCTGGCCGAGCGCGTGATGGTCTCCTTCGCCGAGCTCACCGGACGCAGGCACCCAGGCCTCGCCGCGCCGTCCGCCAACCGGTTCGGCCGGGTCAGCCCGACCCAGGCGCTCGACGTGCTGAGCGAGCTCGGCGACCGGCTGATACCCGGTCTGGACTGCGTGCTGGACGGGGGGAGCGCCGAGGTGGGCATCGAGTCGACGATCGTGGACTGCACCGGCCACGCCCCGGTGGTGCTGCGGCCCGGGTCGGTGGGCGCCGACCGCATCGAGGAGGTCGGACGGATCCGGCCCAGCGCAGCCGGCCATCGACCGAAGCGTGCTCCCGGTTCTCTGGCCGCGCACTACGCGCCTCGGGCTGAGGTCCTGCTCGCCGAGACGCCGGACGACGTGGCGCTGCTGCCGGCCAGGTTCACCGGCGGCGGCACGGGCCTGCTCGCCGAGGCCCGGGTGCCGACCCCTGCGGGCGTGGTCCGGCTGTCGCAACCGCGCGACGCACCGGAGTTCGCCCGGGCGCTCTACGCCGGCCTGCGCGACGCCGACGCGTTCGGTCTGGATCGGGTGATGGTGCTGCCACCGGACGACGCGGGTCATCACGGGTTGGTCGAGGCGATCCAGGACCGCCTGCGCCGGGCCGCGACCGGCTCTGCCCGCTGAACGGCCCTGCTACCCGGCGGCCGCGGACCCGGCGGGGGTCTGGACCGGCTGGGTCACGGGGGGGACTGGTGTCGGGCCTGTGGTCTTGGTCTGCGTGGGGGCCGGATCCGTGGTCTTGGTCGGCGTGGTCGGGGCCGGGGTAGTCGGTTTGGGCGTCGGTTTGGGCGTCGGTTTGGGCGTCGGCGTCACGGTCTTGGTCGGCGAGGCGGTGGTCGGCTTCGGGCTCGCCTTCGTGGGGCTCGGGGTCGCCTTGGTGGTGGTGCTCGCCTTCTTCGGCGCGGTGGTCGCGATGACCCGGGGAGGCACACTGGTGGAACCCGGCCGCCGAGGCGGCGCCAGGTTGACGGTGCGCTGCGCGGCGGGCGATCCCGAGGGGGAGGCGACGGCCTGCGCGGCAGCGTTCGGAGTGGTCGGGCCGTTCTCGGCCACCGACGGCTGGGTGGCTGTCGGCTCGTCGGTGCCGAACTCGACCCGGGCGGCACCGGGAGCGTTCACCGTGCTGATCACGACGGCGGCGACGACGCCGATGGTGGCCGCGACGCAGGCGGCGATCAGAGCGGCGCGCGGGCCTGATCGACGGTTGGGGCCAACCGGTCCCTGGTATCCGGACGGCGCGGCCCACCCCGCCGAGTACGAGGGGGCGGCTCGCCGCCGAGCACCCGGACCTGGGCGTGGTCGGGTGGGTGCACCGGGCCCGGCGCGGAGCCCGACAAGTCCAACATCACCAGCCGGCCACGAGGGTCGTCCTCGACCACCGGGTGACGCATCAGCGTCGGGTCGGTCGGCGCAGCCGGTGACGGCGGTGGTGGCGGCGATAACGGCGGCGAGAAGTGTGCGCGAGCACTGTCTCGGCGCTCGAAGCCGGCGAGGTCGAGCACGTCGTCGACCAGCGAGGCGTCGTCTGCCGGCGCCGTGGGCGTGGGAACTCCCTGGGCAGCCGGAGCCGGGTGGCGGTGAGCGCCGGAACCCGGCGGATACGCGGCGAAGGGGTCTGTCGTCGAACGGCCGCCGGACATCTCCACCCCCCTCTGTGCGGCTGGGTCGCGGCGAGAATGCCACACGGACCTGCCATACGCTAGGCCACCCGGTGGGGTACCCGTGCGGCGAATCACCTGGTCGTTCGCCGTCAGGGGACAGAATCTCTCTGTTCGGTGCCGTTTGTCGTGATAAGTGGTCCGCAGATCGGGGGATGGTCGACGCCCGGAACCTCCGCAACCTCCGGAACCTCCCGGACGGACCACTACCTGACCGGAATGCCCTCCTCCGAGACCGGTGCAGTGAACTGGCTGACATATAGGTCGTGGTAGACGCCGCGGGCGGCGAGCAGGTCGTCGTGACTGCCGCGCTCGACGACCCGCCCGTTGTCCATCACCAGGATCACGTCGGCGCCCCGGATCGTGGAGAGACGGTGAGCGATGACGAAGCTGGTCCGCCCGGCGCGCAGCCGGCTCATCGCCTCTTGCACCAGCACCTCGGTGCGGGTGTCGACCGAGCTCGTCGCCTCGTCGAGCACGAGGATCGACGGGTCGGCCAGGAAGGCGCGGGCGATGGTGAGCAGCTGCTTCTCGCCGCTGGACAGGTTGGAGGCCTCGTCGTCCAGCACGGTGTCGTAGCCGTCGGGCATGGTGCGCACCACGTGGTCGACGTGGGCCGCTCGCGCGGCGGTCAATAGCTGCTCCTCGCCCGCGGCGCCGGTGGTGTCGCCGTAGCGGATGTTGTCGGCGATGGTGCCGCCGAACAACCAGGTGTCCTGCAGCACCATGCCGATGTTGCGGCGTAGGTCCTCGCGGGCCATCGTCGCGGTGTCGACGCCGTCCAGCCGGATCGTCCCGCCGTCCAGCTCATAGAAGCGCATCAGCAAGTTGACCAGGGTGGTCTTGCCGGCGCCGGTCGGTCCGACGATGGCCACGGTCTGCCCGGGGAGGGCCTCCAGGGACAAGTCCTCGATCAGCGGGGCGTCCGGGGAGTAACCGAAGCTGATCCGGTCGAACTCGACGTGCCCTCGGGCCCGGGCCGAGCGCCCGACGCTCGACGAAGCCGGTCCGGTGGCCGGCTCCACGTGGGCTGCGGACTGTGGGTCCGGCTCCTCCTCCGGTTCGTCGAGGAGCTCGAAAACCCTCTCCGCCGAGGCGATTCCGGACTGCACGAGGTTGGCCAGCCCGGCGAGCTGGCTGATCGGCATGGTGAACTGGCGCGAGTACTGGATGAACGCCTGCACCGAGCCGAGGGACATCTGACCGGAGGAGATCCGCAGCGCGCCGATCACCGCTATCGCCACGTAGCCGAAGTTCCCGATCACTGTGGTCGCCGGCATGATCACACCGCTGATGAACTGCGCCTTGACGCTGGCGTCGTATACCTTCTCGTTGGCCTCGTCGAACGTGGCCTGGGCCTGCTCGCGCCGCCCGTACACCGAGACCAGGTCGTGGCCCGAGAACATCTCCTCGACGTGACCGTTCAGGGTGCCGGTCCATCGCCACTGCTCGGTGAACTGCGGGCGGGAGCGACGGGCCACGAAGACGGTCACCACCACCGACGCCGGCACGGTGACCACAGCGACCAGTGCCAGCAGGGGCGAGATCCAGAGCATGACAGCGAGGATCCCGACCACGGTGGCCAGCGAGGTGATCGCCTGGGTCAGGGCCTGCTGCAGGCTGGTGTTGACGTTGTCGATGTCATTGGTCACGCGGCTGAGCAGGTCACCGCGGGGGTGGCTGTCGAAGTACCGCAGCGGCAGCCGGCCTATCTTGAGGTCGACCTGCTCGCGTAGTGCGTAGACGGCACGCTGGGTCACCCCGGCCATCAGGTAGGCCTGCAGCCATCCGAACAGGGCGGCGAGCAGGTACACCACGACCACCACGGCGAGTGCCCGCCACAGGGCGCCGAGGTCGATGCCCGTCCCGGGCACCAGCTTCATCGCCGAGACCATGTCGGCCAGCCGGTCCTGGCCGGAGGCCCGCAGCGCCGCCACCGCTTGCTCCTGGGTGCTGCCCGCCGGAAGCTGGCGGCTGACGACGCCGGTGAAGATGACATCGGTGGCGTTGCCGAGCAGCTTGGGGCCGGCGACGGAGAAGGACACACCGATCATGGCGAGCAGGACCACCAGCACGACGATCGCTCGGTCCGGGCGGAGCAGGTCGAGGATCCGCGTCACGGCGCGGCGGGGGTCCTTGGGCTTGGCGACCGGCATGCCGATGGCGCCGTGGGGGCCTCCGCGCATGAACGGCGGACCACCGCGAGGCGGCGCAGCTCCCCCGGGGCCCGCGGTGCCCCCGGGGCCACCGAGACCGCCACGGCCGGCGCCCCCCGGGGCCGCTGGCGGTCGGTCCGTCGTGGCACTCATGCCGCCTCCTCCCCCGGGCTGAGCTGGGACTCGACGATCTCCCGGTAGGTCTCGCAGCGGGCAAGCAGATCCTCGTGCGTGCCGGCGCCGACCACTCGGCCGCCCTCGAGGACGACGATGTGCTCGGCGTGCAGGACCGTGCTCACCCGCTGAGCGACGATGACCATGGCGGCGCCACTCACCTCGCGCGCGAGCGCGGCGCGCAGCCGGGCATCGGTGCCGTAGTCGAGCGCGCTGAAGCTGTCGTCGAACAGATAGAGCTTCGGGCGTCGAACCAGGGCACGGGCGATCGCCAGGCGTTGCCGCTGGCCGCCGGAGAAGTTGGCCCCTCCCTGTTCCACCTGAGCGTCGAGCCCACCGGACAGAGCCTCGACGACGTCACGGGCCTGGGCGATGTCCAATGCCTGCCACAGCTCGTCATCGGTAGCCGCGGCTTGGCCGAACCGGAGGTTGTCGGCGACGGTGCCGCTGAACAGGAAGGCCCGCTGCGGCACCAGGGAGAGCTGGGACCACAGCTCTTCACGCGGCATCTGGCGTATGTCCACCCCGTCGAGCAGGACGGCGCCTCCGCTGACGTCGTACAGCCGCGGGATCAGGTTGAGCAACGTGCTCTTGCCGGAGCCGGTGCTGCCGACGATCGCTGTGGTGACACCCGCGCGCACCACCAGGTTGACGTCGCACAGAACCGGCTCCTCGGCGCCCGGGTAGCGGAAGTCGACCGAGCGCAGCTCGACCAACGGCGGCTCGGCGGCGCCCGACGGCACCTTCCGCTCGGGCTCGCCCCCGACGGCTGGTACTACCGGGTCGGTGACCGCCGGCTCGACGTCCAGCACCTCGACGATCCGGTCGGCCGAGGCGGCGGCCCGGGGCACCATCGCGATGGCCATCACCGCCATCAGCACCGAGAACAGGATCTGCATCATGTAGCTGATGAAGGCGGCGAGCGTGCCGATCTGCATCTGCCCCTGGTCGATCAGGTAGCCGCCGTAGCCGACCACCCCCACGCTGGACAGGTTGATGATGAACATCAGCGCCGGCATGGTGATCGCCAGCAGCCGGGCCACCGAGAGCTG
Organism: uncultured Actinomycetota bacterium; assembly: GCA_963825645.1. Lineage (GTDB taxonomy): Bacteria > Actinomycetota > Actinomycetes > Actinomycetales > Kineosporiaceae > JADJPO01. The sequence goes on from CAWGTT010000002.1 coordinate 241,197, forward strand.
TGTTCCGGTCAGGTCGCCGTTCGCGGCGGCGAACCGGTCCTGCTCGTAGCGGGTGCGCACGAAGGCCCGGATCACCCTGATGCCGGTGAGGTTCTCGCGCAGCACCCGGTTGATCACATCGATCTTGACCTGGACCGACCGGAACAGCGGGATCGCCCGGCTCAACGTCACCGCGATCACCAGCACCATCACCGGGATGATCACGACCAGCAGCAGCGACAGCCTGGCGTTCTCCTGGACCGCCATGATCACACCGCCGACGATGGTGATCGGCGCGAGCACCATGAGGTTCAGCCCCATCAGCGCCAGCATCTGCACCTGCTGCACGTCGTTCGTGGTCCGGGTGATCAACGACGGCGTGCCGAGCGTGTTCATCTCCTGCAGCGAGAACCGCTGGACGGCGCCGAACAGAGCCGCTCGCAGGTCACGGCCGATCGACATCCCGACCCGGGCACTGAGGTAGGTGGTCAGGATGGCGGCGGCGCCGAGAACCACCGAGATCGCCAGCATCACCGCGCCGATTCGCCAGATGTGAGCGGTGTCCCCGGTCAGCACACCCTGGTTGACGATGTCGGCGTAGAGGGTGGGCAGGGCCAGGTTGCCCACAGCCTGGAAGAGCAGAAGGGTCAGCACGACGACCACCAGGCCCCGGTAGGGCGGCAGGTAGGTGCGCAGGAGCCTCAGCATCAGGTCATCATCCCTCGTCGAGGAGCACGTCGTCCGCCGAGCCGCACTCGACCGGAACGACGTCCACGGCGATGTCCAACCCCACCTCGGCCATCAGGGCGCCGCGCACTGCCAGCTGCTCGCCGAACTCGAGCCGTTCCACACCGGCGATCACCAGAACAAGTCGCGTGTCCCAGCTCTCATCACCGGTCGCGACCGCCCCGGTGACCCAGACCCTGCCCAGACCGCGCTCGCGCACCGCCGCGATGATGTCGGCACGGCGCTCCAGCACACGGCGTCCGATCGGACCGACCAGCCGTTCAGCGAACGGATCGGGCCGGAACAAGCGTAGCTCGACGGCGAAGCCGGCGCCGGCGACCAGGCGCTGCAGCGTGACCACGTTCGGCTGGCGCCTGCCGCGCTCGACCTCGGACAGGACGCTGCGCGCAACGCACGCCCGATCGGCCATCTCCCCCTGCGTCATGCCGCTTCGTCGGCGCGCCTCTCGGACCAGGTCGGCTGCCGTTGTGATCGTCGACGGGGTGACCCTCGGCGGGGTGATCTCGGTGGTCATTCCGCGACGCTAGCTGCGCTCGAGCGGATCCGATCGCGTCGTCCACAGGCGGCCCGACGAGCACGGCCGTCGCGCCGTCGTGGGGACGTGACGACGTCGAGGTCACGTCCAGAGTCGTCCGGTACCCAGCGTCCCTCCACGTGCCGTCCACCACCGCCCCGTCCACCACCGCCCCGTCCCCCGTGCCCCGTGCCCCGTCCCCCCGTGCCCCGAGGCGGACCAGGCCACCACGGGGCCGGCGCTCCTGTCAGGGCTCGTCACGGTCCGTATCGGTGATGGGTCGACACCTTCGCGAAGTGGTGTCGCGGATTCGCGTCGTCGCGAATTCGCGACATCGGTCTCCCGAGGAACCCGTCCCGTCTGCTTGCACACCGTCATCAGGTGCTACGCAGTGTCCCCGATAGAACGGTACCCATACCGCGCTCCGAGAGCGAGGCACCCGTCCAGAGGGCGCACGCCGTCCGAGGTGGCCCGCCCGGTGAGGCATGCGGCGGCCACACAGACGGCTAGGCGGAGGCAGTCCTGAACGGGCCAGCCCTCGTGCACACCGTGCATGACTCCGCTGGCGAAGGCGTCGCCGGCCCCGGTAGCGTTCGCCACCTGGTCGGCGGGTAGGCGGACCGATCCCTGGCGGTACGTCCGTCCGTCGACAGTGGCCGCGACGGACCCGGCCGGGAAGTGCACCGCGACCAATCGGTGCACACCCAGGTCGAGGAGCCGTACAGCGAGCCGTTCGAGGGCCGGCCAGTCGGTCGCACCGTCTGCGACGGTCGCCTCGATCTCGACCCCGGCCACGGACGCAGCCTCGAGCTCGTTCACGACGACGGAGTCGAGATGCGGCAGCAAGGGCAGGGCCACCTCGCGAACCCGTTGCGGTTCAAGGGATACCAGCTCGAGGTTGGTGTGAAACCCGGCCGCCCTGCCGGCGGTGAGCACGGCCGACCAGCCGCCCTCTCCTCCGTCCATCGCGGAGTGCAGCCCCGGGGCGCCCACGTGAAGGATTCGCGCGTTCGAGGAGGCGAGATCCACGTCGTCCGCGGCGAACAGGGCGTTCGCGCCGACGTGGTGGTAGAAGGAGCGGGCGCCGGTCTCGCGCAGGATCATCGCATCCGTGAACGAGGTGGCCGCCGCGTCGGTGCGACGCAGACCGGTGGTGTCGACACCGAGTCGCTCCAGCTCGGCGACCACGAAGTCCCCGTAGGAGTCCTGGCCGACGACGCCGACGATGCCGAGCGGGTACGAGACTCCCAGCCGGGCTAGGTCGACAGCCAGGTTGAGTGCCGGGCCGCCGGTACCCGGTGTCACGGAGTCAATCACGGCCAACCGCTCCGGGGTCGGAACCCGGTCGACGACCTTGGCCACGTCGACGACCACGGTGCCGGCGCACAGCACTCCCGAGCGGTTCATCGCACCCGGCCCGTCAGCCGCCGGCTGGGTGGGCGTCGACCGCCAGGATCTGTTCGGTGATCCGCCGGTCCCCCTCGAGCGGCCGCGCCGGTTCGATTCCCTTACTGCGCAGCGTTTCGTGGTAGGCGACTACCGCCTGCTCGGGTGTGACCTCGCGGCGCAGAACCGAGCGCATCGAGGCCAGCAGGTCGAGCTGGGACTCGCTGCGCTGCACCTTGCGACCGAACAGCGCGACACGAGCGCCGTGCTGCTCGGCCTGAGAGAGCAACTCGAAGGTGTCCCGGGTGGTTCCGGCGGAGCCGCCCAGGATGCCGACCACGAGGGAGGAGTCATGGTCGACCAGCTCGCGGAGGGCCTGCCGTCCGTTGTAGGCCACCTTCAGGAACAGCGGACGCTCGGCCTGGGTCACCCCGGCGAGCATCCGCACGATGTGGTCGTTGACGAAGGGGCCGACAGCGGCCGGTTCGAGGTCGACCGGAGCATTGGGGTTGAACACTTCGAGGAAGTGCCGCATGCCGGCCTCATGAGCCGCGATCCGGAACTCCGCATACGCCTCGAGCGTGGCCAGGTCGTGGGCGAGGTCGTTGTTGAAGGTCACCGAGTAGAGCACCAGGGAACAGAACCCGCGGACCTGCTCGAGGTTCGCCGTCCGGAACGGCCGGGAGGGCTTGGACGGGTACGTGCCGCCGCGCGGGTTCCAGATGTCGGTGGTGTCGTTGGCGCGCACCGCAAGGGTGACCGCGCTCGCGTCGAACACTCCGTCGAGACTGAGCCGCTCGCCGTTCGAGGCCGACGTGAGCATGATGTCGACTGCCTCGGCCCGCACCTCGTCGGCCATCGCGGCCAGGTACTCGGTGCGGGACCGGAAGCGAGCGCTGCCTCGTACGGCCGGGTCGACGGCCGGTGCCTGGACGCCGAAGGCCATATCGGCATCCTTGGCGTCGGCCATCACGAAGTCGTCCTGGGTGTAGCTGCCGCGAAGGATCGCCGCGAGCTTGCGGTCGAGGGCTTTCATTGCCGGTGCCTCCAGGTCGGGGGGCACTCAGCGTAGTGGCCGAGGGCCTGGCTACCCCGAGCAGGTGAGCAGGCCTGCGTCGACCTTGCTGGCGACCACCCGGGCTGCGGCCTGGTCGAGGCGGCGGGCGAACGCGGGTGACCCTGCCGCGCGCACCAGCAGTGCGCGGCGCATGGAAGCGACCTGCGCCGGAACGACCGTGAGCACCAGGTCGCCACCCGAGCCGATGAACCGCGCCGCCCGGTCCCCCACCGGCACGGAGGCGACTGCCTTGGCCGCACCGAGGTCGTCGGAGATGGCGACGCCGCTGAAGCCGAGCTCGGTGCGCAGCAGGTCGGTGACGATGCGGGGGGAGAACGTCGCGATGCGCGCGGGGTCGAGCTTCGGGTAGCGGGCCGAGGAGATCATCACAGCCCCCGTGCCGGCGGTCATCGCCGCGCGGAACGGCCGCAGGGTGGAGTCGGTCGGGGCGGTGACGGCGTCGACGGCCCCGGTGGCGCGGTCGGTGTTGACCCGCACCCGGCCGAGCCCCGGGAAGTGCTTGACCGCGGTGGTCACTCCGGCCGCCTGGCTGGCCTTGACCACGACGGCGACGTCCGCCGCAACGGTGCGGCTCGTGGACCCGTACTCGCGAGCGACCGCTCCGATCGGCGGGTTGGTCGACCGGTTGGCGACGGCGACGGTGTCCGCGACGGGCGCGAGGTTCATCGTGACCCCGGCCTTGCGCAGCGCGGTGGCCGACGCCGTCGCCGTTGCGGTGAGGGTGGCCCTTGACCACGACCCCTGGGTACGGGCGGCCGGCAGGCGCGGGAAGCCAGAGCCCGACAGGGTCTGTACCTTCCCTCCCTCCTGGTCGACGGCGATGTGGAGAGGGACGTCATAGGCGTTCGTGGCCGCGCCCTGGAGCCGGTCGGTCTGCTTGCGGAGGGCGCTGACGCTGATCGAGCTGCGGCCGCGTAGGAAGACCCCGCCGACCTGATATCCGGTGACCGAATCCAAACCCCTGGCTGGGGCGGCGGCCGGGACTCCGATCATCAGCACCTGCCCGGCTCGCTCGTTGCGGCTCATGCCGGCAAGGGTGTCTGCCACGCACCGCGCGGCTGCTTGCTCCAGGGACAGCGTGGTCTGCCGGATGGGCGGCGAAGACGAAGGCGAAGACGAAGGCGTGGACTCCACGCTGTCGTCGTGGGCGGCGGAGGTCACCCCACCGCCCGGTTCTTCGGTGCCGCCGCAGGCAGACAGAAGTGCAACGGCGCAGATGGCAACCCACGCCGGACGGCGTCGCGCGGGCCGGTCTCGCCAGAACACCCGCCACAGCCTGCCACGGCGGATGGAGTCACTCGGGTCGCTCGGTCCTTCCGGGCCACGTGCGGTCCGTCATACTGGGCGGGCACGCGAGCGGGCCTCTAGCTCAACTGGCAGAGCAGCGGACTTTTAATCCGTTGGTTCCGGGTTCGAGCCCCGGGGGGCCTACAAACTCCCAGGTCAGCGCCTTGCGCTCAAAGTCGATCAGTCTTCTACTCCCAGTCTACTCCGATGATTATCTTCTGGAGGCGACTCGACCATGCCGGGCTATGGGGCCTGGACGGGAGGCCGGCGCCAGGCTGGTCCGGGCCGTGTGCAGCGTTGGTGGCCGCCGGTGCGCACTTACTCACGGGCAGGATTGACGACGAGAGCGAGCGCTCGACGTCCGGCAGGGAGGTTGATCATGGAGCAGCTCTGGACTGTCCGCGACGTGTCGGAGTACCTCGGCGTGCCGGTCACCGCCCTCTACCGCTGGCGCGCCCACCGGTACGGACCGCCGGCTCGGCGCGTCGGCAAGCACCACCTCACGGCGGTCCCATGCTCCTGGCGGGCGACAACCCGACGATCTTGATCCCGCTACTGCTGAATGCCGCCGGGTGCCCGAGCGCGCGCGTGCCGACGTGGTGCGGCGCGATCGCCAGCCCTGTCGGCCGCCGGCGGGCAACACCCAGCCCTGTCATGATCATGAAACTCCGTGCTCAACTGCGGCAAGCCAGTATTGTCTTGCTGTGTGTTGTCCCAATGCCGCCTGCAGTGGAGCCGATCATACGAGCTGCACGTCTGACACCGGAGGCCTTCGTGAGCGAAGCATTTCGCATCTCGAGACACGACTATGACGCGGTGATCTTCGACCTCGATGGGGTCCTGCTCCACACGTCTGTGATCCACGCTTCCGCTTGGAAGGCGCTGTTCGACGCATACCTCGCCGAACGCCAGGGCGCCGCTTTTCAGCCCTTCGATATCGGGGCTGACTACCTCCGGTACGTGGACGGGAAGCCACGCTACGCGGGTGTGGGCAGCTTCCTGGCATCCCGCCGAATCCAGGTCCCCTACGGGACTCCGCAGGACGGCCCCGAGCAAGAGACGGTCTGCGGCCTGGGAAACCGCAAGGACGAGTTGTTCCTGGAACGCGTTGAGCGTGATGGTGTGGCCCCGGACGCGGCGTCCCTGAGCTGGGCGCACGCGCTGCGTGACGCCGGTTTCAGGCTGGCCGTAGCGTCCTCCAGCCGCAACTGCAGGCCGCTGCTGCAGGGTGCAGGGATCATGGAGCTGTTCCAGACCGTGGTGGACGGAGTGGACATCGACACCATGGGCATGAAAGGCAAGCCGGACCCGGACATGTTTCTGGAAGCGGCGCGCAGACTCGTCGTGAATCCCGACCGATGCGTGGTCGTCGAGGATGCTATCGCCGGGGTGGAGGCCGGCCGTCGTGGCGCCTTTGGCGCCGTGATCGGGCTTGACCGCGCCGGCCAGGCAGAGGCCCTGGCTGCACATGGAGCGGACGTGGTGGTGACCGACCTCTCCAGCATCCCTATCGGCGAAGGTCCCGCCCCGGAGCATCGGCCCGGCTCCCTGCCCTCAGCCCTGGACCATGTACAGACCATCGTGCGTCGTGCGGCTGAGAAGCCGCTAGGCGTGTTTCTCGACTACGACGGCACACTCACGCCAATCGTGTCGCGCCCCGAGCTCGCGATCCTCTCGGCTGCTACTGCGTGATGTACTACGAGAACTGGCGACCCGTTGCACCGTTGCCATCGTCAGCGGGCGAGACCTGGCTGACGTGCGGCGGCTCGTGGACGTGCCGGAGCTGTTCTACTCCGGTAGCCATGGCTTCGACATCGCCACACCGGATGGTAAGGGTCGCGAGCACCCCACGGGGGGACTACCTTCCTCCTGGACGCGGCCCAGGCGCTGTTGGAGGAACAGCTGCCACCGTCTCAGGTGCCCTCGTGGAACGAAAACGCTCTCTTGGCCGCCCATTACCGCTTGGTCAGCGACTCTGAGGTACAGCGGGTACGCGAGGCAGTGGATCATGCGCTTGCGACAACCGGAGCTGCGCCTGGCGCACGGCAAGATGGTGTTCGAGCTTCGACCGAAGATCGAGTGGCACAAGGGCAAAGCGGTGCGCTGGCTTGTCGAGGTCATCCAAGACGCGGGACGCAGCACCCTAACCCCTCTATATCGGCGACGACGTCACCGACGAGGACGCCCTCGGGGAGATCTGTGCCGACGGGATAGGCATCTTCGTGGGGGATGGGGACTGGAAGACTGCCGCGCACTACCGGCTGGCAGATCCCGCAGAGGTGCAGCGCCTCCTTGCCCATCTCGCCGAGGCCTTGCCGGAAGGAGGAGACAATGCCTGAAGCACACGAGTGGTCCCTGGTCTATGAGGGCTTCGACCCGAGGCAGGAGGGCCTGCGCGAGGCCCTGTGCACGCTGGGTAATGGGTATTTCGCTAGCCCGTGGCGCCGCGCCGGAGCAGGCGGCCGATGCTGTGCATTATCCCGGCACCTACGTAGCGGGCGTCTACAACCGCCTACGCAGTGAGGTGCACGGGCGCACCTTGGAGAACGAGGACTTGGTCAACCTCCCCAACTGGCTGGCGTTGACCTTTCGCATCAATGGGGGTGCTGGTTCGAGCTCAACGGGGTTGAGATCCTGGAATACCGGCAAGAGCTCGACATCCGTCAAGGCCTGCTGCTGCGCCGAGTGCGCTTCCGAGACGCCGTCGGCCAGCTCACCACCCTGGAGCAGCGACGCTTGGTGCACATGCGGAACCCCCATCTGGCCGCTCTGGAGACCCGTATCACGGCGGAGAACTGGTCGCTGCCCTTAGAGGTGTACTCCAGCCTAGATGGCAGGGTGGTCAACTCCGGTGTAGCCCGCTATCGCAATCTGGAGACCCAGCATCTGGAGCCCGTGGAAGAGCGCGTCAGCGCCGACATCCTGTCCTTGGAGGTTCGCGCGAGTCAATCCAGAGCACACATTGCAGAGAGCGCCCGCACGCAGCTGTTCCGCGATGGCCAGCGCATCAATATTCGCCCAAGCATCATCAGCTCACCGGGCTACGTGGCACAGCGACATGTGATCGACAAGGTGCAAGAGGGGGAGACCATAACCATCGAGAAGATCGTCTCCCTCTACACGTCCCGAGACCGCGCAGTCGCCGAGTGCGCATTGCAGTCCCGCCGGGCGGTATTGCGTGCCCCTCGTTTCGAGCAGCTCATCGAGCAGCACGTCCTCGCCTGGGCCCAACTCTGGAAACGCTTCGGGGTTGAGATCACCTGGCGCACCGGGAGCCCCAAGGCGGTGCACCGTATGATGACCCTGCGCCTGCACATCTTCCATCTGTTGCAGACCGTCTCGCCGAATACCTGGACCTGGACGCCGGGGTGCCCGCCCGCGGCTTGCACGGCGAGGCGTACCGGGGGCACATCTTCTGGGACGAGCTGTTCATCTTCCCTTTCCTCAACCTGCGGGTGCCAGAGATCACGCGCTCGCTGCTGAGGTATCGGGTGCGACGTCTGGACGAGGCCCGTGTCATGGCCCTGGAGGCGGGTTATCGCGGCGCCATGTATCCCTGGCAAAGCGGCAGCGACGGCCGCGAAGAAAGCCAGAGCTACCACCTCAATCCCCAATCCGGACGCTGGATTGCCGACGCCAGTCGCCTGCAGCGACACATCAACGCCGCGGTCGCCTACAACATCTGGCAGTATTACCAAGTCACCGAAGACCGTGCGTTCATGTCCTTCTACGGGGCCGAGGTGTTGCTCGAGATCGCGCGCTTCTGGGCTAGCGTGGCCACGTACAACGCAGAGCGTGACCGCTACGAGATGCATGGCCTCATGGGCCCCAATGAATACCACGAGGCGTATCCTGGCGCGCGCGAACCGGGCCTCAACAACAACGCCTACACCAACGTGATGGCGGCCTGGGTGATATGGCGGGCCTTGGAGCTACTCGAGGTCCTGCCCGAAGACCGGGTAGCCGAGCTGTGCGAGGAACTGGGCCTGGATGAGCAGGAGCGACAGCTGTGGGAGAAGGTAAGTCGCAAGATGTTCGTGCCCTTCCACGGTCAGGGAATCATCAGCCAGTTCGAGGGCTACGAGGAACTGGAGGAGTTCGACTGGGCGGCCTACCGCGCGAAATACGGCGACATCCACCGCCTGGACCGTATCCTCGAGGCCGAGGGCGACACCCCGAACCGCTACAGAGTCTCCAAGCAGGCGGACGCCCTGATGCTCTTCTACTTGTTCTCTGCCGAGGAGCTTGCCGCCCTGTTCGAACGGCTGGGCTATCCCTTCGATCCCGAGTCGATTCCTCAGAACATCGACTACTACTTGCAGCGCACTTCGCACGGCTCCACCCTGAGCCAGGTCGTGCATGCCTGGGTGCTGGCTCGCGCCGACCGCTTCGTCTCGTGGGACCTGTTCACCCAAGCGCTCGAAGCGGACGTGGCGGACATCCAGGGAGGAACCACTGCCGAAGGCATCCATCTGGGCGCCATGGCCGGCACCGTAGATCTCCTGCAGCGGGGCTACACAGGGATCGAGACGCGCGGCGGCGTGCTCCACTTCAATCCCAGCCTGCCGGACACGCTCACCCGGATGCGGCTCAACATTCACTACCGCGGGCACTCCGTCGACGTCATCGTCACCCACGAGACTATTGATGTGCGGGTGTGTCCCTGCGAGGTGGGCCCCATACGCATCGGCGTGCGGGGGGATGTCTTCGAGCTCGGTTCCGGCGACAAGCGCGAGTTCGCCCTCGCCTAGACACCAATATGGGCGGCCAAGCCGACCATCTTCGGTGACCCGGTGGTGTTGCGCCCTCTGCGCGGCGAGGACGCCGATGCGCTCCGCGGTGTGGACGAGGATGCCCGCCGGCTCACCGACACCCACCCAACGAGATGGCGGCGGGCGTCATGGCCCGATCCGGACATGCGGGCCAATACGGTCGCGTGGCGAGGTTCGTGCTGCTGCACGGAGCAGACTCCGACAGCGCTCACCGGGCGGCGGGGGACGCCCACCGCCTTGCGCGCGGCGCAGGCGTCGCAGCGGTCTTCGGGCACCGCGGCCAGGTGATCCCGGCCGATTCGGGCGTCACTGTGCGCAGCTTTTCCCGGTCAGGCCCGTCACGCGATCGGCCACTGGATCTTGATGCGCTGCGTGCCGGGCTCTACCTGGGACGGGTCGTCGAGGTAGATCTCGCGCGGCGGCCCTGCCAGCTGGTGCCCGTGGGCCTGGATCCACCCCGTGTGCACGTGGTGGGCGGGCGCGACTGCCGCGTACTCGCCCTGGTGGACGGTGGAGGCCACCATGCCTCCCGGAACCAGGAGTGACTGCACGTCGGGGTCCTGGACCTGGGTCTCGGCCTCCACAGGGATGCACATCTCGATGTCGCCGCTGGTGTCCTGGTCGACGACGTCGTGGAACACGATGAACGGCATGCCCGACGGCGGGGGTCCGGTGGCACCGGGCGCGTTGGCCAGCCTGCCGAAGCCGTCGGCGATCACGGCGCCGATGTGCTCGAGGTCGGTGGTGCGCCGCAGCGCGACGACGTGCTGCGGCTTGATCCGACGGGTTTCGACGGTGCACGGCACGATCGGCGCCTGCTGTCTGATCAGCCGCTCGACGACCACGAGCCGGCGCTGGTGGGCCACGACCTCCTCCTCGAGCCGGTCGCGGTGCTGGGCGAGGACCTTGGTGGCCACGTCCGGGTCGCCGGACGGCAGGATCTGGGCGATGTCGTCCAGCCCGACGTCCAGACTGCGCAGGAGCCGGATCGCCTCCGGTGCTGCATGAGAAGGAGGGTCACTACCACCACCACGATCACCTGAAATCGCTGACGACAGCTAGCGTCCCAGGTCCCTAGGAGAGCGCCCTCTTGAAGCCGCTCCAGTTCGTTGTCGAGCGCGTCGAGAACGTCTGCGGCTGCGCCTCCGGCGGGAATGCCCGCGAGCAGCTTGCGGGTGTCGGCAACGCCGGCCATCTGGGCGGCCAGACCCGGGGCCACAATGCCGGCAAGCACCTTCTGGACGTCAGCGATCCCGGCCATCTGAGCGGCCATGACCGCGCTGACGCCAGACTGCCGCCCGATGATGTCGTTGATCCCCGTCCTCTGGGTGATCAGCTTGGCGACAACGTCGCTCGTCCTAGTCGTCTGGGCGGCAGGGCTGGGCCCCCCACCTTGCCGATGTCGAATGCCGAATCAGCGCCCGGATGAATCTTGCAGTGTGGCCCGTCGGTGGCTGGCCGTGCCTCCCGGCCTGGGATGACCTCCGCAACCTCCCTCTCACGAGACGGCTGCTGCCCGTCGACGTCATCCTCGTCGGGGACAGCCAGAGCGGTTCGCACGTGCCCGATAGTACCCGAACGCACGTTCGATCTGTCGTGCGCGCATACAGCTGACCCGCCGCCCGCAGGCGGCACCCGGCCGCGACCGACTCGAGCAGCCTGAACCGGACGGCGACCTCGACCAGCTCCCCGATGAGGGTCGCCCACAGGTACCTCGGACCGAGGCAGCCCCGCCCATCAAAGCCACCGCTCGCCCGACCCCAAGTACTCAGGGAGCCGGTCCAGGCCGGGGCCGTTGACCTGTTCCAGCAGCACCCGCTGCACCCGGCGGCATCGCGCCAGGGAGCCGGCCTAGACGTCGAGGTCACTGGACAGGAACGCGGCCCAGCCTGGAGCACCGCCACCGGGACGCAGCATCACCGCGACACTCCGCGAATGCACATCGCAGGGGGACCGGGCTCCGACGCGAAGGCACCACACGCCCTCGCGGCCCGACCCGACCGATCGGACCCGAGGCAGCGGGCCGCGTCAGGTGTCGTAGTTGAACCGCAAGGCCTCAAGAGCGGTGGCGGCGCCGGTGACCCGACGTCGGCCGAGATAGCGGTCTTGGCTCATGGAGGGGTGGGCGTGGCCGAGCTGGTCGGCGACCTCGCGGGCGGTGCGGCCGGCCTCGTCCATCAACGTGGCGACGGTCTTGCGGGACACGTGGCTGGTCACCCACGGATACCCGGCGAACGTGAACGCGTCGCGGAGGTCGGCCTGGGTGTTCGACGGGTCCCGCAGACCGCCCTTCGGGGAGGGGAACACCGGCCCCTCCCCCGGCCCGTCATCCGTGTGGCGAGGGTCTCACGCCGTCGGGTGAGCATGTCCACGCACCAGGTTGGCAGGGTGAGGGTGCGGACGGTGAGCTTGCTCGACTCCTCCCGTTGCAGGATCAGACCGTGGCCTTTGAGCCGGACCACGTTCCCCCGCACCTGCACCGTCCCGGTCTCGAGGTCGAGGTCGACGTCGCCCCAGTCCACAGCGGACGCTTCGGAGATCCGCAGCCCGGTGCCGAGCAGGAACGCGACGAGGTCGGGGATGTCGCGGCGGATCGCGACGTCGTCGTAGGTCAGCCAGGTCCTCAGATCCCGGACCTGCTCCACCGTGAGGGCTCGGGGAGCACGTTTCGGTTTCGCCGAGATCGGGCCGGTGTCCCTGACCGGGTTGCGGTCCAACAACCCGGTCCTGGCGGCGTGGCCGCAGATCCCTGACAGGACCGAGCGGGTCATCTTCGCCACCGCCGCACCGTTCTGCGCCTGGACGGTGCGCAGGAACCGGTCACACACCGCGACGGACAGCTCCCGGACCCGCAGCTCCCCCACCCCGGCGTGGATCTTCCCGTCCAGCAGATACCGGTACTGCTCCCGCTCAGAGGAAGGCGCGGGTTCCGTCCTCCCGGGGGCGCCCGTCCACGTAGCGCTCGTAGTCGGCGCCGACGTCGAAGGGAGCGAAGGCGGTATCTGTCCGCCGGGCGTGCTCGGCGAGGAAGGCGTCGAACATCGCCTTCCAGGCGGCCGCGTGCAGGCTCGCCGTCCGGGTGAGGACGCCGTCGAGGTCGAAGAGACAGGCCAGCAGTCCTGGCGGCAGCGTGGGCCGCGGTTCGCGCAATGGGGTCGACATAGTTCAGCACACCACCAAGAAGGGCCCGGTCGCTGGATCTGCTCGATCCTGCCGAGGCAGCTCTGAGTTGTCTATCACGTTGGAGCCATCGGTCAAGGGGCCTTGGCCTCGCAAGCCTCGGTCGCCCCGACCAGCCGACGACCGGACTGCGGCACGCGGGTGGAATGGACCGGCCCTGTGCTGTGCGCGGCCGGGCGAGGACGCGGTGGCGCCGATGATTGACGGGGCCACCGGACAGGACAAGGCTGGAGAAGATCCGGCACAACAGGAACTGCCGAGCAGCCGGAGAACTGCCGTCCGACTGTTTCGCTGGCATGAGGAGGCACGGTGGTCACACCGTCAGAGTCCTACGCAGCCCGACTGGACATCGACTACCCCGAACAGCTTGACCGGTTGACATCGTTCTTCCGGCTGATCTGGATCATCCCGATCGCCGCAGTCCTATCCGCGCTCTCGGCATCGGCGAACGAGACGGCGACCACGGTGTCCGAAGGCGTGGTCACCACGACCACCAGGAGCGGCGGGGGGATCCAAGGCGGGCTCTTCGCAGCGACGCTGCTGATGATCCTGTTCCGGCAGCGGTACCCACGCTGGTGGTTCGACTTCGCGCGGGAGTTCGCGCGCTTCGGAGCCCGGGTCGGCGCCTACCTGTTCCTGCTCACCGACCGGTACCCCTCGACCGTCGAGGAGCAGTCGGTACACCTGGAGATCGACTACCCCGACGTCAAGGCGGACCTCAACCGCTGGCTGCCGCTGGTGAAATGGTTCCTGGCGATCCCGCACTACCTGGTGCTTGCCGTGCTGGCGCTCGGCGCGGTCATCGTCTGGGTGATCGCCTGGTTTGCGATCCTGTTCACCGGCCGGTATCCGCGCGCCCTGTTCGACTACCTTGTCGGCGTGGGCCGATGGGGACTTCGCGTCCAGGCCTACGCCTTCCTGCTGGTCACCGACCGATACCCGCCGTTCAGCCTGAACTGATCGATCGCACGCCCGAGGTCAGACTGCACTACATCCTGCGTGAGGCCGGCGGCGAGGTGCTAGACATCACTGGCGGCCGTCTGCCCGGCTGTACCGATGGCGCAAGAGGCTGACGGGAGGCGTATGTCCGAGGTGGTCATCGCGATCGAAGGACTGCGGAAGTCCTACGGGCGCACACAGGCCCTGGCGGGTCTCGACCTCGAGGTCCGTTCCGGGGAGGTGTTCGGGTTCCTCGGGCCCAACGGGGCGGGCAAGACGACGACGATCCGGGTGCTGCTCGACTTCATCCGCCCCGATGCCGGCTGGGTCGAGGTGCTTGGCCTGGACCCGCACCGGGACGGCGTGGCGCTGAGGCGGCGGATCGGCTATCTCGAAGGCGACTTCGTTGTGGACGGCCGGCAGTCCGCGCACGAGCTGCTGTCCTACCTCGGGCACCTGCGTGGCGGGGTCTCCGACACGCGGATCCGCGAGCTCGCCGACCGGCTCCGGCTCGACCTGAACCCGAATATCAAGACGCTGTCCCGGGGGAACCGGCAGAAGGTCGGCCTGGTCCAGGCGTTCATGCATGAGCCCGAGCTGCTGATCCTGGACGAGCCGACCACCGGCCTCGATCCGTTCCTCCAGCAGGAGTTCACAGCGATGGCCCGCGGCGCCGCCGCCGAGGGTCGCACCGTGTTCATGTCCTCGCACGTGATGAGCGAGGTGCAGAAGTCCTGCGACCGCGCCGGGATCATCCGTGACGGCGTCCGGGTGACGGTCGCGTCGGTCGAGCACCTGCTCGCGACGGCCACCCGGCGGGTGGAGATCGTCTTCGCCGATCCCGTAGCGGCGCAGACCTTCGCCGACGTGGAGGGGGTGAGCGACCTCGACGTCCGCGACCGCCTGCTGCGCTGCCGGCTGGACGGGCCGGCCGACGCGCTCATCAAGGCAGCCGCCGCGCACACCGTTCTGAGCATCACCAGCGAGGAACCCGATCTGGAAGAGGTGTTCTTCCACCAGTACGCCGCCGGCCGGGCCGACCGCGGGGAGGTAGGCCCATGATGACTCGCAGCGTCTTCACCAAGTGGCTCTGGGACTCCCGCCGCTCCCTGCTGGGCTGGACCATCGCCATCATCGTCGTCGGCTGCGGGTACGCCGCGTTCTGGCCGACCATCGACGACCCGGCCCTGCAGCAGGCGCTGGACAGCTACCCGGCCGCGCTCCTCGAAGCGATCAACTACACCGACATCGCCACTCCGGAGGGCTATCTCAACGCCACCGTGTACGGGCTCATCGTGGCCGTGCTGCTCATCGTGTTCGCCACCGCCGCCGGAACGCGCATCGTCGCCGGCGAGGAGGAGGCCGGCACGCTCGACCTCGTCCTGTCCCACCCGGTCAGCCGGGCGTCGGTGGTGCTGCAGCGTTTCGCCGCCCTGGCGGCCGGGGTGCTCGCCATCGTTACGGTGTTCGGGCTGGCGATGCTCGTGGTCGCCGGACCCGCCCAGTTCTCGGACATCCCGGTCGGTCGCTTCGCCGCCATGCATCTGCACCTCACGCTGTTCACCGTGCTGTTCGCCTCGGTCAGCTTCGCGATCGGGGCCTCCACGGGACGCCGCGCGATCGCGCTGGGCGTGGGAGCGACCGCCGGGGTACTCGCCTACGCGGCAAGCGGCATCCTGCCGCAGGTCGACGGACTGGGCTGGACACGGGACTATTCGGCATTCACCTGGCTCAACGGCAGCCAGCCCCTGCGTAACGGTGTGGACGCCGGACACGTAGGCGTATTGCTCGCCCTCACACTGCTGTTCGTCGCCCTAGGGACGCTGGCGTTCCAACGCCGGGACGTGGCCGTCTGATCTGGGGGCGCACAACAGCGCTCCGGCAACCGGTCAGTCGCCCGTTGCGCCGTCGATCCGCTCCCGTATCAGGTCGGCGTGCTGCAGGGCTGGCTCGGCACGCTGTCCGGCTCATACGTGGCTAACGCCTCCGTCGTCGCGCTGGCCCTGGCGGCCGTGTCCTTCCCCCTGCTGGGGTTGGAATGGCTCGCCGGGTTGCCCGGGCTCGGACTGGGTGCGGCCGTGTTCATGCTTCTCGGCAACCCGCTGTCGGGGATCACCAGCGCCCCCGAGATGCTGCCGTCCGGTTGGGGGACGCTCGGCCAGCTGCTGCCGCCGGGAGCGACGGGGTCGCTGCTGCGCTCGGTGGCCTTCTTCGACGGCGCCGGCTCCGGCCGCCCGCTCGTCGTCCTGTTGAGCTGGCTCGGCGTCGGCCTCGTGCTGTGCGGCCTGGGCGCCGCGCGCAGCCGGTCCGCCGCGGGCCGCGGGGTGCCCGCCCCAGCGGTCTGAGCCGTCCAGGCACGTGGCTGCCCCGGACGCAGCCGATCGCAGGACGTTCGGCCTCAGCCGCCGCTCGGCACCAAGAGCATGATTCGACCGTGGTTGCATCAATGATCGTTGAATCGGGCCCCACGCGGGGCGGCCTGGGTCACGAGGAGGCCGCGGCCCTGCTGGCAGCGGTGGCGGACCCGAGCCGGTTGGCCGTCGTGCAGGCGCTCACGGCCGGCACGATGTGCGTGTGCACGCTCCAGGAGCAGGTGCCCATCGCGGCGAACCTGCTCAGCTACCACCTCAAGGTGCTCCGCCGGGCGGGGCTTATCACCGCCACGCGCCGGGGCCGGTGGATCGACTACACCCTCGTCGACGACGCATTGCAGCGCCTTCACGCGGCACTGCCATGAGCACGCCGCTGTTCGAGCACCGCGTCGCCGCCCGCCTCCACACGACCGGCGGGCGCTGGCTGGCGCTGGCCGCGGCGACCCTGGCCTGGGTCATCGCCTACCAGGTCAACGGTCCGCTGTGGGAGCGCCTGCTCTTCGACGTCTTCGGTCTCGACCCGGCAAGCCGGCTCGGACAGAGCGTTCAGTTCTTCTGTTACGACGCCGTCAAGATCGCGCTCCTGCTGACCGCGATCATCTTCGTCGTCACGGTGCTGCGCTCGTTCATGAGTGTCGAGCGCACCCGTGCCCTGCTCGGCGGCCGGCGCGAGGGCGTCGGGAACGTTCTGGCCGCCGGCCTGGGCGTGGCGACCCCGTTCTGCTCCTGCAGCGCGGTCCCGGCCTTCATCGGCTTCGTCGCCGCGGGCGTCCCGATCGGCGTCACCCTGAGCTTCCTCATCGCTTCGCCGCTGGTCAACGAGGTCGCCGTGGGCCTGCTGGCCAGCATGTTCGGATGGCGGATCGCCGCCCTCTATGTCGCCGCCGGGCTGAGCGTGGCCGTCCTGGCCGGGTGGACCCTGGGCCGCCTCGGCGTCCAGCGCTGGGTCGAACCGTTCGTGTTTCAGACCCGCCTGAACGGCGAGGTCGTCGACCCGAGCCTCGGGTTGACCTTCGAGGACCGGCTACGCCTGGGGCGCCAGGAGGTCGCCTCGATCCTGCGCAAGATCTGGCCCTATCTACTGGTCGGGATCGGCCTCGGGGCCGTCATCCACGGCTGGGCACCCGAAGACCTGTTCACCCGCTACGCCGCGGGCGCCGCCCTCGGCGTGCCGATCGCCGTCGCCATGGGCATCCCCCTGTACTCCAACGCCGCCGGCGTCATGCCGCTGGTCCAGGCTCTGCACGACAAGGGCCTGCCCATGGGCACCCTGCTCGCGTTCATGATGAGCGTCGTCGCGCTCTCCCTGCCCGAGATGGTGCTGCTGCGCCGCGTCCTCAAGCCACCGCTGCTGGCCTCCTTCGTCGGGGTCGTCGCGGCCGGAATCATCGCCGTCGGCTACCTGTTCAACGTCGTCCTCGGCTGACCCGCCGACGGCCTACGGAAAGGGCACATGATGAACGTCAAAGTCCTCGGACCCGGCTGCGCGAACTGCGCCGCGCTGGAGAAACGCACCCGCGAGGCCCTCGCCGACCTCCGGCTGGAGGCCACCATTGAGAAGGTCACCGACTACGCGGCCATCGCCGGCTACGGCGTGATGTCCACCCCCGCACTCGTTATCGACGAGAAGGTCGTGGTCAGCGGGCGCGTCCCGACGTCGGCCCAGGTCCGTGATCTGCTCAGGGCAGCCGGCACCTGACGCCCTCGCGATCGAGGCCGGCATCGACGTTCGCGCAGTGTTTGTGGATGGGGGCCGGCAATGGCAGGTGCTCGTCGTCGCTCAACGAGGGCTTTCGGCCACCGCGGCAGGCTGAACCGGCCGGGCTGACCGGAACGATCTCCAGGCGAGCAGCGCCAGAGCGCTACCCCCGACGATCGAGGCCGCCACGGCGACGACGGCACCGACGACCGGGATCAGGCCGATCACCATCAGGAGCAGCGTGCCGGTGAGCGCCGCGAGGTAAGGGTGGTAACGCTCACCTCTGCGATCCACAAGCAGCTGTCCGATCGTGATCGCCGACACCAGGTATCCGGTGAAGGCGGCGAGCGGGAGCAGGAAGAGCCAGACGGCCAGAGCGGTCGGCGCACCGACCACCGTCAACAACAACAGCCACGCGGCGACCGGAAGCACGATCCAGAACACCACTCCGCTGAGGACCACCCGGCCGAAGTCCGAACGGATCGCCGTGCTCGCCGACCGCGCGGTCCCCGGGGCGGCACCGGCGAACGCCAGGCCGGAGAGAACGCTGAGAACTCCTGTCCAACGACCCGTTGTTCGTGGAGAAGGTCTTCGACGTCGTCGGCCTGTATCTCAACCCCCCGGACGGGGCGGTGGTGCTGTGCGTGGACGAGAAGAGCCAGGTGCAGGCCCTGGCCCGGTCCCAGCCGGCGTTCCCGATGATGCCCGGCATGCCCGAGAAGCGCACCCACGACTACGTCCGGCACGGGGTGACCACCCTGTTCGCGGCGTTCAACACCGCCGACGGCACGGTGATCTCCTCGGTCCACCGCCGCCACCGGGCTATCGAGTTCCGCAAGTTCCTCGCCAAGATCGACGCTGAGGTCCCCGACCATCTGGACGTGCACCTGGTCTGCGACAACTACGGCACCCACAAGCACCCCACCGTCAGGGCCTGGCTGACACGCCATCCCCGGTTCCACATCCACTACACCCCGACGTACTCGAGTTGGATCAACCAGGTGGAACGCTGGTTCGCCTACCTGACCACCGACCTGCTCCAACGCGGCGACCACCGCAGCGTCCAGGCCCTCGAAGCCGACCTGCGCGCCTGGATCCGCGACTGGAACGAGGCCCCCAAGCCGTTCATCTGGACCAAGACCGCCGAACAGATCCTCGAATCCCTCGGACGACTAATGCAACGAATCAAAGGCGCGACACTAGGCCGAGGGCGAAGAGCAGGGTGGCAACCCACCACGCTTGAGCGTATCCGGACACGTCCCTGACGGTCTCGCCGTTCACCCTCGTCGTGCCGTCATCGGTCATGGTGGAGTCGGGCACCCACACGTCTCCGGTGACCACCGTCCCCTCGCTCAGGACAGCGCGCCCACTCACGACGACAAGCGTGGTGACCGAGGCTCCCCGCAGAGTGGCGGTTCCGTCGACCACCACAACTGTGGTGGCGTCACCGTCGATGCTCAAGTCACCCCCGACGACGACGACGGTTGCGATGCTCTCGGTGCTCGCCACCTCGGCGTCGCCGCCCACGCGAACCAGGACCCCGTCCTGCGCCGCGTCAACCTGGACAGCTCCAACCTGGGCCGCAACAGCCGACTGAGCGAGCGCGGGAGCTGACAGGGCGAACGCAACGACCGCGAACGCCGCCGAAATCAGCAGTCTCATCATCATTCTCACCGCGGTTCCTCCCATCGGATCCAGAGCGCTGGTTCGAGGTCTGACCCAGGCAGCCAAACGGGTGAGACCGAGCCCGGGGGATGCGAAACGGAATGTGCCCGCGGGGGCAGCGCGCTCCGCGCAATCCGCACTCCGGCCGGCGCCCGAGGCCCGTCGCTCACGCAGGAGGACTTTACCCCTTTTCGCCCCTTTCGGTCCGGGTCGATCGCCACGGCTTCGGTCGCTCGGGCCTCCCGTCCACTGGATAGGACGTAAGACATGAGTGTGCGTATGGCGGCCGTCGCCCCCGGCGACCTCGTTGAGGAGCAACCGATGAACCTGACCGACTTCGACGCCTTGAGCTTCGACTGCTACGGCACCCTGATCGACTGGGAAGCCGGCCTGGCTGCGGCCCTTCGGGACTGGGCGAACCGGCGTGGACTAAGCATGTCCGACGAGGACCTGCTGACGGTCTACAACCCGTGCGAGGCGGCCGTCGAAGCCGAACAACCGGCCGCGCTGTACCCCGACGTTCTCGCCGAGAGCCTGCGCCGGGTCGGCGCGCACCTCGGCACCGAGGTCACCGACATCGACGCCGAGGTCATCGCCGGGTCCGTGCCGGACTGGCCGGCCTTCGCCGACTCCCACGACGCTCTCGTCACCCTCGGCGAGCGCTACACGCTGCTCATCCTGTCGAACGTGGACCGGACGTCGTTCGCGGCCTCCAACCACCGCCTCGGCGTGGAGTTCACCAACATCATCACCGCGCAGGACGTCGGCTCCTACAAGCCGTCGCCGCGCAACTTCGACGCCCTGGCAGCCGAGGTCGACCGGCTCGGCATCGCCCCTGGCCGACTGCTCCACGTCGCACAGAGTCTGTTCCACGACCACGTCCCGGCGAAGGCCGCCGGCCTGCCCACGGTGTGGATCAACCGCCGGCACGGCCGGCCCGGTTGGGGCGCAACGCCTGAGCCGGCCACACCCGTCACGCCGGACTGGGAGTTCGGGTCGATGGCCGCCTTCGCCCAGGCCGTGGAAGCCGAGTAGTCCGATCCGGTGGGTAGACTCACCGCCGTGGACCAGTGGCAGGTAGTCGCCGCCGAACGGCTCGCCCTGGCCGATCTGCTCGAGCCCCTCACCCCCCAGCAGTGGGCGACTCCGAGCCTGTGCGAGGCCTGGACGGTCCGCGACCTCGCCGCGCACCTGCTCGTGCCCTTCCGGATCTCGAAGACCCGGTTCGCTCTCGATATGGTCCGCGCCGCAGGCCGTTTCGAGCGGGCCAACGTGGCCGCCACATCCCGCGAGGCCCGGCGTCCCACCGAGGATCTGGTCGCAGATCTCCGCATGTTCGCCCGGAAGCGTTTCGTCGCACCGGGTTTGCCACCGGTCTCAGCGCAGGCCGAGGCTCTCGTGCACGGCCAGGACATCAGGATTCCGCTGGGCGTCGATGACACGGGCGACCCGCAGAACTGGGCCCAGGTGATGACCTTCCTGCTCACTACCGCTGCCCGACGTGGGTTCGTCGCCCACGATCTGCCGCCGCTGACCTGGACGGCCAGCGACGTCGCCTTCAGCAGCGGCAGCGGGGAGCGTGTGGAGGGGCCGGTGGCCGCCCTTGCCCTCACGGCGATGGGCCGCCCGGCCCTGGTCCACCGTCTCGACGGCCCGGGTATGAGCTCTCTGCGGCCCTGGCTGGCCACCAAGCAGCACTGAGCCGGTGCTCGATTCATTGGACTACCCGACCCGCAGTAGGCCCGGACGGCGTCGAGCGCGGCCTGCACCAGCGTCACGGTAGCCTCCCGACCCGTCGGGGACCTTAAGCACCGGATTCGGCGCCTGCCCCGGCGGACAATGGAGGTGGGAGAACGACCAGGGTGGCCGCTCATGATCCCTCACGAAGGAGGTGAGGGCGGTGACGCCTGTCAGCCAGATCCCGCTCAAGAAAACGTCGGCCGGTAGGACCAGCGTTCCCGTCCCGCGCCAGAGCACCGACGCCACGACCACCGCACCGACGACCGCACCGAGGCGCCGCAGGGTGCTGCGGTACGGCGCCGCGGGCCTGGCCACCATCGGTCTCGGCACCGCGCTTGGGCTGGGCGCTATGAACGCCATCGACGGCGGGGCACGCAGCGATGACATGACCGCGCTGCAGTCCGATGTCGCGACGCTGCAGAACCAGGTCTCCGGGCTGCGGGTGGAGCTGATCCGGCGCGACGCAGGCTACAGCCTCGACCGCGAGCACCTCGCCCAGGCACCGACGCCCGCAGACTACGGCTACAGCCTCGACCGCGAGCACCTCGCCCAGGCACCGACGCCCGCAGACTACGGCTACAGCGTGGAACGCGAGCACCTCGCCCAGGCACCGACGGTTCCGTGAGGCCGGCCCCACCGGCGCGCCCTGGCCCGCCGGTGGGGTCACCCGTCCGGGCGGTTGAGCAGGCCGCGCTGCTGAACGATGGCCGCCGCCTCGGGCCGCCTGGACGCCCCGAGCTTGGCGAGCACGTTTGCCGGAATCGGTGCGGCGCACGCTGATCGAGCTGGCCCTGGTCTGGCCGACTGGTCAGATCGCTGCCCCGGAGGCTACTCCGGACGGTCTACGTCCGCGGTGATGTCGGTGACGAACTGCTGCAGCCGTTCCAGGACAGCCGGTTCCGGCGCAGGGGCTCCCGGTAGCAGGGACAGTGCCCGGTGCAGCACCCGGTGCTGCGCCGTGAGGGACGCGCAGTCGGCGCAGACTTGGAGATGTGCTTCGATCCGGGCGATCTCGCCCGGGGTGAGCGCCGCGGAGGGGTCGGCGTCCAGGTAGCGCTGGATCCGCCTGCCCGCCCAGCGGCACTCCAGCATCGCGCGCAACGACCGGATCATCGTGGCTCCCTCGACAGTGCGGCCGGACCGAGCCGGCGGCGGATCCGCTCCCGGGCCCGGCTGAGCCGGGACATCACCGTTCCGATCGGTACCCCGAGCGTGGCCGCGGCCTCGGCGTAGCGCAGGCCCTGCACGTCGACCAGGACCAGGGTGGCGCGCAGCCGGGGGTCGAGCGCCGCCACCGCGTCGTCGAGATCCGAGCGCAGCACGCCGTCCAGCACCTCGTCCTCGGCACTGCGCTGCTCGGTGGAACCGAACGCGGGCCGCGAGCCGCGTAGCGCGTCCCAGTCGGCGATCGTGTCCGGACGCCTGCGGCGGTGCAGGTTCATGTTGGTGTTGCGCAGGATCGTCAGCAACCAGGCCCGCGGGTGGGCGCCGTCGAACCGGTCGACCGCCCGGTAGGCCCGCAGCAGGCTCTCCTGGACCAGGTCCTCGGCGTCCGAGGCGTTCCCGGTCAGGGCGCGGGCGACCCTCAGCATCACGTCGATCTCCGGCTCCACATGGTCGCGGAACGCCACCGCCCGGCGTCTGGCCGTGGCGGCGGTCACGTCCTGGCACGGTGGCGTCACGTCGTCGGAACCCGTCGGCACGACCCCATCTTCCCGCTCGGGACGCCGTCCCACCCGTCGACCACACCGGGGGCCCGGTCCGTCGCGCCGGTGTCAGAGGTCGGGCACGCAGGCGCCCGCTCCGAGCGCGGCCAGACCGGTCAGGTCGCCCGGCCCGAACTGCGTGATCACCCGGTCGGCCTGCGGGTACATCACCTCGCTGGACGCGTCCACATGGTCCAGACCCAGCAGGTGCCCGAGCTCGTGCAGTACGACGCCTTCGGCGACCGCCTGGCCGCCCTGCTCGCCCAGCAGGGCGGACATCCGCCGGGAGTCCAGCGTCAGCTGGCCGCTCACGTACACAGCTGGCTTGCCCGGCGACCGAACCCGTTGCGGTCCCGCCTGGCCGATCACGTCACCGGCGAAGTCGGGGTTCTCCTGGGCCGTCTGCCACGCGATCAGCACCGGCGCCCAGCGGTCGCCGTACCGCTGCGGCTGGTACCCGGCCCGCTGCGGCGACGGCGCCTCGTCGCTCACCCCGTCCGGCACGAAGACCAGCCCGGTCACCGCCGACACCCGGGCGAGCGAAGAGGCGAGCACCGCGTCACCGCCGGGGGGGGCGCCGTCCGGTCGGACGACGTAGTGCACAGGGCGGCAGGGGTCCCAGGCGACAGGAGTGACCCCGTCGTCCTGGGTGGCCAGGAAGGCATACCCACGGCTCGGGAACGCCGGCGGGCGGGGGGTTCCCAGCGGAGACGACGATGCCTCGTGACCGGGAGTCGGCCAACTCGCTACCAGAGACGCGGCACGGACCAGGCCGAGGTGGCCGAGCAGGACCACGCCCATCGCCAGCACGCCGGCCATGGCCAGCGTGAGCACCGCCGGCCGCTGAACCCCCATGGCTGCTCCGTCGACCGGATCGCCGCGATCATGAGTCTGAGAACGCCCCGGGCTGCCGGCACGTCGCCGGGCGAGCCGAGCCGTCGGTCAGCGGCTGGGGACGGTCTGCTGTGGGTTCAGGGGCACACCGGCCTCACTTATCTCACGCACCATGCCGAGGTGCATGAGCCGGAACGCCGGGACATGTCCGGCGAGCATCGCCCCCCAGTACAGATGTCCGGTCAGGCCCTTGGGGTGGAACACCGCCCGCTGGGTCAGCCGGCACTCCTGGGGGCCCGTGGGTTCGACCGACAGTTCCAGCCAGGCCTGACCCGGCAGGCGCATCTCGGTACGTAACAGCAACCGGCGGCCGGGGTCGACCTCCACCACGTGCCAGTGGTCCACCGCGTCGCCCTGCTGCAGCGGGCGGTCCGGGCGGCCCCGCCGGGCTCCCGGGCCACCGACCAGCCGGTCGGCGAGCCCTCGAACCCGCCACAAGGCGTCCGGCACGAACCAGCCGCGCTCACCACCCACGGACTCCACGACCGCCCACGCCCGTTCAGCCGGGACGCCGAGCAGCGAGCTGTTCTCGTCGCGGTACACCGTCTCCCCGGTCCATTGCGGATCGCCCACCTCAGAGGTGGCCGGTCGCGCATCGGGTACGAGCCCGGGGAACTCCTCGGTGCCGGTCAGCGCCGCGCGCACCGAGTCCTCGAATCCCACCAGCCCGCCAGGGGGCGCCGGCACCTTCTCGGTGATGTCGTTCTCGGTGCAGATCACCTCGTGGATCAGGCTCTCCACCAACGGTTTGGCCAGCCCACCCGGAACCGGGGTGACCAGGCCCACCCAGTGCCCGGCCAGCCGCGGGGTGAGCACCGGAATGGTCACGATGATGCGGCGCGGCAGCCCCGAAACCCGGCAGAAGCTCTCGAGCATCTCCTTGTAGGTCAGCACCTCCGGGCCGCCGATGTCGAACGTGCGGTTAACCCCCGGCGGCAGGTCCGCGACGGCGACCAGGTAGTGCAGGACGTCGCGGATCGCGATCGGCTGGATCCGGTTGGCCAGCCACTTCGGCGCGACCATGGCAGGCAGCCGCTGGGCGAGGTGGCGCAGCATCTCGAACGATGCCGACCCGGATCCGACGATCACCGCCGCCTGCAACACGACCGCCGGCACCTCGCCGTCCAGCAGGATCTCGCCGACCTCTGTGCGCGAGGCAAGATGCGGGGAGAGCTCCCCCTCCGAGGGGTGCAGCCCACCGAGGTAGATCACCCGGTCGACGTGGCAGGCGGCCGCCGCGTCGGCGAAGGTGTGGGCCATCGCCCGCTCCCGCGCGGCGAAGTCGCCGCCGCCGGAATGGTCTCCCATCGAGTGCAGCAGGTAGTAGCCGACGGTTGCGCCGTCCAGCGCCTGCCGCATGTCCGCGGCGTTGTCGGCGTCGCCCTCGACCACCTGGACGGCGTCGCGCCAGGGGCGTCCCTCGAGCTTGCCGGCGTCGCGGGTCAGGACCCGGACGTGCCAGCCGGCGTCGAGGAGCTGCGGTACCAGTCGGGACCCGATGTAACCAGTGGCCCCGGTGACCAGGGCCGTCCTGCCCGAGGCCGGTTTCTCACGCTGCGCTGACATCACACCACTCTCCTCCCCGCGGCTCAGGACAGCCAGTCGAGCAGGGGTGGCAACAGGAACAGCATCCCGCAGGACCACACCACATGAGTGATCATCGGTGCCAGCACACCGCCGGTGACCCGCCGCTGCAGGCCGACCACGGTGCCGAGCACGGCGGCGGCAAACACGAGCATCACGTTGCCCGTTGCCACCGTGACCAGCATGTAGAGCAGGGTGGAGATCAAGATCTGGTGGCGCAGCGGCACCGCGGAGAACACCGCCCCGCGGAAGAACAGCTCCTCGGCCAGGCCGTTGACCAGGGTGATCACCGCGACGATCGACAGCGACCCGAACCGCGCGTAGTCAAGGACGTCGTTCACGTAGCCGCGCAGCAACGGCATCTGGGCGACGAGGACGGCGCCGGCCAGGAACACCACGAGCAGCAGCGTGGCCAGGGCGAGCGACTGGACGACCGGGACGGCCAATCGGTCGCCGCGCCGGGTGTGCGCCTGGCCTACGTAGAGCTTGCCCGAGGCGAACGAGCCGACCGTCCAGATGGCTGCGACCAGCACCATGTAGACGTAGAAGCGGTCGTCGCCCGGAGGCAGGCTCAGTGACATGCCGAGAAGGACGGCGCCCGCCGCCAGGGTCAGAGTGCAGACGACGCGCCGGCGCCGGATCGCCGTGTCGCTCTCCCAGTGGTCACGCGGCACCGGGGTGAACAGGCTTGCCCTGAGGAACCGGTCCAGCTCACCCAGGAATCCGGCCCGCATGGCCCAACGGTACGGTCTCGCCCCCTGACCCGGCGACCCGATGAACCTGCTCATGCTCCGCGGGTGGGGTGGATTCGTCCACAGATGCGGGTGGGTAGGCGGGTATCCACAGGCCGCCGAATGCCACTGGCAGCGGCCGTGGACGACGGCCAACGTGGCCGTCGTGTGGCGGACCGCTGACCCCGAGCTCGGCATCTCCCGGTGACCACCCTGGAGCGGACTGTCGCGGACTGTCTGCGCAGCCTGCCGCCCCACGACGGCCTGGCGATCTGCGAGATCCCCGTGGAGTCCCGGTCCGCCTCGGCGGTCCACCCACTACGGCGTGCCCGCGCCTCGGTGGCAGGTCTCGATGCGTGATCCTTCCGGGGCCTTCGTGGCCCGAGCAGATGCCTGGTGATCGCATGGCGTGGCGGGCGAGTCCGACGACCGCACCAAGTACGGACGGCGGCACACCCGTTCCGCGAGGACCTGGCTGACCTGTTCCCCGATGACCGGGCTGAGAACCTGGTCGCCTACCTCCAGCGCGAGATCCGGGACACGCGGCGCGCCCAACAGTTCCTCGGGGAGTCCCGGTGACCACGGTCGGTCCGAGACTCGCTCAGCGCGTGAACATCTCGGTCAGCCGGCTGCGCAGAACCTTGCCGTTCGCGGATGTCGGCAGTTCGGACACCAAATAGACCGACTTCGGTCTCTTGTATCCGGACAGCACCCGCCCGGCGAAGGCCTCGATGTCGCCGGCCTGTGCCGGGCCGACCACGGCGACGCAGACCCTTTGGCCCCAGTCGGGATCGGGCACACCGAAGACCGCGAGCTCATCGACTCCGGGTGCCCGGGAGAGAGCCTGCTCTACCTCGACCGGGTAGACGTTCACCCCGCCGGTGATGATCAGGTCCTCTCGGCGGGACTCGATCCACAGGTAACCGTCGTCGTCCAGGTAGCCTAGGTCGCCCACCGTGAACCAGTCGCCGTCCCACGCCGACGCGGTGGCCGACTGGTTGCGCCAGTAGGTGAACCGCGCATGGTCGGGCGGACGGCACCAGATCAGGTCATCGACGTCGACCCGGATCTCGCGATGCGGGCGAGCCCGGCCCACCGTCCCCGGGCGAGCCTGCCAGTCGGCGCTCGGGCAAGCGGTGAACTGCCCCTCGGTGGAGCCGTAGAACTCCCATACCGACCCCTGCGGAAACAGCGCGATCGCCCGTTCCTTCACCGGGTACGGGCACGGCGCTCCGGCGTGTGCCAGCAGCCGGAACCGACTTGGGTCGAATCGAGTTGCTTGGGCCGCAATGGTGTTGAGCAGGCGCTGCAGAGGCGTCGGCGCAATGAAGGTGGTCGTCGCCCCCGCCGTCACGGCCTCGACGAAACCCGGCACGGACCAACGCGGCAGCACGCTCAGCCGGCCCCCCGCCAGCAGGGTGCCGATGGCGAAGCGAAGCGGCGCCGAGTGGTACAGCGGCCCGGCGGCGACGTAGACGTCGTCCGGGCCGAAGTTCCACACCTCACGCTCGTCGAGCACCGCCGCCCGCGCGGCGTCCGGGTCGAGCAGCCCGCCGAAGACCCCCTTGGCACGACCGCTGGTACCCGAGGTGTAGTGCATCGGTCTGACCAGCGGAACATCCGCCACCGCCACGGGTTTCGCCGTCAGAAGGCCCGCCAGGTCATCATCGTTCACGACCAGCGCCGGCGCGGCGTCACGCACCAGCAGGTCCCTCTCGCGAGGCAGCAGAGCCGGGTTGAGCGGGACCGGAACGACACCACTCACGCAGGCACCCAGCACGGCGACGACCAGGTCCTCGCGCGGAGTCGCCACGAACACGACCCGATCGCCCACACCGGCCCCCCGTGCCGCCAGCGCCCCCGCGACGCGCGCGGCGCCGTCCCAGGCCTGGTCAGCGGTCAGAAACCTGCTCATGCTCCGCGTAGCCACCTCGCATGAGGTCGCGGTGCCCGAAATGTCGGAGCGCGGCGGAGCATGAGCAGGTTCAGCAGGTCAGTCGGCGCCGGTATCAAAGGCGGCCCGGTCGACGAGCGCGTCATCGGGCTGGCCCAGCTCACGACCGATGTCGGCGATCGGCTCGGCTCCGCCGGACTCGATCTCGCCGACCAGGCGGGCGTGCTGGCCGAGCTGCCCCTGCCGCGCGTACAGCTCCAGCTTCGAGCGGGAGTCGGCGATGTCGAGGTTGCGCATCGTCAGCTGGCCGATCCGGTCCAGCGGGCCGAACGCGGCGTCCTCGGTGCGCTCCATCGACAGTCGGTCCGGGTGATAGCTCAGCGCCGGACCGGCGGTGTCGAGAATGGTGTAGTCGTCGCCGCGCCGCAGCCGCAACCGCACCGACCCGGTGACGGCGCTCGCCACCCAGCGCATCAGGCTCTCGCGCAGCATGAGCGACTGGGGGTCGAGCCAACGACCCTCGTAGAGAAGGCGTCCCAGGCGCCGACCCTCGGCATGGTAGTTGGCCAGCGTGTCCTCGTTGTGGATGGCGTTGAGCAGGCGCTCATACGCGATGAACAGCAGCGCCATGCCCGGCGCCTCGTAGATGCCACGGCTCTTCGCCTCGATGATCCGGTTCTCGATCTGGTCGGACATGCCCAATCCGTGACGACCGCCGATCTCGTTGGCGCGGTGCACCAGCGCGACGTCGGAGTCGAACTGCTCGCGGTTGATCGCCACCGGACGGCCTTGCACGAACTCGACCAGCACGTCCTCGGCCTCGATCTCTACCGCGGAGTCCCAGAACCGCACTCCCATGATCGGGTCGACGATCTCGATCGAGGCGTCCAGGTGCTCCAGCCGCTTGGCCTCGTGGGTAGCCCCCCAGATGTTGGCGTCCGTGGAGTACGCCTTCTCGACGCTGGTCCGGTAGGGCAGACGCCGCTCGGCCAGCCAGGTGGACATCTCGGTGCGCCCGCCCAGCTCAGTGACGAACGCCGGGTCGAGCCATGGCTTGTAGATCCGCAGCTCGGGGTTGGCCAGCAGGCCGTAGCGGTAGAACCGCTCGATGTCGTTGCCCTTGAACGTGGACCCGTCGCCCCAGATCGACACGTCGTCCTCGCGCATCGCCCGGACCAGCAGGGTGCCGGTGACTGCGCGGCCGAGCGGGGTGGTGTTGAAGTAGGCGCGGCCGCCCGAGCGGATGTGGAACGCCCCGCAGGTGAGCGCGGCCAACCCCTCCTCGACGAGGGCCTCACGGCAGTCCACCAGGCGCGCGATCTCGGCACCGTAGGAATGGGCCCGTTCAGGCATCGTGGACATGTCGTCCTCGTCGTACTGGCCGAGGTCGGCGCTGTAGGTGCACGGGGCCGCGCCATGCTCGCGCATCCAGGCGACGGCGACGGAGGTGTCGAGGCCGCCGGAGAAGGCGATCCCGACCCGCTCCCCCTTGGGCAGGCTGGTCAGCACTTTGGACACCCGAATAGCCTAGTCCGTCGGCGAAGGGCTTCCGTCTCGTGGCGTCGCAACGAGGTCGTGGATCGCGGCCTGCGCGGACGGGCGGGAAACCCTGTGATCCGAGGGACGACGCACCCCTACCGTGGGCTGATGCGGCAGAAGGCTTCCCTGCTGGAACCGCTGGCCCCTGCCCGGGGGGCGTTTCCTGTTCGCCGTGGGCATGGCCGCCCCGTTCACCGCGCAGGCAGCCTGCGTGACGCTCGGCGGTTGCGCACCGAAGTCGGCGAGGGCCTGCACTGGCTGTGGCACCACCGCGCCGTGCGGACCCTGGCGCTGACCATCGTCAGCTTCAACGTGACCTACGGCGCGGCACGGTCGGTGCTGGTGCTCTACGCGACCCGGCACCTGCAGATGGGGGAGGTCGGGTTCGGGCTGCTAACCCGGTAATGGTGGTGTTCGGCGCGCATGCCTTCATCTGGGGGACGACGTCCAGCGCGGTCCGCCAGCGTGCGGTACCCAACGAGCTGCGGGGCCGGGTCGGCGTGTCGACATGATGGGGGTCTTCGCCGGCATGGTGGTCGGAGGGTTGACCGCTCTGATCCTCGCGGTGATCTGGCGCGAGCTCGGCCATATCGCCCATGACGACGCGGCCGCGATCGCCGGCTGTTAGACCGGATGGAGTGTCGGGCCCGTGGTTGTAGGTCCGACACTCCATACGGTCTAGGACGACCATCTTGCGCGGTGATGTCGCGGATTCGCGATGTCGCGAATCCGCGACATCACCTCGCAAGAACCTCCGGGGCGAACCGTGCGACGTCAGCCGCAGGGCGACCGGTCGCCGTGAACCACGGCGCCAGACGATTGTCGTCACACCAGCTACCCTGTTGGCCGTGATCATCGCCTGGGGCCTGTTCGGTCCCTACAGCCTCTGAGCAACGGACGGCGAGAACCATCGGCGCCGTCCAGGGCCGGTTCTGGCTGCCGAGCGGGGTGGCGGTACGGGGCCGGTCGCTGCAGGTCACGCCCGAGGAGCCCGTCGACTTCACCGTGATGCTCGCCGCCGGACCGGCGCCGCCGTGGCCGCACCGGTCCGTGCGCTGGCCCGACTTCTGGGTGCCGCTCGACTCCGAGGACGCCCTCGACGCCCTCGGCGAGGCGCTCGCTCGGGCCCGTCGCGGCGAGCGGGTCGAGGTCGGTTGCCGCGGTGGGATCGGGCGCACCGGGACGGCGCTGGCCGCGTTGGCGATCATGGATGGCCTGCCGGCGGACCGCGCCGTGGACGTGGTGCGACGCCACTACCACCCCAAGGCGGTGGAGACCCCGTCGCAGCGGCGCTGGCTGAGACGGGTGCGACCATGGCCGCCGCCGCCCGCCTAGTCTTCATCGGGTGAGCTCCGCCGGTCTCGTCGATGTGATCCGTACCCCGGACGTCGTCCGGGCCTTCGACGAGCGCGGCGAGGTGCCGCTGGATGACGATCGGCTGGCGCTGCGCTGTGACGTGGTCGCCGAGTCGGGGCGCGACGCACTGCGGATCAGCCTTGCCGGCTCGGCTCCGGTCAGCCGGATCATGCTCCGCTGGCGCGGCGACCTCGGCGCTGCGCAGTCGTTTCTCGGCGATACGTGGGAGCGGTCCTACGGCGACCTGGGCTGGCGGCCGGAGCAGCCGGAGCGGCCGATGCCGTGGTCCTTCCTGGCGAGCGCCCCGGCGGGCACCACCGGGTACGGCGTCGCCGTCCAGCCGAACGCGCTGTGTTTCTGGACCGCCGACCGGGGCGGTGTCTCGCTGTGGGCCGACGTGCGCAACGGGGGCACGCCGATCCGACTCGGCGGTCGCGTCCTGCACGTGGCCGACGTGGTCTCGGTGACCGGTGCCCACGGCGAGACGGCCTTCGCCGTCCAGCAGCAGCTGAGCCGGGCGATGGGTGCCGCTGCGGACGGGCCCCGACTGCCCGACCACCCGGTCTACGGAACCAACGACTGGCACTTCGCGCTGGGCCGCGCCGACCGGGGCGTCGTCCTGCGGCTGGCCCAGTTCGTCTCGGCGAGCTCCCCCGACGTCGGCAACCGGCCCTACTGCGTCGTGGACGACGGGTGGTCCGGCGGCGGGCTGGGGCACGGACCGTGGATCGGCAACCACCGCTACGGGCACATGGGTGAGCTGGCCGGCCAGCTGAGCGAGGCGGGGGTGCGTCCCGGGCTGTGGTACCGGCCGCTCACACCGCTGCCCGAGCACGGCGACCGCTGGCGGCTGGCCCGCGGTGGCGGCGCGATGGACCCGACGGTCCCCGAGGTGGCCGCGAGCATCCGCGAGCAGCTGGCCCGGATCACCGGCTGGGGCTACACGCTGGTCAAGCACGACTTCACCGTCTGGGACCTGCTGGGCCGCTGGGGGTTCGGCATGGGTGCGCAGGTCACCGATGACGGCTGGTCCTTCGCCGACCGGGGCCGCACGACCGCCGAGGTGGTGCTCGACCTGTACCGGCTGATCCGCGAGGCCTGCGGCGAGGCGATCATCATCGGCTGCAACACCTTCGGCCATCTGTCGTCCGGGCTGGCCGAGCTGCAGCGGATCGGCGACGACTGCTCCGGTCGCTCCTGGAACCGCACCCGGCGTATGGGCGTCAACACCTTGGCGTTCCGCGCCGCCCAGCACGGCGCCCTGTACGCCGTCGACGCGGACATCGCACCGATCACGACCGACCTACCCTGGCGGCAGGCCGTGCAGTGGCTGCACCTGCTCGCCGCCAGCGGCACGCCTGCCTTCGTCTCAGTCGACGAGGCGTCGCGGACGGCGAACGTCGCCGCCGCGCTGCGCGACGCGTTCACCCTGGCCGCCGGGCCGCAGCCGCTTGCCGAACCACTCGACTGGACGACGTCGGACACGCCGTCCCGATGGCGCCTGCGTGAGCACGAACAGTCGTATCACTGGATCGAGCCTGACGGAGCGTGGCCATTCGCCGACTGATTCGCGCCATCGTGCCCAGCCCGCACGGTCACGGCGTGACGTCGTGCCCGTCTGGCGGGCACAACGTCACGCCGTGCCGAGGCAGCGGCACAATGAGGCGTGCCCCCGCAGACCTCACGCCCCGGCCCGGCAGCCCGTGGCCGGCCCCCCGCGCCGATCGCCCTGATCGGATTCATGGGGAGCGGCAAGAGCCAGGTCGGCCGGCGCCTGGCCCGCCGACTTGACCTCTCTTTCGTCGACGCCGACCAAGAGATCGAGTCGATCACCGGCCGGAGCATCGCGGCGATCTTCGCCGAGGACGGCGAGGCGGCGTTCCGGGCCACCGAGCACGCCACGATCGAGAGCCTCCTCCATTCCCCCGAGCCCCGGGTGCTCGCTCTGGGCGGCGGCGCCGCCATGCATCAGGGCACCCGTCAGGATCTGAGGCAGCGCGCGGTCGTCGTCCACCTGAAGGTGTCGCTGGCCGAGGCGCTGCGACGGGTAGGCGGTGATCCGGCCCGGCCGGTGCTGGCCCGGCCTGACCTGGCCGAGATGCATGCCGCCCGCACGACTGTCTACGACGCGCTCGCCGACCTCGTCGTCGACGTCGACCGGGCTGGGCCGGACGACGTTGCGACAGCCGTCGCCGACGGACTCGCCGCCCTGAGGTCGCAGGTCACCTCAACGCCCGAGATCCGACTCGGCGACCACCCGTAGCGCCTGGGCCGCGATGGTCAGCGCCGGGTTCATCGCGGCGGAGGAGGGGAAGAAGGACCCGTCGACCACCCAGAGGTTGTCGACCTCGTGCGCCCGGCACCACGGGTCGAGCACGCTACTCACCGGATCAGACCCGGCCACCGCTGTGCCGCACTGGTGGCTGTTCATCGAGATGTCGAACCACTGGGTGAACACCAGGTCGTAGCCGCACGCCCGTAGCAATGAGCGGGCCCGCCGGTGCAGGCGCCGATGCACCGCGGTGTTGCGCGCCGCCCGGGTGGTGGTGATCGTGCCGTCGCCGGCGAGGGTGACCCGGTTGTCCGGGTGTGGCAGATCCTCGGACATCACCAGCCACTCGACGCTGCGACGAGCCAGGGAGTCGAGCAGCGGTAGGGGCACCCGGCGCGCCCAGGACTTCATCATCACCCCCTGCACCTTGCCGATCAGCTGCAGTGTGCCCAGCTCGTGGTACCAGTCGTTGACCGATAGCGTCTTGGTGAACGTGGCGTCGTTGCGCCGGTTGAGGTCGACTGCGGCGATGTGGGCGTTGTTATGCATCATGAAGTTGCGCCCGACCAGGCCGGACCCGTTCGCCAGGCCGGCGAGGTACCCGGGCCCTGTGGACGCGAGCAGCAACGCCGCCGAGTTCACTGCTCCCGCGGCGAGCACGTACCGTCCGCCGTGCACCTGCTGGACGCCGTCCGGGCCCTCGACCACGAGGTGGTCGACGTGACGGCCGCCTCCTGATGCCTCGATCCGACGCACCCGCGCCCCGGTGACCAGCTCGACCGACCCCGAGCGCAGGGCCGGCTCCAACGCGCAGGTCTCGGCGTCACTCTTGGCGCGATACGGGCACGGGAACCCGTCACAGGTCCGGCACCGGACACACGCCCCACGCGGGCGCAGGTCGATGCCCATGGCGTTGCTCGACGGGTGCACGCCCCGTGAGCGCAGCCGCTCGGCGAGGTCGGCGATGTACGGATCGTGCGGCACTGCCGGGTAGGGGTATGGCACGCTGCGCCACGGCTCGCTCGGGTCCTCGCCGGTCGCGCCGTGCACCCGGTACAGCGACTCGGCCTCGACGTAGTACTGCTCGAGATCGGCGTAGCCGAAAGGCCAGGGCGGCGACGTGCCGTCGGGGTGCTCGGCGGCCTCGAAGTCCTTCTCCCGCAATCGAGGAAGGCTCGCCCCGTACACCTTGGTGTTGCCGCCGACCACGTAGTGCACGCCGGGAGCGAATCGTCGCCCCTGCCCGTCGAGCCAGGTCTCGGCCGGCCGGTAACGGCGGTTGAGGAACACCTCGCGAGGCGAGGCGTTGGCGGCCTCGACCGGCAGGTGCTCTCCCCGTTCGAGCACGAGCACCTTGGCCCCGCGGCGGGCCAGCGCCCACGCGCAGGTGGAACCACCCATGCCTGAGCCGATCACCACCACGTCGGGGTCGCCGTTCACACTGGGATGTAAGCACGCCTGGCATGCACTGCCCAGGGTGCGCCGGTCGGGGGATACTGCGGGCCCGGCGTCCTCGCAGCGTGGAAGACTCCCCGGCATGGGTGAGCAGAGCGAGCAGAAGACCGGTCTGCGCTGGGCGCTGGTCGGCGCCAGCGACATCGCGGCGAGCAGGGTGCTGCCTGCTGTCCGGGCCACCGGTGGTGAAGCGGTCGTCGTCCGGTCCGGCGATCCGGGCCATGCCGCGGCGTACGCAGCGATGCACGGGATCGCGCGGGCCACGACCGAGATCGAGGCCGCGGTCGGTGCGGACGACGTGGACGCCGTCTACGTCTCCTCGGTCAACGCCCGCCATCGCGATCACGTCCTGGCGGCCGCCCGGGCCGGCAAGCACGTGCTCGCCGAGAAGCCCCTCGCGCTGAATCTGGACGACGCGCGGGCCATGGTGCAGGCGTGCCGCGAGGCCGGTGTGGTGATGGCCACCAACCATCACCTGCCCGCCTCCCCGGTTCACCGGGTCCTGCGCCGCGCAGTCGCCGACGGCGCGGTCGGCGCAGTTCGGGCCATCCGGTTCGCGCACGCCGTCCAGCTGCCGCCGCACCTGGTGGGCTGGCGGGTGCACGACCTCGAGGGCGGCGGCGTCGTCCTGGACGTGACCGTGCACGATGCGGCGGCAGTCGCGGCGATCCTCGGGCGGCGGGCACGGTCGGTGACCGCGCTCGGGCTGAGTCAGGACAACCGGTCCGGGGACGACGCCTCCGCGACCGTGGTGCCGCCGGACGCCGTCATGACCACGTCGCTGTGGCCTGGCGCCGACGAGGGTCCTGAGGTACTGGTCCAGACCCACGACGCGTACAACAACCCGCACCTGCCGACCGGGGTGCACATCCTCGGCACCGACGGCGCTCTGGTCGGTGACGACTGTAACGGCGGCGACCCGGTGGGCTCGGTCAGCTTGTGGCGTGGCCACCGCAGCGAGCCGCTCGAGGTGCCCGATCGGACCAGCCTGTACGAGACGACGGTGGCCGCGTTCACCGCGGCCGTCCGCGGGCAGGGCGAGGTGCTGGTCACCGGTGAGGACGGCGTGGCGTCGCTGGCCTTCGCGCTCGCAGTGACCGAAAGCCTGCACACCGGGTGCCGGGTCGATGTGGCGGACAGCGGGCTGTGAGCGCCGCGGACTCCGCAGGGAGCGCCGACCGTCTGGCCGGCATCGTCGACCTGACGACGGTCGAGGTCGAGGGGCGATCGCAGGCCCTGAACGGGTACCTGGCCACCCCGGGCGCGAGCCGGCACGGTTCGGGACCCTGGCCCGGGGTGGTGGTGATGTTCGAGGCGTTCGGGCTCGACGAGCAGATGCGCGCCCACGCCGACCGCCTCGCCGACCTGGGCTACCTGACCCTGGTGCCGGACCTGTACAGCGACGGGGGTCTGCGCCGATGCGTGGTGTCGACGTTCCGTGCGGTCGTCACCGGCGAGGGTCGCTCGGTCGCCGACATGGAGGCGGCCCGGCAATGGTTGGCCACCAACCCCCGCTGCACCGGCCGGGTCGGGGTGATCGGGTTCTGCCTGGGTGGCGGGTTCGCCCTGCTCGGCGCCTCACGCGGCTTCGACGCGAGCTCGGTGAACTACGGCCAGCCTCCGAAGGACATGGACGCCGTCGTGGCGAACGCCTGTCCGATCGTCGCCAGCTACGGGGGCCGGGACAGGCAGCTGCGGGGAGTGGCCCAGCGGTTGGATGCGGCCCTGACCCGGGCCGGCGTGGTGCACGACGTACTCGAGTACCCGAGCGCGGGGCATTCGTTCCTCAACTCGGCGCCGAACGGTCCGGCGGCGCTGCGGCCGCTGCTGCGCCTGGCCCACGCCGGACCACATCCGCAGGCCGCCGAGCACGCCTGGGGCCGGATCGCGGACTTCTTCGATACCCACCTGCGGTAGCGTCGGGGCGTCCTGGAGCCGTCGGGGATAGCGAGTAGATGACCGTACACAGCACCGACACCGAGGCCGCGCATCGGTCCTGTGTCCGACGATCCGTGCCGCCGCTGTCGATGACGGACGCCGACGCCGGGGTGCTGGCGCGCCTGCGGAAGGTCGTGACCGCCCAGCCCGAGGCCGTCGCGGTCGCCGACGGTAGCCGCCGGCTCACGTTCGCCCAGCTGACCACCGAAGCCGCCGCCGTCCGCCGGGCGGTGCTGGACGCCGTCCGGGACGCCGGGACCGGCCCCGGGGAGCCGGTCGCCCTGCTCTACCCGCACGAGACCGGCGCGGTACCGGCCCTGTTCGGTGTGCTGGCCAGCGGCCACCCGGTCGTGGTGCTCGACCCGCGGACACCGCCGAGCCGGCTCGCGATGTTCGTCGAGCGGTCCGGCGCCGAGGCCATCGTGATCCACTCGGACACCGCTCGGGCCGGTGCCGAGGTCGCCGCCGCGGACGGCATCGACGTCGCCCTGGTTCTCCCCGACGTGGACTGCGGCGCGGCGGCCGAGGAACTGTGGAGCGCTGACATCGACCCGGCCGCCCCCGCTACGCTCGCGTTCACCTCCGGCTCGACCGGGCGCCCCAAGGTGGTCATCAACGATCACCGGATGCTGGTGCGGGACGCATGGACCAACTCGATCGACACCGGCTGCTACGGCGCGGACGACGTGGTCGCACATACCCTGCCGCTCGCGTTCCACGCCGGGCTGATGGTCACCGTTGCGGGCGTCCTGGTCGGCGCCCGGATGGAGCTCTACGACGTGCGGGGGTCCGGGATCGCCGGCCTGCCGGCCTGGTTGCACCGCGTCGAGGCCACGGTGATGCACGCCAGCCCGGCGATCCTGCGCGCGTTCGTCGCCACGTCGCCCGACCCGGCCCTGTTGGCTGGGCTGCGCTCGCTGACCGTCGCCGGTGAGGCGGCGCACGGCCGTGACGTCGAGGCGGCCCGGGCGTTGCTGCCGGCCACCTGCGTGGTACGCAACCGGTACGGCTCGTCCGAGACCGGGCTGATCGCCGAGTACCCCGTTCCCGCCGAGCATCCCGAGCTGTCCGGCCCGCTGCCGGTCGGCCGTGCGGTGGGCGACACCGTGCTCCAGGTGGTGGACGAGGACGGCGCCCCCCGACCGGACGGCGAGCCGGGCGTGCTGACCGTGACCACGTCCTACCTGGCCAGCGGCTACTGGCGCGACCCGGAGAGCACGGCAAGAGTGTTCTCGGACAACGAGACCGGCACACGGACCTTCCGCACCAGTGACGTCGGCGTCATCGAGGGCTCCCCGAACGGCCGGGTGCTGCGGCTGCTCGGACGCCGCGACCACAGCGTGAAGATCCGCGGCTACCTGGTCGAGCCGGGCGAGGTCGACGCCGAGCTGTTCGCCCTGCCCGATGTCATCGAGGCGGTCACGGTCAGCGCCCAGCGGCCGGGCACTGAGCAGCAGCGACTCATCTCCTACCTGGTCTCTTCCGCCGAGCAACCGAGTGCCGCCGCCGTCCGGG
The DNA here is from genome assembly GCA_963825645.1 of uncultured Actinomycetota bacterium. Lineage (GTDB taxonomy): Bacteria > Actinomycetota > Actinomycetes > Actinomycetales > Kineosporiaceae > JADJPO01. The sequence continues at coordinate 279,439 of CAWGTT010000002.1, forward strand.
CGGCACTGCGCTCCCGGTTGCCCGGGCACATGGTGCCCGAGGTGGTGATGTTCACCAAGGCGCTGCCACGCACCGACCGCGGCAAGCTCGACCGGTCGGCGTTGCCCGAACCCCCGGCGATCGGCGGCCCGGAGACCTACGGTCCGGTGAGCGACTGGGAGCAGGCCGTCGCCGACGTCTGGGCCCGCGCCTTGGAGCTGGAGTCTGTCGGTCCGGACGACGACTTCTTCGAGCTCGGCGGCGACTCCCTGGCGGCCGAGACGCTGCTCGCCGCAACGATCGCCGACCTGGGGGTACCCGCCGACCGGGTGACGGCGACGGTACTGGTCGAGGCACCGACGGTGCGCCAGTTCGCCGCCCGGGTGCGCCGCTCCCCCGATCCGCTGGGCGCGATCCTGGTGCCGCTCACCCCAGTGCCACCGGACACCGCGGACGGCAACGCCTCCCGGCGACCGCCCGTGTTCTTCGTGGCCGGCGGGGGCGGGCTGGGCGTGGCCTTCGTCGCTCTGGCCCGTCGGCTCGGCGTCGACCAACCCTCGTATGCCCTGCAGACGCATGCCATGGAACGTCGCGGCCTGCCGGACTGGACGGTGGGCCGGGCGGCCCGACGCAACATCGCGGCCCTGCGGACCGTGCAGCCACGCGGTCCGTATCTGTTGGCCGGGCACTCGTTCGGCGGACTGGTCGCCCTGGAGATGGCCCACCGGCTGCTCGCCGCGGGTGAGCAGGTCGACCTGCTGGCGCTGATCGACTCCTTCCCGCCGGACCCCGCCCAGCACCCCGCCCCCGAGCAGCGTTCGCCGGCGCAGCGGGTCCGGGCCGCTCTCGGGCTCGTCGCCACCGGCTGGGCGACCACCCCGGGCACCGGGAACTACTGGCGTTTCTACGACATGGCCTCGTTCGTCGGTCGCCACTACCGGAGCGCGCCGTACCCGGGCCGGGCCGTCGTGATCGTCGCCGACTCCCCCGAGAAGGCACAGCGCTCGGCCTGGGCAGGGCATCTCAGCGGCGAGTGGCAGCTCATCGACGTGGGCGGGGACCACCTCTCGATGCTGCGTGAGCCGTACGTCGCCGACGTCGCGGCAGCGCTCCGGAGGGCGCTCGGGTCCGCCTCAGCCCCGCAGTAGCCCGCTCAGGGGGCTTCGATCCGCGCGGCCAGTAGCTCGGCCAGGTGCCGCGCGGGGCGTTCGACGAGCTGGTCGACCTGGGTGCGGCAGGAGAACCCGTCGGCCAGGACGTCGGCGTCCGGCTCACGCTCGAGTGCCGGGAGCAACGCGGTGCCGGCTACCGCCACCGAGACGTCATAGTGGCCCTGCACGACACCGAAGTTCCCCGCCAGTCCGCAGCACCCGCCGAGCCGCTCGACCTGGGCACCGAGAGCGCGCAGCAGGTCGGCATCACGCTGCCAGCCCATCACCGCATGCTGGTGGCAGTGCGGCTGGGCGATCGCCGACACCCCGTCGAGGCGGGGCAGCAGCCCGGGGTCCACCTCGGCGAGCAGCTCAGCCAGGGTACGCACCGGCACCGTCCGGCCGATCAGCTCGGCCGCCTCGTCGCGGAACACCGCCGTGCACGACGGCTCCAAGCCGACCACCGGGATCCCTTGCGCCACAGCGACTTCGAGCGCGCGAGCGCTGCGATCCAGCAGCCGGTGGGCTACGCCCAGCTGCCCGGTGGAGATCCAGGTCAGACCGCAGCACTGCGGCCTTGCGGGAATCTGCACGCTGAACCCGGCGGCCTCCAGGACCCTGACCGCGGCGATGCCCACCTGCGGGGAGAAATGGTCGGTGAAGGTGTCGACCCACAGCAGCACGCACCGCCCGCCGCCGCTGTGAGCCGGCTCATGGCGTGCGAACCAGTCCCGGAAGGTCATGGTCGCGAACTGCGGCAGCGGGCGACGGCCGTCGATGCCTCCGGTGCGCTTGGCCACCGAGGCCACGGCCGGGACGGCGAGCAGCCGGTTCACCATGCGGGCCGCCGCGGGGCTCGAGGTCGCCAGGCGCGACCACAGGGGCAACCAGCCGAGCGCGTAGTGGTCGCGCGGCCGCAGCCGACCGCGGTAGGCCTGATGCAGGACCTGCGACTTGTAGGCGGCCATGTCGATGCCGGTCGGGCAGTCCGACGCACACCCCTTGCAGGACAGGCACAGGTCGAGGGCCGCGTGCACCTCAGGCGCGCGCCACCCGCCGGTCACCAGGGAGCCGTTGACCATCTCCTGCAGCACCCTGGCCCGTCCGCGGGTGGAGTCCTTCTCGTCGCGGGTCGCCAGGTATGACGGGCACATCACACCACCGGCCTCCGTGGTGTCGGCACGGCACTTACCCACACCGGTGCACTGGTGCACCGCCGCGGCGATGCTGGCCGCCGAATGCCGCTGGGCCAGACGCAGATCCGCGTCCACCGCAGCGGGCCGGACGACGACGCCGGGGTTCAGCACGCCGTCCGGGTCGAAGAGGTCCTTCACCCGGGCGAACAGCTCCAGCGCGTCCGGGGTGTACATCAGCGGCAGCAGCTCGCCGCGGGCCCGGCCGTCCCCGTGCTCGCCGGACATCGAGCCGCCGTGCGCAGCGACCAGCCTGGCGGCGTCGGTGAGGAAGGAACGGAACAGGGTCCTGCCGCCGTCGGCCTCCAGGGGCAGGTCGATCCGAATGTGGACGCAGCCGTCGCCGAAGTGGCCGTACGGGACTCCGGTCAGGTCGTAGGAGGCGAGCAGCTCCTCGAAGGCCCGCAGGTAGCCACCGAGCCGCTGTGGCGGGACCGCGGCGTCCTCCCACCCGGCGTGGGCCGGCCGTCCCCGCGGACTGCGTGCCGACAGTCCGGCACCGTCCTCACGGATCCGCCACAGCGCCGCCGCCTCGGCCGGCGACGTCACCAGCCGTGCCCCGAGCGCCCCGGCCGCAGCGACCACCTGGCCCGCCCGCTCGCCCAGCTCGGCCACGCTGTCCCCGCCGAGCTCGACCATCATCCAGCCGGTTCCGGCCGGCAGCTCGGGCACCTGGGCACCGGCTCCGCGATGTGCCCGAACGGCCTGCACGATCCGAGAGTCCAGACCCTCGGCCGCGATCGGGTCGAAACCCAGCACAGCCGGAACGGCGTCCGCCGCTGCGGCCATGTCGGAGTAGCCGAGCACGACGAGCACCGTGCACGCCGGGGCCGTGACCAGCCGGACCGTCGCCTCGGTGACCACGACCAGGCTGCCCTCGGTACCGGCGAGGAAGGCGGCCAGATCGCCGCCCCGTTCCGGCAGAAGGTGTTCCAGCGAGTAGCCGGAGACCTGGCGGCCGAACCGGCCGAACTCGGTCCGGATCGTGGCCAGGCCGCCGCCGACCAGCTCGGGCAGGCCGGGGACGGCGGACGCGCCGCCGTCCAAGGCGAGCAGGCGCCGTCCGGTGCCGGTCAGCACGTCCAGGGCGACCACGTTGTCCGCCGTCCGCCCGTAGCCCAGCGCACGTGAGCCGCAGGCGTTGTTGCCGATCATGCCGCCGAGGGTGGCTCGATTGTGGGTCGAGGGATCGGGACCGAACCGCAGCCCGTGGGGTGCGGCGGCTGCCTGCAGCGTGGCCAGGACGGTGCCCGGCTGCACTCGCGCCGTCCGCTGTTCGGGGTCGATGCCGAGGACCCGGCCCAGGTGCCTGCTGGTGTCCACGACCAGGCCCGGCCCAACGGCGTTGCCGGCGATCGACGTGCCGGCGCCCCGCAGGGTCAGCGGGACACCGAGCCGGCGGCACACCTCCAATGTGGCGGCCAGCTCGTCGACGTGACGCGGGAACGCGACGGCCCGGGGCACCACCCGGTAGAGCGAGGCATCACTGGAGTACTGCGCCCGGCGCCCCGTCCCGTCGTCCGCCTCGACACCGGTCCGGCTCAGCTCGGCGAGCAGGTCGTTCACGTCGCGCCCGACCTCAGTACTGGGCCACCACGTCGATGATCAGCACACCGCTGCCGTTGCCCGTGTCGGCAGTGACCACCAGCGCCCGGCTACCCACCTTCTGGCCCTGCAGCGCGGTCGCCAGACTCAGCACGCTCTCGGCGGGCACCAGCTCGATCCCGGCTCCGCCCCAGGTCTTCTGCGTCTGCTGGCCGGTCGCCGTATCGGTCTGGACGAGCTGGAGCGCCAGGGTCGCCGCCGGGTCGATCGGCTCGCCCGCGCCGGTCACTAGCAGCGTGGACCGGCTCTCCTTCGGCACGCTCACCCCGGCCACCGAGGTCACCTCCGGCTCCTTGCCCGGCACCGAGGTCACTTCGGGGAACCCGGCAGGCACGTCCGTGACCCCGACGCCCTCGGCGGCAGCCTGCGGATCGAGAGCGCCGAGCACGTCGACCACGAACAACAGGGTCTGGCCGCCGAGACCGTTGCCGCCGTTCGGGTCGGTGCCATAGGCCTGCTCCGGCGGCACCGACAGCAGCACCCGAGAGCCGACCTTCTGACCGACCAGAGCGACGTCCCAGCCCTCGATCACCTTGCCGACACCGATCGGGAAACCGGCGGGGGCGCCTCGGTCATAGGAGTTATCGAAGATGTTGACCTCACCCGACACCGGCGTCCAGGTCTGGCCGAGATAGTCGACGACCACGGTCTCGCTCTTGGTCACCACCGGCCCCGTACCGGCCACCAGCACCTCGGTCGTGAGCTCGGTCGGTGCCTTACCCGAGGGCACGGTGAGCGCCGGCTTGTCGCCGACGTCGCCGGTGACCGAGACACCGATCGCCGTCGTGCGGACCGGGTCCGTCGCCGCGGCGACCGCCGCCGGGCTGGACGACGCGCCGGCGGAGGGAGCGCCCTGCGCCGACGATCCAGACCCGGAGGCAGCGGCGGAGTCGGTCGCCGTGGCCGAACCGCCGCAGCCGGCCAGCAGGATCGCCGCGGCCGTCACCGGAAGCAGGAGACGGCAGAGCTGGGACAGGGAGCGGCCTGGGCGCTCACGGCGCGGGCCTGGAGTCACGACGACCTCGAAAGGGGGGAGAACGAACGAACGGACGGCGTCAACGCTACCTGCGTGCCGGGGGTGTTCCGCACCCGGGAGGAGACGACCGGATGACCGGCGCTAGCCACCCTGGGGCGGGCACGGACGAGGATTGGCGCCGCGGTCTCTGACGCACGAGCCAAAGAAGTTCTCCGACACAGGTTTCCGTCCACCGTACCCAGTGGATCACTCGGAGGTGGCAGCGTTGCGATGCGGCACGATACCGCTCACCCGAGCGCACGAGTCAGCCCGGCTGCGGGGTGGGTTGGGCCAGCACGGCCGGCGGCGGGCGTCGGGGGCCGCCGCCGCCGACCGTGGTCTGGTGGCGCCCTGCGGCGCGTTGACCCGGACGGATCGACTTAGTGCACTTTCAGTAATCGAGACATTACTTGGCGTAGTTGATCGTTGGGCAGGACCGACGCCTCGGGTGTTCGGCCCAACTTCGGGTCCGCCCGTCGGCGGAACCTGACGGAACCCGCAAGACCGCGGCCGCTCACCACTGATGCGGGCGATAGTCCTTGAGGAATACCCCGTGCAGGTCGACGCCGGACTCGCCTTGGACGATGGGATCGTAGACGCGGGATGCGCCGTCCACCAGATCGAGTGGGGCGTGAAAGCCTTCGCGGGCCAGGCGGACTTTGGTGTGGTGAGGTCGCTCGTCGGTGATCCAGCCGGTGTCGACAGCGGTCATCAGTATTCGGTCGCGTTCGAACATCTCCGCCGCGCTGGTGCGCACCATCATGTTCAGCGCCGCCTTCGCCATGTTGGTGTGCGGATGGCCGGGGCCTTTGTACCCCCGTCCGAACACCCCCTCCATGGCCGAGACGTTGACCACGTAGCGTCGCCGGGCCGGGCTGGCTGCCAGCGCGGGACGCAGCAGCCCGATCAGGATGAACGGCGCCGTCGCGTTGCACAGCTGCACCTCGAGCAGCTCGAGGGGGTCCACCTGGCCGAGCGCTTGGGTCCAGCTGTTCACCGCGGTCACGTCGGGCACGAGGCCGCCGGCGTCCACCGCAGTGTGGTCCTGGTGCCGCGCCAGCGACGCAGAGCCCGCAACAACCGCCGACCGGGAGAGCTGCTCCCCGAACCCCGCCGCGGCCGCCCCGGCGGCGGGGTGCAGGTTGGGGTGGGCCTGCAGCGAGCCGGCCAGCGCCGTCGGATGCGCCTGGCTGACCCGGTCGAAGGTGAGCACCTCCACGCCGGCCGCCAGCAGCCCGGCCGGCAGCGGCTGCGCCTCGGCGGCGACCAGCGGCGCGAAGGCGCCCGGTGAGCGACGCACCGTCTGCGCCGCGTTGTTGATGACGATGTCGAGATGCCCAGCGGCCGAGACGTTCTCGGCCAGGGCGACGACCTGCGAGGGGTCGCGCAGATCGATCCCCACGATCCGTAGCCGGTGCAGCCACTGCGCCGAGTCGGGGCAGGCGGCGAACCGGCGGGCCGCGTCGCCCGGGAATCGGGTGGTGATCGTGGTGTGCGCGCCGTCGCGCAGCAGCCGCAGCGCGATGTACATACCGATCTTGGCCCGGCCGCCGGTGAGCAGGGCACGCCGTCCCGCCAGGTCGGTGCGGGCACCCCGCTTGGCGTGGCTGAGCGCAGCGCACTGTGGGCAGAGCTGGTGGTAGAACGCGTCGACCAGGGTGTACTCGTGCTTGCAGATGTAGCACGGGCGGGGACGGCGGTACTCCCCCGCCGAGGCACCGTCGGCGGTGGATACCAGCGCGATCCCAGCGGTCTCGTCGTCGATCCGCTGCGACGAACCGGTCGCCGTAGCCGCCAGCACCGCCTGGTCGGCGGCGAGCACGGCCTCCCGCCGGGCGGTGCGCCGATCCTGCTTGTACTGCTTGTAGATCCGCGCCGTGGCCCGTCGGATCGCCAGCGAGTCGGCGTGGTCGGGCGGCAGGTCGTTCACCGCGGCGAGGACGGCGAGCGCCCGGTCCATGTCGGCGGCGTTGATGCGGGCGACCCCGGTGGTCTCATCGGGCGCTGCCGACTCGTCCAGCGGAGCCGGCACCACGCCGTCCACGGGCAGCTCGGTCCGCGACGCCAGAGGCCCGTTCCGCGGGTTCTGCGGGTTCTGCGGGTTCCGCGGGTTCGAGGCGTTCGGGCGGTGCGGGCGGGACACGCCCACACCGTAGCCGCTAGTGCTCTGACCTCGGATGATCACCGGTTTGGTCGTGCGGGGTGAGGTGTGGGTGGCCCCAGCCCCCGCCTGACCAACCCGGCGATCGCGAGCTCCAGGGCACCAGGTCGACCATCTTGCGCGGTGATGTCGCGGATCCGCGATGTCGCGAATCCGCGACATCACCTCGCAAGAGCTTTCGGCGCGAACCGTGTGACGTCAGCCGCTGGCCGACCGGTCGCCGTCAACAACAGTGCACAATGATGGTCGCCACACCACCGATCACGACACCGCGAGCACGAGCACGGCGATGTCGTCGCGGGTCGGGGCGTACTGGGTCACGGCGTCCATCACCCGGTCGGCTACGGCGTTGGCGACCAGCGACGCGGCGGCCACCCCGGTCCGACCGCGCAGCCCGGAGGCCGCTGTGGCGAGGATCCAGGCCAGTCGCTCCTCACCGAACTCGGTGCGGTCGCGGCGGGCCTCGGTGACGCCGTCGGTGTAGGCGAGCAGCACCTCGCCGGGTTGTAGGTCGACCACGGTCTCCTCGATGTCGAGCAGCGAGACGATGCCCAGCGCCGTCCCAGGCCGCCCGATGGCCTCGATGGACCCGTCGAGGCGGCGTAGCAGCGGCGGCGGGTGACCGCTCAGGGCCAGGGTGAGCCGGATCCCCGGTAGCGGGTGGGGACCGCCCAGGTCGCCACCGGTATCGGACGAGGCGACATCGCGCTCCCCGATCCGCGCGTAGACCAGGGTGCAGAAGCGCTCGGGGCCGGTGTCGACGAGCAGCGCCTGGTTGAGCTGCTCGACCACCTGCTTGGGTGACCAGCCCTGGGCGCTCAATGCGCGCACCGTGTAGCGGGCCATCGAGGTGACCACCGCGGCGTGCACCCCCTTGCCGGCCACGTCGCCGAGCACCATGGCCCAGTCCCCGCCGAGGGCCTGATGGACGTCGTAGAAGTCGCCGCTGACCTGGCTGCCGTGCCCCGCCGGCAGCGACCGCGCGGCTAGCTGCACCCGCGGGACATGAGGCAGCGACGCCGGCCGCAGGCTGGTCTGCAGCACGGTGGCGAGCTGGGTCTCGGCCTCGAGCAGCTCGCGCAGTCGCTGTTCTGTCTCGGTGCGGCGGGTGACGTCGCGCAGCAGCATCACCCGGCCGGCCTCGCGACCGCCGCGCTCGAGAAGGGAGGACAGGTTGACCTCGAGGTGGATCGGCGCGCTACCTGCTCGGCCCAAGCGGTCGGCCGTGGTCGGGATGTCGACCTGGCGCGCCGCCCCGAGCAGGTGCGTCTCGAGCAGGTCGGCAGCCGGAGGCAGCAGGTCCGCGGCGGCGCGGCCGATGAGCCGGCTGCGGGCCTGGCCGAACAGCCCGGCAGCGGCCGGGTTGGCGTCCTGCACCCGGTTGTAGGCATCGAGCACCAGGACGGCGTCGGCCATCTGCTCGATCACCGCGCCCCGGGCGATCGGCGTCAGGTCGATCAGACCCATCCGGAGCAGCCCCCACACCAGCGTCCCCATCAGCAGCGTCAACAGCAGCGGCGTGGGGTCGACGGTCCAGGAAGGGTAGGCGCCGTTGAAGTAGGCGTTTCCGAACGTGCTCATCAGCGAGGTGATCACGACCAGCACCGCAGGCTTGCGGTAGGGCCGGCCCAGCCGCAGCATCCGCGAGGCGGTCAGAATGAGCGCGATGAGCAGCACCAGGTAGCTGTAGCCCGCGTGGACCCAGAAGAGTGCCGTGGGCTGGGGAACCGGCCACGGAGTGTCATCCAAGGACTTCTCGTTGTAGACGAGCATCAGATCATGCAGCGGCGTGCACAGCACCACCATGACCAGCGTCGGCTCGATGGCGAGCAGCAGCAGAGTCCGTCGGGCCTTGCGGCGTCCGCGACCGGTGTAGTCGAGCGCGAAGGCGATCATCGCCGCCACGGTGACGACGATGCCGAGGTACTTCACCGTCGACCACACGGACGCGGTGTCGAAGGTCCGCGTGGTCATCTCGATGGCATAGGCGATGGTCCACACGGCGATGCCGAGCACGGTGAAAAACAGGGGGATCGCCGCGGACGCCTGACGCCGCCGCCACACGTACCCGGCCAGCGTGAGGTAGCCGGCGCCGCCGATGAGCAGGCCGACCGCCAGCGCCACCTCGCGACTCATCTGTCTCCTGCTACCCGGTTCATCACACGCTCCCCACTGCTCACCGTAATGGGAGGCCGACGGTCCGCAGATGGGTACTGATATTCGGTCTTGAGAGACTGCCACGCGTGACTAGCGCCACGGGCCAAAGTTAGGTACACCTAAGTAGACTATGATTCGCGTCGCCACCGGGGACGACGGCGCCGGAGCCGGCAGACTACGAACCGAGCAGGAGACGATCGCGTGACCGTACAGGTGGCACCGCGCCCGCGGCGCACCGGCAACCTGGCCGACCTGGCCGCCGGTCAGCAGGCCCGCGTGCACGACATCGACTCCACTGTGCCGACCCCGGTCGCCCGCCGGCTGTGGCACCTGGGGCTGCGCCCCGGAACGGTGGTCGAGATGGTTCGGTCCGCGTCCTTCGGAGGGCCGGCCGTGTACCGGCTGCGCGGCTACGAGCTCTGCCTGCGCCAGGCCCAGGCTCGTGCCGTTCTGGTCGGCCACTCGGCCGGGGACGCGCGGGACGGCGTCGAGCGCATCCTGTCGTGAGCCACCGCCACGACGCGGGTCCCCGGGGGCATACGGGTACCCCGGCACGACTGCGCCCACGGGTGGCTCTGCTCGGCAGCCCCAACGCCGGCAAGACCAGCATCTTCAACCACCTGACGGGGATGTCCGCTCGCACGGGCAACTATCCGGGCGTCACCGTCTCTCGCTCGACCGGGACGACGCACACCCCCGCCGGCGAGGTCGAGGTCGAGGACATCCCCGGGGTCTACAGCCTGAGCCCGCTCAGCCCCGACGAGCAGCTGGTCGTCGACCTGCTCGAGGGTTCCCTGCCGTCCGTCCCCGCGCCCGACGGCTTGGTCGTGGTGGCGGACTCGACGACTCTGGAACGCTCGCTGGCCGTCGTGGCCCAGGCCCTCGCTCTGGACCTGCCGGCGGCGCTCGCCGTGACCATGACCGACGAGCTGGCGGCCTGCGGCGGACGGCTGGACGTGGCAGCTCTGGGGCAGGCCCTCGGCGTGCCCGCGGTCGCCGTGACCGGGCACCGCGGCGACGGTATCGACGATCTGCGCGAGCTGCTCGCCACCCCCGCCGACTGGTCCCGGCCGCCGCTGCCGCCGCCGCAGGACGAGGCCGAGCTCGAGGCGTGGACCACCTCGGTGCTGGCCGCCGCCGGCTACCGAGGCGGTCGCCGACACGGGCCGACCACCCGGGTCGACGCCGTCCTGCTGCACCCGGTGTGGGGCCTGGCCGTGTTCCTGGCGGTGATGTTCGTCTTCTTCCAGGCCATCTTCGCCCTGGCCGCGCCGCTCCAGGACGGCGTGGAGGCGCTGTTCGGGGCGCTGGCCACCGTCGTGGCCGAGCGGGTCGGCAACCCGCTTCTCGCCAGCGCGCTCGGCCATGCGGTGATCGGCGGCGTGGGCGCCGTCCTGGTGTTCGTGCCCCAGATCGCCTTGCTGTTCCTGCTGCTGTCGCTCCTGGAGAACGTGGGGTACCTGTCCCGCGCCGCGTTCCTGATGGACCGGCTGATGTCGCTGACCGGACTGGACGGCAGGGCCTTCGTCGCCATGCTCTCCTCGGTGGCGTGCGCCGTCCCGGGGATCATGGCTACCCGCACCATCCCCTCGCCCCGGGACCGGATCGCGACCATCCTCTCGGCGCCGTTGATGACCTGCTCGGCCAGGCTGCCGGTCTATGTGCTGCTGACCAGTCTGCTGGTCGAGACCGCACCGCGGTGGGGGCCGATCAGCCCGGCGGGTCTGGTGATGTTCTGCCTCTACCTGGCCGGCGCCGTCTCGGCGATGATCGCCGCTCGGGTGCTGCGCTCGACGGTACTGCGCGGAGGGCTGCTGCCGTTCTCGATGGAGATGCCACCGTACCGACTGCCGACGCTTCGCACGGTGCTGCTGTCGGCGTGGGCGTCGGTGGCGATGTTCCTGCGCAAGGCCGGAACCGTCATCCTCGTCACCACGCTGGTGCTGTGGGCCCTGCTGAACCTGCCGGCCCGCACGGCACAGACCGAGCAGATGCCCGCGGCGCAGGCGAGCCAGTACGTCGCCGAGCACAGCTACGCCGCGGCGATCGGCAAGACCATCGAGCCGGTGTTCGCCCCCCTTGGGTTCGACTGGCGGATCGACCTGGCCCTGGTCGGATCGCTGTCGGCGCGGGAGGTCTTCGTCTCGACCATGGGTCAGGTGGCCGCCGCCCAAGACCCGACCAACCCACGTCAGGCACTCCTGGATGCCCGGTTCACCAGCGGCCCGCAGGAGGGAGAACGGCTGTTCACCGCGCCGACCGTGATCGCGCTGCTCGCCTATTTCGTGTACGCGTTGCAGTGCATGTCGACCATCGCGGTGATGCGCCGGGAGACGAACTCGTGGCGATGGCCGGCGCTTGCCTTCGGCTACATGTTCGCGCTGGCCTGGGTGATGGCGTTCGCAGCGCGGCTAGTGGCCGAGGCGGTGATCTCGTGATCCCGATCCACCCGGTGACCGACCCGGACGCCGCCGTGCTGCGCTGGGTGGTGCCGCCCGGCACGCTGCCGGTCACCGGTGCGGTGCGGGTCGCGCCCGATCCACTCGCCAGGCTGCTGGACGACGGAACCCTCGCCGCCGTCCGCGTAGATCCAGACGCGGTGGTCACCCGGCTCGGGCAGGGGCGCACCTGGCGCATGGCCGGGGCCGTCGTCCGCACTGCGCTGCACCAGTCCCTGGAGTCACCGGCGGACTGGCTGACCGATCCCTCGACCCACCCGCCGGTGGCGCCGGAGCCCAGCACCCAGCGAAAGCCGTTGCCGTGCGCGCGGTTCTGTCCCGCCGCTGCGCAGAGCGGGAACGGGTGCTCGACCGGATGCGCGACCGGCGGTCAGTCCGACGGCCATTCGCACACTCAGCCGCGCAGGATCCGGCTGGCGTCGCCCGGCCGACCGAAGTGGTAGCCCTGGGCGAAATCGCAACCGATCTCCCGCAGCCGGCGAGCCTGGCGCGGTGTCTCGATGCCCTCGGCGGTCACCTTCATGCCGTGGGCATGGGCCAGGGCGACGATCGCGGTGGCCACGGCATCGGCCCGTGAGTCCGTGCCGACCTCGTTGACGAACGATCGGTCGATCTTCATGAAGTCCAGGTTGAACCGGGCCAGGTAGGCCAGGGCCGAGTACCCGGTGCCGAAGTCGTCGATGCCCACCGGGATCTGCGAGCGCATCAGCTGGCGCAGCGCCGTCTCACCGCCCGGCAGTGAGGTGAGGAAGCTGCTCTCGGTGAGCTCGACCTTGATCAGGTGTGTGGGCAGGCCTCTGATCTGCAGCCCGTCGAGCAGCGAGCGGACGATCCGGGGGTGCTCCATCGAACGCGGCGAGACGTTCACCGCCAGCCAGGGCACCAGCGCGGGCGGGGCGTGCTGGAGCCAGCGCGCCAGCTGGTTGAGGGCGGTCTCCAGCACCCAACAGTCCAGCTCGACGACCAGGCCGACGTCCTCGGCGACCCCGACGAAGGTGTCCGGCGGCAGCAGCGTGACGCCGTCCTCGGCCCGCATCCGGACCAGTGCCTCGGCGCCGACCACGCGGCCGTGGGTGAAGTCGACGATCGGCTGGTACTGCAGCACCAGCCGATCCTCCTCGAGGGCGGCGCGGAGCAGCTGCTCGGCGCGATGCCGCTCGCGGGCTCGCTCGCGCAGCGCGTCGTCGAAGACGACGTACCGGTCCCGGCCGGTGTCCTTGGCCCGGTACAGGGCCAGGTCGGCCTCGCTGAGCAGCTGATCGACGTCCACCTCGCGCCCGGCGGTGCTGGTCACCCCGACGCTGACCGGGCACACCAGCACCTCCCCGCCCGCGCCCAGCGAGTAGGGCATCCGCAGGGCCTCGACGACGCCCTGGGCGATCCTTCGCAGATCGCCGTCGCCCAGGCCGGGCGGAGGCACGATGACGAACTCGTCGCCACCCATCCGCGCGGTCAGGGTGTCGGTGGGCACCACACGCTGCAGCCGGCGCGCCGCATCGACCAGCAGCCGATCGCCGATCTGGTGACCGAGGGAGTCGTTGACCAGCTTGAACCGGTCGAGGTCGAGCAGTAGCAGGCCGACGTCACGCTTGTCGTCGGCCAGCAAGAGCTGCATCCGGCGGTCGAAGCCCATCCGGTTGGCCAGGCCGGTGACCGGGTCGGTGGAGGACTGCTGCTCCAGCGCCATCCGGTCGCGCACCTGCCGAGTGACGTCCACGATGGCGCCGGCGATCGCCCGGGACGAGGTCCCGGTCGCTGGGATCACGGTCGACCAGGACTGCACGTGGCGCTGCACGCCGTCCATGCCGATCACCCTGAAAGTCTCGACGGTGCCGCCCTCGGCGTCCCCGCCCAGGTCGTACAGGCGCATGGCACGTTCCCGGTCGTCGACGTGGACGAAACGCCGCCAGAGCTCCAGCGAGGGCTGCCGCTCGTCGGGCTCCAGGCCGAGGATCTTGTACACCTCCGGCGACCACTCGAGTCGACCGTCATGTGGATGCCACTCCCAGACGCCCAGACCGGTCAGCTCCTGCGCCGCGCGGAGCCCGGCCAGGCTGCTGCGCAGTGCGGCAGCCTGGCGCTCCCGCTCCGTGACGTCGACCACCGCGCCCCAGGCACCGACGACGCTGCGTTCGCTGCGACGTACCTCGACCCATGCCTGGACCAGCCGCTCGCCGTCCAGACCGGTGATCCGGAAGGTGTCCGCGCTTCCGGGTCCGCCGGCGAGCTGGCTGGTCAACGCGGCCTCGAACCGGGGCAGGTCCTCCGGGTGCAGGACGGCGCGCAGGTACTCCAGAGTCAGGTTCTCCTCGGGCTGCAACCCCAGCAGGGCCACAACGGAGGGCGAGCAGGTGGTCCGGCCGCTCGCCGCATCCCAGCTCCACATGCCCAGTCCGCGCAGCGAGGCCCGAGGGATCTGGTGCAGCTCGACTGTCGCCGGCGGGGTGGTCGACTGCTCGCGCAGCATCGGCACTCCGGCCAGGGCCCGAGCGGCGACCCCGGCCAACACCGAGACCGCCGACTCGTCGCCGCCGTCGAACCAGTCGCGATGGTCCGAGGTCAGGCTGAGCAGGGCGAGCACGCTGTCGCCCTCGACCAGCGGGATGGCCAGGTGTGAGCGGGCGCCCGGGCAGCAGGCCGCCGACAGGCCGACACCGGAGTCGTCGAGAGCGCCGGTGCGGATCACACGTCCGGCACGAACCGCCTCCCCGCAGATGGTGCCGTCGGTCATGACCGGGCCGACCCGCCCGGCACCGAGCGCGTCCCAGGCGCCCGGCGCGCCCGCCGTCCATGCCTTGCGAATCAACCCTCCGTTCTCGACCAGGCAGGCCGAGGCGGGGGCGTCGACGAGCGATGATGCGACGCTGACCAGCTCGGTGAGTAGGGCGTCGGCCTGCCCCGAGGCCGCCCGCATCCGGTCCTGGGCGGCTGCCAGGGCGGCCGGCCAGCTGGCAACGGTTGCCTGCGGGGTCGGTTCGGTGTGGGGGACCGGCGCAGGGGTCGGCAGCCCCGAGGGGCGGGTGGCCAGCAGGTCCGACGGGTCGGTCGTAGGCACGACCCGCAGATGAGAGTCCTGGGGTGAGAGCGCAGCAGCCGACGGCTGTCGTACCGCCATCGGCGACCCCCTCCGCTCGACATCGATCGTGCCGCACACCTGGCCGCGCCCCGCACGGACAGGATGAGTCAGAACATCGACAGCGGGACGTCTCCCGAACGCACAACCCCCGTTGTGATCAACGCCCCCGTCGCTCCTATCGTGCTACGCGATGACTGACCGTGTAGGTCGGTTGACCCAAGTCGTCGGTCCCGATCAGATCACGGAATCCGGGTGCGGCCCACTCAGTCGGCCTGGCCCGCGGCCTCGGGCCCGGCCTTGTAGACCGTGAACCGGCGGCCGGAAATCGAATGCGGGCGGATCCGGACGAACTGGTCCTTGGGCGAGTGGTTCCAGGGGAACAGGGGCAGCTCCTGCGCCTTGTAGATCTCGTCGAAGGTGTCGATCCTGACGGCCTGGCCCTTGCAGACGACGCTCCAGGCGCGGCCCTGCTCGGGTTCGTAGCCGTCGACCTCGAACGCGACATTGCCACTGATCACGACCTCGACCAGCTTCGTGCCCTCGGCCGTGCGGAAGACCAGGCTGCGGTCGTCGATCACGTAGTTCACCGGGAAGATGTCGACCTCGTGGGCAACGACCATCGCGAGCCGCCCGACCTCGGCGGCGGCGAGCAGCGACCAGCACTGCTCCTCGGACAGGATCTCCATGGCACCGGTCTCACGGGCCTGCTCGTCGATGTCGGGAGTCGGCTGCTCAGTCATGCCGGGATGCTCGCACCAAACCGCGGTCCGGGGCCACCGGCCTAGGTCCCCGGATGCTTGTCGGTTCGCTCCCGATGAGTGGTCGCCGGTCCCACCTGGTCGGCCTCAGGCCCAGCCCAGCTCGTGGAGCCGGTCGTCGTCGATGCCGAAGTGGTGGGCGATCTCGTGGACGACGCTGATCCGCACCTCCTCGACGACGTCCTCGCGGGTGTCGCAGATCGCCAAGGTCGGGTGGCGGAACAAGGTGATCCGGTCCGGGAGGCTGCCACTGGCCCAGGCGTCCCCGCGCTCGGTGAGCGGGGTGCCTTCGTAGAGCCCGAGCAGGTCCGGCTCATGCGGTGGCGGGTCGTCCTCGACCAGGATCACGATGTTGCTCATCATCTGGGTCAGATCTGGAGGCAGGCTGTCCAGGGCGTCCGCCACGGCGTCCTCGAAGTCGGTCCGGCTCATCTCGACCACACCCTCATGATGGCGGCAGCTGTGTGGCCTCACCATGGTGGCTGCAGCTGTGGCCTCACCTGATGGGCACAACGTCACGCCGTGCCCTCCCGCGACCTGTACGCGGCGTCCCCGACACGGGCACAACGTCACGCCGTGCCCGTCCCGCGACCAAGATCCCCGCGAGTGACGACAAATGGCTGCCAACGCGCTCGGATTACGACCATTCCCCGTCAATCACTGGGATCTTGGTCGCTCAGGCGGGGCCGGCGGCCAGGCAGGCGAGTTCGGCGACGTCCAGTGCCAGAGCGGCGGCCCGGACGCTGTCCACGATCGACTCCGGTAGAGCGGCGTCCGGGATCGGGACGACGACCGGGGATTCCGCCTGCATCCAGGCCAGTCGCGGGTGGCCGCCCTTGGTGGCGACCAGCACACCGTCCGGGTCGCCATCCCAGGAGGCGAGAGCCTCGGCGATCAGCGACTCGTTGTGGCCGACCTCGTCGGCGTGCAGGTGGTAGGGGCGGCGGTGTCGATCACAGTGACACCGGCGTCGAGCGCGGCGTGGAGGGGTGGCGATCGAGCGCTGACGCTCGGGGCGGCACTCGATCGACATCGGCATGCCGCCGAGCCCGATCGCACCGACGCCGACCCCGCCGATGCTGCGCCATGCGTGACCTGCACCTCTCGTCATGTTATCTCGCCAGGTAGCGGCCGCCGTCCGGCCACCCTGCCAGGGCACCCGACGGCGGGCGCCCGCCCGAGCGGGACTCCGGTCACCGCTGGCTATCACTTTGGAGATGCCCGCATGCTGCCCCTATGCTGTGGGACGTCCTCGACGGGTCCTGGACGTCAGGGGTGCGTCGCCGACGCCCTCATCGTCTAGTGGCCTAGGACGCCGCCCTTTCAAGGCGGTAGCACGGGTTCGAATCCCGTTGGGGGCACGGTCTTGGCACCATCAAGGCCCCGTAGCGCAGTTGGTTAGCGCGCCGCCCTGTCACGGCGGAGGTCGCGGGTTCGAGTCCCGTCGGGGTCGCAAACGAGCGGACGGCGCCACCCGCGTGTCGTCGGCAGCTCGCCCGGCCAGGTAGCTCAGTTGGTACGAGCGTCCGACTGAAAATCGGAAGGTCGGCGGTTCGACCCCGCCCCTGGCCACTGTCCTGACCTGCGCAAACGTGACCGGTCGACTGCTTTGAAGATCGTTTGACAGCACCGGTTGACAGCAACGGGCCTGGCTGGGTCCGACTGACAGCGCACGCCCCGGCGCGGTGGCCGTGGCTGGCCAGGTTGCGTGGCGCTGCCGCGGTAGGACGCTCGCGACCGGCGGCTCAGAGACGGAGCGGCCTGCGGAGGGAGCGGCGGCGATCGGACGGCGCAGCTGCCTTCCGCCGCGCCATCACCTTTCCGTGGGGCATGACCGGTCCGGCGCGGCCGGCCCTACGACAGGGGCCATTCCGCGGTCCCTGGGGGTGGGGCCGACATGGGGCACAGCCCACCAACTGCTCACGACACGGCTGCTGGTCTGAGCTGGCTGAGCCTGCTGTCGTAGGTGAGTCCTACGCCGTAGCGTCGCCGGTTCCATCCAGATCATCGAGAAGACCGTTGAGCCGGTCGAGGGCCTGCCGCTGGTCATCGAGGGCGACGTGGGCGTAGACGTTCATGGTCATCTCCAGTGCGGCGTGCCCGACGATCTCCATCACCACCCGCGGCGGCACCCCGAGCTGGAAACTGGTAGTGAGCGATGTTCCGAACCTGTCGAGTTCGTCGCTGGTGTGGTCGTTGACGGGGTGCATTCGTCAGGGTTGGTGGATGCGGTCTCGGGCGAGTTCGGCGGCGTAGCGGGTCCAGTCGCCGCCGGATTGGTTGACCCAGCGGACGGCGGTGGTCGGGGCGATCTGGAGCAGGTCCGCGATCACGGCGGCGGGCAGGGTCGCGGCGAGTTGGGTGAGGGTGGCGCGACGTCCGGCCTGGGCGTAGATCCCGAGCAGGCGTAGGCGTTCGCCGAGACGGGATGCGGTCAGGGGGCGGCCGGGTATCAGCCCTGGGAACAGCCAGGGGCTGTCGGTCGGTGAGCCGACGCCGATGTAGGGACGGCCGCTGGCGAGGAGTTCGAGGAGTAGTCCGGCGAGGGGTTCGGGGATGGTGATCTCGCCGCGGCCGAGGCGCAGGTGGACGGTGCCGTCGTCGCGGTGGGTGATCTGGTCGCGGGTGATGGTGGTGATCCGGGACAGCTGCTGGCCGTAGCAGAGCAGCAGGGCTCCGGCGACGCGGTCGGTCAGGTCGAGGGTGTCGTCGTGCAGCAGCCGGGCGAGCAGGGCCCAGCGTTGCTCGGGGCTGGTGGCCGGTCCGTCGCGGCGGCCGTGACCTGGCACGGTCAGTTGGTGGGCGTGGTGGTGGTCGGCGGCCCAGGTGAGGAAGTCGCGTGCGTCGGGCGCGGCCGGACCGGCGGTGGTGAGCCAGAGGTCGACGTCGCCCTGACCGGCATCGGCCAACGTGATGTGGCGGGAGCGCAGCCAGGCCAACAGGTCGACGGCTGCGGTGATGCGCACGCGGGCGTTGTGGGTGGGGGTGCGTGGCCGGGGCCGGGCGGTGGCCCGTTGCCGGAGTTGGTGCAGGACTCGCCAGGTGGCGTAGGCCTGGACCAGGCGCCGGTCGGCGGGATCGTCGATGCCGGTCAGGAGGTCGGTGACCCACCGCTGGAGGCGGGCCAGGTTCTCGTCCCGGTCGGGCAGCACCCGGCCGGCGACCAGGACGTGCCGTAGGTAGTCGGCGCCGTGGCGGTCCCGGTGAGCGTCCAGAGCGTCGTGGCTGACCTCCAGTTGCCCGGTGACGATTTCGGCCAGGACGGCGGCGCCGGCCCCGTTGCGCAGCCAGTTCAGCGCGGTCCGCGGGTTGCGGGCGGCCACGATCGCCTCGAACACCGGCCGGTAGGCGGCCGGCATCTGGCCGGTGGGGCCGGTCAGAGCCGCGGCGGCCCGGCGGCGCAACGTGCACGGGGCGCAGCGGGCGGGTTCGTAGAGCTTGTCCTCCCTGCCGCAGTCGCCGCAGACGTGGGCGGCCATCGGGTCCGGTCCGTCAGCGCAGTCGGCGCACAGCCGCGCCTGAGGGCCGGGTGGGGCGATCAGCCGCCGGAGGGTGCCGCAGCCGGCGCAGGGTCCCAGGCGCTTGAGGGCAGCGTCGTAGCAGGGGCCGCAGACCGGGCCCTGCGGCCAGCGGGCGGACGGTGGCCGACACTGCCCGCAATGCGCGCAGACCGCGGTCGCCCTCGGCGCGCAGCCAGCGCAGATCGCAGTGTCGGTATCGGCGAACGAGCACCGGCGCAGCCGTCCGCAGCGGCTGCAGACCGCCTCCGGGCGGCGGTAGCAGTTCGCGCACACGTCCGGGTTGCCGTCGTGGGCCCGCACGACGATCGTGGTGGTCTTCCCGCAGATCCCGCACCGGCGATGGCCTCGGATGTGCCGTCGGCAGTTCTCGCAAATCGGTTGCCCGTCACCGGTCCTGCCCGCGACGGGCTTGTCCATCCCACACCGGCTGCACACCGTGGTGTTGTGCCGGTGCGCGCACGGCTGGCACATCCCACCCACGCTCGTGCGGGTCAACGGCCGGCCGACCACACCGCAGCCGACGCAGGACGGTGCCTGCAGGCTGGTCGAGCCGCGAGCGATCAGCTCGGTCACCAGCCGTCCGACGATCGGTGGCGCGCCCACCGCCAGGGCGTCGGGGTGAGCCTCCAACGCGGCGGCCAGGCTCCGCAGCCGAGCGAAGTGGTCGGCCACCACATCGACGGCGGCGGCGACCGACTCCAGCGGCAGTGACCGCTCCACCTGCGCCACCGCGGCTATCACCCGCCGCCGGTGACCTGTCCCGCTGTCCGTCACGGCGTGTCCGTGACGATCCGCGCCCGCAACGGACGCGGTGGCGGCTGCGGTGACGATCCGTTCGACGGCCCTTCTGCCGGCCCTTCGGGCGACCCGCTCACGGGGCGTCGGTCGTGCCGTGACGTCGTCGCGTTCGTAGTGCGGTAGGGCTCGACCAGATCGCTCGGGGCGCAGGCCAGGATGTCGCACAACGCCGCCAGCGTGGTCAGGCTCAGCCGTTGCGGGATCCCGGTGACCAGCCGGTAGACCTGCTCGCGGGACAGCACGACACCGCGGTCGGCCAGCAACGGGCGCAGGTCGGTGGTGGTGAACATGTCCCGCTCGGCCATCAGCCGCCGCAGATGCCAGTGGTAGCCGACCCGTCTCACCGCTCGTCCCCCTCACCTGCACACCCCGGCGGACGAGAGGACGACGCCGCGGGCGGGTTGTCGAATGCGCGGGCCAGTGCCGCCCGCAGCATCCGGTTCTTCGCGTCGGTTCCGACCGAGGTGTAGACCGCGGTCGTGGACGCCCAGGAATGGCCGACCTGCTGCTGCACGAACAGCGGGTCGACCCCGTCCTCGATCAGATGCGAGACATACGAATGCCTCAGACAGTGCACCGACAGCACGCACGGCAGCCCGGCCGCGGTCCGGACCGTGGCGAACCGTTCGTCCACCGACCGGGCCGAGATCCGTTGACCCCGTTCGGTCAACCAGACCGCCGGGCACGAGGCCGCTGCTGGGTAGCGGGGCCGGACCTCGGTCAGGTACTGCTCGAGGGCTTCGGCCGCCCACGGCATCACCGTGGCCACCGACCGTCGTCGTGGCGGTGATCCGCGCATCGCCTTGCCGTAGCGCACCGCCACCGTCCCGAACCGGCCCAGCTCCGGGGCGGCCGGGTTGGCGGTGAAGTCCTCCACCTCCAACATCGCCGCCTCCCGCCGCCGCAGCCCCCACCCGTAGACCACCTTGAACAATGCCGAGTCCCGGAACGCCGACAGCCATCCCTTGCGGCCACCACCGGCCAGTCGCTCCACCCGCTCATCGGCGGCATCAAAGAACGCCTGTAACTCGCTGCGGGACAACGGCCGCCGGTCCGGGCGGCCCTCGTAGTCCGCGGCATGCACCGCCAAGTTGTCCCGATTGCACACCTGCACCGGGACCGCGCCCACCCGGGCCCGGCACACCTCGGCCCACCCGTAGCGCGGGTCGCACGCGTAGTCCAAGAAGGCAGCCACCGCACCCTGGTAGCCCCGCACCGTCGAGTACGCCCACCCACCCTCGGCGACCCAGGCCTCGAACATCCCCGCCGTCCACGCCCACGGCCACGTTTCGGAGTACGTCGCGAACCGGCGCACCACCTGCACCCGGCCCCGGATGATCCCCTCCGACAGGCGGCGGGACCGCTGCTGCCGGTCCCAGCCCGCGAGCATCTCCTCGAACAACCCCTGCTCGACCCGCAGCGGCGTCGCCCCTCACGACGACCCAGCCGCAGGCGAGGGTGATCTCTATGGTCGCCATCCGAGACGCGAACGCGCTCGCCCTGTCGACTTCTCAAGGCTTCGCACTGCAAGCCAGCAACTCGACATCAACTGGTCAGAGCGTCAGGCTGGCGGTCGCCGACATACCTGTCGCATCATCCGGCGCAACCCCGCCATCACGCACCTGGAGTCAATCCGGCGGCACCCCCGCTCAATGGGCTTGGGCCACAGTTGCCTTCGCGTGATGAACCGGTTGCGTCGCGAGGATCCCTGACGGCGTGTCGAGCGTCAGCCCGGTCACCAGGCCCCCGCGCGGCGGAAGATGCTCGAGGTCGTGACGGCGTCGAGTCGCTGATCGGGGCCAGGTGACGGTGCGGCCGTCCGCCAGGTGGCTCGTGAGCCGCGGTTCGGTGCTGCGGTGGGAGACGACCGGACCTGACAGAACGTGAAGGCGAGGCTGTCCGCGGGGACTCGCACGCTCCGGCGCCGTCCGGCGACATCGCGATAGTCGTAGTCGCTGGCACCGTGATCCGCTCGCTGCGGCGCAGTAGGATGGGCTGGAAGGTGATGCAGCCGTCGGCGACACGCAGGCCGAGTTCGCCCAGGCGCGTCAGCAGCTCTTTGTTGACCTCTTGGAGTTCGCGCGCACCTCCGCGGCGAGGTGCGTCACGGGGTGTTGGTGTCGCGGGTGCGCTCGTGGCGGAGCATCACGACGCCGTTGCCGAAGGTCCGGGTCTCGATCAGGCGCAGCGACGTCGGAGCGTGCGCCAGTCCGAAGAACTGCCGCCCTCGGCCGACCAGCACCGGGTGGACGTAGAGCCGGTACTCGTCGACGAGGTCGAGGCGGCGGAACTCCGCCACAAGGTCGGCGCCGCCGACGACGAGGTCGCCGCCGGGCTCGTCCTGCAGCGCCCCGACCTCCGCCGCGTCGACGTCCCGGACGAGCGTCGCATTCGGGCCGACCGACGTCAGCGTGCGCGAGTAGACGATCTTCGGCACGTCCCGCCAGATGCCGGCGAACTCGGCCATCGCACCGGCGTTCGCCGGGTCGTGGTCGGCCGTCGGCCAGAACGCCTCCATGAGCTCGTACGTCCGGCGGCCCTCGAGGAACGCGCCCCGCGTCCCGAGCTCGTCGTTCATGTGCTGGTGCAGCTCCTCGTCGACGAGGTGCCAGGTGATGTCCGAGTCGGGCCCCTCGAAGTACCCGTCCAGCGAGACGGAGACGTGGGCAACGATCCTGCGCATGAGGTCCTCGCTGACTGCTGTCGGCGGCGTCCCCGCCCAGTCTGCTGAGGTGCGCCCCATCAGACCAGGGGCCCGACCTCGCCAGACGCCGTGAGCGCCCCGCCGCCCAGCGGCGGTGCCTGACGCCCACGCCCCGCTTCGTACGGATTCTCGCGGCCGGGCCACGACGCGCGGACGGCCTGGTCAGGACAAAAGGCTCTGGTTAGCATGCCCGCCGGCTCATTGATGGCTCACACCACACGGACGGGGGCCATTGCGCGCTTGTGAGCCGCGCCACTCGCGCCAAGAATGGTCACTGCCGACGATCGCGGCAAGACGGTCATTGTGACGGTGGACCGCGTTCACCGACGCACGACGCCATGGCGACGTTATGGCCAGGGCGCCGTGTGCCGTGATGCGCTCCCCACCACCTCGCCCCGGCGCGTTGCTCGGGAGCGATTCCCCGGAACCGACGACCCGACCAGCGACCAGCCAGGAGTGGCCCGATGGCTGCCAATCACCCGCCACATCAGCGCAGCGCCCCGGGGCTCAACGGCACGACGCCCAACCGCACGACGGCGCATCACCCGCTCGGCGACACCGCCCGCCGCGATCTGGCCGCAGGGATCGCGGCGGGTCTGGGTCCGGCCACCACACCCGGCCCGGACTGCGCCGAGCCCGAGCTGCTCCGCCTCAGTACCGAACGACTGCGCCAGCTGGCGGCGGCCGACCCGATCGGCGGGTCGGATCTTCGCGCGCTACTCACCGAGCACGGGGTGAGCCGCCGTCGCTTCCTCGCCTGGGCCTCAGCGACCACGGCCCTGCTCATGCTCCCCGACACCTTCCGTCCGCGCCTGGCGCGGGCCGCCGAGCTGACCAACCGCATACCGGTGATCTGGCTCGAGGGTCAGGACTGTGCCGGGAACACCGAGGCGCTCCTGCGCACCAGCGCCCCGACGATCGACGAACTGCTGTTCGAGACGATTTCGCTGGAGTACCACGAGACCCTGATGTCCGCCGCCGGCATGCAGGCTGAGGAACGCAAGCGGAAGGCGGCGGAGGAGTACGCGGGCAAGTACGTCCTGATCATCGAGGGATCCATCCCGAACGGGCTGGACGGCGCCTACTGCACGATCGGACCGCAGGCCAAGCCCTTCATCGAGGAGGTGAAGGAGCTCGCTGAGGGCGCTGCACTGGTCATTGCGGCGGGTGCCTGCGCCTTCTACGGCGGGATCCCGATCGCATCGCCGAACCCGACGGACGCGGTCGGGGTCAGCTCGGTGGTCACCGGCAAACCCGTGGTGAACATCCCGGCCTGCCCGCTGAACCCGGCCAACCTGATGGGGACCATCCTGCACTTCACGATGACCGGGCAACCGCCCGCTCTGGACCACTTGCTGCGGCCACGGTTCGCTTTCGGCTACCGGATCCACGACAACTGCGAGCGGCGCGCGCACTTCGACGCCGGCGAGTTCGTCGAGCAGTGGGGCGACGACGCGGCACGCAACAACTTCTGCCTATACAAGATGGGCTGCAAGGGCCCGATGACGAACAACAACTGCTCGATCATCCGCTACAACGATGGCGCGAACTGGCCGATCGGCGTCGGGCGGGGGTGTATCGGGTGCTCCGAGGTGGACTTCTGGGACCGGTACGCCTTCGAACGCCCGATGGCCAACGCGGGCATCCCGGCTGCCGGGTTCTTCGGACTGGGGGTCGAGAAGAGCGTCGACCGGTTCGGCCTCGGCCTGCTGACCGCCGCCGGGGCCGGCATCGCGCTGCACGCCACCGCCACCGCCGTCCAGCGCCGCCGGCAGCGGGTCGTGGCCGCTACCGCCAGCCAGGCTCCGCCGTCCGATCCCGGACCGACCGAGCCTCGTCCTGAGGAGCCCCCCCAATGAGCACCCACATCGTCGTCGATCCGATCACCCGGATCGAAGGCCACCTGAGGATCGAGGCGGTTCTGGACGACGACAACGTCGTCCAGCAGGCCTACTCGGCCGGAACGATGTTCCGGGGCATCGAGATGATCCTTCAGGGTCGCGACCCGCGCGATGCGGGGCTGCTCGCCATGCGGATCTGCGGGGTCTGCACCGGCGTGCACTACTGGACCAGCATCCGGGCGGTGGAGAACGCGTTCGGCGTTACCATCCCCAAGAACGCCCGCCTGGTGCGCAACCTCATCGCCGGTTCCCAGTACCTGCACGACCACCCGGTGCACTTCTACCACCTGCACGCGCTGGACTGGGTGGACCTCACCGCGGCCCTGAAGGCGGATCCCGCGAAGGCCGAGCAGGTCGCCCGACGGCACACCGACACCCCGTGGAACGCCAGCGCGACTGGGTATAAGGCCGTGCAGGAGAAGGTGGCCAAGTTGGCCTCCCAAAGCCTGGGCATCTTCGGGAACGCTTACTGGGGCAATGCTTCCTATCGGCTGAGCCCGGAGGAGAACCTGGTCGCCGTCTCCCACTATCTCGACGCGCTCACGGTCCAGCGCGGTGCGGCCAAGATGATGGCGATCTTCGGGGGCAAGAACCCGCACCCCCAGTCGATCGTCGTCGGTGGCGTCACGTGCGTCCAGGACATCGAGAACCCGGTCCGGATCGCCGAGTTCCGTACCCTGCTCTCCGAGCAGATCGCGTTCCTGCGCGGGGCCTACCTGCCCGATCTCGTCATGGCCGGGCTCGCCTACGCCGCCGACGGAGCGGCCGGTATCGGGGCCGGCCTGCGCTCCTTCATG
The DNA here is from genome assembly GCA_963825645.1 of uncultured Actinomycetota bacterium. Lineage (GTDB taxonomy): Bacteria > Actinomycetota > Actinomycetes > Actinomycetales > Kineosporiaceae > JADJPO01. The sequence continues at coordinate 304,714 of CAWGTT010000002.1, forward strand.
ACCTACGGCTTCTTCGAGCTCGACGACACTCCGATCTACGGGGCCAAGACCCTGTTCCCGCGGGGCCTGGTCTTCGACGGCGACCTGTCGACGGTGCACCCGTTCGACCAGGCGAAGGTGACCGAGGACGTGGCCCATGCCTGGTATGCGGGAACGGCGTCGCTCCACCCGTTCGACGGTGTGACCGAACCCGAGTACACCGGCCTGACCAAGGGCGACGACGGCATCGCCTACCTGAAGACGGAGGAGAAGTACAGCTGGATCAAGTCCCCCGCCTACGACGACCGCCGGGTCGAGGTCGGCCCGCTGGCCCGGCTCGTGGTCGGCTACGCGGCCGGGGATGAGCGCATCCGCGCCGCCGTGGACGGCCTGCTGAAGACGACCGGGCTGCCGGTCGGCGTCCTGTTCAGCACCCTCGGCCGGACGGCGGCCCGCTGCCTGGAGACCCTGATCGTCGCCGAAGCGATGCTCGACTGGGCCGACGAGCTGGCCCGCAACGCGGCCGCCGGCGACCTCGAGACCTGGACCCCCTTCGACTTCGGCGCGGTGTCCCGACAGGCTCAGGGCTTCGGGCTGACCGAGGCTCCGCGCGGCGCGCTGGGCCACTGGGTGCGGATCGAGGACGGCCGGATCAGCAACTATCAGGTCGTCGTCCCGACCACATGGAACGCTGCGCCACGGGACGCCAAGGAACGCCTCGGCGCCTACGAGGCGGCGCTGAAGGGGGTGAAGCTGTCCGACCCCACGCAGCCGCTGGAGATCCTGCGCACCGTGCACAGCTTCGACCCGTGCCTGGCCTGCGCCGTGCACCTGGTGGATACCCGCGGCCACGACCTGGGCACGTTCCAGGTCCAGTGAGGGGACGACGATGAGCGCCCCGACGACGAGCGCCCCAGCGCCGATGAGCACGCCGACGCCGATGAGCCGGGTCCATCGCATGGGCGTGACCCGGCGGCTGATCCACTGGGCGAACGTCGTGGCGATCTCGATCCTGGTGCTCACCGGGATGTACATCGCCGACCCCTACTACTCCTCCGGGATCACCCATGTCATGTCGTTCAACCGCGCCCTGCACTTCTGGGCAGCCGTCGTGCTCGATGTCACGGTCCTGGTGACCGCCTACCTGTACTTCTTCAGCCGCGAGGAGCGGGCGATCGAGGACCTGTGGCCCTCGCAGGCCAACCGCCGGCGATTCCGGGAGGCGGTCCTGAACGTCGTCACGTTCGACCGCCGCCGCCGGTTCGACACCAGTCGGCCCGATCCCCTCAACGCCTGGTGGTTCGTCCTGCTCCACGTGTTCGCGGTCCTTCAGCTGTTCACCGGCTTCCAGCTCTACGTGCAGGCCATGGCCAGCGGCCACAGCGCGATCGGCGACTGGTGGCCGACGATGCTGCACCTGTTCACCGACTGGACCCAGCCGGTGTTCGGCGGGATCGGCGCCGTCCGCCTGGTCCATCACGCCGTGACCTACGTGATCGCCGCCTGGGTGGTGCTGCACATCTACTACGAGGTCTGGCGCAGCGTGACCTGGAAGGAAGGCGACATCGTGATCTCGATCGCCGGGTACAAGCACGCGCGTCTCGACCAGCCCGGCGACGGATCGGACGCCGAGGCGACGGAGCCCTCGGTCGAGGCATCGGGCCGGGGCTGACATGGCAATTGACATGGCCGGCGCTGGTATGGCCGGTGACCCCGCCGGCCTGCCACCGCGGGTGCTCGGCATGGGAAACCTGCTCTACGGCGACGAGGGGGTGGGCGTGCTCGCCGCCCGGTGCCTGGCCGCGAACTACGCGTTCACCCCTGCCGTCGACGTCCTGGACGGCGCGCTGCTGGGTTTCGGGGTACTCGACGTCTTCGACGGCGGCGGGCCCGTCGTCGTCCTGGACGGCCTGGCGGCCGATGCTCCCGCCGGAACGATTTATCGCCTACCGCAGGAGCAACTGCTCGACCTGGCGCCCGACGTGCGCCTGGCGGCGCACGAGGTCGAGCCTTTGCAGCAGCTGCGGATCGGGACGGCGCTCGGCACGGCGCCGCACACGGTGCTGATGGCGATGGCCGTGGCCGACACGAGCATGCACGTCGGGCTGAGCCCGCCGTGCGCCGCCTCGTTCGGGCGGTTCGTCGCACTGATCGTTCAGGAGGTGTGCCGCTGGGAGGTGAGAGCACGCCGGGTCGGGGCCGTGACGCTGGAGGACGTCCTCACCGATCTGACCGTCGTGGACCGGCAGCGGTGACCGGTTCCCGCACGCCCCCGACCGCGCAGAGGGAGCCTGATCCGGTCCTGGCTCTCTTGACCGCCCATGGTCACGGGGCGTTGCCCGCGGCCGCCGTCCAGTTCTCCTACGCCGAGGTTCCCTCGTTCGTCGGGCTGCGCGAACCGGGTGGGCCGACCGTGCCGCTCGTCTCGTTCCTGCCCCTGCCGGGGACCGGCGCCGGCGTGCTCGACGCGTTGGCCGGCCTCGACGACAGCGGAGCGCGCCTGGTGGAACGGTTCCGACGGGACTTCCCGGACACGGTGCAGCGACTGACCGCCGTGGACTGCGGGTCGGCCGCGACGCCGGCGATGAGCTGGCTGCTCGGCATGTGCAGCCTGTCGATGGATCTGGGAGCCGAGGACGTCCGCCGTGCGATGCACGCCGACGGCGGCGGCGTGCGCGTCGACACCGTGGTGGTCGAGGACGGCGACGGATACGTCGTGGATGGGCGGCGCTTGCTGCGCAGCGTCATCAGCTACCGGGTTGCCGGCGTTGCCGCACACGTGCTCGCTCGCTCGGTGTTCACCTCGCTGGGCGAGTTCACCGGCGACGCCGTCCGGCGCCTGGTCCGAGCCTGGCCGTCGGCGCAGGTCATCGTCTGCGCCGGTGACCTGTTCGGGTCGAACATCGTGCTGCGCAACCAAGCTCGCCGGTCCCTGGTCGGCCTGCGTCTGCCCGTGTTGCTGCCCTGACCTCGGTCTCGCACGCTCCGCAGGAAGCGCAGCGGCGACCTGCGCCGGCTCATGCTCCCCGGGTGCACCTGATTCGGCGCCTGACAACGTGGTCGGCTGGTCCTGCGCGGAGCATGAGCGAGATGGGTGCCCGGGGTAGCCTGCCGGGCCATCATCGCGGGGGCTCAACCGGTAACGGTGGCCGGATCGCAGTTGCTGCCGCAGACCACCACCACGACGCGCTCACCCGGCTCCGGCCGGTACGCACCTAGCGGCTCATGATGGCCCAGGAGCTGGGCCGCCGCGACAGACAAACACCGGGTGTGGGCCAGACGATGTTCAGGGCCCTGGTCGTGTCATCCGGTAGTCCCTACCCTTCCGGTATGCCCGAGATCTCCGTCACCGACGACGAACTGTCCCTGCTGCGCAACGCTGTCAAGGCCTTCCTCGGCGACTTCAGCCATGACCAGAAGGACGTGCTCGTTCGTCTCCGAGCCCTGCAGGCGAAGCTCGCCGCCGTCAAGTGAGTTCCGCCGTCGCATCGCCCTATGTCGTGGTGCCCAGTCCTCGGCCCAGCCCCGCGTCTCAGCTGACGTCGTCGGCGAGCCGGGACAAGACCGTCGGGTGTCGCCCCGGTCGAAGGCCTCGTAGATCGCCGCCGCGACGGCCACACCAGTCAGGGTGCCGCCGCCCGGTGGGACCGTGCCCTTGCCGGCTCACCCAGCCGTCCGCGGACGGTCCGTGCTGTCAACACGGCTCTCTCGGCCGCCCTGGGCGATACCAGGTCTCGGCCGCCGTCCGTGCCCAGGGCGAGCACGAGGCTGGTCTGGGCCATCCTCTTGCCGAGGCTTGCTCCGATCGACTCGCACGCCCCGAGCGTCTGCCCGCGCGCCACGATGGTCGACCTGATCGGGCTGCTGCCCCGGGTCGGCGGGTGGCGAGGCGCTCACGGCCGAGCCGTGGAGCACGCCGACGGTCGCTCTGTTCGAAACTGCTCGAGGAACTCGACAGGCAGGGTGATCGGGAGAACTCGGGCCCGCCGGCACTCCATGAGCGATTCCCGTCGCCACGACGATCTCGGCCAACTCCGCCCACTCGTTGGCCATCGCCGCGGGCCCGAGGACGGCGAGCGGGCATTCAAGTGCGAATGCCACTCTCTGGCCGTCGAAGAAGGCCTTGACGATGACCCGACCGCGTTCGCTCGGTCATCCGCGCCGTGGGCTCGCTCATCTGACGATGCCCACCAGAACCCACCCATGCGTCATACCGACCCAACCTCTACGCCAACGATCACCACGCACGCGATCTAACCCGGCACGAGCATTAATCCGGAATCGGGACAGCCCTTCCAATCGGCGCAGGAGAACGCACTCTCTTGCCGCGGGTCGTGCGTTCGCAATGTGCGGAGTGTGTTCTGGAAGCAGGACCATCGAATCGCAGAGCGTGGGGCCCGATTGATGGGTTCCGTCCGTGGCATGTGCCTGGTTCTGCGCCGGCGCCGGGTCGGCTCGGTGCTGCGAGAGGTGAGAAGGTGACGAGGTGCCTGCAGGACCGAAGCAGTCGTCGTCACCGTCGGTGGAGCTGGAGGTCGTCAGCCGTGAGCCGGTTCGTGCCCATCCGGGGCGGCCGCCGTTGCTGTTCGTGCACGGCCTGGCGGGGGCGGCGTGGATCTGGCAGGAGACCTGGCTTGACCGCGCCGCCGAGGCCGGTTGGTCGGCCCATGCGGTGAGCCTGCGCGGTCACGGCGGCAGCGCAGGCCGCGAGCATCGCTGGAGGATCACCCTCGACGACTACGCCCGGGACGTGCAGCAGGTGGCGTCCGGGCTGCCGGAGCCACCCGTGCTGGTGGCCCACTCGTTGGGGGCCGTGGTCGCCGGACGCCTCATTGCCCGTCAGCCGGTGCCGGCGGTGGTGCTGCTGGTACCCGTCGCGGTGACCCACGGCCTGGGGACACTGGTGCACAACGTGCGCCAGGGACGGATGTCATGATCTCGCGGTGAGTCTCCGCCTGGGGTACCTGCTCGCTCGATGTCTCATCGGCGGACTTCTACTCCTGGCTCGATCAGAGGCCTCCAAGGACGCCGAGATCCTGGTGCTGCGGCACCAGCTGGAAGTGCTACGTCGTCAGCGGCCGCGGCCGCGGTTGTCCTGGGTGGACCGGGCCGTGATCGCCGCGCTGGCGGTGCGGCTGCCGCCCGCGCGACGGATCGGAATGCTGGTCACCCCCGGCACGATGCTGCGGTGGCATCGCCGGCTGGTCGCCGGACGCTGGACCACGGAGAGTACAAGGCCGGGACGGCCACCGATCCGTGCGGGGCTTCGGGAGCTGGTGACACGTCTGGCTCGGGAGAACCCGACGTGGGGTTATCGCCGGGTGCACGGTGAGCTGGCTGGGCTCGGCTACCAGGTCGCCCCGTCGACGGTGTGGTCGATCCTGCGCTCTGCGGGTCTGGACCCGGCACCGCGACGCTCGGGCCCGACCTGGCAGGAGTTCCTCAAGGCCCAGGCCGAGGGCATCGTGGCGTGCGACTTCTTCCACGTCGAGACCATCACTCTGCAGCGGCTCTACGTGTTCTTCGCTGTCGAGCACGCCACTCGCCGGGTCCGGATCCTCGGTGTCACGGCGCACCCGACCGGGGCCTGGGTGACTCAACAGGCCCGCAACCTGCTGATGGACTTCGACGACGCCGGCCGCCGCTTGAGGTTCCTGATCCGGGACCGGGACACCAAGTACACGGAGGCGTTCGATGCCGTCTTCGCCGGAGCGGGCGCGGATGTGATCAAGATCCCGGTCCGGGCGCCTCGCGCGAACGCGATCTGTGAGCGGTTCGTGGGCAGTGTCCGCCGCGAGCTGCTCGACCGGATCCTGATCGTCAACGCGGCTCACGCCAGGGCTGCCCTGGGCGAGTACGAGACTCACTTCAACGCCCACCGGCCCCACCGTGCCCTGGGCCAGGCCGCACCGCTGCGACCGCTCCCGCCAGTGGCAGCGGACCCGACGGCCACGGTCGTCCGGCATGATCGCCTCGGCGGCCTGCTCCACGAATACGCGCAGGTCGCATAGCTGATGCAGGGTTTTCGGCACCCACACGGGTCTTCTCGCAGGCGGAACTGTGCTGCGGCTGGCCGGTCGACCCGGGCCCGGCTCGCTGGCGGCGCAACGCGCCTTACCGGCGGCCGCGGTCCTGCTCGTAGCAGCCGTCACCGTGGTCGCCGAGCTCCGGGTGCTGCGCACTCGAGCCGCGACGAGCCGGGTGGTTGCGGGACTGTCGGCACCGGACTCGGCTCTGGTGACCCGCCGCAGCGGGGTGACGGACGTCCTGTTCGCCGTCCCGGGGACGTCGCGCTGGGTCACCGCGGCAGGTACCGACGTGATCCCCCGAGACGCCCCACACCTGGTCGTGTCCGACGCCGGTGTCCCCGCGGTCAGGCTGCAGCTGTCCGACGCCGCCGACGAGGCGGCCGTCGTGGCCGCGCTCACCCCAGCCAACCGGATGGCCCTACGGAACGCGCAGCTCACCGCCGCGGTCAGGGCGCGGCTGGCCGAGGTGCGGGCGTCGCGGCGACGGATCGTCGCCACGTCGGACGCCGAACGCCGTCGGATCGAGCGGGACCTGCACGACGGCGCCCAGCAGCGCCTGGTCGGCGTCGCGCTGCACCTGCAGGTCGCGCTGGCACGGGTGCAGCCACCGGGCGCCGAGGTTCTCCGTGAGGCCGAAGGCCAGGTCCGTCAGGCACTGGTGCGGTTGCGTCGCCTGGCGCACGGCGTCCAGCCCGACCTCGCGGAGGACGGCCTGCCGACCGCGCTGGACGAGCTCGCCGCAGGATCACCGGCGCCGCTGACGGTGGACGTCCAGGTCGGCCGGGACCTGGACGCCGAGACCGCGACGGCTGTTTACGTCGCGATCGCCGACGCGGTCCGCGGCGTTCCTGCCGACGTGCTGCCGGCGGGGTCCTCGATGTCGGCCCGGGTGCGTGACAAGGACGGCGACGTGACCATGGCGCTGAGCATCCCCACCGGGTCATCCGCCTCCGGGGAGGACACGGCGGCAGGTCTGCGCACCGCGCTGAGCGAGGCCCCCGACCGGCTGGCCGCAGGGTGGCACGCTGTCGATCACCGTCGGCGAGAGCGGCGTGGACGTGACGGCAGTGATCCCGTGCGAGTCGTAGTCGCCGACGACGTGATGCTGGTGCGGTCCGGCCTGGCCCGACTGCTGGGGGATGCCGGGGTCGACGTGGTGGCCGAGGCCGCCGACGCTGAGGCGCTGCTACGAGCCGTCGCTATGGATGCTCCGGACGTCGCGATCGTCGACATCCGGATGCCGCCGACGCACACCGACGAGGGGTTGGTGGCGGCGCGGCAGATCCGTGAGCTGCACCCCGGCACCGCGGGCGTCCTGCTCAGCCAGTACCTGCAGATCCGCTATGCCGAGCGACTGCTCGCCGACCAGCCAGGCGGGGTGGGATACCTTCTCAAAGAACGGGTCTCAGACATCGCGGTGCTGGTCGATGCGCTGCGCCGGGTGACCGAGGGCGAGTGCGTGATCGACCCGACGATCGTGGCCCGACTGATGCGTCGCCGGCGTGCGGACTCCCCGCTGACCCGGCTGACCTCCCGCGAGCACGAGATCCTGGCGCTGATGGCGCAGGGCAGGTCCAACGCGGGCATCGCCGGTGAGCTCGGGATCAGCGAGCGCACCGTCGAGGCCGCGTGCGCACAGGTGTTCCGCAAGCTCGACCTGGAGCCCTCGCCGGACCTGAACCGGCGGGTGCTCGCCGTGCTGGAGCTGCTGCGCAGCTGAATGTTGTGAGGGCGGGTGACCGGGGAGGAGCACCACGGCCGGATCCTCACTTGGTGCAGGCCGCCGGCGCAACCCACCTGCGCTGGGTGGGGTGACCGTCAAACGCGGACCTGGGTGGCACACATGGGTCGGCGGCTACCCGGCCTTCGCGGGCGTTGGCGTTCAGCTGCTCCACGGCGCCCGGTGCGGGAATGCGGCCTTCGCGGGCGTTGGCGTTGGGGGTTGCTGCGCAACTGGCGCGCGGGCGACCGGTTCGTGGGACTGCGCCGCGACGGTCACGCCGGTAACGCCGGCCATCGCGATCGCAACGGCGAGAACGAGTGATCTGACGGTCAGGCGGCGGCGCGCTGTGGACGTCTGAGCGTCGGCAGCCTTGGGTGGGGGTCTGGTCTCAACGGACATGGTCGGCTCCTGGAGGATGCGGGTGAAGGTGCTCGACACGATGAGGCTAGGTCGACCAGGAAGGTCGCAGAACCGTGCTGACCCGGACCTTCGTGTCGAGTCAATGAGGGTTTTCCCCAAGGGATTTGGGGGTTCTCTCCGTGTGGGTACTAGCTAACGTTCCCGCATGCGCGCCGTCGACACATCGGGATGCGCCCGGACCTGCGGTCGGGGGCCGCCCTGACGGAGCACCACGACTGAGCCGGGCCGGGGCATCAGCGGATGCTGATGCCCCGGCCCGGGTCAGTTCGGTTGGGCTGAGGGGATCGGATCAGTCGTCCGGGTCCGGCCCCCAATCGGGATAGCTGTCGTACAGCTGAGTGCGGGTGAGGTTGCGGATGCGCGTGCCGTCGGCCTTCATCACCATGACGTCGGCGTTCACGCCGCCGGTCTCCGGGCGCCGCCCCGCCGTGATGAACCGTCCGTCCGGGGAGTACGACGAGCCGAGGTACTGCGGGTTGCCGCCGGTGGCGAAGGTCAGCTGACGCAGTCCGGTGCCGTTCGGGCGGATGGTGAACAGGTTCGGCGAGACGTCCGACGGGTTGTCCAGGTTGTCGTGGAACAGGATCCGCCTGCCGTCCGGCGACCAGTCCGGGGTGTCCCCGGCACGCATCGGCCACGGAGTCACCTGGTGCTCCCGACCGGTGCGCAGGTCGAGGACGAACAGAGCGACGCCGTCCGCCGGCCGGGCGTCGCGGACGTTGTTGCGCTGGAACACGATCCGCCTGCCGTCGGGTGAGAACTGGGGGTTGCTGTCCTCGCCCTGCGAAGGTCGGCTGAGCTGGGTCACCGCGTGGATCCCGGTTCCGTCGGCTTTCATGATGGCGATGCCGACGTTCTCGATCAGGTCGTCGACGACCGGCCCGGACGCCCGCTCGAAGGCGATCTTCCGGCCGTCCGGCGACCACGCGGGCGAGCCGCTGCACGTGCCACCGTTGCCACAGCCCAGACCGGGGGCGTTGTGGGTGAGCTGGCGTAGGTGCGTGCCTTCGGCGTTGACGACGAAGACCTCGTTGGAGCAGACGTCGCCGCAGTCGACCTGCTCGCGCTCGAAGGCGATCCTCCGCCCGTCCGGAGAGTAGTCGGGGTTCCGGTCCACGAAACCCGGTGCCGGGTGGGTGATCTGACGCTCGCCACGTCCGTTGGGTTTGATCGTGAAGACCGCGCCCCAGGTGCGTTCCTCGTTGAGGAAGCGGCGGAAGGCGATCCGCCCGTTATCGTTCCTGAAGGTCGCCTGCGCGGGTAGGACGGTAACGGTGACCATGGCGATCACCACGGCCGACACCAGTGCCGTCCGGCGGCCGAACTGAGCATGTCTCATGACTCCTCCTGGGTCTATCGCGGTCAGTTTGCGGCGACGGTGACGTTGACGGGCCGGCCGCCGATGGACCCGGTGACGGTGAAGTCGGCGAAGGGACCCCCGAACCCGGTCTGCCCGTCACCGATGAGGGCGCCGGCCGCTCCGTTCGGCGCGCTCACGGCGACCTCGAAGTGAAGCTTGTTCCCGTCGTAGCCCCACGTCGTGCCGCCGGTGGCGGCGACGTCCCCCGTGAACCGAGCCTGGTGAAGCTGGATCACCCCGTGGTCGGCGGACGAGTCGTAGTCGAAGTCGAACGCGCCACCGCGCAGCCCGACGCCGCTGCCGACGGCACCGGGGATGCGGAAGCTGCGCAGCCACGCGTCGAGCACCGTGCGGGTCGCCACGGTGGCCACCTTGCGGTCCAGTGGCAGCGAATGGTCACCGGGCAGTGGCGTGGCGGGTATGGCCTTCGCCACCGCAGCCGGGAACGCGGGGACCGCCGGGGCGACGTATGCAGGCTCGGAGCAGGTGCCTTGCACCCCGCCGGGGGTGAGCACGAACTGTCGCGCAACGACACGCGCGCAGTCGCTCCAACCGGCCGCCGGGTGGCCGGCTCCCGCGACGTCCAGGAAGAGAGCTCGAGGGAAGGTGGCCAGCAGGGCGCGGGTGTTCTCGGTCGGCACGACGGTGTCGAGGTCCCCGCTGAGGATGAGGGTCGGCACGCCGGTCACCGTCGCGCTGGGTGGCACGGCCGGGGTGAACCGGTCGGGGGCCGGCCAGTACAGGCAGGAATCGGGGATCCAGAACGCAGTCCAGGCCTGCTTGGAGAACGGTGCGAAGGCGGCTGCGGGAAGGGCGGCCAGCGCGCGCCGGTACTTGGCTTGGCGCACCGGTACCGGGTCGCTGCGATCCCAGACGAAGTCCTCGTCGTTGCAGAACGCGGCCGCGTTGTCGCCGGAGGAGTACTCGGCGGGGTCGCCCTCGCTCTCGGGGTCGGTCACCGTCTCCGCGGCGAGGCGGAGCAGCGGGCGCGGGTCTCCCGCGGCCAACGCCTCGTCGGCGGCGGGCAGTTCGCCGAGGTTGAGCAACCCGTTGGCGGCGACCTGGGTCAACATAACCTCGTCCAGATGCACCTGCCGTGGCTGCCCGACGGCGTCCAGCGCGGTGCCGCCTCTCGGGTGACGGCGCAGCCGCTGCGCCAGGTCGGCCAGAGCCTTGGCGGCCTGCGGTTGGGCGGCCGCGCACGCGGGGGCCCGTCGACAGGTCAGGGTGAGGGCGCGGACCAGGGAGGTGCCGCCGTCCAGGCCCCAGCCCCAGACGTGCGCCGGGTCGTTGACCGGTAGACCGGCGTCGGCGACGATCGCGCGCAGTCGGTGCGGGAACCGGGCGGCGTAGGCCTGGATGTCCACCGTCCCGTACGACTGTGCGTAGTACGTGAGCTGCGGGTAGCCCAGCGCCCGGCGGACGTCCTCGATGTCCAGGGCCACGTCCCCGCTGCCGTAGCGGTCGGCGTCGGCACCGAGCTGCCTCCCGCACTCCCCGACGGCAGCCACGAACGCGTCGCGGCCGAGCGCGTGGGCACCTGCTTGCAGGGCCGGGCAGTCGATCGGGGCCGAGGTCCCGGTCCCCCGGTTGTCGATCAGCAGCAGGTCGCGCTGGTCGGTGAGGGGCTCGAACTGGAACAGCCGGAACCCACGGCCTGCCGTGTCGGCATAGCCCGGGCCACCGTCGCTGACCAGAAGTGCGTCCTGGGCTGTGGATGCCGGGTCGGTGTGCGGGAAGACGGTGAACCCGATCGTGATCGACCGGCCGGCGGGGTGGGCACGGTCCACAGGTACCTGGATCGAGCCGCACAGCCAGGCCGGGTCGTCCGCACACGGGGTGAGTGGGACGCTCGGTCGGGTTGCCAGCATCGCGTCGGACGCCCGGCGCGCGGACCGTGCCCCTGGTTGGCTGCTCCCGAAGGCGCGGCCATGGACGACCGTCCCGTCCCTGGAATGGTTCTCTCGCGCCGACCCGCCCGGGTCGGCGGACAACGTCGCCTGCGCCGGGAGGGTGGTGGCCGTGGCGGCGGCGATGGCGACGGCGACCGCAGGCAGGAGCCGTCGCAGCGGGCGGGCGGGTCCGCGGAGGCAGGAGCGGTTGTCGCTGGCGCATCTGATCATGGGGTTGCCCTCCTCGTCGGGTGACCTCGGCGGGTCGTCCGGGACGCCTCCACTGTCGCCGCCGGCAAGGCCGGTGACATCGGGCCAGGCCCCGACGTCGGGTCAGGGCCACCCCGGATGCGGGCGACGGCGGGGTCACGAAGCCGTCGCGCGTGATCAGTCGATGAGCCGCCAGGGCTTGCCGCCGAAGATGTAGGCGAGATCGAGGTCGGTCAGCAGGGTGATCGAGAGCCCCTGCTGTGTGGGCGCCCACCGTGCGGCCCACGTTGCCGGGGCGCACTCGCCCGATGGGTAGCGCGTGACGGTGGTGAGGTGGACGACGTCGCCTTCGACGTCGTACCAGCCGTCACACGTGTTGCCCCCGTAACCGGGTGGGATGTCCGTGCGGGACGGTTTGACGTCGAGGTGCCATCGGCCGGCAGCCACGGTCCAGGTCCAAACCCCGGCATTGGCGCGCGCATCGGGATCCGTCACCTCGTGGGCACGAAGCTCGTCATAGGTGAGCGTGCAGCGGTACGTGCCTTGCGGCAGTGACCCGGTGCGCCCGGGACCGGTCAGCGTGGGTGGCGCCGCGACCTGCCCGTCGCCGGTGTGGTACGCGCAGCCCTCCGGCACCACAGGGGGCGCCACGGGGCCCGCGGATCGGGCCAGCGTCTCGACCCGGGCCAGGGTGCGACCCAGATCCGCATCAGCGCGCAGTCGCGCGTAGACCGGTTCGGCGGCCGACCGCAGGGCCGCCAGTTGTTGCGGGGTGGCAAAGGCGACCCTGGCGCTGCCCCGGCAGACCGCGGCGATCTGGCCCGCCTGCTGGTCTTTGGCGTGCTCGACCGACCAGGCCGATGCCTCGGCGGCGGCCTGGCGGATCCAGCCGCGGGAGGCGGGATCCAGCTGGGCGAGCCTGCCCGTGTTGGCGAAGACGACCACGGAACGGGGCCACAGCACGGCGTTCGCGGTGACGAAGGGCGCGATCGCGTACTGGCTGTTGGTCTCGTAGGTCCACCACATGGTCTCAACGCTGCCCAGCCCGTCGGCTCCCGGTGACCGGGGCTCGGCGCCCAGCGTCCGCAGCCCCTCGGCTTGGATCGTGGAGGCGAACACGCCGATGGCCAGGCCGTGGAAGTCGTCCGGGGTCAGGAGTGGCTTGGCGGACCCCGCCGGCATCCGCAGCTCGTCGGCCATCAGCGCGAGCCCGGTCATCCCGAGCGGTGTCAGGCTCTCGAGCAGCTCACCGGCCAGCGGGTCCTTCACCACGGCCGCCTCCGCGGCGTAGGAGTTGACGAGGAACGGCGCATGCATCGGCTGGAAGGCGTTGATGCCGACGAGATCGAAGGCGCGGGTGCCCGACCAGCCAAGGTCGGCCGACCCCGCGGCGACGTCGCGGATGAGCCGCGACTCGTCGAACCCACCGCCCCGCCACGCCGACTCCACCCGCACGGTCAGCCGGCCCCCGGACAGCTGCTCCACCCGCTCGACGAACCGGGCGACCGCCGGGGCACCCACCAGACCGTCGAGATCGTTGTTGGCCATCACCAGCACCCGGGGTGGCCCCGTGCCGCCGGACCTGTCCGCCGCCGCAGTGCACCCCGCCGCCAGCACGGCGAGGACACCGCACGCGGCGGCGATCAGCCGACGCGTTGCCACGGCTTGCCTGCCCAGACGTAGGCGAAGTCGGGAACGCTGACCGCAAGCCAGCTGAGCAAGCCTGCCCGGACGGACCAGCGGGCGGACCACGTCGGCGGCGCGCAGTCGCCGTCCGCGTAGTGGGTCGTGGTGGTGAAGGCGACCGCATCACCCTGGACGTCGTACCAGCCCGCGCACGTCGTGTAGGCCCCCGGCACCGTCACTCCGCTGGCAGCGGCCTTCCACTCGTAGCTCCACTTGCCGCGACTCATCGTCCAGGTGAACACACCCGCATTGATGCGAGCGTCGTGTTCGGAGAGCCCGTGCGCCACCAGTTCGTCGTAGGCGAGGTGGTAGCGGTATGCCCCGACCGGGAAGTCACCGGTACGTCCGGGACCGGTCAGCGCCCTCGTTCCCACGGCGATTTGGGTCTCATCACGATCCTGGTGGCCTATTCGCGACGCGCCGGGTGGGGTTCTCGTTCCGGTCTGTGTTGATGGTCATGATCTTTCCTGCGGCTGCTGTCCTTCCCCCTCGTGCTGCCGCAGAATGGGTAGGTCATGTCGATGCAGTCCGCTGCCTGGCCGGAGCCGGATCCGCTGATCGCAGCGGCGATCACGGGGATGTACGGTTCCCGGAAGACCGAGCGGCCCCTGGCGGTGCAGGTCCGGGATCGGTTGGGCCAGTGGCTGGCCGATGGGGAGTTCGCGGCCGCGTTTGGGGTTCGGGGTAGGCCGGGCTGGTCGCCGTCGCGGTTGGCGCTGGTGACCGTGTTGCAGCGGGCGGAGAAGCTGACCGACCGGCTGGCGGCCGAGGCGGTGCGCACTCGGATCTGAGCGACTGGACCGCCCGTTACGGCACCCCGATGACCGCGTGGCGGCCGCCGGCCTCCCAGGCCAGGCAGGACGAGCTGGCCGTCACCTACGCCCGGGACGGGTACGCGCTGCTGGAGGCCGTCCACGACAAGACGGCACCAACCTGGCTGCGGGAACTGCCGGCCGTGGACGTGCTGCGACAGGTGCTGCTGGCGAACTACACCCGCACCATCACCACCGGCGGCCGGGAGGTGATCAAGCGGCGGCAGAGCGAGCCCGAGGGCGATGGTCTGCCGCCTGGCCATACCCGGATCGCCTCCCCGTACGAGGTCGACGCCCGGTGGGGCGTCAAGCGGGACAGCTTCTGGCTGGGCTACAAGCTGCACGTCAGCGAAACCTGCGAGGACCAGCCAGAGTGCGGCTGCCCCGGCGTCGGCTCCGGCGAGGGCGGGACCGGCCGGGCTGGCCATGACAAGGCCTGCGCGGCACCGGCGTTCCCGAACCTGATCACCCACGTAGCCACCACCGACGCCACGGTCACCGACAACCAGATGACCGGCGTCATCGATGACGCGTTGGCGGGAAAGGCTCTGACCCCGGGACGGCACTACCTCGATTCGGGCTACCTCAGTGCTGCCCTGGTGGTGGCCGAGGCCGCCCGGCACGGCATCGCGCTGATCGGGCCGTTGCTGGCCGACACCTCCGCGCAGGCCCGCGCCGGCAACGGCTACGCCCGCGCTGACTTCACCATCGACTACGACGCCAAGACCGTCACCTGCCCACAGGGCACAATCGCGGCGTCCTGGACACCGTGCACCCAGCGCGGCAAGGACGCGATCGTGGTCCAGTTCGCCACCGCCGACTGCGGCCCCTGCCCCGCGAAAGCCTTGTGTACCACCGGGAAACGCCGCACCCTCACCGTGCCGCCCCGCGACCTCGCCGAGGCCCAGGCCGCCGCCCGCACCGCCGAAACCACGATCGGGTTCCAGGCCGACTACGCCCGCCGCGCCGGCGTCGAAGGCACCATGCACCAGGCCGCCAGCCACGGCGCCCGCCGCGCCCGCTACCGCGGCCTGCCGAAAACCCGCCTCGACCACGTCTACATGGCCGCCGCCCTGAACCTCCTACGCCTGCACGCCTACTGGACCGGCACCCCACTGGACCGACGACGAACCAGCCACCTGGCACGCCTCCAACTCGCCCTCGCCGCGTAGCCAGCGAATGAGCCACCAGGATCCGTCACCGGGGACATAGCGGCACGATGCCGGGATCACCGTGGCGTCCCGCGGGGCACTCGACACCAACCCCTGGATCCGGGTCAGTGTTCCGGCCAGCGCGGTATCGGCGCGCATCCGCGCGTAGACCGGTTCGGCTGCACCACGTAGCGCATTCACCTGTGGCGGGGTAGCCGTGGCGACCCGGGCGCCGGCCGCGCAGGCCGCGGCCGTCTGTTGTCGCACCCGGTCGGCGGCATGCACCGCCGACCAGGCCACGGCGTCCCGGCCCGCCTGCTCGACCCAGCCACGGGCGGCTGCATCCAGTTCGCCCAGCCGCCTCGCGTTC
Organism: uncultured Actinomycetota bacterium; assembly: GCA_963825645.1. Lineage (GTDB taxonomy): Bacteria > Actinomycetota > Actinomycetes > Actinomycetales > Kineosporiaceae > JADJPO01. The sequence continues at coordinate 320,346 of CAWGTT010000002.1, forward strand.
GCGAACACCGCTACCGTCCGTCGCCACGGCACGGCGTTGCCGGTCAGGAAGGGAACGAAGGAGGCTTGGCTGTTGACCTGGTAGGTCCACCACATGGTTTCGAGCGCGTCCAGACCGTCAGTGGCCGGCGGCCGCGGAACGGTGAACACCTTCGGCTGCGCGCCCAGAGCAGCCAGACCCTCGGCCTGGATGGTGGAGCTGTACGTACCGATGGTCAGACCCGTGAAGTCACCGGGCGACAGCAGGGGCTTGGCCACCGCGGCCGGCATCCGTAGCTCGTCGGCGAGCAATGCCAGGCCGGTCAGGCCCAACGGCGTCAGGCTGCCCAGCAGCTCCCCGGCCAGCGGATCATTCACCACCGCCGCCTCGGCCGCGTACGAGGTGATGAGGAAGGGGCATGCAACGGCTGAAAGGCAGTGACCCCCACCACGTCGAAGGCACGGGTGCCGGACCAGCCCAGGTCCGCCTTCCCCGCCGCGACATCACGGATCACCCGCGGCTCGTTGCCGCCGCCGCCCCAGTCCGGCGCCACCTTGACCGTCAGCCGGCCACCGGACAGCTCGCCGACCCGGTCCGCGAACCGGGCCACAGCCGGAGCACCCGACAGGTCCGTGCCGTCATTGCTGGCCAGCACCAGCACCCGCGGCGTACCAGACCCACCGGACCGGTCACCCGCCGCCGTGCACCCTGCCGCCAGCAATGACGCCACGACCGCCGCTGCCGTCCACCATCGGTTCCGGTTCATCTGCCTTCCCCTCCCAGCCAGGTCCGGATCGCCTTCCACGGTGGCGGTCCGAGCCGCCTGGGGCATCGGGAGTGACCCGGACGCCTGGTCAGGGTCACCCCTGACGCAGGTAGGCCAGGACGGCGAGCACACGACGGTGCCCGTCGACGTCTTCGGCCAGCCCGAGCTTGGTGAACACCCGGCTGACGTGGGTCTCCACGGTCTTGGGCTGCAGCGTCAGCGCCTGACAGATCGAGCCGTTGGACCGGCCCTCGGCCATCAACGCAAGCACCTCGCGCTCGCGTGGAGTCAGGCCGTCGAGCGGGTCGTGCCGGCGTGCCCGGCCCAGCAGCCGCCTCACGATGGCCGGATCCACCACGCACTCACCGGCCACCACCCGGTGCAGCGCGTCGGAGAGCGTCGCCGCGTGCGCGATCCGGTCCTTGAGCAGGTATCCGACGGCGGTCGGGTTCTCCTGGACCAGGCGGATCGCGTACGAGGACTCCAGATACTGCGAAAGGACCAACACGGCCACCGTCGGGTACTCGGTACGGATCCGGCCGGCGGCCACGATGCCCTCGTCGGAATGGCCCGGCGGCATCCGGATGTCGACGATCGCGGCGTCCGGCTGTACCTGCCCCACCAGGCGCAGCAGCGCCTCGGCGTCCCCGGCCTCGCCGACGGTCTCGATCCCCGCCTCGGCGAGCAGTGTGGCCAGGCCGCTGCGGATCAGGACGGCGTCGTCGGCGATCACGACACGCACGGCAACTCCAGCCTCACCCGGGTACCTCCGCGGTGTGGCTCCACCACGAGCTCGCCGGCCAGCGCCCGTACTTGGTCGCCGAGATCCGTGACGACAGGCCGGGAGCCCGGCGGGGCGCCGTCCTGCAGGTCGACCCGCAGCGTGCCGCCGATCTCACCACCGGACACCCGAAGGTGCCCGGCACCGAGACGGCGCGCCTCGGCGATCGCCGCCGCAACCACCAGGTAGGCCGTGGTCTCCACCGTCCCGGTGTACCGCGCGGGTCGGCAGCGCGTCCACGGTGATTGCCAAATCCGTCGAGGCCTCCGCGAGATCGGCAAAGGCACCGGCGAGCCCCGCGTCGGCGAGCACGGCCGGGTAGATGCCCCGGGCCACCCGCCGCAGCTCATCGACGGCGGCCCGGGTGAGCGCGACCGCCCGGCCGGCGCACGCGGCGTCCTCGGCGCGTCCGCCGGCGTCGGCGCGGGCGGCGAGCATGCGCACCAGCAGGGCGAGGGGCCCGGCGTCGGCTCCAGGTCGGGGATCGGCGCGCCGTCGGCGGTGACGAACTCCCCGCGTCCGGTCGCCCAGTACCGCACCTCCAGATCTGGATCCGGAAGCGCCTCACCCAGCGCCCTGGCCAGCGCCCCGGGGCGGGCGCGGCGGCCAGAAGCCCAGCCAGCCGTGCCAGGCGCAGACTCAACCGCCACTGCAGCAGATCGCGGACCGCGACGGCAGCCAACCCCAGGGCACCGGCCTGCGCCAGCAGGAACAGGCGAGGTAGGCCGGCCGCGTCGCCGACTCCGGGACCGCGACCCGCAGCCCCACCGGCCCGGCCAGCCCGGTCACGAGTGCCGCCGCCGCCACCCGCGCCCACGTCGAGGCCCAGGTGGCCCGCCGCGGGGTTCGGCCGCGACCGGGCGTACGAGGACCAGGCACGACAAGCAGCGCCACCCCGGCGACGACGGCCGCGGCCAGCAGAACCGAACCCGCGCCGTCCAGGAGCTCTCCACCGCGGGACATCCCGGGCAGTGACACCGGGTTGTGGTCACAACGGCGCCAGCAGTCCGGGTCGAGGAACGGGTCGACCAGCAGCACTCTGGCACCCGCTGCCAACACTCCGCCGGCCACGGCCAGGACGACGCTGGCTCGCGCCCAGGACTGCCTGCGCCACGGGAGCGCACCGGCGAGCAGCAGAGCGGGAAGGACTCGGGACCACGCGTCCGCTGCGGTTCCCAGAACAGGCGGCCCCGAGGCCCACCCCGCCAGCTCGGGCACCAGCCAGGTCGCGCCGGCCACGGCCAGCACCACGGCACGCGGGCTCGCCGGGATCAGGGCCGCCGTCATCAGCAGGCCAAGAGCCGCAACGACCTCCAGCCAGAGCAACGGCGGCCAGGTTCCGCCGTAGGTGGTCTGTGCGGGAACACGCACCACGGACAGGCTCAGCCCCAACACGGCCCCGCCGACCGGCCACGCCAGCCACCGCGCCGCTGCCGCTTGCGGTGGGTCGCGTCCGATCCAACCGGTCATGGCAGTGGCACCCGGATCCGTACCAGCGTGCCGCCACTGGGCCCCGGGCCCACCGCCAGAGCGCCGTCGACCGCCGCCAAGCGGTCCACCAGACCGGCCAGACCGCCACCCGGGGTCACCCGCGCGCCACCCACACCGTTGTCGCAGACCGCCGCAACGAGCTCCCCGGGCAGGGCGGCCACCTCGACCGACGCCGCGGTGGCCGAGGCATGCTTGGTGAGGTTGGCGAGCGCCTCGGCGCAGGCGTACCAGAGCGCGGTCTCGGTGGCCTCCGGGAACCGGTCGCACGAAGCGGTGACCGTGACCGGCACGGGGCTGTGATCGCCGAGCTCGGTCAGCGCCACCGCCAACCCGTAATCGGACAGGGTCCGTGGGTGGAGCCCCCGCGCCAGCTGCGCCAGGTCGTCCTGGGTGCGGTCCACCTCGTCCAGGCAGGTACTCGCCAACTGCCGCATCGTGGCGTCACCGCGCTCCCTCACGGCCTGGAGCGCCTCGGCCACCTGATCGAGGTAGCGCTGCGCGCCGTCGGCAAGAACCCGTTCCAGCCTCTGCCGTTCCGCGACCGCGGCCGTGACCAGCCGCGCCCGGGACGCACGCACCTCCTCGACTCTCTCGGCCAGGCCGGCCTGCAGGGCGGCATTGGACTCCAGCAGAGCGACGGCAGTGGCCAACGAGGCCGATGTCCCCGAGCGTCCGGGGACGCCGGGGGTATCCCGCGCGGCCGCCTCTCGTCGCAGGGCCGCCAGGGTCTGTTCCGGTGTTCCGTCGGACAGCTCGATCACCGCGTCGGTCTCCCGAGCCGGTCGACCCACCAGGCCGGCCAGCAGCACCAGCGCGGCCACCAGGATCAGGACGTCGTACCCCGCCGTCACCGTTCCTGCTGCCGCCGGGCCGGGCCACGCCGACCGCGCCAGCGTCGGCAGCGCCAGACTGCCCGCCAGCGCCAGCGCAGCCCGCATCGAGGTGGCGGCGAGCCGGCGCCGTCCCAACGGTGCACCGGCCCGCACCCACAGCGCCTGCCCCCCGATCGCCACCGCGAACGGGAGGGCGACGGCAGGGTACGTGCCTAACGCGGGCGCCAAGGCCCCCACCCACGAGAGCGCCACCAGGACGCGCGCACCGCGGCCCGGCAGACGGCCGTCCGGGTAGGCCAGGACGGCGTGCAGCACGAGCGGGCGGTGGATCAGCAGAGCCTGGTCGCTGAGGTCACCGGCGAACCACGCGGCCGCCGCGAGCATCACCAGCACCGCGTAGCGGCGCGACGTCGTCCAGGCCACCCCCGCAACGGCGGCCAGACCCAGCCCGGCGACCACGTCGAACCAACCGAGCCAACCGAGCCAACCGAGCACGCCGCTCACCCCACGATCGCGGTGACCGCAGCGCCGGACAGCTCGTCCTTGGCCAGGAAACCGACCACCGGACTGTCCCGGACCCGCCGCCGCAGGTCGGCGATCGGCCGGCTCGAGACCAGCACCACCACGGGAGGGTCCGGCAGACCGGCCAGCTGCCGAGCGATGGTGAAGCCGTCGGTATCGGGCAGGTGGACGTCGAGCAGCACGATGCCGGGGCCAAGGGCAGCAGCGGCGGCCACCGCGCTCTCGCCGTCCGCGGCTTCTCCGACGACGTCGAACCCCTCGCTCTCCAGCAGAACGCGCGCGACCGCGCGGAACCCGTCATGATCGTCGACGATCAGGACGCGTGGGCGCATGCTCGCAGTGTCGCCCCGCATCGCGCTCCCGTCATCAGGGTTGACCCCGAGGATGGGCTAGGCACGCAGGAACGCGATCACCGCCAGCACCCGTCGGTTGTCCTCGATGGACTCCTCAAGACGCAGCTTCTCGAAGATCCGTCGCACGTGGCCTTCCACGGTCTTCTCGCTGAGGAACAGTCGCTGGCCGATCGTGCGGTTGGACCGGCCCTCGGCCATCAGCGCGAGCACGTCCCGCTCCCGGCCGGTCAGCGACGCCAGCGAACCCACCAGGGAGGGTCGCCCGAACAGCTGGGCGGCGATGCTCGGGTCCACCACGCACTCACCCGCAGCGATCCGCTGCAGCGTGTCGACCAGGACCGCGACATGGGAGACCCGGTCTTTCAGCAGATACCCGATCCCGCCCGGGAAACGTTCCAGCAGCCGCATCGCGTAGGCCACCTCGAGGTACTGCGAGAGCACCAGCACGCCCATCTCCGGGTGCCGGGCGCGCAGCTCGTCGGCGACCCGCAGACCTTCGTCGCTGAACGACGGGGGCAACCGGATGTCCACCACGGCGACGTCCGGCCGGCTGCTGGCCACCTCGGCCAGGAAGGCCTCGGCCTCGCCGAGTGAGGCAGTCACGTCCATGCCGGCCTCGATCAACAGCCGGGCCAACCCCTCCCGAAGCAAGACGTGATCGTCCAGCAGTGCTACTCGCATGGCAGCACCACCGTCAGCTCGGAACCTCCCTGCGCCGGCCCGTGCGAGACCGAGAACCGGCCTCCGACCAGTGCCACCTGATCGGCCAGGACGGGCGACATCGGTGACCCGGAAGCGTCGCCGAAACCTCTTGACCCGCAACGGACGATGACGCCGATCGAGAGCTTGTCCCGGCGCAGCACCACCTCGACCGGGCCGCCCCGGTCACGAGGCGGCTTTACCTGCTCGGCCACCACCGAGTAGGCGATCCAGCCGGCGAGCGGGCTCACCCGATGCTCGTCCCCTTCCGCACCGTCCCAGCCTTCGGCGAGGAACAGCGCCCCCGAGCGCTCGGTCACCCCACGCACCGCCTCCACCAGACCGACCGCGCGCAGCGACGACGCGGCCATCCCGTGGGCCAGGTCGCGCAGCTGGGTGAGCGCCACCTGGGTGGCCGCGTCCGCCTCGTCGGCGGCCGCGACCACCGACGGCGTTCCCAGCCGGTCGCCGAGCGAGCGAAGCAGGCCCAGGGTGAACCGCAGAGCGACCAGGCGCTGTTGCGCCCCGTCGTGCAGATCCCGTTCCAAGCCCACCCGGGTGACGTAGGCGGCTCCCGCCGCGAGGTGGCGTGCGGTACTCAACTCGGCAACGCGTACCCGCTCCCCGGCCTGGATTCGCTCGACGTCCAGGTGCAGCCGCGCCCGGTCCAGCACAGCGCCCATGACCTCGGCGTCCGGTGTCCGACCTGGGGCAGAGGTCACCGCAGCCAGCGTGACCCCACCATCGGTGAGCAAGGTGGTGGTCGGCGCCCCCGCATCCACCACCACCCCCGAACGGTCCACCCATCCCTCCCCCACGGGGTAGAGCACCCGCAGACCGACGTCGCCCAGGGCTTCGCGGAGCAGGGTCTCGACCTGCGGCGGCTCGACGGTGGACGACAAGAGGGTGGCTCGGGCCACCGTCTGCAGTGCTCGCCGGGCAAGCCACCCGGCCCTGGCCTCCGCCGCGACGAACCCGATGATCGCCAGGGCGAGGACGGCGTGGGTGGCGTGTCCCGGCGAGGATCCTGGACCTATCGCCGCTAGGACGCCGGAATCCGTTGCGGCACAGGTGAGAACGGCCGTCACGGTGCCGGTTGGGTACCGCGGCGTCCGGGCACGGTCGCCTCGCCACATCGTCAGCGCGACCGCCAACAGGCAGGCGGTCGCAGCGACCGCGGCGGCGATCCGAACCAGCGCATCCGCGGAGCCACCACCGGCGAAGGCCACCAGATCCGCGGGGCAGTCTGGGCAGCCGGACTGCCGCGGGTCGGCGACCGCGGCGCTGATCGGCCCGGTCAGGACTGCCGCAGCACCGGCGATCACCACGGCCGCAGGCCGCAGCAGCCCGATCCGGCCGGCCCTTCCTGGCAAAGCCCCGGCCATGAAGAGCGGGAGGAAGGCGCCGGAACAGACCAGACCGATGGTGAAGATCACCGCTTCGGGAGCGGCTGGGTTGGCCCATTCGGCCGCGAGCCAACCGGCCCCCGCCGCCCCGACCAGCCACCGACCCGGCCGGGTCGGCATCCGGAGCCCGCCGAGGCCAACCAACCCGGCTCCGGCCATCACCGTGACGGCCTGTCCGAGCAGCGACGAGCCGACCACGGCGAAGCTCACCGCCCGCGGCCAGCACTGCGGCCGTGACCGCAGCCAGGCCGAGGGCGGACAGCCCCCAGCCCACCAACCGGTCCATCGACCGAGCATCTCAGCGTCACCCCGGTCGGAGAAGAGGGTCACCCCTCTACCGGCTGCGCGGGTTTCGCGGGCACGCTGGCGGCAACCGATGGAGGACCCCATGGCGCCTTTCTCCCTCATGCGCGGTCGGCGAGCCCTCGGCGCAACCCTGTTCGCGGCCGCAGCGATCGCGGCCGTCTCCGGCTGCTCGGCCGGCACCACGAAGGCGGGCGCAACCAGCGCGGCCCCGTCCGGCGTGGTGCGACTGCGCTTCGCCTCCGGTGAGTCACAGGTCTACGACCTGTCCTTCACCCGGCGTCTGGCGGCGCTGTCCGGCGGGCGGGTCACGGCCGAGCCCGTGACCTACGACGCTCGGTCCACCACAATCGATGTCGAGATCATCAAGGACCTGCGGGCGGGCAAGCTGGACGTCGCCGATGTGGCCGCCCGCGCGTGGCCGACCCAGGGTGTCGACGGGTTCACCCCGTACCAGGCACCGTTCCTGGTCACCAGCCGGGCGTTGCTCGATCAGGCCGTGCAGGCGCCGGTGTCGTCCGATGCCCTGAAGTCGTTGGATCCGATCGGGGTCACCGGGCTGGCGCTGGTGCCGCGCGGCATTCGGTACGTGTTCAGCACGCGCCCGCTGCGAACGCCCGCTGACTTCGCGGGTGCCGTGATCCGGTTCAACGCCGATCCGCTGGGCAGCGACGTGATCACCGCCCTGGGCGGGAAGGCGGACACCACCACGGCGTCCGGGCCGCCGTCCAGCAAGGCCCTCGAGGCGGGCACGCTGAGCGGGATCGAGACCGACGTCCAGAGCGCCGTCGTCAACGGCTACCTGAAGGTGGCGCCCTATGTGCTCACCGGCGCTCCGCTGTACGCGAAGACCACCACATTCGTGGCGTCGGCGGCGGCGCTGAAGAGGCTGAGCCCACAGGAGGCGGACTGGGTCCGGCAGGCCGCGGAGCAAGCCGCCGCCGAGGCATCCAAGGACCTCAACGAGCGCAACCTCTGGCCGGGCGCCTGCGCCGCCGGGGCCAAACCGGTGCCGGTGAGCGCCGAGCAGCTCGACGCCCTGCGGGCCGCTACGGAGGGGATCTACCGCCGGATCGGCGCCGACCCAGGGCCCACCCTGACGCTCGACCGGCTCGGCCGGCTCGCCACGCAGGTCCCACGCAGCGACCCCTGGGTGCGCTGCGACGCCCAGGACGTCCCCGCGGACACCACCCCGATCGACGGCACGTACACCACGCACGTGACGCCCGCCCAGGTGCAGGCGGGCGGCGACTGCATGATCTGCGGCAACGACGGTGACTACACCATCCTGATCGGCCACGGCCGCTACGCGATTCTGCACCCCACGCCGCCGGACGCCGACCCCAACGAACCGAGCGTCGCCTTCATCGCGGCCTGGGGACGCGAAGACCCGATCGAGATCGGCTCCTACGTGATCACCGGAGACCGCGCGCTATTCCGCCCACAGAGCAACCTCCAGTTCATCCCGGGCGGCGACGCCACCGCGGTCTACTCCTTCGCCGCCTTCCGCGGCACCCTGCGCTGGACCGCCGTCTCGGGCAACACCTGGGAGGTCTTCACGGCGAACCCGTGGACCCGGGCCGGCTGAACGGCAGCTCCGCCCGCACCACGGTGCCACCGTCCGGGCCAGGGCTCACAGTCAGGTGCCCGCCCACCTCGGCAGCCCGTAACCCGCAGGCCGGACAGCCCGCGGCCGGCCGGGTCGGCGCCACCGATCCCGTCATCGACCACCTCGACGACGACACGGTCGCCGTCGCATCCGGCCGTCAACCGCAGCCGCGCGGCACCGGCATGACGCAGAGCATTGGTCAGTCCCTCCGCCGCCACGAACCAGGCGACCTGCGCGACCCCCACGCCGGCCCGTCCGGTCAGTGCGGCATCGAGGCCACCGTCGATCTGCGCCGACGCCCCCGCGGACGACGCCAGATCGGCCAGGACCGCGGCCGGCCCGCGGCGAGCGAGCAGCAGGGCGAGATCGCCGTGAACGGTGGCGGCAAGCTCCTGGTACGCCGCCACGGCCTGGTCCGCAGCCTGGTGCAGGGTCCGCTCCACCTCCTCCGGCAGGCTCCCGGAGGCAACCGCCGCCGTCTCCAACACCGACATCGCTCGCGCCAACGACCGGCCCGGACCCTCGTCCACGCTCCGCGCGAACCGGCGCCGCTCGGCGTCCTCGGCGGCCACCAGCCGCCGCCTCGACTCGGCCAGCTCCGCCGCCTGGGTGGCGGCAGCCGCGGCTGCCTGCAACCGGCGAGCCAGCAACGCGGCCACCGCCGCGACCGCCGCCCGCACCCTCGGGTCCTCGAGAGCCGCCGCGGCGTGCTCCAGACCCACCGAGACACCGAGCGCTGACCCTGCGGGGTCGTCCATCACGGTGATCACCCGGCCGGGCGGCGGCGGGCCGCCGGGGCGACCCGCGACGTCGACGAGCGGCGACCCCGGCGCCAACCGGTAGAGCAGCCGTGCCTGCGGATCGCCGAGCGCGTCCGCGAGGAGCTGCTGGTGCGACCGAGCATCCCGGCTGCGCCCGAGATCGATCACCAACCGCGCGACGTCGCCCCGCCGGGTCAGCGGGCCCGGCCGCGCCAGCACCAAGGCGCTGCCACAGAGAACGACCACCCCGGAGATCACCAGATCAGGACGTGGAAGGGGCCGGTCGACGAGCTGCAGCACCGCGACCAGCACCGTCGCCAGGCCCAGAACCACCGCAGCGAACCGGACCCCGCGCAGCCGCGGCCACACCACGGCGCCGGGAGCGGCGACCGCGGCGAGAGCGACTCCGGCGACCGCCGTCACGCGCGGATCGGCCGCGATCACCGGGGCCACCGCGCGGACCGCCACCAGCGCCAGCACGCCGCGTGCCGGCAGGGACGCCGGCCACCGGCGGGGAGCGGCCAGCAGGGCACAGGCCAACGGCGCCAGCCACGCCGTGGCCAGCTGGGCGGCGACGTGACCCGCCGCCGTGTCCAGCGCCCCCCAGGTCGCGCCGAACCACAGCACCGCCGCCGCAGCGCACCACCACCGGCACGCGCGGCTCACATGAGCCCAGCCCGCGGCGACCAGCAGCGACCAGCCCGCCGCGAGGTCCAGCGCCGCGACATCGACCGGGACACCGGCGCGCACCGTCACGATCTCGGTGGCCAGGCCCGCACCCGCCGCCGATGCGATCCCCGCGGCCCTCAACCAGCCCATGCTCGGCCCCCGTCATCGGGTTGCCAGAACAGTACGGCGCCGCCGCGCCGCCCAGTCCCCGGTCACCGGACTACCTGGCCAACCCCCGGCCGCTTCAGGGATACCCCTCTTCACCGAGCGCCCTGGGACGCGGCAGCGTGAACGCCGAACCTCCTAGTGTCCCGCGCCTTTGATTCGTTGCATTAGTCGTCCGAGGGATTCGAGGATCTGTTCGGCGGTCTTGGTCCAGATGAACGGCTTGGGGGCCTCGTTCCAGTCGCGGATCCAGGCGCGCAGGTCGGCTTCGAGGGCCTGGACGCTGCGGTGGTCGCCGCGTTGGAGCAGGTCGGTGGTCAGGTAGGCGAACCAGCGTTCCACCTGGTTGATCCAACTCGAGTACGTCGGGGTGTAGTGGATGTGGAACCGGGGATGGCGTGTCAGCCAGGCCCTGACGGTGGGGTGCTTGTGGGTGCCGTAGTTGTCGCAGACCAGGTGCACGTCCAGATGGTCGGGGACCTCAGCGTCGATCTTGGCGAGGAACTTGCGGAACTCGATAGCCCGGTGGCGGCGGTGGACCGAGGAGATCACCGTGCCGTCGGCGGTGTTGAACGCCGCGAACAGGGTGGTCACCCCGTGCCGGACGTAGTCGTGGGTGCGCTTCTCGGGCATGCCGGGCATCATCGGGAACGCCGGCTGGGACCGGGCCAGGGCCTGCACCTGGCTCTTCTCGTCCACGCACAGCACCACCGCCCCGTCCGGGGGGTTGAGATACAGGCCGACGACGTCGAAGACCTTCTCCACGAACAACGGGTCGTTGGACAGCTTGAACCCATCCGTGCGGTGGGGTTTGAGGTCGAACGCCTTCCAGATCCGCCCGATCGTCGACGGTGACAGCCCGCTGCGCTGGGCCATCTTCGCCCGCGACCAGTGCGTGGCGTTCTTCGGCGTGGACTCCAGTGTGGCCACCACCACGTCCTCGACCTGATCGGCGGCGATCAACGGTGGACGCCCCGGCCGGGGCTCGTCGGCCAACCCGTCCAACCGCGACTCCACGAACCGGCGCCGCCACTTGCCCACCGTCGGCGCCGAGACCCCTTCCCGGGCCGCGACCTGCTTGTTGTCCAACCCGTCCGCGCAGCCCAGCACGATCCGCGACCGCAACGCCAACGCCTGCGCCGACGACCGGCGCCGCGCCCACCGCGTCAGCTGCTCGCGCTCCTCGGAGGTCAACTCCAACACGGCCTTTGGGCGTCCGGTACGTGGCATACCACCAGTCTACGACTTAGGCAACGAATTAACGGCGCACGACACTAGCAGGAGTGAACTCATGAGAATGCCGCCGCTCCGAGGCCGTGCCACGATCCTGCTCACCGCACTGCTCGCCGGGCTTCTCGCCCTCGGCGCGAGCGCGACTGCAGCGACCGCCGGGACGGCGTGCATCGACGTCCGGGGCCAGTGCTACCCGACGCTCGACCAGGCAGTGCAGTCGGCCCGGGACGGCGACACGGTCCGGATCCCGGCGGGGCGCTTCGCCGGTGGGGTCACCGTGACCTCCAGCATCACCCTGCTCGGGGCGGGAGCGAAAAAGACAGTCATCGCCGGCGGCGGCCCGGTCCTGACCATCGGCACCTTCGGCGCAGAGAGCGAGCCCACCGTAGGCATCTCGCGGGTCACCATCACCGGGGGGATCGCGCACTCCAGCCCAGTCTCGGTGCCGTTCACCGGCCAGGCGTCCGTGATCGCCAGCGGTGGCGGCCTGGAGATCCCGCCGTCCGCGAGCTTCGGTGGGGCCACGGTCACCATCTCCGACAGCGTGATCCGCGGCAACCTGGTCTCGCCGGAGCGGACCCTGAGCCCCGACGTCGATCAGGAGCAGTTCTGGCCTCGGTGCCCGGACGCGTTCTGCCCGTTCGCCGGCGCGTTTGGCGGCGGGATCGACAACTGGGGGACGCTGACTCTGCTGCGCACGGCCGTGGCCGGCAACCACGCGGTCGGGGCACTGACCTCCGACGCCGACGGTGGCGGCGTGTTCAACCACGGAACGCTCACCGTGGACCACTCGGCGATCACCGGCAACCACGCCGTCGCGGTGGCACCCAACGGGCGCTTCGCCGAGGGCGGGGGGATCTTCAGCGACAGCCACAGCACGCTGACGGTGGAGCGCAGCTCGGTCTCCGGCAACACCGTGCGACTGGAGAACGGATTTCCCTACCAGCTGCCCGACGGGACGACGATCGACACCCTGGCGAACAGCGGCGGCGTCCACGTCGGTGACGACGTGACGGTCACCATCGACGGGTCAGCGATCGACGACAACGACCTGACGTTCATCAGCCTGCTGGGCCAATGGGGTGTCATCAACTCCGGCCTGCAGGTGGGCCTGAGCTCGTTGACCCTGCACGACACCAGCGTCAGCCGCAACCGCCTGTCCGCCAGCGTCGCCACCACAGCCGACTCCGGGCCGCTCGGTGGCGCGATGGAATGGGACTACCGCGCGACGATCACCGGGTTGCGTGCGACCAGGGAACACCTCGACCGTCCAGTCGGCCCATGGCGCGGCGGGGATCGCGGCCACCGTGGCGTCGCTGCCCATCCTGGAAGGGGTCGACCCCGGGCCGTCGACGATGAGCGACAGCCTCATCTCCGGAAACCGGGTGACCGCGATCAGCCCCGACGGGCCGGTCTCCGTGGTCGGCGCCGGCCTGGTCAACGATGGGACGCTACGCCTGGACCGGGTCGTCGTCAGCAACAACGTGGGCGTGGGACAAGGTCCGACGGGACTGCTTCAGGGCGGCGGAATCTGGAACGGTGCCGCGTTCGGGTTCACGCCGCAACCGCCCAGCCGGCTGACGCTGAGCCACGCCATCATCACCGGCAACCGGCTCACCGCCGCCCCCGCCGAGGGCGGCGGTCTCTACACCGAAGTGCCGGTCACCCGCAGCGCCACCGTGATCGCAGCGAACCGCCCCGACCAGTGCCAGGGCTGCGACCTCGCGCCGGCCGGCGCCTCCACGAAAGCAGGGTCTCTGCGCACCAGGCCCGGGACCCGCATCCACACCGGCGCTCTCGGCCCCGCACTCGTCCTCGGACCCAAGGAAAAGGGATGACCATGAAGCGGCTCGCGATCCTGAGTGCACTGCTGACCCTCTCGCTCGCCGGCGCGCTCACTCCTGCCGCGGCAGCGCCCGGCTCATCGCGCGGGCACGATTCGCCGCGCCGCCCGGCCTTCGGTTCCAGGCAGAACGGCCCGTCCGCACTCGCCCCGGGAGCGAAAGCCCAGACCGCCAAGCCGGATCGACGCGGCTCCGCCCCACCCGGGTTCGGCTCGGCGTTGGTCGGCTCGGCCCCCGCGGGCAACAGCTCGTCCGCGGTCGCCGTCGACCCGGCCAACCAGACGATCTACGTGGCGAACGGGAACAACGCCAACGGCCCCTTCTCGCGCGGGAACACGGTGTCGGTGATCGACGGCCGCCACTGCAACGCCCGCTCCGTCGCCCAATGCAAGGGCCCGTGGCCGACCGTGACGGTCGGGAACGAGCCGAGCACCCTGACCGTCGACCCGGCGACCCACACCGTGTACGTCACCAACGTCGACGACAACACCGTCTCCGTGATCAACGGCGCGACCTGCAACGGTCGAGTCACCACCGGCTGTGGGCAGACGCCCGCGACGGTTCCGGTCGGTTCGGCCCCGATCGGGGTCTTCGCGGATGAGGCGAACCACACCGTGTACGTGGGGAACTTCAACGACGGAACCGTCTCGATGATCGACAGCGCCACCTGCAACGGGACACGGACCGCTGAGTGCCCGACCAGCCCGCCGCCGACGGTCCAGGTCAGTGACGGTCCCGGTGACGTCGACGTGAACCAGGTGACCCACACCGCCTACGTCGCCACCCTCACCGGGCTGGCTGCGTTCGACACCCGCACCTGCAACGCCACCACCCAGACCGGCTGCGGCCAGGTCGGGATCTTCACCTTGTGCACGTCCTGCTTCGGGCCGTTCTCAGCGAAGGTGGACCCGGCGACGAACACGATCTACGAAGGCGACGGAGACACCTCGGTTGCCGCGATCGACGGGCGCGCCTGCAACGCCGCCAACCTGGCCGGCTGCGCCACGGCGCCGTTCGGAACCGTCACCCTGCCCAATCCGTTGTTCGAGCACATCCTCTGGATCGCGGTCGACACGCCGCTGCACAGCGTCTATGTCCTGCTCCACAAGGACGACCTCGCGGTCGTGATCGACACGAACATCTGCAACGGAGCCCACGTGGCGGGGTGCGCCTCACTGGACCCACCGGGGATCCACACCGGAGCCAACCCACAGTCGATCTCCCTCGACCCACGCACCCACACTCTGTACGTGGCCAACCAGGTGGACAACACCGTCTCGGTCATCGACGGCTCACGCTGCAGCGCCAAGGTGACCTTCGGGTGCCGCAACCGCCCGCCCAGCGCAGCAGTGTCCGGGGCGGGAGGCGTCGCCGTCGACGAGGCAGTCCACACCGCCTACGTCACCTCTGACCCGAACACCGTCGCGATGATCGACACGCGACGCTGTAACGTCTCCCACGCCGGGGGCTGCGCTCAGGCGCCGCCGACGGTCACCGTCGGCGACTTCCCGGCCGCGATCACGGTGGATGGCTCGACCGACACCGTCTACGTGGCCGACTACGGCGCGGGGAGCACCGGCAGCGTAACGGTGCTCGACACCCGGACGTGCAACGCCCACCCCTCGGGCTGCACCGCCACCGCGACCCTCCAGGTGCCGGCCGGCCACCCGACGGACATCGCGGTCAACACCACCACCGACACCATCTACGTCGCGACGGCCACCGACTCCGGCACAGACGTCATCTCGGTCTTCAACGGAGCCACCTGCAACGCGGGGACGACGACGGGCTGCAGCCAGACACCGGCTCTGATGATCGTCGGCCCCTCGACCGGCTGCTCTTACCTCGCCATCGCTGTCAACGAGGCCACCAACACGATCTACGCGACGGACACCGACCAGTGCAGCGTGCCGTACCTGGGCGACAGCGTGTACGTCTACGACGGGGCCACCTGCCAGGCGACCGACACGACCGCGTGCGGCAATGCCCGCGCCACCGTCACCGCAGGGTTCAACCCCTACGGAATCGCCGTCGACCAGGGCACGAACACCGTCTACGCGCCCCTGAACGCCGACGGCGAGCACGCCGGCAGTGTCGCCGTGATCAACGGCGCCACCTGCAACGGCTCGACCACCTCCGGCTGCGGGCAAACGCCGTCCCTCACGCCGGCCGGATTCGGCTCGCTCGCAGCAGCTGTCGACCCGTCGACCCACCAGGTGTACGTGACGAACATCCAAGACACCAGCGTGTCGGTGATCGACGGCAAGCACTGCAACGGCACCACCGCGAACGGCTGCCGCCGGGCGGGCGGCAAGCTCCCCGTCGACGACTACCCCGGCTTTATCGCGGTCGACCCCAGCGTCGGCACCGCCTACGTGACGAGCGGCGTCATGGGGACCGTCAGCGTTGTACCGCTCAGTCGTGCGAGGTGAAGAGGAGCGCCGGTCTGCAATGCGCGTTCTTCGGCCAGAGAGATGGGCCGTCCCGCACCCAAGCGTTTCCGGCGCCATGCCTGGGATGAGGTGATCCGGTGGTCTGGTCGCGCACATCATCATCCGGGAAGACCTCGCAGCGGCCGGCACAACGGACGAGGCCACCGACCCGATCGCAACAACCTCGCCGGCACCTACCAGACGGCCGGGGACCTGGCCCGCGCGATCCCCCCGTACCAGCAGACCCTCACCGACAGCGACCGGGTCCTCGGCCCCGACCACCCCGACACCCTGGGCTCGCGCAACAGCCTCGCCTCCGCCTACCTCCGCCTATTGGGCGGCCGACCGCAAACCGGAGGCCCGCCTGATGTTCGAGGAGGCGACTGCGCGACGCCTGTTCGGCCCGACGCATCAGGTCACCCGGGCGCTCGAAGCGAACTGCGAGGCAGCCCGACGGCACGGCACCTGATACCGGTGACCGGTCAGCGTCGCAGCGGCGGGACCGCCGTGTGGGAGCTGGCCTGTACAGCAATCACTGACCGTCGCCGGCAGCCTGTGGCTGTCCACGCCACATCCACGCCAAACTGAAGGCAAATAGGCAATTGCCGCCGCATCGTCGCAGGTCAACGCTGCGAAGACCCCGGACGGGCCTCCTGCTGAGAATCGGAAGGTCGGCGGTTCGACCCCGCCCCTGGCCACCAGCGAAAACGGCACCTGACCTGGGGTTTCGGCACTTCTGAGTTGATCGTTCTGGTCCAGCCGTCTATGGCTTCCGATGGACATCCATGGCTGTCCACGCCACATACGCGCCACGGTTTGGTGCCGCCGCAGTTACTGGGCAGGGCGGCGAAGTGCGTCGTCGATGCGTTGGAGGGCAACTGCCTCTCCGCCTTCGAGGCACTTGGCGTAGACGCGCAGGAGGACCTCGACGCTGTGGCCGGCCCACTCGGCGACCTGGGTGGGCGGCACGCCACCGTTGAGCCAGGTCGACACGGCCGCGTGGCGCAGGTCGTAGGGGCGACGAGCCAGCGGGGTGGCGTACTGCTGGGGGCTCAGGGCAGCCTTGCGGGCCCGGTCCCAGATCCGGGTGTAGGTGACGCCGGCCAACGTCTGAGCTTTCGCAGTCATGCGGCGGTCGATCTCCTGGTCGGAACGCCGTGATCGTTTATGTGGGGTGTGGTCTGGCCTGGGGTGATGGCCATTATTCGGTTGCGGCGGAACGCGATCAGCATGTCGGTGACGGCGATGTGCTGCTTGTGCCGGTGCCACGGGGCGGCAGCCAGGCGGGCGACCAGGTCGTCACCGGCGGTGCCGGTGTGGTGGTACCAGCAGGTCAGGATGGTCAGGGTGAGCATGCCGAACGGGACGGTGCGCTCGACGGCGTCTTGGAGCCGGTTCTGGGCCTCGCCGACGCCGAGCAGGTCCTTGCCGTCCTTGATCGCCTGCTCGATCGCCCACCGGTCGGCGTATCGGGTGATGATCTGCTCAGGGGTGGCATTCAGGTCGGTGGTGACCAGGGCGATGTCGTAGCTGGTGCTGCTGGCGTCGTCGCGGACCAGGACAACGCGCACCGGGGTGTAGCGCAGGCTGCCGTGCCATAGGCAGGCGATCACGGCGACGGCGACGGTGTCGGTGCGGCCGTAGCGGGCTACCGTGACCTAGGCCCAGGTGGCGAGCGTGGCCAGGTCGGCCGGGGTGCCCAGCCTGGCGCCCTTGAGGGCCGGCCGGCCACGCTTGCCGGTGCGCGGTGGCGCCGCGGCGTAGAGCGCGGCGTTGTGTGCCAGGCGGGTGGTGAACGTGACGGTGGCCGGCAGGGTCTGCCAGGTCGGGCTCTTGTAGGCGTTGTCGGCGACCACGTGTATCCGCCGGTCGGGGAAGGCACCGGCCAGTAGCGTGACCAGTTGGTGGGCCTGGTCGGGCTTGGAGGCGCTGGTCTTGGGCTGGTGCAGCCGGAACAGCAACGGGGCGAACACGTTCCGGTCGGTGAACGGCACCGAGACTACGAGCCCGGCGATCACGAAGCAGTTCCCGCGCCCGATCCCGTCGCGACCTTTGGCCGAGCCGTCGTGCTGCCAGAACACCACGAACACCTTGCGCCCGTATCGGTGGAACAGGGTGTCATCGACCGCGACGGTCAACGCCTGCCCGTCGCTGGTGAACGTCGACACCACCATCCGGGCCAGCGCCAGCCCGAGTGCGTCCAGATCCCAGCGGGCAGTGGAGAAGAACCGGTGAGCCACCGACCAATGCCGCACCGCCGCCATCCCGGCCGCGCTCCACATCCCGGTCACCGTCCGCGGCCCGACCGCGCTCAACGCGCCGGTCACCAACAGCGTGAACGTGGCGAACGTCGGCGCGGTGAACACACCCCGGCATCCGGCTAGCACCTGCAACAGGCACGCCGGTACCGTGCCGAGTGGAAGCATCGACGAGAACCTCCCCCAACGGGACGTTTCTAGGCACGTCGATGCTTCCGCTATGTCACCCCCTTGATCACGCAACCCAACCGGGCGTGTCGCGGCCGAGTAATCACCCCAAGATCACGAAGAGTGCGAAACTTGAGCAACGTGTGGGTGCCCGAAACTCTGCAAACCTCATGCGACCTGCGCATACTCGTGTACGACGCCGCCGAGCCGATCACGCTTGACGACGCGTCCACCCGGGTCCGCAGCAGCCGACGGGAGGGCGCGCAGTGGTGCTGCCTGCCCCAGTGAGCGGTGCGGTCGGTGGGTGTTGAAGTGCTCCTCGTACGCCTGCAGGGCGTGCCGGGCGTGCGCGGCGTTCATGATGAGCACCTGGTCCAGGAGCTCTCGTCGGACGCTGCCGACGAACCGTTCGGCGATGGCAATCGCTCGGGGCGCCCGGACCGGAGTCTTGATCACGTCGGCGCCGACCGAGGCGAACACCGCATCGAACGACGACACGAACCTGGAGTCCCGATCCCGGGTCAGGAACCGCACCCGCGTGCCGGTGTCCTCGAGGTCGGTCACGAGGTTCCGGGCCAGCTGCGTCAGCCACGCCCCGGTCGGATGTGCTGTCACGGCGAGGATCCGGACCCTGCGGGTGGCGTGCTCGACGGTGAAGAACACGTAGAGCCGCCGCAGGGTGATGGTGTCGACGTGGAACAGGTCGCACGCGCCACGATCCCCTCAGCCTGCGCCGTCAGGAACTGTCCCCAGGTCGGGCCCGACCGGCCAGGCGCCGGGTCCAGCCCGTGGGACTTCAGGATCGATCAGACCGTCGACGC
Source organism: uncultured Actinomycetota bacterium (assembly GCA_963825645.1). Taxonomy (GTDB): domain Bacteria; phylum Actinomycetota; class Actinomycetes; order Actinomycetales; family Kineosporiaceae; genus JADJPO01. The sequence goes on from CAWGTT010000002.1 coordinate 339,439, forward strand.
GCCGACCCGGTCGCCTAGCCGGACCTTCCGACGATCATGCGCCTTGGGAGGGTATTTCGGCTGGTGGGGGGCTGGTTCGGGGACTGCGGGGGTGTATGACCTAACGCTTGGGTGCGTACCGGTCGAGGCGGAGGATCTGGGTGAGCTGGTCCTGGAGTTCGGTGGTGTCGGTGACCATGCGCCGGGCCTTGGGGCGGCCTCGTCCGGTGGTGGGGTAGAGCAGCACGGTTTCGCCGATGCCTGCCAGCTGTGCCAGCAGTTCCCGGACGGATAGGTCCAGTCCGGCGCGCTCGGCCGCCAGGCGCATCAGGTGGGCGATCTGCAGGGCGAGTACGCAGGTGAAGACGTGGACGCGGATGTTGTGTTCGCTCCAGTGGAACATCGGGGAGAACGAGACGACGTGGCGGTCTTTGAGTTGGCGGAAGGAGAACTCGGCTTCGGACTGGGACCGGTAGCCGGCTACCACCTCGGTGGGGGTCCAGTGGTCGTGGTCGGTGATCAGGACGTGTTTGCCGAACAGTTCGTCTTCCAGTTGCTTGCGGGCGGCCGGGTCGACGTGCCAGGTCAGGCGTAGCTCGGTGGGGATCTCGCCGGTCAGGTCCCACCGGACCACGCGGCGGACCCAGGTGTCCTTGGTGATGTCGCGGAGGGCCTCTTCGACTTTGTCGCGGGTTCGGCGGGTGCGGCCGCGGGCCAGGGTGGCGGCCAGGTCGTCCAGCTTGCGGGCGGCCTTGGCCAAGGTGGTGCCCTCGAATCCGGTGACCTGGGCGGCGTGCAGTTCCTCGGAGTGGGTCAGGATCGCCCGCCGGCTGGTGCCGTAGACGGTGCGGCGGACCTCGATGGCGGTCAGCCCTGGGTAGCCCTGGACGGGGGTGCGTGTGCGGGCGGGCAGGGCGAGCAGGTCGGGGCAGGCGCTGGCCGGGACCGATCCGACGTAGTGCAGGCGCGTGGCGGCCAGTTCGGCGAAGTTGGCGTCGCTGTTCTGCCCGGCGTCGAACACCACCGTCATGTCGGTGCCGGGGTGTCCGGCAGCGGCGGCGAGTTCGGTGTGCCGGGCCGCCAGAGTCTTGATCATCGAAGGGAACTGGGTGACGTCGGGCCGGTCACCGGGGTAGGCGTGGGACCCGGCGTGCCGGTGGAAGCCGCAACGCCCACAGGGCGATCGCCGCCCGGTCCGACCACGACAACCGAGGCCGGCCCATCTGGCGCTGCAGCACAGCCAGCTGGTGACGCAACACCAGGATCTCCGCGTCCTTCGCCGCACCCGAGCGGCTCAACAGAGCCAGCCCAGCCAACAGACCACGCGCGACCAGATACCCGAACCGCAACCCCATGACCGTGATCATCTCAGGTGACGCCACCGACAAACGCCCTGGTCAGCGGCTGTGTGCAGAGTTTCTGGCACCCACAGGGCCCGGCGGGCGACTCCCGCCAGGCCGTCTCAACCCAGGGCGTCCTTGCGCAGCCGGCTGAGCAAGGGGTACATCGTCCCCTCGCTGGCCTCCAAGCCTGCTTCGGAGAGTTCGGTGACCAGGTCGTAGCCGTAACGCTGCTCACCCTCCAGCAGCGCGAGTACGCAGTACTCCAGCGCCCCGCGTCGGAGCTGGGTTACAGCGGAATCGGCGGCTGCCATGCACGACAAGGTAGTCGGGTCACTACCTTGTACCGCAAGGGTTTGGCGGTGGCGCCCAGACCGGGAGTACGACCGGCGAGAGTCGAACTCGCACTGGCCGGGACCTTGACCTGGCGGGCCTTCGCGTCGACTCCAAGGCACAAGCCGAACAGGTCGGGTCGGTGTCCGTCGAACGCCTCGGCCACGTGATTGGCCGACTTCCGACGCACCTGGCCGGTCGCCACCCGAGTGAACCTAGCCGTCGAGCGCCACGGCGACAACGAAACAGGTTCTGCGAATGGAGCGCCGGATGCCTCGCCGCGAGCGGCGCCCGGCAATCGACCAGCCGGGCATGGCACACCGACGCCAGGCGAAGAGGGCTCGGGAAGTCGGTGGGCTCCGCTGCCGGGGGCCTTGCGACGGTCACCTCCGCCGGGTTCGGATCCACCCGGCGAGTGCGATCAGGGCGATGGCGAGAAGGACGCCACCGATGGCGACGAACCCGGGTGCCCGATTGTCTCCGCCGAAGACGCCGTTCGCCACGAACACGGCCACGAAGGCGAGCACCACTCGCCTGGCCACGCTCATCTGGTCATGCCTGCCGGGCATGTCGCCCGCGCTCGTCTCGTTCTGGTCCTCGCTCATGGGGTGCCCTTCTCGTGGGTCGGCCGCTCCGCCGGGGCGGTCGTGCCGTGGGGTTCGGGGATCGAACCGGGCCGGGACGTCGCGGGGGGTGGTGAGGCCCCGGCCTGGTTCGGTCACGGATGCGCTGGGGTGTGTCAGCGGGCCGCGATGCCCTCCATGCCGGTGGTGGTGAATGCGGGCAGACCTGAGACCGTCTGGATCCGCTCCAGCGAGCCGTCGCCGGAGACGGCGTACACCCCGAGGCTCCCGGCGACCGCTTCCTGCACGTACAGGAATCGGCCGTTGCTGGATGCTGCGAGGTCAATCGGGCCGGCTGCGGTGGTGGCGGCGACGGGGTTGGTGAGGATCGCGGAACCGTCGGCGGCCACCTGCCACGCGGACAGGGATGCTGACCCGGCGTTCGCGCCGTAGATCGTGCGGCCGACCTCGATGTTCCAGCACAGCGCCGCGGCGGCGGTGGAGGCCGAGGAGCCGAGCAGGGTGAGGGAGCCGTCGCGGGCGACGCTGTAGGAGCTGGTCTTGTCGGTACCGGCCTCGGTGACGTGGACGGTTCCACGTCGGTCGACGACGAAGGAGAACGGCACGGGTCCGGCCGAGGCGGTGACCAGCGGTGTGGCTGAGGGGTACCCGGCACGGTCGACCGGGAAGGTCAGGATCTGGTTGTGGTTCTTGGTGGTCACGATGAGGGCGCGGCCATTGCTGCTGAACCCGATCTGGGCCGGCGCGGAGATGAACACCGGCGGGTTGGCGTTGCCCAGGCCGAGGGTGCGGTGGGATCCGGGCAGCGGCACGAGGGCTCCACGGTTGAGCTCAAAGCCCGAGACGCTCCCGTCTCCCCCGGCGTTGAGGACGTACACCAGGTCACCGTGGACGGCGATGCTCGACGGGAACTGGCCACCGGACGGCACGACGGAGGCGCGAGTCAGGCTGGTGCCACGAACGGCGAAGGAGGTGACTGTGTCGCTGCCGGCGTTCACGGCGAGCAGCACGCGGTGGTCGGAGTCCAGGACCAGGGATCCCTGCGATGCCAGGGCGTCCAGCGGGACGCCGATCTCTGTCCCGCCGTTGCCTCCGGTGGGGTAGGTGCCCGCCGCGGTCAGGAGGCCGGACGCGCTGCGCGCGTAGGTCGCGATCTGGTTGCCGTCCGTGGAGTTGAGCTGGACGAAGACCGCCCCGGCTACCCGGTCGTCGTGATGACCGACGTCGGCAGACGCCGCGCCCAGCGGGCTGAGCAGGAGAGCGATGGCCGCACCGGCGGCGGCGAGGAGCGTGCGGCGCGGGACCGAGCGGGTAAGGGGTGAACGGGTCATGGCGGACTCCAAGGGGCGAGTAGGGATGGCCAGGTGGCCGTCCGTCACGCGATGCCTCGCGCGACCGACGAACACTTGGCGTCGGCGCCACCACGCGCTCTTACCTGTCATCCCGAGTTCCTCTCGGGACCCCACGATCCTCAGGTCAGATCGCCATTGACCCAGGGCCCATCAGCAAGAACCCGGTCGCGCGTGCTGCCGATCACGGATGACTTCACGCGGGGGCCCCGGGTCCCGGTGAGGACACCCATCGCTGGCCCTGGTTACTTGTGGCGTGAACGACAGCCGCCGTCATCCGTCGGCCCCGTGAGTGCACACCCGTGGGGCGGTCTCGGAGGTTGCCGCACCGAGGGCGTCACGGAAGGAGCGGTCATCAGGGAGGTAAGACGCTCACCGGCGGTGATGCCAAGTACGCGACACATCCACCCTCGCCCTCGGTGGCCGACACCGGTGGGCAGTCTGATCCGGAGGTTGCCATGACCACGTTCCACACCGCCACGGCGGAAGGCCTCGACGTCTTCTACCGTGAGGCCGGAGACCCGGCCAACCCCCAGCTCCTCCTCCTGGGAGGCTTCCCGTCCTCGTCGCACCAGTTCAGGGACCTCATCCCGGCCCTGGCCGACCGCTTCCACGTCCTGTCGCCGGACTACCCCGGCTTCGGGAACAGTGACATGCCGGACCCGTCGACGTGGGACTACACGTTCGACCACCTGGCGCAGGTCGTGGACGGGCTCCTGACGCAAGTCGGCTTCACCGGCCCGATGGGTATCTACATGCAGGACTACGGCGGCCCCATCGGCAACCGGATCATCGCGAAGCACCCCGAGTGGCTGACCTGGCAGGTGATCCAGAACGCGAACACGTACGACGAGGGGTTCACTGAGACGTGGGACGGCATCCGCCATGCCCTGTGGGTCGACCGGAGTGCCGAGACCGAGGCGCCGCTGGAAGCGTTCCTGCTCCCTGAGACGGTCAAGGCGATCTACACCACGGGCCACCCCGACACGAGCAAGATCAGCCCGGACAACTGGACCACGGATCTCTACTTCCTCGCGCGCCCCGGGGCGCACCGAGTCCAACTGGACCTCTTCTACGACTACCGGACGAACGCTGCCCTCTACGACACCTGGCAGGCGTCGCTCCGCGAACGCCAGCCGATCACGCTGATCTTCTGGGGTCAGGGGGACATCTTCTTCACCCCGGCGGGTGGCGAGGCGTACCTGCGCGACCTTCCGGACGCCGAGCTGGTCCGGCTGGACTCGGGCCACTTCGCCGTCGAGGACAACCTGGACCTCATCGCACACAAGATCGTCGACTTCTTCGATGCGCGCGTCGCGGCGACGCCGCTCGCCGCAGCCCGGTGAGCCAGGGAGCGCCGCGGGCGTCGGGCCTGTCGCCGGCGGTCGGACGTGACCGCCGGCGAGGCCCGCGGAGCGCGACGGTGCAGGTGCTACTGGTCACCGGCAGCACGCGCCGACTCTCGGTGAACACGGCCGCTCTTCGCACGGCAGGCGCCGCGCCCCCGTCGGGCGTCGTCGCATCTCTCCTCGAGGCCTTGGCGACGCTCCCGGCCTTCAATCCCGACGACGACCACGACCCGCTGCCCGCAGCGGTCGCCGACCTGCGCAGGCGCCTCGCGTCGGCCGATGCCGTCCTCTTCTGCACCCCGGAGTACGCAGGCGGGCTTCCCGGGAGCTTCAAGAACCTGCTCGACTGGACCGTGGGAGGCGGCGACCTCCACCGGAAACCGGTCGCCTGGGTCACAGTGGCCCCCGACGGCAGAGGGGACGGGGCGCGGGCGTCCCTGGAGTCCGTCCTCGGGTACGTCGGGGCGCAGGTGGTCGCCGACGCCTGCGCCCGCGTTCCGATCGCCGGGACCGCGATCGATGCGGACGGGCTCGTTGCCGACACGGGAGTCCGCGCCGCCGTCGGCGACGTCCTCCGGGCGATCGCCGGCCACGTGAGGTCCTCGGGTGGCTAAGTGGGACGGCCCGAGAACGGTTGGTCGCCTCGTGGCCGTGAACCTCGGGCTCCCACGTGACGTGGCGTGGCGCGGTCGAACCGTCCGCACCGCGGTCTGGAAGCGCGCGGTCGACGGCCCGCACGTGGTTCGGAGGCTGAACGTGGACGGGGACGCGCAGGGAGACCTCGCGGGTCACGGTGGGCCTCATCGGGCCATGCTCGTGTATCAGCTCGAGGCCTACCGGCACTGGAGCCACCACTTCGCGCGAAACGATTTCGTACACGGGCAGTTCGGTGAGAACTTCACCGTCGACGGCCTCGCGGACGACGACGTGTGCATCGGTGACCGGTTCGAGGTCGGCGGAGCGCTCGTGGAGGTGAGCCAGCCCCGCGTCACGTGCTACCGGGTCGGACTCCGGATGGGAGAGCCCCAACTGCCCGCGCTCCTGGTCTCTCACCGGCGGCCCGGGTTCTACCTTCGGGTGCTCCGCGAGGGTGTCGTCGAGGCGGGAGACGAGTTTGTCCGGGTTCACGCCGACCCTGCGCAGATGACCGTTGCGGACGTCGATGGCCTGCTCTACCTGCCAGGGCGCGACTCCGCTCTCGTGGAGAAGGCATTGCGCCTGCCGGCGCTGAGCCCTGGCTGGCGTGGATCGTTCGAGGCACTGGCGACGGCCGGCGGCACGACCGCTGGCAACGTCGGGCTGAATGATGCCGCCGGCGGGCTGCCGGCCGCCTGGGCAGGCTTCCGCTCGCACGAGGTGGTGAACGTCGCGTACGAGACCTCGACCGTCCTGTCCCTCCACCTGGCCGCGATCGACGGCCGCGCGTTGCCTTCCGCCCTTCCGGGGCAGTCCGTCGCCCTTCAGTTCCCGGTCGGCGACGGGGGCAAACGAACGTCGCGCAACTATTCGCTCTCGGGCCCACCCGGCTCCGCGGAGTTTCGCGTGAGCATCAAGCGCGAGGTCGACGGTGTGGTGAGCAGCTTCGTGCACTCGCGGGTGCGCGCGGGGACCATCGTGTCGATGTCGGCACCGCGCGGCCGTTTCACGCTCGAGCCCGGAGACTCGCCGGTGGTGCTCGTGTCCGCGGGAATCGGCGCGACCCCGGTGCTTGCGATGCTTCATGCGCTCGCGAGTCAACGCTCGATGCGTGAGGTGTGGTGGGTCCACAGCTCACGCAACGGCAGTGAGCATCCCTTTGCAGCGGAGGTGCGCCGTGTGCTTGCCGGGCTCCCCAACGCCCACGCAGTGATCTGCTACAGCGCTCCGAGGGCGACCGACACACGTGGTCGCGACTACACCCACCGCGGCCGCCTGACGGCCGACCTCCTCGGCGCGCTCGGCCTCCCCCGCGACGCGCACGTCTATCTCTGTGGGCCACAGGTGTTCATGTCCGATGCCCGCTCCGCCCTCACCGACCTCGGACTCGAACCCGCCCGCATCCATTCCGAGGTCTTCGGTGCCGCTCCCGCCCTCGCGCCGGGAATCGACAGCGGGCCACTGCCGATGCCCCACCTGCCTGCTGGCGCGGTCGGACGTGGCCCGGCGCTCACCTTCGCGCGGAGCGGTCTGACGGTGCCGTGGCGCGAGGACTTCGCCAGCATCCTCGACTGCGCTGAGGCGTGCGACGTCCCAGTTCAGTGGTCGTGCAGGTCAGGGGTCTGCCACAGCTGCGAGGTCACGCTGCTCGATGGCTCTGTGGCCTATGAGCCGGTTCCGCTCGACCTGCCGGCCGAGGGGAACGTCCTCGTGTGTTGCGTGACACCGCGCGACGACGTCGTCGTCGACCTGTGAAGGCGCGACCCCACGTGTCTGCTCCCAGTTCTGGGTCGGTGGCCGGTGCGATGCCGCGGTGTATCCTCGCGGCGTGTCCGCTGATCCGGTGGGGGCTCCCGTCGCCAGGGCGGCTTCTCCTGCTGGGTTCGACGACGCCTCCCAGGAGTGGGTCGACGGGCTGCGCGCGACCGGCAGCCGGCACGAGGCCTGCGTCGTCGCACTGCATGCTCTGCTGCGGCGTGTCGCGCGGCACGAGGTCGCCCGCCGTGCCGGCTCGCTTCAGCTGCGTGGCCCGGAGCTCGATGACATCGCCCAGCAAGCCACCGATGACGCTCTGATGGCGATCCGGGCGAAGGTCCCCGACTTCCGGGGCGAGAGCCGCTTCACGACCTGGGCGTACCGCTTCGTGATGCTCGAGGTCTCGACGAAGATGGGCCGTCACTTCTGGCGCTCCCATCGTGCCGTGATGGATGACGACGCATGGGAACGACTCCCGGACACCAGGGCAGAGTCGCCTCACCAGCACAGCGAGCAGCGCGAGATGTCGGCGGCGCTCCGTCGCGCCATCGAGGAGGACCTGACACCGCACCAGCGCAGGGTCTTCGTCGCGATCGCCTTGAACGAGGTACCGATGGATGCCTTCGCGCGTGAGCTGGGCGCCTCCAGGAACACCGTCTACAAGGCGCTATTCGACGCTCGTCGAAAGCTGAAGGCAAGCCTGCGCGCCGCGGGGTACGAGCGACCGACCTACCAGTCAGGGACGCCATGAACGAGGATCGGAAGCTCGACGACCTGTTGCGAGCAGACGACCTCGATGCCGGGTGCGCCGCCGGTTTCGGGGTGCTGCACCAGTATGTCGAGACCGAGCTCGCCGGTGGTGACCCTGGGCGTGAGCTCCCAGGGCTCGCCGCTCACCTCTTGGCCTGCCCGGCGTGCCGCGAGGACTATCGCGGGCTGCGGGACGCGGCCGAGCGGTTCGGCGACGCCGGCCCGTCGGCACCATGAGCTGAGGCATCAACGTAGGGGAGTCAAGCATGTGGGTCCGGATCGACGAGGTCTCCTTCCACCCCGAACACGGCGGTGCGGTCATCAACCGCACGCGAGACACCGCCGCGGGCCTGCATCAGGGCGACGACTTTCGCGGATTCCGGTTGCTGGTGGACCGTGCGAACGGTCGCGCGCTCATCGTGTCCTATTGGGACAGCGAGACTGGTGCGCGGGCCGACCGCCCCGAGCAGGATGCTGGGCCGGACGATCCGGGAGCGACAGCCGTCGTGCGGACCGACGTCTACGAGCTGGCCATCGACGCCTGTTGAGCATCCTGACCCGGCGACGGGGGTAAGACGCCCCGCTGAACGGGCGCAAACTCGGAGAGGCCCCCCGGCCGTCGCGCGACGTCGCACGGGCAAGCATCCGTGCTTTTCCTTCAGCGGGGTGCCCAGAAAGGGCTCCCGATGCCAGACATGCGCGTGTCCCAGCTGTGGCGGTACCCGGTCAAGTCACTCAGGGGAGAGCCGCTCACCTCGGCGACCCTGACGAGCGACGGCGTCGAGGGTGATCGCGTCGTCCACGTGGCCGGGCTGCGGGGCCCTGTCACCGGGCGAACCCGACACGGCCTGCTCACCCTCGCCGCGACCACCGGCCCGGACGGCGCGCCGCAGGTGGACGGCCGCCGATGGGACAGCGGGCACGCCGCCGAGCTCGTCCGGCGGCATGCCGGCCCGCAGGCGCGCCTGGTGGCCGACCGCAGCCCCGAGCGGTTCGACGTCCTCAACCTGCTCGTGGCCACGGACGGCGCGGTCGAGCGGTTCGGCCACGACGTCCGGCGACTTCGCCCCAACCTCGTCCTCTCCGGAATCGCTGCCGATCGCGAGCCCGAGCTTCCCGGGATGGCGCTGAGCATCGGCACCGCGGTGATCGGCGTGCACTCGGTGCGCCAACGGTGCATCGTCACGTCGATCGATCCGGACACCGGCCGGCAGGACCTCGACGTCCTTCGCCGGATCCGGGACGTCTTCGGCAACCAGCTCGCGCTGAACTCCTGGGTCATCCGCGCCGGGATCGTGAAGGTCGGCGACGTGGTGCGGGTCGTCCCCCTCCCCGAGCCGCCTGACCGGATCGGAGGGTGGATCGTCGGAGCTGCCTACCCACACGCTCTCGGGTGACGCTCGTTGAGCCTCCGCGCCCGCGAACGCTAGATCACCACCTATCACCACGATCGATGAGAAGGTCAACGACATCCTCCGCGCCCAGAAGGACACTGTGCTGGCGGACATGATCGGAGTGGACCCCGTGATCGAGGAAGCCATGACCATCCGCGAGCTGATGGGCCGGTTCTCCGATATCACGTGGTCGAAAGTCCAGGCCACATCGATGACTCCCGCGCGAACCCAGGCATACGCGTTGCGTCAGCTTGACGCACTCGCGGAGAAGGTGGAGCAGACCAGGATCGGCGATCTGGCCAAGACGTCCAAGGAGGCCGAGTCCAAGGTTGTGGAATGGCTCGCCGTCTTGGCTCGTTGCTTCCAGCTTCAGGACGCAATCGCTGTGCTGGAGCTCGACCGCGTGCTGGACGCGTCTCCAGAGGAGCTCGACCGGCATCGCCTCGCGCTTCGCGCTGCCAGGCAGAACCGGTTGGACCTCATTTCACGGAGCACCGAGCATCTGTTGGCTCGCATGAATACAGCTGCCGCCACAGCCAACACGAAGGTGCTGCTGCATCCGACCACGTGCCGTGATGTGGTGCATTCGAGTAATCGGGTCACGGTCGCCGTCGTCGACTTCAACGGGCGGCTCGGGATCGAGCGCGGTCGAGAGTCGTTGGAGGCGAGACGATGGGTGGACGCGGCCGCAGAGGTGAGGGACAAGGCACTCGCGACGGGAGCAGAGGGCGTCGATGCCGCCAAGCGCCTCGGTACGAGACCCTCGACCGAGCCGCATCGGTGACGGGCAGGCTGTCCAGCGGAATCGCCGAGCGAACGCTCCGTCGGCGCGCGGACAACGAGGAACGCGTCGAAGACGAGTAAGTGAGCATCCACCCTCGGCAGCCCCTGTCCGTAGAGAACGCCCCGAAGTTGATCAGCCCAGGTGGCACTGAGTGGAACTGATCACGTCGGCCGAGGGAACGAGGGCGGATGTTCCCGACCGCAGTCCCTCAGGTTCGGCGCCGACGAGCCCTGACCGAGACCGGGATGAGCCGTGTAAGCCTCCGCTGAGGAGTAGTCAGGCCGCCGGGGGGTGCGGGCGAGCCTGGAGAGCAGGGTGATGGCCTCGTCCAAGGGAACGTAACGCTGCTGTCCCGGGTCACGTAGGGCGGTCTCGAGCAGCTCGCGCATCAGCACGGTGACACCGACACCGCGTGCGGCGGCCTCCTGTTCGAGGGCCTCGGTCAGTCGCAGGGGCAGCCGCAGCGACTTGACCACCATCGGTTCGCTGGTGTCAGGGACCGGCATCGCCGCATCCGGGCCGTGTTCGACGAGCTCGGCCAGCGATTCGGTCATCGGATCAACCCGCCGGTTCGCTCCAGTACCGCCAGATGCGCCCGCGCTGCCCGGTCCATGCGTGCCGCCCATGTCGTTCACCCCTGCCGTCCGGTGTAGCGGTCGAAGACCTCGATCTCCTCGGTCGACATCTCCCGCGCCGCCATGATGTCCCAGTCGTTGTCCTCGCTGGTGGACTCCACCACCAGCACCATCAGGTGACGGCCGGCGGACGTCACCGGCGAAGATCGCCGCGCCGTCCTCACCCAGGGGCCGGCTCAGCCGACGCCGTCCGTGCAGGGCCACCCACACCTCGTCCGGGCCGATCCCGTACACCTTGAGGTTGGCCAAGCCCTCAGCCGTGAAGCTGTACCGGTTCCCCACCCATGCATCGTATCACCGCGTAATACGCTTGAGGCCATCGGCCGATCTGTACCCGCGGGGAGTCCGACGAGTTCGCACGCGACCCACGCACCTGTCCAGCAGTCACTGACCGTGCCCGGCCGTCTGTGGCTGTCCGCGCCACATGCACGCCAAACCGAAGTCCAACTTCCGCGCAGCAACGCGTCGTGGCTGGTCAACGCCACGAGGACTGAGCACGGTCCTCCTGATGTACACCTGACCCGGCGCGCAGTTGATCTGATGGTGCTGCGGCTGCGCGGTGAGGCGGCCAAGGACGTGGAGCTGCTGGTCCTGCGTCATCAGGTCGCGGTCCTGCGCCGACAGGTCGGACCGCCGCGGCTGGAACCCCGGGACCGGGTCCTGCTCGGCGCCCTGTCGCGGGTGCTCCCGCGGCCCCGGTGGGAGGCGTTCTTCGTCACCCCGGCCACGCTCCTGCGCTGGCACCGGGAGCTGGTGGCCAAGAAGTGGGCCTACCCGCGTAGGCGTCCCGGACGCCCCTCCACCGGGGCCGAGGTCCGGCGGCTGATCGTGCAGCCGGCCGCGGAGAACACCGGGTGGGGGCACCGCAGGATCCACGGCGAACTCCGTGGACTGGGCCACCGGGTGTCGCCGGCGATGGTGTGGCGGATCCTGCGTGCCGTGTCGACCCAGCCCCGCGACTGTCCGGACAGTCCTGGGCGGACTTCCGGCGCGCCCAAGCATCCGGGATCCTGCCGGTCGGCGAGCCAAAGGGGAGGCGGCCCGGTGAGTCCAGGGAGCTCTGCCGTCAGCAGAGCGGCAGCGGGGGTTGTCCACCCCATCCGCCCGAGCGCGTTCCGCGCCCCGTGGCGGTCTCCTACCGGCAGCCCGCCGCCCACTCGCCGAGCACGTCCGTCAGCCGCTCGACGCCGACGTGCAGCTGGCGCACCAGCTCGTCGGCCTGCTCGGCCTCGTCCTGGCGGTGACTCATCGTGAACTCCAGCTCAGCCCCGCGGGCCGCGTAGTAGAAGCCGAACCCACCTCGGCTGGTCGGGGAGAACGCGCACCTCACGATCTGATCCCGGCCACCCATCGAGGTGGTGGACAGGAAGTCGGTGGTGAGTCGGCGGTAGGCCTCGTTCCGGTGCAGGGGCGAGACAGCGTCCAGCCGCTCGGCGGCCAGCCTCAGCCCGAGCAGGTGCCGGTCGACCCCATGCCCGGCCTTGGCCGCCTTCACCCAGTCGCGGTGCGCGTCGAGCGCCCCGCCGACGTGGTCCGGCGTGGCGGTGCCCGCGACCAGGGCCCGGGTCAGGGCCACCGCCTGCGGGGTGTTCGGTCGCAGACACTCGGTGCGCCCTGCGGCGTATTCGCGCATGTCGACGGACTCGTAGGTGCTGCGCACCCGGCCGAAGGTAGCCAGCTGTGCAAACAGCATGACCCACTGCTGGACAGCGTCCAGACTGATCCTGACCTCCACGGGAGCCGGGTTCGCGGTGCGCACGATCTGGACGTGCAGCGGCGCCAGCCGGTCACGGTACTCGGCCAGGCCACGCTCGATCCCGCCGGCGAGATCCGGCGGGATCCGCCATGACAGCTCGGTGATTGCGGGCATCTGCCCGGCTGGGGAGGACGGCTGCGGATCGACTGCGGCCGCGCAGTGTGCCTGCGCGACGAGCGCCTGCAGCGTGCCGCCGTCCGCCACGCTGTGCTCCATGTGCAGCGCCACGAGACCGTGGTCGAGGTGCACCTGGTAGGTCAGCGGCTTGTAGGTCCAGGCTCGTCCGGGCTCGAAGGAGACCCGGCGCAGGTAGTCGGCCTCCCGTGCCCGGGTTCCCTGCGGGTCCAGTGCCGAGTCGTCGAGGTGCACGGCGAACAGCGCGTCGGCGATCCGGTCGTAGGTGCACCGGTTCTCGGGATCGGCAAGCAACCGGTCCAGGGAGACGGCCGTCTGGTCGCCGCCCAGGTAGGAGATGGCCGTGACGTCCCGCTCCGCCGGTGCGAGCTCGACGACCCGGGCCAGTGCGGCCTGCACTGTGGCGCGCGGCAGTGCGGCGCCGGCGCGGTCGCTGATCGGGACGGCGAGCCAGCGCCCCCGCCACAGCACGCCGATCTCACGGTTGGCGGCATCGCCCGGTCCGGTGCGGATTTCGTCCACTCCCGGGCGGGGGTGCCGCAGTCCCCCGGCGACCACCTGCCACTGACTCGAGTCGACCGGCTCCCCGCGGGAGGTGACCTCGGGCTCGGCCTCCCCACGCAGGATGGCAAGGTGGACGCACGCGAAGCCGTGCACGACTTCCGCGGCGAGCGCCAGACCGGTCGTGGCCGTAGGCCAGGCCAGCCGGAAGCCGACGCTGGTGCTCAACGGCAGGGGTGGGCGCACGCTCAGGTAGCCGTCCAACCACGCCTCTGACAACCAACTCCGCCCGGCGCCCCGCTCCTCGTCGGCAAAGCGCTCGAGCTCCGCCTGGCACCGCGGGCCGACACCGGTGGCGAACTCGGCCACCGCACACCGGGCCGCTTCCAGCTCGCCGGGCTCGAGCAGCGGCTCGACGGCGGCCAGGTAGCGATCCAGCGTGTCGGACAGAGCTGGCACGGGCAGGTGCTTCACATCGCCTCCGTAGGTGGGACGGGTGGATGGACCGAGCACGCAGCCAGGTGGGTCCCAGCTGGTCTTCGCGGCTCCGCAGCGCGCGAGAAGCGTCCATCGACAGTAGCCTCGCGGGGTCGCTGACGTTCTCCCCGCATCCCATGATGAAGCGGTGCGACGTTACGAGGGGCTGATGGTCCACTCCAGCCGATGGGAACGGTTCTCCTGCGGGCAGGCGATGTCGTGGTCACGACCCCGTCCAAGTGCGGCACCACCTGGATGCAGCACATCGTCGGCATGATGCTGTTGGACCGGGTCGACTTCGGCGTCCGGCTCGGCACCGTCTCACCGTGGCTCGACATGCTGATCCGCTCCGAGGACGAGGTCTTCTCCCTGCTGCAGGCCCAGGAGCACCGGCGGTTCATCAAGACCCACACGCCGCTGGACGGACTGCCCGACGATCCGCGGGTCACCTACATCGTGGTGATCCGCCACCCGCTCGACGTGGCCCTGTCCGATCTCGACCACGATCTGAACGGTGTGGACGGGCGGACCTGGGAGTTGCGTCGCAGGGCCGTGGGAGAACCCGACCCGGCCACGCGGCGTCCCGTGGACTGGGAGCCACCGCCGCAGGGTGAGGATCCGCGTGAGCGACGAACAAACCGTCGCGCGACTGAACGCCGGCGATCGCAGCCTCGTACTCCAAATGCTGGCCAGCCGGCCCACCTCCCGGCTGACCACCGCAACCGTGTGGTGAACCAGCCGGTCCAGCCGCCACCAACGAGTCCCAACCAGTCACGACCCTCCGGTCCGAAATCGTGTCGAGCCCCGCCCATGAGCACCGCCATGGCCGCATCGTCGCAGGTCAACGCCATATTCAGACGCGCACGACGGGCCTGAGAATCGGAAGGTCGGCGGTTCGACCCCGCCCCTGGCCACTTTGATCATGGTTCTGAGCTGCAGTGATTCCCCAACGTGACCGACTTCGTCACTCTTGGTTGCTGGAGTGGCTGTGGACATCTGGCATCAGCTGGATCCCTTTCGGGCCGCTGCGCCGAATGCGCCCCAATGTCTGGGCGTACTACACGCCGAACCCGAGTCGGGGCGAGAACACTCAGGTCAGCGACTCGCGGGTCGCCCGTCGGGTGCTAAAGATCTTCCGAGTAGAACGCAGACACCCGTCCTCGTCGCCGCAGACACTCGCGCCGAGGCCCCTTCCCCTAGTAAGCCGGTATCTCTGCCGAGCCCCACGCCCCGAAACCAGCACGGAGCAGACCGCCGCCCAGCCGCCATCGGCCGGCGTTGACCGTTCACGGCTGTCCGGGCCATATCCACGCCAACCCGAAGATCAACACCGTTCAGCGTGGCATCGTCGCAGGTCACGCGGCCGCACTAATCCAGGCTGGCGCAGCCGGAATCAGGGCGCCAGGTGTTCCACGAACCAGTCCCGGGCCTGACCAGACGCCGCGTCAAAGCCCTTCACATAGGCGTCGAAGTGACCGCCAGGCAGGATCACCAACTTGCGTGGCTCGTTCGCGGACTGGAACGCGGCGATCGCCAGGTCGGACACGGTCAGGTGGTCACCGCGCGCCACTACCATCAGCAGGGGCGTCGGGCTGACCAGCGGAAGGTACGCGCCCGGCTCGTACTCGGTGAACATCTCCACCGAGCGCAAGGTGACCTCGTTCCTCCAGGATGGCGCTCGAGTGGCACCGGTCTCGCTGAACCACTGCCAGGAGTCCGGGGTGGGCAGCGCACACGCGCCCGCCGGGTCCTCCGACACGACAGGGACCATCGCCGGTGCCTCGCCGCGGTACCGCGCCAGGCGGTCGGCGTTGAACGCGTCCTGGAAGCCGGCGATGAGATCGGCCTTCACCAGGCGCCGGACATTGAAGTGGCCACTGACCAGCGGCACCTGGGAGACCACGGCCCGGACCCGTCGGTCGATCGCGCCGACGATGAGAACGTGGCCACCGGAGTAGCTGCTGCCCCAGATCCCGATCCGGTCGGCGTCCACCTCGGACAGCGTGCCGGCGTAGGTGATGGCGTGTCGGTAGTCGCGGACCTGGGCCCAGGGGTCGATCTCGTAGCGAGGTTGTCCGTCGCTGGCCCCGAAGTTGCGGTTGTCGAAGACCAGAGCGTTCAGGCCCGCCGCGGCGAACACGTCCGCGAAGGCGTCCAGGTACATCTCCTTGACGGCGGAGAAGCCATGCGCCATCACCACGGTCGCCGCGGGCTTCGTGGCCCCCTCGCCGGAGTAGAACCAGCCCCGCAACGTGACACCCTCGGCATCGAACTCGACATCGCGACGAGCCATCGGAATCTCCTCCCAGGTCAGACGTCACAGCCAACGACGAGCACCGTCGACGATAGGCGAGCGCTCCATCGCTGTCACCGGCCTCGGAGAGGCTTGGCTACATGCCTGACCCCACCGATTGGGCCCACGGTCCAGGCCGTTGACCGCGGCTCGGCGCGGTGTCAACGTAATTGCGTCCGTGCGCTCTCGCGTGGAGAGGTGATTCCGGTGAACTCGAGTATTGACAGGGTGCTGCAGGCGGCCGTGGACGGTGGTGCGGTGCCACACGTCGTCGGGATCGTGGCCGACCGCGACCGAGTCATCTACGAGGGCGGCGCCGGTCCGCGGATCGTCGGTGAGGCTCCAGAGGGGGTCACCAGCGCGACCCAGTTCAGGGTCATGTCGATGACAAAGATGGTCGCGACTGCGGCCGCGCTGCAGCAGAAGGAGCGGGGCGACCTCGACTTCGACGCCCCCGTGGAGCAGTACTGCCCAGAGTTCGCCGACGTGCAGGTGCTCGATGGCTGGGACGGCGACACCCCGCGGCTGCGCGCACCCAAGACCAGGGCAACGGTGCACCAACTGGTGACCCACACGTCGGGACTCGGCTACTGGTTCTGGAATGAGGACCTTGCCAAGTACGAGAAGGTCACCGGCATCCCCAACGTGCTCGGCGGTTCTGGCGCGTTCAAGGCCCCGATGGTCGCCGACCCAGGCACCAGGTTCGTGTACGGCATCAACACCGATTGGCTTGGCAAGGTCGTCGAGGCCGTGGCGGGCAAGACCCTGGACGTCGTCGTCAAAGAAGGGGTCACCGGCCCACTGGACATGGGCGACACGATGTTCCTCTTGGACGACGCCCGCCGGGACAACTGCGTGACACTGCACGTCAAGGGCGAGGATGGGAACTGGACCTCGGCCGGTGAGCCGCTACCGCAGGCGCCAGACTGGTGGGCAGGAGGGCACGGCCTCTACTCGACGCCGCGGGACTACATCCGCTTCGAGCAGGCCCTGCTGCGCGGCGGCGAGCTGGACGGCGAGCGGATCTTGCAGCAGGCGACAGTCGACGCCGCGTTCACGAACCAGATCGGCGATCTCGACTTCCCCGCCGAAATCCCGACGGCGGATCCGCCCGTCACGGACGCGCTGCGGGCCGGCCCCGGCTACAAGTGGGGCTACGGGCTACTGCTCAACACCGACGACGTGCCCGGTCGGCGACGAGCGGGCTCCGGCGCCTGGGCAGGCCTGTTCAACACCCACTTCTGGGTCGACCGTACGACGGGCATCTGTGCGTCGATCTACACCAACTCGCTACCGTTCATCACCGAGCACGAGGCATGGAAGCTCTACGGCGACTTCGAGGAAGCAGTCTACGCATCGCTGTAGGCGTTGGAACCGTGGCGGGCCGCGCGCCGCGGTGGCCGACCCAGGCGCGGCTCGTTCTGTACGCCCTGGGGCGTTTCCCCGGCCAGACATGGCTCGACCTGCCAAGTGTGACGCAGCGCAGGTCGTCTCCGGAGACGACAAGACGGCTCGGGCGCCCTTGGCCCCCGAGCGGGTACCAGGTGCGGCACATTGTCCTGGTCAAGAAGCCCACCGCGAGGAGGCCCGCGGCCTGGCCGCGCACGAACGTCGCCCAGGACCAGGACTGCCCGGCCCGCCGTTGAGCGGGGTCAACGCAGGCGGCACACAGGATCCCCACACTGTGGCCGGTGACACTCGATAGCCGAGGCCGACGAGTTCGCCGTGGATCTGCGATCTCCCCCACTGGTTCTCTGTAGAGCCTGAAGACCTGACCGGTCGTCCGGCGCTGGAACGCTCGGACATCCGTTTCCGCGCTCGGCGGCTCCACTCACAACGGGCGGTCGCGCACCCGCGTGTACGTGTCGGCCCACGGACGGATCTGCTCGAAGGCAGCGCTGGCCGCCAACACATCAACGTCCGCATACCTGCGACCGGCGATCTGCATGCCGACCGGCAACCCATCCTCGGACATCCCGGCCGGGATCGACGCCGCAGGGTGGCCGGTGTAGTTGAACAAGTACGTCGGACACCAGCCGATCAAAGGGTCGACCTCCACGCCGTTGATGCTGCTGGGACCGACGGTGTTGCCGTCATCGGCGTTGTCCACGGGAAGGCACGCCAGCGTGGGCCCCACGATCAGGTCGTAGTCGGCGAAGACCCCCTGGATCGCGTCGTACACCTCGGTGCGCATCTCCTGGTCGCGGACGAACTCAAGCGCCGACATCCGGTAGCCGACGTCGAGCCAGCGCCGGTATTCGGGTGGTAGATCCTCGGGATGGTCGCGGACGATATCGAGACCGCCGGCCTTGAAACCCTCGAACGTCTGCAGATTGATCGGCATGATCAACCGGCACCACAGGTCACTCAGCTCACGCTGGTCACGGGTGATGCCGAGCGAGACCTCCTCGACGTGTGCGCCGGCGTCCTCGAACGCCGCGATCGCCGACCGCACTATGGAGGTCACCTGCGGGTCGATCGGGAAGACGTCGTAGTCGGCTGTATAGGCGATCCGCATGCCCTCGATGGGACGCCCGAGCGCTCCGAGGAAATCGACCTCCTCATCGAGGCTGAGCGGATCCCCGGGGTGATAGCCCGCGAGCGCGGTCATCCCGAGCGCGGCGTCGGCGACCGTGCGCGTCAGCGTGCCCTCAAACAGGAACGGGTCGGTACTGCCGAACGCGTTGGGGCGCGCGAGGAACGGCACCCGCCCGAACGACGCCTTGTACCCGTACACGCCACACCACGACGCCGGGATGCGGATCGAGCCGCCGCCGTCGGTGCCCTCCGCGATCGGCACCAGACCGTCGGCCACCGCCGCCGCGCTGCCGCCCGACGACCCGCCGGTGTTCTTCGTCGTGTCGAACGGGTTGCGGCTGGGACCGAACAGGTAGTTGTCGCAGGTACCGCGAAAGCCCATGACCGGGCTGTTGGTCTTGCCCATGATGATCGCGCCGGCATCCTCGACACGTTCGGCGTAGGCGCAGCGGGCGTCGATCGCAAAGTCGCGCAGCGCACGGATACCGCCGAACGTGGCCGGCCAGCCCGGCTTGAAATCGAACAGGTCTTTGATCGCGGTTGGTACGCCGTGCAACGGTCCGAGTTCCTCGCCGGCCGTCACCGCCTCAGCAGCGGCATGGGCACGCTCGCGCGCCTCGTCGAAGCCCTGGTAGACGAACGCGTTCACGCTCGGGTTGCGGCGACCGATCCGTTCGATGCACGCGTCGACCAACTCGATAGGCGACACCTCCCCGGTTCGTACTGCGGCGGCCATCTCCGTCGCCGTCATCGACTCGAACTCGGCGTCTGCAGCCATGGAAGCCATCTCCCCTCGTTGGCTCACTTCAGGAGGCCAGCGCGCCCTCGCCCGCGCCGCTCCACCTCCATTTCGGTGCAGCAGGAGCGTGGCGTCAAGAGCTGGGTCCGCTGATCTCGAGGCACGAGCTCGCGACAGGACATGTCCGTACCGGGGACGCTTCACCTGCCGAGCTTGCGAGGACTGGTTCCCATGACGGAGCGGCGTCGCCCTGGTCGCCGACCGTGATCTGCGTCTTGGGGCCTCCCTCGGCCGGGATAAGGGAGATGTCCGCCGGGGCATCGTTCTCGATGACCTCGCCGCGCTCCGGGTCTTCTCGCCCCCGGAAAGGTCCTGCCGAGACGAAGGCGAGTCGGGTCCCGTCGGGTGACCAGGCCGGCGACCGATCGAACCGCATGGGGTCGTTGGTCACGTTCCGTTGGTCCGAGCGTCTGCGTTCATGACCCACACGTCGGAGTGGTGGCCCGTCTCCGTGAACACGAAGGTCACGAAGGCGATCTGGGAACTGTTGGGCGACCAGGCCGGGGAACACGAGTTACTGGTGTCGGTCAGCTGGCGGGGATCGCTGCCGTTGGGTTCCATCACCCAGACGTCGTCTCCCCCGCTCACGAAGGTGCCGTCAACCGGCAACGGGCAGTGGGCGATGAGGGACCCGTCCGGCGACCACACTGGCAAGTGTTGATGGGCAGGATCGGACGTGATCTGCCAGCGGTCGCTGCCATCGACGTTGATGATCCACAGGTCCCAGTCGGTGGTTGCCCACAGGAGCCTGGTCCCGTCGAGAGACCAGGAAGGCGATAGCGCAAAGTCGGGTCCGGGCAAGTGGGTCACGTTCGTGGCGCCGCTGCCATCCGCGTCAACGACCCAGACATCCCGCACAGCGTCTGCCGGCGCTGGTTCGGTGGGTCAAACCCCGTGAAAGCGATCTTCGTCCCATCGGGAGACCAGGCCGGGAGCACCGTCCACGACCAAGTCCGTCACCAGGGGACGTCGGTCGGCGCCGTCGGCTAGGGGCCGCAAACTCGGGCGTTCGGTCACTCGGCGACGCCGGCGATACTTTGGGCCGATGAGCTTCGGCGGCGTGTCCGTACTGGGCCTCGGCAAGGTAGGGCTGTTGGCCGCGTCGTTCCTCGAAGAGGCCGGCCTCGACGTCACCGGGTACGCCCGCCACCGACCCCGCCGGTCCACCTCGTTCCGGACGGTCGTCATCGATGTCAGCGATGCCGATGTCCTCACCGCTGAGCTGGCCAAGCACGAGGCTGTCCTGTCGTGCCTGCCCTACGCACTCAACCACTCGGTCGCCCTTGCCGCTCACCGGCTCGGCATCCATTACTTCGACCTGACCGAAGACGTGTCGACCGGGAGAGCGGTCGCTGAGCTCAGCGCAACGTCCCAGGCGTTGATGGCCCCGCAATGCGGGCTCGCCCCCGGATTCGTGAGCATCGTCGCCGCGTCACAGGCGGCCGCGTTCGACACCTGCCGGTCGATACGGATGCGTGTGGGGGCGCTCCCGCAACACCCCACCGGCCTCTTGAGCTACGCGTTCAACTGGTCCCCCGAAGGTGTGGTCAACGAGTACCTCAACGACTGTGAGGTGATCGAAGCAGGCGAACGCAAGTGGCTGTCGTCGATGGAATGGCCCGAGACCCTGTATGTGGAGGGAACTCGCCTCGAGGCGTTCACCACCTCGGGCGGGCTCGGCACCATGTGCGACACCTTCCACGGCACGGTCGCCAACATCGACTACAAGACCATCCGCTACCCAGGCCACATGGAGTTGATGAACTTCTTCTTCCACGAACTGTTGATGCGCGAACGTCGCGAGCTCGCCGCCGACATCCTCACCAACGCCAAACCACCCGTCAGCGATGACATCGTCTACGTCCATGTCTCGTCGGAGGGCACCATCGATGGGAAGCTGCGCCGGGTCGAGTTCGTCCGCTCCTATCGGCCTCGTCAGGTGGCGGGTGCCCAGAGCAGCGCGATCGCCTGGACCACCGCAGGCTCTGTCGCTGCGGTCATCGAACTGGTCAGGACCGGCGACCTGCCGCAGCAAGGACTGCTCAGGCAGGAGCAGGTTCCGCTCGACCGCTTCCTCGCCACGCCGACGGGTCGACTCTTCGACACCTGACCACTTCAGAGATCGCGGCAGTCCGTTCCCGACACGGCCGGACCCGCGACCCTCGATGGCGGACGCGCCTCTACGATGACGACATGGCGCGGGCTGAGAGCGTGGCGCCGTGGGCGTGCTGAGGATCGATCAAAACGACAGGTTCGGAGCCCGGGCGGCACGCCACCTTCGGGACGATCCCGTGGTTTGGCTGACCACGGTCAGTCCCGCCGGCGCACCATCACCGAACCCGGTCTGGTTTCTGTGGGACGGCCTGTCCGGCGTTCTCGTCTTCAGCCTCCCGGACGCCGCCCGGGTGCGGTACCTGCGGGCCAACCCCGCGGTGAGTCTGAACTTCGGGGGCGACGGCATGGGCGGGGACATCGTGGTGATCTCCGGCGACGCCGTGTCAGACCCAGACGGGCCCGGCGCCGATCACGTTCCGGAGTATCTCGCGAAGTACGGGGGGCACATCACCCGCATCGGGCTGACCCCAGAGACCTTCGCTGCGCGCTACAGCCTCCCCATCAAGATCACCCTCAACCGACTACGAGGACACTGACACCCCACAGGCTGATCGGATGCGCCGCGTGGATGCCCTGTTGCACGTGCAGGATGAACGCTCTAGAGCACGACGCGCCAGCGCTGGGTCGCGTCCGGCGGCCGGTGCAAATGGGACGGGCGTAGGTTCCGCTTCGGGACCGCTCAAAGTCGTCGAAGAAGGGACCTACGCCCGTGTCTGCACGAGTATCACCGACGGATCCGATCCACGCCAGGATCGATGCCCTGTTCGCGCAGGATCGTCCGCTTCCGGAGATCTTGGTGGAGGTGGCCCGGCTGGGGGCGCATGTGCTGATGCAGGCCGCCCTGGAGGCCGAGGTGAGCGAGTTCCTGGGCCGGGACCAGCTGTTCCCGTTTCGTGGTGTCCACGCTGATCACCGGCTCACCGGCTCACCGGCTCACCGGCGTCACGATGGCGGGGCCGACACCGCAAAGCCCTGCCGGCCCAGTTCCTCGGCCAGGTGCCGCACCGACTTCGTGGTCCACCGCAGCGGGCTCTGTGGGTCATCCCGCTCCTCGGGCTCGACCAGCGCCAGCAACGCTGCGACCAGACCGGGAGCGACCCGCTCGGCCGGGCGCCGGCCCCCACCGGCGCGCCGGGCCCGACCCTGCGGCATCGGTCGACGCCAGCCTCCAGCTCCGCCACCCCCCGACGCACCGTGGTCTCGCTCACCCCCGCAGCACGGGCCCCCGCCCGCACCCCGCCATGCCCCAATAGGCGCGCCTCGGTCGCCAGAGCCAGCCGCTGCTGCCGCTCGTTCAGATGCGGCAGCAGCACCTCGAACCGCGACACCAGCCCACGCGACACATCCCCCGAAACGGCCATACCATGCCGAATGTCGTAGGGGCCCCTTGCGAGCGGCGACGCGTGCTGTTCGGGAGTGAGCACGGTCTTGCGAGCGTTCGGGAGTGAGCACGGTCTTGCGAGCGCGGCCCAGAGTCGAGCGTAAGTGACGCCGGCAAGCGGGCTGCCGCGCTGACCGGTGAACAGGCGGCCTTCGGGGTCAGTGCCGTACTCACCGAGGTGCTCCCGAAGAATTGCCACGAGGGCGGGCGTCGAGGCTGGGTAACAATACGGTTGATGAGCGAGGACGACATACGGTCTCGGCCGGCAGGTGCTCGACGCGCGGCGTCGTTCGCTCGCCTGGCAGCCTGGCCCGAGGCGACCGTGACCGTCCTCGCCATGCTCTGGTTCGCATGGCGGGTCGACTCCCGCCGGCGAGGCCGCCATGGCGGCGGCCTCGTCTCGCCAGGGGCTGGGAGCATCGTGACCGGCCGGCCTATCTGTCAATGGATCTCGCCCATCGCCTCCATGATCGCCACGGTCTCGCGTTTCGGCATTGCGGGTGCCGCAAACCCCATCATGCAGGTGGGAGGGCAGGCATAGGAGCGTCTGGTCCCACCAGTTGTCGCCGATGCGAGTTCGTCGTCTGGTCGATTGAGGTCTGAGATCACTCAGACAGGTGCGAGGATGACCGGCCGTGTTGTTGCGACTGCCCTACCTTGCGTTGTCGAGTGCGTTCGCCCTGGCCAGGCTCCTGCGATGAGCCATGCCGACAACGACATCGAAGTCCTCGCTCTGCGCCATCAACTCGCCGTGCTGCACTTCAGATCGATAGGCCTCGGTTGACCGGGGCTGACCGCGCGTTCCTGGCCGCCGCGCTGCTGCACCGCCTCCCACGAGTGCACTTCGGCAGTTGCAGTTGATCGTGTCGCCGAACATGATCCTGCGCTGGCACCGTGACCTGATCCGGCGACGCCACGCACGACAGTCTCGACCCAGACGGCCACGGGCAAGAAGTCATGGCAGGAAGTTCCGGATGCCACGATCAAGGAGCCGACCGACGTCGTGGTGAGGGTGGACACCACCACGATCTGCGGAACCGACCTGCACATCCTGCACGGAGACGTCGCGGAGGTGACTGATGGACGCATCCTCGGCCACGAGGCGGTGGGAACCGTCGTCGAGGTGGGTGGCGCGGTCAGCGGCTTCGCCGTCGGAGACCGGGTCCTGGTGCCGGCGATCACCAAGTGCGGGCGTTGTGCTTACTGCCAGCGAGGGATGCCGTCGCACTGCCTGACCGTCGGTGGGATCGGCTGGATCTTCGGGCACCTGATCGACGGGACACAGGCCGAGCTGGTCCGCGTGCCGTACGCCGACACTTCGCTGTATGCCGTGCCGTCGGATGTGACCAACCAGCAGGCGATCTTCCTCGCGGACTCGTTGCCGACCGGGTACGAGGTCGGCGTGCTGGCCGGTGAGGTCCGGCCCGGGCATACCGTGGCGGTGGTCGGGGCCGGCGCGGTCGGACTGTCCGCGATCCTCATCACAGGGCTGTGGGGGGCCTCGCGGGTGATCGCGATCGACAGCAACAAGTTCCGACTGGTGAAGGCAATCGACTTCGGCGCCACGGACAGCGTGGAGGCGGGGCCGAACGCCGCCTCAGACGTCCGCAAGCTCACGGACGGGCTAGGCTCGACGTTGCCATCGAGGCGGTCGGCCATCCCGAGACGCTGCTGCTCGCAGCGTCACTCGTCCGCCCCGGCGGGACGATCGCGAACGTCGGTGAGCACGGTGTCCCGGTGGAGCTGCCGATGCACGAGATGTGGATCCAGAACGTGAAGCTGACCATGGGGCTCGTCGACACTGTGTCCATACCGACCCTGATGACGATGGTCGCAAGCGGCAAGATCCCTGCCGAGAAGATGGGGACCCACACCTTCACCTTCGACCAGATGGACGAGGCGTACGACGTGTTCGCGAACGCCGCGGCGAATCTCGCGCTCAAGGTGGTGATCACTCCAAAGACGCCATAACCGGCGTTCACCCGTCCCCGGGCTAGGGCCCGGGGACGGGAAGACCGTGAGTCCGATCAAGCGCCGCCACGTCCGTCCAGGCTGCCGGCCGCGAGAACAGCACTCCTCGGGTACAGGCCGGTGGGCCGGGCGGGTCCCGCGGGCCGGACCGTGGACTGCGGTAGGTCGGCCGTCACAGCGGCGGCGATCTCGACGCTGGCGTCGGGGGATGACACCGCGAACCGCCGCGCAGCACGCCGACGTCTGGAACGCCGCGGGCGGGACGCCGTCCGAGATCGCCGCCTCGTCGATGATCCTCGACCAGCACTGCGCGGACGCTGGCCGCAACCCGGCCGAGATCCGCCGGTCCGTGCAAGCGCTCGTGTCGCACGACGTCGCGGCCCTGGAGCCGACCGTCGCCGGCTTCGTCGAGGTCGGCGTCACGGACTTCGTGCTCATCGTGCAGGGCGACGACGCCCCGGCCGTCGGTGTCGGGTGGCTGAGCTGTTGCCGCGGTTGCGCGCGCTGGGCAGGACGAGGGCTGTCGTCGAGGGATCAGTCGCCCGTGAGGGCGTGGTAGGCGGCACTCACCGGGGCCACCGTCACCCCTGAGGCGACGATTTGGTCAAGGTGCGCGGTGAGACTGCTGGCGGAGATGTCGTCGTTGCTCCGGACGGTGCCGACGCCGTGGTAGGTGAAGATCACCCAGCTTCCCTCCGCCCGGGCCTGGTCGGCGGCGGCGCGGATCTGGCTGGCCGTCGTCGAAGTGTGCACGTAGAAGGTGCGCAAGCGGTACATCGGGGTGTCATAGGTGTAGTTGAACCCGCCCTCGGTGCTGCGGCAGGTGGCGAAGAACTGCGCGGCGACGGTCGTCACGGTGCTGTTGTAGGAGCCGTAGGGGTAGGCGCACGCGGTTGGGGTGACCCCGACCTGGCCGCGCAGCACGTTCTGGGTGTCGCTGAACTCCTGGGCGACCTGGCTGGAAGACAGGTTGGCCAGGTTGGCGTGGTCCCAGGTGTGATTGCCGATCTCGTTCCCGGCGTTCGCGAGAGCACGCACCTGGCTGGCGTTCATGTAGTCGTCACCCCAGGTGAGGGCGTCACCGATGACGTAGAACGACCCCTTCAGATTGCGGGCATTCAGGGCCGGCAGGGCGTAGTCGTACTGGCCAAGCCGGCCGTCGTCGAACGCGAGGCTGGCGAAGCCGCGATCCGTCGGAACCGTGGTGGGCGTGGGGGTCGGGGTCGTGCTCGGGGTCGGCGAGGTGGACGGCGACGGTGAGGTGCCTGTGCCCCCGGCGAGGGAGTAGTCGTCGGTCTGCAGGCTGCCGGGGCTGTAGATGATGTGGAAGATGACCACGCGGGCGGTGTTCGCCGGGGTGGTGAAGGTAGCGGTGGCCTGGGTCCAGGACGAGGCGGCCGGGAGGTTCTTGAGCCACTTGACGGTGGAGGTGCCGTCGGCGGCGAGGAACTGGACGTCGAGCTCGGTGGGGACGTCGGCGGTGTAGTAGTCGCTGTAGGTGTAGGTCGTGTTCGGGGACACCGTGACGGCGTTGTTCATCCACTTGGCGTCACCGGAGCTGTGGGCGGTCATGGTGACCTTGAGGCTGTGCGAGCCGGTGTGGCCCGTGGGCTCCCAGCTGAACGACGCCGTGTTGGTGCCCCACTTGTTCGTCGTCCACCCCGTCGGAGCGCTACCGCTGCCGCTCTCCACCGACGGGTTCGGCATCAGGTTGCCCGGGACCGGGGTCGGCGACGTGGTCGGCGTCGGGGTCGGCGTCGGCGAGCCGGTCGGCGAGGTGCTCGGGGTCGGCGAGGTGCTCGGGGTCGGCGAGGTGGACGGAGCGGGGGGACGGAGACGGTGAGGTCGACGGAGACGGTGAGGTCGACGGAGACGGTGAGGTGCCTGTGCCCCCGGCGAGGGAGTAGTCGTCGGTCTGCAGGCTGCCGGGGCTGTAGATGATGTGGAAGATGACCACGCGGGCGGTGTTCGCCGGGGTGGTGAAGGTAGCGGTGGCCTGGGTCCAGGACGAGGCGGCCGGGAGGTTCTTGAGCCACTTGACGGTGGAGGTGCCGTCGGCGGCGAGGAACTGGACGTCGAGCTCGGTGGGGACGTCGGCGGTGTAGTAGTCGCTGTAGGTGTAGGTCGTGTTCGGGGACACCGTGACGGCGTTGTTCATCCACTTGGCGTCACCGGAGCTGTGGGCGGTCATGGTGACCTTGAGGCTGTGCGAGCCGGTGTGGCCCGTGGGCTCCCAGCTGAACGACGCCGTGTTGGTGCCCCACTTGTTCGTCGTCCACCCCGTCGGAGCGCTACCGCTGCCGCTCTCCACCGACGGGTTCGGCATCAGGTTGCCCGGGACCGGGGTCGGCGACGTGGTCGGCGTCGGGGTCGGCGTCGGCGAGCCGGTCGGCGAGGTGCTCGGAGTCGGCGAGGTGCTCGGGGTCGGCGAGGTGGACGGAGACGGTGAGGTCGACGGAGACGGTGAGGTGCCTGTGCCCCCGGCGAGGGAGTAGTCGTCGGTCTGCAGGCTGCCGGGGCTGTAGATGATGTGGAAGATGACCACGCGGGCGGTGTTCGCCGGGGTGGTGAAGGTAGCGGTGGCCTGGGTCCAGGACGAGGCGGCCGGGAGGTTCTTGAGCCACTTGACGGTGGAGGTGCCGTCGGCGGCGAGGAACTGGACGTCGAGCTCGGTGGGGACGTCGGCGGTGTAGTAGTCGCTGTAGGTGTAGGTCGTGTTCGGGGACACCGTGACGGCGTTGTTCATCCACTTGGCGTCACCGGAGCTGTGGGCGGTCATGGTGACCTTGAGGCTGTGCGAGCCGGTGTGGCCCGTGGGCTCCCAGCTGAACGACGCCGTGTTGGTGCCCCACTTGTTCGTCGTCCACCCCGTCGGAGCGCTACCGCTGCCGCTCTCCACCGACGGGTTCGGCATCAGGTTCGTCTCCGCCGCCGCGGAGGGCAGGCTGAGCAGCACGGCCGCCGCCGTGACGGTGGCGGTGACCGTAGCCAGCGCCACTCGGAGTCGACGGTCGATCCGTCCGCGGCGCATTAGGCCCCCAGCATTTGGTCCACTTGAGATCCGGGATTCAGGGTCACCAAACCAGACGCACGGCCCCCGCGTGGCCGATCGGGGGAAAAACTGGCGATACGCCCGATGTAGGGGGCAGACCGCTGCGGCGCCGACCGTGGGTCGCGCCTCAGCACGGGAGGGCCGTGTCCGTAGATCCCAGCCTTCCGGGGCCGATCGGCGCCGCCGGGACTGCGCCCTAGATGTGGTCGATCTTCCAGATTTGGCCGCCGAGGGTGGCGACATACGCGGTGTCGCCGATGATCTCGAAGGAGGTCGGGCGATCGAGGCCCTGGGCGACGGCGACGAACCTGCCGTGGTGGTCGGCGCGCATCAGCAGCCCGGTGCGGGGGTCGGCGGGGGCGCCGGCGTCCTGGCCGGGGGTGAAGTGGCCCTGCGCCAGACCGTAGAGGGTGTGGTGGCGACCGAGTTCGACGTCGACGAGCAATGGCGCACCCGAGGTGACCGTTCTCGGCCGGGGGTGGTGGGCGGTGTAGGTGATCGCCTGACCGGTTTCGGGCAGGTGGGGGACGGGGCCGGCCAGGGCCGTGTAGATCCGTCCACCGCGTAGGTCGAGGCCTGTGGGGACCACGTCGCCGAGGGCGAGCACTTCGGAGATCTGGCCGTTGAGTCGGACCCGCAGGACGCGGTTGTGGTGTCCGTCGGTGACCAGGAAGCCGTCGCGGTAGGGCTGCATCGCGGACAGCACGCCGGAGGGGATCACGACCTCGGACGTGGATGAGTGGGCGATCGACCAGGCGCCGATGTCGGCGACAACGGTCCAGGTGTGTGGGCCGGTGTTGCGGTAGAGGCCGACGACGTCGGTGCCGCCGAGGTCGGGGCCGACGTTGGTGACGATTGCGTAGGCGGTGTGGCCGAGGAAGGCGATGTCCATGACGCCGCCCACGGGGATGAGCGGGGTGGGCAGTCCGTCGGCGAACGTCGAGACTTCTCCGGTGTGCAGGTCGACGCGCGAGATGAGGCCCACCTGGCCCTCGGTGACGTACAGCGCTCCATCGGGTCCGATCGTCGTGCCCGACCCGGTCGCACCTGCCAGACCGGACGCAAGGAGCGTCGTGGTGGACCTATGTGTCGTGGGCCGTGGCTGTCGAGGCCACGGCAGCGGTGGCCGGGACACTCATCAGGAGCAGTCCCGCCAACGCGACCGGGCCGAGTCGTCGACGTCGTGTGCGTGTCATCGGTGAGCTCCTTCTCCTTGTGTGGCCTGGCCGTCGAACCACTTACGGCCAGTGCCGGCTGGGGCCGAGACGGCGAGCGCGGCTACTTCTGCTCCGGGACGGCGAGAGGGGCCAAGGCTCCGTTTCCGGTGAGGTTGTCGCAGCGGACCAACTGGCGACCGATCCGCTCCAGCGGGCAGTAGGGATAGGTCCGGGCGTGGCTGGTCGTCGCAGGTGCCGGGTCGCCGGGATCTTGGCGGGCCCAGGCGTTCCCAGAGAAGGCGGGGGCCAGGGCCAGGACGGCGATCGCGACCACCGTGGCGCCCAGGCGGCGTGTGGTGTTCATGGTGACCTCGCTGGTCGAAGGGGTAATCGGGATCGGGGCAGGCTGTGTGTACCGCGGAGCCCTGCGGGTGGCCGAAGCGGTGGCACCGGCCGCGCCTGACGGTGCGACGGTGAGGTTGGTCGGTGCGTCGGCCAGTGCGACGATCAATGGTGCGAGGAGTTGGCTCCGCTGTGATCCGTCGGTGTGGCGGTGTCGTCGTGTAGGGAACATGCGGGCTTTCCTTGAACGGTTCGGAAGCGGCCTGGATGGGCTTGGCTCCGTTCCGTTGTGACAGCCACCGGTACCGCGGCGGTGTTCAGCGGTATCACGCCGGTAATTCGCCTGTTGACGTCCCTGGACGGGGGGTCGACATTCGACCCATGAGCATCGCGGTGCTTGGGTCGCTCGAAGTCGATGGGAGAACATCACCCCTCGGTCTTCGGGACCGCGTTGTCCTAGAGGCTCTGGCGGTCAGGCCAGGCGTCGTGGTCGGCCGCGATTCGCTCGCTGAGGCCATCTGGGGTGAGAACCCGCCGGCGTCGTGGGCGAAGATCATCCAAGGCTGCATCGTGCGCCTGCGCAAGGTGCTGGGCGGCGACGCGATCGAGACCACTCCACACGGCTATCGCCTCCACATGCATGTCGACTACGTCGACCACGTTCGGTTCGGGCAACTCATCGGACGTGCTCGTGAGCTACTCGCCCTGGGTGAACCGGAACGGGCCATCTACCTCTTGGGTGAGGCCCTCGGTCTATGGCGCGGCGAGCCCTTCATCGAGATCTGCGACTGGGCGCCGGGACGGATCGAGAGGGAGCGGCTGGTCGAGCTGCGACGCGACGCTGAGGATCTTCGGACGGAGGCGTTGCTGCGGTGCGGGCGGTTCCACGAGGTGCTCGGGCCCGCTGTTCGCCTGGTCCAGGAAGCTCCGTTCCGCGAGCGGCGATGGGGGCTGCTGGCGCTGGCGCAGTATCAGGACGGCCGGCAGCGCGACGCGCTGGAGACCCTGCACCGCGCCCGCTGCGTGGTGGTCAACGAGCTTGGACTGGATCCCGGGCCGGACCTGACCTCCCTCGAGCAGGCCATCCTCCACCAGGACCCTTCATTGGCCGTGACGGCTGCGTTGCCGGAAACGAGCCAGATGTGCCCGTACCTCGGGCTTTTGGCCTACGGCATCTCTGACGCCTCGGCGTTCTTCGGGCGGGAGGCGGATATCGCTGCATGCCTTGACCGCTTGGACGCCGCGGGAGCCTTGGCCATCGTCGGACCCTCCGGGAGCGGTAAGTCATCCCTGGCACGGGCTGGCGTGGCGGCTGCGCTGGAGCGCGACGGCCGTAGGGTGCGCGTGATGACGCCGGGAGGCCGGCCCCTGGAGCAACTGGCAGGTATGCCGCGCGGTGCGGGCGGCGTCCTGCTGGTCGACCAGTGCGAGGAAGCGCTGGCCATAGGTGAGGACTCGACGGATCGGGTTGGGTTCTTCGCGGCGATAGCCGACTTCGCCGGATCCGGCCAGCTGATTGTGACCCTTCGTGCGGACCGCCTCGGCGAGGTCTCTGTCTATCCCGCCTTCGCGCGCCTGGTGGAGCGTGGTCTGTACCTTCTCGGCCCGATGAACGCGCTCGAGCTTGGGCGAGCGATCGAGGGCCCGGCAGAGCAGGCGGGGCTGCGTCTGGAGCCGGGCCTGGTCGACCTTCTGGTCCGAGAGATCGAAGGGGCGCCTGGCGCACTTCCGCTCCTGTCCCACGTCCTTCGACAGACCTGGACGCGGCGCGAGGCAGGCACCCTGACGGTGGCTGGATATCGGGCCACCGGTGGGGTCAGGGAGGCAGTTTCCCAGTCAGCGGAGAGCCTGTTCCGGGGCCTAACCCGATCCCAGCAGAGCATGCTGCGTGACCTCATGCTGCGACTTGTCATCCCGGACGCCTCGGGTGATCCGGTCCGCACGCGGGTGCCCCACCGTTCCCTGCCCACTGACGGCGAGCACGAGATGCTCATCGAGGGACTGGTCAGGGCGCGACTGCTCAGCAGCGACGGCGATGCCGTCGAGATCGCCCATGAGTCGCTCGCCGTCGCCTGGCCACGTCTGCAGTCCTGGCTGGACGACGACGTCGAGGGCCTGCGGATCATGCGGCATCTGTCGGTGGCCGCGGTCAGCTGGGATGACCTCGGGCGGCCCGACAGCGAGCTGTACCGGGGCGTCCGCCAGGCCAACGCAGAGCAATGGCGCACCACCAGGTCCCCGCTGCTCGCGCCGACAGAGCGGGACTTCCTCGATGCGTCGGCGGCGCTCGCCGAAGCGACGGCACGCGCCACCGAGCAGCAGGTCCGCCGTGAGCGCCTGGCCAACAGGCGCCTTCGGATAGGACTTGCCGCCGTCGCAGCGGTCTCCGTCATTGCCATGGTTGCCGGTGTTCTGGCGGTGACCGCGGCGGGCCGCGCGGAGCGTCAGAGCCTGTCCGCCGATGCCCGCCTGCTGGGGTCGGAGGCGCTGCGCAACACCGACATCGACCGCGCGCTCCTGCTCGCTGTCGCGGCCACCAAACTGGATGACACGCCTGACACGCGGAACAACCTGACGTCCGTGCTCGACCGCGCACCCCAACTGATCCATACGGCACGGCGCGAGACGATGCTCTCGATCGCGATGCGGCCCGATGGGCGGGCCCTGGCCACGGGCGGTCCGATGAGCGGGGTGAGCATCGTCGACCCCGCCACCCTGACCGAGGTCTCCCGCAACGACGACGTGCCGGTGCGCAGGGTCCAGTTCAGTCCCGACGGCACGCAGCTCGTGGCCGCCGTCAACCCGTGGACGCCTATCGGGGTCCGCCGGATCGACAAGATCCCGCTGCGTCTCCTCGACCCCGACACCGCCGCACTGTCGACGGTGCAACTTGGCGGAGTCCCCCCGGGGCGCGTCGTGCACAACTCGTTCCTGTTCAGCACCAACGGCCGCTGGCTCGCAGCTGCCTTCATCCACCCCACCCAAGCGGACACGAACAGTTCGATCCGAGTCTGGGACACCCAAGACTTCACACGGCCCGTCGCGGCGTTCACGCTGCCGTACATCGTCGACAACCTCGCGGTGAGCAACGACGGAACGCGAGCGTATGTCGCCGCGGCCGACAACCGTGTCCACGCCCTCGACCTCGCTCGTCAACGCGAGATCCGGTCCGCTCCCATCGGCTATCCCGTCGACTATGGCGGGCGGCTCGTCGCGCTGACCCCAGACGGCACGAGCCTTGCCGTGACCCGTGACCGGACGATCGCCCTGCTCGACCCCGAGCAGCTCTCGGTCCAGAGGGTCATCGCGGAGAACGGGGCCATAGGCGGTGACCTCGCCATCTCCGCGACCGGGGATCAGATCGGCTACGCCGTGGACGGCGTCCTCGTCGTGCGAGCACTCTCGGACCCCGACGCGGGCGGCGTCCGGTACCCCCTCGGTGACACGGTGGCCCCAAGCGGGATCGCGTTCAGTCCCGGCGGGCGAACGGTCTACACCCCGAGGGGGGACGGGCTGTTGCTGGCGTGGGACACGATCGGGGACCGCCGGTTCGTCCACTTGCTGCCCCGTTCCACCCGGCCGGACCCCGCCGACCTCTTCTCCGCGCGGGTCTCCCCGGACGGGCGCACCGTGGCCTACCTCCTCACCGACGGCAACGAGTCGTGGGCGGTCCAGTTCCTCGACGTCCCCTCGGGTGCCTGGACCCGCCACAGCCCCTTCGTCCACACGGAGACGTACTTCAACGACATCGCCTGGCGCCCCGGCAGCACCGAGGTGGCGGTCGTCCAGGGCGACTACACCGTCCGGCGCTTCGATGCCGGTACCGCAACCCTCATCGCCGAGCACACCGTGCCGCAGGCGCGCGGCGTCCTGGACGCAGTGGGGTACAGCGGAGATGGGTCGCGGCTGCTGATGGGCACGCACGGCGGCTGGGTGCACACCCTCATTACCGTGTCCGGACGGCCAGTCGGCGAACCCATCCTCGTGGTGGCGGGCGTCCCCGTCCTAGCTCTTGGGGTCAACCGTGACGGCAGCCGCGCATTGACCTCTGTCGGTGGCAACGTTCAACTGCTTGACCTGTCGACCGGCACCGTCCTGCGCAGGCAGGACATCGGCTTCCAGGCGGCATCGTTCGCCTGGTCCCGCGACATGAGGACCGTGGCGGTCAGCGGCAACGACAACACGACCGACACTTCCGGACGGGTTGCGTTGCTCGACCCGCAGACCCTGACGCCCAGGTCGCAATCGGCCGGTCCACAGACCGCCGGAGGCTGGTTCGTCGCCTACTCCCCAAACGGCGACCGCTTCGTGACCGCCTCAGCGGGCAGGGTGAGCCTGTGGGAGGCGACTACAGCCCGCCTCATCGGCTCGCTCCTCGTGGAGGGGGCAGACGGCGCCGGTTTCGCCGCGGACACCAACGACGTCCTCATCGCCTCAACCGTCCCCGAGGTGTCAGCCTGGGACCCGCGGCCTGAGGCGGCAGTCGAGGCTGCCTGCCGACTGGCGGGGCGCGACCTCACGAAGCAGGAATGGGAGACCTACCTCCCAAACCGTCCCTACTCCTCGGTTTGCCAGTACTGAGACGCCTTCCGGGCCCCGAAATTGGCTCACACAGAGCGACCGCTGGCGACCTCAAAGGGGCCGCCCTTCGTTCGATAGCCGCGTCTGCCGTGGTCGGCCAGTGATGACGCTAAGGGTGCATCGACCGGTGCCGTCACGTGCGGCTCCGGGGCTGTCGCCCCTGCGGGTGTCGACCGCTGGGGCTGACCGGGAGCGAGCCGAGGTCACGCGCGAAGCCTGGGCCGGCGTCGTGGGCGAACCGGCGGACGCGGAGCGCGTCGTGGCCCAGCCGTCCCCGACCCGCTCCAACCATCCACACCCGTCCGGGCCGAATCCGTGTCCACGTCGCGAGCTCGTCCAGAAGAACGTCGGGAACGTGTTCTTCCTGCTGCTTCTGTTCGGGCTGGCGCTGCCGTTCGAGATCGTCGTGGTGCCGCACCACCAAAAGCAGCCCGTGGACTGCGGGGACCCCTGACCGACCCGTCTCGTTTCGAGTCATCCGGGAAGCGGCTCCCGCCTAGCATGGCCGGGACGCGAGGAGGCGCCGTGACCGACGAGACGGACGGCAGGGCCCGAACCAACGGCGGGGAACCACCACCGCCACGCTCCGTGGCCCGACTGGACGGCGCGGAGTCGACCGCACTCGCCTCCCAGGCCGCGGTCTTCGACGACCTGCAGTACGTCCTCATGTGCTGCGAGCACCTCGTGACGGCCCTCGACGGTCCGACGTCGGGACCGGTCAAGGTCGCGAGCGACCCTGCGCTGGTGGAGGCGTTGTGGACCGGAGCCCTCGTCGGCTACGCACGCTGCTTCTCAGCCCGAGCGGGCGTGCTGACCGACCAGGACGTCCAGTCCCTCGATCTGGGCGAGCAGGCGATGACGTTCCACGATGCCGTGAAGAAGCTGCGCGATCACTACGCCTCCCGCCACGTGAACCCCAGGGAGACGATCACCGTCGGCGTCGCCCTGAAAGACGACGGTTCCCCGAACGGAGTCGCCGTCACGTCGATGCCCAACCCGACCGTCGACGCCGCCACCGTCAGGTTGTTAGGCCGGATCGCCTACGGCCTCAGTGGGACGGTCGACGCCCGTATGCAGCAGGCGCAGGGGGCGGTGCTGGACGCCGCCACGGCCATGCCGCGCGCCGAGCTGCAGCGGCTGCCGCAGTACGAGGTCACCCGGTAGCCGGTCGGCTCGGGCGCTTCGCAACACTGTGCCCATGCCTCCGACGACCACGTGTACCGCCGAACTCACCGTCGATCTCCCAGCCGAGGCGACTCTGGCGCTGTTCACCGCCGAGGGAGAACGCGCTTGGGCGCCGGGCTGGGAGCCCAGCTTTCCGGCCCCCGCCAGAACTGAGGGCGTCGGCGCCGTGTTCGTCACCGCACACGACGACCACGCGACCACGTGGGTCGTGGTGGACCAGAACGCGCACGGTGTGCGATACGCCCGCGTCACCCCAGAGGTCTCAGCCGGCACGGTGACGGTAGCCGTTCTTCGGTCCGACGCCACGCGCACGCGTCTTCGCGTGAGCTACGACCTGACGGCGCTGAGCTCCAAGGGAGCGGAGTGGCTCGACGGGTTCGCCACCGACTTCACCGGCTACATCGCCCACTGGGAAGCCGCCATCGCCGACAGTCTGGCCGGGCGTATTGAGTCCGCTGGTCGGGCGGGGCAATCCGATTGACCATCCCCGGTTGGGTGACACCGCCCGGACGGTTCGCAGGGGGCGACTCGGGCCGAGAGTGCGGCGCCGGCACCAGCACCAGCTTGGGCAGCTCGGCGGCCATCACGTTGAAGCGGTCGTTCGAGCGGCGGCCTCGGTCGGCGTGGCCCACGTGTACCCCTGCTTGACCACCGTCGTCACCGAGATGCCGTGAGCCGCGTACCAGACGAGCACGACGTCGTTCTCGGCCTTCAGCTCGGCCAGACTCGGCTACGCCGTCCGTCTGTCAGCTCTGGACCCGCCCAAGCGTCTGGAACGCTCCCCACTCCCGGAATGGATCGCCGGTCCCGGCGCTTGACGCGGAGGATGCAGGCTCAGTGGCGCGCCGTGCCCGGCGGGTCGGCCTCACCTCGTCTCCACCTTGAGTGACCAGCCCGCCCGCGTCGTCGATCCACCCTCCGGTCTGCAGGTCTAAGGAGCTCTAGCGTGCGCGTCCTCCCGTCCACCGAGGTCGCCGACCTGCCCGGGGCACCCGCCGCGGCGATCCCTCGGCCGCGCCAGGCCGCACCCACCGGGCGCGCCTACCTCAAGCTCGTCCTTGTGCTCGGGTCGCTGGTGGCCCTCGGCCCGTTGACGATCGACACCTACCTGCCCGCGCTGCCGACCCTGGCCGACGAGCTCGGCGCCACTGAGGCGGCCGCCCAGTTCACCCTCACCGGGATCATGATCGGGATGGGCCTGGGCCAGCTCTTGCTCGGCCCACTCTCGGACGCCATCGGCCGGCGCCGGGTGATGCTGGGCGGGATGCTCGCCCACGCCACGATGTCGCTGCTGGCCGCCTTCGCGCCGACGATCGAGGTGCTCACCGCCGTCCGGATCGGCCAGGGCATCGCCGGATCGGCGGTCGCGGTCACCGCGATGGCGGTGGTCCGCGACCTGTTCAGCGGACGCCGGGCGGCCGCCCTGCTGAGCCACCTCGCCCTGGTGCTCGGCGTCGCCCCGATCCTGGCTCCGACGGTCGGTAGCCTGGTTCTGCGGTTCACCGGCTGGCGGGGGATCTTCGCCCTGATCGGGGCTGCCGCGCTGACCCTCATGGTGGTCGCGTTCATGGGACTCACCGAGACCCTGCCGATCCACCGGCGCCGCCCGGCGCGGATCGGCGCCACCTTGCGCACCTACGCCGGCCTGCTCCGCGACCGGGTCTTCGTGGGTTTCGTCCTGGTCGCCGGGCTGATGTTCGGCGCCCTGTTCAGCTACGTCGCCGGGTCAACGTTCGCTTTGCAGGAGTTCTACGGCCTGGACGCGCAGCACTTCGGCCTGGTCTTCGGGGTGAACGCCGCCGGGTTGATCGCCGCGACGCAGGTCAACCCCCTGTTGCTCAAGCGATTCAGCCCGCAGCTGGTGCTCAGCACCGCCCTCGTCTCGACCCTGGTCTGGACCGGCGCGCTGGTGGTGGCCGCCGTGCTCCGGGCACCACTGCCGATCTTCTTGGTGCCACTGTGGCTGACCGTGTTCTCGCTGGCGTTCTCGTTCCCGAACACGCCCGCGCTGGCGCTGTCGCGGCACGGCGAGGCGGCTGGGTCGGCGGCCGCGCTACTCGGGTCCGTCCAGTTCGGCCTGGCCGCCCTCGTGACGCCGCTGGTCGGGGCGCTCGCGACCGGCGACGGGGTCGGCATGTCCGTGGTGATGGCCGGATCGGTCTGGGCAGCGGCGATCGTGATGGTCACGCTGGTGCGGCCGTGGCAGCTCGCGGACGTCGACGGCTGACTGCCACCACCGCGACCGACTCCATGCGGCTTCGTTCTCGCCGGGCGCCGGGTCGGGGTTTGCTTGGGCATAGCCGACTCCCCTGCCGGCGCCCCGCGCGCTAGCTGTCGACACAGTCTGTCGACTTCGGAGGATCAGCATGCGATCGAGAACATCGACGGCACGTGGACACGGCCTGCTCGCCGTCCTCATGACGGCGCTCGTCGCCGTGCTCACCGCTACTCCGGCGAGCGCCGAGCGTCGCTCGGTGAGAGCACCGCAGGTTCCCGGCATGAT
This sequence comes from uncultured Actinomycetota bacterium, assembly GCA_963825645.1. GTDB lineage: Bacteria > Actinomycetota > Actinomycetes > Actinomycetales > Kineosporiaceae > JADJPO01. Next base: position 377,113 of record CAWGTT010000002.1, read on the forward strand.
CATTGTCGAGAGCGAGCGGTCGTTCGCGCAGACCTGGTCGGCGCCGGTCTCCTCGATCAGAGCCAACCCGAACATCAAGCTGGTCGCCGAGGTCGACCACGGGGCGGCCGCCCGGTCGGTCGGGGCCAAGCTGTCCCCCAACCGCGTCGCCGTCTTCGGCAACCCGACGCTGGGCTCGCCCCTCATGCAGGAGAACCAGATGGTCGGCATCGACCTCCCCCAGAAGATCCAGGTCTTCGAGAACCGTGGGCGGGTGTGGGTCGGGTTCAACGACGCCTCCTACCTGGCCGCACGGCACCGTCTCGGCCGACTGCCGACGCTGGAGACGATCGCCAAGGCGCTGCGGACGCTGGCCGGCGCAGCCGCCGATGAGGAGGTCGACGCTCGGGCCCACGGTCTGAGGTGGGTTCGCCGCCATCCTGGCCTGGTGACGAGGGCCAGCGACGTCGACATGGACCGGACCTGGGACCGGCTACTGAAGGCGATCGACGGCTCCCCGGCAAGTGTCGCCTTCACGGTGAAGCACGAGAAGAACGCCGCCTCGGCCGGCTTCGCGCTCCGCCCGACACGACTGGTCGCGTTCGGCAACCCCAACCTCGGCACCCCGCTGATGCAGAAGCGGCCGACGGCCGGCATCGATCTTCCCGTCAAGATCCTCGTGTGGCAGGACGAGCACGGGGTGACCCAGGTGACGACGAACGGCGTCGAGCTGGCTCGTCGTCACGGGCTCCGCAAGGCCGACCTCGGCCCGATCACCGCCGCGGTCGAGACCTTCCTGAAGGTAGCCACCACGTCACCCTGACAGGCGGCGGGCATCCTGAAACCTGACCCCCCGGCACGTGTCTCTACCGGGAAGGTGACCTTGCCGTCCCCCGAGGAGACGTTGACGAGTGTGCTCGACACCTGGGCGAGCAAGCACCGCAGGACGGCCTTGGCACCTACGGCGCGGCGTCAAGCGATACCAGATCGGCGGGATCCGATAGTGCTCTGGCGGGCGGAAGGGTGCATTCTGGTGGCTCCTGATCGGCCGAAGGAGAGCAGAGATGGCCTATACCCCCGGCTCGGTTCCGGACCTGACGGGCACGACCGCTGTGATCACGGGCGCGAACGGCGGTCTCGGTCTGCAGACGGCCAAGGTGCTCGCCGCCAGGGGCTCGCACGTGGTGATGGCCGTGCGCAACCAGGACAAGGCCGCCAGGGCGGTCGAAGAGATCACGGCGGAGACACCGGCGGCGTCACTGGAACTGGTGGAGCTCGACCTGGGGTCGCAGGCGTCGGCGAAGAAGGCCGCCGAGACCATCCTGGCCACCCACGAACAGATCGACATCCTGGTCAACAATGCCGGACTGATGGCGATGCCGGAGCGGCAGACCGCCGATGGCTACGAAATGCAGCTCGGGGTCAACCACCTCGGCCACTGGACGTTCACCGCCCTGCTCATGCCGGCGATCCTGGCGGCACCGGCGGCCCGGGTAGTGACGGTGACCAGCACCGCCCACCACTTCGGTCGCCCGGTCGACCCGGACAACCCGCACCTGCACGGCAACTATTCCGCTTGGGGCGCCTACGGACAGTCCAAGCTGGCCAACTACCACTTCGGGCTCGGCCTGCAAAAGGAGTTCGACGAGGCCGGCGCCCGGGCGCACAGCCTGATCGCGCACCCGGGGCTGTCGCACAGCGATCTGCAGGTACACACCGTCGAGGCGGGCGGCGGGGGGTGGATGGGGCCGCTCTTCGCGTGGCTGGCCAAGCACACAGGTATGGACGTCGAACACGGCGCGATGCCGCAGATCCGCGCGGCGACCGATCCGAAGGCCAAGGGTGGCGAGTTCTACGGCCCTCGGTTCGTCAACAACGGCCCCGCCGTGCGTCTGCCGGTGATGCGTCCAGGCGCCGACCGCGCCATCACAACTCTGTGGCAGGTCTCCGAACGCGAGACCGGCGTCCGCCTCCCGCTCTGACATCAGCTGCCCGGGCCACGAGATCGGGGAAGGGATGACCGACGTCGAGCACTACACCCTGGACCCGACCGGGAGAGTGCTGCTGTCCGACCTCGGCCTGTCGGTGGGCAACATCCTGCGCCGGGCTGGCCTGCCCGGCGACACGCTGTCCGGCGGCCCGGCCTTCCTTACCCCCGAGCAGTACTTCATGTTGTGGGAGGCGATCGCCGCCGAGGCCGATGACCCGGAGCTGCCGATCCGGATCGGTCGGGCCATCTCCGTCGAGACGTTCCAGCCACCGATCTTCGCCGCGATCTGCAGCCCGAACCTCACCGTGGCCGCGGCCCGCATCGCCACGTATAAAGCACTCATCGGACCGCTGCGACTGATCATCACCCCCACCGACCGGGGGATCGAGCTGGAGCTGCGCTGGCCCCCCCACCACCGCCCGCCCGACGTCCTGACCACCACGGAGCTCGTCTGGTGGGTCGCACTGACACGACTGGCCACGCGAGCGCATGTCGTGCCGGTCTCGGTGACAAGCCGACAGCCACCGGCCGCCGCCGCCGCGGTGACCGACTACCTGGGAGTGCGCATTCGGCCAGGCGATGCCATCACGCTGACCTTCAGTGAGCGAGACGCGGCCCGACCCTTCCTGACCGCGAACGAGCCCATGTGGGATTTCTTCGAGCCCGAGCTGCGCAAACGCCTCGCCCAGCTCGACAGCGGTGCAACGACGGGCGCGCGCGTTCGAGCGGCCCTGCTCGAGCTACTGCCCAGCGGCCGCGGCAGCATCGACGGGGTGGCCCGCGAGCTCACGATCAGTGCCCGGACGCTGCAGCGCCACCTCAAGAACGAAGGCACCAGCTTCCAGGCCGTACTCACCAACACCCGAGAGACCCTCGCACTCCACTACCTCCGCGAAGGGCACCTGCCCGCAACCGAGATCGCCTTCCTCCTGGGCTACGAGGAGCCCAACTCCTTCTATCGGGCCTTCCACGCCTGGACGGGGCAGACCCCGCAGAAGATCCGCGCGTCCGCGCTCTGACGACCTACCCACCAATCCCCGGAACGGAGCCTTCCGCCCGCCCGTCGAGCCGCTGCCGAACGCCCAGCGGGCAGCCGATATGGTCCGCGCGTGGCCATCGTGTTCGCGCTCGCCTCGGCGCTCGCGTACGGCGTCTCGGACTTCCTCGGTGGGATCTTCGCCCGCCGTGTCTCTGCGTGGTCACTGGCGGTCGTGGGCCAGGCCTCGTCCGGTGTGGTGATCCTGGCTGCGGTGCCGTTCTTCAGCGCGGCTCCGACGGCGGCCGACTGGCGGTGGGGGTTCCTCGCGGGGACGGGCGCCGGCATCGGAGCCGCGTTCCTCTACCGAGGGCTCAGCAGCGGCCGGATGAGCGTGGTCGCGCCGATCTCCGGCGTCGGCTCCGCGCTGGTACCCGTCGCCGTCGGATTGGCCAGCGGCGAGCGACCGAGCGCCCTCGTGTGGTTCGGGATCTGCTGCGCGTTTCCCGCCATCTACCTAATCTCGCGGGTCAGCGATCAGATCGACATCGCACGGTCGGTGCACATGAGCGGGGTGATCGACGGCGTACTGGCCGGGCTCGGCTTCGGCCTGCTCTTCGCGGTCATCGGCCAGCTCTCCGCCGAGGCAGGCCTGGCCCCGCTGGCGCTTGCGCAGGTCAGCGCCGTCCTCGCGGTGATAGTCACCGCCGTGATCCTGCGCAAACCGTGGCTGCCACGTACTCGTCACGCCTGGTGGGGCGTCGTCATGGGACCGTTGGGCGGGCTGGCCACAGTCCTTTTCCTCCTGGCCACCCAGCGCGGGCTGCTGGCCATCGTCTCCGTCATCGCCGCGCTCTACCCGGCCGGCACCGTCGTGCTGGCCGCGACGGTTCTGCGGGAGCGAATCCACCGCTCCCAAGCGGTCGGAATCGGACTGGCAGCGATGGCCGTGGCCCTCGTCGCGGCCGGCTGAGGCACAACTCGGCTGCGGTCCGTGCGCGAAGACCAGGCGACGACGCGGAGCGCGAACGACCTGCGCCATCCACGGCGAACTCGCCGACACCGGGCCGCCGACAGGCCAGTCGACCGGTGCGTCGTCAGGCGGCAGCCGGTCGCGCGGCCGCCTGCGCCTCGATCGCGAGCTCGAGCACCTGGGCGACGTCCTCGACCAGGTGCACCGTGAGCGCCTCCCGGACGGCGGCGGGCACGTCGTCGAGGTCGGGCTCGTTGCGGGCGGGGAGTATCACGTCCGTGAGCCCGGCCCGGTGCGCCGCGAGCAGCTTCTGCTTGACCCCGCCGATCGGCAGCACCCGCCCGGTAAGGGACACCTCACCCGTCATGCCGACCTCGGTCCGGACCAGCCGGCCGGTGAGCAGCGACGCGAGCGCCGTCGTCATCGTGACGCCCGCACTGGGGCCGTCCTTGGGCACCGCACCCGCTGGGAAGTGCACGTGGATCCGTTGCGTGGCAAGGGGTCCGGTGTCCATGCCGAGCCGCTCGCCGTTGGCCCGCAGGTAGCCGAGGGCGATCTGTGCCGACTCCTTCATCACCTCGCCCAGCTGCCCGGTGAGGGTCAGCCCCGGTTCCCCTGGCATGGCGGCGACCTCGACGAACAGGACGTCGCCTCCCGCGCCAGTCACCGCCAAGCCGGTCGCCACGCCGGGAAGAGCGTTGCGCCGTGCAGACTCCGGCTCGAAGCGTTGCCGCCCGAGGTAACTGCGGACGCCGCCCGAGTCGACAACGACGGGCGGTCCGGCGTCGTCCGGACCCGTTGTATGAGATGCCGTTTCGATCCTGGTCGCGACCTTGCGCAGGATCCGGCCAACGGCCCGCTCGAGCCCCCGGACGCCGGCCTCCCGGGTGTACCCGGCGACGACCTCACGCAGCGCACCCTCGGTGAGGCTGACGTCGTCCGCGGTGAGCCCGGACCGCTCCAGTTGACGCGGTAGCAGGTGGTCGCGGGCGATGGTGACCTTCTCGTCCTCGGTGTAGCCGTCGAGCCTAACGACCTCCATCCGGTCCAGGAGCGCGTCCGGGATCGCCTCGGGGACGTTCGCCGTGGCCAGGAAGAGCACGTCGGACAGGTCGAGGTCGAGCTCGAGGTAGTGGTCGCGGAAGGTGTGGTTCTGCGCCGGATCGAGCACCTCGAGCAGCGCCGCGGCGGGATCGCCGCGGTAGTCGGAGCCCACCTTGTCGACCTCGTCGAGCAGGACGACCGGGTTCATCGACCCGGCCTCCTTGATCGCGCGGACGATCCGGCCGGGCAGCGCGCCGACATAGGTGCGGCGGTGGCCGCGGATCTCGGCCTCGTCCCGGACGCCGCCGAGGGCGGCCCGGACGAACGTGCGGCCGAGGGCGTGCGCGACGGACTCCCCCAGGGAGGTCTTGCCGACGCCAGGTGGCCCGACCAGGGCGAGGACCGCGCCGGACCCACGACCGCCGACGACCTCGAGACCGCGGGCGGCGCGGCGGGCCCGCACAGCGAGGTGTTCGACGATCCGCTCCTTGACCTCATCCAGGCCGGTGTGGTCGGTATCGAGGATGCGGCGGGCAGCGTCGATGTCGACCGTATCCGTCGTCCTGGTCGACCACGGCAGCTCGAGAACGGTGTCCAGCCAGGTGCGGATCCAGCCGCCCTCGGGCGAGGCGTCGGGCGTCCGTTCGAGCCGGTCGGCCTCGCGCAGCGCAGCCTCGCGGACGGCCTCCGGCAGGTCGGCGGCCTCGATCCGGTTCCGGTAGCCCGGGCTCGCGTCGCCGTCCGCCTGCCCGGTCAGCGTGCCGAGCTCCTTGCGGATCGCCGCGAGCTGCTGGCGCAGCACGTACTCGCGCTGGGACTTCTCCATCCCGTCGCGGACGTCGTCGCGGATCTTCTGGCTCACCTCCAGCTCGGCGAGGTAGGCACGGGCCCTGTCCAGAAGCAGGCTGAGGCGCGCCTCGACGTCCGTGGTCTCCAGGAGCAGGACCTTGTCGGCGAGCGCCAGCCAGCCCGCGTAGCCGGCGGCGTCCGCGAGCTCAGTGGGCTCGGTCATCCGCTGGACGGCGTCCTGGACCTGCCACGCCCCGCGCTCGGCGAGGATCGAGGTGAGGACGGCCTTGTAGTCGGCCGCGAGCTCGCGGGCCCGCTCGGACGGCGTCGGCTCGTCAGCCACCGCGCCCTCGACCCACAGCGCCGCCCCGGGGCCGACGGTGCCGCCGCCTATCCGGGCCCGGGACGTCGCCCGGAGCACCATCGCCGGATCACCGGTCGGCAGCCGGCCGACCTGGGTCACCTCGGCCACCGTGCCCATGACACCGGACCTGCCCTGGACCCGCGGAACCAGTAGGAGCCGTAGGGCGCTGGTTTCGCCGGAACCCCGAGCGGCACGCGCCGCGTCGAGCGTGGCCTGGCCGGGACCCTCAAGCTCGACCGGCACCACCATGCCTGGCAGGACGACCTGATCGTCGAGGAAGAGAACCGGGAAGCTCTCGGGGCTGCCAGCGCTCCCGGAACCGGCGATGTTCAGCGTATCCATGTCGGACGTAACGATGATTACACGCTTGCTAATCCCTATCGTGCGCCCTGCGCGTCGGCACCGCCGGGCGCGCGCACGGTCTCACGCTGCGGCACGGGCTGAGTCGCGATGTCGAGCGAACCGGCCGACGTGGCCACCGGATGATCAGGCCGCGGGCGCGGGCCCGTTCATGGCTGTCCACTCCATGTCCACGCCAAACCCGAAGATCAACACGGCACGCCTCGGCATCCAGGGGTGAGACTAGACACCGGTCGAGCGACCGAGACACAACGAGCGATCTCACCCACACAGTCGAGATGAGGCCGAGGTGGCACCGACAGCGCTCCCCTCCCGCGCCTCCGTCGTGATCATCGGCGGCGGTGTCATGGGCCTCAGCACTGCCTACCACCTGGCCCGCGCCGGAGTCGCCGATGTGGTTCTGGTGGAGAAGGACCAGCTCGGCTCCGGATCCACCTGCAAGGCCGCCGGCGGCGTCCGCGCGCAGTTCTCCGACGCGGTCAACATCGAGCTCGGGGCGCGAAGCCTGAAAGCGTTCGAGACCTTCAAGGACACCTTCGACCAGGAGATCGACCTGCACCAGGTCGGTTACCTGTTCCTGCTGGACAGGCCCGATCACGTCGAGGCGTTCGCGAAGAACGTCGCGCTGCAGAACGAGATCGGCGTCCCCTCCCGCATGATCGAGGTCGCCGAGGCCAAGGCACTCTCGCCGCTGATCGGTACCGAGGGACTGCTGGCAGCCGCCTATTCGCCGACCGACGGGCACTGCACCCCCGAAAGCGTCGTCGGCGGCTACGCCGGCGCCGCGCGCCGGGCGGGAGCGCATCTGGCGACCCAGTGCACCGTCACGGCGATCACCTCCAGCGGAGGAAGCATCTGCGAGGTCGTGACGGAGCGGGGCACCATCTCAACGGACACCGTCATCTGTGCCGCCGGCGCCTGGTCCAGGGACCTGGGCGCCATGGCGGGCGTCGAGCTACCGGTGGAGCCCCTGCGGCGCCAGATCCTCACCACCGAGCCGATCCCCGGCCTCGACCCCCGTACGCCGTTCACGATCGACTTCACGACCTCGTTCTACTTCCACAGCGAGGGCCGGGGCCTGCTGCTCGGGATGTCCGACCCGGACGAGACCCCGGGCTTCAAGCTCAAGGAGTCCGACGCGTGGCTCACCGGGCTCGGCGAGGCCATCGAGCGCCGCGCGCCCATCCTCAGCGAGGTCGGACTCGGCGCCGGGTGGGCCGGTCTCTACGAGATGACTCCCGACCACAACGCGTTGGTCGGGGAAGCCGTCGACGTCTCACGGTTCCTGTACGCCACCGGCTTCTCCGGCCACGGGTTCTTGATGGGCCCGGCCATCGGTGAGATCATGCGCGACCTTTACCTTGGGCAGACCCCCGTCATCGACGTCAGCGCACTGACCGCGACCCGCTTCGCCGTCGCGGGCTACCGTCCAGAGCTCAACATCGTCTAGTACCGGCACTACGTCATCACGAGCCATCCCGCTAGAGCGTCACCTGCATCCGAGGAGCACGATGCCCGGCACCATGCACCAGATCCCCAGCGGCGCGACCCTGCACCAGATTGCCCTCGAGGCGGCCGGTCGATGCGGTGTGAACGATGTCGCCGGTCAGGTCGCCACCACGTCGCCGATCAACGGCGAGCGACTGGTCGACGTCACGTGGGTCGACGGGTCGGTTGTCGACGACAGCGTCACGCGCGCGCAGGCCGCCTTCCGGCAGTGGCGTTCCGTCCCTGCTCCCGCCCGTGGCGCCCTGGTCAAGCGACTGGGTGAGCTGCTTGCCGTGCACAAGGACGACCTGGCCATGCTGATCAGCCTCGAGGTCGGAAAGATCACCTCCGAGGCGCGCGGTGAGGTGCAGGAGATGATCGACATCTGCGACTTCGCCGTCGGCCTCTCCCGTCAGCTGTACGGCCGCACCATGACCTCCGAACGACCCGGCCACCGGCTGATGGAGACGTGGCACCCGCTCGGTGTCGTCGGTGTGATCAGCGCCTTCAACTTCCCGGCCGCGGTGTGGTCCTGGAACGCCGCGATCGCGCTGGTCTGTGGTGACCCGGTCATCTGGAAGCCCTCGGAGCTCGCGCCCCTGACCGCACTGGCCAGTCACGCCATCCTGGCCCAGGCCATCACCGAGTGCGTTGCCCCGGCCGACCTCAGCCAGGTCCTCATCGGTGGCGCCGACGTTGGACAGGCGCTCGTCGACAATTCCGGCGTCGCCCTGCTCAGCGCCACCGGCTCCACACGCATGGGTCATGCCGTCGGGCCGCGGGTGGCCGACCGCTTCGGCCGGTCCCTGCTCGAGCTGGGCGGGAACAACGCCGCGATCGTGAGCCCGACCGCTGACCTGGACCTGACCACACGCGGTGTGGTGTTCTCCGCGGCCGGCACAGCCGGCCAGCGGTGCACGACCATGCGGCGCGTCATCGCGCACCGCAGTGTCATCGACGACCTCACCGAGCGTCTGGCCGCTGCCTACAACCGCCTTCCCATCGGCAACCCGATGGCGGACAGCACCCTGGTCGGACCCCTGATCCACCGTGCCGCCTACGAGGGCATGGAGAAGGCCATCCAGCAGGCGGGCGTCGAGGGCGGCAAGGTCGTCGCCGGCGGCGGCCGCGAGCTCGAGGAGGCGGCGCCGAACGCCTACTACGCCAAGCCCTCCATCGTGCGCATCGAGACACAGACCGAGGTCGTGCGGCAGGAGACGTTCGCGCCGTTGCTCTACGTCCTGCCCTACGACGCCTTCGAGGAGGCCATCGCGCTGAACAACGCTGTCCCGCAGGGCCTGTCCTCCAGCGTGTTCACCTGTGACCAGGCCGAGGCGGAGAAGTTCGTCTCCGCCTCGGGTTCGGACTGCGGGATCGTGAACGTCAACATCGGTACGTCCGGCGCCGAGATCGGCGGGGCGTTCGGCGGGGAGAAGGAGACGGGCGGCGGCCGCGAGTCCGGCTCGGACGCGTGGCGCGCCTACATGCGCCGGGCAACCAACACCATCAACTACTCCGGCGAGCTCCCCCTCGCCCAGGGCGTGAACTTCACCGTCTGAACGAGCCGGTCCCGGCGTCCGTCTCGGTGTCAGGCGGCCTCGGCAGAGTCGCCCTCCAGGACGTCGGTGATCTCGACGGGCTCGAGATGGAGCTCCTCCTCCATCTCCTTGACGCCCATGCTGTGCGTCATCGCGTAGACGATCATCGCGGCGGTGGCGACGACGATGGCGCCGACGATGATCCAGGCGAGCGCCGTCGGCAGCTGGGTCATCTTGTAGATGCCACCGGCGACGGCCGCGGTAGCAGGAATCGTGATGAGCCACGCTACGGCCATCTCACCGATGACCCTCCAGTTGGCACCACGGCCCGACGCTGTCCCGGCGCCGACGACGGATGACGCAGCAGCATGGGTCGTCGAGACCGGGATGCCGAGGTCGGTGGCGCCGAAGATCGCTGTCGTGGCGCCGAGGTTGGCGGCGACACCGATCCGGGCGTTGAGAGTGGTGAGCTTCAGACCCATGGTGTGGATGATCCGCCAGCCGCCCCAGACGGTGCCGAGTGCGATCGCCGTGTAGGCCGACAGCGCGACCCACTCGGGCACCATGATTTCCTGGCCGGGCGCGGCCGTGATGTAGCCCGCGCCGGTCAACAGGGCCGCGATGACGCCCATGGTCTTCTGCGCGTCGTTGGCACCGTGACCGAACGACACGGCAGCGGCCGAGATCAGCTGCAACGCCTTGAACGGCTTGGCGTCGTCGGACCACTTCGTGGCCTTCTGCAGCATCAAGACGAGCCCGGCACCGAGGGCCGCGACCGAGAACGCGACCGCGGGTGAGGCGATGATGGCGATGACAACCTTCTGCACGCTCGCCCAGTTGATGGCTGCGAAGCCACCCGCTGCGATGCCCGCACCCACAAGCCCACCGATGATCGCGTGCGACGACGACGACGGCAGACCCAGGTACCAGGTGGCGTAGTTCCACACGATGGCCGCGAAGAGCGCGGCGAAGATGACGGCCACGCCTCCCGCGTCGGCGTTCACCGTCTTGGCCACGGTGTTGGCGACGGCGGTGCCCACGAAGAAGTAGGCGAGGAAGTTGAACAAGGCAGAGAACCAGACGGCCCAGCGGGCTGGCATCGCTTTCGTGGCCACGACGGTCGCGATGGAGTTCGCGGCGTCATGGAAACCGTTGGAGAAGTCGAACAGCAGGGCCACGGCAACGACGGCGATGACAGTGAGCAAGAGCAGATCCATGGACCCTCCCTCGGCGGCGCCGTCAGCATGGCAGGCGATGGCGCCAGGGAGAACGGGCCCATAAGATACTCGTTACGCGGCGTTCATCATCTCTCTCAGCACTGACAGGCCATCCACCTGCACATGTCGTCTGAGCGCCTACTGGACGACGTGTTGCCTTAAGCAAGAGTTCATGTTCCGTTCGCCTCTTCCGGGCCATTCCCTCGGCTCCGTGAGCCGTGGCCCACCGCTTCTTACGAGCGACGGCGTCGTCACCGGATGCTGGACCGATCGAGCGAAGCCCAACCACCCGGCACGGCGTCGTCGAGGCGGGTGGACCTCCTCGTGGGCATCATCGTGAACCACGACCTGACTACACAGAGTTAAGGTCGTTCAGTCATTCGGCGCACGCTTTCAGAATTCTCTAGCCAAACCACGTGGCTTGGCTACTCTGGAAGAAAGCTCGGACGACGGGTGTGTGGAATTCGAGGTCGTCGTCCGTTCTCGCAGCATTCAGGGTATCCGATGGCGTTGCACCGGCCGATGTCGACGTGAATCGGGTGTCAGCCGCGCCGCTCGGGCCAGCCGGCGGAATGGATCGCACGCGCAGCGATGCCTGGGGAAGAGGGAGAGCAAGGGCGTGAAGGCACAGGTCAGAACCGGGATCGTTCGGTTCATAGTGGACGCATACCTCTTCGGAGACGCCTCAAGTCTTCCCGGTGACGACGATTCACTCATTGCCGGTGGCGTCATCGATTCGACCGGAGTGCTCGAGTTGATCGAATTCCTCGAGTCACATTTCGAGATAGAAGTCGCCGACGACGAGACCGTCCCCGCAAATCTGGACACCATAGGCCGTCTGGTGGAGTACGTTCTTCGCAAAACGCCGCTTCATGTTCCCACCGCGTAAGTCGGACATGAACGTCAGCGACTATCTGCTCTGCGGTGGCGCGCCCGGCGACCCGGCAGTGGTCGACGCCGAGCGCAGCCACTCCTATGCGGATCTGCGTGCGGCGGCTGCTCGGTGCGCCGACCACCTGGCCGGGCTCGGACTCGCGCCGGGCTCACGGGTGGGGGTGTGCGGACCGAACTCCTTCTTCTGGGTCGCCTCCTACTTGGCGATCATGAAACTGGGCCATGTGGCCGTCCCGATTCCCGACCGGCTGCCCGTAGGGGACGTGCGCCAGGCCCTGACGCGGATCGACTGCGCAGCGGCCGTCGTCGACCGCCGGTCGCTGCGTCGCTTCTCGGCCGCCCTTCCCGATCACCTACCCTTGATCACCGACACGGTGCTCGAAGCACCGGGCGGCCACTGGCCGGATGACGTCCACACATCACCCGGCTCGGATGCCGCGCTGATGTTCACCTCCGGGACGACAGCCGGGCCCAAAGCGGTGCGGGTCACGCAGGACAACATTCGCGCCAACACGGACTCGATCATCGCCAGCCTTGGGCTGCAGTCCGACGATCGCGTCCTGGTGATCCTTCCGTTCCACTACTGTTTCGGGGCCTCCTTGATGCACACCCACCTGCGGGTGGGGGGATGCCTGGTGCTCTGCGACTCGTTCACCTATCCCGAGACGGCCGTCGACCTCATCGAGACGCAGGCGTGCACCGAGTTCGCGGGTGTGCCCTCGTCGTTCCAGCTGCTGCTGCGCGCAAGCAGCTTCGCCGAGCGCGAGCTCGGGACCCTGAGGCTCCTCCAGGCGGCCGGGGGACGACTACCCGAGGCGATCGTCGACGAGCTCAAGGCTGGAAAGCCACACGCCGACCTGTTCCTCATGTACGGGCAGACCGAGGCGACAGCCCGGTTGTCGTGTCTTCCACCGGGGCGACTGCCGACCAAGAAGGGCTCCATCGGCCGCGGGATCCCCGGGGTCGAGCTACGCGTGCTCGACGAACACGGGGCACCGGTCGCTCCGGGACAACGCGGCGAGATCTACGCGCGCGGCGCCAACGTCTCTCCCGGATACCTCGACGATCCGCAGGCCTCGGCGTCCAAGTTCACCGAGTACGGCCTGCGAACCGGAGACCTGGCGATCGTGGACACCGACGGCGACATCTACGTGGTCGACCGTCGAGACGACTTCATCAAGTCGTGGGGCTACAGGATCTCCAGTCAGCAGGTGGAGGCGTGCGCTCTGCGCCTGCCGGACGTCGTCCACGCCGCCGCGATCGGTCTGCCGGACGTCGAGGCGGGAGAGGCCGTCACCCTTTTCCTGGTTCGTCGTCCTGGATCCTCACTCGCTGAAGCGGACGTCCTGGCTGTCTGCCGACAGCACCTGCCTCGGCACGAGGTGCCCCGGTCGGTGGTGTTCGTTGACTCCATGCCCATGAACGCCAGCGGGAAGATCGTCAAAGCGCGGCTGCGGGAGCCGGCGGTTCGGGGATGACCGGGGTGCGGGACCTGGAGCGGGTAGCGCGGACCAGGATCTTCTTCGGACATCAATCGGTCGGCGCGAACGTCCTGGACGGCGTCCCAGCCGTCTTCGCCGCCCACGCGATGGAGCCGCCACCCACGGTCGAGAGCCGCACTGGCCCACCCGGTCCTGGCGGAGCGATCGTCCACGCCCTCATCGGCGAGAACGAGAAGCCCCTGGTCAAGATCGCGGATTTCGACTCGATCATGCGCGGCGGCATGGCCGAGCAGGTCGACGTCGCCATGATGAAGCTCTGCTATATCGACATCCGCGCCGACACCGACGTCGAGGAGCTCTTCACCGCCTACCAGGACACCCTGACGGCTCTGCAACAGGACTATCCGGACGTCAGCTTCGTCGCGGTGACGGTCCCGCTCACCACCGAGCCCAGCCTGCGCACAAGGATCAGGGGACTGATCACCGGTAGCGACCGGTTCGGTCCGGCCGAGAACGCCCGGCGTGAGCGACTTAACACTATGGTGCGGCGGGCGTTCGCCGATGCGTGCCGGTTCGACCTGGCGGCCGCCGAATCCACGGCCCCCGACGGTTTGCGGGTCCGCGGCAGCGTCGAGGGCGACGACTACTTCAGCCTCCACGACGGGTACGCCTCGGACCTGGGGCATCTCACTCCGGAAGGGTCCCGGCAGGTCGCCGCGGCATGGCTGCGTTCCGTCGCCCTGGCCACGAGCGGGTAGCGGGTGTGCGGGCGCGTGGGAACCGACATCGTGTCGGTGGCCCGGATCACCAGGCTCCTCGATGACGGCGGGACGGCCTGCCTCGAGCGGTGGTTCACGTCCGCGGAGATCGCCTACTGCATGTCGAAGGCGGTTCCGGGCCGGCACCTTGCGGCACGGTTCGCCGCGAAGGAAGCCGTGGTGAAGGCACTCGCCACCCGCTGGGACGGCCCGCTGCCCTGGCGATCCATCGAGATCGTTCACGACGATCAGGGTGCCCCCTCGGTTCGGCTCTGCGGCCCGACCGCCGACGCCGCGGCCGACATCGGCGCCCAGGAGATCGGTGTGTCACTGTCTCATTGCGACGACTACGCGACCGCGACGGTGATCGTGAGCGTTCAGCCGTCCCCGGAGCCGGCCGGCGCTGTCGTGAGGACCTGACGTGGCCGCCGATCGGACCGACCAGGTGCTGCGGGAGCTGGGCCGACTGCCCCCGCGGGACGCCGATCCGCACCTGGCTGCCCTGCGGGTCGCGATGGCGCTCGAGGACGCGCTCGGTATCGCGCTGACGGACGAGGACCTCGACGACCCGACCCTCCTCGACGACCCGGCCAGCCTCATCCGTGGTCGGAGCGTGGCCTGATGTGTGGCATCTGCGGCATCGTGAGCGTTGACGCCCCGCCGGACCTGAACCTCCTTGGCCGTATGACGGCACGGCTGGGACACCGGGGACCGGACGGCCACGGCTACTACCGCGACCACCACGCCGCCCTGGGGCACACGCGCCTGTCCATCATCGACACCTGCGGCGGCGCCCAGCCGATGGGCAACGAGGACGGCACGCTCTGGGTGACGTTCAACGGCGAGATCTTCAACTACGTCGAGCTGCGCGAGGAGCTGCGGCGGCACGGCCACGTCTTCCGCACGCAGTCCGACACCGAGGTGGTCGTGCACGCCTGGGAACAATGGGGGAGGGCCTGCTTCTCCCGGTTCAACGGCCAGTGGGCGCTGGCAGTGTGGGACCGGCTCGCGCGGCGGCTCGTACTCTCTCGCGATCGGATGGGCGTGCGACCGCTCTTCTACGCGCGCCGGAGTCGGCGCTTCCTCTTCGCGTCCGAGGTGAAGGCGCTGTTCGCCGACCCACAGATTGACCGGGCGTTCGACCCGGCCGGCCTCGACCAGACCTTCACCTACTGGGCGCCTCTGGCACCTCGGACCGTCTTCCATGGGGTGGAGCAGCTCGAACCCGGCCATGTCGCCGTCCTCGACTCCCACGGCTTTCGTACGGCACCGTACTGGTCGATCAGCTTCTCCGACCGGGGGCGGGAGGGCGTGCAGGACATCGAGGAGAACACGCGCGCCCTGCGGGAACGCCTGGTGGAGGCCACCCGGTTGCGATTCCGGCGCAGCGATGTGCCGGTCGGTGCCTACCTGTCAGGTGGCATCGACTCGGCGGTCACCGCCGCCGCGATCGCCGAGTACACCGACGTTCCCCTGGACACGTTCTCTCTGCGGTTCTCCGACCCCGAGTACGACGAGGGCCGGTACCAGAAGGAGATGGCGGCGGCTCTGGGCAGTCGTCACCGCGATGTCGTGGTCACGCCGTCGGACGTCGCCGCCGTGTTCCCTCAGGTCGTTCGCCACACCGAGACGCCCATCCTGCGGGCTGCCCCGGCACCGCTGTTCCTGCTGTCCAAGCTCGTCTCCGACAGCGGCTACAAGGTCGTGGTCACCGGTGAGGGGGCGGACGAGCTGCTGGCCGGCTACGACCTCTTCCGTGAGGCGCGGGTCCGACAGTTCTGGTCCCGCGACCCCGAGTCGACGACGCGGCACCGGGCGGCCACGCTGCTCTATCCCTGGATGGCACGCTCACCCGGCACGGCGCCGGCCTTCGCCCGCACCTTCTTCGGCCGGAACCTGGACGCCGGTGACCCCGCGCTCTCGCACCGCCCCCGGTGGGACTCGACGGCAGTCCTCAAGCGCCTGCTCTGCGCCGACATGAGGGACGGCATCGACCGCTCGGACAGGGTGGACGTCGTCCAGCAGATGCCGTCGGACAGCTCCGGCTGGGACCCACTCAGTCGCGGGCAGTGGTTGGAGATGACCACGCTGCTGACCGGGTACATCCTCTCCTCCCAAGGTGACCGGATGCTGATGGCCAACGGCGTTGAGGGCAGGTTCCCGTTCCTCGACGCCGGCGTCGTCGAGCTGGCGAACGCTCTGCCCGCGTGGCAGAAGCTGTTCGGGCTGGAGGAGAAGCACATCCTCAAGCGCGCATTCGCCGATCTCGTGCCGGCCGAGATCCTGCACCGCCCCAAGCAGCCCTACCGCTCGCCCGACGCGGCGAGCTTCTTCTTCGACGGCCGGCCGGAGTGGCTCGAGGACGTGACCTCGCCCGGCGCCGTCCGGGCCGCTGGGGTCTTCGACCCTTCGCTCGTCCGCGCCCTGGTGACGAAGTGCTCGCGAACGGGCGGCGAGCGGATGAGCAACACGGACAACATGCGGGTCCTGGCGGTCATCTCGACACAGCTCGTTCACGACAGCTTCATCTCCGGCGACGGCGGATGGGATGCCCTCCCCTCGGGAACGCCGTCCGTCGCCGTCGATCTAGTGCTCGACAGGCCGGTTCTCGACGACAGGAGTGTGCAATGACGACGACGTGGACCTCGCAGTTCGGGCCGGGCAGCCTGCGCATCGATGCGGAGCAGGAAACGAAGCGGATCACGGCTGCGCTGACCGACGCCGTGGCCCGCACGCGCCGCCGTGGCGTCGTCGTCGCGCTGTCCGGTGGCATCGACTCCAGCGTCGTGGCGG
This sequence comes from uncultured Actinomycetota bacterium, assembly GCA_963825645.1. Lineage (GTDB taxonomy): Bacteria > Actinomycetota > Actinomycetes > Actinomycetales > Kineosporiaceae > JADJPO01. The sequence goes on from CAWGTT010000002.1 coordinate 393,718, forward strand.
CCCTGTGCGTGGCGGCCCTCGGATCGAAGCGAGTGTTCGGACTGCACCTGCCGGAGCAGGAGTCCTCTGCGGAGACGGTTGGGTTGAGTCGTCTGCTGGCCGACTCCCTGGGCATCGAGTCCCAGCTGGACGACATCACCGGGATGCTGGACGCGGCGGGGTGCTACCAGCGCCGGGACGAGGCGATCCGCCTGGTCTGCCCCGAGTACGGGCCCGGCTGGCGGTCGAAGATCGTGCTGCCGGCCGTCGACGGCTCCGACGGTCTTCGCGTCTACTCGGTCGTGGTCATGGCGCCCGATGGCACCCAGACCACGCACCGCCTCACCCACGGCGCCTACCTCGGCATCGTCGCCGCGACGAACTTCAAGCAGCGAGTGCGCAAGATGCTGGAGTACTACCACGCGGACCGGCTCAACTACGTCGTGTCGGGGACGCCGAACCGGCTCGAGTACGACCAGGGCTTCTTCGTCAAGCTCGGAGACGGCGCGGCGGACGTCAAGCCGATCGCCCATCTCTACAAGTCACAGGTGTACATGCTGGCCGAGCACCTCGGCGTTCCCGAACCCATCCGGTCGCGCCCCTCGACCACCGACACCTACACACTGCCGCAGTCGCAGGAGGAGTTCTACTTCTCCTTGCCGCATTGGCGGATGGATCTCTGCCTCTACGGAAAGAACCACGGCGTCCCGGCCGCGGAGGTGGCGGCCGCGACGGGACTCACCGAGGGGCAGGTCGAGCGGGTCTTTCGCGACATCGACCAGAAACGGCGAACGACGCGCTACCTCCACGCGGCACCGGACCTGGTCGAGGCGATCCCCGAGATCGACCGGACCGCGGCGTCGTGAAGCAGGCAGCTGTGTCGCCCCTGTGCGTGTGTGAGGGTGCAGGACTCATCGGGACGATCCGTCAGGACGTCGATCGCTACGTGGTCGCCTTCGAGCGTGACGGTCAGCAGCGGACCAGCGCCATGCCCCGCCTGACGCTGTCTCCACGGGTCTGGGCGATCGTGAACCACCGCCTGTTCCATTTCACGCTGACCCGGGTGCGCTCTCGGATCCCCCGCCACGTGCTCGCGGGCCTGTGCCTCGTCGTGCAGCGAATCGTCCGGAACGCGAGCGGGATCCAGATCGACCCCCTGGCCCACATCGGTCCGGGGCTGTTCTTCCCGCACGAGGGCTACATCGTGATCGGCCCCGTTCGGATCGGCCGGCATTGCACGATCTCTCAGGGGGCGACTCTGGGTCGCGGGGAGCAAGGGGCCGACCCGGGAGGTTTGGACATACCGGTCCTCGGGGATCGGGTCTGGGTGGGTCCCGGAGCGGTGATCGCAGGCCGGATCGACGTCGGGTCCGACGCCGTGGTCGGCGCCAACAGCGTTGTGCTCCGCGACGTCCCGCCCTGCGGGGGGGTGCTCGGAGTCCCCGCTCGAGTGATCTCGCACAACGGCAGCTTCACCAAAGTGCACTACCGCGACATGGCGCAGGACGGCGAACGGGCGGCGGCGCTGGCGGCCGCGGAGCCGGCTGCCGGCCGGCCGGGACAGCCGGTCGTCGGTCGACAGCCGGGCCCAGGGGCCGCGAGCTAGAACGTATGGGCCGTCGAACCCACCCAGCCACACAGGCTGGTTGGTCTGCCCCTGACGGCGGCGTGTTCTTCAGCTCGACCCGTCGAGCGGTGCTGCTGGGGGTGGGGGTGGGTCGGCGCCGTGGGGCGGGTCGTCGTCCGGGGGTCCGAGCCCGAGTTCGAGCGCGGGCTGGGACTGGTCGCGATGGTGGTGGCGTCTTCGCAGTCGTTGTCCGAGGGTGCGGGCCTGGTGTTCGGCGGTGGGCATCGTGTTGCGGCGTGGGGTTGCGGTGGGGTCGATCCAGGGTGGGGGGATGACGTAGGGCACGCCGTCGATGACGGCCAGGCGCCAGTGGCCGGTGTGGACGGCGGTGTGGTGGCGGGTGCAGAGCAGGACGAGGTTGTCCAGGTCGGTTGCTCCGCCGTGCCGCCACCAGGTGATGTGGTGGGCCTGGCAGCGTCCGGGGGGCAGGGTGCAGCCGGGCACGACGCAACCACGGTCACGGGCGGTCAGCGCGCGGACCTGCGCCGCGGTGGCGAGGCGGCGGGTGCGGCCGTGGGCCAGGACGGGCCCATCGGGGTCGGCGAGGATGCCGGTCAGGACGGCGGTGCAGAGCAGCGCGGCGAGGGTGGCCGGGTCGAGCGGGCCGTTGGCGCCATCGGTCGCCAGGCCGGGTGGGTTCGGGTCGGCGGGGCGGGCGTCGGACGGGTCAGCGGCGTCGGCGCGCTGGTCCGGACCGGTGGCGGTCATGGCGTCGGCGACCTGCTCGGGGGTGGCGACCACGATGACCTGGGTGGTGGCCGTCGCGGGCCGCTCACCGCCGGTGGGGTTCAGGGCGTTGTGGCAGAGCTGGTGCAGGGCATCGGCCCGGCGTTGGGACGCGCTGCGCTCGTCTCGTACCGGCAGCTCGGGTTGGTCATGGCCGGGGGCGGCCTCGCCGACCGCCTGGTCGGGATCGGGCGTCTGCGTCTTGACCAGGGCCTCGATCACGGTGCGGAGGCGGGCGCCGGCGACGGGATCGAGCGCGAACGACCCGACGAGCATGCCGGTGGCGTCGGTGGAGTAGTCCAGGCGGCGCCGCTGGACGGCGTTCGGGTCGTAGGAGTCCTCACCGTCGGGATCGAGGGTGGCCACCAGCTGCGCGCCGATGCGGCGCAGCGTGTCCGGGGAGACGATCCGGGCCTGCTCGGTCATGAACGCATCGACGCGGGCGGCGCCCCTGACCCCGTCGTCGCCGACGGCGTGCAGCAGGTGCGTGGGCACGGCGCGCAGGCACCGCACCGCGACGTCGACGTGGGCCAGGCTGATCGCGCCCTGCGCCAGGGCGGTGGCCAGGTGCGGCATCGCCGTCGAGTGCGCCGGGTCGGCGCCCTCGGCGGCAGCGTCGGGCGTGATCCCCGCGCCGTCGGGGTCGAGGGCCCGGGCGGCCCGCACGTCCTGCCCGGCCCGGCCCGGCGCCACGTTGACGGCGTGGACCAGGAACGTCGCCGCGACCCGGCCCGCGGCCGCGCCGGGCACGGCCCCGGGACGGCGATCCAGGTCGGCGAGGGCGTGCAGGTAGGCCGCATCCAACCGCGACCGCAGCCGGCTCACCTGCGCCACCACGTCACGGGCCTGCCCATCGCAATGGGCCAGCAGCGGCGCGGCCTGCAACCCGGTGATCTCGGCGTCGATCCGAGCCAACACCGCCGCCACGACCGACCCCGGCGGCGTTCCGCCGTCCGCCTCACCCGCCGCCTGCCGGTCCATGCCGTGAACGCTACGGGCCCCCACCGACAGTCCAGACCCCGGACCCGGCCCTGGAACCCGTTGCAGCACAACAAATTCTGTGGCCAATCCCATGCCGCTGCGATGTCACAGAACACCCTGCGACGACACGCACCCCGACCACACTGGTACTCCAGCGACACTTCGTGATCATGTGGTGCGATTGTCTGGGCAACCGGACTCTGTTCTCTCGGCCGCCCCCGGATCATGCCTGGCTTCCGAGACACTCGTGGGCCACTTCTGTTGCTTCACCGGACGCAGTCACGAGTCGTGATCAAGGGCGTCCAGTTGTGCGAAGTCGTGCGTGTCGACCTCGCGCAGCTCGTAGCCGGGATGGAATCGACGCTGGGCCGTCTCGATCGCAAGCCAGTTCCCGCCGGTTCAGGTCTTTCCCCAGTGCCGCTAGCGCTAGCCCAGGCCCCACCGCGCGGTGAGGGTCTCCACGGCGCGCGCAACGCCATCCTCGCCCCGCACCGCCTCGGCGAGCCGCGCCGACCGCTCGGCGAACGCGCCGTCCGTGGTCAGCTGGGTGAGCGCCGCCGACAGGTTGCCCACCCGCAGCAGGTGGCGCCGGATCGGGGCCGGTCCGAGACCCAGCGCGGCGATCCGTCGTCCCCAGTAGGGCTGGTCGCCCATATGCGGTACGGCGAGCTGCGGAACGCCGGCGCGAACCGCGGAACCGGTCGTGCCGGCCCCGCCGTGGTGGACCACGCCGGCCGTGCGCGGGAACAGCCAGTCGTGCGGAGCGCCGTCCAGCAGCAGCACGCCGTGCGGGACCTGGTCGGGCTGCCACCCGCCCCACGAGCCGTGAACGACACCGCGCCGCCCTGCGTCCGCCAGGGCCCCGGTCATCGTGGCGAACAGGGCGGCCGGGTCCGCGGTCGGCATGCTGCCGAACCCCAGGTAGACCGGCGGGTCGCCGTCATTGAGGAAGGCAGCCAGCCCGGGTGGCGCGACGTAGTGGGGGTCGGCAGCCTCGACCCAGTAGCCGGTGGTGACGGTCCGCGGGTCGCCAGGCGACGGAACGACGTGCGGGCTGGACGCGAGCAGCTCCAGGGTGCGGCGAGCTCGCCTCACGTAGCGGGGGAACCCCTGCCGGGGTGGGCCGAGCCGGCGCCGGGTGAGGTCCCCCGACCGGCCGCAGCGCCCGATGGCCGCCGAGGTCGGCCAGGTTGCCGCCGATCAGGTTGAGCACCGAGACGGCGTCCGGCTTCAGAGCAAACATTGTTGCCCCGCCGACCCGGGTGGGGTGGCTCGGGCTCGGTGCCAGAGCGGCGGTGGCATGCCGCTGCCCGCGTGCCGCCGCCACCGACAGCATCGGGTCGAGGGTCAGCAGGCCGGAGACAACCCCCTCGTAGTGATCGGCGATCCGGACCAGGGTGTCGGCGACGACCGGGGCGGACTGGCGGGCGACCTCGCTCATCAGCCGACCCTCCTCCCGCAGGCCGACACTGCTTCCTTCAAGCCAGCGCAGTCCCAGGTCAGTCTGGCTGGCCTCGTGGACGTCGATGTCGAAGGGCTCGGGGTCCAGCCCGGCTGCGGTGATCACCGGGGTGAGGTCACCGGCGGCGGCCACGGCTACCTCGTGGCCGGCGTCGCGCAGCCCGCGGCCCAGGGCGAGCATCGGCCCGACGTCACCGCGGGAGCCATAGCCGATCAGGCAGATCCGCACGCGGACAGTCTGCCTCGGACTGCGACGGAGCAAGAACCCGAAGCCGGATCGGGAGGTTGCGTGGGATTCGGCACCGTCAGCGGGGGCGAACCCGACGCAACCTCAGGCACCCGCCAGGCGAACGCGAGTGGCTCGGGCTACTGATCGAGCACCTCCCTCACCTCGACAGGCGCACCGCGCCGAGCGGACTCCAGTGCCGCCTCGAGCACCGCTTGGACCACGAGTGCCTCGGCGAAGTCCGGCATCGGGGCCACCGGCTCGAGACCGCCGAGCACGGTGAGGATGTCGGCGGCCTGGTGGGTGAACGTGTGCTCGTAGCCGATCGGGTGGCCGGGCGGCCACCACGACCCGACCCATGGGTGTCCGGCGTCGCCGTCCGAGACCTCGATGCGGGTCCAGCCGCGCACGAGCGGCTCGGCGGTCGCGTCGAAGTAGTCCAGGCAACCCATGTCGTCGAACCAGAAGCGCAACGCGCCGCGCTCGCCGTGGATCTCGAAGCCGTGGTGGTTGTGGTACCCGGTGGCCAGACGGGTCGCCTCGAACGTCGCGATGCCGCCACCGGACAGCCTGGCGAGGAAGAGCACTGCATCGTCGACGGTGTGGCTCGGCACGAACGTCTTGGTGATCGAGCCGCTCACCTCGGTGATCTCCTCGCCCGTCACGAACCGGACGGCATCGACGATGTGGGCGTTGAGGTCACCGTGCGCCCCGGACCCGGCGATAGCGCCGTCGAACCTCCAGACCGCCGGCGTCGCCGGACCGCCCCACTGCTGGGCGTACACCGCCCGCACATGCCGGACCTCGCCGATCCGCCCCTGACGGACCAGCATCCGGGCGAGCGCGATCGCCGGAACCCGGCGATAGCTGAACCACACGAACGTCCGCCCGTCGGCCTGCGCCGCGGCGTTCGTCATTAGGCGGGCATCGGCCAGCGTGCCGGCCAGGGGCTTCTCGCACGCCACGTGCTTGCCGGCCTCGAGTGCGGCGACCGCCTGCTCGCGGTGGACGTCGTTCGGCGTGCAGACGTCGACCAGGCCCACCAACGGGTCGGCCAGCGCGGCAGTCAGGTCAGTCGAGCCTTGCTGCCAGTCCCAGCGCTGGGCGAACTCCTCGACGGCCGCTCGGTCGCGCGCCACGACGGTGCGCAGCACCGGCTCCAGCGGCGTATCGAAGAACCGGGTCACCTGATGCCAGGCGTTCGAGTGCGCCCTGCCCATGAACTTCGTTCCGATGAGTGCGATCCCCAGGGTGTCCGTCACGGCCAGAGGTTAGCCGACGCTCGTCCCGTCGCCTCCTGAGCGACCACTGGTGGCTGCCCTCGAGCAGCCGTCTGCCTTTGGCGAGACCTCGAGCAAGCGGCTGGTCAACGACCAGACCCGTCCGGCCCGTGCCCGTTGCGGGGTAGCCCAGGCGGCGCATTCGCCGTCGGTGGCGTGCTCGGTGAGCATCTCGGCCCACAGCGGCTCGATGAGCTGGTAGGTCACCAGCCGCTCCAGGTCGTGGTAGGCGTCGAAACCCCGCGGGGTGAGGCGGTAGCCGTGTGGGACGCGCCGCAGGAGGCCGAGGGCCACGAGAGGGGCGAGGCCTGCTCGTGCCGTGGCGGCGACGGCGCGGCCGTAGGAGTCGGCCAGGGCGGCACCGTCGATGCCGCCTGCGTAGGCCTGCCAGAAACCGTCGTAGGCGGCTCCGCACCAACGGCCCAGGTGCAGCCACCGCGCGATGGGCAGCCGGCCGGCCTCCACGGCCTCGGCATAGGCGGTGACCCCGAAGTGGTTGACGTAGAAGTCGCGCCCGGCGAACGAGGAGCTCCCGGCGCCCATCCCGAGGAACCTTCGCCGGGTGATCGAGGTGTAGGGCGGCGAGCCGCGGCGGTTGAACGTCCACACCGAGCGCCGCTCGTACCCCATCGACCGCGCCAGGTCGGTCACCTCGGCCAGGACAGCGTGCTCACGGCGGCGCAGGTGGGGGGCCTTGCCGAACGGGGTGTACCCGAACCGCATCAACGGATAGGTCGAGACCTGGTCCACACCCAGGGCGAAGCAGGTACCGACGTCGTCCAGGAACGCCCCGGGGAACCTCCGGTCCTCCCAGGCCACGTCGACGATGAGGTCGACGTCCACGCAGCCGAACCGCCCCAGCGCGTTCTCGACGGCGGCGCGGCTCGCGGCCGCATCGTGCGGGCGGTGCAGGTGCTGCAGCACCGGGTCGCGGAAGGACTGGGCCCCGATGCTGACCGCCGTGATCCCCATTCCCGCCAGCCGGTCCAGCCGTTGCGGCGTGCCGTGGGTCGGCAGGACCTCCACCGCCCTCTCCCCCGTCACCGGGATCCGTGCGATCACTTCGGCGAGCTCGTCCGGGTAGAGCGTGGGTGTTCCCCCACCGATGTACAAGGACGTGAACGGCTCACTCCCACGGGCTTCGGACTCCGCGACGTAGCCGTCGATTTCCCGGCGCAGTGCCGCGAAGTACCTTCGGGCCAGCTCGGGCTGTGCACGGACCTTGTTGTACGGGCAGAACGGGCAGATCCACTCGCAGAACGGAACATGCACGTACGCGCCGACGGGACCGTCGAACGACCCGAGCACATCCCCCACCCGCAGCCCTTCGACGGCGAGTGTCTGGGCGATGCTCACCGGATCCTCCGACGCTCACTGGCCACCACACCGTCACCCTCCTCCGCCCTCGAGCGCCATGACCCGGGTCCAACGCCTCGAACCACGACCCATGGTGGGAATCATCGACGAGGAGGTAGGGCGCCTCATCGAGGACTGTCGCGAGAGGAAGACGACTGCCTCACCCGACGAAAGCACGGGCGTTGCGGAACATCCGCAGCCAGGGGCTCTCGGCGACCGATGGTCGCGGTGTCCACGACATCTGCGCGTTGCGGGCGACCCGCTCGGGGTGCGGCATCATCGCGGTGAACCGGCCGTCGGAGGTGGTCACTGCGGTCAGCCCCTCCGGGGAGCCGTTGGGGTTGAACGGGTAGGACGTCGCCGCCCCGCCGCGGTGGTCGGCGAAGCGAGCGACCCGGTGCACCGCGGCGGCGTCCCCCCGGGCATCGAAGTTCGCGAACCCCTCGCCGTGGGCCACCGCGATCGGGATCAGCGACCCCGCCATCCCCGCAGTGAACAGAGACGGTGAGTCGAGCACCTCCACTAGGGTCAGCCGGGCCTCGTACTGCTCGGAGAGATTCCGGGTGAACCGCGGCCAGGCCTCGGCTCCCGGGATCAGGTCGGCGAGTGCCGCGAACATCTGGCAGCCGTTGCAGATGCCCAGGCCGAACGTATCCCCGCGACCGAAGAACGCCGAGAACATCTCGGTCAGCGCCGGGCTGAACAGCACCGACCGGGCCCAGCCCTCCCCGGCACCGAGGGTGTCGCCGTAGGAGAACCCGCCGCAGGCGACCAGCCCGACCACGTCGGTGAGGTCGAACCGTCCGGACTGGAGGTCGGTCATGTGCACGTCGTAGGTGTCGAACCCCGCCCGGTCGAAGGCGAACGCGGTCTCGACGTGGGAGTTCACGCCCTGCTCGCGCAGGATGGCGACCATGGGCCGTACCCCCCGCGTGACGTAGGGCGCGGCGACGTCGTCCGTCGGGTCGAAGGTGGCCGCTACCACCAGGCCGGGATCGTCGTCCGCCCCGACCGCGGCGTGCTCGGCGTCCGCGCAGCCGGGGTTGTCCCGCAGCCGGCAGATCCGCCAGGACACCTCGTCCCAGGCCTGAGCCAGATCACGGACCGCCTCATCCAGCACGGGGACGTCCGCGATCGAGACGCGCACCCGCCGTTCGGTTCTCACGTGGCCGACCAGGTGGCTCAGGTCACCGATCCCGTTCCTGGCGAGTACGGCCTCCACCTCGCCGACCCGGTTCGCCGGCACCTCGAGCAGCACACCGAGCTCCTCGGCGAACAGAGACGCGACCGAATCCACGCTCAGCTCGAGGCCGCATCCGCCGGCGAAGGCCATCTCACAGGCGGCGGCCCACACGCCGCCGTCCGACCGGTCGTGGTAGGCCGAGACCAGCCCCGCGGCACGCAGGTCGTTCACCGCGTCCACCAGCGCGACCAGCCGGGAAGGGTCGTCCAGGTCGGGCACCTGTCCGCCGAAGCGGCCCCGGGTCTGGGCGAGGATCGAGCCACCGAGCCGGTCCTTGGAGCCCCCCAGGTCAACCAGCACCAGAATGCTCGGCGCAGAGTCGGTTCCACGCAGCTGCGCGGTCATCGTGTCCCGCACGTCGTCCAGCGCCGCGAACGCCGAGACCACCAGCGAGACCGGCGAGGTCACCTGCCGGTTCGCACCCGATTCGGGCTCGACCCAACGGGTCCGCATCGACAGCGAGTCCTTGCCGACCGGCACCGAAACCCCCAGCGCCGGGCACAGTTCCATCGCCACGGCGTGCACCGTGTCGTACAGCGCCGCATCTTCACCCGGCTCGCCGCAGGCGGCCATCCAGTTGCACGACAGCTTGACCCCGCGCAACGTGATCTGCGCCGCCAGCAGGTTGGTGATCGCCTCCCCGACGGCCATTCGACCCGAGGCCGGGGCGTCGACGGCCGCGATCGGCATCCGCTCCCCCGAGGCCATGGCCTCGCCGGCGAAGGAGCTGTGATCGGCCAGGGTGACCGCGACGTCGGCCACCGGCACCTGCCACGGACCGACCATCTGGTCGCGGTGCGACAGCCCGCCCACCGTTCGGTCGCCGATCGTGATCAGGAACCGCTTGCTCGCCACGCTCGGGTGCCGCAACACCGCGTACGCCGCCTCGCGAAGATCGAGCCCGGCGAGCTCGAGGCCCTCTCCGCGCCGGGCCACGCGGACGACGTCCCGCCGCATCCGGGGCGGCTTGCCGAGCAGCACCGCCATCGGCATGTCGATCGGCCTGTCGTCTGTCGGCACGTCCTCCGGCCCCGGAGCCAGCACGAGCCGGCCGTCGTCCCGAGCCACGCCGACCACGGCGAACGGGCAGCGCTCCCGCTCGCACAACGCGGCGAACGCCGGCAGTGAGTCGGCGGCCAGCGCGATCACATACCGCTCCTGGCTCTCGTTGCACCAGACCTCCTTGGGCGCGAGGCCCGACTCCTCCAGCGGCACTGCGGAGAGGTCGAACCGCGCCCCCAGCCCCGCGCCGTCCACCAGCTCGGGGAAGGCGTTCGACAGCCCACCGGCGCCGACGTCGTGCACAGCCAGGATCGGGTTGTCCGCGCCCAGGCTCCAGCAACCGGTGATCACCTCCTGGGCCCGACGCTGGATCTCGGGGTTGCCCCGCTGCACCGAGTCGAAGTCAAGATCGGCGGCGTTCACCCCCGCCGCCATGGAAGACGCTGCCCCGCCACCCATGCCGATCCGCATCCCGGGCCCGCCGAGCTGGACCAGCAGAGTCCCTGCGGGAAAGGAGACCTTACGGGTCTGGTCGGCGTCGATGCTGCCCAGCCCACCGGCACTCATGATCGGTTTGTGGTAGCCGCGCCGGACGCCGTCCACCGTCTGCTCGTAGACCCGGAAGAACCCGCCCAGGGCCGGCCGGCCGAACTCGTTGTTGAACGCGGCCGCCCCGATCGGACCTGCAGTCATGATCTCCAACGGTCTCGCGAGATGAGCCGGAGCACCGTACTTCTCGCGCTCCCAGGGCTCCTCGGTGCCCGGAAGATGGAGGTTCGAGACCACGAACCCCGTCAAGCCCGCCTTGGGCTGCGAGCCGCGCCCGGTCGCGCCCTCGTCACGGATCTCCCCACCCGCCCCGGTCGCGGCCCCTGGGAACGGGGAGATCGCCGTCGGGTGGTTGTGCGTCTCGACCTTCATCAGCACGTGGGCGGTCGTCGGGCGGGCGGTGTAACGGCTTGGCCGGTCAGGGGTCTGCGGCAGCCACCGCTGCACCGTATGGCCCTGCATGATCGAGGCGTTGTCGGTGTAGGCCACGATCGTGCCCTGGCCCGCCACCTGCTCGGTGTGCCGGATCATGCCGAACAGCGAACGCGTCTGCGCCTGCCCGTCCACGACGAAGTCAGCGTTGAAGATCTTGTGCCGGCAGTGCTCGGAGTTCGCCTGAGCGAACATCATCAGCTCGACGTCGGTCGGGTTGCGCCGCAGCGCGGTGAACGCCTCGACCAGGTAGTCGATCTCGTCCTCGGACAGGGCCAGCCCGAACGCGGCGTCAGCCTTCTCCAGGGCGAGGCGACCTGCACCGAGCACATCCACGTGCTGCATCGGCTCAGCCTCGCGCTCGACGAACAGCGCCGCCGCCGCCTCCCGGCCGGGCAGCGCCGTCTCGGTCATCCGGTCGTGCAGCAGCGCGGCGCAGGCGGCCCAGATGTGCTCGGGGAGCGGATCCGACGATGCGAGCCTCAGGTGGTACTCCGTCACCCGTTCCACCCGGTGGACGTCGATCCCACAGTTGTGGGCGACGTCGGTCGCCTTCGAGGCCCACGGCGAGATCGTGCCCAGCCGGGGGCCGACCACCACCAGAGCGACCGGGACGCCGTCCTGCTGCGGGCTCACGTACGGCTCGCCGTAGGTGAGGAGCCGGGTGACGGTCGCGGCGGTCCGCACATCGAGCGGGCGCTCGCCGGCGACCCAGTGGACGTACCGAGCGCTGATCCCACTGACCTGCGGAGCGATCACGCGCAGCCGGTCGAGCAGGGCGCGGGCGCGGAACGGCGATAGGGCGTTGCCGCCCTCGACGGTGGTCAGCTCGTACTCGTGCGACGAGGCCATGGGCGGGGGTCTCCCGAGGGTCCTGCAGGGGCGGCTACCGGCGCCAGGCTACCGGCCGGGCGCCTCCGCGAGGTCCGCCCTCTCCAGTAGGGCGCGGCCACCTTGGTCCCGGTCCGGCTCACCGCTTCGTTCGCACACTGAGTCACTGAAGTGGGTGTCGGTGAACTGCGAGGACGTCCCTCCACGAGGAGGAAGCGGGACGAGGAGCTTGCAATGACGACCTCGGAGCCGTTCGTCGTCAAGGACGGGCTGGCCGTTTACCACGTCGGTCGGGGCGAGCCCGTCCTGCTGATGCCCGGGCCCCACCGGTTCCAACGGCCCGGGCTGCGCAGCGCCGATGCCCTGATCGACGGGCTGGTGGCGCTCGGACGATCGGTGGTCACCTTCGACCCGCCCGCCTCCGGATACTCGACGCGTCCGGCACACCTGGGGATGGCCGAGATGCACGGCTGCACCGAGGAGGCACTCGCTGCGTGCGGGATCGTCGAGCCGGTGGATGCCCTCGGCCACAGCATGGGCGGGCTGACCCTGCTGGCCTACGTCCTGGACCGCCCCGCGCCCGTCCGGGCCCTGGTCCTGGTGGGTACCGGCACCGGAGGGCCGGCGTACATGCGGGCACCGCACGCGTTGTGGAACCGCACCCACCGCGGCTACACCGGCCTTGCCGTGCTAGGAGGCCTGCACCTGCTCCTGCGCCGCCGCGGCAGCGAACGGCTGCTCAACAACTACATCGAGCGTCGGTCGTTCTATGACCGCGTCCACGTCCAGCCAGGGCCCATCACCGCGGCCGACTGGCTGCGCCCCGGCGAGGGTCGAGCCGACTGGCACACCATCGCCCGCAAGCTCGACTACACCGACCGCCTCGGTGAGATCGTCCGTCCGGTGCTTGTGCTGTGCGGGGTCCATGACCCGCAGTTCCCAGTCGCCTGCTCGCGACAACTGGCCGAGGGGATCGGCAGCTCGCACTTGGTCCTGTTCGATCAGAGTGGCCACTACCCGTTCATCGAGGAACCCGATCGGTTCTGGACGGCGGTCGCACAGTTCCTCGGCAGCACTCGCATGCCGGTACCGCCGTGACGTCGGATGGGGACCACGCCCGCGCGCTACGGTCACCAGATCGGCAGACGTCGACCCAGACGCCCCAGGAGGTTGGCATGGAAGCGATCAAGGTCGTCCGGTGCCAGTGCGGCGAGGAGATGCGCGGCCCGGAGGCGGAGCTCATCCCGGCGGTGCAGCGGCACGGCCGGGACGTGCACAACATGGAGGCCACACCGGAACAGATCCTGGCCATCGCCGTCCCGGTGACGCCAGGCCCCAGGGCGGCCCCGGCGCCGTGACCCGTCGGCCGATCCCCGGGTTCGACGTCGAGGGACCGGTGCAGGCCGAAGTCTTCGTGCTGTGGCTCGACGGGGACGTCCCCGCTCTGACCGGACCCTGCGGCCCGCAGGCGTGGTACCTGGAGGTGGGCTCCGACGAGGACCCGCTCGACGTCGTCGCCGCCGCTGTCCGTCGGGTGCTGGGTGAGCCGGTGGTGGTCCACTCGACGTCGTGGCGACGCAGTCGCGGCGCCGTCGTTCTCAGCTTCGTCACGGTGATCCCTGCCGAGCAGGTCGTGTCGATGCCGTCGGTGCCCGTGGTGCGTTCCGACCTGGCGCGCAACACCGCGACGACCGCCCCGCAGTCCGTCGCGACCGGACAGGTCCTCGAACACGGGCTGCGCCATCTGGCTTGGCTGGTCCAGGACGACCCGGTCGTCTCCGAACGGCTCGGCGGCCCCTGGCGGACCCGGCTCGCGACCTATGTGCCGGAGCCCTTCCGTCACCTTCGGTAGGACGCCAAGGATCCGTACAGAAACGACCAACCCGGTAGCGATCAGCCGTCCGAGCCGGTGGTCACCAGCACGCCGCCCATCCGCGCTGTCGCCCGTACGTTCAGGGTGGGGGCGTCGTCCGGTAGGTCGTCGGGGCCGGTCACCCGAACCTCGACCCCGCCCGCCATCGCGTGCTCGTCCACATCGACGGCCCAACCCGCCGGGACCATGATCTGAACCCCGCCCATGGTCGCGGCCACGTCCAGGGTGGCCCCGGTGGCGTCCAACGTGGCCGCGCGCAGGTCGAGCTCGACACCGCCCACCCAGGCCAGGACAGACCCCGCCCGCAGGCGGAGGGCTCTGCTGCGGAACCGCTTGCCCCCCACGACGGCGGCCACCCGGAACTCGTCGCTGTCCTCGTCCCCTTGAGCCAGCCGTCGAGCGACGACCTGCCCGGCGACGAACAGGACGGCCTCGACGCCGACCCACACCAGCAACGGCCTGCGGACCTTGCTCCACACGGCGACACCTCCGTCACAGCCATTCGATGCCGCCACGCTGTCAGCGGTCGCCCCTGGCGTCCAGACCGCACAGCGCACGACGGCTGTAGCGTCGCCTCGTCATGGGTGCCACATTGCTCGCGAAGGGTCTCGCCGCCGCTCACGGTGACCGCACGCTGTTCTCCGCGCTCGACCTTGTGGTCGGACCCGGCGATGTCATCGGCCTCGTGGGCGCCAACGGCGCCGGCAAGTCGACGCTGCTGCGGCTGCTCGCGGGGCTCGCGGCGGCGGAGTCGGGTCGGGTCGTCCTCGCCCCCGTCACCGCCACCGTCGGCTACCTGCCGCAGGAGCCCGACCGGGTGCCCGGCGAGAGTGTGCTGGCCTTCCTGGGCCGGCGCACCGGTGTCGCCGCCGCGCAGGCCGCCCTCGATGAGGCCGCCGCCGCGCTCGTCGAGGGCCGGCGGGTGGACGATCTGGTCCCGGACGACGTGTACGCGGCTGCGCTGGATCGGTGGCTCGCACTGGGCTCGGCCGATTGGGAGGAACGTGCCGATGTCGTCGCCGGCGACCTCGGCATCGGGGCTGAGCTGGCCACGCCGATGACGGCACTGTCCGGGGGCCAGGCGGCCCGGGCGAGTCTGGCGTCGCTGCTGCTGTCGCGCTACGACGTCTTCCTGCTCGACGAGCCCACGAACGACCTCGACCTGGACGGGCTGGACCGGCTGGAACGGTTCGTCACCGACCTGCGGCCCGGCGTCGTCCTGGTCAGCCACGACCGGGAGTTCCTCGCCCGCACCGTCACCGAGGTCGTCGAGCTCGACCTCGCCCAGCAGAGGGTCTCGGTGTACGGGGGCGGCTACACCGCCTACCTCGAGGAACGAGAGGTCTCCCGCCGGCACGCCCGCGAGGCCTACGAGGAGTACGCCGAACGGCGGTCCGGACTCACCGAACGGGCACGCACGCAACGGGCGTGGATGGACAAAGGCGTCAAGAACGCCCGGCGCAAGGCCAAGGACAACGACAAGATCGGGCGCAAGTTCCGCGCTGAGGCGACGGAGAAGCAGGCCGCCAAGGCGCGCCAGACCGAGCGGCTGATCGAACGGCTGGACGTGGTGGAGGAGCCGCGCAAGGAGTGGCGGCTACAGATGGAGATCGCGGTCGCGCCTCGCGCCGGGGCGGTCGTGGCCACGGCTCGGAGCGTCGTCGTCCGCCGTGGATCCTTCACCCTCGGGCCGGTCGACCTGCAGATCGACTGGGCCGACCGGGTGGCCGTGACCGGGCCCAACGGGTCGGGCAAGTCGACACTGCTGGCCGTCCTCCTCGGCCGGCTCAGGCCCGAGGAGGGCTCAGCCGCACTCGGCCCCGGCGTCGTTGTCGGCGAGATCGACCAGGCCCGGTCGCTGTTCACCGGCGATGGCACACTGGCCCGCGCCTTCGGCGACCAGGTACCCGACTGGCCCCAGGCGCAGGTGCGCACCCTGCTCGCCAAGTACGGGCTCAGCGGCGACCACGTGCTGCGGGCCGCCGCGAGCCTGTCCCCCGGTGAGCGCACCCGCGCCGCCCTTGCCCTGCTGCAGGCCCGCGGGATCAACCTGCTCGTGCTCGACGAGCCGACCAACCACCTCGACCTGCCCGGAATCGAACAGCTGGAGCAGGCCCTGAAGTCCTACCCCGGAACGTTGCTGCTGGTCTCACATGACCGGCGCCTCCTGGACGCCGTCCGCCTCGACCGCCGTTTCGTCGTCGAGTCGGGCACGGTGAGGGAGACGTAGCAGGGGCGGATTACCACCGATGCGCGACGTCGACCACGAGGCGTGATCCCGATCCGGGGCCGTCCAGCACGAACACCCGGAACGGCAATCTGGCCCGCACGCCCACGCCGACCGTGCTGGTGGCTTCGAACGAGCCTCCCCAGGCGGCCTGACGGAACGTGCGGAACCCCCTCACATCGGCCAGCCATGCCGAGTTCGGCGGGGCGTACGTCGGGTGGTAGTTCTCGTCATAGCCACTCGCGCCGACCACGACCTGCAGCTTCGCCCCGCCCTCGAGCGGCACGATGAACCCGGAGCCGTCCCTCGCGACGTAGTCCACGTACCGCACCCAGTACCGGCCGGCACCCCCGTCGATGTCGAGTACGAGCCGGTCGTAGCAGGTATGCCGTCCGGCTCGGACGTCCGCCACCGTCGGGACGGGTCCGGAGCCAGCCGGCGAGCCCTGCTTCGGCAGCGACCCCCAGGTGATCCCGCAGTACGGCTGGGCCGCCACGGACGCCGGGCCCGTCGCCACCGACCCCAACAACACCATCGACGCGACGGCTGTCACCGTCGCCAGCTTCGTGCGCCACTGCCTCATCACGATTCCCTCCTCCGTGCCGACATCTCCCGGTCAGTCGGGAGAAGCCGGCACTGTGCTGTGGACGCCCGCGAACTACCAGCGGTGCGCGACGTCGACCACGAGCCGCGATCCCGATCCGGGACCCTCGAGCACGAAGACCCGGAACGGGAGCCGTGCCCGCACGCCGAGACCGACGGTGGTGCGACCCTCCATCGCCCCGGCCCACGCGACCTGGCGGAACGTGCGGTACCCGGTGACGTCGACCACATGCGACGCATCCGCCGGCGCGAACGTCGGGTCCGCGTTCATGTCGAAAGCGCCGGCGCCGCCCCCGACGTGCAGCTTCGCCCCGCCCTCCAGCGGCACGACCGTCCCAGAACCATCAATCCGCACCTGGTCGACGTACTGGACCCAGTAGTCGTACGCACGTCCATCGACGTCTACCACCAGCCGGTCGAAGCATGAGTGCCGACCGGCCCGGACGTCGACGACCGTCCCGGGGACGCGAGGAGTCTGCGGTGCCTGCTTCGGCAACGACCCCCAGGCGATCCCGCAATACGGCTCTGCCGCAGACGCAGACCCCGTCGCCACCGAGCCCGCCATGGCCATTGATGCGGCGACGGTTCCCGCCGCCATGATCTTCCGCCACGCCCTCATGACGACTCCCTCGTTCTTGTCCTTTCCGACACCGGCACGTCAGCCGGAGGATCGACAATGTGAGGACGCCACAGCCGCTCCTGGGGTTGACACCGGCCGCTCGGCAACGCTCCCACGGTGCATGCCGAGCCCGGCCCTTGGCATCGCTCGGACGTCCGCTGAGTCCCGACGTTGCCCGTCACGGGGAATGGTCTGGTCGCCCTCCTGCGCAGCCCGGTCTCACTGAGCAGGGCCTGATCGGAGTCGCCCTGACAGCCTCCTTTGCGCTGCTCGGCTCGGCGCACGCGGCCTGCACCGACGCGTTCACAATGCTGTCGTTGGGCGGCGCCGCGACCAGGGTCAGAGGTCCCTCGGCCCGTGTGCTCCAAACCGGTTCGCCGAAGCCGGGGACGTAGGACCCGAGGAGGCATGGGGCGTTGCCTGAGGAATCGAAAGGCGCCGATCGACGAGGGGCTGCGCCGACGCGACGAGCCCTCTGGGACAACCTGTCGCGGGTTCGTGTCGAACGCCTCCTGAACCGGCGTCCGCCGTTGGCTCATACCCTCGTCGCCGATCGTCCCGGCGGCTCAGGAGGGTCCGATGACGACGTCACCCAAGGTCCTGGCACGGATCGCCGGCACCGTCTACCTCGTCATGTTCGCGTGCGCAACCTTCGCCATGGTCGTGCGTTCCCGCATCGTCGAGTCGGGCGACGCGGCGGCCACGGCTGACAACAACCAGGCGTCCGCAACGCTGTTGGCGGGCATGGCTCTCTACCTGCTACTCAGACAGGTCCATCAGTTCGCTGCCGCAGCCATGGTCACGTTCGTGGCGGTCGCCGTGGGGATCGGGTGCCTGAACCTGCTGAACCAGTTCACCGCGCTGACCATTGCGACCGAGCAGGACTACACGAGCGCGTTCGGCGAGGCGGGGTCCGACGCCATGACGATGCTCTTCGCCGACCGGCACGACCACGGCTACTACATTTCCGCGATCTTCTGGGGCCTGTGGCTGCTGCCCCTGGGGTACCCGCTGGTCACCTCCCGATACGTCCCTCGACTGCTGGGCGTCCTGCTGATCATCGGCGGGTTCGGCTATCTCGCGGACCTGCTTGCCGTGTTCCTGGCTCCGGAGCTCGGTGCAGCCGTCGGGCCGTACCTGCTCGGCATCGGGGGAGTCGCAGAGCTGCTGCTGACCGGATGGCTTCTGGTGAAGACCGTCAACGTCCCCGACGACGCGCTCGCTCTCGCCACGAACTTGCCTGCCTCGGGTCCGGCTGAGCCTCGGGTCCGGCTGACATGACAGCGCACCACCATCGAACGGAGTCAAGATGGACGTCGACACGACGCGCAAAGGCGGGATTTCACTCGGGAGTGTCGCGGGAACCAGCGATGGAAGGGTGATGCTCTCCACTCTGTGGCTGTTCGCGACGCTCAACTATCTCTACTGCGACATCCTCGGCTTGATGGACTCCGAGCCGCTGCAAGGGTTCCTGGACGGAAACGTCGGCGGCATGGAGATCACCCAAGGTTTCCTGCTCGGCGGTGCCATCCTGATGGAGATCCCGATCGCCATGGTCCTGCTGTCGCGGATCCTGCACTACGGGGCCAACCGCTGGGCCAACATCGCCGCAGGCACGATCATGACGGTCGTTCAGGTCTCGTCGCTGTTCATCGAGACGCCGACCGCCTACTACGCCTTCTTCAGCGCCATCGAGATCGCGTGCACCGCGTTCGTCGTCTGCTTCGCGTGGACGTGGCGCGAGTCCTCGGTCATCGCATCCCGCTAACCAGCGGGCACCCGCTGGGCACAACGACCCGATGACCTTCGTGTCTGGCTCCCGTGTCGAGGCGCTGTGCTGGGTGTGGAAAGGCGGTGGCCGTGCCGCTCCCCTCCCACCTGGAGGCCACCGTGACGACAACAACCCCGGTTCATCGACGTCGGCCCCGGCCCCGTGCCCGAACGGTGCGACGTCTCGGCGTGGCGGTCCTTCTCGGATACGGGGTGCTGCAGCTCCAGGGGCGCCGGGCCGGCTCCACCGCCGACGAACGCCGGGCAGCGTTGCCCGGTGACACCCTGATACCCCGCCCGCAGCTGGTGACCAACCACGCGATCACCATCGGGGTGCCGCCGCAGGACGTCTGGCCCTGGCTGACGCAGATGGGCTGGCACCTCGGTGGGTGGTACACGCCGCGATGGGTCGACCGGCTGCTGTTCCCGCAGAACCGCCCCAGCCTCGACCACCTCGACCCGGCGCTGGTGCGCGACCTGCGGCCCGGGGATGTGGTCCCGGACGGCCCATCCGGTACGGCGTGGCTCGTCGTCGACCGGGCCGACCCACCGCACGCGCTCGTCCTGCACTCCACCACCCACCTCCCACCGGGCCGGCGGGAGAGCTACGGCGCGGAGATCGACTGGACGTGGAGCCTGATCCTGACCGCCGCACCGAGCCGGCGGACCCGTCTGCAGCTGAGGCTGCGCGGGCGCGCCGCTCCGTGGTGGTTCGCTGCGGCCTATCAAGCGGCGATCGTCCCCGCCGACTACGTCATGGCCGGTGGCATGCTGCGCGGCATCAAGCGACGCGCCGAGCGCACCCGGCGCCCGAGCACACCCGCGTCGCGCCGCGCGTGACCTGACGCGGAACCCTACGGCGGTGGAAGGGAGACACCGAAGCCGGCGACGGCCAGCTTGAGCAACACGTTGCCGGGCGCAAGCAGATCAGCGACTCGCGCCGCGGTGAGGACCTCCAGCTCGGCGAGCCGGGTCCGATAGACGTCGTCGCCCGCAGCTCGGGCTCGCTGCAGCTGCTCGGTGTTGTGCCAGACCTTCTGCCGGGCTTCACGCAGAAACCGCTTGCTCGCCAATCGGTTCAACGGCTGTAGCGCCCGGTCGGTCAGGCTGCGGCGCCAGGCGGCCTGCGATCCCGCAGCGTCGGCCAGGGCCACGTCCTCGGCGGCGACCCGCGAGGCCAGCACGGCGTCGATCCGCTCGTGGTCCCGCCGTCGGCGCGCCATCACGAGAGGCCGGGCGAAGTCCTCGTCCCCGATCACGGCGAGCAGCGCCTGGGGTAGGTCGTAGTTCACGTGCGCGTTGATCCCGAGCAGGACGTGCTGGAGCGGATGGCGGTCCGGCGGCACGTCGAATGCCACCCGCCAGGGGCGCGACGTCCTCGCCGGATTCCTCTCATAGGCGGCCGCGGCCTCGAGATAGAGGTCGGCGAAGGCCACGTCCCAGCGGTCGACCCAGGCCGGATCCTCGAACCGCGCCTCGACGATCGCTTCCCCGACGGCCGCGGTCGTGCGGCTGTACGTGGCGAGGAAGTACCGGCGCGGATCCGCCTCGCCGTCCAAGCGCTCCAGCACGAGTCGCATCCTGGCCAGGACACCGTCCACACCGGGGCTGCTCGGACCCGAACCGGACACGGCACCTCCTTGGCGCCCGTGTGTGGCAGCCACACGGGAACAGGCACGATGATGCCAGCAGACCCAGCGCGATAGGGACCACGAGCGGGAGGCGAGCCCATGCTCCCCAAGACCAGCCCATGGACCTTCGACCCGGTGCGGGTGGCCGCCCACGAAGGCGACGCCTGGGTGGGCTACTACCGGCGCCGCTGGCCCCAGGTGCTGGGTGCCGCCGTCGGCATGGTCCGGGAGGGTTTCGGGATGTCATGGCCGGCCACCGTGCTCGGCGCGTGGTACGTGCTGCGCGCCAACCAGGTCTGGGCGCCCTACCCGGACAACGACCCGGACGCCGCACGCGACCTGATGGCCCGCTTCTACGCCCTCGTCTCCCGCGTCCACGCCCTCCCGATCGACCCCTCTCAGGCCGCTCACCTCGAAGTCGGCTGGTGGCACGAGCACCGGATCCTGCAACGTGAACGCACCGAGGACGACGAGACCACGCTCGTCGCCGCCCTGACCCGGCTCTACGCCTACGTCTACGACCGTGACCCGCCCGTCGTCCACGCCGCCGCCCGACACCGCGCCCTGGCCATGCGCGTCTGCGACGCATGGGTAGCCGAGGGCTGCCGGCATGACGACCCACGGATCCGTCAGGTGCGCGGCGAGCTCGTCGCCTCGTACTCCAGCCTCCTGGACGCTGTGACGCCGACACCCGGCACCGCGGCAAGCTAGCCCCAGAGCACCTCACCCGCACTCTGGTGCACGCATCACCGGCCATCTATCCTGGTCTTACCTGCGGCGTTGGGAGTGGCCATGTCACTGAACCCCGTGGAGCCAAGACCCGACACAGATGCCACCCCGAACGGCCCTGACATCAGTGCGCCTGAGTCCGCTGCTCCCCAGAACGACGACGAGACGCTCGACGCGCGCGAGCTGCTGACGCGAGCCGAGCAGCTGTCCCGGCGTAACTCTTTCCGGATCGGATTGACCGTAGGTGTGGTGGTGACGGTTGCCGCTGCGCTCCTGATCATCCAGAACGGCGACTCGGCCCGACTGCATTGGCTGGGGTTCAGCTTCAATGCTCCGTTGTGGATCTTCTTAGGGCTCACTCTGGCGGCCGGGATGGTGCTCGGCCGGGTGGTGCCGTACGCGGTCCGTCGCGGACGCCAGCGGACCCGGCAGCGGCGGGCGGCGTTGGAGCAAGCCCGAGACGCACTGGCCACCAAGGGCTGACCCGGGAGCGCAGCTCAGAAGGTGAGCGTCCACCCCTCGCGCCGAGCCTGCTCGGCGGTGTAGGAGACCCCGTGCACCTTGAGCCCGGCTCCATCGAGCAGGCTGATCGTGCCCCCCTTGTTGCCCAGGGCCACCTCCCCGGACGGTGAGACCACCAGGAGCGCGCCGGCGGCGAGCTCGCCCGGGGGTACCGGGCAGCTCTGCCGGTTGCGGTCGACGATCGTCCAGCCGGTGAGGTCGACCGCGGACGGCGAGGCGTTGAGCAGGGTGACGGTCTCGGCCTCCGGCGCCGGTCCGACCGGGTTGACCAACGCCGCGACCACCTTGACCGGCTCAGTGCCGGGCGCGGGCCGCGGCGGCGTGTCGTCCAGTGCATGGCCCGTGACGTCGTCGGTATGCCAGGACTGGCTCTGGAAAGCGAGGAACAATGCCACCCAACGGTTCTCGTCGCCCAGGTGAATCAGCAGGCCGCCGTCCTGCCAGACCCCGTCGTCCCGCACGAAGGCACCGCTGTTTCCCTGGTTCATGTGGATGTCGTGGATGCCGTTGCCCGGGGTGAACCCGAACACCTTGTCCGCCGACGGCTCCGGCCCCCAGCGCTCTCCGATGGAGTAGACAGCGATGCCCACGTCGCCGGCGGCCCGGCGCAGATAGTGATCGAACAGGTCGGCCAGGTCGTTGTCCTCGCCGGTCGCGTCGGCCGGCAGGGTCCGCAGACCGGCCGGGTCGAACAGGTTGCCCCGGATGTAGTCCAGGTTCGCCCCGCCCGGCCCGGGTGGCAGGCTCGTCCAGCCCGTCCCGGCTGCCGGCAAGGCGCTGGTGACCGGATGCCGGAAGTCGTCCTCGACGAGGTAGAGGAGCTCAGCCGGTTGCAGCTGGGACTGCACGTTGACCGCCACCCGGACCTGCATCCCCGCCTCGTCCACGAGGCGCACCTGATAGTGCGGGCTGTCGTCCGGCGGGCCCTCGCGCCGGGTGTCCAGCACCCGTCCGGCGAACACTCCGTACCGGTGTAGCGGCCTGGCGGAGCTCGACGTGCCGGATGGGTACGCCAGGGCCTGGCGAGCAGCGGTGGTCATGCTCTGGAGGAGCGCCGGAACGCTCGCGCTGATACATACGCGCCGAGGGGAGGGCACCGTCACGGCCGTTGCGAGCGCGGAACCGCCGCCATGGGCGAGAGCTTGACCCAGCGGGTGACGGCGCGGCACGCCTGGGGATCCCCGTGCAAGGTCACCTCCCCCGACCGAAGCGCCTGTCGCCAGGGCAGGTCGCCGCGCCACACCATGGTCATGGCCCGCAGCCGGGACTCCGGTGTGACCCGGACGTCGAACCCCGGGTCGTCGCTGCAGACGTCGACCCGCCGCGGTTGGCCACGATCCACCAGTGCCGGTGGCGGCCGGCACGTTGGTGAACTCGAACTTCAGCACCGTCCTGCCCGGGGGCATGGCATGGAGGTCGAGGTTGCGGTGCACGTCCCAGAGCAGCAGGTGCGGGTCTGCCGGCCCGGGGGCACCATCGCGCTGATCGGCTGGACCCTAAGGGCTTCATCGGACAGATGTCCGCCACGATGCGGCCGTACGCTCCTTCGCCGCCGGCCGGCGTCCAGCCGCCTCCGCTGTGGGGGCGCGAGGGCCACGTGCATGGCCTGCTCGGTGACCGGTCACCGCTGTCGGGACCCGGCGCGAGATGCTGAGGTGGGCGACCGTCACACGGTGAGTTCCTGCGCCATGGAGTGGGAGTACCTGTTGTTCACGGCGCGCAAAGCATCATGAACCGGCGCGATAGCCGGCGTCCGCAGTTCCTGGTGGCTCGGTGGCGGGCGGGAGTGGCACTCCCTCACCGCTCGGTCGCCACGGTTCGTAGTGGCCCGTACCCGTTCTGCAACAACTGACGCATTGCTCGGCGGGACATCATCCATCCGAGCTGTTCCCCACCCCATCACGGTGACAAACTGTGCACTGGAGGTAGTTCATTGACGGAGCAGGTGCAGGGCAGCGCCACCGCACGGCGAATGATGCTGGGTGCCCGCTTGCGCCGCCTCCGCGAGGAATGCGACATCTCCCGCGCGGAGGCCGGATACACCATTCGGGCCTCCGAGTCGAAGATGAGCCGGCTCGAGCTCGGCAAGGTCTCCTTCAAGGAACGAGACGTGGCTGACCTGTTGATGCTCTACGGGGTGACCGACCCCAAGGAGCGCGACGCCGTGCTGTCGATGGTCAGGGAGGCCAACCGGCCGGGCTGGTGGCGTGCCTACGAGGACGTTCTGCCCGACTGGTTCCAGGACTACATCGGCCTCGAACAGGCCGCGACCGTGATCCGCACCTACGAAACCCACTTCGTGCCCGGGTTGATGCAGACGGACGACTACAGCCGAGCCGTGATCTCCTCCGCCCTGCCCACCCCGACCTTGGACGAAGTCGACCGGGCGGTGGCCCTGCGCTCGACCCGCAAGCAGCTGCTGACCCGCCCTGCGAGCCCGCACATCTGGGCCATCGTCGAGGAGTCGGCTCTGCGCCGTCCGTTCGGGTCCGAGAGTGTGCGACGCGGCCAGCTGGAGCACCTGCTCAAGCTGTCCGACCAACCGCACATCACGATCCAGGTTCTCCCGGTTACCCGGCACGCGCACGCGGCTGCCGGCGGCGCATTCACCATGCTGCGCTTCGGTGAGTCTGACCTACCCGACGTGGTGTACGTCGAGTACCTGCTCAGCGCCCTCTACCTCGACCGACGCGACCACGTCAGCCGGTACGCCGAGGTGATGGACCGGCTCAGCGTCGAGAGTCTGACGCCTGCGGAGACGTCGGCCTTCATCACCGGGATGCTGGCCGAGAGCTGACCTGCCCCGGGCAATTCGGGCGTCTTCATCAACTTGCACTCGTTCTGGCCGCGGGTCTATCGTCGGCAAACGCAGATGCACACCTAGATGCATGTGCATCTGCAGGCCCACAATCGAATGTTTCGGGAAGGACCGGCCAGATGTCCGCAATCTCGAACGGCATGTCCGGGCGACACCTCCGTGACCTCGCCTGGACCAAGAGCCGCCGCAGCGGCCCCACCGGTAACTGTGTCGAAATGGCTCAGGTGGCCCCCGGTGGGGGCGTTGCGGTTCGCAACTCCCGGCACCCTGACGGTCCGGTGCTCGTGTACACGGACGCAGAGATCGAGGCCCTGATCCTCGGCGTCAAGGACGGCGACTTCGACCACCTTCTCGACGGAGTGGCCGGCGGCTGACAGCGCACGCGCGCTCATCCCAGACGGCGCGCGGGCACGGGTGAGGCGTACTCCCCGAGCCCGCGCGCTATTCATTGTGCGTCAGGTGCCGCACCGTCGCCGCGACGCATCGCCTGCGTCGAGCCGGCCTCGTCACGACGCCGAGCCCCCTCGCGGCGAATCACGCAGAGTCGCCGTCAGTTGGGCAGTCCAGCGCGAACGAGGGCGTATCACCACGTTGAGTAGTCACCAGGGCGGCTCTTGTGCGATCTGGACACCCCCTCCTAACGCCCAATGTCGGGCGCCGACAGGGGCTCATCGGGTGTCGTTCTCGCCCGCATGCACATGCAGGTGAACGTGCCTAATGCCTTGCATCAGAAAGGAATCTGAGCGGCAGCCGCTCCTCAAACTGGCGCACCGGCGCCCTTGGCGCCGGTGCATCCGAAACACTGCCACACCCTGCCCAGCCTGACAAGCTCCGTCACCATACGTAGCCGCTTCGGGCGTGTCGCCTCACTGCGCCCCGACAGGATTCAGATCACGCCACGGGCTTTCGTCCCATTCCCGCCCAGCCGTAGACCGCCAGCGCATCGTCGTCGTCCGGCCGCCATTCCTGGATCGGGACCAGCCCCGGTTCCACCATGTCCAGACCGGTGAAGAACCGCTGCGTCTCCTCCCGGGATCGCGCCACGTACGGCACACCGGACGCCTCCGCGGACGCCGCGACCTTGGCCATCGCGTCGACGTCGAAGTCGGACCCGGGCCCGGCCACGGTCAGGTAGCTGCCCTCGGGCAGCCAGTCGACCAGGCGGGCGACGATCTGATACGGATCGTCACTGTCACGGAGGTGATGGAGGATGCCCAGCAGCATGAGGGCGATCGGCCTGCGCCGGTCGAGCGTCTGCGTCAGGCTCGGGTGCGCGAGGATCGCGTCCAGGTCCCGCAGGTCGGCCAGGACGAACGCCGTCGCTCCTTGTGAGGTGCTACTCATCAGAGCCCGGGCGTGCGCGAGCACCATCGGGTCGTTATCGACGTAGAGCACGCGCGACTCGGGAGCCAGTGCCTGAGCCACTTCGTGCACGTTTCCCGCCGTCGGGATACCGGTCCCGATGTCGAGGAACTGGCGCACCCCGGCATCCTGCACCAGGTAACGAACCGCTCTGGCCAGGAACTCCCGCTGGGCGCGCACCATCAACGGCAGCGCCTCCACCCGGCGGATCAGAGCGTCACCCACCGCGCGGTCGGCTGCGTAGTTGTCCTTGCCGCCGAGCAGGTAGTCGTAGATCCGAGCCGACTGAGGCACGGACTCGTTGATCTCCGGCACCGCTCCGGCGGCACTGAGCGTAGTGGGGCTCTGGCCACTTGCCGTCATGTCGACCTCCCGAGACACCCAGGTGATCTGGGTGGACATAGACCCCCCTGACCTGGTCACCATAGCGACAATCCCCCCGATCGGCCGAACCCGGACGACTCTGGGTAACCGGTCAGAACAACGCTGAGTAGCCCACCGCGGGCCCGCCCGACCAGTGCGGCAGAGCCGTTGTGTCACGGCCGGTTGTCTGGGCCCGGGACATAGGCACCTCGCCGTTCCCCTTGGCCGGGTGCCAGGGTGGAGGTGTCCTGCGAAGGGAGGGACGAGTCATGACAGCATCCACGACCACCGAGGCCGCTCGACGCGCCAAGTACCGTACGGACGTCATGTGGCACGCCGGCGCCTTCCTGATCATCAACGCCTTCTTCTGGATCATCGACCTCATCACCGGTCAGTCCGGCGTGCAATGGGCCTACTGGATCACCCTGTTCTGGGGCTTCGCTCTGGCTTTCCACGTCCTGGCCTACATCGTGACCGGGCGGCGCTCGCCCGGGTGAGGGATCGGGCTTCACCCGCCCGCCTGTCCTCAGACGACCGGGTGTTCAGTCGGTGCCCGGCGCACCTCGATCAGGACCGGGTCGCGCAGCGTGTGGCGGACCAGGCAGTACCGCTCGGTGAGCTGCGCGAGCCGCTCCAGCGTGGCGTCGTCCGCATCGGTGTCCAGTTCCGCGACGACCCGGAGGTCGAGGCACCCGACCGGTCCATCCCTGACCACGCCAAGCGTGCCGCGGGCATCGAAGTCGGCCTGCGCCGTCAGTTTCGCCGAGCGCACCGCCACCCCGAGCGCCGTTGCCACGCTGCGCAACGTCACCCCGGCACAGGCCAGGAGCGCCTGAAGGAGCATGTCCCCGGAGCACGCGTCACTGCCGTCGCCGCCGGTCGCCGGGTGCAGGCCCGCCCGAACCGGTCCGGCCCAGGTGTCAACCGTGCAGGTGATACCCGGGGCGGTGTAGTCCGCCGTGGCGTGCAATGTCGTTCGCGCGCTCGCGGGGTCGTCCCGGTAGCGCTGCTTGAGCGGTGCCTGCAGGTGGCGGAGATGTGCGGCGTCCATGGACTCTTCCCCTTCTGCCGGCCGGGTGTCAGCGAGCCGGCCGGTTGCCGAGCGTGGGCGTGCTCCTGACAGGATGGCCCGGTGCCCATCGTCCCGCCCGGTGCCGATCTCGACCACGCCGTTGAGCGCGCCCGAGGGCTGCATCGATCCGGAACCCGCCGGCTGCTGGGACTGACCGGTCCCCCGGGCTGCGGGAAGTCCACGGTGTCGACGGCCCTGGTCGCGGCGTTGCCCCCTGGTGCAGCCGTGGTCGTCCCGATGGACGGCTACCACCTGGCCCAGGCCGAGCTGAACCGACTCGGTCGCGCCGATCATAAGGGGGCGCCGGACACCTTCGACGCCGCAGGCTTCGTCGCCCTGCTGCGCCGGATCGCCGAGCAGGGCGAGGGTGGACCGGACGGCGCACCAGCCGAGACCGTGTACGCGCCTCAGTTCCGCCGCGAGATCGAGGAACCGATCGCGGGCGCCATCGGCGTCGCGGCGACGACGCCCCTCGTCATCGTCGAAGGCAACTACCTCCTGCTCGACCACGGAGCGTGGGTCGGCGTGCGCCCGCTGCTGACCGAGTGCTGGTACGTCGACCTGCCGGACGACGTCCGGCTCGAGCGGCTGATCGCCCGGCACATCGCCCACGGCCGCACGCCGGAAGCGGCCAAGGAATGGGTCGTGCGCAGCGACGAGGCGAACGCCCGGGTCATCGCCGCCACGCGGGATCGCGCCGACCTCCTCGTCACGATCTGACCGAGGGCCGTCGCAGCGCGGCGCCGACCCGACAGCCGGCCGGCTCAGCTCAGGCGAAGACGACGGTGCGCGAACCGGCCAGGACCACGCGGTCCTGGGCGTGCAGCTTGACGGCCCGGGCCAGCACGACGCGCTCGACGTCGCGGCCGATGGCGATCAGCGCCTCGGCGTCGAGGGCATGGCTCACCCGCACCACGTCCTGTTCGATGATCGGGCCCTCGTCGAGGTTGGCGGTGACGTAGTGCGCCGTCGCCCCGATCAGCTTCACCCCACGCTCGTAGGCCTGGTGGTACGGCTTGGCCCCCTTGAACCCGGGGAGGAAGGAGTGGTGGATGTTGATCACCCGGCCACCGAGGCGGCGACAGGCGTCATCGGAGAGCACCTGCATGTAGCGGGCCAGCACGACCAGGTCGATGTCATACTCGGCGATGAGCTCGAACAACCGTGCCTCAGCCGACGCCTTGGTGTCACGCGTGACCGGCAGGTGCACGAACGGGATGCCGTGCCGCGCCACCAGCCCACGGGCGTCCGCGTGATTGGAGACCACCAGCGGGATATCGACGTCGAGCTCGCCGATCTGCCACCGATAGAGCAGGTCGACCAGGCAGTGGTCGAACCTGGAGACCATCGCCAGCATCCGGCACCGCTGCTCGGCCGGCCGCAGGGTGAGAGTCGGGTCGTAGGCGGCTACTCGGGAGGCGATCGCCTCTCGGACCTGGTCGGTCTTGGTCCCAGGTGCGTCGAACTGCGTTCGGACGCAGAACGTTCCGGTGACCGGGTCCGAGAACTGGGCGCTGTCGACGATGTTGCCGCCGACCGCGACGATGCCGTCGGCGAGGGCCCGGACGATGCCGGGGCGGTCGAGACAGGCCAGGGTCAGCACGTAGGACTGTCGCATCATCCAGTCCCTTGAGCCGGTCGTCGGCACGAGGGGGTCCCACCGGGTAGCCGGTGCCGGTTGCGGGCGACGATCCGGTAGACGCCCTCGACCAGCGGCCGGAGCGGCGCCAGGTCGAGAACCGTTGCCGACCATCGGAACACTGCCCGCGGCGCGGTGTGCAGGACAAGGACCACTGCCCGGCCGCCGGTGGCGACCACCACGTCCTCCCTGACGGCGACCACGGAGGTCTCCAGGACCGGACGCAGCGGCTCGGTCAGATCCGCCGGCTCGGCCTGCCACGCAGCGAAGACGACATCCGGGCGTACCCACCGCTGCGCCCAGTGCACAGAGGCGGTGCAGAAACTGCAGTCCGCGTCGTAGAGGATACGGATCGGTTGCCCTGCCGGCAGTTTCATGAACGCTCCTGAGTAGCCAACGACTCCATCAGGCTAGCTGCCTGGCGGGCAGTACGCCTGACGCGCCGGCCCTGCCCCGCATCAGGCGACGCGCATCGCACGCTTGGCCAGAATGGCGCGGATCTGTTCGGTGTCCTTGTCGTCATAGCGGTCCAGCATCGTGTAGAGCTCGTCGATCTGGGCCTTCGTGGTGTAGGTGGACAGGTCTCGCTCAAGCCGGCGGGTCGCGGCGCGGGCCTCACGCAGCGAGCGCAGCTCGTCGATCACCGTGGCGACCAAGGCGGCGTGGCGAGTGGAGTCAGTGGTCCGGTTCTTCATCACGCCATCCAGTCTCCCGGCGCCCGACTCATGCGTCCAATGACGGCAGTACATCTAACCAATGCACTCGGGTCATACTTTGGACGGACACCGACGGACGACGGAGGACTCGATGGACACCGATGCGCTGCGCTGGTTCCAGCACGTGGCGGACGGCATCACGGTGACCGAGGTCGGGGAGATGTACTGGGTCACCCAGTCCGGCGTCTCGAGGGGTCTGGCCAGGCTGGAGGCGGAGGTGGGTACCCCGCTGCTGCGCCGCTCCGGCCGAGTGCTGCGGATGACGCACGCCGGCATGGTGTTCAAACGGCACGTCGACACCCTTCTTCATGAGCTGGACGACGGCCTGGCGGCGGTCAACCAGCTGGTCGACCCGCGGACCGGGACCGTGGCGCTGGCGTTCCAGCTCTCGCTCGGTACCTGGCTGGTCCCCCACCTGGTCAACGGTTTTCGCACCGAACGACCAGGAATCCACTTCGCCCTGCAGCAGGCGCGTGACGAGTTGGTCTCCTCCGTGCTCGGTGGCGGCCGGGTCGACCTGGAGATCACAGCGCTCCGCCCGACGGAGCGGACGGTGGCTTGGCAGCGCCTGCTGGCCGAACCGCTGTGCGTGGTGGTGCCCACCGGCCACCGGCTGGCCGGGATGGACCGGGTGTGGCTGCATGAGGTGGCCGACGAGCCGTTCGTCACGCTGCGGCCCGCCTCCCTTCTGCGCCAGCGAGGCACCGAGCTGTGCGAGACGGCCGGGTTCCGGCCGAGCGTCACCCAGGAGGTGGACGACCTGCCCACGGTGCGGGCGTTCGTCGCGGCCGGCCTCGGCATCGCGATCGTGCCCGCGGCCCGCACCGGCACGGGCGAGTCATCGGGGGTGCTGCACCAGGTGCCGATCGCCGACGCCGGCGCCACCCGTGAGATCGGGTTGGCGTGGTCGACACAGCGTCGGTTGCTGCCGGCCGCCGAGGAGTTCCGCCACTTCGTGATCGACTGCGCCGCGTCGGGTGATCTGCCGCGCGTCAGCGCGTCCGCGCCGGTCAGTGCAGCCCGCGCAGTCGGGAGATCTGCACCAGCGAACGGATCGTCTGCGGCTCGCTGGCCTCCAGACGAGTGACCATCGCGAGCAGGATCTCGGCCGTTGTGAGCGCGTCGCCCAGGGCATGGTGGGGGGTGTGCACCGGCAGCCTGAGCCGGCTGGCCAGCCGCTCCAGGCTCGGCTCGGTGTCGTCGCTGCCCGAGGGTGCGAGCCCGACCTCCCGGGCCAGGGCAGCGGTGTCGATGATCGGTCCGTCGAGCCGCAGCTGCCGGGTGGCCAGCGCCCGGGCGAGGAAGGCGCGCTCGACCCACGCCGCGTGGGCGACCAGCACCCGTCCTCGGAGCAGGTCGATCATGTCATCGGCGCACCCGGTCAGCGCCGGTGCATCGGCGAGCTCGGCCGAGGTGAGGGCGTGCACGGTGAGCGCCGATTCGCTGACCGGGCGGGTCGGGCGGACCAGCCCGTAGCGGCTGGTCCGGGCCACGATCCGGCCCTCGCGCACGATCACCGCCCCGTAGGACACGATGTCATCGCGACGTAGGTCGGTACCGGTCGCCTCGAGGTCGACGACGCACAGCTCCGCCGCGCGCCAGGGCAGCTCGAACGCATCCCACCCGGGGACCCCCGGTTTGCGCCTCCCCCGTGCTGCGAATCCGCCGAGGAGCCGATGGAACCGGCTCATCCACTCGTTCCGGGGATGCGGCCCTGCCAGCTGGACTCAAGCCGGTTCTGGACGGCGCCGATGGCGCGGAACGACTCGCGCAGATGGCGGCGGGTCAACGAGTCCAGGTCACCGGGATCGATGTACGTCGACACCGGCGAGGCGGTACGCAACGCCTCGACCTCCATTTCGAGCAGCAGCGAGTACACCTGCTCGTGAGCCCCGATCAGGCTCTCGCTCTCGTCCTCGGTGAGCAGGCTGGCCTCCGCGGCCCGGCGCAGCCGTTCCGGCGTCGTGCCGCGATTGTCGCCGGTGACCACGGCCGTCCACCGGCCGATCGAGGTCACCGGCCGCAGCCCGCCCCGCTTGAGGTTGAGCTGACCGCGGTGCTCACCGGAGTGCTCCACCACGAAGTCCCGCACGAACCCGGTCGGAGGCCGGGCCGAGAGGGTGTAGTCGAGCAGCGCCTTGAGGAACTGGGGACTGCGGACGATGGCCAGCATCTGGTCGCTGACCTGATGACCCAGAGCGCTCGTGCTGACCGGTCGGCTGTCGGCGAGCATCGTGGACAGGAGCAGCGCGCCGTCCAGACCGGCGTTGCGGATCCAGGAGCTACTGGCGTGCCGCCATTGCCTCATGGACCGGCAGAACCTCTCGGTGTCGGCGTTGGCGCCGTCCGGACAGCGCCGCAGGCCGGTCTTCTCCAGGTCGTCCAGTACACCGGCGGCCGCCGCACGAACGATGGCGCCGAGCTCGAGGTCCGCCGAGGGGTGGGGGGAGTCCGCGTCGACGGCGTCCGCGTCGGCGGAGTCCGCATCGGCAAGGTCCGCGTAGACGATGGCGGTGTCCACGTCGGAGGTCGGCAGCACCTCGCGGCGGGCCAGGGAGCCGAGCACCAGCCAGGACACCTCCACGCCGACGTCCATCGGTCGAAGGGCCAGCAGCCGACGCAGCACGGAGTCGAGGATGGCCGAGCTCAGAGCGCCGATCCGAACGGCCGGCACCCCGGCGTCGAAGAGCTCGACGGCGGTGGGTCCGAGCAGGGACACCGCCTGCGCCAGATCCTCCAGCGTGCCGGCCGAGTCGACGGCAGCCCGGATGACCAGCGGGTCGCGGACCTCAGCGGAAGCCAGGTCGACCACCCGGACGACGCCCACGGGACGTCCCCCGTCGTCGGCGAGTACGAGGTGGTGCACACCGTGTTCGAGCATCTCCAGGAAGGCCGTTGCCACCTCGGTTTCCTCGGGGACGGTCAGCGCCGGCCGGGAGGCGAGCGAGCCCACCTCGTCGTCCACGTTGATCTGCCCGACCGCCACCCGGGACCGGAAGTCGGCGTCGGTGACGATGCCGAGCTGGTGGTCCGGGTAGCGAACGACGGCACAGGACTGGCGCTGGTCGCCGATCTGCTCGGCCACCTTCCGGATCGACGTCGAGGAGTCGACCAGCACCAGCGCCCTGGCGTAGTCGGTCACCGGCTCGACGGCCCGATCACGCATCCCGATGGGACTCTCGGCGAGCCGGTCGGCCTGGGTCAGCGCCCCGTACCGGACGAAGCGCAACCGGTCGTGACGACGCAGCAGTGGGCGAGGGTCGGCCAGCCGGTACAGCAGGCAGTCCTCCGCGGCGACCACGGAGAGCACGGGCGGCTCACCGGAGTACAGGGAGACGTGGCCGAAGGTGTCCCCCACGCGCAGCTGGTCCACGAGCCGATCCCCGTCGAAGACCTCCACCGACCCGGCCCGCACCACCCATAGGTGTCGCAACGGCTCGGAGCCGGCCGGGACGATCCGAGCACCGGCGGCGAAGTACTCGGCCTCGACGGATGCGGCGAGCTGCTCCAGGTCGTCGACGTCGAGCGCGTCGTACGGCGACTGGCCGCCGAGGAAGTCGATGAATTCCTTCACCGTCGCATTCTGTCCCCTCGGCCCAGCTCAGGGATGTGTCGCACGCGACGATGCCGCCCGCCCCCGCAGGGACGGACGGCATCGGATCTGCCGAGGGCGTCCTGGCCGGCGCCCCGAGAGGTCAGTTCTCGTCGCTGCGCTGCTGCGGGATACCCGCCAGCAGGGCGCGGACCTCGGACTCGCGGTAGCGGCGATGGCCGCCGAGTGTGCGAATCGAGGACAGCTTGCCGGCCTTGGCCCACCGCGTGACCGTCTTCGGGTCAACACGGAACAAGGCAGCGACCTCGGCCGGCGTGAGCAGCGGCTCGGCGTCAGGCGAGCGGGTCGTCATGGTAATCCTCCAGATGCGGGTCGGGCCCCCCGACTACGTACATCGTGCAGCGAGATGAGCCTGCCGTGGAACATTTCCGACAGATATCCACCCAACAGGCACAGGAAACGCGCGTTCGGCGTACTTCGGGTAGTTATGTCTCGACACTGCGTGTATGACCGATCCGCAATGCAGTGCACACCCCTGTGCCCCCCGGGAACAACGCTGATCTTAGCGGCGAGCGCCACGATTCCGGACGATGTGCGGCTTTGACGACGAATCTCCACCCTTTGGCCGATAGCCGACTGGCCCGATCGCCCGCACCGAGGTCGTCCGACCGGGGTGGGCTGACCGCGGCCCCCTCCAGGACCGCCGTCGGATGGCCCGGCGCGCAGCCGTACACGCTGCGAGGATGCCAGGCAGCCAGTGGACGATGTACCGTAAGTGCCACGAGAGACTGACGACCACATCCGGGGCCCCGCCAAGGGCGCCTGCCCCGGATCTATGTATGAGGGGGTCGACGCCATGGGGCGCGGCCGTCAGAAGGCCAAGCAGACGAAGGTGGCTCGGCAGCTGAAGTACTTCAGCCCGAACACCGACTACACGGCCCTCCAGCGAGAGCTTTCGGGCTCGAACGACGGTGCACAGGTGGACGACGACGCCCTCGAGGACGACTACGAGGACGACGCGTCTCTCGGCGACGACGAGGACGACGGGTACGTCCCGCGGTCGGCGGGCCACCGCTGACGGAGGTCAGCTGGGGTGGGCCCCGACAACCGACACGCTGCCGCCGTCCACTCCCTTGGCTCCCTGCACGATGTCCGGGTCGCCGCCAGCACCGCCGGCGGGATCCACGGACACGCTTCCGAGTACCCAGGCCGGTACGCCTCGCTGCGTGAGCCGGCGCACGACGCCGTCCACGCCGTGCGGAGCCACGACGGCCACCATGCCGACACCGAGGTTCATCGTGCGCTCCAGGTCGCGGACGGGTACCGAGCCCAACCGGGCGATGAGCCCGAAGATCGGTGGCGGGGTCCAGGTCGCCCGGTCGAGAGTGGCGCGCAGGCCGCCGGGCAGCACCCGGGCCAGGTTGGCCGCCAGCCCTCCGCCGGTCACATGCGAGAAGGCGTGCACGGGGGGGTCGGGGTGGATGAGTAGATCGAGCAGGTCCGCCGCGTAGACCCGGGTCGGCTCGAGCAGCTCCTCGCCGAGGGCGCGTCCCAGCTCCGGGACGTACCGGTGGTAGTCCCAGCCGGCCGCCTCCAGCACCCGGCGCACCAGGGAGTAGCCGTTCGAGTGCACCCCCGAGGAGGCCATCGCCACCACGATGTCCCCCGCCTGCACCCGGTGCGGGCCGAGCAGCTCATCGGCCTCGACGACCCCGGTGGCGGCCCCGGCGAGGTCGTACTCGTCGGGCTCCATCACCCCCGGGTGCTCCGCCGTCTCCCCACCGACCAGGGCACACCCGGCCTGCTCGCAACCCGTGGCGACGCCGGTGACGATCGCGGCCACCCGCTGCGGAACCACCCGTCCGCAGGCGATGTAGTCGGTCATGAACAGCGGCCGGGCTCCGCAGACCACGATGTCGTCGACCACCATCGCCACCAGGTCGATTCCGATGGTGTCGTGGACGTCCATCGCCCGGGCGACGGCGATCTTGGTGCCGACCCCGTCGGTGCTGGTGGCGAGTAGCGGATGCCGGTAGCCGGTCATCAGCTGGGCGTCGACCAGCCCGGCGAACCCACCGACACCGCCGACGACGGGCGCCGGGGCCCTCGCGTGAGTACGGGCCACGGCGTCCTTCATCAGCTCGACGGCCCGGTCACCGGCCTCGACGTCGACCCCGGCGGCGGCATAGGTGATCGGCTCGCTCACGCCACGATGGTAGAGCCCGACCGCCAGGGCGCGA
Source organism: uncultured Actinomycetota bacterium (assembly GCA_963825645.1). Lineage (GTDB taxonomy): Bacteria > Actinomycetota > Actinomycetes > Actinomycetales > Kineosporiaceae > JADJPO01. The sequence goes on from CAWGTT010000002.1 coordinate 429,148, forward strand.
CGCGCCCATCAGTGCACGACGCGACGCTCAGGGGGCCAGGCCCAGCGGGAGCTCGGGTTGCTCGAGCGCCAGCTTGCCGAGCTCGGCCTCATCGGACAGCGGCACCGGGTACTCGCCGGTGAAGCAGGCCGTGCACAGGCGCTCCAGCGGTTGACCGGTCGCGGCCACCATGCCATCCAGGGAGATGTAGCCGAGGCTGTCGGCGCCGATGCTTGCCCGGACCTCCTCGACCCCCAGGCCGCTGGCCACCAGCTCCGCGCGGGAGGCGAAGTCGATGCCGTAGAAGCACGGCCAGGTCACCGGGGCGCTGGAGATGCGCACGTGTACCTCGTGAGCGCCGGCCTCCCGGAGCATCCGGACCAGCGCGCGCTGGGTGTTGCCCCGCACGATCGAATCGTCGACCACGACCAGCCGCTTGCCGGCGATCACCTCGCGCAGCGGGTTCAGCTTCAGCCGGATGCCGAGCTGACGGATGGTCTGGCTGGGCTGGATGAAGGTGCGGCCGACATAGGCGTTCTTGACCAGGCCCTGCCCGTACGGGATCCCGGACTCCTGCGCGTAGCCCACGGCCGCCGGCGTACCCGACTCGGGCACCGGGATGACCAGGTCCGCCTCGACTGCGTGCTCGCGGGCCAGCCGGCGGCCCATCTCCAACCGGGAGGCATGCACCGCCCGGCCACTGATCGTGGTGTCGGGGCGGGCCAGGTAGACGTACTCGAAGACGCACCCCGTCGGCGTGGGGTCGGCGAACCGGACCGAGCGCAGGCCGTCGGTGTCGATGGCGATCATCTCGCCGGGTTCCACCTCGCGGACGAACGAGGCGCCGACGATGTCCAGGCCCGCCGACTCGCTGCAGACCACCCAGCCCCGATCGAGCCGACCGAGGACGAGCGGGTGGACCCCGTTCGGGTCGCGGGCGGCGTACAGGGTGGTCTCGTCCATGAACACCAAGCTGAACGCGCCCTTGAGATGCCCGAGCACTTCCAGGGCGGTGGCCTCCAGAGTGTGGTCCGGATCGCCGGTGAGCAGAGCAGTCACCAGCGCCGTGTCCGTCGTATTCCCCCGGCCCAGCTCCCCCTCGAGGGCGCCGTCGTAGCGCCGGGCCACCAGGTCGCGCAGTAGGAACGTGTTCACCAGGTTGCCGTTGTGCGCCAGGGCAACGGTGCCAGCGGCGGTCGCCCCGAGAGTGGGCTGCGCGTTCTCCCAGGTCGAGCCGCCGGTCGTGGAGTACCGGCAGTGTCCGACGGCGACCTGCCCGGGCAGTGATCGCAGCGAGGTCTCGTCGAACACCTGCGCCACCAGACCGACATCCTTGTAGACGAGGATCTGGCTGCCGCTGCTCACCGCGATGCCGGCTGCTTCCTGGCCCCGGTGCTGCAGCGCGTACAGCCCGTAGTAGGTGAGCTTGGCGACATCTTCACCCGGGGCCCACACCCCGAAGACACCGCACACATCATGAGTCTTGCACAGGTCGAGGACGGCGGGCGGTCAGCGCCGGCGGTCCGCCACCACGGCGGCTCCGCCGCCGAGCACCCCGCCGAGTAGGGCCCCAATCGCCACCAGGTAGCCAGCTATGGCTCGCGAACCGACCTCGAGGGCGGACGGATCCGGCAGCCACAGCGCCACCGCGAGCGCCAGCAGCGCGCCGAGCCCGGCACCGCTCAGAATGAACGGGACGAACCGCGGCGCCCGGCGCATGGTGACCGGCACCGGCGCGGGAACGGGGTCGGGTCCCGATTCGGGTCCCGGGTCCGGACCAGGGACCGGGTCGGCACCGGGACGGTGGACCGGGTCCTCGCTCATGGCAGCGACGATAGCGCCACGGGCAGTGGCAGCAGGGCGGACAGGTCTGCGCGCTCACCGCTGGCCTGAAGACGGCCGGCGGCCTGGGCCTGCGCCCAGGACTCCCGGCCGGTGGCCAGGGCAAGCCAGGTCTGGGCGTCGCATTCCACGACGTTGGGCGGAGTGCCCCGGGTGTGCCGAGGACCGGCCACACACTGCACCACCGCGAACGGGGGCACCCGGACCTCACAGGTCGAGCCCGGGTGGCGCGCTGCCAGTTCCTCCAGGGTGAACCGGACCGCCGTCGCCCGCGTCTGCCGGTCGGCCCGAGGCGGATCGGCGTACCAGCGGCTCACGGCCAGACGTCCCTCCTGGTCGAGGATCCTGCGACGAGCCGACACCGTTCAAGACTCGCACGACCCGGCCCGCGTGGCAGCCTCGGCCGCCCCCGCAGGCAGGCGTGCTGACTCATCGGGACGGCGGCGCCGGCACCCTGACCCAGGGCGCTACCGGGAACGGCTCGGTGATCTTCGCCTGCTCCTCGCGCAACCGGTCGACCAGACGCCCGTCGGGCAACACGACATCGGCATACGTGAGCACCTCGTCCGTGGCCACGTCCCGGCGCAGCACGCATCCCTCGGCCACGCCCATCGGCAGCAGGTCCCCAGCGGTGGTCACATCGGCCCGCTCGGCAACCCCGTAGGTGTCGTAGCCGCCCAACCCATCCAGGGCATGCCCGGCGGGCAGGTCGCGCTTGGCCGTCGTGATCACCTCGACAGTGGGCGGCCCGGCCGGTTGCAGCGCGGCGTCACCGAACAGCACGGCCCGTGCCACGGTGTTCGGCACCTCGAAGTGGCACAGGTGGTAGGGGGTGTAGAAGCTGTACAGCGGTCCAGGTCCGAGCTTGTACAGGTTCAGGTAGTGCCGCTGCCTGGGATCGTCGTGGGTGGCCAGGACATAGACGCCCGGCCCTGGCCTGGCGCCGACCACGTAGTCCACCACCCCGCCGAGCTCACGCAGCGCGTCGACGTCGAAGGCGGTGGTGAGCTCATCGACGTGCCCGCTGTGGTCGGCCCCACGCATGCCCCGCCGTTCCACCGTCATGCCGGTGGCATTGGCCACGATCGCCTGCTCGAAGGAGATCTTCGTGCCGTCGGCGAAGCTGGTCACCATGTGAGGGTCCTGGCCCCACTGCCTGGCGAACCCCTCCTGCGTGGTCGGGTTGCGGTAGGGGTCCTGCAGGCCCTTGATGTTCCCGCAGACCAGAGGGGTCAACCCGATCCCGGTCACGAACCGGTACAGGTTCACCTGCACACCGGGCTGGTCACCGTCGCACCCGCTCAGGACAACCCCGGCGGCGTCGGCCCGCTGCCTCAGGACGGTGCCGACCGTTCCATCTACTTCTGCGTTGAGCAGCACCACGTGCTTGCCGCCCTCGATCGCGGCCAGGACTACGTGCGCCCCGTACTCCACGGCTCCGGTGGCCTCGACGATCGCGTCGATCCCCGCGGCGGCACAGACCGCCTGGTACGAGCTGGTGATCACCGGGACGCCCCGGCGCACCGCGTCCTGTACGCCGGCCGCGTCGACGGCCGTCTCGACGCTCTCCTTGCCCGCCTCGCGGTAGGCCCGCTCCGCGGTGGCCAGGGTGCGGTTGCAGATCGCCGCCAGCTCCATGCCCGGCACCGAGTTGACCACCTGGTTGACGAACCCACGACCCATGAAGCCCGCCCCGACCAGGGCGACCCGGACCGGGTTGCCAGCGGCAGCGCGCTGCTGCAGGGCACGGTCGACGAGGATCACCGTGATGCTCCCGAGGCGGCCGCGGAGGTCACGACGTCCTGGTCCGCCAGCAAAGGCCAGGCCCGGTCCTTGTCGCTGATCACGGTCACCGGCAGCGGCCAGGACAGACCGAGAGCCGGGTCGTCGTACCGCAGGCCGCGCTCGGTCCCCGGCGTGTAGGCGCCGCTGACCTGGTAGGTCACCTCGGTGTCGTCACTGAGCGTCTGGAAGCCGTGGGCGAAGAACGGCGGCACGTACAGCGCCCTCCGGTTGTCCGCCGTCAGCTCCACCGCCACGTGCTGCAGCCGGGTGGGTGAGTCGTCACGCAGGTCGACGATGATGTCGACGATCGCGCCGCGTGTGCACCGGACCAGCTTGGCCTCCGGCGCCGGGGCCAGCTGCATGTGCATCCCGCGCAGCGTGCCGGCCCTGTGGTTGAACGACAGGTTGCACTGCTCGACCAGCGGGTCCAGGCCCGCGGCGAGGAACTCCTCTCGGCAGAAGGTGCGGGCGAAGAACCCGCGGTCGTCCTCGCGCAGCTCCAGGTCGATGATCGCTACGCCGGGTACAGCGGTGGTGGTGAACTTCACTGCGCCTGTCCCCCAAGGCTTTCCGGTCCGGCCTCGTCGGTCGCCGTGGGCGTGGTCCAGAACAGGTCCGCGTCGAGCTGCTTGGTACGGATCAGGTGCTCGAGCTGCTTGAGCCGGGTGTGCCCCCGGCCGGTGAACGTCTCGTCGTCCATGTCGATGGCGCTGAACACCTGATGGAGCTGGCGAGCGCCGCGTTCGGCGTTCCATTCGGAGGAGTAGCCCGGCAGCTGGGCGGCGATCTTGTCGAAGTTGACCCGGTAGCTGCGGTTGTCGCCGCCGGCGTCACCGAAGGTCACCTCGCACCCGGGGAAGACCGCACCGACCGTCTCGGCGATCTCCCGGACCCGGTAGTTGTGGTCACTGTGCCCGACGTTGAACACCTGGTTGTGCACCGTCTCCCGCGGCGCCTCCACGGCGCACACGATGGACTTGGCGATGTCCAGGGCGTGCACCAACGGCCGCCACGGAGTGCCGTCGGAGATCATCGCGATCTTCTTCGTGGTCCAGGCCAACCCGGCCAGGTTGTTCAGCACGATGTCGAACCTCATGCGCGGGGAGGCCCCGTAGGCGGTGGCGTTGCGCATGAAGGTCGGGCTGAAATCGTCGTCCGCCATGGGCGAGACGTCCCGCTCGACCATGGTCTTGCACTCGGCGTACGCGGTCTGCGGGTTCACCGGTGAGGACTCGTCGACCGTCCCCTCGGCCACGCCGTAGACGCTGCACGAGGACATGTACACGAAGCGCTGCACACCGGCCGTCTTGGCCAGCTCGGCGAGCCGGACCGAGCCGACGTGGTTGACCTTGTAGGTGACATCGGGGGCGAGCTGGCCGAGCGGGTCGTTGGACAGCTCGGCCATATGCACGATCGCCTCGACGCCGTCCAGGTCGGCCTCAGCGATCTCGCGGATGTCCTTGGCCAGGGTGTAGGCCGTCGTGTCGAGACCGTTGAACAGCCATCCGTTCTTGTAGTAACCGGTGTCCACGCCGACCACCTGGTGGCTGCGGCGCAGCAGCTCGGAGGCGAGCAGGCAGCCGAGGTAGCCCTCGGTTCCGGTGACAAGGATCTTCATCTGGGCCAGTACTCCTATGGTCAGGGCCGTCGGGGCGATCTCGGGTGGTCGTGGAACGGGCGGTGCTCGCGACACCCAGGTGGTGCGGCGGCGTCGGCGGTATCGGGGAAGTCGGTCACCACACCTTCCAGGGCGCCGAGCCGGTGCTCCAGAGATCCTCGAGCATCTGCCGGTCGCGCAGGGTGTCCATCGGCTGCCAGAAGCCGGTGTGCTGGTAGGCGTCGAGCTGCCCGGCCAGGGCCAGCTCCCGCAGCGGCTCCTGCTCCCAGACGGTCGCGTCGTCCTCGATCGCGTCCAGCGCGCTCGGTTCGAGCACGAAGTAACCCCCGTTGATCCAGGCACCGTCACCTTGCGGCTTCTCGCTGAAGTGATCGATCTGGGTCTGGCCCGAATGCATCACCACCGAACCGAACCGACCGGGCGGCTGGACGACCGTCATGGTGACCTTGCGTCCCTGACGCCTGTGATGCGAGATCGTCGCCGCGACGTCGACGTCGGCGACCCCGTCGCCGTAGGTCATGCAGAAGGCCTCGTCGCCGAGCAGATGACGCACCCGCCGTAGACGGCCACCGGTCATCGTCCGCGCCCCGGTGTCGATGAGAGTGACCCGCCACGGCTCCGAGCGCGGTGCGTGGAACTCGACCTCGTTCTTGGCGAGGTCGAAGGTGACGTCGTTCACGCGCAGGTAGTAGGAGGAGAACCACTCCTTGATCACGTCGCCGAGGTACCCGCAACACACGACGAAGTCGTTGATCCCGTGATGGGAGTACGTCTTCATGATGTGCCACAGGATGGGGTACCCACCGATCTTCACCATCGGTTTGGGACGCACCGACGTCTCTTCGCTCAGTCGGGTTCCCAACCCGCCGGCGAGGATCACTGCCTTCATAGACGAACCCCTCGAGACAGTCGCGGTCGGAGCACCGCGACGGGATGCCCGACAGCTGGACGACCGGCGACGCTCAGCCGCCGTCGCCGCGGATGACCGACCCCACCGTACGCAACATGATCTTCACGTCGAACCACAGGGACCAGTTCTCGATGTAGTAGTTGTCGAACCGCGCTCGGTCCGCGATCGACGTGTCCCCGCGCAGGCCGTTGATCTGCGCCCATCCGGTCAGTCCGGAAGGAACCCGGTGCCGGGCGACGTAGCGCGGGTAAGCCTCGCAGAACTGGTCGACGAAGTGCGGCCGCTCCGGCCGCGGACCGACCAGGCTCATCTCACCCTTGAGGATGTTGATCAGCTGGGGCAGCTCGTCGACGGAGGACTTGCGCAGGAACCTCCCGACAGGACCGAGCCGGTCGTCGTGAGCGACGTTCCAGTTCGTCTGCGACTCGGTCTCGTCCACCGGCTTGAGCGAGCGGAACTTCATCACGTAGAAGCGCCGGCCGTCCACGCCCACCCGCTCCTGCCGGAAGATGATCCCCGGACCGCCCTCGAGCCGGACCGCCAGCGCTGCGATCAGCATGATCGGTGAGAGCAGGATCAGCGCCACCGAGGAGACCAGGAGGTCGAAGGCCCGCTTGACCTGCCAGCCCCGGCTGCGTCGCGCCGCGCGCCGCAGCCGCACCAACGGCATGCCCCAGACCGTGTCCATGTCGTCGCTGACGTGGTGCAGCTCGAACAACCGCGGCACCATGAAGATCTCGGTGTCGAGCCGGTCGCAGGTGCGGATCACATCGACCATCGCCGACTCGCGCATCGACCCGAAGGCGACGACCACGTTGTTCACGTTGTGGTCGGTGAGCACGTGGTAGAGCGCGTCGGTGCCGCCGAGGATCGGCAGCGGGAGCTCCTTGGGCCCCAGCCAGGGATCGGAGTCGAGGAAGCCGATCGGATGCAGCCCGTACTCGGGGTGGTCGAGCAGGATGTCGGCGATCTGGGCACCTACCCGACCGGCGCCGAGGATCAGGGTGCGATGGACGACCCGACGGCTGCGGCGCAGGCTGCGCACGACGGCATACCCGACCGCTCGGAAGGCCAGCAGGAGGACCAGGCTGACCGCTGCCGCCCCCACGACGTTCCACTTGACCAGCACCAGGTCCCAGCGCAGCTGCGTGAAGGCGGCCTGGAACAGGCTGGTGATGGCCACCGCGGCCAGCCAGCGGCCGACCAGCTGGGGGGCGTCGTCGAGCAGTGACATCGACAGGCGGGACCGGTACAGGTGAGCCAGGGAGAACAACCCGATCAGCACCGCGGCGAAGACCAGGTTCACCCGCCCGACCGCACCGATCGCCAGGCCCCCGACCAGAACCGCGAGCAGGTCGCAGGTCACCAGCAACGGCTGGACGCCGTATCGGCCGAGCCAGTCCTCTCGGCGGCGCGCGCGCAGACTGGGGGGCGGCGCCGGCGCGGCGCCCGGCTCGGGCAGCAGGACGAGCTCGTCGGCCCCGGTGGTCCGTGGTGCGGGAGCGGTTACCGAGCCCGTACCCGCCGCCGGCCGGTAGGGGGTGGACGTCGCCGCTGGGCCCTCGCCGTTGGGTCCGGACCTCAACACGGCGCCAGGTTGCGGGGCGCCGGTCAAGTCGATCATGAGATGGCGTCCCGACACCGAGGGGCCCTCTTCAGACCCGACATTGCTGTCGGTAGTGCCCACAGTCGCTCTCCTACCCCTTCCGGGATCCGGCTCGTGGTCGGCTCACACGATCACGCGGCTCTGGAACGTCCGGCCCTCGTCGGCAACGGTTCGGTAACACGCTCAGCCGAGACTATCCACACCACCTGCCGATGTCCCAAACATGGGACTATTGACGCGAAACAATTCGGTGCGTGATTCCGCAGGTCAGGCGGGGTAACCACGCACGGGACGCATCCTCGAGAACCGGACGAGTCGTCGCCCCTCCGCTCGCACTCGGCAACGGTCAGTGACGAGTCGGCCGGAAAAAGCTCACTCAGTGTCGCGGATCTCGGTCACAGGTCCGAGCTCGACCCGCCGTCCACAGTTCGCCGAGCGCGAACCGCGCAGGTCTTCCAGCCGCCCGCGGTGGCCACGATGCCAACCGAACTGCCAGATCAGCCGGCCGACGCTCGGGGACTCGCCCGTCCAGGCCCGCACCAGCGCGGCCGGTCCGCGCCCGGCGGAGGAGCTGACGGCGGCGATCGGCGCCTCATCGGGGTCGCGGGCGGAGCAGTCGCCGTAGCGGCACTCCAGCAGAGCGTAGGCCGCGCCGTACGCCTGCCCCTGACGAAACATGTCCCGGCGTGAGGACCGCAGTCTCACGTGGACCACCGCGTCGTGCACGTAGTGCAGGGACACCCCCAGCTCGAGCTGAACCCGCCAGCTCAGGTCGGTGTCCTCCAGGCAGGCGATGGTCGGGTCGAAGCCTGCGACCCGGCGGAACAGCTCGCGGTGGATCCCCATGTTGCCGGCTCCGGCGTGTGGCAGGTGCAGCACCTCCGGTGAGGTCTGCAACCCCTCCTGTTGGTCCAGGGTGCGTGAGCGCAACGCTCGCGCTTTGTTCAGCCGCGTGCCGTCGAAGCGGCCGCCGACGAATCCGTACCGCTCCAACGCCTCGGCCATCGCGGCCAGCCAGCCGTCGCCGACGACGTCGTCAGCGTCGCAGAACGCCAGCCAGCGTCCCCGGGCCTTCTCCGCCCCGACGTTGCGCGCCGCACCGGGGCCGCGGGTGGCCGAGGCGTCGAGAAGGCTCAGCGGCAGCCGGGCGCCGAAGCGCTGGACCTGGTCCTGCACCACCTGCGCGGTGGCGTCGGTGGACCCGTTGTCGCAGACGAGCACCTCGTAGGGCACCGGACATGACTGTTCGGCCAACGCCGCGAGCTGCTCGCCGATGGTTTCTGCAGCGTTCAGACACGCGATGACGACAGTGAGGTCGACCCCGTCCTCACTCACTGACACGCCTCCTCACTGGTGGGCTTCGGTGCGTCCTGCGTCGCCCGCCACATGGCCGGCCCGGACCCACGCTCGGCTCCATGGTGTACATCTGGTGCGGTGAAGCGATCTGCGACCACCGTTTTGGTTCGCGAACGTGACCTGGGCGACCACGCCGACCCGGGGCCGCGCTCTCTGCCAGGCCCGGGACGGCTGATTCGACGGGCCAGGCCGTTTCTGCTTCCGCTCAGCTCGGCGATGCGGGTGCACACCGACGACAGAGTGCTGGCGCTGACCTACGACGACGGTCCGCACCCGGAGCACACTGCGCACATTCTCGCGGAGCTGGCGGCGCGGGGGGTGCGGGCCACCTTCTTCGTGCTGACCGATCGAGCCGAGGAGTCCCCGGCGATGGTCCGGGAGATGCTGGAGGCCGGGCACGAGATCGCCCTGCACGGGATCGACCACACCCGGCTCACCGAGGTGTCCTGGCTGCGGGCCGTGCGCTGCATCCGTCGCGGAAAGCGACGCCTGGAGCGCGTCACCGGACGGCCTGTGACGATGTACCGCCCCACCTACGGGGCGCAGGGCCTGGCCCAGTTCCTCACCGCTCGGTTGCTCGGCATGGATGTCGTGTACTGGACTGCGTGGGCGCAGGACTGGTTCGACGACAGCGCCGAGGCGGTCGCCGAACGGGCTGTCCGGGCCAGGCATCCGGGCGCCGTCCTTCTTCTCCACGACACCACCGACGACACCGACGAACGCGCCCGGCCGACCTTCTCGCGCGGTGAGGTGACCGCACGGGTGCTGGACGCGCTGACGGCCGACGGCTACCGCGTCGTCCCCGCCGGTGAGCTGATGTCGGGCTACCCCGTCGTCCGGGCGGTGACCACCCAGCGGCCTTGGGTCAGCCTGCGACGTGGCGTGGCTTACCTTCTGCACCGCGCAACACCCCCCTGAGCGTCAGGTACCACAGGGGGACCAGGCTGACCTGGTCGAGGCACATGCCCCAGGCGGCGCCCACCGCGCCACCGATCAGGGCGCCCCCGATCATCAGCGCGAACACCAGCGGGGCCTCCACGACCATGATCCGGAACGTGCGGCGGGCCAGGCCCATGGCGTAGATGACGATCGCGCAGCCCTGACACGACATGCCGGCAGTGGCTCCGATGGCCATCGGCAGCAGCACCTCGCGCGCGCCGTCCCAGTTCGACCGGAACAGGAACTCACCGATTTCACGCGGCAGGAGGAGGAGCACCGCTGAGTAGGTCAGGGCCACGGTGGCCATGAAGCCGCCGATCCCGAGCGCGACCTTCCAGCGCTGGCGAGAGGACAGCCACCCCCGCTTGGACAGCTCCGGCAGTGCGAAGGTCTGTAGCGCGGTGGCGAGCATGTTGAGCGGACCGAGCACCACCTGAGCCGCCCGGAAGGCGCCGATGATCGCCAGGCCCTCGCTCCCGCCGATCAGCGCACCGACGGCGAGGATGCCGCCCTGGAAGGCGCCGGCCCCGAGCAGGTACTCGGCGAGCAGGTATCCGGACAGGTCGCGGTGCTCGTGCATCCAGGACCGCACCCCACCAAGAGTCGGCAGGACGCGCAGCTGGGCCAGGGCGACCATCACGCACACCCCGGCTGCCCCACCCCAGATCAGGATCAGCGACGGCGCGCTCGCCAGGCCTGCGCCGACCACCACCGCGATGCCGACGAACTGGATCACGGCCCACAGGGCGTCGTTGGCGGCGGCCATCTTGGCCTTGCCGCGAGCAAAGAAGATCAACCGGCAGGCGTCCTGCAGCAGCAGGAACGGCAGCATGGCGCCGACCGCGATCAGGCTCGGACCGAGGCGCCCGCCGAGTGCCAGACCGGTCACGATGCAGCCGGCGGCGCCGAGCAGGCCCACACCCAGCGCGGTGCCCAGCGCCCTGGACTTGCCCGAGAGCAGATGCGCACCGGACGCGCTGCTGTACCGGATGCTCATCGGCTGGCCGACCAGGGCGCGCTCGATGCCGATGAACACGCTGAAGACCAGGAACGAGGCGGCGAACGCGCCGAACCCCGCCACCCCGACGGTCCGGGCGACCAGGATGTTCAGCACCGAGTTGGTCAGCGCCGAGAGCACCTGGTCGATCACGTTCCAGCTCGCCAGCCGGATCAGACGCAGATGGCGGCGCGGCCCCTTGGAGGACTCGCGCGAACCCTTCGACGCTGTTGCTGAGGCGAAGGCGCCCTGTTGGCGCAATGCTCCGGCATCCTCGTGCGTCGGATCACTCACCGTTCGCCGGTCCGTCCTCTGGGCTGCCCATGCTCCTAGGAAGGGTAACCGGCCCTCAGCCCGGCGACCGCACCCGCTTGGGGTGCGGCCCACGGACCTCGGTGAGTGGGCGACGCCAGCCACGCGCGATCGCGTCGAAGGTGAGGTTCTGACCCGGTATGGCAGTCAGTTCGGGTCAGAACCTCACCCTCGTCTCGATCAGAAGTACTTCAGATAGGCCGCTGACGCCTTGGGCATCTGCACCGGGCTGAAGATGGCGTTCTTGATGTACGGGTCCGGCTCGTTGAAGTAGCACTCGAAGACGAGCACATCGCGGTTGGCCATGAAGAAGTCGTGCATCTTCTGGACGAAGTAGGGGTTGTCCCCGCCGCCCGCCGCCGCTCCCGAGGTTCCCCACTCCGGCACCGCGAAGCCCTTGCGGTGGGCGCGGGCGAAGGCCGCCGCATCGGCCAGTCCCGGACCCTTGACCGGCCGCATCGCCGTCGACCAGCTCAGCGAGTTGCGGGCGATCATCTGCCAGTGGTCGTAGTGGTCCATCGAGATGCCGTCGACGTACAGGTCACCCGGGTAGAGCAGGGTCAGCGCGTCCATGCGGTTGCGCTGGCCGGGCAGCCCGAACCCCGAGGACGTGTCGAACCAGAAGGTCAGCGACGGCGTCTCGGCGTTCATGATCTTCACGACGCGCTGGAAGGCGGCACGGAACTTCGGAGCGGTCGCAGCCGTAGCACCCCAGGCGAACCAGTCGCCGTTGGCCTCCAGCCCGACCCGGATCGCCGCGTCGCCGAAACCTCCCTGGCGCAGGTCACGGGCGATCTTGCGGAAGACGGCGTCGTTGGCGCCGGAGAGAACGTCGTTCCACTGGCCGCGTCGGTTGTTCGGCAGCAGCGGCAGCCCGTAGGCCAGCCGGCCCTTGTAGCCCTTCATGACCTGTGAGGTCCAGGCGCTGTCGGCCATCTCCGCCCAGGTGTTGTACCCGGGGTAGACGGTGACGAAGTCGAACGGGTGTCCGGCCCACTTCTCGGCCTGCGCCGTCCGGGTTGCCGACATCCCCTGGCCGGTCCAGATCCCGCTGTGCCAAGCCATGCCGGATCGCGGCGTGCCATAGATCGCCCGGGCCATCCGTCCGGACGATGCGGCGCTCGGTGAGCTTCTCGGCGAGGTGCCGGCGGTCTTCCCCACGGTGCGGGAGACACCGCGGCCGAACGGCTCGGCGTGGGCCTGCTCCGGAGCCAGGAGCCCTCCTGCGGCCAGGCTCAGACAGACGGCTGCCGCCGTCGCGAGCTTGTGGAACAGAGTGCAGCGCACCGGGAACCCCCATCGGACGACGACTCGACGTCTAGGGGTTCGGAGCGTGTGAGGCGGAGTCTGAAGGAGTCGGCGGACCAATCACCCCAAGCGCAGCAATGCCGCTTACCCACGGTGAGGACCGCGCGCACGCACGCGGCCGGCTCGCTCAGGCGTGTGCCGCCAGCCGGTCGGCAGGCGAGGTCAGCGGGCCCGGACGTCCTTGGACCGCATGCCGGTCGAGCGGTCGACCGGCTGCTCGGGACGCCGCTGGGCCGGCTGAGAATCGCGCACCGCGCTCGGAGCCGGCGGCGGCTGCGGGCGTGCCACGGCGGGTGGCAGCTTGGCGCTCGCCGTGGCGGGCGGCAGCCGGAACAGCAGCCCCTCGAGGACGCCCAGGCCCCACCCGACATGCATTGCCGCGAAGGCGGCTGCCAGGCGCACCGGTCCGGGGCGGCGCGGCGACCGCTCACCCGTCCGGTCGGCGGCCGCAGGGGTGAGGGCGGAGTCGGGCACCGGCGGTTCGTCGATCGGGGCCGCGCTGCGCCGGGTGAGCAGGCTGGCGGCGGCCAGGGCCAGCAGGTAGGGAGCGACAACGATCAGGGTGATCGGCCAGAGCCCCACCACGGCCGTGATCGCAGCGAGCACGAGACCGGCGACCAGCGCCGGCGGCGCCAGATGGCGTACCCGGACCGCGTGCCGTCCGTTCTTGAGCACCATTGCGGCCTTGCCACGGCCGTACCGGCGGTACTGGCGGGCCAGATCCGGCACCGACTCCCGGACGTGCCAGTAGATGCTCATCGCCGGGTCGAACCAGATCCGGTGACCGCCGGCCAGGATCCGGTGGTCGAGGTCGACGTCCTCGTTGACCAGGAGGTTCTCGTCCCAACCGCCGACCTCGCGCAGGACGTCGACGCGGAAGACGCCGAACGAGGCGTGGTCGGTGTCCTGGGCCTCGTCGGCGTAATGGTTGATCGAGTCACCGACGCCGAACCGGCTGGACAGGGCGGTGGCAACGGCCACCCCGCCCCGGGTCCGGGCCACCCCGATCCGCCGCCCGCCGACCGCCGCAATCCCCGGATCGGACTCGAGGGTGAGGACTGCCCGCTCCAGGTAGCTGTCGCTGACCGAGGCGTGCCCGTCGACCCGGGCGAGGTAGCGGCCTGACGCCTGGTCAAGGGCGATGTTGAGCGCGTGCGGGATGGTCCGGTCCGCGTTGCGCAGCACCCTGACCCGCTTCTCCCGTGCGGCGATGCCCTGCACGGTCGCCATCGTGCCGTCCGTGGAGTCACCGTCGACGACCAGCAGCTCGATGTCGTCGAACGTCTGGGCGAGTACCGAGCGCACGGCGTCGGCGATACTGCGCTCTTCGTTGAGCACAGGCATCACGACGGTGACCACGGTCATCTCTTGATCATCCTATTCCCCGAGGTGACGTCGAGGGTACCGCGCCCTCTGCGCCCGATCCGCCAGGTGCTCACCCCCTGGAGCGGGCGCCAGCGTGAGGCGCGCTGCAACCAGCCGCGGGCGGCGGCGTAGGTGGCGGTGTCGCTCTCCAGAACCGGGTCGACGCGGGGCGCCCACCAGGTGGTGGTCAGGAACAGGGGCAACACGGCGAGCATCGTCGTGGTGCCCGGCTGAAGCATCCACAACGACACCAGCAGGGTCACCGAGAGCGAGCGGCTGGGCCCGCCGACGTAGGTGTAGAGGATGAACGCCGCGATTACCAGACCCACGACCAGTCCGTACTCGACGAAGATCTTGAGCGGAGTGGGGGTCAGCAGGCCGAGAATGCCGGACTCGCCGACGATCTTCTGTGACGAGCCCGGCCCGCGACCGAGCAGAACGGCCATCGGGTCGTAGATCCAGCGCGGCCAGACGTACTGGTACGGCAAGATCCCCCGCAGGCTGGTGGACGACTGGGAGTCGCCGGCCTCGGTGGCCCGGCTCAGGATCGATTGCCCGAACGGTGTGACCAACAGGGCGACGGCCCCACCGACGGCCAGCGGCAGGTACCGGACGAGGTTGTCGCGCACCGGGTAGCCCAGCATGACGAAGAACGCCACCGCGACGATGGCCAGCCCCGAGCCGGCGGTCGCGGCCACGATGCCGCTGATGATCAGGACCAGGGACCACAGCCGGGTCCCGGAGAGGAACGCGGCGATCAGCCCGATCCCAAGCTGCATCGAGACGAACGACGGCTCCAGTCCGATCCAGGCGTTGGCGCGGAAGAGGTTGGACTCGTAGACGATCGGGTAGCTGATCACGAAGTCCTGCAGCAGCAGGGCTCGCGGGAAGACCTGGGCCATGTAGTCGGTGTACGGGAGGCCGGCCAGCTGGCTACCGATGAATGCCAGACAGCCCACCGCCAGACCGCTGGCGATGGCGGCGATGTAGCGCAAGGCGAGCAGGAAGGTCTCACGGCTACGGTCCTTGACCCGGAGCACCGCGGGTAGCCACACCGCGAACAACAGACCCCATCCGGTCACGCTGACCAGCGGACTCTGCACCAGCCGCTGCTGGAACGAGATCAGGACGGCGCTGCTGCCCGTCGCGGCCAGCCACAGCAGCAGCCGGTAGCGGTCGATCTCGACGACCCCGCGCAGCAGGCCCCAGAGGCCCCAGAGGAAGACCAGGGGGACGAGGATCGACACGTCCGGCTGGCCGGGGGTGGCGAACCGCTGCAGCAGGACCATCGTCAGGAACAGGCCACCGACGTAGCGCGCGCAGGCGACCCGCAGGTCTCGTGCCCCCTGTGGGTCTGCCTGTGGGTCGGGGACCGCGCCGCGCCAAGGGCGCATCATCGTCACGCGCCGCGGGCGGATCGTGACGTCGGTCGCGGGGGTCCCGGCGGTCGCTACCGCCACGACACCGTGCTCACGGGGCCAGGACGACGATGGGGTCGGCCGATTCGACGGCACTGACCGTGTCCCAGATCTGCTGCAGCCTGGACCGGCCCTCCTTGGCGACGACCACGGCCATCAGGTCGGACTGGCCCGAGATCAGGCCGACCGCCTCCGGCTCCGCGGTGCAGGCCACCACCAGGACGTCGGTGGAGAAGTACGCCTTGACGTCCTGGCGGATGTCGCGCCGCAGCACCCACACCTCGTCCGGCAGGGCCATCGAGGCCGAGTCGGAGGACTCCAGCGCGATCGCGTTGACCAGGGTGACGCTCGAGCCGTGGGTACGCAGGTGGTTGGCCACCGCGGCCGCGAACCGGGACGCCGAGGACGGGGTGGACGGCAACGACAGCACGACCAGGGTCGAGTGCCCGGACTCCAGCAGCCGCCCGGCCACCTCGCCGGCCTGCGTCGTCGACTTCAGCGTCAGCTCGGGAGCCAGGGCCCGCAGCTCGCCCGGGGTCCGCACCCGGCGGCGGCCGGCACCGACGATCAGGGCGGCCAACGCACCGAGGATGATGCCGCCGATGCCGCCGAGGGCCGCGGAGACCGGGCGGGAGGCCCCCGCCGGCAGGTAGGCGATCGCGGGACTGGCCACCGCGACGGACACGGCGTCGAGCACCTTGAACTGCCGGTCGGCCGCGAGCGCGCCGACCTGCTTCTGGCGGTCCAGCTCGGCCGTCGTGCCCGTCAACTTGTTCTTGCTGAGCAGCGACTCGACCGCGGACTGAACCTGGGTGAGCTCGGCCTGCTGGTTGTTCCGGGCCGTGGTCACGACGGCGTTCACGACGGCGTTGGCCTCCCGGACGGCCTGCGGTCCGTCCTGGTTGCGCACCGTGATGTCGACCAGGTCGGTGTCGATCCCCCACAGGGCGGTCGTCCGTGGCCCGAGCTCCTCGGGCAGGGTGCCCTCCAGCCCCTCGCTCTTGACCGCCTCCTTGATCACCGGCGGAGAGACGGCCAGTAGCTCGGCCGTCTGGCCCACCTGCTTGACCCGGAAGCTGTCCGTGACCCCGGTCAGCTGCAGCGTCGCGGTGGCTTGGTAGGTCTGAGCGGCGCCGAGCACCAGACCGAGCACGGTGCCCAGAAGGCCAGTGATCACCAGCCATGGCCAGCGGGACTTCAGCAGGGCCAGGACGGGGGCCGGACGAGCGGCGGCCTTGGGCAGTCGCCGGTTCTCGGCCGGCAGGGGCTCCGCGGGAACGGGGGACGGGCCGGACGAGGGCTTCGGCACGGGCGCGCTGTCCTCATCCGGGGAGGTCATGACCGACATACTAGGAGTCTCGCAAACGTAGGGGTCCGGCTACGAACCGGCAGGCAGATACAGACGAGCGGGGTGGAGCGTGCAGGGCCAGCGCTGGATCGTCGTCGCCGACTCGCCCTTCCTGCCCGCCACCGGGGGCGGCGAGCAGGAACACCTCGGGTTCGTCCGAGCCGCCGCACGGGAGGGCCTCCTTGCCCTGCTGGTTCTTCCCGACGGTGACACAGTCGAGCGCACAGAGTACAGCCGGATACTTCCCGGCGTGCCGGTCCTGCCGACGGCGCGGCGGACCAACCCGCTGCTGCTGCTCCACCCCCGCACCCCATACGTGATCGCCTCGCGACCCGTTCCCGCCGACCTGGTGGCCCGGGCCCGCAAGATGGCCCCGGACGCGACCGGGATTGTGCTGTTCTCGTACAAGTCGAGGGCGATCGGCGAGGCACTCGCCCGAGGGCTGAACCTGCCTGCGGTGCTACGCCAGCACAACCGGGAGGGCGCCTACCATCACAGTCTTGCCCAGCAGACACCCGGCCCACGCGGCTGGGTGCTGCGGTGGGAGGCTGCCCGGATCGACCGGGACGAGCAGGCCCTGGCCCGGGCGGATTGGCTCGTCGGCACCGCCGATATCTCCCATGCGGACGCCGAGTGGCGGCGGAGCATCGGCACGCCCAACGTCGTCCACGTGCCACCCTTCGCCCTGGCACTGGGCAGCACGCCGGACGCCGGTCCGGACGCCGACCCGGGCACGGACGACAGGACAGCGGACGCCACCGACGACGCGCCCGCCTCGTTCGACCCGCCTCGGGTGCTGTTCCTCGGCACGCTCGACACCGCGACGAACACCGGTGCCCTGGACTGGCTGCTCTGCGGGGTTTGGCCGCGGATACGGGCCGCGCATCCCACTGTGGTGCTGGAGGTGGTCGGCCGCAGCCCGTCGCCGGCGCTGCGGCGCCGCCTGGAGCTGCTGGAGCGGGTCGAGCTGTTCGCCGACGTGCCTGACGTGCAGCCTCATCTGCGCCGCGCCGCGGTCGCGGTGAACCCCGTGGTGTCCGGCTCGGGCGTCAACATCAAGATCGTCGAGTACCTGGATGCCGGCCTGCCACTGGTCAGTACGTCGTTGGCCGTGCAGGGCCTGCCCCTGCGCAGCGGGACCGATCTGGAGGTGCATGACGCCCCCGACGCGTTCGCGGACGCCGTGCTCGAGCTGATCAAGGACCCGCAGACGGCCCGGGCGATGGCCGACTCAGGCCGGGCGCACCTTCACGAGCTGCTCGACGTGCGGGCGAACCTGGCCCGGATCGCCGACCTGCTCAGCCCCCCGCCGGCGTCGGGCTCGGCGAGGAGCCGGTGAAGCCCCACAGCTTGCGGTACTCCTGCGAGGCTGTCGGGTTCTGCACGACGTCCCAGATCGAGGAGCCGAGGTACTCGTCCGGCTCGTTGAAGTAGTTCTCGAACGCGACGTCATCGGCGTTGGCCGCGAACCACATGTACATCGCATAGACGAAGTACTCGTTGTCCCCGCCGCCGTCACTTCTCTCGGCCGTCAGACCCCATTCCGGGACGGCGAACTTCTTGCCGTGGGCCCGGGCGAAGTCGAGGGTGTCCTGCAGGCCCGCGGCCTTCTCGGGGCGCAGCGCGCTGGTGAACTGCTCATCGGTGCGGCTGATCAAGCTGTAGTGGTCGTAGTTGTCGCAGCCGACGACATCGACCACGTCGTCGCCCGGGTAGAGCGCGTTCAGCACGTCCATCCGGTCCTGCTGGCCGCGCAGCACGGCACCGCAGCTGGTGTCGAAGACGATCTGCGCCTGCGGCATCCGCGCCTTGAGCAGCTGGGAGACGTGGGCGAAGGCGGCCCGGAACTGCTCCGGAGTGTTCTCGCCGTTGCTGGCCCCCCACGGGAACCAGTCGCCCTGGGCCTCCAGACCCACCCGTACGTAGGAGTCGCCGCGCCCGTGCTTGAGCAGCGAGTCGGCGACCGCGGTGAAGGCGTCATCGTGCTGACCTGCCGCCACCTCGTCGAGCCCGCGCCCGGCGGAGTCCTTGGGCAGCAGGGGCAGCCCGTAGACCAGCCTGCCCTCGAAGCCGTCGAACACTGCGACATGCCAGTCGGACTCAGCGAGCTCCTGCCAGGTCTGGTAGGCCGGATAGGTCACCGCGGTGTCGACCGGCGACCCGCGCCACTCACCGAAGGCCTGCACCCGGCTCGTGCCCCACTCACCTCCGGTCCAGACCCCGCTGGGCCAGTTGCGCACCGGGATGGCGACGTCGGAGGGAACGCCCTGAACCGGTGGGGTCGATCGGTTGAGGCGCCAGACCACTGCGCCCCCACCGACCAGCCCGATCAGCAGGGCGGCCACGACGGCGATCAGCAGCGGACGGCGCGAACCGCGCCGCGGACGCCGCGAGCCGCCGGGCGCAGCCAACGGCGCCGCCGGGCCCGGCATGACGGTCGGGGTGTCACCAGTCGCCGGAAACATCAGAGTCGGCGGCTGGTGCTGCGGGGAGCCGGGCTGCGCCGACGGGTCCCGGGAGTCCATGGCCACGTCCTCATCGTAGGGAGCGAATCACCGGCCGGCAGGACTTCACCATCCGGATCACGTCATGTCGGGCGCGCCCCGCCAGATCCCGGTCAGGTAGGCGGCATGGGCGCGAGCGAGATCGGGACGGCCCTCGACGTGCGCCCGCACCCGCCTTCCCAGGGTGCCGACGCTCAGCGCCATCTTGATCATCGCCGTCGCAGCAGGCCCGTTGAACGAACCGACGTACTGCATCATCGACGCACCGCGCATCTGGAACATGCGCGGCTTGGCCTCTCCCGACCCGGCACCGAGGTGCGGGACCAGCACGTCGGTGCGCAGGGCCAGACCCCAGCCCGCCTCGCGGGCGCGACGACCGAAGGCCATGTCCTCGTTGTAGACGAAGAACCGCTCGTCGAACCCGCCCAGGGCCAGGAAATCGGCTCGGCGGACGGCGAGGCAGGCTCCGCTGAGCCAGTCCAGGTCGAGCGGGCGGCCCGGGACCGGCCGCGCATAGACGCCCGCGGTGGGCCAGCAGACATGCAGGCCCAGCGCGTGGGCAAGGCAACGCCACACAGTCGGTTCCCAGCCACCGACCCCGAGTTCGACCCGACCGTCGGCCAGCACCGTGGTCGCTCCGATGGCGATCAGGTGGCTGTCCTGCTCAAGGCCGGCGACCAGGGCTTCGAGCTGGTCCGGCTCGGGTGCGCTGTCGGGGTTGACGAACAGGACGAACTCAGCCTCCGACGTCCGCGCCCCCAGGTTGGCCGCCCTCGCGAAGCCCTCTGCGGGCCCCGGGAGGTACCGGGTCCCGGGCCGACGGGCAGCCACCTCGTCGACCCGGTCATGACCCTGGGCGTTGTCGACGATGACGACAGGGGTGTCGGCAGCGAGGCGGTGGAGCAGAGCCTCGGCGAGGGCGCGGCTACGGTAGGTCACCAGGACTACCTCGTACCGCATGCCCACCGTGCTCTCCACACCCCCGCATACGTGCTGGCCTGGCGCACCATGATGTCACTGAAGCCCACGGAAGAGCACGCCAACGTCACAACACGCTGAGTTCATCCCGACGACGCAAAGCAATGCGGGAGGACTCCTCGGATGGCGATCCGGCGTCCGATCCACGCCCCGTGTACCCGGGTGAGGCCGGCCCGAGCCTACCGGCGCCAGGCGACCAGCGCGTTCCACCGGCCGGGGGTGAGGCACTCCACTCCCCCATCCGGATACATGCCGGGCGGTGCGCTGAAGCCGCCGCGCCCCGCAGCCGATGCACCCCATAGCGCAGATCTGCAGGAGGTCCTCCATGCCCGAGCACCGCAGCCGGCGTCACTCACGACCCGGCGTCACCCTGCTGGTGCCACTCGCGCTGCTGGCCAGCAGCGCCGTCGTGTACCAGGCATCGAACGCCGCCTTCACCGCCAGCACGACCAACGGTGCCAACAACTGGGCGGCGGGCACCGTCCAGCTCTCCGACGACGACTCGGGCTCCGTGCTGGTCAGCATGACCGGGCTCCAGCCGGGTGACACCGCCACCAAGTGCCTCAACGTCAACTACAGCGGGTCACTGGCCGCGGCGGTCAAGCTCTACACCACCGGGTACACCGACACGGGTCTAGGTCAGTACCTCACCTTCAGCATCGACGAGGGCACCGGCGCGACCGGTGGCGCCACCCTGGACTGCACCGGCTTCACCGGTGGCACCTCTCTGCACTCGGGCACGTTGGACGGCTTCGCCACCGCGGCGAGCTCCTACGCCACCGGGGTCTCCTCCTGGGCACCGAGCGCAAGCGCCACCAAGAGCTACCGCTTCAGCTGGACCCTTCAGGACGACAACAACGCGCAGGGCAAAGACGCCACCGCCACCTTCACCTGGGAAGCACGCAACACGTGATCGACGCCGGGGAGCCGGGCGTGGACGGCGATGAGCTCGCCTGAGCCGGAGGGGACGGGCCGGGTGCTGAGCACCCGGCCCGTCGCACGTCCCGGCCGCGATGCCTCGTCTGAGCCCGGCCCGCTCGCCCGAGGCGCCGCGGCGCTGGACACCGTCGCCACCGGCTGGCTACTGGTGGTCTGTTCGATGATCGTCTGGTCGCTGGCTCCCGTGCTGTGGGGCTGGCAGCCCAGTCTGATCATGAGTAGCTCGATGATGCCCCGGCTGGCTCCGGGTGACGTCGTCCTGGTCGCTCCGCCCGCCTCGGACCGGCCCGTGCAGCGCGGCCAGATCGTCCTCGTCCGCGATCCCGTGGCACCCACCGGGCGGGTGCTGCACCGAGTGATCCACGTCGCCCCGGACGGCATGCTGACCACCCAGGGCGACGCCAACCCCAGTCCCGACGTACTGGGGCGCAGCCCGGACGAGGTGCTCGGCGTCGCTCGGCTCGTCGTCCCCGCCGCCGGCCGGCTCGCCCTGCTCCGCGCGGGTGGCGACA
This sequence comes from uncultured Actinomycetota bacterium, assembly GCA_963825645.1. Classification (GTDB taxonomy): domain Bacteria; phylum Actinomycetota; class Actinomycetes; order Actinomycetales; family Kineosporiaceae; genus JADJPO01. Next base: position 450,864 of record CAWGTT010000002.1, read on the forward strand.
CCGCGCCGCGGCACCGGCTGTGGGTGACGATGACGCTGGCGGCGGTGGCGGTGTTCGTCGCGACCAGGGTCCGTCACCACCCCTGACCCACGACGACATGGATGCCGACCAGGACGCCGGCCGGCGGTCGGTGCGGCGGGCCGCCTCAGTCCGGCGAGGACACCGTCGGCTGGGACATCACCACCCGGTCCCGGCCCCGTGCCTTGGCGCGTAGCAGTGCGGCATCCGCTGCCAGGATCACCTCATCGACGCCCGAGGCGTCCTCGGGGACCGCGGCCACCCCGAAGCTGGCCGTGACGCTCACCGGCTCGGTGATCTCCCGCACCGCACGGCGCATCCGCTCGGCCAGTCCGGCCGCGGTGCCGGTGTCGGCGGCAGGGATCACCAACGCGAACTCCTCACCGCCGTAGCGGGCGGCCACCGACCCGCCGACGGCGTGATCGGCGAACACCCGGGCGACGACCATCAGGACGTGGTCACCGACCTGGTGACCGTGGCGGTCATTGACCGACTTGAAGTGGTCGACGTCGGAAAGCACCAGGGCGAACGGGATCCCGTCCTCACGCCAGGCCCGCTCCGCGGCGCGCATGGTCTCGTCGAAGAATCGGCGGTTGGCAAGGCCGGTCAGCCCGTCGGTGATGGCGGCCCGGCGGTCGGCGGCGAGCAGCTGTGCCCGGGACATGGCGATCGTCGCCGTGGCGGCGGCCTGGCCCGCGGAGCTCACGGTGCGCCGTTCCACCTGGTTGCCTCGAGGCCCCCGTCCGCCGAACTCCGCCACGAGCGCCACGTGCACGCCGTTCTCGGCCAGGCGGAGCGGGATCGCGGCGATCCGGCGCGCCTGCGGCATCATCGCGCACAGTGCCCGGTCGCGGCGCGGGTCGAGCTGCAGGGCCCTGACCACTCCCGGTGCGGTCGAGGCGAGGTTCAGCAACGCCGAGTCGTTGCCCCACCGACCGCTCACCGCGGTGAGGCCGGCGCCGGCGATCACCTGAATCGCGCCCTGCTCGCCGTCGGTGCGCTGGATGACCGCGGCCCGCTTGACCCCCAGCTCGCTGATCACGAAGCCGACCAGGCGGGCGGCGACGTCCCGCGGCTGCTCGTCTTGGAGCAGTGCCGTCGCAAGCCTCTCCAGGGCCTCGGCGTCGTAGCGCCGGCGGCGCAGCTCACGTTCGTTGATCGAGGCCGCCACCGAGGTGGTCAGCACGATCAGCCACAGCAGAGCCATGTCCGTGCCGGTGGTCGCCTCGCGGGCCACAGCGGCCATCGCCGCCGGCTCCGGGAGCAACCCGGTCTGCTCGGCTCGCCAGGCGAAGACCATGAGGACGGACTGCCATACGGCGAGCTTCAGTCCGGTGCGGAACGAGGCGAGCAGGCAGACGGCGACCAGCTGTGCGGCCAGGACGGCGTCCACCGCCGGGCCGTGCCCGAGGCGCTCGTGGGCCATCTGCAGGAAGGCGCCGTCGATGAGCAGGGCGGCCCCGAACCCGTTCACCGCCACCGACCGCACCGGGGTCAGGACGAGCAGGCTGAGCAGCATGGTCACCACGAGGTAGGCGATGGCCAACCCGGCGTCCCCACCGTTCAGGTGGCCGTGCACACCGGCCAGGGTGGCCAGCACTGCCAGCTGGGCCAGCCGGAACGCCGTCATCGCGGCGACCCGCTGGGACAGCGGCGCCACCTCGACGCCGGCGCCGCTGCTGAACCGGTTCGGTCCCGATGCAGCCATCACAGCCCGCTCCCGACCCCGAACCGGTCGGGGAAGTCTGCTGCGTTGTCGCGCTGGCGCGCCACGGCGGCCAGCTTCGGGTCCCGCCGGTCGATCCGGTCCTGGACGAGCAGGAAGAACAGGGCGATCAGGATCGCCGCGACCGGGTACTGGGGTTCGACGACCATCGCGACCATGGCGCGCCAGGCCTGGTCCACGAGCTCGGCGAGCCGGGCCAGTCTCTGCCCGATGGTGATATCCGGCTCCGACCGCGCGGGTCGGGCCCCGGCCGGCGACGGCGGGGTGGGTTCGACCACGGCGATCTCGGTCGGGCTCGGGGTCGGCGAAGCGGACTGCGCGCCGTCCGGGTTGGGCCCGCCGGCTCCGGAGCCGGACTCGAGGCTCGGGCCGGGCTGGGCACCCGAGCCGGGCGTCGGGGTGGACGGCGCCACCCCGGTGCTGACCAGGCGCCAGACGAACCGGCCGTGCGCCTGCAGCCCCTGCTGGGCCAGCGCGGGGGCCAGCGAGACGGTGACCCGGAACGCCGTCGAGGCCGACAATGCGGGCCGCCAGCCGGTGGGCACCCCGTAGCCCTGCCCGGCGGTGGACAGGTCGGCCAGGCTGCCGGAGAAGATCGAGGACCCGGAGAAGGTCGAGCAGTCACCGAAACGAGCCCCGGTGCCCGCCTCGACGCTCAGCAGCAGGTGCTGGGCGAGCTCACCGCTGACCCCGGCCACACCGAACTGCACGGTGTCCTGCACCGTGGCGGCTTCGGCGCCGACCAGAAGGCACTGGGCGTACTGGCGTCCGGGGGCGAGCGTCAGGCCCGGGAACATCGCCTGCCCACCGTCGTCGTCGAAGATCCCGACGCTGACCTGCTGCTGAGCCCCGGCAGCCGGGTCCGCGATGCTGAGCATGGAACCGAGGGCCATCACTACGGCAGCCACGAGAAGTGGGCGTCGCGGCGCGACCGCGGGGCGCGCGACCATGACCACCGCCCTCCTGCAGACCTCGCCCGGCCAGGTAGTCGAATGTCGGCAGGACGGTGTTGGTCCTTGAGGCGGCGCCGGTGTCGGTGGCGCGGCGGGGGATGGACAGGGTCAGCGCCACAGACGGCCGGTGAGCCGCTCGTAGGCCTCCACGTACCGCGCCCGGGTCCGGGCGATGATCTTGTCGGGCAGCGGAGGCGGCGGCTGACCGCCGTACCGCTGCCACCCCGACGACGGCGAGGTCAGCCAGTCCCGCACGTACTGCTTGTCGAAGCTGGGCTGCGGACCGCCCGGGGCCCAGGCGTCGCCGGACCAGAACCGCGAGGAGTCCGGGGTCAGCACCTCGTCGCCGAGCACCAGGTCGTCCGCCGAGGCGTGCTCGTCACGCCCGACACCGGTCGGGCGACCGAACTCCAGCTTGGTGTCGGCCAGGACCAGCCCCCGGTCCCGGGCGATCCTCTCGGCACGTCGGTAGACGGCCAGCGTCAGCTCCCGCACCCGGACGGCGGTCGGCTCGCCGATCCGGTCGACCGCTGCGGCGAAGTCGATGTTCATGTCGTGCTCGCCCATCGGCGCCTTGGTCGCCGGGGTGAAGATCGCCCATTCGAGACGGGAGCCCTCGGCCAGGCCGTCGGGCAGCTCGATCCCGCATACCGAGCCGGTCGCGCGGTACTCGGCGATACCGGAGCCGGCCAGGTAGCCGCGGGCCACGCACTCGATCGGCACCATCTCGAGCCGCCGACACAGCATCGCCCGGTCGGCCACCTCGGCCGGCACGTCGGGCCCCGTCACGTCGCCCGGCTCGGCGCCGCCCCGGGTTGGCAGCAGGTGGTTGGGCACGACATCGGCCAGCTGCTCGAACCACCACAGGCTGAGCGCGGTCAGAATGGCTCCCTTGTCCGGGATCGGCGTGCTCAACACGTGGTCGTAGGCCGAGATCCGGTCGCTGGCCACGACGAGAACGACGTCCGGTGCGGGGTGACCCGCCCCGACCCGAGCGTCGTCCGGAATGGTGTCGTCCGACAGGGTGTCGTCCGGGAGGTAGAGATCGCGCACTTTGCCGGAGTAGTGGTGGCGCCATCCGGGCAGCGTGGGGGCAGCCGCACGGCCCGTCGTCACGCCGATCACGTCCCGGCCGGCGGCGACTGCGTCGGTCATGTCAGGGCGAGCTCGGCGGCCGCTGCGGCGATGTCGCGGCGGTAGTGCGCACCGTCCAGGTGGATTCGCTCCAACGCCCGGTAGGCGCGCATCCGGGCCGCGGCCAGGTCCTCACCGAGGGCCACCACGGAGAGCACCCGGCCGCCGGCGCTGACCAACCGTCCCTCGCCGTCCAGCGCCGTGCCGGCGTGCAGGACGCTCACCTGCGACTCGCCGACGAGGTCGTCGAGGCCGGTGATCTCATCGCCGGTACGGGGCGGTCCCGGGTAGTCCTTCGCGGCCACGACCACGGTCACCGCGGCCTCGCCCCGCCAGCGCAGTCGGGCCAGACCGGCCAGGTCGCCGGCGGCAGCGGCCGCGAGCACCCCACCCAACGGCGTGGCCAGCCTGGCCAGCACCGACTGGGTCTCCGGGTCCCCGAAACGTGCGTTGAACTCCACGACGCGCAGGCCACGTGCGGTGAGCGCCAGTCCGCAGTAGAGCACCCCGGTGAACGGCGTTCCTCGACGTGCCATCTCGCTGACGACGGGCCGTGCAACCCGCTCGACCACGTCGTCCGTCAGGCCGGCCGGCGCCCAGGGCAGGGGCGAGTAGGCGCCCATCCCGCCGGTGTTCGGACCGGTGTCGCCCTCGCCGACCCGCTTGAAGTCCTGGGCCGGGGCCAGCGCGACGACGTCCCGCCCGTCGCAGAGCACGAACACCGAGACCTCGGGACCGTCGAGGTACTCCTCGACGACGACCGCGGCGTCGGGACCGCGGGACAGGCAGGTCCGGCCGTGCTCGAGCGCCGCCTCGCGGTCGTCGGTGACCGCCACCCCCTTGCCGGCGGCGAGCCCGTCGTCCTTGACCACGTAGGGCGCGCCGAAGGCGTCGAGCGCCTGGGACACCTCATCGACCGTGGTGCACAGATGGCTCATCGCGGTGGGCACGCCGGCAGCTGCCATCACCTGCTTGGCGAAGGCCTTGCTGCCCTCGAGGCGGGCGGCCTCGGCCGAGGGACCGAAGCACGCGATACCCGCCGCCCGCACCGCGTCGGCCACTCCGTTCACCAGGGGCAGCTCCGGACCGATCACAACCAGGTCGGCCTCGACGGCGCGGGCCAACTCGGCGACGGCGGCCGGGTCGGCGGGGTCGACCGCCTCGCAGGGAACGCCCATACCCGGGTTGCCGGGTGCGGCGACCACGCCGGTCACCGAGGTGTCGGCGGTCAGGCAGCGGACCAGAGCGTGCTCTCGGGCGCCGGCACCAACGACGAGGACCTTCACGTGGTCAGCCTACTCAGGCCGTACGGCCCGCCAGGTCAGGCGCTGGCGCTGCCCAGATGGTCCTCGAGCCGAGCCAGGTCGACCTGCGCGGCATCGTTGGAGGAGCCGAACAGCTCGCTGATGCCGGAGACGAAGCCGACCGGGTCCGAGGTGAACGACAACCGCACCCGGGTGTGGTGCTCGTCCACCGCGGAGAGCCGGATCTCGCCCTCGTACCGTGGTCCGGCCACCGCCTTCCAGGTGAACCGGTGCTCACGGGGGTGCGCGATCACCGCAGTGTTCACCTCTCGGGTCGTCCGGCCGCTGGTGACCACCATCCGGTAGCGCTGATGAGCGGTCTTGGTGACGAGCTTGAGACCCTCGATGAACATCGGCCAGGACTCGACCTCGCGCAGCCGTTCCTCGACCGCCGCGAGAGGTTGCGGAACGACCGAGGTGGCTTCCTGATGCGACATCGTCAACACCTCCGCTTCTACGCTATGCCGCGCGGCCACCGCGCGGAAGCACCCGACGGCCCCACCATTCGCGCGCCGAGGCCGATCACCGGGGCGGGCCCGCCGCGTCACTGACAGCGCTTGACCCTCACCCCGCGTGAGGCTGCACAGTGATGCGTATGGAGGAGTCGCGAACCCCGCTCGAGCGACGGCCCGGGCCGCGGTCCGCGTCATCGCCCGCCGACGGCGCCGAGTACTCGGTGGGGCAGGTGAGCGAGATGCTCGGGGTGAGCGTGCGCACCTTGCACCACTATGACGAGATCGGCCTGCTCACCCCGAGCAGACGCTCGCCGTCCGGGTACCGGCTCTACGACAACGGCGACCTGACCCGGTTGCAGCACATCGTGGTCTACCGGCGGCTCGAGTTCGGCCTGGAGGAGATCCGCATCCTGGTGGACGGCGAAGCCGCCGACGCCGAGGCGCACCTACGCCGCCAACGCGCGGCGGTCTCAGACCGGCTCGACGAGCTGCACGCCCTGGTGGGCGCCATCGACACCGCATTGGAGGCCGTCATGACGGATCGACCCATCACCATCGAGGAGATGAAGGAGCTGTTCGGCGACTCGTTCACCGAGGACTACCAGGGCGAAGCCGAGCAGCGGTGGGCAGACACCGACTCGTGGCGGCAGTCGCGCCAGCGCACCGACCGCTACACCAAGGGCGACTGGCAGGCCGTCAAGGCGGAGCAGGAGGCGGTCACCCTGGCACTCGCGGCCGCCCTGGACGCCGGGCTGCCGGCCACCAGCGAGTCGGCGATGGATGCCGCCGAGCAGCACCGCCGGCACATCCACGACCGGTTCTACGACGTCGGCTACGACATGCACCGGGGGTTGGCCGACATGTACCTCGCCGATCCGCGGTTCACCGCCTTCTACGAGACGGTGCGGGTGGGGCTGGCCCAGTACGTGCACGACGCGATCCACGCCAACGCCGACCGGCACGGGGACTGAGCTCCCCGGCACATGAGCACCTGAGCACCTGAGCACCTGAGCACCTGAGCACCTGAGCACCTGAGCACAACGTCACGCCGTGCTCGTCTGGTGTGACGATCATCATTGTGCGCTGTGGTTGACGGCGACCGGTCGCCCAGCGGCTGACGTCACACGGTTCGCACGTTCTTGCAAGGTGATGTCGCGGATTCGCGATGTCGCGAATCCGCGACATCACCGCGCACGATGGTCGACCTAGACCGCATGGCGTGTCGCCCGTGGAGTTGTGGGTCCGACACGCATTCGGTCTGGCGAGCACGGCGTGACGTTGTGCCCGTGTTTGGGGGGAGGTCAGCCGAGGCCGGCCGCCACGTCGTCCAGGGCCTCGGAGAGCAGGGCCAGGCCGTAACGTGCCTCGTCGTCGGTGATCGTCAACGGGGGGACGACGTGAGTGCGGCTGCCGTTGACGAACGGCAGCAGACCTCGCGCGCGGCAGCCCGCGGCCAGCGCGGCCATCGGCGCGTTCGCCGCGCCGGAGGCGTTGTAGGGCACCAACGGTTCGCGGGTCACCTTGTCCCGAACCAGCTCCAGCGCCCAGAACGCGCCGATGCCCCGGGCCTCGCCGACGATCGGGTGCCGCTCTGCCAGCTCGGTCAGCGCCGGGCCGAACACCTCGCGCCCCAACCGATCGGCGTTCTCGACAATCTTCTCGTCGGTCATCGCCGTGATCGTCGCGACCGCGGCAGCGCAGGCGAGCGGATGGCCGGAGTAGGTCAGGCCGCCGGGGAACGGCCGGGTGGCGAAGCTCTCGCAGATGGCCGACGAGATCACCACGCCGCCCAGCGGCACGTACCCGGAGTTCACCCCCTTGGCGAAGGCGATCAGGTCGGGCCGCACCCCTTCGCCGGCCAGGTCGCAGGCGAACCATCGGCCGGCCCGGCCGAACCCGCTCATCACCTCGTCGGCAATCCAGACGATGCCGTAGCGGTCGCACAGCTCGCGCACTCCCGCCAGGTAGCCCGGCGGAGGCACCATGATCCCGGCGGTACCCGGGATCGACTCCAGCACGATGGCGGCGATGGTGGCCGGCCCCTCCAGCTGGATCGTCTGCTCCAGGTGGCGCAGCGCGCGCTCGCACTCCTGCGCCTCGGTGGTCGCCTCGAACGCGGAGCGGTACAAGAACGGACCGAAGAACCGGACGACGCCCTCGGCGCCGTAGTCGTTGGGCCAGCGCCGAGGGTCACCGGTGAGGTTGATCGCGGTGGTCGTGTTGCCGTGGTAGCTGCGGTAGCGGGACAGCACCTTGCGGCGCCCCGTGTGCAGCCGAGCCATCCGGACCGCGTTCTCGATCGCGTCCGCACCCCCATTGGTGAAGAAGACGTGGCTGAAATGGCCAGACGGCGAGCGGTCCCCACCGATGCCGGCGGCGCGCTCGACGATCAGCCGAGCCGCTTCGGACCGCGCGGCGTTGGCATGCTGCGGCGCGACGGTGGCCAGCACGGCGGCCTGGGCCTGGATCGCCTCGACCACGCGAGGATGCCCGAGCCCGATGTTGGTGAACACCAGCTGGCTGGAGAAGTCCAGGTGGACGGTGCCGTCGCCGTCCCATACCCAGGCCCCGGCACCCCCGGTGATCACGAGCGGGGTCAGCGCCGCCTGCGCCGACCAGGAGTGGAAGACGTGGGCACGGTCCAGCTCGTAGGCCCGCCGGGCGCCGTCCGGGTCAGGGGCCGGGGTCGGCCGGGTAGCCGGGACGACGGGTCCGACCACCGTTGCCGCCGAGGGGTTCGTAGCGCTCGTCATAGATCGCAGGGTAGTTCAGAGCGTGACGGCCGGGGCAGACGCGATTCGCCCGCCTCAGGTGGCGGGGAGGGCGCTGTGATGGGGACGCCGCAACATCATCGACGCGGCGTCGACGGGTCAGTGCAGCCAGCCGTTGTCGGCCACAGCCTGCCTGGTGGTCCACCAACCGCCGAGCCCGTAGTGGTTGCCCGCTCCGACGGCGGCAAGTGCGATCACGACCAGGGCGTACACCAGGTGGTCGTCGACGAAGGGGTTGTTCTCGAGAGGAAGGCTAGCCAGCCACATCATGCCGAGCAGCAGGGTGGCCGAGACCGCCGCGATCCGCATGGCGACACCAGCGATCAGCGAGATGCCGATGCCCAGTAGGCCGGCCATGAACAGCCAGTCGGCCCAGGCGTGGCCGACGAAGATCTCGAAGAACCCCTTGAAGGGGTTCTGCGACTCGGCACCGGTGACGCCTTTGAGGTACCCCGTGGTGGGGCTGCCGCCATTGAGCCACGCGCGCTCGGACGGCGTGGCCTTGCCGAGTCCGAACAGTTTGTCCACGAAGGCCCACAAGAACACGAAGCCCAGCGCGACTCGGGTCGCTGCCAGGGCCGGGGGGGCCAGTCGAGTTGCGGGAGCGGGTGCAGCAGGGGGGGCAGGCTGCGAGACCGTTGGCGCCGCCATCGTCTTCCTCCGTGGCTGGGAATCGTCGTGCTCTTGGAATCCAGACGCTATGGGCGCAGTCTTCATCTAGCTGAGACCTTGGTCGCATTAGGTGTCTGCGCGATCACACTCCGCGACCCCGCAGCAGGAGGGTGGCGACGTCGAGCTCCTCCGGCGTGGTCACGTGCAGGTTGGCGACCTCGCCGGGCACGACGACCACCCGGGCGGCCCGACCGTCCACGCGGAGCGCGGCGACCATCGCCGAGTCCTCGACGCCGTCGCCCCCCGCCCCGTGCACGGCGCGCAGCACCTCGGCACGGAACGCCTGGGGCATCTGCACCAGCACGTGACCCTCGCGGGGGACCGCCGCACCTCTGCTGCCGTCGGGGTTCACCGCAGCGATCGCCTCGGTGAGCGGCAGACCCGGCAGGGCGCCGTCGGCGCCGCGACGCACCGCCTCCACTACCGCGGCGAACAGCGCCGGCGAGGCCAGCGGGTGCGCGGCGTCGGCCACCACGATCACCTCGGCGTCGTCCGGCACGGCGGCCAAGCCGGCTCGGACCGAGGCGGCCCTGCTCGACCCCCCGGCGACGATCCGGTCGCCGGCCCGTGGCCTCAGGTCACCCTCGCGGACGACGGCCGGGTCCGCGACGACGCAGACCACGCCGTCGCACGCCGTCCGGGTGGCGGCCAGGCTGCGCTCGAGCAGGGTGAGGCCCTCCAGCTCGGCGAACTGCTTGGCACCGCCGAACCGGGCGCCGTTCCCGCCGCCGAGCACAATGCCCCAGACCTGACCGGCATCGCCCACCGGACTCCGGCTCGAGTCCGTCATAGGGCTGCAGCCTAGCTAGGCTGACCCGGGTGAAACCGTTCCTGCTGCTGGCCACGCGCGCCGAGGACGCCGCCGCGGACAACGAGTACGAGGCGTTCCTGGCCTACTCCGGTCTCGACGAGGCGCGGCTCGTGCGGCACCGCCTCGAACAGCGGCCACTCGGCGAGATCGACCTTGACGACCTGTCCGGGATCCTGCTCGGAGGCAGCCCGTTCAACTGCACCGACCCGGTCGAGGCGAAGTCCGCCGTCCAGCTACGGGTCGAGGCCGATCTTCGCCGGCTGCTCGACGCCGTCGTCGCGGCGGACTTCCCGCTGCTCGGCGCCTGCTACGGCATCGGCAGCGTCGGCGTGCACCAGGGCGCGGTAGTCGACCGTCAGTACGCCGAACCTGTTGGCGCCGTGCGGATCACAGTCACCGAGCAGGGCCGGGACGACCCGCTGCTGGCCGGCATGCCGGACTCGTTCGACGCCTTCGTCGGTCACAAGGAGGCAATCAGCACCCTGCCCGACCATGCGGTGCTGCTGGCCAGCTCGGCGACCTGCCCGGTGCAGCTGTTCCGGATCAGGCGCCATGTCTACGCCACGCAGTTCCACCCTGAGCTCGACGTCGACGGCCTGTGCACCCGGGTTGACACCTACAAGCACGCCGGGTACTTCGCTCCGCACGAGGCCGATGAGGTCAAGGCCATGGCACGACGCAGCACTGTCACCCACCCGCCGACCCTGCTGCGAAACTTCGTGACCCGGTATGCGCGTGGGGAGACCGCGTCTGGCCTGCTCCATGATCCCGCCGAGGACCGCCGGACCGACCTCATCGGGTCGGTGTAGCGCCGCCTAGACCTCGGGCAGCGGCGTCGTCTCGGCAGCACCGGCCGCGGCAGCAAGGTCGGCCAGCAGGTCACCGTCGGCGGCCAGTCGCGCCGTGACCTCGGTGTGGTCGAGCTGGGTCAGCCCTCCGGCTTCCAGCTCAGCCCAGGTCCGCGGCGCCGCGACATGCGGAGACTGCCTGCCGCGCAACGAGTACGGCCCGATCGTGGTCTTGGCCGGGTTATTCTGGCTCCAGTCCAGCAACACCTTCCCGGGCCGGATCGCCTTGGTCATCCGGCTCACCACCAGTCGGGGCAGCTCGCGCTGCATTCCCTCGGCGAGCGCCCTGGCGTAGCCCACCACGACCTCGGCATCCTGATCCCCGCGCAGGGCCGCGTACAGCTGCATCCCCTTGCCGCCGCTGGTCACCGGGTAGCAGTCCAGGCCGTCGCCGGCCAGGTACTCCCGGACGGAGAGCGCCACCTCCGTGCACTCGGCGAGCCCCGCTGGAGCCCCCGGGTCGAGGTCGACCACCAGCCGGTCCGGCGGGCGGGCCGACCCTCGGGTTCCCGGACCGTCCGGGGAGGGATCGGCGACCCATTGCGGCACGTGGATCTCCAAGGAGGCGAGGTTCGCCGTCCAGACCAGGGTGGCCAGGTCGTCGATCAGCGGATACGTGATCGTCTCGCGGTCCCTCATCGACCCGGGGACCGGCAAGCGCACCCTTCTGACCCATCCCGGCGTTCCGTTCGGCAGGTTCTTCTCGAAGAACGAGGGCCCGGCCACGCCGTCCGGCCAGCGCTTTCGGGTCGCCGGCCGGCGGCGCACGTGGGCGAGCATCGCCTCGGCGACGCCGGTGTAGTAGGCCAGCACCTCACCCTTGGTGGTGCCGGTCGCCGGGTAGAGCACCTTGTCGAGGTTGCGCAGCATCAGCCGGTGCTCACCGACCTGCACCACCTGCCCGGCCCCCTGCCCGGAACGCGCCGAGGAGCCCGAAGACCGCCCGGGCATCACGCCTCCCAGCGCACGTCGTCGATGCTCAGGTCGGCGCGGATGCCGCGGAACACGGGTTGGCGCAGCCGTCCCTCCGCACCCCGGCTGAGGTAGCGCACGTCGACCACGACCCGTGGCGGCGTCCAGATGGTGCCGTCGGCGTCGACCGCGGGCACGTCAGTCGTGAACGGGCATCGTTCGGACGGCGTGAGCAGCCTCTGCAGCTCGGCGGCGGTCGCGGCGGTGATCCCGCTCCCGACCCGGCCGGCGAAGGCCAGGCCGCCGGAGCCGTCCGGCACCCCGACCAGCAGGGCGCCGAGCCGGTCCCGACTGCCGGTCTCCCACCGCCAGCCTCCGACCAGGCAGGACTGCACTCGCTTGTGGGCGAGCTTGACCCAGTCGCCGGTGCGCTGTCCTGGGTGGTAGCGCGAGCTGCGCCGCTTGGCCACCACCCCCTCCAGCCCCTGGGCGCGGGTGGCCTGCACCAGGGCGTCCCGGTCGTCGTAGACCGGGGAGACCTGCCAGCCGACGACCGGATCGGTCCCCTCGGCCAGGGCCTCGAGCAGGGCTCGCCGATCGGTCCACGCGAGCTTCGTGACGTCGGCGCCGTCGAGGGCCAGGACGTCGAATGCGAGATAGGTGGCCGGGGACGCCGCCGCGAGGTCCTGCGCACGGCGAGGATCGCGCACATGCATTCTCATCGCGAGGGCGGCGAAGCTCGGCACGCCGCCACGCAGTGCGACCACCTCGCCGTCGAGCACGGCGTCCGGGTGGATACCGGCCAGCGCCGCGGGCGCCGCCAGCTCCGGGTAAGCGGCCGTCACCTCGTTGCCGGCCCGACTGACCAGACGCAACCGCCGCCCGTCGGGTCGGTCACCGATGTGCGCGAGCACCCGCACGCCGTCCCATTTCACCTCGTAGGCCCACGCGCGGCCGTCGACGGGGAGCCGGTCGGCCGACGGCGCCGCGGTGGCCAGCATCGGCCGCAGCGCAGCAGCCCCGGTTCCGGCGTCCATACCCGGTCCACTGCCCGATCCACTGCCCGATCCACTGCCCGATCCACTGTCCGATCCGCTGTCGGAGCGGGTGGTGCGCCCGGCTGCCATGCGTCCATGCTGCCCGATCGGCGGAGGACCTCGCCGGTGCGCCCGGTCTGGTTCGGCGCGGCCCTCGCACTCACCAAGATCCCGGCGAGTGACGACGTATGGTCGCCTCGGCGGGTGCCTAGGGCCCCTTTCTCTTCTTTCGTGGGGATCTTGGCGGCATCACCGCGACCTACGTGGGGGATCTTGGCGGCATCACCACGACCCACGTGGGAATCTTGGCGGCATCACGGCAGCCCGCCGGGGATCGCCACTTCGGAGCTCCGTGGGAGCGAGCGGATACACATCCATCGCCGCATGAGTCATGCTGGACCATGCGCGCGATCTGGAAGGGTGCTGTCTCGTTCGGGCTGGTCAACGTGCCCGTCCGGGTGTTCGCGGCCACCCAGGAGCACGACATCCGCTTCCACCAGGTGCACCGCGCCGACGGCGGCCGGATCAAGATGAAGCGGGTCTGCCAGGTGTGCGGCGAGGAGGTGCCCTGGGATCAGCTCGCCAAGGGCTACGAGTCCGCCGACGGCCGCCAGGTGATGCTCGAGGACGACGACTTCGCCGGTCTGCCGCTGACCAGCAGCCGCGAGATCGACGTGCTGGAGTTCGTGCCCGCCGACCAGGTCGACCCGATGCTGTTCGACAAGTCCTACTACCTCGAGCCCGAGGCGCGCACCGTCAAGCCGTACGTGCTGCTGCGCGAGGCCCTGGTCAAGACCGACCGGATGGCAGTGGTCAAGCTGGCGATGCGCCAGCGGGAGACCCTGGCCGTGCTGCGCGTTCGGGATGACGTGATCGTGCTGCAGACCATGATGTGGCCCGATGAGATCCGCGCCGCCGAGTTCGACGTGCTCAGCGAGGACGTCGAGGTGCGTGACGCCGAGCTGACCATGGCGATGTCACTGGTCGAGTCGCTCGCCGCCGACTTCGAGCCGGACGCCTATGAGGACGCCTACGCCGCCGCCGTCGCCGAGCTGGTGGACAGCAAGCTCGAGGGCGTGGAGCCGGTCGCTCCGGCGGCCGCCGAAGAGGTGGGCAGCGCCGAGGTCGTCGACCTGCTCACCGCGTTGCAGCGCAGCGTCGAGGCGGCCAAGAAGGCTCGCGGCGAGGCGGTCGAGGACGAGACGGCGTCCGCGGACAAGGAGCCGGCCGCACAGAAGCCTGCCAAGAAGGCCGCGACGAAGAAGTCGAGCCGCAAGTCCGCCTGATCGGCTGAGGCTGGTTGTGGTGAACTCGGAAGTAGATCAAGGGCTGACGTGCCGGTGGCGGGCGAGGGCGGATCCATGACGCGGCGGCCTGGGGCGAGGATCGAGCACACCGACGTGGTCCGCGGTTCATGTCACCACGACTGCCCGGACACGTGCGTCTGGGAGGTCACCGTCGCAGCGGGTGCCGCGGGCACCGGGGGCGCCCGCGCCGTCCGGATGCAGGGGGTGAGCGACCACCCGACCACCCGAGGCCGGTTGTGCCCGAAGGTGAACCGCTTCCTCGAGCGCGTCTACCACCCCGACCGACTGCTCGCGCCGCTGCGCCGGACCGGGCGCAAGGGCACCGGTGAGTTCACCGAGATCGGCTGGGACGAGGCCCTTACGGAGATCGCCGACCGGCTCCGAGCATTGCGCGCGGCGGGACGGCCGAGCTCGGTGCTCCAGTTCTCCTTCGCCGGAACCCAAGGGGTGCTGCAGCAGGGGGTGGTGGCCGACGCCTTCTTCGACTCATACGGGGCCAGCGACATTCGCCGGCATCTCTGCGGGGCGACAGCGGCTTTCGGCGCCGGGGACGTGCTCGGCATCCCGTACGGCATGGACCCGCTGGACCTGCGCCACTCGCGCACCATCCTGCTCTGGGGCACCGACACCCTGATCACCAACCGGCATCTGTGGCCCGAGATCGACCAGGCCCGGGCCGATGGCGCGACGGTTGTGGTCATCGACCCGGTCCGCACCGCGACCGCAGCCCAGGCCGACGTGTTCCTACAGATCCGTCCGGGCACCGACGTCGCACTGGTGCTCGCAATGGTGCATGTGATGGATCGCGAGGACCTGCTCGACCGGGAGTGGGTCGACAAGACCACCAGCGGGTGGGATGCGCTGCGGCACAACGCCTCAGCGATGCACCCGGACCACGTAGCGACGATCACCGGATTGCCGGCCGAGCGGATCGTCTGGCTGGCCCGCCGCTACGCCACCGCCCGGCCCTCGGCGATCCGCAGCCTGATCGGCCCCGAGCACCGCCGCCTCGGCCGGGACATCATGCGTGCGATCACCGTGCTGCCGGCGCTGACCGGGGCGATCCGCGAACGCGGCGGCGGCCTGGCCCGCTCCACGGGGGTCTACTTCGACACCGCGCTGAACCTGCCCGCCTCCGATCCGGACCGCCGACGCTTCAACATGTCCCGGCTCGGCGCCGTCCTGCTCGATGGCGAGCTGGATCCGCCGATCGAGCTGCTGGTGGTGCACAACTGCAACCCCGCGGTCAGCGTGCCGGACCAGAACCGGGTGCTCGCGGGGCTGGAGCGCGAGGACCTGTTCACTGTGGTCATCGAGCAGTTCATGACCGACACCGCTCGCTACGCCGATGTGGTGCTGCCGAGCACGACCCAGATCGAGCACCTCGACCTGGGCGCAGCCTGGGGTCACTTGTTCCTGTCGTTGAACAGCCCAGCCATCGCCCCACGCGGCCAAACACTGCCGAACACCGAGATCTTCCGGCGGTTGGCCGCCGCCCTCGGGATGACCGCGACGCCGTGGCTGCTCGAAGACGACGAGCGGCTGCTGCGCCGAGTGCTCGACTCCGACCACCCGTGGCTGTCCGGGATCGACCTGGAGCGCCTGCGGGAGCGCAGCTGGGTGAGGCTTGCCGTCCCGGAGGGCTTCCGCCCGGGCGTGGACATCCCGCTCGGCACCCCGGACGGCACCTTCCGGCTGGGCGACCTGCAGTTCCGTCCCGCCGACGGTCCGGACGGCGCGGCCGAGCGGCGCTCGAGGTACCCGCTCAGTCTGCTCACCCGCAAGCAGCAGATCGCCTTCCTCAACACCCACTACGGTGCCTTCCCCGCCCATCAGCCCTCCCATGGCGAGCTGCGGGTAACGCTGCACCCGGACGACGCTGCCGAACGCGGCATCGTGGCCGGCGACCGGGTCGAGGTGGTCAACGACCGGGGCCGGCTCACCTGCATCGCCGACATCGGCGACGCGACCCAGCCTGGACTGGTCACCATGCCGTTCGGTTGGTGGCACCGGGCCGCGCCCGAGGATCGTTCCGTGAACGTGCTCACCAACTCGGCAGTCGACGGCGACGACACCGGGTCGGCCGCCTTCCACGACACCCAGGTCGACGTGCGGCGACTCGATCGCCACCAGGTGCCGTCATCCTCCCGGTGACGGGGAGAACAGCACCCGATCTGCAGATCAGCCGAGGATGTCGTGCCGGACCACGGTGTCGACCCGGTCCGGCCCGACCCCGATCGCGCTGACCCGCACCCCGGCCATCTCCTCCAGGGCGACCACGTAGCGCTGAGCGGCCTTGGGCAGGTCCTCGAAGACGCGTACCCCGGCCAGGTCGTCGGACCAGCCGTCGAAGTACTCGTAGATCGGCCTGGCGTGATGGAAGTCGCTCTGGGTCAACGGCAGCTCGTCGTGGCGCACGCCGTCGATCTCGTAGGCGACGCACACCGGAAGTCGGTCCAGCCCGGTGAGCACATCGAGCTTGGTCAGCACCAGGTCGGTCAGCCCGTTGATCCGCGCCGCGTACCGGATGACGGGCGCGTCGTACCAGCCGCACCGGCGGGGCCGGCCGGTCGTCGTCCCGTACTCCCCGCCCAGGCTGCGCAGCCGCTCGCCCTGCGGACCGTCCAGCTCGGTCGGGAACGGGCCCTCACCGACCCGGGTGGCATACGCCTTGGCCACCGCGACCACTCGGTCGATCCTCGTGGGCGGCACCCCCGTTCCGGTGCAGGCGCCGCCCGCGGTCGCGTTGGACGACGTCACGAACGGGTAGCTGCCATGGTCCACGTCGAGCTGGGTCGCCTGGCCGGCCTCGAAGAGCACCGTCTTGCCGTCGTCCAGCGCTTCCACCAGCTCGCGCCCGGCGTCGGCGACCATCGGTCGCAGCCGGCGGGCGTAGGACAGCAGGTCGTCGACCGTCTCGGTGACCGTGATCGCTCTCCGGTTGTAGACCTTGACCAGAAGATGGTTCTTCTGCTCGAGGGCGGCGGCGACCTTCTGGGCCAGGATGTTGGCGTCGAACAGGTCCTGGACCCGGATCCCGATCCGGTTCATCTTGTCGGCGTAGGTCGGTCCGATGCCGCGGCCCGTGGTCCCGATCCGCCGCGACCCGAGGAACCGTTCGGTGACCTTGTCGAGGGTGCAGTTGTAGGCCGGAATGAGATGGGCGTTCGCCGAGACCCGCAGCCGCGAGCAGTCGACCCCTCGCGCGGTCAGCGCGTCGATCTCGCCGAACAGCACGCTCAGGTCGATGACGACCCCGTTGCCGATCACCGGAACGACTGCGGGAGTGAGGATCCCGGACGGCAGCAGGTGCAGCGCGTACTTCTCCTCGCCGATCACAACGGTGTGGCCTGCGTTGTTGCCGCCGTTGAACTTCACCACGTAGTCGACCCGATGCCCCAGGGCATCGGTGGCCTTGCCCTTGCCCTCGTCACCCCATTGAGCGCCGACGATCACCACGGCGGGCACCGGCTAGGCCTCCTCGTCGCGCGCAGCGGAGGCGACCGGCCTGGCCATCGCCGCGGCGGCGTCCGGGTCGCAGTCGCCCAGGAACGTCGCGCAGCGGCGGCGCTCGGCGTCCTCACCGATCGCCTCGGCCGCCGCACCGAGGGCGGCGAGGGCGCGCAGGAACCCGCGGTTGGGCTCGTGCGACCAGAGCACCGGGCCGCTGCCGCGCCAGCCGGCAGCCCGCAGCGCGTCCAAACCCCGGTGGTAGCCCACCCGGGCATAGGCGTAGGCCTGTACCGCCTCGCCGTCGGTGAGCGCCTGCTCCGCCAGGACAGCCCACGGCAGGCTTCGAGCGGGGTGGGCGCCGGCGACCTCGGACGGCGAGGCGCCGGCCGCCAATGCGTCACGCACGTCGACGTCGTCCGGTAGCTCGATACCCTGCCCGCGCATGCCGGGCTCACCCAGGAGGTTCGGAGTCACCGCAGGAGTCTACGCACCTCAGCGGGGCGCACCGGAAAGCACGAACACCGCAGTGGTGACTTCTTCGGGCGAACGCGGGGCGTGGCGTCCGAGAAGTCACCACATGCAGTGCTGGGTGCTGCTGGGCTGACGCCCCCACGAGTGGACACTTTCTGGACGACGCGCCGGCGCGTCGTCCAGAAAGTGTCCACCCTGGTGCTTGGCTAGCCGATCTTGGTGCCGGCCGAGCGCAGGTCCTGGCAGGCCTGGACGACGCGGGCGGTCATGCCCGCCTCGGCCGCCTTGCCCCAGGCACGCGGGTCGTAGTTCTTCTTGTTTCCGACCTCACCGTCGACCTTCAGCACGCCGTCATAGTTCCTGAACATGTGGTCGGCGATCGGACGGGTGAAGGCGTACTGCGTGTCGGTGTCGACGTTCATCTTGACCACGCCGTAGTCGACCGCGTCCGCGATCTCCTGAGGCAGCGAGCCGGACCCGCCGTGGAAGACCAGGTCGAACGGCTTGTCCTTGCCGTACTTGGCGCCGACGGCGTCCTGGATCTCCTTGAGGATCTCCGGGCGCAGCTTGACGTTGCCCGGCTTGTACACGCCGTGAACGTTGCCGAAGGTGAGCGCGGCCATGTAGCGGCCCTTCTCGCCGAGACCGAGCGCCTCGGCGGTGGCCATGCCGTCCTCGACGGTCGTGTAGAGCTGCTCGTTGATCTCGGCGGCGACGCCGTCCTCCTCGCCACCGACGACGCCGATCTCGACCTCGAGGACGATGTTGGCGGCGTGGGCCAGCGCCAGCAGCTCCTGGGCGATCTCCAGGTTCTCCTTCAGCGGCACCGCTGAGCCGTCCCACATGTGCGACTGGAACAGCGGGTTCTCGCCGTTCTTCACGCGCTCGGCACTGATCGCCAGCAGCGGGCGGACGAAACCGTCCAGCTTGTTCTTCGGGCAGTGGTCGGTGTGCAGGGCGATGTTGATGCCGTAGGTCTTGGCGACCTCCTGGGCATAGGCGGCCATGGCGACCGATCCGGTCACCATGTTCTTGACCGTCGGACCGGAGAGGTAGTCGGCGCCGCCGGTGGAGACCTGGACGATCCCGTCGCTCTCGGCCTCGGCGAAGCCGCGGATGGCGGCGTTGAGGGTCTGCGAGGAACTGATGTTGATCGCCGGGTAGGCGAAACGGCCCGCCTTGGCCCGGTCAAGCATTTCGGCATAGACCTCGGGGGTTGCGATGGGCATGGCTGTACTCCCTGGAGCTCGGCTATAGAGGGTGTCCGGGCTCGATCCTTCCACGGTTCGGCCGATGGCTGGGCACCGTAAGTCCCGGTGATTTTCGCCCCCGCCCGGCGGGTGCTGCGGCGTCCGGAGGGCACGCGATGCATGATCGGCCCGTGCTCGACGTGCCCGCCCGGATGCCGACCCGGCTCACCTGTGACACCTGCGGGTTCCTGGCTGACGTGGCGGTGGTGTCCACCGACGTCGGTGGACAGACCACGGCCACCTCGTGCTGGCGGGACCGGATGGACCTGCCGCGGCCGCTGCCGCCGGGCACGACCCGGATCGAGCGCCGGTTCGGGCGCTGGTACGCCGAGCGGGTCAGCGTGGCCGCTCTGCTCGGGACGGACCTGGACCTGGACTGCGAGGCCTGCGGCACCCCGGCGTCCGTCGTCACCGAGCAACGTACGGACGACGGTAGGTGGCAGACCGCGACGTGTCACCGCTGCCGCCCGATCCTCACCCGTGGCCGGCACAGCGGAGCCCGCCAGTGCGACCTGGCCCGGCGCGACCCGCGACCCGGTGCCGTGTGGTCGGCAGCGGCCGGGCGCGGGGCCTGAGCCCTCGCGGCTCAGCCGGTCAGGACGTCCTCGTCCACGTCGCGGGCGGCGCTCAGGTGGCCCGGCGGCGTCTTCGGACGGCGCGGCTCTCGCACCCCGGCAGTACCGCCCCAGTCATCGTCCGGTCCCTCGCCTGGCTCGCCGTCCCATGAGCCTGGCCCCGCCCATCCTCGTGAGCTCCCCGGCCGCCGCCGGTGCCGCACGGCCGTCGCCGGACGGACGCCGACCGGTACCAGATCGCCGTTCGCGGTCGCTGTGGCCATGGTCAGCACCCCGGCGCCCACCAGCGGCCACCTCGACCGCACCCGGCGGTCGAGCATGTCGACCGCCTCACCCGCGGACGGGGCATTGATCTTCACCGACACGGCCAGCACGTCAGGGCCGAGCAGGCTGAACCGGTGCTCGGAGCCGAAAAGGTCGGCGAGAACCTCATCGTGGTGACGGCCGGGGACGGCGGGCGCCACCGTGTAGTGGACCATGACGACGAACCGCTTCATCGCGCCTCCTTCGGCGCAGACGACCTTCCGAATTCACCATAACCCCGGCTCCACGGCTCCGAGCCGGCCCCTGACGGGGGTTGTGGTGAATCCGGACGGCCAATCCGGGTTGAACCGGTGAGCGTCTACTCCGGCTGGCGCCTTCGCGAGGGGCGCGGCACCGAGCGCAGAACCGGGCGGGTCTCGATGTCGGTCACTCCCGGCAGAGCCCGCAGCTGGTTGACCGCATGGTAGATCTCCGCCTGCGTCCGCGCCCGCAGCCGCACCTCGTAGTCGATCGACCCGGCGAGGTCGAGCAGCTCGCTCACCGCCGGGGTGGACCAGATCTGCTGCTCCATCGACACCAGGTCGACGTCGACGGCGGTGCGCAGGTGCACGACGGCGTTCAGCGTCGCGCCGTCGAGCCCGGGGTCGAGCAGCACGGTGTAGCCGCGGATCACTCCCGCCTCTTCCATCCGGCGCATCCGCTGGGCGACCGCGTTGGCCGACAGGCCGACCTCCACCCCGATGTCGCGGTAGGAGGCGCGTGCGGTGCGGGTCAGCAACCTCAGGATCCTGCGGTCCGTGGCGTCGATCGGGTGCGCGGCGACGGTCGGCTGGCTCACGGCGCCATTGTCACCGACCGCGCCGGCCGCGGCGCCCATCACGGCCCGGGAGCGGGTGCCGGGTCGCGGGTCCGTGCTGCGGATTCGCACACCGAACGGAGGTTCCCGCGGTGGCCGCATACTCGCGCAGCGCTAACTCATCGGGACCTCACCAGGCGGTATAGCCGGTCGGGGCCGCCGCCGTTGGCTGATGTCATGAGCACCACGACGAGGATCCAGCCCCGCCGCGCCGCCCACTTCGACCGGGGACTCAGGCCGTCCAGGGCAGTCCAGGCAGTCGGTGCGGTCGGTGCGGTCGGTGAACCGCATGCTGCCCGTGATCGCCCTGCTGCTGGTCACCGCGGCCTGGGGCTCCACGTTCGTGCTGCTGCGCGAGGCGACCACGCGGGTCCCGGCGGCCGACTACCTCGCAGTGCGGTTCGCCCTGGCGACCGTCGTGCTGGCCGCGATGCGCCCGCGCGGACTCGTGGTGATGCCGACCGGGATGCGCCGCCGGGCAGTGCTCCTCGGCCTGCTGTTCGCGGCGGGGAACCTGCTGCTCACTGTGGGCCTGGCCTCCACCTCGGCCTCGGCGAGCGGGTTCATCACCGGCATGTATGTGGTGTTCACCCCGATGTTCGGAGCGCTGCTGCTGCGCGAGCGCATCACCCGCTCCGTCATGATCGCGGTCGCGCTGGCCGCCACCGGCCTCGCCCTGATCGCACTGACCGGAACCAGCGTGGGCGTCGGTGAACTGGTCACGCTGGTCGGGGCCGCCATGTTCGCCCTACACATCCTGGGGCTGGGCCGCTGGGCCGACGCTCGGTATGCGGTCGAGCTGGCGATGATCCAGTCGGCGACGACAGCCGTGCTCAGCGGGCTGTTCGCCCTTCCCGGTGGCATCACCCTGCCGCAGGGGCGCGCCGACTGGCTGGTGATGATCTACACGGCCGTGGTCGTGGGCGCGGTCACCATGCTGCTGCAGACCTGGGCCCAGGCCCGCATCCACCCATCCCGGGCCGCCGTGATCATGACCCTTGAGCCGGTCTGGGCGGCGGTCTTCGCGATCGGTGTCGGCGCGGAGTCCTTCACCTGGCGCCTGGGTATCGGCGGCGCGCTGGTGCTCACGGCGATGTACCTGTGCGAACGGCTGCCGGGTCGAGGGTCCGACGTCTCAGCAGATGCGGGGTAGCTGCTCGCCCACAGGCAGGTCGACGACCCGGGTCGCGCCGAGACCGGTCCTGGCCACCACCATGCCGGCGTGCTCGGCCACCACCTCGCCGATCACGGCTGCCCCGGCCCCCAGCGGGTGGCCGTGCATCGTCGCCAGAACGGCGTCGGCGTGCTCGGGCGGGACGAACGCCACCAGCTTTCCCTCGTTGGCGACGTAGAACGGGTCCAGGCCGAGGAAACCGCAGGCGTTGGCGACCGCGGCGGGCACCGGGACGGCCCGCTCGGTGATGGCCACCCCCACCCCCGCCGCCTTGGCGATCTCGTTGAGGGCGGCGGCCAGGCCGCCGCGCGTCGGGTCGCGCAGCACGTGAAGGTCCGCGCTCGCCGCAAGCATCGCGGCGACCAGCCCGTTCAGCGGGGCGGTGTCGCTGACCACCTGCGTGCCGAACTCCAGGCCCTCGCGCACGCTCATCACGGCGATGCCGTGGACGCCGATCTCCCCGGACACGATCACCACGTCTCCGGGGGCGGCCCGGTCGGGCCGGATGTCCACCCCCGCGGGGACGACGCCGATCCCCGCGGTGTTGACGTACACGCCGTCGCCGTGACCGGAGTCCACGACCTTGGTGTCGCCGGTGACCACCTGCACTCCGGCTCGGCGCGCCGCCTCCCCCAGCGCCTGGGCGACCCGACCCACCACCTGGACGTCGGTGCCCTCCTCGAGGATGAACCCGCACGACAGGAAAGCGGCCTGCGCACCGCTCATCGCCAGGTCGTTCACCGTGCCGTGGACGGCGAGGTCCCCGATCGACCCACCCGGGAAGAACATCGGCCGCACCACGTAGGAGTCGGTGGAGAACGCGAGCCGGCCACCGGCCAGGTCCAGGTCAAGCACGGCCGAGTCGGCAAGCCCGTGCGAGGGCGGTCCGCCGAAAGCCGGCACGAACAGGTGCTCGACCAGCTCGGTGGACAGCTGCCCGCCCCCACCGTGGCCCATGACGATGGTCGGTGAGTCCCGCAGCGGAATCGGGCAGGTCCAACCCTCGAAGTCCAGGGCCGACGCGCCGTCGGAGACCGCGGGGTCAGCCAACGGGCGTCACCTCCCGCGCCGAGGGCCCACTCAGACGCCGGTACAGGTAGTAGGCAGCGCAGGCGCCCTCGCTGGAGACCATCGTCGCGCCGAGCGGCGTGCGGGGGGTGCACAGCGTGCCGAAGGCCTCGCACTCATGCGGCTTGATCAAGCCCTGCAGCACCTGCCCGGAGCGACACACGCTCGACTCCTCCGTACGCAGGTGCCCGACGTCGAACCGCCGCTCGGCGTCGAACTGCGCGTACCGCGACGAGAGCCGCCAGCCCGACTGCGGAATCATTCCGATGCCGCGCCAGTTCCGGTCGGTCACCTCGAAGACGTCGGCGAGCATCGCCTTGGCCGCGGGGTTGCCCTCGGCGGGGACGGCGCGCGGATAGGCGTTGTCGACGACGTGCTCCCCGGCCTCCAGCTGGCGGACGGTACGGCGCAGGCCCTCCAGGATGTCCAGCGGCTCGAAGCCCGTCACCACGATCGGAACCCGGTAGCGCTCGGCCAATGCCGGGTACTCCTCGGTGCCCATCACCGAGCACACGTGCCCGGCAGCGAGGAAGCCCTGCACCCGACAGGTCGGCGACTCCATGATCGCGCTGATCGCCGGCGGCACCCGCACGTGGGAGACCAGCAGGCTGAAGTTGGCGATCCCCAGCCTCTTGGCCTGGTAGACCGTCATCGCGTTGGGCGGCGCGGTGGTCTCGAAGCCGATGCCGAAGAACACCACCTGCCGATCCGGGTTCTCCTTCGCGATCTTCAACGCGTCCAGCGGCGAGTAGACCACCCGCACGTCCGCGCCCGCGCTCTTGACCCCGAACAGGTCGCGGTTGCTGCCGGGCACCCGCAGCATGTCCCCGAAGGAGCAGAAGACGACCCCGGGCCGGGCGGCGATCGCCAGGGCCTTGTCGATCATCTCCAGCGGGGTCACGCACACCGGGCAACCCGGGCCGTGGATCAGCTCGATCTGCTCGGGGAGCAGCTGGTCGATCCCGTGGCGGATGATCGAGTGCGTCTGACCGCCGCACACCTCCATGACCGCCCACGGCCGGGTGACCGTGGCCCGGATCTCGGCGAAGAGCTTGGCGGCCAGCACCGGGTCGCTGAACTCGTCGAGGTACTTCATGGCGACGCCTCTCGTGCTGCCGGGTGGGTGACCGCAGGGTCCGTGCCCGCAGGGTCCGTGCCCGCCGGACGCTCGGCCCCGGCCTCGCGGGCCGCGCGCCCCCACTGGTCCCCGAACTCCTCATCGAGGATGCCGAGGCCCTCGAACAGGGCCAGCGTCTCGCGGGCGGAGTCCTCGTCAAGCCGCTGGAGGGCGAAACCGACGTGCACGATCGTGTAGTCGCCCACCTCGATGTCAGGCAGGTAGGCCAAGCAGGCCTCCTTGACCACCCCGCCGAAGTCGATGTCGGCCATCCGGATGTCATCGAGCTCGTAGATCCGCAGTACCTTGCCGGGAACCGCCAGACACATGGCTACCTCTCTCCCACGGTCACACTGCCGTCCAGAGATACCTCGAGCCTAGACGCAGCGAGCCGGGAGCTGGTGATCTCGAGGTGCCGGTCCCCGCCCGCTGCTCCACAGCGATGAGCACGGCGTGGCACAGTCCCGCTTCGTGCATGTCCTCACCCCTTCCGCGCCTATCCCGCTCCGCCGGGGACAGGGGCAGGATCGAGTGTGGGTCCGGCGACCAGCCTGTTCACCAGGTCTACGGCGCCGTCGACCGCAGCGTCCCGAGGGGCTCAGGTCGGCCCAGTCCCGCCCCGCGCGAGCAGGTGTGCCCCGACGACCACCTGGCCCAGCGCCAAGCCGCCGTCGTTGGGCGGGACCTTGGCATGGCACAGGACCTCCAGCCCGGTCGAACGCAACCCGACGCAGACCAGGCTCAGCAGGAGCGCGTTCGCGAACGCTCCTCCGGACAGGACGACGGTGCCCACCCCGGTGACCGTGGCCGCCCAGCTCGCCGCCGCCACGGTGGCGTCCGCCACTGCGCGGTGGAACCGGGCGGACACCTGTCCGGCGGGGCCTCCGGCGAGCACGTCGGCGACGACGGCCTCGATCAGCGGGCCGGCCTCCCAGCGCGCCGTCCCGCCGTCGTCGGCGACCAGCGGGAACGGGTAGGCAGCGTCGTCTGCCGACCAGTCGTCTCCCGCCGCCTCCAGCTCCATCGCGGCCTGCGCCTCGTATCCCACCCGATGGCAGACGCCGGCCAGCGAGGCCACCGCGTCGAACAGGCGGCCCATGCTCGAGGTCGGGACGCACGCCAGCCCGGTCTCGAGCTGTCGGGCCAGCACCGCACGCTCGTCCGGCGGGCAAGCGGCGACGCATGGGAGCCGCTCGTCCCACGGCAGTCCCGCCGCCCGCAGGTGGGCCAGCGCCATCCGGTAGGGGCGCAACACCGACGTATCGCCACCGGCGAGCGGCACGTATCCCAGGTGGGCCAGCCGTTCGAAACCGGTGTACCCGGCCAGCAGGAGCTCGGCGCCCCACACCGCCCCGTCGTCGCCGTACCCGGTTCCGTCGAAGGCGAACCCCAGGACCGGGTCCGACCCGTCGAGGCCATGCTCGGCCATCACCGCCGCGACGTGGGCGTGGTGATGCTGCACCCGAGCCACGGGTCGCGCGCCCGCTCGACGGACGGCCCAGCCCGCCGAGCGGTACCCGGGGTGGCGGTCCGCGACGAAGGCCTGCGGCTCCACCCGCACCAGGGCGCCGAGGTGCTCGACCGCGCGGTCGAAGGCCTGCTGCGTGGCAAGGTTGTCCATGTCGCCGACATGCGCCGACAGCCAGGCGTAGCGTCCCTGCGCCACGCAGAAGGTGTTCTTCAGGTCCCCCCCGACCGCGAGCATCGGCGGTACCTCGACGGGCAGCGCGACCGGCATCGGTGCGTAGCCACGAGAGCGGCGCAGCGGCACCTCGGTGCCGTCGACGACCCGCACCACCGAGTCGTCGCAGGGCACGTGGATGCCCCGGTCGTGCCGCAACCAGGCATCGGCCACGTGACCGAGCCGGCGCACCGCCTCGTCGTCGTCGGTGACGATCGGCTCCCCCGACAGGTTGCCGCTGGTGAGCACGAGCACGGCGGGCCCGGGCGGGTCGCCCGGTATTCCCAGCAGCAGGTGATGCAGTCCGGTGGGCGGCAGCATGATCCCCAGGTCGCCGATGCCGGGCGCGACCTCGGCCGCGACCGAGGGGCCAGCCGCCCGGGCCGCGCCCCGACGCAGCACGACGATGGGACGGCGCGGTGAGGTGAGCAGCGCCTCCTCCACCGGGTCGAGCAGGGCGATCGCCCGGGCGGTCGCCAGGTCCGCCACCATGACGGCGAACGGCTTGTCCCCTCGGCGCTTCCGGGCGCGCAGACGTGAGACGGCGCCCGGATCGGTCGCGTCGCAGGCCAGGTGGTAGCCGCCTATGCCCTTGACCGCGACGATGGCGCCTGCGGCCAACAGCCGGCGCGCGCGGAGCAGCGCGTCCTCCCGGCAGGACGGATCCTCGCCGGGGGCCACCAGCTCCAGCACCGGACCGCACGCGTGGCAGCTGACCGGCTGGGCGTGGAACCGGCGGTCCGCCGGGTCGTGGTACTCGCGCTCGCATTCGGGGCACAGTGCGAACGGGGCCATCGTGGTGGCGGGGCGGTCGTACGGCAGGCCGGTGACGATCGTGAAGCGGGGACCGCAGGCGGTGCAGGTGATGAACGGGTGACGGTAGCGCCGGTCGGCGGGGTCGACGAGCTCGCGCAGGCACTCCGCGCACGTGGCGACGTCCGGCGGCACCAGGGTGCGCCCGGGACCGGACGCCGACGCCGCGATCACGAACCCGCTGCCGGGACGGGTCGGCACGGACCGCCAGGTCACCTCGGTCACCTGGGCGAGCGGGGGCGCGTCGTCGGCCACCCGCGCGCAGAACGCCTCGACGTCGCCCGGGCGGCCCTGCACGACGGCGTGAACGCCGTCCGGGGTGTTGCCGACCTCGCCGCTGAGCCCCAGCTCGGCCGCGAGCGCATACACGAACGGTCGGAACCCGACACCCTGGACGACGCCGCGCACGACCACCTCGCGACGCTCGGCCGCCACGGCGTCCGGGGAGCGCGTCATCGCAGCGACGGCGTCGGTGTCGCCGACCCCGCTCGCGACCATGGGCCCCCCTCGGGCCGGACCAGCGGACCGGGCACCGACTGACGCCCGGTCCGTCGACGGTACTCCGGGGTCGCGCCCCGGCCTGTCGGTGGTCGCGGGCATCGTGAGGTTCGGACCCACGGGCGGGTCACAACCTCGCGTCAACGCCGATCACCGGTGAGGGCCGGCGGCGTCACGGCCGATCTCGGCGTGCTCGCGGATCCAGGCATGCATGGCGATCGCGGCCGCCGCTGCGGCGTTGATCGACCGGGTCGAACCGAACTGGGCGATCGACAGGACGTCGGCGCTCGCCGCGCGGGCCTCCTGCGACAGGCCCGGTCCCTCCTGGCCGAAGACCAGCAGGCAACGCCGGGGCAGGGCGAAGGTCTCCAGCGGGACGGCGCCGGGCAGGTTGTCGATCCCGAGCACGACGACGTCGTGGCCGGTGGCCCAGTCCACGAGCGCCGTGACGTCCGGGTGGTGATGCAGATGCAGATAGGCGTCGGTGACCATCGCGCCGCGCCGGTTCCAGCGGCGCCGTCCGACGATGTGCACGCCGGCGGCGTTGAAGGCGTTCGCGGTACGGACCACTGAGCCGATGTTGGCGTCGTGCGCCCAGTTCTCGATGGCCACGTGGAACGGGTGCCGGGTGCGGTCCAGGTCGGCCCGGATCGCCTCGACGCTCCAGTACCGGTAGCGGTCGACGACGTTGCGCCGGTCCCCGTCGCACAGCAGCCGTTGGTCGTAGTGCGCCTCTCTCGGCCAGGATCCTGACCAGGGCCCAACCCCGACGAACTCCCCGTACCCTGGGTCAGTGCTCATGGACGCCATCATGTCGGTCGCCGGCGCTGTCCCGGCCGTGCCTGCCCTCGGACCGGACTGGCTCAACCCGGACACCCTGCTCAACGCCCTGGGCGACTGGGCGGTGTGGGGGGCGGTCGCCATCGTGTTCGCCGAGTGTGGGCTGCTGATCGGGTTCTTCCTGCCGGGTGACTCGCTGCTGTTCACCGTCGGACTACTGATCACTGCCGGGGTGATCAAGGAGCCGCTGTGGCTCGCCTGCGTGGTGCTGACCGTGGCCGCCTTGGCCGGCAACATGGTCGGCTACCAGATCGGCCGGGTCTCCGGGCCGGCGATCTTCCGGCGACCGAACTCACGGTTGTTCCGGCGCGAGTACGTGGACAAGACCCACGAGTTCTTCGACAGGTACGGCAACCGGGCGATCGTGCTGGCCCGGTTCGTTCCGATCGTGCGCACCTTCATCACCGTGATGGCCGGCGTGGCCCAGATGGACCGGCGCCGGTACTTCCTCTACAGCGGGATCGGCGCCCTGCTGTGGGCGACCGGGGTCACCCTGCTGGGTGCCGGGCTCGGCCAGGTGCCGCTGGTCAGGAACAACGTCGAGATCATCCTGCTGGCCATCGTGGCGGTCTCGGTGCTGCCCGTGGGCTTCGAGGTTCTGCGCGAGCGGGCCAAGACCCGGCGAGCAGCCGCGGCTCAGAGCCCGAGTTCGGCCATCGAGTAGGCAGACAGGTACGGCAGCCCTTCGGCCTCGACCGCTTCGCGGGCACCGGTGCCCCGATCGACGATCACCGCGACGCCGATCACGTCCGCCCCGGCCTCGCGCAGCGCGCTGACCGCGGTGAGCACAGAACCGCCGGTCGTGGACGTGTCCTCGACAGCCAGAACCGGGCGACCGGCAACGTCCGGACCTTCAATCCGGCGCTGCAACCCGTGGGCCTTGCTCTCCTTGCGGACGACGAACGCATCGAGCCGGCGACCGCGTGCCGCCGCCGCGTGCAGCATGGCGGTGGCCACCGGGTCGGCGCCCAAGGTCAGCCCACCGACCGCCTCGATCGCTCGGGGTGCCTGCTCGGCGAGCTCGAGCATCACCTCACCGACCAGGGGCGCGGCCCGCCCGTGCAGGGTGATCCGGCGTAGGTCGACGTAGTAGTCCGCCTCCCGTCCGCTGGACAGGGTGACCCGCCCGTGAACCACCGCCAGCTCGGTGATCGCCTGCAGCAGCTCCACCCGGGCCGTGCCGTCGCCCGGCCGGGCTGTCGGCCCCTGGTGAGTGCTCGTCACACCGCCGACCCTAATGCCCGCCGTCCGGTGACGAAGTCGTCGAGCTCCTCCGGCTCGAACGGCCTGGCGAACAGGTAGCCCTGGCCGAGTGGGCAGCCGATCTCGTGGAGCAGGTCGCGGACGACGGAGGAGCTGACCCCCTCGGCGACCACCTCCAGCTTGAGGTAGCGACCGAGGTCGACCAGGGACCGGACAATGGCCAGGTCCCGCTCGCTCTCGGCGATCCGGGAGACGAAGACCTCGTCGATCTTGAGCTGATCCACCGGCAGGCGGCTCAGGTAGCCCAGTGAGGAGTACCCGGTCCCGAAGTCGTCCACCGCCAGGTGCACTCCCATCGCCCGCAGCCGGTGCAGCGTCTGGGTGACCCGGTGCGGGTCGGCGATCACGCTGCGCTCGGTCAGCTCGAGCGCGAGCAGGTCCGCCGGCACGCCGTAGCCGGCAAGGGCAGCTCCCACCGTCTCCGGCAGCGTGGTGTCGGCCAGCCAGCGTGGCGCGACGTTGACGGCGACCCGCACCCGCAGCCCGTGGTCCAGCCAGTCCCGGCACAGGCCCAGGGCCCGGTGCAGGATCCGGACCGACAGCGCCGCGGTGAGGCCGGACTGCTCCGCGGCGCTGAAGAAGATCTCCGGGTCGATCTTGCCCAGCTCGGGGTGGGTCCACCGGGCCAGCACCTCGACCGAGTGCACCTCCTCGTCACTCAGCTGGACCAGCGGGTGCACAACGACCTCGACCTCGTCCCGGGCGATGGCGTCGCGCAGGTCACCGCCGAGGGTCAGCGCCTGCGCGTTGCCGTCCAGCAGGTCGTCGGTGAACATGCGGGCCCCACCGGCCCCGGCCTTCGCCGCGTACATGGCGAGGTCGGCGTTGCGCAGCAGGTCGGAGGCATCGGTGCCGTGCTCGGGGAACAAGGCGATCCCCAGGGATCCGCTCAGGTGTAGCCGGGCCGCGTCGACGTGAACCGGCTGGTCGAACACCCCGAGCAGCTGGCCGGCCAGCGCCATCGCGTCCCGCTCGTCCCGACACCCCGGCGCGAGGACCGCGAACTCGTCGCCGCCGAGCCGGGAGACGCTCGCCACGCCGTCGACGGCCACGGCGAGGCGGGCGCCGATGGTGCACAGCAGCTGGTCGCCTGCTGCATGGCCGAGGGTGTCGTTGACGGCCTTGAACCCATCGAAGTCGAGCAGCATCACCGCGAAGGGCTCGGGTGTGTCCGCGTGCTCGGCCGCGCAGGAGTCGGCGATCAGCTCCCGGAAGTAGGTGCGGTTCGGCAGGCCGGTCAGCTCGTCGCGGCGTGCCTCGTGCTGGAGCCGACTGATCAGGCCGGCGTTGGCCAGCGCCACCGCCGCCTGGTTGGCCACCGTGGCCAGCAGCCGAAGGTCGGCGTCGGTGAAGACCGCCCCGTCGATGCCGTCGGCGACAAGGAGGTAGCCGCGGGTGCCGCCGGCGGCCAGCGGCGCGAGCATTCCTCGGCGGACCGCACGAACCTGCAGGGCCTGCCGGTCGCCCTCGTCGGCCGTCCCCAGGTGGCGAGGCTGCTGCGGGAGGCCGCCCAGCGTCCGCAGGTACCCCTCTGCCACGAACGGACCGCGCGGCGGCCGCCCGACCCACGCCGTCCACGCCTCTCGACCGGCGTCGGGGGACCGGCCGCTGCAGACGATCTCGGCGTACTGTGCGTTGAGCAGCGTGAGGGACTGGGTGATGACCGAGTGCACCAGCTCCCCGGGATCGGCGCTCGGGTGGGTGCCGTCGGAGAGGGCGTCGGAGACCTGGTGCAGCCGCTCGAGAGCGCGTTGTCGCCGTCCGAGGGCGGCGAAGGCCCGCTGACCGATCAGCCCGGCCGCGCCGCTGACCGCCACCGGCAGCGCCCCTTCGGCGTGCTCGAAGCCGAGCACCACGGCCGAGGCCGGAAGGCTCAGACCGGCAGGTATCGCGAGCGCGGCCAGGGCGGACGTCGCCTGGTGCTCGCCGCCGGCCATCCCGGCCAGCGCTGCCAACCTGCGAAAGAGGTGGCCGGTCAGGCCGTAGGCGGTCGCGGCCAGCAGGGCCGCCGTTCCCACCTGCACCCGGCTGGTCACCCCGTCACCGACCAGCACAGCCAGGACCAGCAGCGCGGCCGTCACCTGGCCGGCCGCAGACCCGACGGCATGCAGTCCCCCGACCACCAGCTCGCCCCGCTCCGCCCGGGGGACACCACCAGAGCGGAGGCCGCGGACCAGCCGGACGGCGACCGTCCCGATCACCGCACCCGCCATCAGCTCGATCGGGTCGGCCAGGAGCAGGCCGAAGGTCAGCGGGACGGCGCTGGTCCAGACCGGCACCGCCACCGATCTGAACCGGACCGGAACGCAGGCCCACTCGGTGACCGCGAACAGGGCGGCGAGCAGCCACCACGGCATGGTGAGCAGGGCAGTGGCCACCACCGGCCGGCTGGCACTGCTCAGCGCCACGAACACCATCGCCGATGCCGCGGCGACCAGCCCGAGCCGCGGCATCAGGGCGCGCCGGTCCAGCTGCGCACGGACCCCGGCGAACCCCACAGGCTGCCAGTCGGCACGCGTGGTCAGGTCTGAAGCGTTCCCCGGCGCCGACCGAACCGACCACTCGCCGCGGGGCAGGACCGCAGGGGCAGCGCCCGCAGTAGGGTCACCGCCGACGGGTATCGACGGCTGGGAACGCTGACCCGCGCCCCGCGCGCAGCGTCGTCCAGGCAGTCAGCGACCAGCGGATCGGCCTCCAGCCACGCCCACGACGCCCCCGACGGGTGCCGGTAGCGTCGCGGACGTGCGAATGGCGACCTGGAACGTGAACTCGATCCGCAGCCGGGTGGACCGGGTCGCGGAGTGGATGGTCCGTGCTGAGGTCGACGTGCTGGCCATGCAGGAGACCAAGTGCCGGGACGCGCAGTTCCCCGCGCTGCCGTTCCAGGCCGCCGGCTACGAGGTGGCCCAGCACGGGCTGAACCAGTGGAACGGGGTGGCGATCGCCTCCCGGGTCGGTCTGGACGACGTGCAGGTCGCCTTCCCGGGCATGCCGACCTGGGGCGACCCCCCGCAGGCCGAGGCCCGGGCGATGGCGGCCACCTGCGCCGGCGTGCGGGTGTGGAGCCTGTACATCCCGAACGGGCGGACCCTGGACGACCCGCACCTGGGATACAAGATCGCATGGCTCGGCCGCCTCCGCGACGCGGGCGCGGCGTGGCTGGAGAAGGACCCGGTGGCACAGATCGCCCTGGTCGGCGACTGGAACATCGCCCCGAGGGACGACGACGTCTGGAACATGGCCAAGTTCGTGAACAGCACCCATGTCAGCCCGGCCGAGCGGGCCGCGTTCGCCGCGGTGGTCGAGGCCGGCTACGCCGACGTCGTCCGCCCCTACACACCCGGCCCCGGCGTGTACACCTACTGGGACTACACCCAGCTACGGTTCGCCAGACGCGAGGGCATGCGGATCGACTTCGTGCTCGCCTCACCGGCGCTGGCCGCACGGGTGAGCGGTGCAGCCATTGACCGCGAGGAGCGCAAGGGCAAGGGCGCCAGCGACCACGCGCCGGTCGTGGTGGACATCGATTGATCGGAACCTGCCGACCGTTGCGTGGCGGATATATCGGACAAACCTCTGGTCGCGTCAGATCATCCGTGGTGAGGTGTCCTAAGTCACACGGGAGGAGACGCAGATGGCTCTGATTCTTGTCGGTCTGGACGGGAGCGACACATCCACACGAGCCTTCGAGCTCGCCGTCCAGTGGGCCCGTAACCACGGTGACACTGTGATCGCCGCGCACGTGATCCCCTGGTCGCCGTTCTCGTTCAACACCCCTACGGACAATGAGTACCGGCACGCCCGCCACGAGGCAGAGCTCGCCGCGGCGACCGAGCAGGTGATCGAGCCGATGCTCGAGATCGCCAAGCGGGCCGATGTGGACGTGGAGGTCTTCCTGACCCACGGCAACCCGGCCGAGGCCCTCGTCGACCTCGCCGAGGAGCGCGACGTCATGCACATGATCATCGGCCGGACCGGCGACTCGATGATCAAACAGGCGGTGTTCGGCAGCATCGCCAACCGGCTCGCCCAGTCCTCGCCCGTGCCCGTGACGGTGGTTCCGTGACGGGGGTGTTGTCGATGCGCGCAGGCGTACCCGGCCGCTCACTCGACGAGGCCATCGCCGAGACCGTTGAACCGATCACCAACGCCATCGTCTCCGTCGTCTTCTACTCGGTCCCGATCCTGGGGGCTGAGCTCCCGCTGATCGTGGTGTGGCTGATCGTCGCCGCGGTGTTCTTCACGGTGTACCTCGGTTTCCAGAACGTTCGCGGCTTCCGGCATGCCATCGACCTGGTGCGTGGGCGATACTCAAGGCCCGAGGACGCCGGCGAGGTCTCGCACTTCCAGGCCCTGGCCACCGCGGTCTCCGGCACCGTGGGGCTGGGCAACATCGCCGGTGTGGCCGTGGCGATCACCCTGGGCGGCCCGGGCGCCACGTTCTGGATGATCACTGCAGGCCTGTTCGGGATGAGCGCCAAGATGGCCGAGTGCACGCTCGGGGTGAAGTTCCGGCGTGAGTACGCCGACGGGCACGTCTCGGGCGGTCCGATGTACTACCTTCGCGACGGCCTAGCTCAGCACGGCCGGGCCGGACTCGGAAAGGTCCTGGCCGCCGTCTTCGCCGTCTGCTGCATCGGCGGCAGCCTCGGCGGGGGCAACATGTTCCAGGCCAACCAGGCCACATCTCAGCTCATCGAGGTGACCGGCGGCGAGGACGGCGCACTGGCCGGGCTGAGGTTCGTCGTCGGACTGGTGTTCGCCGCTCTGGTCGGAATAGTGATCATCGGCGGGATCAAGTCCATCGCCCGGGTCACCGAGAAGATCGTCCCGTTCATGGCTGCGCTCTACCTGTTGGCCTGCCTGGTGGTCGTCCTGGGCAGCGTCGACCAGGTCCCGTCCGCGTTCGGCGAGATCATCTCCGGTGCGTTCAGCCCTGAGGGCATCACCGGAGGCTTCGTCGGCGTGCTGATCGTCGGTTTCCAGCGGGCGGCGTTCTCGAACGAGGCCGGCATCGGGTCGGCCTCGATCGCCCACTCCGCGGTCCGGACCAAGGAACCCGCCACCGAGGGTTTCGTCTCCATGCTCGAGCCGTTCATCGACACCGTGGTGATCTGCACGATGACGGCCCTCACCATCGTGATCACCGGCGCCTGGAACGACCCCGACGCTCCGGACATCGGCGGGGTCCAGCTCACCTCGCGGGCCTTCGAGTCAGTGCTCCCGTGGTTCCCGAACGTGCTCGCGTTCGCCGTGGTGATGTTCGCGTTCTCGACCATGATCTCGTGGTCGTACTACGGCATGAAGGCGACCGGGTATCTGTTCGGTGGCAGCCAGCGCGCCGAGAACGCCTACAAGGCCGTCTTCTGCGTCTTCACCGTGATCGGCGCGGCGATGGCGCTGGGTCCCGTCATCGGCTTCTCCGACTCGATGATCTTCCTGATGTCGCTGCCCAACCTGATCGGGGTCTACCTACTGGCGCGGGTGCTCAAGGCCGAGATCAACCAGTACCTGAACAAGCTGAGCACCGGCGAGATCCAGATGGTGGATAAGCACTGACCCGGACCTCCGCACCCCCACACAGGGTGGACAGTTCTTCGACGACACGCGGGCGTGTCGTCGAAGAACTGTCCACTCGTGTGGGGGTGCGGAGGTGCGGGGGTGCGGGTCAGACCGGCCGCGGCATGGCCCGCTCGATCAGAGCCTGGACGGCGAGACCGGCCGGCAGGGTGCCGAACGCGCCACCGTGGTCCCCGGCCAGCCGGGTGGCGCAGAACGCGTCAGCGACCGCATGCGGGGCGTGTCGGATGAGGAGTGATCCCTGCAGCACCAACGTCATCCGCTCGGCGAGGCGCCGGGCAAGGTAGTCCTGCGGCGACGCGCCGTCCGGCACCACGTCGTCCAGCATCGCGAGCAGATCGGCGAGCGCCGCGTCGAACCGGGGGTCGGCGCCGCGGGCCGGCTCGACCTCGGCGAGCAGGGCGTCTCGCGTGTGCGGGCTGCGGACCAAGGCGCGGACGACGTCCAGAGCGGCAACGTTGCCCGAGCCCTCCCAGATCGACAGCAGGGGGAGCTCGCGGTACAGCCGCGGCATGCCCGACTCCTCCACGTACCCGTTGCCGCCCAGGCACTCCAGCGCCTCGGCCGCGTGCCAGGGTCCGCGCTTGCACACCCAGTACTTGCCCGCCGCGACGCCGATCCGGGCCAGCTCGCCCTCGCCCGCGTCACCTTCCACGGCCCGGTCGATCGCCCCGGCCAGCCGGAGCGCGAGCGCGGTCGCCGCCTCGGACTCGACCGCGAGATCGGCCAGCACGTTGCGCATCAGCGGCTGGTCGACCAGGGCATGGCCGAAGGCGGAGCGGTGGGCAGCGTGCCACAGCGCCCGCACGGTGCCGTACCGCATTCCGGCCGCGGCGCCGAGCACGCAATCCAGGCGGGTCAGGTTGACCATCTCGATGATGGTCCGCACGCCCCGGCCCTCCTCCCCCACCGGCCAGCCCACCGCACCGTCATACTCCAGCTCGGCGGAGGCGTTGGACCGGTTGCCGAGCTTGTCCTTGAGGCGCTGCAACCGGATTCGGTTGCAGCTGCCGTCCGCTAGCACCCGAGGCAGCAGGAAGCAGGACAGCCCCTGCGGCGCCTGGGCCAGGGTGAGGAAGACGTCGCACATCGGCGCCGAGGTGAACCACTTGTGCCCGGTCAGGCGGTAGGTGCCGTCGGGTGCGGGGACGGCGGTCGTGGTGTTCGCACGGACGTCCGA
The DNA here is from genome assembly GCA_963825645.1 of uncultured Actinomycetota bacterium. Lineage (GTDB taxonomy): Bacteria > Actinomycetota > Actinomycetes > Actinomycetales > Kineosporiaceae > JADJPO01. The sequence goes on from CAWGTT010000002.1 coordinate 486,895, forward strand.
GCCGCCCTGCTTCTCGGTCATCGACATCCCGGCCAGCAGGCCGCTCTTGGTCGCCGGGTCGCGCAGTCCCGGGTCGTAGCGGGTCGAGGTCAGCAGCGGCTCGAGCCACGTGGCCTGGTCGGGCGCCGCCCGCAACGCCGGGACGCACGCGTAGGTCATCGAGATCGGGCAGGTGTGACCGGCTTCTGCCTGGAACCAGACGAGGAACCGGGCCGCTCGGGCGACATGGACCCCGGGCCGGTGCTCGGCCCAGGGAGCCGCGTGGAGGCGGTGTGCCACCGCCACCTTCATCAGGTCGTGCCAGGCCGGGTGGTACTCGACCTCGTCGATCCGGTGGCCGTACCCGTCGTGCGTGCGCAGGACGGGCGGGTACTCGTTGGCGAGCCGACCCCACTCGGTGGCCTGTCGAGAGCCCGCCAGCACGCCGAGTCGGTGCAGCTTGGGCTGGTCCCAACCAGCACCCTCCCGGCGGGCGCCCTCCAGCAGGGCGTCGTCGGCTGCAACGTCGACCTCGGGGAACGGCGCCTGGTTGGACACGTCGTGGGTCATGGACGTCAACGCCGGGAGACCCGACCGGAACCCGAGACGTCCGGGTTCACCTGTGGGTCGCCGTTGTAGGTGATGTCGCCCGAGCCGCTGATCGTCGCGTCGAGCTGATCGGAGACGTCGACGGCCGCGCTCCCGCTGCCGGACACCGACACCTGCCCAGTGGCACAGGCGAGGTTCTCGCCTTTGACGTCGCCCGAGCCGCTGATCTCCACAGTGAGCACATCGCAGGTACCGGCCGGTTCGATGGTCCCCGAGCCGCTCACGACCGCCGAGAACGGTCCCGAGCTCAGTCCGGTGACCAGCACGTTCCCGCTGCCGGTGATCTCCACGCCGGTCAGGGTAGCCGCGGTGATCGAGTACGTGACCGCGCTCCTGCTGTTGAACGACCTGCGTGATCCGAGCTCGAGGCGGCCGTCTGTGACCTGAGTGGTGAGCAGGGGGAGCACGTTGTCGTCCGCCGTGATCGTCACCGACGACGTCCCCGTGAGGTCGATCGTGACATCGCCGCTGGTCTGCAGCACGACGTGCTCGAACGCAGCGACGTCCCGCGTTGCGGTCTCGCTGCGTCCAGACCCGAGGGTGCAGCCCGTTGCCAGCATCGCCGCGGGTGCCAGGACGGCGAACCGGCGCACCGCCCGCCTGACACGCCGGGACGGCCGAGGCGTGATGGTCACTGGACCAGCATCACGCCATCGGCCGCCGTCGCGGGCAGACCTCCGTCCCTCGGGCGGGGCGGACGTCTCAGGCGGTAGCCGGTACCTCGGCCTTGCGCACGACCAGCCCGGCCGAAACGCCTTCGGCCGCCCCAGACGCCGGCTCCGGCACGTCGACGAGCACCGGGTCACCATCGGAGATCTCGCCGGAGAGCAGAGACATGGCCAGCCGGTCACCGATCTCGCGCTGCACCAGCCGGCGCAGCGGTCGGGCCCCGTAGGCGGGGTCATACCCGGTCAGTGCCAGCCAGTCCCGGGCCGCCGGGGTGACGTCGAGGGTGAGCCGGCGTTCGGCGAGCCGCGTGGCCAGCGCCGCGACCTGCAGGTCGACGATCCGGGCCAGCTCCGCAGTGGACAGCGCATCGAAGACCACCACGTCGTCCAGCCGGTTGAGGAACTCCGGCTTGAACGCGACCCGGACGGCGTTCAGCACGGCGTTCTTCTTCGCCTCGGCGCTGATCGAGGGATCGACGAGGAACTGTGAGCCGAGGTTGGAGGTGAGGACGAGTATGGTCGAGCGGAAGTCGACGGTCCGGCCCTGACCGTCGGTGAGCCGGCCGTCGTCGAGCACTTGGAGCAAGACGTCGAACACCTCCGGGTGCGCCTTCTCCACCTCGTCGAGCAGCACCACACCGTACGGGCGGCGGCGCACCGCCTCGGTGAGCTGGCCGCCCTCCTCGTAGCCGACGTAGCCCGGCGGTGCACCGACCAGGCGGGCGACGGAGTGCTTCTCGCCGTACTCGCTCATGTCTATTCGGACCATTGCCCGCTCGTCGTCGAACAGGAAGTCCGCCAAGGCCTTGGCCAGCTCGGTCTTGCCGACCCCGGTCGGACCGAGGAACAGGAATGAGCCGGTCGGCCGGTCCGGGTCGGCGACTCCGGCGCGGGCCCGGCGGACGGCGTCCGAGACCGCCCGCACCGCCGTGGCCTGCCCGATCAGTCGCTCGCCGAGCACCTGCTCCATCCGCAGCAGCTTGGCCGTCTCGCCCTCGAGCAGGCGCCCGGCGGGGATGCCGGTCCAGGCAGCGACAACGTCGGCCACGTCGTCCGGGCCGACCTCCTCCTTGACCATCGGCGCCTGCTCGCCCGTGGACGCGCCGGTCCCCACCTCGGCGGCCTGAGCAGCAGCGAGCTCCTTCTCGATCGAGGGGATCTCGCCGTAGAGGATCCGGGACGCCGCGCCCAGGTCGCCTTCGCGCTGAAGGCGTTCGGCCTGGCCGCGGAGTGCGTCCAGGCGCTCCTTCAGCTCACCGACCCGGTTCAGCCCGGTCTTCTCCGCCTCCCACCGTGCGGTGAGGGCGGCCAGCTGCTCCGACCGGTCGGCCAGGTCGGCCTGGAGCTTGTCCAGCCGCGCCTGCGAAGCCGGGTCGCTCTCCCGTTGCAGGGCAAGCTCTTCCATCTTCATCCGGTCCACCTGGCGGCGCAGAGCGTCGATCTCCTCGGGCGAGGAGTCGATCTCCATTCGCAGCCGTGAGGCAGCCTCATCGACCAGGTCGATCGCCTTGTCCGGCAGCTGACGGCCGGTGATGTAGCGGTGCGAGAGGGTAGCCGCCGCGACCAGCGCGGCGTCGGAGATCTCCACCTTGTGGTGTGCCTCGTAGCGACCTTTGAGGCCGCGCAGGATGGCCACCGTGTCCTCGACGCTGGGCTCGCCGACGTAGACCTGCTGGAAGCGCCGCTCCAGTGCGGCGTCCTTCTCGATGTGCTCGCGGTACTCGTCCAGCGTGGTGGCGCCGACCAGGCGCAGCTCACCACGGGCCAGCATCGGCTTGAGCATGTTGCCGGCGTCCATCGCCCCCTCACCGGCGGCCCCCGCACCGACAACGGTGTGCAGCTCGTCGATGAAGGTGACAACCTGGCCCTCGCTGGCCTTGATCTCCTCCAGCACGGCCTTCAGCCGCTCCTCGAACTCACCGCGGTACTTCGCCCCGGCGACCATGGCCGCCAGATCGAGGGACAGCAACCGCTTGCCGCGCAACGACTCCGGCACGTCGCCGGCCACGATCCGCTGCGCCAGGCCCTCGACCACGGCGGTCTTGCCCACGCCGGGCTCGCCGATCAGCACCGGGTTGTTCTTGGTGCGCCGGGACAGGACCTGTACCACCCGGCGGATCTCGCTGTCCCGCCCGATCACCGGGTCCAGACGTCCTTCGCGGGCCGCGGCGGTGAGGTCGACGCTGTACTTCTCCAGAGCCTGGTAGGCACCCTCGGGGTCGGGGCTGGTCACCGTCGCCGACCCCCGGACGCCGGGCAGCGCCGCGAGCAACACCTCGCGGCTCGCGCCGGCGGCACTGAGCGCGGAGGCCACCTCACCGGAGGCGGACGCGCCGCCGTGGGCGGGCCGGGTGGCCAGACCGATCAGCAGGTGCTCGGTGGAGATGTAGGAGTCCCCGAGCTCGCGCGCCAGTTCGCCGGCGGCCGAAAGCGCCTGCTGGGTCGCCCGTCCGAGCTGGGGGGAGCTCGCGACTCCGGGAGTGGCCGGCATCGCCTGCAAGGCCCGGTCGGCTGCCCTGCGGACCGCCATCGTGTCGACTCCCGCGGCGGTCAGCAACGCCGGCGCCACACCGTCCGGCTGAGCGATCAGGGCGTCGAGCAGGTGAGCGGGCTCAACCTGGGGATGGCCGTCGGTCGAGGCCCGATGCACTGCGGTGGAGAGAGCCTCCTGGCTGCGGGTGGTGAGCTTGAGATCCATGGATGGGGTGTCCTCCCACGACGAGCTGGGTGCCGGCGACGGACGTTGCCGCGTGCCAAGGTCAACGCCGGCAGACTTGAGTCTGTTCCGCTCAACTCTGTCTCGTCCCCGATCTTGCCACCCGGGGGCAATCCAGGGCCGGTGTCGTTCCGACCAGGCACGCTACTCGCACGGCTCTGAGCGCAGCGGGACCTCAGGCGGTCTCGAAGAGGCCTTCGTTGACCGCCCGGGCGATGCGTTCGACCACGTCGATGCCCTCCTCCAAGCTGGGATGGCCGCGGGACAGGACGGCGACGGTGTAGTCGTTCCCGGCGCCGCTGACGGCGCCGATCGAGTGCACCCGCCAGCCGGTCGGGGCCTGGTACCAGCCGTTCTTCAGGGCGACCTCGGCCCCGGCGGGGGCGCCGGCACTGACCCCCCAGCGCTGGGCCGGGTCGACCTGGCGCATCAGGGACAGCAGCAGGTCCCGGTCGTCCGGGGCGAGGAGCGTGCCATGGGTCAGCCTGTCAAGCAGGCGCAGCTGGTCGGCCGGGGTCGTCGTGCTGAGTCCCCACCCGGGGGCGGCCACGGTGTCGGCCATCGAGGTGTCGGCGAAGAAGGAGGCCATGCCCCGCACACCGACCGTGGACCACAGCCGGCTCTGCGCGTCATTGTCCGACGTCGTGATCGCCTGCCTGATCTGAGCCCGCTCGGTGCTGGTCAGCGAGCGGCCCGCTCGCTCGGCCCGTTGCATCACGGCGGCCGCCGTGGCCACCTTGACGATGCTGGCCGTGGAGAACTCCTCCGTGCCGCGGTAGCTACACGTCAGCTTCGAGGTCCAGTCGTGGACGGCGACCGCCACCTGGTCGGCCTGCGCGGCCAGGGCCTCGATCAGCTCCTTCTGCAGCGCAGCGGCGGTCGTCGCCGTGCCACCTGGCCCGACGCATCGCACCCCCTGACGATTCGTCGACACCGACGGACTCGGCGTCGGCGGCTGGGACGGCGAGGCAGCGACGGAGGGCGATGGGCTGGCTACGGAGGCGGGAGCGGGGCTCGGCGTGTCCGCGGAGACGGTCACCGGGTCGGCGGTGGCGTGGTCGAGCTGGGCGAGGAACCCCCTGACCGCGACCGTCAGGAGAAGGACGGTGACGATAGCGGCGAGGAGACGCGTCGGGACCCGTACGCGGGGGACGCCCGGTTGGCGGTGCCGAGGCATCGCCCGCTCCTCTCCGACCGCGCCCAGCTCGTCCCCCCGAGGCGGTCGGCGACCACCCTACGGACTGTCGAGCGCTCGGGTCGCCGGTGCGTCATCAGCACACCCGGAGGGAGGATCGCCCGAGCGGGCCGGCGCGTCCGGACGTTCGGTCGGTCATCGCGGACCGCGACCGCGCGGCGGACGCCACACGACCAGGGCGCCCCGACCCCTGGACACCCCCACTGGACGTCGCCCCGGCGCCATCGCGACGACGTCACCGGCCGGCCCGGCGGCGAACACGCGAGGTCCCGCCGCCAGCCCTGTGCGCAGCTCCTCGACCTCGGCGAGCAGCTCCGAGAGGCGGTCACGCAGGGCGTCGTGCTCGTTCTCCAGGTCGAGGATCCGCTTGATGCCCGCGAGGTTGACACCCTCATCCTGGGAGAGCCGCTGCACCTCGCGGAGCATCGCCACGTCCCGCGGGGAGTAGCGCCGGCCGCGGCCGGCAGCACGGCCGGGGGTGACCAGACCGAGCCGGTCGTACTGGCGCAACGTCTGCGGGTGCATGCCGGCCAGCTGGGCGGCAACAGAGATCACGAACACCGGCGTCGTCTCGTCGACGGTGATCTCGAAGTCCACGTCCCTCACCTCCTGCATCACGCCCAGACAGCAGACCCGTTCTGCGCCACGTCCTGTCAGCTCGCGTCCGCGCGCCGTGCCCGAGCGATCAGGTCTGCCCGCGGGTCCTCGCCCTTGGTCGCGGTGGCGAACTCCTCGAGGGCCTCCTTCGCGGCCCCGGCCACCCGCTGGGGCACCGCCACCTGGACGGTCACCAGCAGGTCCCCGACGTGCTTGGGTCCCTTGATCCCTCGTCCCTTGACCCGCAGCACACGCCCGCTGGGCGTGCCCGGAGCGACCTTGAGCCGCACCGTGCCCCCGTCCGGGGTCGGCACGTCAATCTGCGCTCCGAACACCGCCTCGGTGAACGTGACCGGGGCCGTGACCTTCACGTTCTCGCCGTCGAGGGAGAAGACCGGGTGCGCGGCGACGTGCACGGTGACCACCAGGTCGCCGTCCGGTGCACCTGCATCGCCCGGTCGACCCTTCCCGCGCAGCCGGACCTTCTGCCCCTCGCGTACGCCGGCCGGGATCCGGGCCGTGATGGTCCGCGTCCCGGAGTGAGGGTCGTCGACCCGCAGGCTCAGCTTGGCCCCGTCGACCGCCTGACGGAAGGTCAGGTTGACTTCGGCGGACAGGTCGGCCCCGCGCTGTGGGCCACGCGGAGACCGGAACCCACCACCCGCACCGGGGGCCGGACCGCCGAAGATCCCACCGAACAGATCGTCCAGGTTGACCTGCGGGCCGCCCGGGCCGCTGGTGGTGAACCGCGTGTTGCCCTGCGGCCCACCGGCTCCCGCGCCCTGCCCGAACAGACCGCCGAGCAGGTCCTCGAATCCGGCGTTGCCGCCCGGACCGCCGGCCGTGAACCGAGCCCCACCGCGGGACATCGCCCGGATCGCGTCGTACTGCTGGCGCTGCTCGGCGTCGGAGAGCACCGCGTAGGCCTCGCCGATCTCTTTGAACCTGCGCTCCGCAGCGGCGTCCCCCTGGTTCGCGTCCGGGTGGTGGACCCGGGCGAGCTTGCGGTACGACTTCTTGATCGCGTCCGCATCGGCATCGACAGGAACGCCGAGCACGGCATAGAAGTCCTTCTCGAACCAATCCTGACCGGCCACCAGGGTCCCTCCTCTCGGTCTTCTCGGCCGGCTGGCCGCTCTCGCGACTCAGCCGACCGGGTCGGCCACGGCCACCCGCGCAGCGCGGAGCACCCGGTCCTTCGCCCGGTATCCGGGCTGGAGAACCTGCACCACGGTGGTGGTCGTGGTGCCCTCGGCAAGCTCGGCCGAGGTGTGCATCAGCGCCTCGTGGACGGTCGGGTCGAACACCTCACCGACCTGCCCGTACCGGGCCAGGCCGAATCGTTCGAGAGTCGACTCCAGCTTGTCGGCGATCGCGGCGAACGGACCGCTCTCCAGGTCACCGTGCTGGCGAGCGAGGTGCACGTCGTCGAGCACCGGGAGCAGTGCCTCCAGCACGGTGCCCACCGCCGCCTCACGGACCACGTCGCGGTCGCGGTCGACCCGCTTGCGGTAGTTGACGTACTCGGCGTTCAGCCGCTGCAGGTCCACCAGTCGCTCTTCGGCGAGCTGTTGCGCCTTGACCAGCTCATCGTCCGGAACCGGCTGCGACACAGCCGGTTCCGCAGCGGCATCGGCAGGCTCCGGGGTCGGTGCGCCGGCATATGCGGCGCGCACCTTCCCGGTCTGCGGGTCGAGCCGCCGCCGGTCGCGGACGACGGGACCCGTGGTCTCGTCGCCCGCGACGCCCTGCTCGGGCTCACCTGTCGCGGCGTCCGCGAGCAGGCCGGCGACGTCGTCCGGCGCCTCGGGCGTCGGTTCGGTCATCACTTGTCCTCGTCGACGATCTCGGCGTCCACCACGTCGTCGTCATCGGAGCTGGGCTCGGACGTCGAGCCGGCTTCGTCTCCAGCGGCACTCTGCGCCGACTCGGGCTCGGCCTGCGCCGCGGCGTACATCGCGGTGCCGAGGGCCTGACTGGCCTGGGACAGCTTCTCGTGCTTGGCCTTGACCGCCTCGATGTCCTCGCCCTTGAGCGCCTCGTTGAGCTCGTCGATCGCGCTCTGCACCTCGGTCTTGTTGGCCTCGGGCACCTTCTCGGCGTTGTCGGCGAGGAACTTCTCGGTCGAGTAGACCAGCTGCTCGGCCGAGTTGCGGGACTCGGCCGCCTCGCGCATCTTGCGGTCCTCCTCGGCGTGTGCCTCGGCCTCGCGGACCATGCGGTCGATCTCGTCCTTGGGCAGTGCGCTGCCACCGCTGATCGGCACCGACCGCTCGTTGCCGGTGCCCCGGTCCTTGGCCGAGACGTGCACGATGCCGTTGGCGTCGATGTCGAACGTGACCTCGATCTGCGGCACGCCCCGCGGAGCAGGCGCGATGCCGGAGAGAGTGAACCGGCCGAGCAGCTTGTTGTGCTGCACCAGCTCCCGCTCGCCCTGGTAGATCTGGATGTCCACGCTCGGCTGGTTGTCGTCCGCCGTGGTGAAGACCTCGGACGCCTTGGTCGGGATCGCCGTGTTGCGCTGGATCAGCTTGGTCATGATCCCGCCCTTGGTCTCGATGCCCAGGGACAGCGGCGTGACGTCGATCAGCAGCACGTCCTTGCGCTCGCCCTTGAGCACGCCGGCCTGCAGCGCGGCGCCGACGGCGACCACCTCATCGGGGTTGACGCCCTTGTTCGGCTCCTTGCCGCCGGTCAGCTCACGGACCACCTCGGCGACCGCGGGCATCCGGGTCGAGCCGCCGACCATGATGACGTGGTCGATCTGGCTCAGCTCCACACCGGCGTCCTTGATCACCGAACGGAACGGGTTCTTGGTCCGGTCGAGCAGGTCGGCGGTCATCTTCTCGAACTGGGCCCGGGTGAGCTTCTCGTCCAAGTGGATCGGGCCGGACTCGGTCATCGACAGGTACTGCAGCGAGATCGTGGTGGCCGTGGAGCTGGACAGCTCCTTCTTGGCCTGCTCGGCCGCCTCGCGCAGCCGCTGCATGGCGATCTTGTCCTTGGACAGGTCCGGGCCGCCCTGCATCTTCACGGTCTGCACCAGGTGGTCGACGACCCGCTGGTCCCAGTCGTCGCCACCGAGATGGTTGTCGCCGGAGGTCGCCTTGACCTGGATGGTGGAGAAGCCGTCCTCGTCCTTGCCGACCTCGAGCAGGGAGACGTCGAAGGTGCCGCCGCCCAGGTCGAAGACGAGGATGAGCTCGTCCTCCTTGCCCTTGTCCAGGCCGTAGGCCAGGGCCGCCGCGGTGGGCTCGTTGATGATCCGCAGCACGTTCAGACCGGCGATCTCACCGGCCTCCTTGGTGGCCTGGCGCTGGGAGTCGTTGAAGTAGGCCGGCGTGGTGATCACCGCGTCGGTGACCTTCTCGCCGAGGTACTCCTCGGCGTCCCGCTTCAGCTTCATCAGCACCCGCGCGGAGATCTCCTGCGCTGTGTACTTCTTGCCGTCGATCTCGACGCTCCAGTCGCTGCCCATGTGGCGCTTGACCGACCGGATGGTCCGCTCGACGTTGGTAACCGCCTGGCGCTTGGCGACCTCGCCGACCAGGGGCTCACCCGACTTGGCGAACGCGACGACGGACGGCGTGGTGCGCCCACCCTCGGCGTTCGCGATGACCGTGGGCTCGCCGCCTTCAAGGACGGCGACGACGGAGTTGGTCGTGCCCAGGTCGATACCGACCGCTCGTGCCATGGTGATGATCCCTCTCTGATGTGCGTTTGGGGTGTCAGAGTTGAGTTGCCTGCACTCACCTTCGGCAGGTGGCCCGGTCTTGTCAACTCGGGGCTGACCAAAGTTGAGTCTGATAGAATCAACTCTGCTTGGGGCGCACGTGTTCCCGTCGGGGCCAAACAGATCGCATTGAAGATCACGATGCGGGGAAACATGCCGAAACCACGCAGATCCACGCATCGTGATCTTCACTGTGATCGACGCGGGTCACGGCTGGAGTGCCCACGGTTGAAGATCCCTGGCCAGCGACGTCACCCACGAGACCGAGGAGTCGATCACCGAGGCAGCCCCGCCTGGCGATCGAGGAGACGTCTGACGTCGACAACTGCTTCGCCGACGCCCTCGCGCGCCGGGTTAGTGAGCCCCTACTGCACAAGGGAGGACGACTTCGCCCAGACGGACATCGGTGCCGCACGCTGAGTCCCGTCCTGAGGGAGACGTCCGAGAACCGACTGGACCGCGGAGATGGACCCACCGGCCAGGTCGCCGAGTCCGGTTACCACCCTGACCCAGGTCAGGCCGCTGGCCACGTTCGCGACCGGGATACGCGGGTAGGGCATACCGGTGGCGCCCGCGACCGTCGGCACCAGGGCTCGCAGGATGCCGACCCGACGACCGAGTACCACGGCCCAGGCGTCTCGGGTCTCGACGTAGGCGCGGACTCGAGACCAGCGCTCGGCGCCGATCCATATGCCTGCCCGACTGGATTCGATGGCCGGCCCGAAGCGCCGTCCGACCGCGTAGCCCATCGAGTCGCCGGCGACGGCGGCGACCACCAACGGAAGCAGGACCGCCAACAACAGGTTTCCCCGTGCCGCGAGGACGCCGCCCACCAGAAGGGCCGTCTCGCCGGGAACGACGAGGCCGACGAAGGCGGCAGCCTCCAGCAGCACCAGCACGGTGATGACGGCGCAGACCGTCGGGCCGAGGAACGTGCTCAGGATCTGGCCCATCCGGGTCCTCCTTGGCCTTCGCTCGTGGTTTGGCTGCGACGCGCGGTGTCGGTGCCCACCCTGTCCGGCCGAACCTGAACGATTCCTGAGCTCGGGCTGGTGTGGGACTCGGCCTCGGCTGAACCCACACCCGGCCCGGCCCGGCCCGGCCGGGCAGGGCCACGGACGCCGGGACGAGCTCGCCAGGGCTTGCCCGGCGTTCGTCGGCCTCGGCGCCGCATCGCGGCCACCGCTGGGTCCAGAAGGCGTCCACTTTGCCCGGTCTCTGTCCCTGGGCCCGATCAGGGACGGCTGGGGGGTCGATCAGGGACGGCACCGGATCCCCGGGGACGCTGCCCGGCCCACCGTTGGGACATGAACGCGCCCCCTGCGCACGACGAGTCTCCGCTCCGCCGTTCAGGAACCGTTCAGGCCTCCCGCGGCACTCTCAGTGACAAGACCTCCGTCGTCGCGGCCCCTGCGGCCCCCTACGCCGAACCCGCACCGCAGGCAGGTCATCTGATGGGCGTTCTGCGCAGCGCCGCCGTGCTGCTCCTGGCGGGCGCGCTCACCTGGTGGCTGATCCCGGCAGCGGCGGCGACGCCCTGGAGTGGCATCGCCGTCCTGCTGCTGTCGGTGACGACGCTGAAGGTCGCCGGTCTGCTGATCCTCTGGGCGGTGGGCCTCGTCCTGCACTCCTACGTGCTCACCAGCTCGCTGCCGGGCCTGAGCCACCGCCGCGCCCTGACCCTGAACCTCACCGGTTCAGCCGTGTCGAACCTCCTACCCGCCGGCGGGGCGGCGGGCGTGGCCACCAACCTGGTGATGATGCGCCGTTGGTCGATTCCCCTGATGTCGTTCACGGCCTTCACCGTGGTGAGCAACGTCTGGGACGTCGCCGCCAAGCTACTACTGCCAGCGGTTGCCGTCGCCCTGGTCCTCCTGGGGGGCGCCGTCCTGCCGCCCCTTCTGCTCGCCGGCGCCGCGGTCGCCATCGTCGCTCTGGTCGCAGCGCTCGCCGCGGTGTGGGTCGTGGGAAGGCGACGGACGTCGGACCCGCCCCCACCGCAGGCGAAGGCCCTCGAGCAGCACGACAGGCCGCCGGGGCGTTCCGTGCTCAGGTGGCTCGACCGGGCCGTCGGCGCGACACGTGGTGCCTGGCCGTTGGCCCTGAGAACCGCGGGTGCGCGTTGGCCTCAGCTGACCGCCGGAATGGTCGGCTACCTCGGCGCTCAGGCGGCACTGCTGTGGGCATGCTTCGCGGCCTTGGGCTCTCCGGTCGCCATCACCGCCGTCGTCGCGGCGTTCGCCGTCGAGCGGCTGACCACCCTGGTGCCGATCACACCGTCCGGGGTCGGGCTTGCCGAGGCCGGCGCCGTGTCGGTCCTGGTCGCCCTGGGGTGCGCGCCTGCCGTCGCCGGGGCCGGAGTCCTGCTGTACCGGCTGTTCACCGTCGTCCTGGAGATCCCCGTAGGAGCCCTGTGGCTGGCTGCATGGAGTCACAGCACCACTCGCCCGAGGAGCCCAGCGTGAGAATCCTTCATGTCACCGATACCTTCGCCCCCACCGTCGGCGGCATCGAGGCTCTGGTCGCGGGCATGGCAGGCGCTCAGGTGCGGGCTGGTCACGACGTCGACGTGCTGACCCGCACGCCCCAGCCGGGGTCGGACCCGGCGGCGGCCTTCGGGATCAGCCGCGCCCCCGGGTCACTGAGCGACCTTGTCGAGCGGGCGGACGTCGTCCATGCCCACGTGTCGGCGTACTCACCGCTCGCTCTGCGGGCCGCCGTCCATGCAGCGGCCACCGGCGTGCCGGTGCTGGCCAGCGTGCACTCGGTCTGGGGACGCGCGTGGCCGCTGATCGCGGGGTGGACCTGGCTGGAGGGGTCGGCGGGTCTGCCCATCCAGTGGGCCGCGGTCAGCAGCCTCGCCGCCGAGTTCGTCACCAGGGCGGTGCGGCCGCAGGCTCCGGTTCTGGTGGTGCCCAACGCCATCGAGACCGGGGCATGGAGGCAGCGGGGCACCGCCAGACCGGTGGGACAGGTCACCGTCGTCAGCACGATGCGCATGGCGGCACGCAAGCGTCCGGTCCCGTTGCTGGCCATGCTGCGCACGGTGCGGGAGAGCATCCCGGCAGATGTGCCGCTGCGCGCCGTCCTGATCGGTGACGGACCCCTGCTACCTCGGGTGCGACGCTACGTCGCCCGTCACGGCATGGAGTGGGTGGAGCTGCCGGGTGCCCTGACCCCGGAACGGATCCGCGAGGTCTACGTCACGGCGCACGTGTACGTGGCGCCCGGCGTGATGGAGTCGTTCGGACTGGCGGCACTCGAGGCGCGGACGGCGGGCCTTCCGGTGGTCGCGATGTCTCGCAGCGGCGTGGCGGACCTGCTGACCGACGGCATCGACTCCCGCCTGGTGCCCGACGATGCCGCGATGACGGCGGCCCTGCGCGATCTCGTCATGGACCGCGAAAGGCTCGACGTCATGGCGCGGCACTGTCATACCGTCACTCCTGACGCGGACTGGCACGAGGCGGTGTCGGCGGTGTTCGGCGCCTACGCATCGGCCTGGGCGCTGGCCTCGGTCTCCGCCAGACCCACCCCCTTGAATGACTGCCAGTCGGATCAGCGTGCGCAGCTGGGTGGCCTCGCCCCGCCGGCTCTGCTCGGCAAGTGAGACGGTGGTAGCTCCCCCTGCGAAACCGGCGAGACCATCGCCTGTCCGGATCCGGCGGAGCCGGGTTCCGGCGTAGGGCATGGCGTCGCCTCCTCCCGGCCGCGGCCATCATGGTTGCGGGTGCCGTGAACGTCCTCAACGGGCTCCTCCCCGCCCTCGGTGGAGAGATCGTCGAGATCACCCCGCTGTTGAGCGCCGACGAAGCACCCGGATTCTTGCCGACGAGTCGCATCGCCGCCGTAGAGCTCGGCGTGGCGTTGCTCCTTGTGGGCCGCGGGCTACTTCGGGGATCGAGGACGGCGTGGGCACTCGCGACGGGCTCGGCGGGGCTGGCCGCCCTGGCTCCCGTCACGCGCGGCGCCGTGACCGTGACCGGCCTGCTGTCGTCGGCGACGCTGGTCCTGTTGCTGGCGACCCGCTCGGCCTACCGGCTTCGCCCACCGCCGCTCTCGCGCTACTAGTCGTTGCCGACGGGCGCTCTTGCGGCCGGGCTAGCGCTGTTCGCCGTCGCAGGGTCCGTCGAGATCGACCAGCTCGCCCCGGCACCACTGGCTCAGCGTCTCGACGTGAGCGCCCGGACGATGCTGTTCCTGCCCGGCGGTGTCGACCAGGAGATCGCCCGCGTGGAGGCCTACGCCACCGCCTTGCGCGTCGGGCTGGGAACGGTGGTCCTCGTCGGCGTGCTGGCCCTGCGCCGCCGGCGTCGCCGCGGCACGACCGACCGTGAGGCCGTCCGGGCCTTCGTCGTCCAGAACGGACGGACGTCCACGGCTCCACTGCTCACCGTGCCCGACAACGTCCTTCTGCCTCTGTGTTCCGGCGACGCCCTCGCCGCCGTCGGGATCCGCGGTGGCGTCGCGGTGTGCCTGGGCGGCCCGGTCTCGGTGGCAGGACGGGAGGCCGAGGCCCTGACCGAGCTCACCGCCTACTGCGAGGAAAAGGGTTTGACGCCCGCGCTGCTCGGCGCCGACACGACCCAGTGCGACCTGGCCGAGGACTCCGGGTACTCGGTTCTGCAGATAGGCGTCGAGGCCGCACTGGACGTCCAATCCTTCTCCACCGCCGGCAACGTCGCTCCAACATCCGGCACTCGGCGTCCCGAGCTCGCCGCGCCGGCGTCTCTGTCGTCCCCTACTACGACCATGCGCGCAGCACCACGCGCACGAGACAGCTGGCCGACGTGAGCGCGCAATGGCTAGACAACAAGCGTGGACACGAGTGCCCTCCAGGTGTCATGGGACTCCTCGTGGTCGAGTCCATCGCGGACTTCGCCCGGCTAGGCCGTTCCAGGGCAAGCCTGGGGGAGTCCCGCTCGCGACGACACAAGGACGTGAAGGCCTCGCTCAGCGGTTGCTCGGCTGGCTCTACGAGCACGGTTGCAGCGTATACGGGGCAGCCGGCCTGTTCCGGTTCAAGGACAAGTCCGACCCCGTGTGGGAACCGATGTGGCTGGCCTACCCCACCCGTGCCCAAATCGGCTAGCACCACGGCCAGCCAATAGGCCCGGACGGTAGCTACGCGAACACATCTGGAGGGCAAGGACGACTGCCGGCAGCGCACGCCCATGACCAGGGAGGTGTTGTTCGGCCCGAGGTTGAGCGCGACGTTCCAGTAGTCGGCCGCGGTCTCGCCGACATGGTGGGTGCCGAGAGTCAGCGCGGGACCTCGAGACGGTATCCGTGTCCGCGCAGCGTGGTGATGACCGGCACGTTCGCATCCGCGCCGGCGGCCTCTTCGAGGCGTCGCCGCAGCGCGGCCATGGTGACGTCGAGGGTCTTTGTGGAGCCGAACCAGTTCTCGTCCCAGACGGCCGCCATGAGGTCCTCTCGCCGTACCGCGATCCCCGGCTGCGAGGCGAGTTCGGCGAGCAGGTCGAACTCCTTGGGCCGCAGCGGGATCTGCGTGCCGTGCAGGTGGCAGGTTCGGGCGGCGGTGTCCACGGTGATATCCCCGACGATCAGGACCGGGCCGGTGCGCATCGATGCGAGCGCCGTGGGTCGTTCGTGTCGCCGGAGACGGGCGCGCAGGCGGGCGAGGAGAACGCTGAGGGCGACGGGTTTGACGAGGTAGTCGTCGGCGCCTACGTCCAGTCCCACGACGACGTCGATGTCGTCGCTGCGGGCGGTGACCATGATGATCAGCAGATCGGGGTGGCGGTGACGCAGGTCGCGGGCGATGTCGGTGCCGTCGACGTCGGGAAGGCCGAGGTCGAGCAGGACCACGTCGAAGTGGCGGCGCTGCGCCTCGATTAGGGCGGCGCCACCGGTGCGGCACCATGAGGCGGCGTAGCCGTGAGCCGTCAGGCCGGCGGTCAGGTTGCGGCCGATGGTCTCGTCGTCCTCGACGAGCAGGACCGAGTGGTCGACACGCGGTTCACCGGGCACGCCGACACCGTATCCAGGTGCGCGGCGACCGCGCGGCGACGTCTGAATGTGATCTATGGGTGGCAGACCGGGGCTGGTCACAGATCCCGCAGGTCCTCGACGGCCGGGCGGGTCGTGCGACGCGCTCCGGTCAGTGCGGCGACGGTGACGGCAAAGAGGACGGCGAGCAGGGTGGCACCGAGGTAGGCCCAGGGAACGGCGATCACCGAGGGGGGTGGGTCGAACACCCCGGTCAGCACCGTGACGAGCATCCGGGACAACGCCCAGGCGATCACCGCGCCCCCGGCGAGCCCGGCGAGGGTAACGGCGGCCGCCTCGGAGAGGACAAGCCCGCGAGTCTGCCGCACGGTCGCGCCGAGCACGGTGGTGATGGCGAAGGTGCGCCGTCGTTCGGCCAGTCCGAGTGCCAGCACGATCCCGGCGGCGGCTGCGGCCAGGATGACGGCGAAGGCGAGCTCGATGCGGGTCAACCCAGCGAGGTCGACCGAGGTCAGGCTCGATCCGACGGAGGATCTGGACTGCGTGATGTCGGTGACGGTCGCCGACGTCCCGACGTCGGCGCGTACCCGGGCGGCGACCTGTGCCTGGTTGCTGCCTCCGGTGTCGAGCAGGAAGGCCCCGACGGCGTTGCTGCCGGTGGCCCGAGCGACGTAGTCGGCGTTGGCGACGAAGAAGCTGTCCTTGGGGGCGGTGGGGAACTCCTTGACGATGCCGGCGTAGTGGAAGGGGACGGTCTTGTAGGTCTGGGTGGTCGCGTCCTGCAGGCGAAGGTTGATCAGGTCGCCGGGCCGGAGCTGGAAGTCCTTGACGGTTTCGTCGCTGACCAGGATGGAGTCGGGGCGGGTGGCCAGGGTGCCGATGAGCTGCCGGGCGGTGCCGCCGACGAAGTAGGCGTCCTGCAGGGCCGTGGCGCTGGTGATGGTTGACGGTCGTACCCCGTAGAGGTCTTGCAGGTCCGAGCCGACATAGGCGAAGCGGTGCTGGACGGGTTCGACGTGGCGCACTCCCGCGGTGGCGGCGAGGGCGGCGGCGGCGTCCGGACCGACCGTGACACCCGGCGACTCGGTGACGGTGACGTCCGCTCCGTTGGTGAGCAGCGCGTCGACCTCGGCTTGCTGGCGGTAGGTGGCGTTGAAGGTGGCCGTCGAGGCCGCGAAGGACACCGCCAGGGCGAGCAGGACCACCGAGCGGGCCAGGGGCCGGGTCCGACGGGTCATGCTGGCGGCGGTGGTGCCGGCGAGGCGCCCGGCCAAGGGCCGGACCAGCCGGGTCAGCGGGCGCCGGCCGTGGGTCAGGGCCCAGGTGGAGATGCGCCACAGCAGTAGGGCTGAGCCGATCCAGAGCAGGGCCGGTCCGAGGAAGGCCCAGTAGCTGACCGAGATCGCAGCCACGCCTTCGGGGGCGAGGACCAGGGAGTAGTTGTTGCTGCCTGAGGCCCAGAACACGAAGGCGGAGACCGCCAGCAGGATGACGTCCAGGCCGAGGCGGGCCCACAACGGGCTCCCGCCTGCTGCGGCGGTCCGGCGGGTGGATGCCACCGTCGCCGAGCGCAGGTCACGCCACGCCGGGAGCAGGACGGTGGTCGCGGCGATCCCAAGCCCGGTGAGGGCGGCCAGGGCGAACCAGCCGGCCTGCGCGGACGTCGACCCACCGAAACCGTTGCTGCCGAATGTGATACGCCCGACGACGAGGGCGGCGGCCAGGCCCATGAGGGCCCCGGCGACTCCCACGGCGGCGGCCTCGA
Organism: uncultured Actinomycetota bacterium; assembly: GCA_963825645.1. Classification (GTDB taxonomy): domain Bacteria; phylum Actinomycetota; class Actinomycetes; order Actinomycetales; family Kineosporiaceae; genus JADJPO01. The sequence goes on from CAWGTT010000002.1 coordinate 504,130, forward strand.
TCGCGGCCAGGCCCAGGATCCGGCGAGCCCTGATCCCACGAGTGCGCATCAGGGCCTGCTCGCCCCGGCGGCGGTCCACGCCCGCACCGGCGACGGCCGCGGTGAGTAGGGCGGCCAGGATTGCACCAGGGGCGCCGAGGAAGAGGAACAGGATCTGGGCGTACAGGGCGTCCTTGCGGGCGGCGTCCAGCGCTGCGCCGAGGTTGTCGCCGACCAGACCGGTTCCGGCCAGGCGGGCTTCCAGGTTGTGGGCTGCTCCGGTGACCTGGGTGAAGGCGGTGGCGGGGTCAGGGGCCAGCGCGGCGCTGCGGTGCAAGTGGATCTGGGTGACCACGGAAGCGGGGTCCACCCGCACCGCAGGGGTGGTGAGGGTCGCGAAGGTGGCCTGTGGCACCAGGATGACGTTGTCCGGGGGAGCGGCGGGCTGGGACTGGGGTGGGGCGCCGACCTTCTGGAACAGGGAGTTGGCCTGCGGGAGGTCGACGACGCCGGCGACCTGGACCGCGGTGGCCGTGGCGGCGCCGGGCAGGGTGATGGACACGGTGTCCCCCGGCGCCACGTGCAGGTTGGCGGCGGTCTGCTGGGCGACCAGGACGCCGTCGCGTCGCCCGGCCAGCTGACGGATCTGATCGGGGAAGGCGGCTCGGTAGCCGTCGGGTAGCCCGAGCAGGACGCCCGGACCGGTCGTCTGGGTGGTGCCTGCGGTGGTAGCTCCGAAACCGCCGGTGCGGGCGAAGCCGACGGCAAGGGCGTCCGTGACCCCCGGCGCGGCCTTGACCGCAGCCAGGGCGGCGGTGGGGTCGGCGCCGGGGGTGACCTCGACCTGCCAGTCAACGGCCACCGATCGGGTGGCCCGCGCGGTCATGGTTGCCTTCGACGCGGCGAGGAAGGTCCCGAGGGCAGCGATCAGCGCCACAGCCAGGGCCACGCCGGTAGCGGTCATCGCGAGGCGGCCACCGCGGTGCCGGAGCAGCCCGGCGAGCCACGTCCCGGTCACGGCCGGCCTGCCGGGTCGGCCAGCGGCTGCGTGGTCAGGGACGGGGCGTGCAGTCGGCCCTCGTGCATCGGCCACTCCTGGTCCATCCGCTCGGCGATGGCCAGGTCGTGGGTGGTGACGACGAGGGCGGCACCTACCTGCGTGGCAGCCGTGATGAGGACGTCGACGACGTGGGCTCCGGTGATGTGATCTAGCTGTCCGGTGGGCTCATCGGCCAGGACAAGGCGGGGCCGGGCCGCCAGAACCCGGGCGACGGCCGCGCGTTGAGCCTGGCCGCCGGACAGCTCATCGGGCAGCCGCCCTCCCAGGTCAGCAACATCGAGGCGGTGCAGCGCCTCGCGGGCAGCCTCACGGGCCGCGTCGTCGGACCAGCCCGCCAGAACCAGCGGGAGGGCGACGTTCTCGGTCACGTCGAGGGCGGGAATCAGGCTCGGGCCCTGGAAGACCACGCCGACGATTCCTGGCCGCGCAGTGGGGGCGTGGCCGAGTCCGGGCCAGGTCACCGTTCCGGTGGTGGGCGGTTCCAGCCCGGCGAGCAGGTGGACAAGAGTGGACTTGCCGGAGCCGGAGGCCCCCACCACGGCGATCCGGTCACCGGCATGGATCTCGCACGTCGCTCCATGGACGGCGACGACGGCGGTCGGTCCACTGCCGTAGGTCCGGGACACCTCCTGACAGATGACCAGGGGCAGGCGCACAGGGGCGAGCGGCTCGCTCACTGGTGGATCCTTCCGTCACGAAGGGAGATCACTCGGTCGGCGAACCGGATGACGTCCGGGCTGTGGGTGACGATCAGGACACCGGCGCCGACCTGCGCGTGCCGGCGGATCAGGTGGAGCACGCGCTGTTCGGTGTCGCCGTCGAGCTCTCCGGTCGGCTCGTCGGCGAGCAGGACGTCTGGAGCGTTGGCGATGGCGACCGCCAGGCCGGCGCGGGCCTGCTCCCCGCCGGACAGCTGCCGGGGCAGCGCGTGGGCTCGGGCGGCCAGGCCGACCGAGGCGACGAGGGCGGCAGCCGGAGTGGTCGCCGGTCGACGGGCGGCGTCCTGGGCGAGCCGGACGTTCGCCAGGACGCTGAGGTGGGCGACCAGGTTGCCGGTCTGCAGCAGGACGCCGATACGGCGGGCCCGGACCTGGGTGCGTTCGACCTCCGGGCGGTGGCTGATGCGCTCGCCGCCGACCCACACGGTTCCCCCGGCGGGCTCGTCGATGCCGGCGAGGCAGGCGAGGAGGGTGGACTTGCCGGACCCCGAAGGGCCGACCACAGCGACGGTCTCGCCTCGATCGACATCAATGCTCACCCCACGCAGAGCCAGGGTCTCCTCTTCACCGGCCCGGAAGAATCGGTACAGGTCCTCGGCCCGAAGAGCCGTGCCGGTCATCCCGGTCGCAAGCGCCGTGCCCGTCATCCCGACCACCGCACCGAGTCGGTGACGATCTTCCAAGGATCGACGTTGTCCGCACCCTTCGGGCCGGACAGGGTCACGACCACCTCAGTACCGGCGTGCCAGAAGGAGTACCGCTCGAAGGCGTCCTGCACGACCTTGTTCGTCACCGGGTCGGGCGCACTGTCTCCGACGTAGGTGACCAGGACGGCCTGACCGGCCTTTCGGGTGACAGTGGTCACCGTGCCGCTGTGGAACGCCGGCACCTGGGTGGCCAGTTGCGGGACCACGGTCGTGGTGGCGGCTGCCTCGGTCAGGGCCGCCGCAGCAGGTCTCTCCCGGATGGAGATCGCGTTGAGCTTGTCGGTGAACGTCACCTCGCCGCTCGTCTGCGACCGCGCCCACCCCTCGGGCACCTTGACCGTGACCTTGCCGTCCGCAGCGGTGTAGTCGACGAAGACCTGCTGGTCGGGAATGTCCCCGGGAGGGTTGGACTCGGTCTGGTGCGCAGCGGGCCCGGACGACGACACCGCCGACGGGGACGCCGACCCGGCGGGGAGCGACTGTGTCCCAGCGGGCGCCGCCGAGGACGTCGACCCGGTACACGCGCTGATCGCCAGCACCGCCACGACCGACACCGCAGCGCCCCGTCCGAGATGTCGTCGCCGCGCACCCGTCCGGTCCCCGCCCACGTCCGGGGTGTCGACCACGTGACCAGACATCATTCACCTTTTCTGTCCCGCCCCTGCGCTCGTCTCGACGGTGAGGCGTCGCGACCGGGGATACGCCGATTCCTCGACGCTATGCACGCCTGTGTTCACGCCTGCTTCGGGCACGGCAAGAGCACGGCAAATCCTGCAGGGGGTCGGCGCCGGCGTCTGCCGTGACGGTCGGGCCCGGGGATGATGAGCCGATGCGACGTGAAGTGGCCCGCGCGGCCGTGACCGCGGCATGGATCGCGCTGGCCGTGCTCGCCGTCCCGCTGGCGGTTGCCGTCTACCTGCTCGTGCTGGGCGACGAGCGTGCGGAGCTGGAACGGGTTGCCCTGCGCGCGGCCATCCAGGTCGACGCCTCCTTCAGTGCCGCCGACCCCGCCGAGCTGCCGGCCCCCGAGCCGGGCAGCCAGATCGGTCTGTACGACCGCACCGGCAGGCTCCGCACCGGCACCGGCCCTACACAGGCCGACGCCGCCACCATCCAGGCTCTGAACGGCGTGGTCGCCCAACGCGTCGACGGCTCGATGCTCGTGGTCGCCCTTCCCGCCGCATCCGGCGAGCAGGTCACCGCCGTGGTGCGCGCCGCCTCGCCGACAGCGACGCTCTGGCGGCGCACCGCCGTTGGCTGGGCGATCCTCGCCACCGCCATGGCCACCGCCCTGCTCGCCGCCGTCGGCGTCGCCCACCGTCGCGCCCGCCGGCTCGCCACGCCGCTCGAAGCGCTCGCCGCCGCAAGCCGATCAGTGGGGCAGGGCGACTTCAGCGTCTCGGTGCCGCAGTGCGGCATCCCCGAGATCGACCGTATGGTCGACACCCAGAACTCCACCGCACGCCGCCTCGGCGCACTGCTGGAACGGGAACGCCAGTTCACCGAGAACGCCTCACACCAGCTGCGAACCCCCCTGGCGGGGCTGCAGATCGTGCTCGAGACCGCCCAGCGGCAGGACCGCGCGAACCCGCGGGACGCGCTGAACGAGGCGCTGGCCACGACGCGCCGGCTTCAGTCGACCGTCGAGGACGTCCTGGCCCTGCACCGCGAGAGCGCGCTCCCGACCGGTTCATCGCCAAGGCCCCAGCAGGCCACAGATGGACTGTCCGAGGTCGAAGAGATCCTCGAGGCCGCCGCCGCCCGCTGGAACGGCCCCCTGGCCGCCGCCGGCCGACAGCTCAGCCATGCCTGCGATCCCGAGACGGCCACCAGATCGCTGCCCTCCGGACCCCTGGCCCAGATCCTCGACGTCCTGCTGGACAACGCCTTACGGCACGGTCAAGGCCGCGTCTGGCTCTCCACCCGGTCGCTCGGACAGGCAGTCGCTATCGACGTCAGTGACGAGGGGCCCGGCATCCCCGAGCACCTCGGCGATGTCTTCCACCGCGGAACCGGGACCACCCACGGCATCGGCCTGAGTCTGGCCCGCGACTTCGCCGTCTCCCTCGGCGGCCGCCTCGTCCTGTCCACCCGAACGCCCCCGGTGTTCAGCGTGATCCTGCCGGGCGAGCCCGCGGAGAAGACCGCCTGCGGACCGGGACGCGATGGCGGGTAGGCGATGCCCGCGGCTCTCATCGGCTTCACATGCCACCGGCCTACCCTTCGCTCCATGCGCGTGTTGTTGGTCGAGGACGCCACCCGGACGGCCGCGCTGCTGCGACGGGGCCTGGAGGAGGAGGGGTACGCGGTTGACGTGGTCGGCTCCGGCTATGACGCCGTGTGGCAGGGGACCGAGAACCCCTACGACGCAATCGTTCTGGACGTCATGCTCCCGGGCTTGGACGGCTTCGAGGTATGCCGCCGGCTACGGGCCGCCGACCGATGGGCGCCGGTGCTGATGCTGACCGCGCGTCACGAGGTCAGTGACCGGGTGCGCGGGCTGGACGCCGGAGCGGACGACTACCTGACCAAGCCGTTCAGCTTCGCCGAGCTGGCGGCCCGCCTTCGCGCCCTCATGCGACGCGGCCCCTCCCAGCGACCCGCACAGCTGCGGGTCGGCGACCTGTGCCTGGACCCGGCGACCCGGCAGGCATGGCGGGGAACGGCGGAACTGGAGCTGTCGGCCAAGGAGTTCGCCTTGTTGGAGTACCTGATGCGCCACCCCGGGCAGGCGCTGACCCGCACCCGCATCCTGGAGCACGTCTGGGACTTCGCCTTCGACGGCGTCTCCAACGTCGTGGACCAGTACATGGGCTACCTGCGCCGGAAGGTCGACCGGCCCTTCGGGCGCGAGGACCTGCAGACCGTGCGAGGAGTCGGGTACCGGCTGCGTGACGTCCAGGCGTCGGTCCGCGAGCCGGTGTAGCCGATGGGGCTGCGCATGCGACTGACGCTGCTGTTCTCGACGGCTGTAGTCGGGCTCGCGCTCGCCGGCGGCGTACTGCTCGTCGACCAGCTCGTCACCGGCATGAACGCCGCACTGGACTCCTCACTCACGGTGCGCGCCGACGCCCTGGCCCAACAGGTGGGACCGGGCGGAACGGTCGCGGACTTCCAGGACGGCCTGGGGGTGACCTCGATCCTGTCCCCGGTCGACACCCTGGCCCAGGTGATCGGACCGGACGGCAGGCCGATCGAGTCCTCCGAAGGCGCCGGTGCCACGCCGCTGCTGACAACGGCGCAACTGGCACGGGCGCGGTCCGGACCCGTCGCTTTCACCGCTTCGCTGCCTCACGCCGACCCTGTCCGGCTCCTGGCCATGCCGGTCCCCGGAACGGGCCCGCCACCCGCCGTCGTCGTGGTGGGGACAGGCGGGCAGGTCGTGGTCGCGGCCGTCCACCGAGCGCAGGCTGCGGCCTGGATCGGGGGCCCCGTCGCGGCGCTACTCGGAGGGCTGGGGGCGTGGCTCCTGGCCGGTGCCGTGCTGCGGCCCGTCGAGCGCATGCGGGCCGAGGCCGCAGCGATCTCGGCAGGCGACACCGGAGCCCGGCTGGCCGTGCCGGCGCGCCACGACGAGATCGCCCGTCTCGGGGAGACGATCAACTCGCTACTGGGCCGCCTCCAGGATGCCCTGGCGCGCCAGCGAAGGTTCGTTGCCGACGCCGGCCATGAGCTGCGGACCCCGCTGACCGCACTCCGCACCGAGCTCGAGCTCGCCGGTCGGCCGGGGCGCGACCGCGCCAGCCTCGCGGCGTCCGTCGATGCGGCCGCGCAGGACACCGACCGGCTCATCCGACTGGCCGAGGATCTCCTCGTCATGGCACGCGCCGACGACACCTCGGCGACGATCCAGCACGACCCGGTACGGCTCGATGCAGTGGTTCGCGAGGCGGCACGGTCAGCGCGGGGCACGGCGACGCGTCGTGACGTGCACCTTTACGTCCCGACGGTTGGCAGCGTCTGGGTCAGCGGGGATCGGGACCGGTTGCGTCAGGTGATCGGCAACCTCATCGACAACGCGGTCCGGCACTCCCCGGTCGGCGGCACGATCACCGTGCAGACGTTCACCGAGCGCGACGCGCAACGTGTGATCGTCCGGGTCCTGGACCGAGGCTCCGGCTTCCCGCCCGAGTTCCTCCCCCGCGCGTTCGACAGGTTCGCCCGTGGTGACGTCGCCAGGACCGACGGGGCCGGGACCGGGCTCGGTCTGGCCATCGTGGCCTCTCTGGTCCAGGCGCACGGCGGGACGGTCGTGGCCCGCAACCGCTCCGGCGGTGGCGCCGAGGTCGAGGTGGTTCTTCCCGCTCCCGACGAAGCAGACGGTACAGCCAGTCCGAGCCGGCCGGATGTGAACGCACACATGGTCCTCACACCATCGTCTCAGACCCTCGACGCGAGCATCGAAGGACATCAACCCGACGATGGCTCAGGAGGCCACCAACGATGAGGACCCCGACCAAGCTGGCCGGCATCGCCGCCGCAGTACTCGCTGTCACCGCTCTCACAGGAGGCGTCGCCTCCGCACAGAGCGGCCCGCCGACCCCCTCGGGCAGCACCGCCACCGAGACGGCGACCGGCACCGACACCGACACCGACACCGACACCCTGCAGCAAGGCGACCAGACGACGCCCGACACCGCCGCGGAGCAGGCCAACGAGACCGCCAACGAGACCGCAGCCGAGAGCGCCGGCGAGTCCGCAGCCGCGGACGACGGTCCCGGCGGGCACGAGGACCCACCGGGGGACATCCAGCACGAAGGCGGGGCGAACGAGAAGTAGCATTCAGGCACAGCGAGCCGCAGCTGACCGGGCGCCTCCCCGCGGGGGCGTCCGGTCAGACGGTCGGGCAGAAGGTCGTCGTTCCACAGGTGTTCCGCCGGACGGTAGTCGCGCTTCTCGCCGGGTCGGCCGGGCCCGGGACCTGTCCGCGCAGCTGGCCGGGGTCCCCGGCGCCGACAAGCACTTCGTCCGGGTTGTCACCTCCCGCGGGATCACCTACGCCCAGTTCAACACCTATGGCGCCGACCAGATCATGCACGTCGGCGGGATCGCGCCGGGCCTGGCCTGGCGCACCCCGCACATCACCATCGGCGGGGCGGCCCGTTCGACGTCTCCACCGGCGGCCTGGCCGCTGAGCGGGTGCCCAGGTGTTCGCGCGCGAACGGCGCCGTGTACGCCGCCCTGCCGACCCTGCCGACCCCGTCAGGGATCCCGGTCTCGGCCGATACCCCGACAGCGGCCGCAACTTCTTTCGTGATCGAGCGCCCCGGGGTCGGCACGCCCATGCACAGCGTCCAGTTCCTCTGGTACCCGGGCTATCCGCCCGCCCCGGTTGCCCGACGGCGCGGTGGCCGTGGGGCGTCTGGGACACGGCTGGATCGGTGTGCCCGACGGCGCGCAGTGCCGGCGGACCGCCCCCGCCGACGCGCCGTCCTCAGGGCGTGCTCCGCGGTTGTGTTCCGCGCAGCTGCTGCTGCTCAGCGCCGACGGCCGCCACGCAGTGCTGGTCGTACCGGGGCGGATGGTGGTGCGCGACGCGATATCCCCGCCGCCTGGGAGAACGCGGACACCTACCTGGCACAGCCCGGTACGACGCGACGCTGGCGCTGGTGCGCTGCCGGGTCTCGACCGGAGCCTGCGCAGTGGCGGTCCGTGCCACCGCCGGAGCGGACCGGCAGATGATCGTCACAGAACGCGGCTGACCGCATCGCGAAGATCACGATGAAGATCACGATGCGTGGATCGGGCTCGTTTTCGCACGTTTCCACGCATCGTGATCTTCATCGTGATCGCCTCACTCGGGTGGTGGTCCGCCGGGAGCTGCGACCGGTCAAGTCAGCTGGACCAGCTCGGTGAGGTCGTCGCTCGGCAGCTCGTCCACGACCGCTTCGACCTGCAGGTCGACGAGGTTGGCCACCCCGCTCAGCGTGGTCATGAAGGCGGTGTCCGCGGCGTCCCGGCCGGTGGCGATCCGCAGCATGCTGGACCGTGGTGCGAGGGTCGTCGCGTCCACCACGTGCCAGGCGCCCTCGACGTGGGCCTCGGCAACGGCGTGGAAGTCCATCGGGCTCAGGCCGGGTGCGTAGACCGCGACCAGCCGGGCCGGCACGTTCCGGGCCCGCAGCAAGGTGATCACCAGGTGGGCGAAGTCCCGACAGACACCGGCCCGGGCCAGGAAGGTGTCCACCGCTCCGTCGATTGGCCGGCTCCACCCGCTGACGTAGCTGAGCTGGCTGCCCACCCAGCTGCTCACCGCGTCGAGCAGGTCTTTTCCCGCCAGGTCCGAGAACTCGGCCAGGGCGACCGCCGCCAACGTGTCGGAGTCGCAGTACCGGCTCGGGCGCAGGTAGGTGACCCGGTCGAGGGCGCTCAGCGGCTCGACCGGCGCGCGGCCGGTCGCCGTCGCCGAGTAGTCGACCTGCAGGTCACCCACCGGCACCCGGCACAGGTGCAGCCGGGTGCCGGTCTCGGCCGAGATCTCCTCCACCGGGACGTCCCTGCCGTCGACGCGCACGCACAGCGTCTCCTTCAGCTGCGGGCCTCGGGCCACCCTGATGGCCAGCACCACCTCGGCCGGCTGGTCGACCTCGCCGTGCAGCCGTGCGCCGACAGTCCGTTGCATGGGTTCCCCTCTCCGGAACGACTACCGCGCCTGCAGGATCCGCCCCGCCCTGATCCCCCACCGCTCGAACCGCCCGGCCTCGGCCTCCAGTACCCACCGGCACCGCAGCCTCGGCAGACCCGCCGCTGCCGCGCCGTGGTGCGCACCGCGAGCACCGACCGAAGCGGGCGACAGACGCGACGTCGATCGCGAACCGCATCCCGAACGTATGCACCGAGCTGGCCGGTTCCAGAGCGAGGGCGGCCTCGATGCCGCCCCGGCCGAGCAGCCCACGGCTGCGCTCGGCGAAGGTCCGGCGACGTCGACGGCGGTGTGGGCTCGCCGTCCAGGTACAGGGTGCTCACGTGGTGCTGACCCCCGATGGCCGCGATCAGCCTCAGAACCCGGGCGCCCCATTCGAGCAGACTGTGACGCCTTGCTGACGCCGGGTGCCTTGGCAGGTCTTGGTACGGTTCGTGCCGAAAGCTTGTGGGTGCAGCCTAGTGGCTCGGCTCACGAGGCCGCGGCCCGGCACGACTGTGACCAGCAGGGCAGCCCGCCGCTGGGTAACGTCCCCTCATGGCCGGCTCCCGCACCGATGCCTTCTCGCCGGTCATGGGGACCGTCCTCGAGCTCGTGGTCCAGCCCCTGGGACAGGCCGACCGGGTCGCCGATGCGGTACTGGCTGAGATCGCCCGGCTGACGACGGTGCTGTCCGGGCACGAGCCGAACAGCGAGCTGAGTCGGTGGCGGCGCGGCGAGACCGACACGGTGAGCACCGAGCTGGCCACCGTGCTGCACGCCGCTCACCAGCTGCACCGGGCCAGCGGCGGAGCCTTCCACCCGGCGGCCCGCCCGGTGACCCAGGCGTGGCAGCACGCAGCCGACCGGCAGCAGCTGCCGGACCGCGCCGAGATGCTCGACCTGGCAGCGGGACTGCGGGACCTGCCCTACCGCACCCGGCGGGCTGACACCGGCGCGCCGTTCGGGTCGATCACTGTCGAACGGATCGGGGACTGCACCGCGGTGGATCTCGACGGCCTGGCCAAGGGCTACGTGGTCGACGCCGCGGTACTCGTTGCCTCACGGGCGGTTCCGGACGAGGAACGTCTCGGCGTCACGGTCAACGCCGGCGGCGACCTGCGCCACCTGGGCCGGGGATCTCGGCGGGTTCGCATCGAGGACCCGGCGCGGCCCTATGACAACGCGCCGCCGCTGACCACCATCGTGGTGCGCCGCGCGGCCCTGGCCACCAGCGGGACGGCGCGGCGCGGCGTCCGGGTGGCGGGCCGGCGGCTCGGCCACATCGTCGATCCCCGCACCGGGTGGCCGACGCAGCACACGGCGTCGGCCAGCGTGCTGGCGCCCGACACGATGACCGCCGACGCCGTGGCCACCGCGGCGACGGTGCTGCCCGCCCAGGCGGCGATGGCTTTGGTCCACGGGCTCGGCCTGGCCTGCCTGCTGGTCTGCGCGGACGGCACCCTGCACACCTCGACCCGTTGGCCCGTAACGGGTTCGGGGCGTGACGCTGATCCCGGGACCGGGTCAGACGCTGACCCAGATCAACAGGACGCACGCCACGGTACCGACCAGCCCGAGCACGAACGCGGTACGTCGGCGGCGTCTGATGGTGACCTGCAGGACGATCCCGGTCAGTGACATCACAACGAGCAAGCCGGCGGTGACGTCGATGACCCACTTCCACAGCGTGGAGGTGTTCCGGCCCTTGTGGAGGTCGTTCATGACGGCAACGAAACCGCTGGTACGGGTGGTCAGGCTGAACGAGGCGTCCGACGTGCGGATCAGCACGTCGGCGGCGTAGCCGGGACCGCGGTAGCTGATCGAGCCCTCCGCGGGCCGCATGCTGCTGTCGGTCACCGACCCACGCACGCCGTACTCGGTCCGCAGGAACTCGCTGACGACCAGCAGGTCCGGACCCACCGCAGTGACGGCGTTCGCGGGCAGCGAGCCGGTCACCGTGGCCGAGACCGGTGGCTGCCCGAAAGTCCAGTCCGGATGATTGAGGGTGATCCCCGTGACCGAGAAGAAGAGCACGATGACCAGGCTGGTCATCGACGTCCACATGTGGAGGCGTCGGGTCCACTTCTGAGTCAGGTGCCGGTGCGGCGTACCCCGGCTCGCCCGGCCGACGGCGCCCGGCGCCCGAGGTGGCCCACTGGGCCGGATCTGCCGCTCGGCGCTCACGCAGCGACCGGTTCAGACCGTGTAGGCCGCGGACGCAGCGGTCAGCTCGCCGTCCGGCGGGAAGGTCGCCTCGGCCGGTGCGGCGCCGAGTGTCATCGGCTCACGGATCAGCTCATAGGGGCCGTGCTCCCGTGCGGCCTCGATGCACACGTAGTACTCCCCCGCACCCACCTTGGCGCCGTCCACGGCACAGTCCCACTGCAGCGTGTACTGACCGGGGACCCGGGTCGCGCCGGAGACCGACTCGCCCTTCTGGTCGCCGAAGGCGTACCAGCGCTTCAGCTCGCCGAGCCACCGCTCGTTCTGCTGCAGGTGCCATAGGGCGACCGTGGTCACCAGCTCCTCGGCCGGCGTCTCGATCCACACCGCGATGTAGGGGTTGCGGGCGGGCCCGCGTCCCCCGTCGCCGGCGGCGAAGGTGAACCGGATCGTCATCGCCGCGCTGTCCGGCACCGCATCGCCCGCCTCGGGCCGGAAGGCATCGGCGCCTGCGGCGGCTCCCGAGCCGGCGCCGGGGGCCGCGTCGCCCGCGGACGCCGGTCCCGCGGCGAGGGCCTCCTCGTCGCCGTCCGAGCACGCAGCCAGGGCACCGTAGGCACCGAGAGCCAGGGCGGAGAGCGCCGCCCGGCGCGAGATGGCGAGGTATCGCGAGGTCGTGCCGGCGACGGCCGCCCCCTGCGCGTCGTCCATCGATGTCCTTTCCGTTCTCCGGCCATGACACCGGGCCGGCGCGGGCACCGTAACAGCCGCTCCTGGCAAACTATGTGACGGTTCGATGACGGGCCATTCCGCGACAGCCTCGACGCCGTTCGCGCTGGTTGAGGTGTTTTCGCCGCCTGTGCGAGGGATGTGACCGGCACCCCACCATCCCCCGGGCGAAGTGGGCCGACACGATCTAGCGTGGACGGGGTGAGCACCGCCGTCCGGACCGTGTCCCTGCCCTCCGGCCGAGTCGAGTACCGCTACCAGAGGCGGGGCCCACGCACCGTGCTGATCTGCCATGGAGGGCACCTGCGCGCGGGGATCCCGGTCGGCGAGGACGTGTTCGAACAGGCGGGGTTCTCGGTGCTGGCCCCCTCGCGGCCCGGGTACGGTGCCACCCCGCTCACCGCCGGGCCGGGACCGGACCGGTTCGCCGACGTCGTCCGTGAGCTCTGGCGGCATCTCGACCTGTCCGGCGTCGACGTCGTCGTCGGGTTCTCAGCCGGCGGGCCACTGGCGGTCGCCCTCGCTGCGCGGTTCCCCGACGAGGTCGGCGCGCTGGTTCTGCAGTCGGCCCGATCCTCGCTTCCATGGCCCGATCCGCTGACCCAGACGCTCGCCGCGGCGTTCTTCGAGCCGAACTGGCAGGCCCTGGCCTTGGCGGGGGCCCACACCTGGATGGGCCTGATGCCGGACGTGTGGCTGTTGTCCCTGCTGGCGACGATGTCGCGCCGCCCCGCCCAACAGGTGCTGGCCGACCTGTCGCCCATCGAACGCCACGAGATCCGCAGGCTGTTCTCCCGGATGCGGTCGGGACCTGGCTTCGCCACGGACCTGCGCGACGTACCCGACGCGGCGCTGGAGCGGGCGGTCACCCAGCCGACCCTCGTGGTGGCCTCGCCGCACGACGCACTGCTGCCTTTCGCGCACGCAGAGCACCTGGCCGCCACCATCGAGAGCGCAGAACTGTTCATCAGCTCCTCGTTCAGCCACCTCCTTTGGTACGGCTCCGGCGCGGCGGCGACGTCGGCGCGGATCGGCGCCTTCGCTGCAGCCCACACCGGGCCGGCGCACTGATCGGCGCATCGTCGAACGCACGCTCCGACGTACGGGTGTAGAGGACCCTTGAGGTCTTGGTCACGGGGGTCCGTCGTGTTACGGTCGTCCCGGTTGCACAGCAGTTCCCCGTACGTTCACGAACGCCCGCGGAGCACGACTCCGCGGGCGTTTACCGCAGACGGGCCACGTCACCGCGAGGTCCTCAAGGTTGGGACGGCGAGACAGACAACATTGAGCAGCCCGGGACCGGCGACCGCCGGGCCCGCCTGAACCTCCAAGAGGAGAAACGCAGTGGCACAGGGCACCGTGAAGTGGTTCAACGGCGAGAAGGGCTTCGGGTTCATCACCCCCGACGGCGACGCCGCCGATGTTTTCGTCCACTTCTCCGCCATCCAGTCTGACGGCTACCGGACGCTCGAGGAGAACCAGCGGGTGGAGTTCGACGTCCAGCAGGGCCAGAAGGGCCCGCAGGCGGCGAACGTCCGCACCATCTGAGACGCCGCATGAGCCATCAGGCCCCCACCCCTTAGCGGGGGTGGGGGCCTGATGGCGTTTCCGGCCTGTCACGGCACAGCACGCAGCTCGTCCAGCCGGTAGATGAGCACCCGGGCAGGGCGGATCCCCTGGCAGGTCAGCCGTGCCGGTTCCGACCACGTCGAGACCACGCTGACCTGGTAACGCTCCACCGCACCGGCCGGCTGGCCGGCATCGTGGTGCTGGGCAACGCAGGCGTGGTCGGCGCGGGTGCGGACTACCGTGGCCGCCCAGTGGTGCTCGTCCACGCGGCGAAGCCTCTCGACCCGGACGGCGCCGCGCCCGTCCTCGCCCAGCGAGCGAGCGGCATGGTGCATGAGCGCCTGGTCGATCGCGGGGGTGCCCATCCGGCCTCGGTGGTGCTCCAGGCAGACCCTGCCGTCGGCGTAGGTCGTCACCGTCCGGACCGCCGACTGCGGGTCGAGCCCACCGAACAGGTCGCCGTCGGGCAGCAGGAGGATGTTCGGGGCGAACCTGTCGCCGCCGAGGTGAGAGCATTCCCAGACGTCCCAGCCCGGCAGGTCGGCGAGAGCCGCGGCAACCGGGCGGCCGCGCAGCGCGCAGCACAGGTCGTGCCGCCCGTGCGTGCAGACCAGGGCCACCTGCTGTGGGCCGTTCGGCGTCAGCCTCGCCAGCAGGTCGATGTCGAGCAGCTCGCGCGGGCTGCGGACGGCGTGCCATTGCACCGTCGGGTGATCCGGCCTGAGATCGGCCACCGCCGCCACCTGCCCCCTTGGTGCGACGCCCGGCATCGCGGCGTGCCGACCCGGACGGCGAACCAGCACCAGCCGCACGCCGGCGCCGTCCGCTGCTTCGTGCAGCCTGCCGGCCAAGTATCGGTCGAACCTGCTCTCCCGCAATGCATCCCGACCCCAAGGCCCCTCGACCTCGACCAGCAGCAGGCGGCCGGCGGGTCCCGCAGTAGCCAGGAGCGGGTCCTGACGTTCCCGCGCGGCGGAGGCGCACCGCCACGGGGTCGCGGCGGCGGGGGCCTGTGTGCTCATGGCGCAGCCACGACCACGGCGGACCGGACCAGGATCCGGGACGTGGCCATGCCGATCTCCTCGGCGGAGAGCGTCTCGCCGTCCAACAGCCGGCGGAGTCCGGGGAGGGCCTCACCCGGCATTCGGATCTCACCCTCGGCCGTGGTCACGGTCACCTCGGCGTCACTGCCGGTGAGCCGGGCCGGCAGATGGGCGCGCCAGCGTAGTGGTGTCCGCTCGTCGAGGGAGTCGCCCAGGCGTGACTGCGCGATCGGAGCCACGGGTTCGGCGCGCATCGACTCCTCGGCCAGCCGGCGCATTCCGAGCGCGATCTGGTCGGGATCGCAACGGGCGAGCCCCGAACGGGCTGCGTCCAGCGCGTGCTGGAGCTCGGCGAGCAGACTGGACGGATCGGTGACGTCGACCCCGAGCGGCAACGGGGTGCGAAGCTGCTCGTCGTCGCCGAGCAGCGAAAGGGCCTGCTGCACAAGGTGCATGCGGTTCCAGCTGTGGACCCCGACGGTCAGGTGAGCGCTGACCTGGCCGAGGGCCTGCGCGGCGTGGAGGTAGCCGGCTGGAAGGTAGAGGGCGTCCCCGGGACCGAGTACCACGTCGAGCGAGGGATGGGTGCCCGCCGCCGCCTCGACCGCGGCGCGCCGGTCCGTCCAGGGCTGGTCGCGCAACGGATGGCGATGCACCGGGTCGTGGATCCGCCAGCGCTTCTGGCCGGCCACCTGGAGCACGAAGACGTCGTGCACGTCGTAGTGGTCCGAGAAGCCCTGGTTCTGCGCCGGCGTGACATAGGCGTTGACCTGCACAGGGTGGCCCAGATCGGCGCCGAGCTGCTGAGCAAAGTCCATCAGTGGGGCGTGCAGACGGTGCAGGCCCTGCAGCACCAGGGTGCAGCCGTCGGCGAAGAGCCGGGCGAGGGCGGCATCGTCCACCTGGTCGCCGATGCCTGCTCCGACCCCACCTCCGCGGGTGTACCGCGCAGTGGGAACCGTGCTGCCGGATCGTGCGACCCGTAGGAAGGGTGTGCGCAGGCCGTGCCGGGAGACGAGGTCGTCAACGGCGTCCAGGGTCAGCAAGTCGTCGTAGGCGCCTGGGCCGTGCCGGCTCAGCGCGATCCGGTGGCCCCACACCTGCTCCGCGAACTCCTCCACCGGCAGGTCGATACACCGACGCAGGGCCCACCGTTCGGCCGGCCCCCGCGCTGGCGCCACATCACGGCTACCGGAGATCAGCCCGCGCCCCCGTCGGCACCACCATCCGCGCCGCTGTCGGCGCCACCATCGGCACCGCCGTCCGCGCCCTTGTCAGCACCGCCATCGGCACCACCATCGGCGCCGCCGTCCGCACTCTTGTCAGCACCCTTGTCAGCACCGCCGTCGGCACCACCATCGGCACCGCTGTCCGCACCGTTGTCAGCGCCGCCGTCCGCACCGTCGAGGGGAGTCAGGTCGTCGTCCATCGATCCTCCTTGTCGCAGAACCAGTCGATTCCGGTGCCCAGCCGCGAGGGGCAGGTGGCCGGTCCAGATCTGGCCACCTTAGAGGGACCACCCGGGCAGCGCCCATAGGGACCGGGGCCGCGACGACATCTCCCGATGGCCCGGCCGAGGCGGCGCGGTCACCCGGACGGCCTCTGATGACGGGGGCGTCGACCGCCGATACTGGAACAACAGCGTTTCGCGTGAGCGAGGCGACCGACATGGACGTCGGGGAAACTGCCGGAACGGAGGACGGCGATGAATGTCGCAGGGATCAATGCGCCCACGGCTCCACAGGTGGTGCCCGCGGTCAGTAGGGTGCAGCCCACAGAGCAGGCCAAGATGCACCCCCAGCAGCATCGCGAGGCGGAGAACCAGGCCGGCCCCCAGGCGCAACCGCGCCGCGCGGCCCCCGAGCCGCCGAAGTTCAAGCCGCTGAGCACGGTAGAGGTGCAGGTGATGCTTGGGATGGCGCCTGCCGAGGTCCTCTTGGAGCGGGAACCCAAGCCGGGCAAGAACGCCTTCGACGCCTACGCCTGACCAGCAGGCGGAGACCCCTGGGCCACCCACTGCGGGCACCCACTCCGGGCACGGTGTCTCTCCGACACGACACGGGCGCTCACGTCGCGCATACTTGAAGGCCGTTGCGAGCGGCCAGTCACCGGTGTGGCCGCGCCAGCCACGCCGGAGGAGGCACTCTGAGCACCGCCGATCTCGACCGCGAGCTGGCTCTGGAGCAGGCCTACGTCGACGGGCTCTACGCCCGGCTCGACGCGCTCCGGGGGCGTACCCGGACCGCGCTGGACCAGCTGCGCCGCTCCCCGAGAGTCCCCACACCGGCCGGTCGCGCCGAGCGCGACGCCTTCGACGCCCTGCACACCGAACGCCTACGTCAGCTGGGTGCCGTCGAGGACCGGCTCGCCTTCGGCCGTCTCGACCTGGCCGGCGGCGACGCCCGGTACGTGGGCCGGATCGGTCTGTCGGACGACGAACGACGTCAGTTGCTCGTGGACTGGCGGGCGCCGGCAGCGTCGGCCTTCTACCAGGCGACCGCCGCGGAGCCGCAGGACGTGCTCCGACGCCGGCATCTCGGGCTGCGCGGGCGGCGGGTGGTCACCCTCGACGACGAGGTGCTGGACGCCCAGGGGCTGGCCGAGGCGGCAGCAGACGGCCGCGCCGACCTGACGGGTGTCACCGGCGAAGGTGCCTTGATGACGGCGCTCACGGCGCACCGCACCGGACGCATGCGGGACATCGTCGAGACCCTGCAGGCCGAGCAGGACCGGGTGGTGCGTTCCCCGTTGCCCGGGGTACTCGTGGTCCAGGGAGGTCCCGGCACGGGAAAGACCGCGGTCGCGCTGCACCGCGCCGCCTACCTGCTATACACCCACCGTGAACGGATCGCCCGCAGCGGGGTCCTCGTCGTCGGTCCGACACCGGTGTTCCTGCGCTATATCGAGCAGGTGCTGCCGTCGCTAGGCGAGACCGGGGTGGTGCTCGCCACGGCGGGGCAGCTCTTCCCTGGTGTGGAGACGGCGCTCCACGAGAGTCCCGAGGTCGCGGTGCTCAAGGGCGACCTGCGGATGGCCAACGTGGTCAAGGCGGCGGTGCGGCGCCGGGAGCGGCTGCTTGAGGCACCAGTCCGGCTCGTGGTGGACGGCGACGAGCTGGTCCTGGATCCCACGGTCGTCTCCCATGCCCGGGCACGGGCCCGCCAGTCCGGGCGGCCGCACAACGACGCCCGGGTCACCTTCGTCCGGATCGTGCTCGACGACCTGGCCGACCAACTGGCCAGGCGTCGCAAGATCACCCAACAGGACGACGAGCGGGGCGCGCTGCTCGCCGAGCTGCGCGACTCACGTGACGTACGGCGCGAGGTCAACCTGCTCTGGATGCCGCTGACCGCATCGGGTCTCATCGGCGATCTGCTCACCAAGCCGGCCAAGCTCGCCGAGGCCGGTGGAGGGGTCCTCGGACCGAAGCAGCAGCAGCTGCTGCTGCGCGAACCCGGATCCCCGTGGACGATCAGCGACGTGCCGCTGCTCGACGAGGCGGCCGAGCTGATCGGCGCTGACATCGAAGCGCTGGCTGCCGATCGGGCGTCGTCAGCCCGGGTGGCGAGTGAACGGGCGGAGGCACTCGAGTTCGCGCGCAAGGTGTTACGCGAGTCTGGCGAGGCCTCCTCGATGATGACGGCGGAGATGCTGGTGGACCGGTTCGCCGAGGTCGGGCCCCTTCGCACCGTGGCTGAGCGGGCAGCCGAGGATCGGTCCTGGACGTTCGGGCACGCCGTGGTCGACGAAGCGCAGGAGCTCTCCCCGATGCAGTGGCGCCTGCTCACCCGCCGGGTGCCGAACCTGTCGATGACCGTCGTCGGTGATGTCGCCCAGACCGGGTCGAGTGCCGGAACTCTCTCGTGGGCAACGGTCCTCGACCCCTTGGCGGGCGGTCGCTGGCGGCTTGCCGAGCTGAGTGTCAACTACCGAACGCCACGCCTGGTGATGGACGTGGCGACGTCACTGCTCCACGCCCACAACGTCGACCTTGATGAGGCCCGGACGGCCCGGGAGGGCGACCACCCGCCGATCTTCGTCCGCGTGGACCGGAGTGCGGGTGCGGTGGCCGCTGCCGTGGCTGCGATCGTGGGCCAGGACGATGCAGCCTTGGGTGGTGGCCGGGTCGGTGTCGTGGGGACTCGCGCCCAAGCACCCGATCTGGCGAAGGTGCTGCCCGATGCACTGCCCGCGGGCGGAGACGGGCGGCTGGTCGAGCGGGTCGAGGTGTTCGGCGTCGATGACGTCAAGGGGCTGGAGTTCGACGTCGTCGTGGTCGTCGACCCGGAAGGGATCGTGCACGAGTCCCCGCGCGGGGTGAACGACCTCTACGTGGCACTGACCCGACCGACCCAGCGGCTCACCGTCGTCCACCACGGCCGGCTCCCCCGCGGTCTGCCGTCCCCCGACGAGGGATCGGTTGCGCCCACGCAGGGCAGCCTGTTCTGATCTAATCCGATCTGACGATGACGCTGACGGTCGGTCGGGTCGGTTGGACGATCAGGCGGTGACGGCGCCGCGTGGAGCTGGACCAGGTCCGCGCGGGCCAGGTCCCGCTCCCGCGTGCCTCGATCGTCTCCGCGCGGGCCATCGCCAGCCGGGGCTGCAACGCCCGCACCTGCACCCCCGCCGAGGCCGCCCCCCACCGCGCGGCCTCCCGCTGAGCCCGGACCGCCTCCACCGCCGCCGTGGCCTCGTCCCGGTCAGCCACCGCCGCCGCAAGCCCAGGGTCGAGGACGCAGCCCACCGCCGTCGAACATGTGTTCCTGTATTGACCAACTACCCTGGTACGCAAGAGAAATGGGCCGTCCAGGGATGCTGTCAGCCGAGTTGGTTGACGATCAGAGAGAACACCGGGGGCAGGCGATGCGCCGCAGGCACCAGGCTCCGGCGCAGAGCGGGCCGCTGGGCCACGGCGAGCAGCCCGCCGGTCAGTAGCCGGTATCGGCGGGTGGCGCGTGCCCAGGCGCGCTCGTAGTCCTGTGGTCGACCGGCGACCAGGCAGGCGACGAGCTCGCGGGCGCAGGCCAGGCCGATCGAGATCCCCTCCCCGGTCAGGGCGTCGACATATCCGGCGGCGTCGCCCACCAGCAGCACATGTCCGTCGCAGTGCACCCTGCTCGTCACCTGTTGGCGCATCGGGCCGGCACCCCGGACGGCGGTAGCCGGCACCGCGCCGTCCAGGTGTCGCCGCAGGGCGGGGAACTGGGCGAGCAGGTGCTCGTAGGGGCGGCCACGCCGGCACAGCACCGCGACCCCGACCAGGTCGTCAGCCAACGGGGTGACGTAGGCCTCGGCGTCCGCCGACCAGTACACCTCGACCAGGTCGCTCCACGGAGCGACCTGGTAGTGGCGACGCAGGCCGTAGCGGTGCCGAGCGGCCGCCTGCCCATGGGTCGGGCGCTCGGCTCCGTTCAGCCCCAGGGCCTCACGGGTCGGACTGTGCAGGCCGTCGGCGGCCACGAACCAGCGCGCCCGCTCGGACCCGCTGACCACGCTGCCGTCCCTGACCTGCGGCACCGGTGCACTCCGGACCAGCCGCCGCACACCGAGCGCCTGCGCCCGGCGAGCCATGGCGCCGGACAGGTCGGTACGACGAACGCCGAGGCCCGAACCGTGCCGGAATCGTGCCTCAGCCTCGATCACGTCACGGCCGGCAGGTCGGGACAGATCGTCGGAACCGCTGGTCAGATATCGGATCCCGTGGAACTCCCGGCCCACCACCTCGACTCCCAGCCGGTCCAGAGCGGCCCTCGCAGTCGGCATCAGGCCCTCGCCACAGGCCTTGTCGATCGGCCCCGGCCTGGGGTCCAGCACCGTCACCGACATGCCGGCCAGCGCCGCTTCGATCGCCACGCCCAGCCCCACCGGCCCTGCCCCGGCTACGAGCAGGTCACTGGACGTCGACGTCCCCGTCACTGTGGCGCCGGCCGCCCTGCCAGGGCAGCGTTCTCGACCCGCAACCGTATGCGCATCAGCCAGGCGTTCAGCACGGTGAAGGTCATCGCGGTCAGCCACGCCGAATGCACCAGGGGCAGAGCGACGCCCTCCAGCGCCACGGCGACGTAGTTGGGGTGGCGTAGCCACCGGTACGGCCCACCGGTCACCACAGGCTGACCAGGAACCCTCACCACCCGGGTGTTCCACTGCCTCCCGAGGGTGCTGATGCACCACCAGCGCAGCGCATGAGCACCGACGAGCAACGCCAGCATCGGCCAGCCGAGCGCAGGGACGAACGGCCGGCCCGCGAGTGCCACCTCAAGCAGGCAGCCCACCAGAAGGCCGCTGTGCAGCATCACCATCGCCGGGTAGTGCCCCCCTCCGGTCTCCACTGCGCCGTTCTGCCTGGCCCAGAGCAGATTCCGGCGGGCCACCCTCAGCTCCACCAACCGCATCACGGCCACCGCAAGGACCAGAACGAGATACCAGCGCGTACTCACCACTCCAACAACACCAGCTCGGCACAGAACCCAGGGCCGAGCGCCATCAGTACCCCGGGCGTCCCGCGGGTGGGACGACCCGAGTCAAGAGTATCGGCGAGCACGTTCAGCACCGAGGCGGAGGAGAGGTTGCCGATCGCGGCCAGGCTGCGCCGAGTGACGTCGAGCGCGTCACCGGGCAGGGACAGCGCGCTGGTGATCGCCGCGATCACCCTGGGTCCTCCGGGGTGCGCGACCCACGTGTCGACGTCCACGGGCTTGAGCTCGTGCACATCGAGGAAGGCCTCGACGTCGTCCCGAAGGTGGGCCTCCACCACCGTGGCGACGGTGGGCGCGAGCACGATCCGGAACCCTCCCTCACCGATGTCCCAGCCCATCACTCGTTCGGTGTCGGGGTAGAACCGGCTGCGGGTGTCGACGACCCGCGGGCCGCTCAGCCCCATCGCGGCGGCCCGCGACGCACCGACCATCACCACCGCCGCCGCACCGTCCCCGAACAGGCCGCTGGCCACTAGGTTCGCCGGCGAGGAGTCGCCGGACTGGAAGGTCAGCGAGCAGAGCTCCACCGACAGCAGTACGGCCACCCCATCCGGGTGGCCGGCCAGGTAGTCGTGAACGCGGGCGATCCCGGCGGCGCCCGCGACACAGCCGAGCCCGAACAGCGGCACCCGCTTCACATCGGATCGCAGGCCGAGCCGGGTGACCAGCCGGGCGTCGAGGGTCGGTACCGCGAGCCCGGTGACCGTGGTGGAGACCAGCAGGTCGACCTCGGCGGGGCCGATACCGGCCACCTCGAGCGCCTCACGGACGGCTTGCTCGCCAAGGCTCACGCCGGCGGTGATGAAGAGATCGTTGGCCTCACCGAAGCCGCTCAGCGCGGCGTACCGGTCAAGCGGCAGCACCAGGTGACGGCGGTCCACCCCGGCGGCCCCGTGTACCTGGCGAAGCAGCCGCTCGCGGGCCCCGCGCTCCGGGCCGTCGGCGAGAACGACATCGACCAGCGTTTCGGTGATCTCCGCCTGAGAGTAGGAGTTGCCCGGCAGAACACCGCGAACCGCAGTGATGGTGGACACATGGAGACGCTACCCGCGATCCGGGCATCTGGCCTGTGCAGACCCGAGACTCCTCCCGGGTACCCCGCCGGTGAACGCATCATCGCGAGCAGGGAGGATTGAGGATTCCGCGCCTAGGCTGTGAAGCATGCACTGGTTCGCCGCGGGGGAACACGAGTTGCCGTCCACCCTGGACTGGATGACTCCCGGTGAGCGCGCGCTCCTGGACAGGCTGCGCTTCACCAAGCGTCGCACCGAGTACCTGCTGCGCCGTTGGACCGCCAAGCGCGCAGTGGCGGCGGCGCGCGGCTTGACCCGCGATCGCGGCGACCCGACTGACCCGCGGTTGCTGGTTCGGGTCGCGGTCGGCAACCATCCCACCGGGGCTCCGTACGTGCTACTGGACGGCGCACCGCTCGGAGCGGACATCTCGGTCACCGACCGCGCCGGTTGGGCGGTGTGCCTCGTCGGTGACCCGGGCGAGCGGATGTCGGCCGTCGGGGTGGACCTGGAGATCGTGGAACCGCGCAGCGACGGTTTCGTCACCGACTACCTCACCCCGGTCGAGCAGGACGACGTGCGGTCGCGTCCGGACCGCAGCCAGCAGGACGCCGCGGCGAACCTGTACTGGTCGGCCAAGGAGGCCGCGCTGAAGGTCCTTCGGACCGGACTGCGAGCCGACACCCGCACCGTCGAGGTACATCTCGGCGCGCCGGAACGGGACGACGGGTGGGCCGAGCTTCAGGTGCGGCACACGCCGTCCGGTCGGCTCTTCCCCGGATGGTGGCGTCGGGAGGGGACGTTCCTGCTCACGATGGCGATGGAGTCCGCCGAGGACGCCGCCCAGCCGCCGGTGGCGCTGCCGGAAAGCGGGCAGCTGGCCTCGGCCGCCCCGGTGCACAGCTGGCTGGCCAACCCGACCGCGTGGTAGGCCTCATCCGAGACGTCACCCGAACCTGGACCTCACCGAACCGGGGTCTCACCACCAGCCCCGGCGCTTGGCCCAGGTCAGCAGCACCCCGGACCCGATCGCCATGACGATCAGGATGATCGCCAGCAGCCCCCAGTGCGTTGTGGCGTTGACGATGACGTTCATGCCCAGCACCGACGACAGCGCCGTGATCGGCAGCGTGACGACAGCGACGACGGCCAACCGCTCAGCGGCGATCGCCATCTGGGTATCGGTCCGGGTGCGGTAGAACTCGATCACTCCTTGCAGGTACTCGCGCTGGCCACCGGACAGGGCCTGGATCCGCTCGAACTGGTCGACGATGTCCTCGTCCAGCCTCTTTCCGGCGGGGTCTGTGCCCGAGCGGCCCAGCGCAACGATCCGGCCGTAGATCTCGGCACCCAGACCGGACATGGTCGCTACCGCGACCAGCCCGTGGCGCACCTGGAACAGCTCCTCGAGGAACTGCTCGGCGTCGTCCCTTTCCCGCCAGGTCACGTCCTGCTCGAGCCGCCACACCTCCTCGGTGAGCTTCTCGATGAACGACTCCTGCAGCCGAGCGATGGTCGAGGTCAGGGCGTAGGACAGCTCGTGCGGGGTTGTCGGGTGCAGCCTGCCGGAGGCCAGCCGGCGAAGAACCGATTCGACTTCCCGCTGCGGGACCTCCGGCGGCACAACGGGATTGGTCGGCCCGTGCACCGTGACCAGGTACCGTCGGCCGATGAACTGGTCGAGCTCGACGTAGTGCACGTGCCCTGACTTGCCCAGCTCGGGCGTGTGCAGGATGACGAAGACATGCTCGGGATACACGTGAACTCTGGGCACCCGGTTCCGCTTGAGCGCATCGATCACGGCCAGCTCGTGGCATCCGAAGAAGCTCCTCAGCAACGCGGCCGAGCTCTCGTCGGGCGAAGGGACGTCGACCCAGACGAACGTATCCGGGGCTGCGCCGTCGGCGTTCACCCGGTCGAGGAGTGCCTGCAACTCGGACGGCTGATGCTCCTGTGCGCCGCCCGGACCGACCAGCCGTACCCGCACCGCCGCACCGGTCTGGCTCATGGCCACCTCCAGAGTTCTCACTGCCTCGCTGCCGAGGACACCGTACGGAGGCCGGAGCCGTCCGGACGACCCCTCGCCGATATCGCGACGCCGCTGACGGCCGGCTGGTCCTACCCTGAACGGGATGAACGAGCACGCAGGTGACACCCCGGACGGCGTCGACGTCGCCTGGGATCTGCTGCCGCGCGCCATTCCGGTATCCGTCGGTGCCCTGATCTTCGACGGTACGGGGCGGTTGCTCATCCTCAAGCCGACGTACAAGAAGGGCTGGACCATCCCGGGCGGGGTGATGGAACCGACCGGGGAAACCCCGTGGCAGGCCTGTCGGCGCGAAGTGGCCGAGGAGTGTGGCGTGGCCGTGGACGCCGGCCGGCTGGTCGCCGTGGATACCCGCCCGGCCAAGCGGGGACGACCGCCGGGACTGCGGCTCCTCTTCGACTGCGGCGTTCTGGACGAACCCACGCTGGCTGGGATCCGGTTGTGCAAGGTCGAGATCAGCGAGTTCCAGCTGCTGGAGACGGTCCGGGCTCTGGAGCTGCTTCGCCCAGCCGTGAGCCGACGGGTCGAGGCTGCTCTGCCGATGCTGGCTGGGTCGGGATGTGTCTACCTGGAGGACGGACGCCCCGTTCCCGGGGTCGGTCGACACTGACCGGTCCGACACCCGGCACCCGGCACCCGGAACCACCGGCAGTGGACACTTCTTCGAGGACACGCCGGCGTGTCCTCGAAGAAGTGTCCACTCGCTTGGCTGGTGGCTCGCTCAGCGGAGCGTCGGGCCGATCCTCCACCTGTCGAGCGCCCGGTCGCGGCGCAGGCCGACGGAACGTGCGGAGCGCAGTCTGCGGACGGCCTCGTCCCGGCCAGGCCCCAGGTCGACGCTGGTGTGTTGGATCACCGTCAGCCCGCACCCTTCGAGCCGCTGTCGACGACGATGATCACGCGCGCGGCGGTCGGCCTCGGCATGGTGCCACCCGTCGTACTCGCCCACCACAGCCGAGGCCGGATCCAGCAGATCGACACGCGCCAGGAAGGCCCCCTTGGAGTCGTACAGGGTCGGGTTGACCAGTGGCTGTGGCAGGCCGGCGTCGTGCGTCCACAGCAGCCTCAGCCGGGTCTCCTGGACCGACTCGGTACCCGGTCGCGCATCAGCGAGGGCTCGCCGGGCCAGACGAGCCCCCGTCCACGACGAATGCGCGCCAAGCCAGTCATGAACCGGCCCGACCAGGTCGACCGACCGGCGCAGCATCAGGTCGAGCCAAACCACCGCCTCGGTGTAGGACCTGCTCAACCGGGCCAGATCCACACTGGTGCGCACCAGTGAGGTGACCGCGACCCCGTCGACGTCGACCATCTCCTCCGGAGCGAGGTCGCTGCGGAACACGCGGACGTCTTCCACCCGCCGACACCGCGACGCCCGCGGTAGGCACAACAGCACCGGGAGCGCCGTTCCGTCCAGGGCGAACCCATCAGCGTCGGCACAGCCGAGCATCAAAGCCGCCGCCCACCCGCCGATCGCGCCACCGCCGCGAATCAGCGGGGCGACCCGCAACACCCGCTCCCGCGCGGTCTCGTCAACGCCTTTCCATGCCCACAGGCCGCGGTTCGTACGAGTCCAGAGTCCACGACCGAGCTCGAAATCGCTGACTCCCAGCTGGACGAGGTCGGCTCGCGAGGTCGATCCGGTGAAGACCTGGACGGGCAAGGGCTCTTCTCGCACCGTGGCAGCGTCGTCCGCCGTCGCCGGACCGGCAGTAGTTCATTGCCACCCTGTGGACACCCGGTGGCGCGGACCGCGCTGTGGACGGAACATCGGCACGCGACCACCCCGACCCGATCCCGGACCCCTTCCCCCCGACCACCGACCCCCGAGTGGACAGTTTTTCGAGGACACGCGGGCGTGTCCTCGAAAAACTGTCCACTCGGGGCTGGGTTGGCGGCAGCCAGGGTCGCAATGACCAGCGGGGTCAGCCGCCGGTGTGCTTGGCCATCCCCCGCTCCAAGGCGTCGATCACCCAGGGCCGCACGTCCTTGGCGGCGATGATGTGGTCGACCGACCCGACTCGCAGCGCCCGCTCGATGGTGTGGATGCCATCGAACTCGTCGGCCACCTCGCCCAGCTTGGCCGACCGCACCATCTCGGTGACCTCGGCCAGCCGGGCCCGGGCCGCACCGGTCTTCTCCCGCGGAGCCTCGGCCACCGCCTCGCGGGCCGCCACCACCTGCGGGTCCTTCTCGGTGCGGATCTTCACCTCCCGGGCGAACACCGTCGCTGCCGCCGGGGCGCCGCCGATGACGGAGGCATAGGAGCCCTCCACCGCGGCGATCTCCATCGAGGGGTTGAGAGACTTGGAGAAGACCACGAACGCGCCACCGTGATACCGCGAGACGACGCAGAAGACGATCGGCCCGCGGAAGTTGGTCACCGCCCGTCCGATCTCGGCGCCGTACTCGAGCTGCCAGTGCCGCATCGACTCCGGGGAGCCGTCGAAGCCGGACAGGTTGGCCAGGACGACGAGCGGCCGGTTTCCGCTTGTGGCGTTGATCGCCCGAGCCGCCTTGCGGGAGGCCTGCGGGAACAGGGTTCCCGAAGTCCAGGCCAAGGGGCCGTCGGCCGGCACGTAGCCGCGGCGCAGCGTCGTCCGCGACTCCAGGCCGAGCATGCAGACCGGGATCCCGCCGACGAAGGCATCCCAGACGATCGTGTTCTCCCCGCCGAGCCAGCGCTGCCAGCGCTCCAGCGGCTCCGCCTCGACGTCGGCCACCGCCCGCATCACCGAACGCATGTCGAACGGCTTCTTGCGGTCCGGGTTGTTCTCGAACACCTCCCCGACCACGGCGAAGTCACTGCCCGGGACGTCGTGGTGCGGGCTGGTCCGGATGTCCCGGCCAGGTGGGTCTACTGTGGCCCGTCGCCGCGGGAAACGTTCTCCCGGAACCACATAGGTGTGCTCATAGTGTCGCAGCAACAACCCGCAGGCCGCCTCGAAGGACGGCGCCCAGTACTGGCCCTGGCCGTTCGGACCCATCACCCGGTCGTAGCCGCCGATGCCGAAGTTGTCCTCCGCGCTGACCCCGCCGGAGAAGTCCAGGGCCTGCTTGCCGGTCAGCACCATCGCGCTCACCGGGGTCATCACCAGGATGCCGCGGGTGTGCATGAGCATCGTCGCCTCGGCGTTCCAGTAGGGCTGCCCACCGACGTTGATCCCGGTGACGACGATGTTGATCTCACCGCCACCCTGGGTGAACCCGATGATCCGACGCAGGGTCAGCGAGATCCAGTCCATGTTCTCCGTGCCGGAGTCCAATGAGATCAGCGCTCCCGAAGACACCGCGAACCACTCCACCGGCAGCTTGCGCTCAGTGGCCAGGGCCAGCGCGGCGTTGATTCTACGGCACTCCGGCTCGGCCAGGTTGCCCAGGCCCTTGGTCGGGTCGGACAGTATCGCGACCCGGGTCACCCCCTCAGGCACCAGATCGGTGTAGGAGGTGAGCAGACCCACTACCAGGTGTGCCGAGTTCTCACCCGGTTCCCGGTCCACCTCGACGAGGGTCTCGCCGTCCTCGGCCAGGTCGAGCTCCACGAACCGGCCCCGCGGGAAGCTCCCTTCGGTGCCCTCGACGGGTGCCAGGGTCCGAGTGATCTCGTAGGGGTAGGGTGCACCGAACCGGGCAGCCAGCAGCACCTTCTGGTCGTACGGAGACAACGGCGAGACCGGAGAGCTGCCCAGCGGCCGCTCGGTGACCGTCAAGGCACCGCCGGTGAGCCCCTCGACATGCAGGGCCGTCTCCCGCAGCAACGGCTCACCCGGCCAAGCGGAGTCAGACCGCTGTTCGGCCGGGATCCGCACCCGCAGGACCACCTTCTCGAGTCCGGCGCCCACCGCCAGCGGGGCGAACGTGGCCGCCAGCGACCGCCACTCCTCATGCGGAACCGTCCACGGCGGCCGGACCGACAGCACCAGCCGGTTGGCCGCCGGCCGGCCCCGGCCGCTCAGACCGGCCAACGCGTCGCGCATCGCCGCCAGCGCCCGCAGGCCGACGCGTTCCAGCATCGGGTAGGCGGCCCGGCCGCTCACCGGATCGGGTAGCGGGGTGAGGTCACGCACCTCGGCGAGCGCGAACAGTCGCCGGTCCTTGGGGTTCTCTCGGGCGACACCGAGGAACAGGTAGACGTCCTCCGCTGAGGGAAGCCGGTCAAGGGCGAAGTTGCGAAGCCGCCACAGGCTCAGCCGTTTGGCCAGCATCGGGTGCAGGTTGCGGTACTGCACATCCTCGGTGAGGCCGCCGGTGTCGTCGTCGCGGAAGGTGAGGTGCTGGGTGCGGAAGTGCTCCGGTGAGGTGCCGGCCGTGCTCGTCACAGTGACGTCGAGCCGGTGCAGGCGCCGTCCGGTGTCGCACCTGCGCAACAGGTCGGTCACCTCGGTGGCCGTCTCCTCGACGCTCGGCCGCTCGCCCTCGCGCCAGGTGACGACGTCCAGGACCACTTCGTGACTCTCCGGGACCGCCTGCAGGTGAACCTTGACGGCTCGGCATAGCTCCGGCAGCCCGGCGAGCGGCACATAGCCCACCACCAGGTGCACCAGCCGGTCGTCGAGCTGGTAGCCGGCCGAGGCGAGCAGATGGCCATCGACCTGCTCGGCGCGAACCGTGCTGAGCTGGCGGATCCGGTAGAAGCGTCGGGCATAGACCTCGAGCAACGCGGCCCGGAACGCGGTCGCACCGTCGGCCTCGCCCGTGCTCCCCGAGCCCGACTCCTCACCCAGCCAGGCGTGCAACAGCTTGCCGCGCAACGGCTGCGGGCAGGCGACCAGCGCTGCGAGATGGTCCTCGCGGTCCACACCGTCCGGGTCGGCACGCAGCGCGGCCAGGTGCGCGTCCATCTCATCACTGATCCCAGCGACCACGGATTCCAGCACCGGCTCGTCGAAGTGCCGGAACCGGACGTCGCGGGCCAGGTCGGCGACCACCTGGTAGCGCCCCTGGGTGGCGGCGGCGAGCCGGTCGTACCGCGCGCGCAGCTCCGAGGCGGCTTCCCGGGTCTCCGGCACCGCCGGATGTACCCCGAGCCGGCGCTGCAGGATCGCCACGACCATCGGGGTCATCGCCCGCATACGCCCGATGGAGCGGGACAGGCGGACGGCCGCCGCCTCCAGCTCCGGGCTACGGACCAGGCTGGTCACGCCGTACCGCTGCAACGCGGTGGCCAACCGCTCCCGGTAGGACGGGCTCAGCCCGGCCCGGTCCGGGTCAAGCCATTGCAGGTACGCCTCGAGGTACTCCCGGGCTCCGGTGCCGGCCAGGTCCTCTGCCTCGTCGGTGGCCTCGGTGCGAGGCCGGGACAGGGTGCCGAGGTCGGCGTAGAGGTCGAGAAGTGAGTCCTCGCAGGTCTGTAGGTGCTCGTCGTAGGGCTGGACGCCCGCGGACACCGCCTTCTGCTCGGCCAGCAGCCCTGACAGCTCCGTCGGCGCGAGATCGTAGCCGAGCAGGTAGCTGCTGACCCGATCGTAGAGCCGTTCGCATGGCAGGCCCGGATGATGCGGCGCGCCGTCCGGCTCACGGTCGGTGGACTCCTGGCCGGCGGCGAGGAGTGCGCGCAGGTCGAGCGTGGAGGTCGGCGACGGCTGCTCGCCGTCCTGTCCCGGATCGGAGCGGCGCACTCGCAACAGCGGTGCACCCGAACCCACCTGGGCATTCGGCGAGACGTCCAGGCCGAGAACGGTGCCGGAGACCGGGGCACGCACCGGGGTCTCCATCTTCATGGTCTCCAGGACGGCGACAAGATCACCCGCCTCGACCTTGTCCCCGGCCTCGACCGCCAGCGAGACGACGATCGCCGGACCCGGGGCGCTGACCACCACGCCGTCCGCACGGGACAGCTCGTGCGCCACGCCGTCGACCTCGAGGAAGATCCGCGGTCCGGAGGCGACCACGTGCACGAGGTGGCGGAGCCCGCCGACCCACAGTCGCCAGCCATAGTCGTCGATCTGCTCGGTCCGCACCGAGACTCTTTGTCCCGCAGGCGACATCGGGCTCACCTGGTAGGTGTCGGCCGCTGTGCGGTCGACGCGAACGCGGTAGGTTCCGCCGCGGTAGGTCAGCGCGATCCGGTCGCCCACCTCCGGCGGTGGCTCCGGCCGCCCGCGGGCCGCCTTGGCCAGGAAGGCGGCCTGGACCTGCTCGGCATCCTGCTCGTAGGCGATGATCGCCGCGGCCACCACGGCCAGCGGGTCGTGGGCGGGCTGCGCGCCACCACCGGCGACGAACGCGTCCAGCCAGGTATCGGTCACCGCGCCGGCTCGGACCTTCTCGTCGGCCAGAATGCCGAGCAGGAAGCTGCGGTCGGTGCAACCGCCTTCGACGACGACGCTGGTCCGCTCGAGGGCACGACCGAGCCGGTCCAGAGCTTCCGAGCGGTCCCGACCCCAGGCCGTCACCGTGGCCAGCAACGGGTCAGACCCCTCCATGACCTGGTCGCCGACGCGGACCCCGGTGTCGACACGCACCCCGGTGCCGAACGGCGGCTCGACCTGCGCCACCCGTCCGGGCGTGAGCTCGAAGCCGCGCAACGGGTCCACCGCGCGCAGCAGCGCCTCCACCGCGTGCCCGGACGCAACGGGCGCATCGCCAGTCAGCAGACCACCGGCGGCCAGGCGGAGCCGTTCGGCCACCAGGTCGATGCCGCAGACCTCCTCGGTGAGAGCGGGTTGCAGCTCCAACCGGGCGTCGACACCGGTGACGTAGAAGCTGCGAGCATCGGGGGCGAGGACGAACCGCACGGTGCCGGCGTTGCGATAGCCGACCGCCCCGCAGACGTCGACCGCCGCCTGCCGCAACGCCGCCTCGGTCTGCGGGTCCAGACCCGGGCAGGGTGAGGAGAGCACGACCCGCTGCCGACCTCGTCGCAGGCTGGTGTCGCGCACGTCCAGGGTCCACACGGTGCCGGCGTCGTCGGCGAGCACCACCACCTCAAGGCGGCGGGCCGGTCCCGCATCGCGCTCGACCAGGACCGCCGGGTCGCCCTCGGCATCGACGGCTCGCCGGCGGGCCTCGTCGAACGCCGACGGAAGGTCCTGCGCCCCGGCTACCCGGGTCACGCCACGCCGTCCGCTCGCCTCGACGGCGAGTAGGCGCACCGGATAGCCGATGCGCTCGGCCACCGCCGCAGCCTCGTCCAGGGTGCTGACCGCGCCCTCGCTCCACGGCAGCAGCGGCAGGCCGGCTGCCGACATCGCGTGGCGGAACGCGACCCGGTCGTCGATCAGCCGCACGGCGGGCGCCGGCGGGCCGACCAGGGCGATCCCCGCTGCCTCACAACTGCTGGCCAGACGCCGGTGGTCGCCGACCACGCCATGGCCCTGCCAGACCGCGTCGACCCCCGCAGCCACGAACTCGGCCACCACGGCGTCGACGTCGAGGCGGTGCGAGCGTCGCCTGCCGTCGGCCTGACCGGTATAGAGATGCTCGCCGAGTACCAGGACGCCGTCCGCCTCACGGGCGAACCAGGCGCCACCACCCCGGTCGGCGTGCACCGCGAGAGTGCTCGTCAGCGGCGCCCCGCGGCGCCGGTTCAGCTCAGCCACCGCTGACAGCACCCGGACGGCGTCCTCGCCGCGATCGAGGACGGCCAGCATCCGGAAGTGCGTGGCGGGGGTGGGCAGGCTGCTGTCGGACACGTCGGATCCCCTCGGCAGTATGGACATCGGGCGATCTGGTCAGCCGACCAGGACGGCGCGCAACGGATCCCGCACATCCTCGGGCATCGGTACGGGCAAGGCGATGGTGCGGTAGCCCTGCATCCGCAGCACCACTCGACCCTCGCCGTCGGCTACGTGGCCGTCGAACACCGGCGCTCCCTGCCCGTCGCAGACCCGCAGAACAGCGTGCAGGCCACCGCCGACGTGGTTCGGGTCACGCACCAGACGCACCGAGCCGACGGCGTTGGGCAGCGAGAGCTCACCGGTGCTGCCGGCCTCGAACAACCCTGCGGTCTGGAAGCACAGCTCGCTCAGCCGAGGGCCCGAGACAGTCTGCTGATCGCTCGGAACGTGGTTCTCCGGCAACGGATCCGCCATTCGGCCGACCGTCCACTCCCCGGCTCGTCCGGCCGACTCCAGCACCTGGTAGGCAGGACCGTGGAAGTACAGCCGGTAGACCAGGTCCCGTCCGACCTGGTCTCCTTCACCGCGAGCCGGCGGCGGAACGTCCTCGTGCTCTTCACCCCACGGGGCCCGGGTGAGGCGCACAGTGCCGGTGAAGTGCACGTCGAGACGCGGCGTGTCACTGCCGGCCAACAGGCGCTCGGCGGTCAGGACGCAACGGACGAGCAGGTCATCGCCCCCACCATGATCCGGTTCGAGCAGGGCGCGGACCGTGATCGTGCGGGACTGGTCCCGGTAGAACTTGCACGGGGCGAGGAACTCGACGTTCTCGAGCGCGGCCACCCGGTAGCCGGACTCACCGCCCACGTCCAGCCCGGCCAACCGAGCCCCGGCCAGCGCCGCCTCGGCGAAGGACTCCATGCCCATCACCCCGGGCAGGACCGGCGTGCCGTCGATCCGGTGGTCGTTCAGGAACGGCTGCTCGCTCGGGTCCAGGGTGGTGCGGACGACGACGCCGTCGTTGACGTCGACGTCCACCTCGCCGGTCAGGGGTGAGTGTCCCGAGATACCCTTCCCGGCAACGGCTTCGAGGTCCAGCACACCCTTGCTGTCCCGGTCGGGAGGCGCCGCCATCAGTCCGAGTCGACCGGCGACGACGACCTCTCCGGCGAAGTCGCTGGAGGCGAGCTCGCGCCGGATCCAGGCCACCCCGGCCTCGGGCGGCAGCATCTCCACGCCGGCCATCTCCATGATCTTGGGGATCGAGCCGCGGGTGGCCATGCCGATCCCGCCCCAGGCGGTCCAGTCCAGCGCGATGGCTCGCATCCCGGGCCGGGTGCGACGCAGGCCCGAGGCGATCGCGCAGAGCAGGCTGTTCGCCGCGGCGTAGTCGACCTGTCCGGAGTTGCCGAACCGGCCCGCCACCGACGAGAACACCACGCTGGCCCCGATCGGCAGGTCGGGGACGGCGTGCACGAGGGAGAACCAGCCGTCAGCCTTCACATCGAACACCAGGTCGAACTCGCTGGGTTTCTTGTCCGGCATGACCCGGCTGATCTCCAGCCCGGCCGCGTGCAGCAGCAGGTCGACCCGCCCACTCTCCTCCTGGATAGCGCGCATCACCGCGGCCACGGCGTCGCCGTCGGTCAGGTTGACGCTGTGGTAGCGCGCCCGTCCGCCGGCGGCCTCGACCGCCTGAACCGCGGCGAGCGCCGCCGCCCGCCGCTCGATCCGGCTGATCTCCTTCTCGATCGCCACCGGTGTGGCCCGCTCCCCGGCCTCCTTGAGCCGCGCCGCGATGACCGGCTTGAGCGACTCCTTGTCGGCCGCGAACGCCTGCAGGTCGGGATCGCCCGCCTCCGGCGCCGGGGTCAGGTCGAGCAGGTGGAAGGTACCGCCGCCGCCCGTCGCCAGGTCAGCGGTGATCGCCGAGACGATGCTGCCGGCGGCACCGGTGACGACGATGACGCTGTCGGCACCGAGCGCGGTCCCACCGGGACCCAACGGGTCGCCGTCCGGGTGGTCCGGCGTGGCCGGACCGAGCGGGGTGAACGGCACCGTCTCCAGGGCGATCCCGATCCGGCCCGGGGCACGGTGCTCCACGTCCGGGCGGCCGATCTCGACGCAACCGCCGTCGTGAAGGGTCTCCTCGATCAGCACGTCGGCCAGCGCTGCGGTCTTGCGGCCGAGCGGCAGGTCGACGGCCTTGACCACGGCAGTGGGGCACTCGCGCTGGTAGGCCTTGGCGAACCCGTTGACCGCACCGCCGAGCGGGGCGGTCGCTCCGCCGGGCTCGTAGCCGTGGAAGCCTCCGAGCCGGGTCGCGGTGACCAGGAAGGGAGTGCCGTCGTAGAGCCGCCTGATCGTGGTATACAGCGCCTTCACCCTGCGCCGCAACGCTTCGCGCCAGGTCACGAGGTCCATGCCGTCCAGGGAGCCCTCGTCGTCCAGACCGGCCAGCCAGTAGACCCCGTGCACGGGGCCCGACGCCGTCCACTCCTCGAGCCGAGCGAGCAGGTCCTCTGTCGCCGTTCCCACCTCGACGGTGAGCACTTCGACGCCGAGCCTGCCCAGTCGCTTCGCCAGCGACTCGCCGACCCCGCCCTCGTCGAGCATGACCACGACCCGAGTGCCCTCGCCGAGATGGATGCCGGTGGGGGCGCACAAGGACAGGGCGGGGCGCATGACGGCGACCGGCAGCCGGCGGGGCAGCCGATCGATGGCTGCCAGGTCACCGGTGACCAGGGCAGCCGCACCGGGCGCCGCGGACGGCGCGGCGGGGGCCGCAGCCGCCTCAGCGACCGCCTCCCCCGAACCGGTGGCACCGCTCACCGGCTGGATGCCGGTGCGCTCCCGGACCCACCCGATCACGTCGTTCAGAGTCGGGAAGTCCCGCAGCTGCAGGTTCGGGTCCCGCTCCACCCCGTAGTGCTCGCGCACCGCGGCGAACACCTCGGCCTGCTTGACCGTGTCCACCCCCAGGTCGGCCTCCAGGTCGAGGTCGAGGTCGAGCAGCTCCGGCGGGTAGCCGGTCATCTCGGCCACGATCCGGACGACGACATCGACCAGCTCGTCAGTCGTATCCGACGGCGCGGCAACGGCTTCCGGCTGCACGCCGGCAGGTGCCGCGACCGGCTCTGCCGTCGTGGAAGCTCCGGCGGCGGCCTCCGGCTGGATGCCGGTGCGCTCCCGGACCCAGCCGATCACGTCGTTCAGGGTCGGGAAGTCCCGCAGCTGCAGGTTCGGGTCCCGCTCCACCCCGTAGTGCTCGCGCACCGCGGCGAACACCTCGGCCTGCTTGACCGTGTCCACCCCCAGGTCGGCCTCCAGGTCGAGGTCGAGGTCGAGCAGCTCCGGCGGGTAGCCGGTCATCTCAGCCACGATCCGGACGACGACATCGACCAGCTCGTCAGTCGTATCCGACGGCGCGGCAACGGCTTCCGACGGTGCCGGTTCTCCCGGCACAGCCACGGCAGGAGTTGCCGCGGCAGCGGGGGCCTCGGTCGCAGGGGCCGCGGCGACCGGCGCAAGGCCGGTCTTGGAGCGCACCCACCCGACGACGTCGTTCAGGGTCGGGAAGTCGCGCAGCTGCAGGTTCGGGTCCCGCTCGACATCGAAGTGCTCGCGCACCGCGGCGAACACCTCGGCCTGCTTGACCGTGTCCACCCCGAGGTCGGCCTCCAGGTCGAGGTCGGGGTCGAGCAGCTCCGGCGGGTATCCGGTCATCTGCGCGACGATCGCGGTCACGGCGCTGACCACCGGGTCCTCGACCGGGGCGGCCTGCTCCACCGGGACCGGCTGCGCCGCAACCGACTGCGCGCACCGCGGCGCCGCCGCCACCGGGGCCGCGGGAGCCGCCGGCGCGGCCGCAGGGGCAACGGGAGCGATCCCAGTCTTGCTCCGCACCCAACCGATGACATCGGTCAGGGTGGGGAAGTCGCGCAGCTGCAGGTTCGGGTCACGTTCGACGCCGAAGTGTTCCCGGACGCCGGCGAACACCTCGGCCTGCTTGACCGTGTCCACCCCCAGGTCGGCCTCCAGATCCAGATCCAGATCCAGCAGTTCCGGCGGGTAGCCCGTCATCTCGGCCACGATCCCGACTACGGCGCTGACCACGGGATCCTCGACCGGGGCGGCTTCCGCCGGGGCCGGCTGGGCGGGGACGGATGGGGCGGGCACTGCAGGCGCCGCCGGGACCGGCTGGACGGGGGCAGCGGGGGCCGGCGCGGCTGCCGGCGCCGCGGCGACCGGGGCGATCCCGGTCTTGTCCCGCACCCAGCCGATCACCATGGCGAGGGTCGGGAAGTCACGCAGGCGAAGATCCGGATCGCGCTCGACGTCGAACTTCTCGCGCACCGCGGCGAACACCTCGGCCTGCTTGACCGTGTCCACTCCGAGATCGGCCTCCAGGTCCAGGTCCAGATCCAGCAGCTCGGCCGGGTAGCCGGTCATCTCCGCCACGATCCCGACCACGGTGGAGACCAAGGGGTCCTCCGCGGGGGCAGCCGGAGCCGCCGGAACAGGGGCGGCCGGGGCAACCGGGGCAACCGGGGCAGCCGGAGTGACTGGGGCAGGGGCAGCCGGGGCCGGCGCCACGACGGCACTCACCGGGGCAGGCGAGGCCACGGCGGGAACGGGCACGGCGGCCCGTGCCGCCGGGGCGGCGACGGCACCCGCACCGTTATCGGTCACCCGCAGCCGGCGGTGATCCACCTCGAGCCGGGCATCGTCATGCCCGGCCGCCGCGTTCAACCACGACTGGAACACCCCGGCGTCGGCGATCCGGTGCTGGTAGCCCAGGTCGTTCGGCAGAGGGCGGCGCGCGCCGGCCAGCGGCGTCCAGCGCATGAGGGTCATGGCGATCTGCGAGCCGAATCCCGCCGCCAGCCGCAGCGCATAGTGCACGTCGTAGCTGCCGCCGATGGACAGGTTGAGCGAACCCAGCTCGGGGTCGGGCACCCGGTAGTTCGGCACCGGCGGGATCACACCGGTCTCCAGCGCCTTGACCGCCACCACGTCCTCGATCCCGGCACCCATGGCGTGGCCGGTGAACCCCTTGGTGTTGGTGACCACGATCTGGTCGGCATGGGCACCGAAGACGGCGCGCAGCGCGTTCACCTCGGCCGCGGCACTGCCACCCCGAGCCGGGGTGTAGGTCTCGTGCGAGACGAACATCGTGGACGGCGCGATCGCCGACCGGTCGACACCTCGCGACTCGGCCTGCGACATCAGCGTTTCCATCACGCCGCAGATGTGTTCGACATCGAGCCGGGTGCCGTGGAAGGCGCTGTTGAGGGTGACCGTCGCGAGCACCTCGCAGATCGGCTGCACCCCGCGCTCGCGCGCGGCCTCGGCGCTCTCCACGACCAGGGCCGCCGCGCCCATGCCGACGATCATGCCGTGCCGGCGCTTGTCGAACGGGGTCGCGGCGTCGGCCACCACGTCGTCGGTGGCTGCCGCACCAGTTGCGAGGAAGCCGCCGGTGAGCCAGGGCAGCAGATGCTCGGACGTCGCATCGTCGGCAGAGACGATGATGACGCGGCGGCATCGCCCGGCCCTGATCCAGTCCTCGGCCAGACAGACCGCCTGCGTGGTACTGGCGCAGGCGGCGTTCACCTGGGTGTTCGGCCCGCGGGCCCCGATCAGCTCGGCGAACTGGGAGTGGCCCATGGCGAGTGCCCGGAACAGGAACCGCCGGTCCAAGGTGTACGGGTGCGTCTCCAGCTCATGCCGGAGCTCACCGATCCGGCGGTCAACCTCGACGGCGGCAGGCTCGGTGCCGTTCATCCGTGCCCGGACCGCTTCCAGCGCCAACAGCTGCTCACGGTGCCCGCGGGAGGTGAAGTAGCCCTCCAGGTCGGCGGCGAAGGACTCGTACCCGGGGAAGGCAGAGGCGAAGATGACCCCGGTGTCGTCGCGCATGGCATCGGGCAGGCCCCAGGCTTCGGGCAGACGGGTCCCCAGGGTGGTCTGCTTGTAGCGCATCACCAGCGGGATGCCCGCGTCCCGCAGGGCATCCAGACCGGAACCGATCGCCAGCCGGGTGGAGACGTCCAGCGCCTCGTCGCGGGCGGCGTCGAGCCCGAACTCGGCCACCGCGTCGAACGGGGCGTGCTGGCCGGCGAGCTTGATCACTTCGGTTTCGTCCTCGATGGTCTCGAAGGACGGGCCACCGGTTTCGCTCTTGACCAGCCGGGTGATCCGCATGTCCACCATCCGCTGGCGGTAGCGGTGCGGCACCGACTCGATGAACTGCTGACCGTCGAGGATCTTCGCGATGTTCTCGTCGTCGAAGACTCGCGGCACACCGGGCAGGCCGAGGGCCGCACCGGTGACCACGACGGGCTCGGTGGACGGTGCCGGAGCGGCCGGAACCACGCGTCCTACGGACGCCGGGACGGGTTGGGCCACAACAGGTTGCGCGGCGGACGGCGCAGCCGCCGGGGCCGCGGCCGGCGTGGCGACAGGCGCACTCGCCGGGGTCGCGACGGGCGCGGCGACCGGCGGAGCTGGAGCCTGGGCATACCCGATCCCCGAGGCCCACAGGCCGCACAGGGCCTGGTTCACCGAGGCGGCGTCGCCGAGCTTGGGGTGGTTGGTGAACAGAGCCAGCACGTCATCGTGCTCCGAGCCGAGCACATCCTCGGCGAAGCCGTGCAGTGCCTTCTTCGGGCCGACCTCGACGAACACCCGGGCGCCCGCCGCATAGAGCGTCTGCAGGCCCTTGACGAACTGGACCGGGGAGGCGACCTGCTTACCGAGCATGTCGAGCATGTCCTCGACCGTCGAGTCCTCGGGGTAGAACTCCCCGGTCACGTTGGCCACGATCGGGCGCACCGGCGGCTTGACGTCCAGGCGGCGCAGCTGCTCGACCAGCGGCACGCTGGCCGGGGCCACGATCGAGGTGTGGAAGGCATGGCTGACCGGGATCCGGATCGCGTTCATCCCGGCAGCGCCGAAGACCTCGATCGCCTGTTCCACGGCAGCGGTGGCACCACCGACGACGGCCTGGCTGCCGCTGTTGATGTTGGCGACCACGACGTAGCCGCCGCCGCTGTGCACCTCGTCGACGATCCGCTGGATCTCCGTCAGCGGCCCGAACACCGCGGCCATCGCGCCCTTGTCCGGAACCTCAAGGGTGGCCATCTCCCGGCCCCGGGCGCTGACCGCCTCCAGTGCCGCCTCGAAGGTCAGGGATCCGGCGGCGACCAGCGCGCCGTACTCACCCAGGCTGTGCCCCATCACCATGTCGGGGCGCACACCGTAGGTCTCCAGCAACCGGGCCATCGACAGGTCGGTGGCCAGCACGGCCGGCTGGGTGATCTCGGTCTGCAGCAGCCGCTTGGTCAGCTTCTTGACCGCGGCCGGGTCGTCACCGTCGATGAAGATGTAGGAGGAGAGCGTGCGGCCGAGCAGCGGGGTCATCACCGCGTCGGCCTGGGCGAAGGTGTCGGCGACCACCGGCTCGGTGCGCCGCAACCCGTCCAGCATGTTCACGTACTGGGAGCCCTGGCCGGTGAACAGGAACGCCACCTTCGGCGCCGGCCCACGGCCGACGAACACGCCTTGGGAGCGGAGCATCCGCCACAGGGCCGCTGACGCCGGGGCGGGGGTGTCGAACGCCTTGATGGTCTTGCCGATCTTGGACGCGAGGTCCTTGGCGTCGGCGTAGTCGATCGCCACCCGCACGGCGGCATCGGCCAGCGCCGGATCGGGTGCGGCAGGCGGTGCCGCGGCGACGCCGGTGCCCGCCTTGGCCTGGGCCAGGTGCTCGCGCAGCTGCGCCACCACGGCGGCGTCGTCCGCACCGCCGACAACGAGCGCACCGCGCTGCGGCGCCCGGGCCACCGGCGCCGGAGCGGCCGGAGCGGCCGTGACGGACTCGGTGACCTGCGCCTGAGGCTGGGCGGCGGCGAACACGCGCGGTTCGTGCCGGTACCGGCCGGGCACGTACTCCTCCAGCACCGCGTGGAAGTTGGTGCCGCCGAAACCGAAGGCACTCACTCCGCCGCGCCGGACGTCGCCGTCGGAGGGCGCCGGCCACTCGCGCAGGGAGGTGTTGACCCGGAACGGGACGTCGTCCCAGTCGACGTTCGGGTTGGGGTCGTTGAAGTTCAGGGACGGAGTCATCACCTTGTCGTGCAGGCTGCGCGTCATCTTGAACAGGCCGGCCGTACCAGCCGCGGCCTTGAGGTGGCCGATGTTGGACTTGACCGAGCCGAGCCCGATCGAGCCCGGGGCGGCGCCGGCCGCACCGAACACCGCGGTCAGGCTGGACAGCTCCGCGGCGTCACCGACCCGGGTCGAGGTGCCGTGGGCCTCGATCATGCCGGCCGAGGCCGGGGACGCGCCCGCCATCGTCCAGGCCCGCTGGACGGCCAGCTTCTGACCCACCGGGTTGGGCGCGGTGATCCCCTTGCCCTTGCCGTCGCTGGACCCGGCCAGACCGGTCAGCACCGCGTAGATCCGGCGGCCCTGCTTCTCGGCGTCCTCGAGGCGCTGCAGCACGAACAGTGCCGCGCCCTCACCCATCACGAACCCGTCGGCACCGGCGTCGAACGGCCGGGTGCCGGTGGCCGAGAGCGCGCCGATCTTGCAGAACTTCACGAAGGCGGCGACGCCGTTGTTGCGGTCGACCCCGCCGGTGATCACGGCGTCGTACTGGCCCTCGACCAGCCCGTCCACGGCCGCCCACATCGCGGCCAGGCCGGAGGCGCACGCCGCGTCGGTGGTGAAGTTGGGACCGCGGAAGTTGAACAGGTTGGCCACCCGGCCGGCGAGCACGTTGGACAGCTCACCGGGCATGGTGTCCTCGGTGATCTCGGTGAAGTTGGCCAGGAAGCGCTCCCTGGCCTCGGCGATCATCTGTTCCCGCAGCCCGGGCTCCAGGCCGGCGAAGGCCGGCGAGGTCTCCAGCGCCTGGATGAACTCGGGCAGCTCGATCCGCATGCTGGAGCGGTAGTGCTTCTCGCCGCCGATGGCGTTGCCGAGCACCACGGCGACGTTCTCGGAGTCGACGTCCCAGTCCGGCCAGCCGGCGTCGACCAGCGCCGCACGCGCGGCGCTGATCGTCCAGCGCTGCCCCTCGTCCATCTGGTCGGCCACCGTCGGCGGCACCGGCAGCTTCCACTTTCTGGGCTCCCAGGGGAACTCGCGGACCCAGCCACCGATCTTGGTGTAGGTCTTGTCCGGGGCGTGCGGGTCCGGGTCGTAGTACAGCTCCGGGTCCCAGCGCTCCGGCGGGACGTCGCTGATCGAGTACCTGCCGCCGGTGATGTTGCCCCAGAAGGCCTCACCGGTCGGGGCATCGGGCATGATCGCCGACAGCCCGACGATGGCTACGGGGTTCATACCCGGGGTGCTCATGAGTGGTCCTTCCCATAGATCACGTCGGCAACCGCATTCATGTCGGCGAGCAGCCCGGCCTGAGCGGCGTAGACGGCATCGAGCGGGAGTTGAGAGGTGAGGGCTGCGGCCTGGGCGGCAGTGCCTTCGGCGGACCCCGCCACCCAGCGCAGCCCGTCTGCGGCGACCTGCTGCGCGGCCTCACGCGCGAACACCCGGCTGATCGCGGCCAGAGCGGGCGCATCGAAGCGGCGGTCGGTCTTCTCGTGCGCCGACCCCGCGGCCGCCGCTGCCGCCCGGCGGGCCGTGGCGCCGGAGGTCTCGGTCCAGGCGATCAGCTCGCCGAGCCGGAACAGCACGTGCTGGTTGCGGGTCAGTCGACCCGCCTTGCAGGCCTCGAGGACGGCGGCCAGGCACTCATGCGCCAGCGCTGCGACGTCCGCGCCGACCTCGGGGTGGGCCTGGTGCAGCTCGTGCAGCCCGCGCGCGGCGTCCAGGTAGTGAGCGCCCCGGGACTTCAGGTGCGCCTGCCAGCGGTCCCGGGCGATGGTCATCTCCAGGATCTCCGAGGTGCCCTCGTAGATCGTGGTGATCCGGACGTCGCGCTTGATCTTCTCCACCGTGTACGGGCGCGTGTACCCGTACCCGCCGTGCGCCTGGATCGCCGCCTCGGCGGTGGCGTTGCCGAACTCGGTGGACAGGTACTTGGCGATCGCCCCCTCGGTGTTCAGGGCGCCCGGTACGGCGTCCGCGCCGACGGCAGCGTCGAGCCGGGCCGAGGTCTCCTCGACGAACGCCCGCGCCGCCTCGAGCCGGACGACGTGGGGCACGATCAGCTTGTGGGTGTACCCCTGCTTCTCGGCCAGCACCGACCCACCCTGCTCCCGGTTGCGGGAGTAGTCGATCGCCCGTTCCAGCGCGGACCAGCCGCCGCCGAGGCCGAAGGCGGCGACCATCACCCGGGTGTAGCCGAACACCTGCTGGGCCTGGACCAGCCCCTTGCCCTCTTCGCCACCGACCAGGTTGTCCACCGGCACGGTCACGTCGTCCAGGAACAGCGCAGCGGTGTTCGAGAGCCGGATGCCGTGCTTGTCCTCGGGCGGGGCGGTGGTGAAACCTTCGGTACCCCTCTCGACGATGAACCAGCTCGGGCCGCCGGGCGCCAGGGCCAGGATCGTGGTGGCGTCGGCGATGGTGCCGTTGCTGATCCACTGCTTGCGGCCGTTGATCCGGTAGTGGGTGATCGTGCCCGCCTCGTCGGTGACCGGGGCGGCGGTAGTGGTCATCGCACCCAAGTCACTGCCGGCATCGGGCTCGGTGGCGCCGTAGGCGAAGACGAGGCCCTTCTCGGCGATCATCCCGAGCCACTGCTGGCGCTGCTCCTCAGTGGCCCCGACCAGGATCGGGTCGCTGCCGAGGAAGGTGGCGAAGACCGCGGTGGCCAGACCGATGTCGAAGCGCGCCATGAGCTCGCAGACCCGGTAGGAGTCGAACGCACCGCCGCCCATGCCGCCGTAGGCCTCCGGCACGAACACCAGCTGCACACCCAGCTCGTCGCTGCACATCGAGCGGACGACGTCCTCAGGACAGACGTCGTCGTGGTCGAGCTGAAGCTGCCGCTCGGGGGGCAGCGCGGCGGAGACGTGGTCCCCGAGGGCCTCGAGCATAAGGTTGAGAGTCTCGGTGTCCAGGCCGTCGCCCTGCATCGCGTTCATCGTGTCGTCCTTTCGACCGTTGGTGTCGGTGCCGGCTGAGCGCACGAACGCAGCAACAGCTCGGAGATGTCGGTGACCTCGACCTGCGGCGGGACGCCCGGACCGTGGTCCGCTCCGTGGCAACCGCCCTGCTCGCCGGCCACGGCCTGTACCCCGCCTGTCAGCATGACGATGCAGAAGGGGCACGCGGCGACGACGAGGTCGGGTTTGAGGTCCATTGCCTCGCGTGCTCTGTTGGTGTTGATTCGCTGACCAATGGTCTCATCATCCGCATTCGGGCGCCGCCCGCCCTTCAGCGGAACGAGAGCTCGCCGGATCGCGGCACACCCACCACCTTGGCACCCGGCCGAGCGCCGTACGAACCAGCACGAGTGTTTCCCTTCTCTTGGACCCGGCCACGTGAGGTGCGGCCGTCAGCC
Source organism: uncultured Actinomycetota bacterium (assembly GCA_963825645.1). Lineage (GTDB taxonomy): Bacteria > Actinomycetota > Actinomycetes > Actinomycetales > Kineosporiaceae > JADJPO01. Next base: position 547,301 of record CAWGTT010000002.1, read on the forward strand.
CCTTCGTCTGGCGATCTCGTCGGCCAGGGCAGGCAGGACGGTGTGCAGGTCGCCCACCACGCCGAAGTCGGCGATCGCGAAGATCGGCGCCTTGGGGTCCTTGTTCACGGCGACGATCGCCTTGGACCCCTGCATGCCGGCCCGGTGCTGAATCGCCCCGGAGATCCCGGCGGCCAGGTACAGCTGCGGCGCAACGGTCTTGCCCGTCTGACCGATCTGCATCTCGTGCGGGTACCAGTCCTGGTCGGTGGCCGCGCGCGAGGCACCGACCGCACCGCCGAGGGAGTCGGCCAGTCGTTCCAGCAGCTCGAAGGCGCCGGCCGAGCCGAGCCCACGACCACCCGCAACCACCACCCCCGAGTCGAGCAGCTCCGGGCGGCCCGAGGACTCCTTGACGGTGCGGGAGACCACCTGGACGGCGCTGGCCAGGTCGCTGAACGGCACCGATACCGACTCGACGGCCGCAGGGGCGGGCGGCTCGACCGGCTGCGCGGTGACGGAGTTGGGGCGAACGGTGATCACCGGGGTGCCACGGGTGACCGTGCTGGCGGCCAGCCATTGCCCCGCGACCACCGACTGTGTGGCCTGCGGTCCGTCGGCGCCGGCGACCACGTCGACCGCGTCGGTGATCACCCCGCTGTCCAGCGCCACGGCCAGACGTCCGGCGACGTCCTTGCCCTCCGGGCCGGAGGTGATCAGCACGGCCGACACGTCACCGGCTCGCGCGAGCTGCGCCAGGGCCTCGGCCTTGGCAACCGCCAGATAGCCGTCCGCGTCGGCAGGTCCGGCCACGCTGTATACGGTGACGGCACCGTAGCGACCCAGCTCGGCCACGACAGCGTCGTCGGCAGGACCGAACAGCACCGCCTTGACGGTGCCCAGGCGCTGGGCCAGAGTGAGCAGCTCGGTGGTGGCCTTGCGCAGGCCTGACGCGGATCCATCGGCTCGTTCGGCCAGAACCAGGACGTCGGACACGGGGTACTCCTCAGGTAGTTCGATGACGACGGGGAAGGACCGGCTGCACCGATCAGATGAAGCCGCGAGAGGATAGGAAGTCGGCGATCTCCCCGGCCCCATTACACCCGTCGGCGCCGTCCACCACCACGGTGCCGCCCTGCCGAGCAGGAGCAAGCTCGAGCTCGCGCACCCGACACGCAGCAGCTGACAGCCCCACCGCAGCCGCGTCGACGCCGAGATCGGACAGGCTCACGGTGAGGACCGGCTTCTTCTTCGCACCCATGATCGCCTTGAAGGCCGGGTACCGGGCCTCACCGCTCTGGTCGGTGACCGAGACCATCACCGGCGTGGGCGCGCTGAGCTCGGCGACCGAGGAGTCGGCGTGCCGGTGAATCGTCACCCGGTCCGCGTCGACCTGCAGCGAGGCCGCGAAGGTCAGCTGGGGAAGCCTGAGGCGCTGGGCCACCATCGCCGGCATCACGGACATCTCCGCATCGGTGGAGGCCATGCCGGTCAACACGATGTCGAACCCCACGTGCCGCAGCGCCGCCGCCAGCACCAGTGAGGTGGCCATGGCATCGGACCCGGCGATGGCAGGGTCCTGGACGTGCACCGCGCTCGCGGCGCCCATCGCCAGTGCTTTGCGCAGCGCGCTGGTCGCCGCCGGGGGCCCGACGGTCAGCGCTACCACTTCGGCGTCCAGGCCGGACTCGACCAGCCGGACCGCCTGCTCGACGGCGTACTCGTCCAGCTCGCTCAGCCGACCCTCGACGGCATCGCGGTCCAGGGTGAGGTCCGGGGTGAAACTCCATGTACTCGTCGGTTCGGGCACGTACTTGACCGGAACGACGATCTTCATCGCATCTCCCTGGGATCGGGTGGACTCCGTGCGCCGTGGCACTCGGTGCTCCTCGGGGCTCCGCTTGACCGTAAGACGGCACCTCCGCGGACGACCTGGGACCAAGGGGCCAGATTCCACAGGCTATCTTGACCAGCTCGTAACCCCGACGATGGCCCGGGACGTTGGACCCGTTGTCGGCCGGTCCGGGCGCGTCCGGGCGCGTCCGGGCGTCAGGGGCCGACGTCGGACCGGTGGCGCCGGCGTCAGTGGGCGACGTCGATGACCAGGCGGCTCGGGTCCTCCAACCGATAGGCGCGTAACCCGGCCGCGTGGTCCAGGCCGATGCCGAGTGCCATCACCGCCTCGAAGTCACCGGCGTCGGCGATCTCGAACACGTTCGGTAGATCCGGGCTGAGCCGGCGCGGCCCGTCGTAGACGAGGCGCGGCACGCCGTCCCCGACCTGCACCAAGTTGTCGAAGGTGGCGTTCTGGACGACGACGCTCAGGAACGCCGACCCCCGCAGGGGCACCGGCTCACCCGTGGGGTCTTCCACGATCCGATCGGCGTACGCCACCCGCCACGCGCCGAAGGTGCCCTGGTACTGAACCACCACCCGGTCGAACCCCGGGTGGCGCGCTGCGCGGATGTCCTTGACCACGGCTGCCTTCAGCTGCCCGGATGGCGAGGGCGGGACGGACTGCTCGATCGGTCCGGTGCCGGTGGGCGCCGGTTCATCCACACCGGCGGCGACGGCCGCCCCCGGGGAGGAGTCCGCGGTGTTGCCGGGGAGCTCCGCCGTGCCGGACGGCGCGGTCGGTGTCGGGGCGGCGTCCGAGCTGTCGGAACCGCCGACCAGCACCGGCTGGTCGGCCCCGCAACCAGCCAGGAGGAGGGCGGCGACGATGGCGAGGACCAGGGCGCCCGCTCCCTGTCGGCACTGGCCACGCACCGGACGGTGCACCCGCTGATCAGAGCGTTGCGACATGTTCGCCTCCGGGACCCGCCGTGGCGCACGGTCGCGCTCCGGACGTCGTGACGACGATCAGCCTGCCCCAACGGGCGACGGACGCGGTGGAGCCTCGCCGTCGGCGGCCGGCAAGATGGGCACAACGTCACGCCGTGCCCGTCCAGCGAGCACAACGTCACGCCGTGCCCGTCCAGCGAGCACAACGTCACGCCGTGCCCGCCCAGCGAGGGATCTCGGGTCAGGACAAGCCGACGATCTCGCCGTCCTCGCCGAGGTCGATACCGAACGCGGCCGGCGTCTTGGACAGGCCGGGCATGGTGCGCATGTCACCGCAGATCGGGTAGACGAACCCGGCACCCACCGACGCCCGGACCTCCCGGACCGGCAGCCGCCACCCCGTGGGCGCCCCCCGCAGCGTGGGGTCGGAGGTGATGGACAGGTGGGTCTTGGCGATACACACCGGCAGCGTGCCGAAGCCGTTGCGCTCGTAGTTGTCGATCTGGGCCGACGCCGCATAGTCGTAGTCGACGCCGTCCGCGCCGTAGACCCTGGTGGCGACGGTCTCGATCTTCTCCCGGAGGCTGGCGCCGTCCGGGTAGAGCAGCCGGAACTGCGAGGGACCGGACGCCGCCTCGGCCACCGCCTCGGCCAAGGTCGCCGCGCCGCGCCCTCCGTCGGAGAAGTGCGTCGACACCGCCGAGGCCGCCCCGGCAGCCGTGGCGATCTCCTCGATGGCCTTCCACTCGGTGGGGTGGTCGGTCGGGAACGCGTTGATCGCCACCACCGCGGGCACACCGTGCAGCCTGATGTTCTCGATCTGCTTGCGCAGGTTGTCGGCGCCGGCGAGCACGTCGTCCGGGTTCTCGGCGAGCAGCGAGGGCGGCAGCGGCCGCCCGGCGACGATCTTGTATCGGCCGGAGTGGGCCTTCAGTGCGCGAACGGTGGCGACGACCACGGCGGCGTCCGGAACGAGCCCGGAAGCGCGGCACTTGATGTTGAAGAACCGTTCGGCGCCCATGTCGGCACCGAACCCGGCCTCGGTGAGTAGGAAGTCACCGCTGCGGATACCGATCAGGTCGGCCAGGATCGAGGAGTTGCCGGTCGCGATGTTGCCGAATGGACCCGTATGCACCAGCACCGGAGTGTGCTCGAGGGTCTGCAGCAGGTTGGGTTTGACCGCTTCGCGCAGGATCGCCGCCATCGAGCCGGCGGCCTGCAGGTCCTGCGCTGTGACCGGCTCGCCGGAGCGCGTGTACCCAACCACCACCCGGCGCAGCCGCGTCTTGAGGTCGTCGAGCGAGGAGGTGAGCGCCAGAAGCGCCATCACCTCGGATGCCGCCGTGATGTCGAACCCGGTCTGCCGCGGGACACCGTCCTGGCGGCCGCCCAGCCCGATCACGACGTTGCGCAGGGAGCGGTCGTTGACGTCGAGCACCCGCCGCCAGGTGATGTTGTGCAGATCGATATCGAGCGGGTTGCCCTGGTGAAGGTGGTTGTCCAGGATCGCGGCGAGCAGGTTGTGCGCCGCGGTGACGGCGTGGAAGTCGCCGGTCAGGTGCAGGTTGAGCAACTCCATCGGCACCACCTGGCTGTAGCCACCGCCGGCGGCCCCGCCCTTGATCCCGAAGGTCGGGCCCATGGAGGGCTGGCGCAGGGCGATGGTGGCTGACCGACCGATGTGCTGGAAGGCCTGGCCGAGGCCGACCGTCGTCGTGGTCTTGCCCTCGCCGAGCGGGGTCGGGGTGACCGCCGAGACGACGACGTACTTGGCCTTGGGCCGCTCGGCGAGCTCGTCGATCGCCTCCAACCTGATCTTGGCCACCGACTCCCCGTGTGGCTCCAGGAGGTGCTCACCGATGCCCATCTTGGCCGCGATGTCGGCGAGCGGGGCGAGCCGGGCTCCCTGGGCGATCTCCAGGTCCGAGGGAAACGCCATGGTCGTGACTCCCTGAGGCAGTGTGTGAGAGACCTCACCAGCGAGGGGCTTGGACCAGCGCACGGTATCTGGGTGCCTCCGGTGTCGTCTAGCGCAATGCGCATCATGACGCATAATGCGCAACAGATCCATCATCATGCTCGCCTGGGCGGGTGCCGCAGGGCGACATCGCCGAACGCGGCCTAGCGCGCGGGTCGCCACTTAGCGAAGGATGTAGACCGTCGAGCCAGGACTCTGTTGATTTCGATTGATACCGACAGCCACCCCCATGAGTCTCGGTGGGAAACGAGGAGGCCAACCCCATGACAGATCAGTCCAGCACGGACGGCGCCCAGCGCGAGGTAGTCGTCCTGTCCGCGGTCCGCACCGCCATCGGGAAGTACGGCGGCGGATTGAAGGACGTCCCCCCGGTGGATCTCGCCGCCACCTGCGTCAAGGAGGCCGTCGCCCGGTCTGGGGTGGCCGTCGAGCAGATAAGCCACTCGGTGTTCGGCAATGTGATCCACACCGAGCAGCGCGACATGTACCTGGCCCGAGCCGCCGCGCTTGGCGGCGGACTGGACCATGACACCCCCTCACTGACCCTCAACCGCCTGTGCGGCAGTGGGCTGCAGGCGATCATCTCGGCCTCCCAGGCGATCATCCTCGGGGACGGCGACGCGGCCGTCGCCGGCGGCGCGGAGTCGATGACCCGTTCCCCATACTGGGCGTCTGGGATGCGCTGGGGCCAGCGGATGGGTGACGGTCAGCTCATCGACGTGATGGTCGCCGCCCTGACCGACCCGTTCCACAAGGTGCACATGGGCATCACCGCCGAGAACGTCGCCGAGAAGTGGCAGATCTCGCGGGAGGACCAGGACGCGCTGGCGGTCCAGAGCCACCAGCGGGCTGCAGCCGCCATCGCCGAGGGCCGGTTCAAGGAGCAGATCGTCCCGGTGGAGGTCAAGGGCCGCAAGGGCTCGGTGATCATCGACACCGACGAGCACGTCCGGCCGGAGGTGAGCATCGAGGGCATGGCTGCCATGCGCCCCGCCTTCAAGAAGGACGGGACGGTGACGGCCGGCAACGCCTCGGGCGTCAACGACGCCGCCGCGGCGGTGGTGCTCATGGAGCGCAGTGCCGCCGAGGCCGCCGGGCTCACCCCGTTGGCCCGGCTGGTCGCCCACAGCCACGTCGGCGTCGACCCCGCCTACATGGGCATCGGCCCGATCCCGGCGGTCAAGAAGGCGCTGGACCGGGCCGGCCTGACCGTCGACGACATCGACGTCTGGGAGGTCAACGAGGCCTTCGCGGCCCAGGCCCTGGCCGTGATGCGCGATCTCGGGCTGCCGAACGAGAAGACCAACGTCAACGGCAGCGGTATCAGCCTCGGTCACCCCATCGGCGCCACCGGCGCGATCCTCGTGGTCAAGGCCATGTACGAGCTGGCCCGCTCCGGCGGCCGGTACGCCATGGTCACCATGTGCATCGGCGGAGGCCAGGGCATCGCCGCGGTGTTCGAGCGCGGGTGATCGAAGTGGCTCAGCCGACCGACCCCCTGTCCAGCGCCTACGCCGCCTACGAGCAGTTCGAGTCCCGGCTCTCCACTGCCATGGATCAGCTCGTGGGGACGAATGGTTTCGCCGAGCTGTTCACCACCTCGGCCACGACCGCGATGGCGCTGACCCGAATGGCCAACGGCGCCATCGACCAGGCGATGCGAACCACCCGGCTCGCCGTCCGGCACGATGTGACGTCGCTGGCCCGCCAGCTCGCCCGCACCGAGGACAAGCTGGAGCGCGTGCTCCAGATGGTCGAGAAGATCTCGGACCGGCTGGACTCGCTCGAGACGAGCGAGGCAGCCGGCACGGGGAGGGCGAGGACGGCGACGTCGGCGAACGGCAGTCCGAAGGACCCGAGCGGGTCGGACGGCGACGTGGCGCCGACCGAGCCGTCCCGGGCCTCCGGCGCCAGGGCAAGTCGGTCGGCGGCCAAGAAGGCCTCAGGAGGTTCGTCATGACGACCGGGACGGGGGCGCCCGGACCGGGCGCCCCCGACCTGTCCTACCTGAGCCTGACCTCCGATCCGGCGGCCGCGCTCTCGGCGATCCCCGGGATGTCGATGGTGGCGACGCTGGCGCACCTGCCGGTCGCCCTGCTGAAGACGACCGAGCTCATGCTCACGGTCGAGGACGCGGTGATCGGGGCGACCCCGAAGGAGGTGGTCTGGACCCACCGCAAGACGACGCTGTACCGCTACCACAGCGCGGATCGCCGGCACCCGATCCCGGTTCTGCTGGTCTTCGCCCTGATCAACCGGCCACACGTGTACGACCTGCGGCCGGGCGCCTCCTTCGTCGAGTTCCTGCTCAACGAGGGCTACGACGTGTTCCTGGTCGACTGGGGAGTGCCCAGCGAAGAGGACGACGATCTCGGCGTCGCCGACTATGTCTGCGACGAGCTGCACTGGGCGGTGCGCGAGACGCTGCGGGCCAGCGACCAGGAACAGCTGTCCCTGGTCGGGTGGTGCATCGGCGCCACGCTGACCGCGATGTACACCGCGATCCACGCCGACCTCAACCAGGTGCGCAACCTGGTCGTGCTGACCATGCCGGTCGACACGGCGGGCAGCGTGTACGAGATGTGGGTGAACCGGGAGACCTTCGACGTCGACATGATCGTCTCCAACGGCGCCGTGCCCGGAGCAATGATCGACATCGCCAACCGGATGCTCAAACCGGTCACCAACTTCATCACCACACGACGCAAGCTGTTCGACCAGGTGCGCGAGGGCACCGTCGACCGGGCGGCCTACCAGTCCATGTCGAAGTGGGTGCAGGACAACCCGCCGTTCCCGGCCCAGTCGTACCACGACTGGATCACCTGGATGTACCGGGAGAACCGGCTGGTCAACGGGACCATGCGGCTGCGGGACAAGCGCGTCGACTTCAAGGACATCGCCGAACCGGCGGTACTGGTCGTCACCGCCAGCGCCGACCACATCGCCCCGCGCTGCGGTACCACGCCGTTCCTGGAGATGGTCGGCGCCAAGGACCTCACCCACTTCGACCGCAAAGGGGGACACATCGGCCTCATGGCCGGCTCGAAGGCCCGATACCAGACCTGGCCGGACATCTCGACCTGGCTCGCCCACCGGTCCGGGGCCCCGGAGCATGCCACACGCGAGTCCCCCACCTCCTGACCGCCACCCTCACCGTCATAGTCACCCTGCCAACCGATGTCATCTCACCGAAGAGGAGCACGTTGATGAGCACCGAGACCACCCCGGAGACCGGCAGCCAGCCCCTGCACGTCGACCGGGGCAAGCTGAAGGGCCGGGTCGCCCTGGTGACCGGCGGTACCCGTGGCATCGGTGCTGCCATCAGCCGCAGCCTGGCCAGCCAGGGCGCGGCCATCGCCGCCGGCTACAGCAGCAACGACGAGGCCGCGCATGCCTTCGCCGAGATGTTCCGCGAGCAGCACCTGGACGACGACGAGCGGATGACCCTGCACAAGGGCAACATCGGCGTGGGTGACGACTGCCGGCGGGTCGTCCAGGAGGTCATCGACCAGCACGGCCGGCTGGACATCCTGATCAACAACGCCGGGATCACCGTCGACCGCCTGGTGGCCAAGATGACCGACGAGGACTGGAACAAGGTGCTCGCGGTGAACCTGTCCGGTTCGTTCTACCTGTCCCAGACGGTCCTGCCACACTTCGTCGAGCGCGGCACCGGGCGGATCATCATGGTCTCGTCGCTGATCGGCGAGTTGGGCGGCGTCGGCCAGGCGAACTACGCGGCGTCCAAGTCCGGCCTGTTCGGCCTGACCAAGACTCTCGCCCGAGAGGTCGAGTTCCAGCTCCAGCGGGCGGGCAAGTTCGAGAACAACCCGATGGGCATCACGGTCAACTGCGTCACCCCGGGGTACGTGCGCACCGAGATGGTCGACACGATCCCCGAGAAGGTCATGGACAGGATCAAGGCCGGTATCCCGGTCGGACGCCTGGCCGAGCCGGACGAGATCGCCCGGGTGGTCCACTTCCTGGCCGCCGACGCCTCGGGGTACATCACCGGTCAGATCTGGGGTGTCAACGGCGGCGCCGAGATGGGCTGAGCGGCGCCGACCGCACCCGCCCGTCCGGAAGATCGCCGCGAGGGTGAGGGTGAGACCCAGCGCCTGGGTCTCAACCTCACCCTCGCCCCGATCACGGGCATGTGACGCAGCCGACGCGGCAGGCGTTAGCAGTGTTAGCCATTGTTTGCTAACTTGATACGTATCGAGACAGATGCTGCGTACGCGATCAGGAGAGCGCCATGTCTACCGCCACCACCTCCCGTACCGAGAACCCGTTCATGCTGGACCCCGGAATGTACAACGACGCCGTCACCCGGGCGCAGGACCTGAACGCCCGCGTCCTGCAAGGCATGAAGAACACCGGCCTGACCTCGCTGGACGCCTATGACAAGGCGGTGCAGACCCTGACCGACCTGCAGGTCCGGATGGCCGACGCCAGCCAGCTGGACTGGCTGGCCGCGCAGACCCGTACCCAGGCCGAGTTCGTCCGCGAGATGAACGCCGCCCTCACCAAGGCCGCTCGCATCGCGCTGAGCTGACCCAGCCATGACCTGGCGGACGGCGGGCGGGGGCAAGCCCCCGCCGTCCGTCGCCCATTCCTTGCCGTGCAACGGTTCCCACCCCGGTGAGCCAGACCGCGCAAGAGCACAAAGATGTTGTCAATCACACATTCACGAACCAGACACCCAACCGACCGGGTGCGCATCCTCATAGGACACGTGACCCACGCGTAGGACGCGCGACTCAACGACGAGAGCGGAGAGGCACCGATGACCACGAACTCCCCCGAGGCCCGTCCGGCAGGGCGCCGGGCGGCCATCGTCACCGGTGCCGGCAGCGGTATCGGTGCTGCTATCGCCGCCCGCCTGATGAAGGACGACATCGACGTCATCTCCGTCGACCTCGAGCCGGGTTCGGACACCCCCGGGGTCCCGCTCGCGGCCGACTTGACCACCCGAGAGGGCAACCGGCTCGCGGTCCAGACGGCGATGGACCGGTTCGGCCGGCTGGACATCATCGTGCCCAACGCGGGCTTCCAGCACGTCTCACCCATCGCCGAGTTCGACGAGGACCGGTGGGACGCCCTGCTGGCCATCCTGCTGACCAGCCCGTTCCTTCTGACCAAGTACGGGTGGCCGCACCTGGTGGCCTCCGGCGACGGCCGGATCTGCGTGATCGCCTCGGCGCACGCCCTGACCGCCTCGCCGTTCAAGTCGGGCTACGTGTCGGCCAAGCACGGCGTCCTCGGCCTGGTCAAGACGATCGCCCTGGAGGGGGCCGACGTCGGCGTCCGGGCCTGCGCCCTCTGCCCCGCCTACGTGCGGACCCCGCTGGTGGAGAAGCAGATCGCCGCGCAGGCCGCAGCACACAACCTGCCCGAGGACCGGGTGATCGAGGAGGTCATCCTCGCCTCTCAGCCGGTCAAGAAACTGATCGAACCCGAGGAAGTGGCTGAGATGGCCGCCTTCCTGACTGGTCCCTACGGCGGGTCGGTCACCGGCGTCGCCATCTCTATGGATATGGGGTGGACAGCACGATGAACGCCAGCAACGCACCGGGCGCCACGCCCGGCGCCGGCATCGCCCGCGAGCACACTCACCTGCCGAGCCACCGCAGGACCCACACCGCCCTGCAGACCATGGAACGTCGCCAGGCCGGCAACGTGTCACCCACCGGCACGCCGACCGTCCGGCAGCGGGGCAACCCGGTGCAGTGCCCTCCTGGCATCGTCGACGCCGGCGTCGACTCGCTCTACGAGATCGCCGGGTCGGTGATCCGCAGCGGGGTCGACTACTGGAGCGGGCTTGTCGAGCGGGGCGCCCACCCCTGGGACGCCGCTCGCGATCTGGTGGAGTGGACTCGCGAGGTCAACCGGCGGGAGAAGCCGACCTGGGCCAGCCCGCACACGATCACCGCGGAATGGCCGCTGGCGCGGCTGCGCGACTTCAGCGGGCCCGACGAGCCGCACGACGTCGTCCCGACCCTGATCCTGCCGCCCCAGGCAGGCCACGACTCCTGCATCGTCGACTACGCCCCCGGCCAGTCGCAGGTGACTACCGCGCTCGACGCCGGTTGTGTCCGCGTGTACTCGATGGACTGGGTCGGCGCGGGGCCGGAGACCAAGCACGCGAGCGTCGAGGACTACCTCGACACGATCAAGGCCGCGGTCGACCTGCTCGGCGGACACGTCAACCTGGTCGGCGACTGCCAAGGCGGATGGCTGGCCACCATCTACGCCGCGGTCCACCCGGACACGCTGCACACCCTGACCATCGCCGGGGCGCCGATCGACTTCCACGCCGGCGAGCCGCTGATCCACGACTGGATGCAGCTCGTCTCCCCGATGGGCCAAGTGGACTTCTACCGTGCGGCGGTCCAGGCCAACGGCGGGGTGCTGCCCGGCGACTTCCTGCTCACCGGGTTCAAGCTGATGCAGCCCGAGGCGGAGATGCAGCGCCAGATGGCGCTGCTCGCGAACATCCACGACAAGCGGCACGTCGAGCGGTATCAGCGCTTCGAGGACTGGTTCCAGTGGACCCAGCCGATCCCGGGCGCCTTCTACCTGTGGATCGTCGAGCACCTGTTCATGAACAACGAGCTGCTGCACGGCACCCTGGAGGTGGGCGGCACGCACGTCGATCTCGGCGAGGTCCACTGCCCCGTCTACCTACTCGCCGGGGCCAAGGACCACATCACCCCGCCGGCACAGGTGTTCGCGCTCGCGGATTTCGTTTCCACGCCGGAGGAGGAAGTGACTCGGCTGACCACCACCGGCGGGCACCTCGGCATCTTCATGGGGCACGAGTCGCTGAAGAACTACTGGCGGCCGGTGTTCGCCGACATCGCCTCCCGGTCACTGATCCCGGACGTCGCACCGTAGGGCCGGACCCAGGCTCAGGTGCGCGGACGGCGGCGGGCCGAGTTCGCCTCGACGAACCCCCGGTACACCTCGCCGAGCGCCCGGCGCTGCGCGGCGGTCAACTCCTCGGCGGAGTTGATCGCCGCCAGCAGGTCGGTCACCTCGGCGTCGGTCCCGTTGGGCTGACCCGCCTCGGCGTAGAGGTCGTCGGCCGTCGTCTGCAAGGTACTGGCGATCGCCGCCAGGACGGCGTCGGACGGCGCCCGCAGGTCACGCTCGATCTGGGACAGGTAGGGGTTGGAGATGCCGACCGCCTCGGCGAGCTGGCGCATCGGCAATGCCGCGAGTTCACGCTGGCGACGGATGATCGACCCCAGGGTGGGCGGCATGCTCTGCGGCACGGGACGCTCGGCCATGTGCCCAGGGTAGGCGCCGCAACCTACCCGCCGGCGCGTGTACGCCGTCCTCAGCCAACCGGTCACTCGGGATTCTCCTGGCGCCGGCTGCCCGCTGGTGGCCGTCGGAGCGCAGTGTGAGAATGGGCACCGCCCGTCCACCGCGTGGGGCGGTCAAGATAGCGTTGAGCGAGATAGATCAACTGCGGCGTGCCCACCGTGGCGCCGCGAAAGCGACGCCTCGCGACGTCGTAGGGACGCTTCTGGCATGAAGGAGATCCAGTGACTTGGAGACTCGTCGTCGGCCTGCTGATGACAGCTGGCGCGCTGGCCATCACCGGCCGCCGCGCACTGTGGCTCTCCAAGGTGATCCGGTCAGGTCAACCTGACCACGACCGACAAGCGCAGCTGGGACAGCGTTTCCGCGCAGAGCTCGTCGAGGTGTTGGGACAGCGCAAGCTGCTGAGCTGGTCGGTTCCCGGCCTGGCGCACTTCTTCGTCTTCTGGTCGTTCCTGATCCTTCTGACCGTCTACATCGAGGCCTATGGGGCCCTGTTCGACGAGAACTTCGCGATCCCGATCATCGGCCGCTGGGCGGTGCTCGGGTTCATGCAGGACACCATCGCCGTGGTCGCCACGATCTGCCTGGGCGTGTTCGCCGTGATCCGGCTGCGTAACGGGCCGGAGCGCAAGGCCCGCGCCTCCCGCTTCTACGGCTCGCACAACGGGGGCGCCTGGCTGATCCTATTCATGATCTTCAACGTCTTCTGGACGCTGTTCCTGTTCCGCGGCGCGGCATCTGCTCTCGGTCGGCTCCCGTACACCTCGGGAGCGTGGGCGTCGATCGGGATCGGCCGGCTGTTCGACGGCCTGTCCGAGACCACCCTGGAGACCGTGGAGAGCGTGGGACTCCTGCTCCACATCGGGGTCATGCTCGTCTTCCTGCTCATCGTCCTCTACTCCAAGCACCTGCACATCTTCCTGGCCCCGATCAACGTCTCGGCCAAGCGACTCCCCAAGGGCCTCGGCGCACTGCTGCCCATGCAGTCCGGCGGCGAACCGATCAACTTCGAGGACCCCGGCGAGGACGACGTCTTCGGCCGCGGCAAGATCGAGGACTTCACCTGGAAGGGCATGCTCGACTTCACCACCTGCACCGAGTGCGGACGCTGCCAGAGCCAGTGCCCGGCCTGGAACACCGACAAGCCGCTGTCGCCCAAGCTCTTGATCATGGACCTACGCGACCACCTGCTGGCCAAGGCGCCCTACATCCTGGCCAACGAGAACGGCGGGCAGCCGGCCACCTCAGCCCCGGCACAGGCCGACGTCACAGCCGCCGCACACTCCGACGGCCACTCCGTCCCCGAGTCCGGCTTCGCCCGACTGACGACGCCGGGTGAGGCTCAGGCGGAGCGACCGCTGGTCGGCACGCTCGAGGAGCTCGGGGTGATCGACCCGGACGTGCTGTGGTCGTGTACCACCTGTGGTGCCTGCGTCGAGCAGTGCCCGGTCGACATCGAGCACGTCGACCACATCGTCGACATGCGTCGGTTCCAGGTGCTCATGGAGTCCGCGTTCCCCACCGAGCTCGGCGGGATGTTCAAGAACCTGGAGAAGAGCAACAACCCGTGGGGAGTTCCGGCGCGCACCCGGATGGAGTGGGCCAAGGGGCTGTCGTTCGAGGTTCCGCAGGTGGGTGCGGACGTCGAGGACCTCACAGAGGTCGACTACCTGTTCTGGGTTGGGTGCGCCGGCGCCATCGAGGACCGCTCCAAGCGGACCACCCGGGCCATCGCCGAACTGCTGCACCTGGCCGGCGTTCGGTTCGCATGCCTCGGCGAGGGCGAGGCGTGCACCGGCGACCCGGCCCGCCGAGCGGGGAACGAGTTCCTGTTCCAGATGCTGGCGACGCAGAACGTCGAGGTACTGAACGAGGCCAAGGCCACCAAGATCGTCGTGAGCTGCGCGCACTGCTTCAACGCCCTCAAGAACGAGTACCCGCAGGTCGGCGGGAACTACGAGGTGATCCACCACACCCAGCTGCTCAACCGGCTGGTGCGCGAGGGCAAGCTCACTCCGGTCTCTCCACCCTCCGGCAACGGGGCGAGGAGCGACTCCTCGACCAGCACAGTGACCTACCACGACCCGTGCTACATCGGCCGGCACAACGGGATCTACACCCCACCGCGCGAGCTGATCGGCGCGCTGCCCGGGGTCGAGTTCGCCGAGATGCCGCGCAACGGCAGCCGCTCGTTCTGCTGCGGTGCCGGTGGCGCTCGGATGTGGATGGAGGAGAACCTCGGCACCCGGATCAACAACAACCGCGCCGACGAGGCGGTGCAGACCGGCGCCGACACGATCGGGGTCGCCTGCCCGTTCTGCCTGGTGATGCTGACTGACGGCCTGACCAACTCCAAGGCCGAGGGCATCGCCCGGGACGAGGTCGAGGTCGTGGACGTCGCGCAGATGCTGCTTGCCGCCGTCCAGCGCAGTCGGGAGCCGGATAGATCGCCGTCAGCGTGAGGTTGTGACCCACGCTCTGGGGCAGAACCTCACGGCGGCGATCATGCGTCGTCCGGCGGGCTGGCGTCGGGGGGGTCGGCGGGTGCGGACGGCGGTGGCCCGGGGCGGGGGCCGCGACCCGGACGTGGTCGCGCCAGTCGCTGGAGCCGGTCGGCGATCGGGCCGAGGTCGGCCCCGGCGCTCGCCGCGGCTGCATTGGCCGCCTGCACCTCGGCGTACACCTCGGCCCGGTGCACCTGGATGCTGCGTGGGGCCTCGATACCAAGCCGAACGGTGTCACCGCGCACGTCCAGGACGACGACGCGCACATCGTCACCGATGACGATGCTCTCTCCTGCTCGTCTGGTCAGGACCAGCACAACGGGCTCCCTCCATGGATCCCGACGCTGCCGCCGGGCCCGGAGGACCAGCTAGGCGACGGTGGCGCGGACCGGCCAGTCGGTGCCGGACAGGATGACCTGGACGGCCGACCGGGTCCGTGCGTTGACGACGACCGGTGCCAGAAGGTTAGCGGTCGTTGACGCAGAGTCAGAACCAACGGTCAGGATGACCAGGATGAGGGCGTCCTCGGCCCGCTCGAGGCCCAGATCGGTCACCGCGGCCTCGTCCAGCTCGACGGTGTAGTCGGGAAAGAACGCCGCCGGGGCCGCGACGAGAAACCGCACGTCAGGGGCCTGGATGCAGCGCAGCTCGAAGAGCAGCGAGCCCGCAGGGTCGGCCTCGGCGTCCGCGCCGGCCAGTGAGGTGTCATCGCGGACGGACTGCGCATGTCCGGCGTCTTCGGCGTGGTCGATCCGAACCAGTGCGAACCGAGTCAGATCAGGGAATCCGGGCAGGGCGCGCACCAGACGCAGCTCGGGCAGCCCTGCTGTGCCCTCCTCGGCCTGAAGCTTCTCGGCCCGGACAGGGCCGGTGGCGGCGAGGCCGTGCTGCGTCGCGACGGTCGCGGTGACCTCGCTCATCGCAGGAAGTCCAGCAGCGAGGTCTGCAAGACCTTGGCCGTCGCGCCGAGCGCCGCCTGGTAGCCCACCTGCTGGGACTGCAGGTTCATGATCGCCTCCGGTAGGTCGACGTCTTCGTTCTCGCTGATCCGCGAGACCAGGTCCAGCCGGTGGCTCTCCACGGTGTTGCGGGTGTTCTCCAGGCGCTGGGTGCGGGCGCCGACGTCACCGAGCGCCCGCTGGATCTGCGAGAACGCGCTGTCGATGGCGGCGAAGTCGGTCGCGGTGGCACCTGTCGGACCGGCCACGCTGAGCGCTACCGCCTGGATCACCGCCGGCAGCACGTCCGCGGCCGCATCGGTGCCGGCGACGTCGGTCCGCAGCGTGGAACCCGCGGAGATCCGCACCTCGACCGGGAGGTTGTTGCCGACGAAGCCCCCGGTGCTCGGGTCGACCGCCAGCTGTCCAGGGACGGTGCCGCCGAAGACCGGACGGTCCAGGTAGGTCGCGTTGTAGAGACTGATCACCTCGGTGCGCAGCGAGCTCACCTGACCGGCCAGCGCGGCCCGCCCGTCGGCGTTGAGCGCACCGTTGTTCGAGGCGACCATCAGGTTCCGGACGGCGCGAACCCGGTCGCTCAACGAGACCAGTGCAGAGTCGGTCACCGCCAGCCGGCCCATCGCCTGGTCGCTGTTGCGCTGGTACTGCACGTCGGCGACCTGCGCCGAGCGCAGCCTCATCGACGCCGCGGTCGCCACCGGGTCGTCGCTGGGGCGGAACAGCCGCTTGCCGCTGGAGAGCTGCTCCTGCAGCTCCTGGACGCGGCCGAGGCTGCCCTGCAGGCCGCGCAACGACGTCGCCGCCGTCATGCCGTAGGTGATCCTGGTGGCCACGCGTTACCTCCCGACCAGTCCGGTGCGGTTGACCAGGGTGTCGATCATCTCGTCGATGGTCGTGATCACCCGGGCGGAGGCTTGGTAGGCCCGCTGGAACATGAGCATCCCGGTCATCTCCTCGTCGAGGTTGACCCCGGCGCTGGACTCGACCGCCGAGTCGGCCGTCGCCACCACCGACTCCTGCACGCTCATCGCCGTGGCCAGGCTCTGCACCTGGGTGCCCAGCGCGGCGGTGAGGTCGCGCCAGCGCTGCGACGGGCCGGATCCACCGCCGAGCGCAGCCGACGCGGCCGCGTCCGAGGCGAGGTCACCGATCTGCAGGGCCACCGAACCGTCCACGGTGCCCGGCGCCGACGCGATCGCCAGGTCGCCGGTGGACGTGGAGGTCACCGACAGGTCGCGGGATCCGGTGCCGGTGAAGAAGGTGCCGCCGGGAGCACCGGTCAGGGTGTACCCGCCGGCGTGGACGGCGTTGACGGCGCCCGCCAGCGAGACCGCCACGTCATCGAGGGAGGTGAGCAGGTTCGGCAGGTCGGTTCGCAGGGTGGCCAGATGACCGGCCGCGGCTCCCGACTCCACGGGTACCGCCGTGCTGCCCCACATGATCGTCGGCGGGTCGCTCACCGCGGTGTCGATCGACCCCCCGCCGCTCAGGGTGAGCTCCTGGGCGGTGCCGCCGTGCACCAGGGTGATGCCGTTGACGGCGACCGCGATCTGGCCGTCCTGCCCGGGCACCGAATAGCCACCGACCAGCTCGGCCAGGGCGCGCACCAGGGTGTCGCGCCGGTCCAGCAGCTCGTTCGCCGGCTGCCCCGACGTGGTCACGTCGGCGATCCGCAGGTTCAACGCGGCCAGGTCCGAGGCCGCCTGGTTGGTCTTGGCGACGACGTCCGCCAGCCGCTCGTGGGTCTCCTCCCACTGCGCCGATACGCCGTTGCCGAGCGTGTGCAGCTGGTCGGTCACGGCGATCCCGCGCTGGACGACGACGGCGGCGGACGCCCCGTCCGAGGGGTTGAGGGAGAGCTCATGCCATGAGGCGAAGAACGTGTCCAGGCCCGACTGCAGGCCGTTCTCGCCCGGTTCGGCGATCAGCGCCTGCGCCCCGCTCAACGTCGCGTGCTGAGCGTCGAGGGTCGCCGCCCGCCCGCCCGCCGCGGCTCGGGTGGCCTCGATGAAGGCGTCCCGAATCCGCACGATGGCATCGATCTTGACCCCGCCGACCGGCATCGTGCTACCGGTGTGGAAGGTGGCGGCGGTGATAACGCCCAGCGATGACTGCTGCACCCGTTGCCGGGAGTACCCGGGCGTTGCCGCGTTCGCCACGTTCTGGCTGGTGACATCCAACGCCCGCTGCGCGGCGAGCAGGCCGGAGACCGCGGTGTTGAGGGTGCCGAAAGTGCTCATCGTCGGCTCACAGGGCCCTGTCGACCACGGTGGCGCCGGCTCCGGAGATCAGCTCTCGTCGCCCCTGCGCGTCATACCCCACCGAGGTGGTGCCCTGGCGCAGCCCCAGTCCGGCGAGCGCCTGCTCCACGGCCTGCAGCCCGGCCGACATCAGGTGCCGGTTGGCCTCAGCGAGACGGGTGAGCTCCCCGGTCAGGGTCAGCAGCGCGTTGCGGTGTTCGACCAGGACGCCGGTCCACGGCGGCTCCGCGGCGCCGGCCAGCTGCTCCAGCGGCGCAGCGGACTCCAGGCCGAGCTCGGCGGCCACGGCGTCGGCCACCCCCGCCCGCTGCAGCTCGACCACGCCCAGCTCGGTGATCAGGGTCTCCACCTCGGAGGTGGCCAGCGGCAGGAACCGGGTCCTGCCGGCGGCGAGCAGCAACTGCTCGCACTCCAGCCGGTAGACCAGCCGTTCGAGCAGCTCACGCTGCCGCCACAGGACGGCGGCCAGGTCGGGAAGGCTCATCGTGGCGCTCCATGTCCTGCGGTCGGGTGGGGCGGACGGGGTCGGCCCAGGGGTGGCTCTTGCAGTCCTGTCGGCATCCCTAGGGCCGACCTGAGCACTTCGGGTCACCAGAACTGGTCCGGCTGAGTGATTCGGACCCCCTGGGCACCCGCAGCGGCCGGAGAGGCGAAAGCCGGGCCATCACCGGGCCGATGCCTGCTCTGTGCCTGCAGCCACGGTGGACGTCGACGAGCTCGTCACGACGCATCTCGCCCTCGTCGGCCATCTGGCCCGTGAGGCGGGCTCACGCCTGCCCCGGCACCTGGACACCGACGACCTGATCGGCGCGGGCGCACTGGCCCTGGTACAGGCCGCGCACTCCTACGACCCGACCCTCGGCGTCCCGTTCGCCCGCTTCGCCTCCACCCGGGTGCGCGGAGCGATGATCGACCAGATGCGCCAGCGGGACTGGGCGACCCGGTCGGTGCGCTCGCGGGCCCGGGCCCTGGCCGGCGTGAGCGAGGAGCTGACCCGGGCGCTGCAGCGCACTCCCACCGAGGCCGAGCTCGCCGCGGCCAGCGGCATGTCGACCACCGAGGTGCGCCAGGTCCTGCACAGCACCGACCGAGCCTCGCTGCTCAGCCTCGACCCGGTCGGCTCTGACGACGACGGGCTCGGCGCCGGGTTGACCGACTCCTCGCCACGACCGGATGAGGCGTTGATCGCCGCCGAGCGAATGGGCTACCTGCGCGATGCCCTCGCCGAGCTGCCCGATCGGACCCGGCACGTGGTCTCGGGCTACTACCTGCACAACCGTCAGCTCACCGAGCTGGCCGCCGAGCTGAAGGTCACCCAGTCACGAGCGTCGCAGCTGCGCGCCGAGGGGCTCGAGATGCTGCGTGAGGCCCTGTCCACCCTGCTCAGCGAGGATGCCCGCGCGGGCGTGGGCGCCACGGCCGAGACCGACAGTGTGCGGGCACGACGCCGGCAGGCGTACGTGAGCTCGGTGGCCCGGCGCTCCAACGTGCGCCAGCGAGCCGATGTGCAGGCCTACCTGGACGGCGCGCACATGGGTGGCGCCGAGACCCCCACGACTCTCCGGCACGCGTCGGGCGCCGGAGAGCACGCCGCGGGAGCGACTCCGTTCCGGGCACCGGTCTGACGGCTCGCGCCGCGCCGGTGCCGCGAGTCCGCGGCGGCACGCGGGGACCACGGTGCGGTGGGACGTCACCGACGACGCCGCCCGCACCGTGATCCCCGTGGTGTGATCCCGTCGTGTGATCCCCGTGGTGAGGGCCGGCCCAGATCAGCTCGGCCACAGACCAGTTCACCCGCACGGCCCACGGCCGGTTCCTCAACACCGCCGCCGGGCCGCCGATAGGAATCACAGGCCGGTCCACGGATGGACCGGTGAGGGACCCTAACCAAGGAGGACACCGTGGGTCTTCGCATCAACAACAACATCGCCGCGTTCAACAGCTACCGGAACCTGTCGATCACCGATGGGCAGATGAGCAAGTCGCTGGAGAAGCTGTCCAGCGGGTTCCGCATCAACCGGGCAGCCGACGACGCGTCGGGTCTGGCGATCTCCGAGGGTCTGCGTGCGCAGATCGGCGGGCTCAAGGTCGCTGTGCGCAACGCCCAGGACGGCATCAGCGTCGTCCAGACCGCTGAAGGCGCTCTCACCGAGACCCACTCGATCCTCCAGCGGATGCGTGACCTCGCCGTTCAGGCGTCCAACGAGGGCGGGCAGAGCACCGAGTCGAAGGCCGCGGCCAACGCCGAGTTCCAGCAGCTCGTCTCCGAGCTGGACGACATCGCCAGCAAGACGACCTTCAACGGCACGGCTCTGCTGGACGGCTCGTTCTCCGGCACCTTCCAGGTCGGCGCGCAGGCCGGTGAGGAGCTGTCCGTGGCCGTCGGCACCGCGATGAGCTCGACCGGGCTGAGCGTGGGCTCGCTCAACCTGAGCACGGCCGCTTCGGGCGCCATCACGGCGGTCGACGCGGCGATCAACACGGTCAGCACCACCCGCGCCGATCTCGGTGCCTCGCAGAACCGGCTCGAGCACAAGATCAACAACCTCAACGTGGCGGTCGAGAACCTGACCGCCTCGGAGAGCCGGATCCGGGACACCGACATGGCCCAGGAGATGGTGGCGTTCACCCGCTCCCAGATCCTGTCCCAGGCCGGTACGGCCATGCTGGCCCAGGCCAACCAGGCTCCGCAGTCGGTGCTGCGGCTGCTGCAGTGACCCGTCGGCGGCGGCGGTCCCACCCGGGGGCCGCCGCCGCCACGGCACGCGGCCGGGCCGCGGGTCACCGCGGTGGCCCCGGCCCGGCGCCACCCGCCACCCGTGTCCAACACCGTTCAGCGTCATCCGCCCGCATCCACGGGTGATCGCAGCAGCCAGCGAGGAGGGACCCGATGTCCCAGATCAGCGTCTCCGGCGCCGTCTCGGGGATCGACACGGCCGGCCTCATCAACTCTCTGGTCTCCGTGCAGCAGAACCAGCAGACACTGCTGCGCACCCAGCAGACCCAGCAGCAGAAGGCCGCCGACACCTTCGGCAAGCTGATCACGTCGCTCGGCAACCTGAGCACCCTCGCCACGAAGGTGGCCAAGACCTCCGACTGGTCCGGGGTCGTCGCCACGTCGTCCTCGACCGGGGTCACCGCCACCGCGAGCGGAACCCGGGCCGCCTCCCTCACCTTCGACGTCACCTCGACGGCCAAAGCCCACTCGCTGGTCTCGCAGGACACCGCCGGCTCGCTCGGTGCCCAGGTCGCCTCCGGTCCGCTCACCATCACCAAGCACGACGGCTCCACGCTCGAGGTGCAGACCGGTTCCGGGTCGCTGGCCGACGTGATCGCCGCCGTGAACGCCTCCTCGGCCGGCGTCACCGCCTCGGCCGTGCAGACCGCGCCGGGCGAGTACCGCCTCCAGCTCACCGCCGCGAACACCGGTGCCGCCTCGGAGTTCTCGGTCACCGGTCTGGACGGCTTCACCGGCCTCAACATCCTCCGGCAGGGCAGCGACGCGCAGATCACCGTGGGGGACAACCCGGTCACGTCGTTCACGGTCAGCTCGTCGAGCAACACCTTCGCCGGCGTCGTGCCCGGGCTGTCGTTCACCGTCAGCCGGGTGGAGAGCGGGGTCACCGTCGGCTCCTCCGTCGACGGCAGCGCCGTGGCCGACGACGTCAAGAAGCTCGTGGACGCTGCGAACACCGTCCTGTCGAGCATCGAGACCGCCACCCAGTGGAACGCCACGACCAAGAGCGGCGGCGCGCTGGTCGGCGACAGCACCGCGCGGTCGCTGCAGCAGTCGATCCTCAACCTGATCGGATCCGCCAGCGCTCCCGGGGTGTCCCTGACCCGCGACGGCCGGCTGAGCTTCGACGCCGCCACGTTCACGCAGGCGTTCGCCGCCGATCCCCAGGCGGTGGCGGCCAAGTTCGGCGCCACGGGCACCTTCTCGCCCGCCTCAGGCGTGAGCGGCACCGTGCGCTACTCCTCGGCGACCACCCAGACCAAGGCCGGCGTCTATGACGTCCACATCGACTCCCTGGCCGCCGCCGAGACCTGGCAGGTCGACGGATCGGGCCCGCTGACCGGCAAGACGATCGAGCTGACCCGCGGCTCGACCACCGCCAGCTACACGGTGCAGACCGGCGACAGCCTGCAGGACGTCGCCACGGCCCTCGCCGGCGCGGCCTCCGCGGCCGGGCTGGGTATCTCGGTCGACGTCGACGGCACCGACCTGGTGATGAGCGCAGGCTCGGCGGGGAGCGCGGGCGCCTTCCAGACCACGCTGGACGCCGTGAGCCAAACCCGCTCCGTGGCAGGCGCAGACGTGCAGGGCACGATCGACGGACTCACCGCCGACGGCGCCGGCACCCAGCTCGCGCTGAACGCCGGTGACAGCGGGGCCAAGGGCCTGGTCGTCCAGGTGGCGCTGAGCGCCGCCGACCTGTCCGCCAGCGGCGGCGACGTGGGCAGCCTGACCGTCGCTCCCGGCCTGGCTCAACAGGTGATCCAGCTGGTGAAGCAGCAGACCGAGACCGGCACCGGACTCCTCGCCTCTGCCAAGTCGGGCCGGGAGAGCGCGGTCAAGGGCCTGCAGAGCCAGATCGACGACTGGGACCGCCGGCTGACCACCTACCGGGCCTCGCTCCAGGCGCAGTTCACCGCGATGGAGACCACCCTGTCCGCGCTGAAGAGCCAGTCCAGCTTCCTCGCCAGCTACGGAACGGCACAGCAACAGCAGACCTGACCGCCGCCGTCCAGCGGCCGACCCCGCGTGCACCGAGACCCCACCCGAGAGCAAGCACCCCATCGGAGCACTCCAGCGGCCCGTCGGGTGAGTCGAGGAAGTCCATGAGGCGCTGAGGGTCGCACCGGCACTCAGGCCAGAAGGAGGCGAGGCATGTCGTACGGCTTGGCGCAAGCCCGCTACGCCAGTGACGCCACGCAGACCGCCTCCCCGGCTCGGCTGCTGACCATGCTCTACGACCGCCTGGTCGTCGACCTGTCGATGGCCTACGACGCGATGCTGCGCGGCGAGATCTCCCTGGTCGGTGAGCGGCTCAGCCACGCCAGCGACATCCTCCTCGAGCTGCACTCGACCCTCGATACCGACCTGTGGCCGCAGGGCCGCTCCCTGGCCGCGCTGTACGTGTGGCTGGTCCAGGAGCTGATGCAGGCCCGGTTGCACAACCAGCCGCAGCGGGTGGCCACCTGCCGCGACCTGGTCATTCCACTTCGAGACGCCTGGCACTCCGCCAGCGGGGCCGCCGCACCACGACGGGCCCAGGATCACCGTGCGCAAGGAGGCGCTGTCCGAGGAGGCGCCGCATGACGCCGACCACCACCCGCACCGCAACCGCCGTCACCGGCACGGGCCAGGGCGGATCCACCTGGAACGAGTACCTGGACTCGGTCGAGGCAGCCGTCCTCGACGTGCAGAACAGCCTGCTCGAGGGCCGGCCCCCGCAGATGCCGGCCCTGAGCCTGCCGGCCGGACCGCCGCCGGACCACGCCGGCCCGCGCCGGGCCGCGGTCGCCGCCCTGCTGGCCGAGGTCACCGAGCTGGTCGGCCAGCACCGGGACGCGGTCTCGGAGCGCCTGGCATCCCTGCCTCGCCAGAACCGGCAGTCGAACGCCTACCACACCGCCGACGCCGGTGAGCGGCTCGACGTCATGAGCTGAGCCGCCTGACGGGCACCCGAGCGAGCCGGCGATGCGCCGCACGGACTAGCCCGGACGGCTGAAGCCGAGGGCACGGGCTGCCGAAGAACTGGCGGTGAGCACTGCAGCGCGCCGGCGCCCCCCGTCGGCACCCCGTCCGCCGTCGCAGCGCGCCCGGTCGGGGCGGCCGCCGCTGCTCGCCGCCACCTTGATCGTCAAGAACGAGGCCGAGAACCTCCCGGTCTGCCTGGAGAGCCTGACCGGCCTGGTCGACGAGATCATCGTCTACGACACCGGGTCGACCGACGATACGGTCGCCGTGGCCCGGGCGCGCGGCGCTCGGGTACTCGAGGGATACTGGGACGACGACTTCGCCCGCGCCCGGAACGCCTCCCTGGAGGCGGCCCGGTCCGAGTGGATCATCTGGGTGGACGCCGACGACCAGCTCAGCTGCCCGCACGGCGCGGCGTTGCGCGCGTACCTGAACGGGGACACCGAGGTGTTCCCCGGTGCCCCTCCCGCCGCCCGGGTCGACATGATCCAGCTGCGGGTGATCAACGTGTCCACGGCGGACCGCAGCATGCACACCCTCGACTCGATCCGGATCGCGCGCCGCTCACGGGTGCGCTGGCACGGCAGGATCCACGAGCTGCTCCGGGTCGAGGGTCCGGTCCCAGACCACGGTCGGGCGATCCAGCTCGGACCCGAGGTCCTGCACGTGCGCCACCGCGGCTACGCCGACCCCGAGCTGCTGGCCGTCAAGGCCGAGCGCAACGTGCAGATCGCCCAGGCCCAACTGGACGACCTGGTGGCCACCGGTACCGAGGACTCGCACCTCGCCGCCCGGGCCGCCTTCGACCTGGCCCGTTCGCTGCTGCTCGCCGGCCGGACGCAGGAGGCGGTGGACGCCTTCGAGGTGGTGCGGGAGATCTGCCCGGATGGGCTGTACCGGGCGGAGGCAACGTTGATGCTGGCCCAGACCCTTCTCGACTCAGGCGGTTTCGACGAGGTGGCGCTGTTCCTGGCCGAGGAGCTGGCCGAGAGCGAGCACACCTCCTCGCAGTTCAGCGACTGGCTACGGGCCCAGGCGATGGCGAGGCTGGGCCATCGGCGCGAGGCGCTGGCCCTGCTGCGCGGCGTGACAGAGCTCGTCGATCCGGTCGGCAACCGGCAGAGCATGGAGCGGGTGCTGATGGCCCGCTCGCTCTTCGCCGGCGCCGAGGGACTCCTCGAGGAGTCGGCCACGACCATGCTCGATCTGGTACTGCAGTACGGTCCCCGCGAGGACCGCTGCCTGCTGCTGCTCAAGCTGTGGGCCCACCGCGAGGCGGAGCTGGCCGCCGCCCTCGGGGCGGACGTCGGGCCCTTCGGCGGCGACGCGCTGGCCATGCTGGCCCGGCTCGGCGAGGCCGGTCGCCGGGTCGCCGAGCAGGCCGCAGCGGGTCCCCGCGACGCCACGGCGCAGAGCGCCGCGCAGGCGCCGATCCCAACGGGCTAACCCGCCCTGCCCGGGTGGAGCAGATCCGACACCTCTTCGTATACAACGTGTCACGCCCCGTTGAGCCGGACGGCGGACCCGGCGCCGGGTAGCCGGTGGGCCCCTCAAGCACTCCGCGGCAGGCGACGACGTCACTGTCAGAGCAGGGACCGCTCACCAGCGCCATGGATCGGCGTAGGACACACGACCGGCCACGCGCGGGACGACAGGTGCCGCGCGGGCACACCAAGGGGTCCCGATGCTCGACGACGTCTCGATCGGCGCGCTGCACGCTGCGCTGAACGGTCTCTCCGCCCGGCAACGGGCGATCAGTGATGACATCGCCAACGTCAACACGCCGTACTACCGGTCCCGGTCGGTCGCCTTCGAGGGCGACCTGCGCCGAGCGCTGGACCGCGGACGGGACCCACTCGGCGTACGCCCGGAGGTCGTCATGTCGACCGACGCGCCCGGCCTGACCGGCAACAACGTCAACCTGGCCCAGGCCACGGTCTCCTCCGTCAACACCCAGCTGGCCTACGAGCTGGTCATGCGCGCCACCGGCGACCGCTTCGCCGTCCTGCGCGCCGCCGCCAGGGGGGCGTGAGCAGCATGTTCGAGGCCCTCGGCATCTGCGGCACGTCGATGAACGTCCACCAGACCTGGCTGGACGCGATCTCCGACAACATCGCCAACATCAACACGGTCCGGCCGACCGACCAGGCCGCGTTCCAGGCCCGCTATGTCGTCGCTCAGGCCCTGGAGAACGGTTCCACCGGAGCTGGTGTGGCCGTCGCCGGAATCGACCTGAGCAGCGGCGAGGGTCGGCTGGTCTACTCCCCCGACCACCCGCTCGCCGACGAGCGCGGCCTGGTCCGGCTGCCCGACGTCGACCTCGGTGAGCAGATGACCACGCTGGTGATGGCACAGCGCGGCTACCAGGCCAGCGTGTCGAACCTCTACCGCGTCAAGGCGTGCTACGACGCCGCGATCCAGATGGGCAGGGCCTAGTGCCCATCGGAGGGATCGGAGCCGTGGCCTCCTCCGGTGCGGGCGATCTCATCGGAAGACTCTATGCGCAGCAAGCGGCGTCGATGACGGGGTCGACCAGTCAGCCGGCAGCCGCCGCCGGCGACCCGGCCGCCGCCGTCCGGGGCGCCGACTTCGCCTCGGCGATCGGCGACGGGCTGACTGCGCTGGAGTCGCTGGACCGCACCGCGGCCACTCGCGCCGTTCAGGCCGCGACCGGTGACCTGAACGACGTGCACGACTACGTGATCGCGGCCACGTCGCTGCAGACCGCCACCGAGCTGACCACCACCGTGCGCAACAAGGCTCTCGAAGCCTTCAGTGAGATTATGAGGATGCCACTGTGAGCGAAGCGATGTCCGCGGTCATGGGCCGCGCCAAGGGGCTCGCCTCCGGCTTCACGCCGGGCCAGCGCGGCGTCGTCCTGGTCGCCGTGATAGCCCTGGTGATGGGCGCTTTCGCCCTGACCAACTGGGTCGCCCAGCCCTCCTGGACTCCCCTGTTCAGCCAGCTCTCCGGCTCCGACGCCAGCGCCATCGTCGAGAAGCTGCGCAGCGACAATGTCGAGTACCAGCTCTCGGACGGCGGCAGCACCATCCTGGTTCCGCAGTCCCAGGTCTACGACCTACGCGTCTCCTTGGCCGGCGAGGGGCTGCCGGCCAACACCGACGGGGCCGGCTGGGACCTGCTCGACAAGCAGGGGATGACCGCCACCGACTTCCAGCAGACCGTGGCCTACGAGCGGGCGCTCGAGGGCGAGCTGTCCAAGACGCTCGGGGCGATCAGCGGGGTCCGAACGGCAGTGGTCAACCTCGGCATCCCGAAACGGGACGTGTTCGCCGAGGAGCAGGACGTGCCGACTGCGGCGGTTCTGCTGCAGCTGGTGCCCGGCACGACGTTGAGCACGTCCCAGGTGCGCTCGATCACCAGCCTGGTGGCCGGCAGCGTGCCCGGGCTGGACCCGGCGAAGGTCACCGTCAGCGACGGCAACGGGACGATGCTCACCAGCCCCGAGGGCACCGGTGGCGCCGCCGCCGTGGCAGGGGACAGCGACCAGCAGATCGCGCAGTACGAGGACCGGGTGAGCAGCTCGGTGCAGCAGATGCTGGACCGGGTCTTCGGCCCGGGCAAGACCGTGGTCCGGGTCAGCGCACAGCTCGACTACGACACCCGGGAGACCACCCGGGAGGTGTACCTGTCCTCCCCCGCGGTCACCCCGCTCTCCGAAGCCACCAGCCGAGAGGTCTACGGCAAGGGTGCGGCCGGCGTCGGGGGCCAGCTCGGGGTGATCTCGCCGACCCTGACCCCGTACGCCCCGGGCGCGAGCGGCCAGGACTACCTCAAGGAGGAACGGACGGTCAACAACGCGGTCGGCAAGGAGCTGGTCACCGAGAAGGCCGCGCCCGGTGCCGTCGAACGGCTGAGCATCGCCGTCGTCCTGGACGCGACGACCCTGGGTGCCACCGACGCCGCCAGGGTGCAGCAGATCGTCGCCAGCGCAGCGGGGGTCAACGCCGACCGCGGCGACGTGGTCCAGGTCGACAAGCTGCCGTTCGACACAGCGTCGGTCGAGGCGGCCAAGGCCGAGCTGGACCAAGCCGAGGCCTCAGCGCGCACCGCCCAGTACGTCGACATGGGCCAGAAGGCCGGCTTGGTCCTGCTGGCCGTCATCGTCGCCATCGTGATGATGATCCGGCGCAGGAAGTCCACCCCGGCCTCGGTGGCCGTGTCGGCCTCCGACCTGCCCGACGGCGTGCTGATGCCGTCGCGGCTCGAGGCGATCGCGGCGCAGCGACGCCGCGAGCTCGGTCCGGGGCCGGACGACGACGTCGCCAACCCGATCATCGAGAGAGAGAAGATGCGCGACGAGGTGGCCTCGTTCGTGGACTCCCAGCCCGAGGAGATCGCCCAGCTCGTGCAGGGCTGGCTCTCTCAGCGGAGTAACTGATCACGATGACGGTGGCCACGGTGGGGCTCCCCGGCCTGCGCAAGGCTGCGATCCTCTTGGTGCAGCTGGGCCGGGACCGGGCCTCGAGGGTGCTCTCGATCCTGCCCGAGCAGGTCGTGGAGGACCTCACGGCCGAGATCGTCCGGCTGCGCGATGTCACCTCAGAAGACGCCAGCGCGGTCCTGTCCGAGGCCCAGGAACGGCTCAACGACAGCGAGGTCGCCGGCCGGGGAGGCATGAACCTCGCCAAGATGCTGCTCGCCGACAGCCTGGGCACCGACCGGGCCGACGAGATCATGGAGCGGCTCGGGGCCACGCTGGCCGAGATGCCGTTCGAGAACATGCGCAAGGCCGACGCCCGGCAGCTGGTGACCTTCCTCGCCGACGAGCACCCGCAGACGATCGCCCTGGTGCTGGCGCACCTGTCGCCGCAGCAGTCGGCCCTGGTGCTGTCCGGCTTCGAGCAGGGGATGCAGGCGGACGTGGCGCATCGGATCGCGTTGATGGAGCGGGCCTCCCCGGACGTGATCCGGTTGATCGAACGGGAGCTGGACCGGCGGATGTCGACAGTGATCGGACCGCAGGAGCTGTCCTCCGTCGGCGGCGTGCCACCGCTGGTCGCGATCATCAACCGCGCCGACCGCGGCACCGAGCGGATGATCCTGGAGGGACTGGAGTCGCTCAGTCCCGAACTGGCCGAACAGGTCCGGGCGCAGATGTTCATCTTCGAGGACATCGTCACCCTGGACGACAAGGCGATCCAGCTGGTACTGCGCAGCATCGAGACCAGCGTTCTCTCGTTGGCGCTCAAGGGAACCAGCGCGCCGGTACGCGAGAAGATCATGCGCAACCTGTCCACCCGCGCTGCGGAGAACCTGGCCGAGGAGATCGAGCTGCTCGGCCCCAAGCGGCTCTCCGAGGTCGAGGAGGCCCAGGCCAAGGTGGTCACCGAGATCCGCGCCCTCGAGCAGTCCGGCCAGATCATGATCATGCGGGGGAGCGATGAAGCGCTGGTCGACTGAGCAGACGGAGCAGCCCGGCGCGGACGCGGTGTCCTCGGTGCGCAGCGCCCGCTTCGACCGCCCGCTGCGTCACGGCGCCACCGGGTCCTGGGGGGATGCCGAGGTGGACCGTCAGGTCCGCGCGGCCATCGAGGAGGGTCGCGCGCAGGGCCGTGCGGCCGGGTACGCGGCCGGATGGTCGCAGGGGCGTCAGGCCGTTGCCGAGCAGGAGCAGCGCGAGGCCCGGGCCCGTGCCGAGGCCGACGCCGCCGGTCGACAGCAGGCGTCGGCTCGGCTGCAGAGCGTGCTGGCCGGGCTGGGCCAGGCAGCCGCCGAGCTGGACCGCGCGCTGGAGCCGGCCTGGGAGGAGGTCGCCGATGCGGTCACCGAGGGTGCGCTGCGGATCGCGCAGGCGGCCCTCGGTCGCGAGCTGGCCACCCGTGACGCAGCCGTCATGGAGGGGGTGCGCACCGCCGTCCGAGCCGTGGCCCACCCCGGCCAGGTGACCGTTCGGCTCCACCCCCAGGACCACGCCCTGCTCTGCGGGCTGGTCGCTCAGCCGTCGGCGGACACGACGGGGGCCCAGGTGCCCGACGGTGTCCGGCTGATCGCCGACCCCAGCCTGGCATCGGGAGAGGTCCGTGCCGCGACGCCCAGCCAGCGGCTGCGGCTGCATCTGCCGTCGGCACTGGCGGCGGCCGAGGAGGTGCTGCGCGGATGAACGCGCCACCGGTGAGCCAGGCCCTGGTCGGCCTGGCGCGGACCATCCGGCACAGACTCGACCTCGCCGCTGAGGCGGCCCGCCCCCAGGTGCACGGGGTCGTTGCCGATGTGGTCGGACTCGGGATCCGGGTGGAGGGCGTCGCAGCGAGCGTCGGCGGGCTGGTCCGGATCACCACCCCGGGCGGCCTGCTGCCCGCGCAGGTGGTCGCTGTGCACCGGGACGGCGCGACCTGTATGCCGCTGGGCACGACCGCCGGGGTCAGCGCGGGCGCCGAGGTGCTCCCCTCCTCGGGTCCGCCGGAGGTGCCGGCCGGCTTCGGGCTGCTCGGCCGGGTGGTCGACGCCCTGGGCCGCGTGATGGACGGCGGTGGCCCGCTGGCCGACGTGGCGACGGTGCCGCTCGACGCGAGCGCTCCGAACCCGTTGCACCGTCGGCGGGTCGAGGTGGCGTTGCAGACCGGGGTGCGAGCCCTGGACACCCTGGTTCCGGTGGGCGCGGGCCAGCGGGTCGGCATCATGGCCGGCTCCGGCGTGGGGAAGTCGACGCTGCTCGGCATGGCGGTGCGCGGCACCTCGGCACCGGTCCGGGTGGTGGCCCTGGTCGGGGAGCGAGGGCGTGAGGTGCGCGAGTTCCTCGAGGACACCCTTGACGAGACCAGCCGGCGCAGCACCGTCGTGGTGCTGGCCACCGGTGACGACCCGCCGATGCTGCGGCTGACCGCGGCGTTCACCGCCACCCGGATCGCCGAGTGGTTCCGTGACCAGGGCGTCGACGTGCTGCTGGTCGTCGACTCGGTGACCCGGACCGCACTCGCCCAGCGCGAGGTCGCCCTGGCCGCTGGCGAACCCCCGGCCACCCGCGGCTACCCGGCCAGCGTGTTCGCCATGCTTCCCAGGTTGCTGGAACGGGCCGGCCCGGGTGCCGGCGGCAGCATCACCGCGCTCTACACCGTGCTGGTCGAGGGTGATGACCTGAACGACCCGATCGGCGACACCGTGCGCGGAATCCTGGACGGCCACGTCGTGCTGTCCCGGCGCCTGGCCACCGCGGGCCACTTCCCCAGCATCGACGTGCTGGAGTCGATCTCCCGAGTCGAGCGGGCCGTCTGCACGCCCGCCCAGCTGACGCTGGCGGCCACCGCTCGAAGGCTGCTCGCTGCCCACCGCGAGGCACGCGACCTGATCGAGGTCGGCGCCTACGCCGCGGGCAGCGACCCGATCGTCGACGCGGCGATCCGGGTCCGCCCGGCCCTGGAGTCGTTCTTGCGCCAGCCCCCGGACGGCGTGGTGCCCGCCGAGCAGGCCTGGCACCAGCTGGCCCAGATGCTGGAAGGTGCCGAATGAGCCGCCGGTTCCGGCTGCACACGCTACAGCGGCTGCGCAGCACGGCCTTCGAGCACGCCACCGCCACACTCGGCGAGACCCGGCGGAGGTTGGCTCGGGCCCAGCTGCAGGTCCAGACACTGGAGCAGGCGGCCATTGCGTGCGTCCCGCCGCCGCGTGCCGCGCCGGACGAGGTCCAGGTGGCTGCGGCACACCGGAACCTCTTGCGGGACAAAGCTGATGTGGCCCGCACCGAGGTGTCGCAGGCCGCGACCGACCTGGCGGCCGCACTCGAGGTCTGGCACCGGGCCCGGGCCGACCTGCGCGCCGTGGAGAACCTGCACGAGCGGCACCGGCAGAACCTCGTCGCGGCGGACGCCCGGCGTGAACAGCGGCTCAGCGACGAGCTCGCCGCGACCGTGCTGCGCTTCCCCAGCCTGGCCCGCGCCGGCGCGCGCAGCCCGGCGGCGGACAACGATCCCGACGGAGGTGATGCTGCATGAGCGAGGCGATTCAGGCGGTGCAGAGCCGCATCGCCGAGCTGCAGCTGCTGCTCGCCGCGCCAGGCGGTGCGCTCGCGGCCGGCCGGCTCGGCGGATCGGCCCCGAGCGTCGGCGGCAGCGGCGCGACAACCGGATCGGGGTCCGCCTTCGCCGGGCAGTTGAGCGATGCGCTCACCGGCGCATCGGGCCGCTCCGGCGCCGGCGGCGACCTCGGCGCCGCTGCGGTGGCCAAGGCCGCCGGCTACAGCGGAGTGCCCTACCGGTGGGGCGGTGAGGATCCGGCGACCGGGGTGGACTGCTCCGGTCTGGTGCAGCACGTCTACGGCACGCTTGGCATCTCGCTGCCCCGGGTGGCGGCCGACCAGTCCCGGGCCGGGGTGCGGGTTCCCTCGCTGGAGCAGGCCCGCCCCGGCGATCTGGTGTTCTTCGGGTCACCGGCTCACCACGTGGGCATCTATGCCGGCAACGGCAAGATGATCGACGCCCCGCGGGCCGGCAAGACCGTTGGCCTGCATCCGTTGTGGGGCACCCCGTCCGCGATCCGCCGGGTGGTCCCCGAGGCGTCGGCGCCCTCGGTGTCGACGGCCGCGCTCTCCGCGGCACGGGTGTCCGCCCTCGCCCCGAGCGGCGCGCCGTCCGGTCCCTACGCCGGGTTGTTCGCCAGCGCGGGCGCCCGGTACGGCGTCGACCCCGCCTTGCTCAGCGCGGTCGCCAAGGCCGAGAGCGGCTACAACCCGCGGGCGGTCAGCCCGGCCGGCGCCCGCGGGTTGATGCAGCTGATGCCCGGCACCGCGAAGTCCCTGGGAGTCGACGCCTACGACCCGGTCCAGGCCGTGGACGGCGCGGCCCGGTTGCTCGCCGACCTGCTCTCCGACTTCGGCGGCCGGGTCGACCTGGCGCTGGCCGGGTACAACGCCGGCCCGGGTGCCGTGCGCAAGTACAACGGGGTGCCGCCCTACTCCGAGACCCAGACCTATGTCCGGCGCGTCACGCAGTACTGGAGGGACCTGTCATGACCCTGGCAGCAGAGTCGTTCTACCGGACCCGTCGTGGGGCCCCGCCCCCGGCGGGCGCCGGCCCGGAGGCGATCGACGGCCCGGCCCGTGACGGTCAGGACGCGACGATCGCCGCGTTCGAGCGGGTGCTCGCCGAGCTCGTCGCCCGCTCACGCGGTCGGGGCGCCGTCCGGCCGGAGCGAGGCGAGAGGGTCAGGCGCACCGAGCACCCCGACGCCTCGACACGCCCCGACGTCGCCGCCACCGCCACCGCCCGGCAGGCGGCCGTCGGCCCCGACACCCGCGCCGCCGGAGCGCCCGCGGCGCAGGAGTACACAGCGGCGACCTCGGCCTCGCCCCGAAGCGCGGCACCGGCACCGGCACCGGCCTCGAGGGCAGCCGGAGCGCCGGCCGTCCCCTGCTGGCCGACCCCTGGGGACCCACGGTCCCGGCGGAGCCACACGGCCCGGTCCTGGCGGAACCGCCGGGCGCAGTCCTGACCGGACCACAGGACACGGTCCCGGAGCCACAGGACACGGACCCGGCGGAGCCACAGGACACGGTCCCGGCTGGGCCGCAGGTCACGGACCCGGCTGGGCCGCAGGTCACGGTGCTCGCGGGGCCGCAGGTCACGGTCCTGCCCGAGGGCCCGGCGGCCACCCCAGGCAGCCAGGTCCCGCAGGAGGGCGCGGGCACGAACGGACCGGTCGGTGCGGCGGGACCGGTCGGTGCGGCGGGACCGGTCGGTGCGGCGGGACCGGTCGGTGCGGCGGGCGCGCTGGACGCGACCGACCTCAACGCCGCCGCCGACCGCTCACCGGCCGGCCCCACCCCGGCGGCGAGCGCGGCGCCGGGCCTGCGCGGCCCCGTCGGCGGCCCGGCCACGGCCGACCCGAGCGCGGTCCACGATGGCGTCGCCGTCGCCGCCCAGGTCGGTGCCCCGGCCGCACCGGCCTCCACGCCGCCCGGGACCAGCTCTCTTGCAGCCGATCTCACCGGGGAGGCCGCGGTGCGGCACCCGACCCAGAACGCCCCCGGTGCCGGACGGGTCCAGGACGATGTCCGGGCCGCCGTCACGCTCACCACGGCCGACGCTACTGCGGCGCAGACCTCGCCGACCCCCGCAGCCGGCCAGCCGGGCGCCGGGACCGACGGCTCCGCGACCGCCCACCAGCGCGGTCCGGCCGCCGAGCCGGCGCCGGTCCCCGTCGTCGGCATGCCGATGGGTGCGCCCGGTCCCTCGGCTGCCGCGACCTCGACCGGCGCCCGCGACGCCACCGCCGTCACCTCCGCCGGGCCGGGTGAGGACGCCGTCGTGCTGTCCGGCAACCCGCTGGCCGGCGGCCCGGCGGCCACGACCGGCCCGAACGGGGCCGCGCCCGCCGGCCCGGCGGCGCACCCGGTCGCCCCCCACGATCTGGCCGGGCAGGTGGCCCGCCATCTCACCGGGTTGCGCACCTTGTCGGATGGGACCCACCGCACCGTGCTCCACCTGGCCCCGGAGCACCTCGGCGAGCTCACGCTGACCGTCGACGTGCGGGCAGGCGCCGTCGCCCTGGCCGTCGCCGGGCAGGACTCCGCGCTGGCGGGGCTGCGTGACAGCCTCGGCCAGCTCCGCAGCGCCCTCGCCGAGGCCGGGCTCGACCTCGGCGATGTGACGATGACGTCGGCCGGCCGGGAGAGCGGGTCCGACCGGGGGCTGGGCAAGGGGCCCTCGGACGGCGACCAGGCCCGGTCCGGCACACCCGGCCACCGCAGCACCGCCGACGACCCGCCGACCGAGGCGGCTGCTCACGTCATCCGCGCTCCGGACGCCGGATCCGACGGCACCGGCATCGACATCACCGTGTGACGGCCACGTGACGGCGATGTGAGGAGCGCCGAAGCCCTTGCCATTCAACCGAACCGGCCAACGGGAGACCCGAGGCCACGTCAGCCCGTGGCGGAGCCACAGGAAGGACATCTGAGCAGATGACCAGCGTCAGCGGAATCGGCGCCTCGGCGACCACACCCACCACGGTCGGCGTCGACGGGGTGAGCTTCTCCACCGGTACCGACCGTACCGCGATGGACACCAACACCTTCCTGAAGCTGCTGGTGGCCCAGCTGCAGTACCAGGACCCGAGCAACCCCACCGACTCCAGCCAGTTCATGGCGCAGACCGCGCAGTTCACTGCGGTGGAGAAGATGCAGCAGCTCACCGATCTCCAGCAGCAGGTGCTGGACTCCTCGCGCGGCCAGACCGCCACCGGCCTGGTCGGCAGGACGGTCACCTACACCGATGTCTCCGGCGTCAGCCGGACCGGAGTGGCCACCTCGTGCACCCTCGGCGCCGGGATGCCCCGGTTGACCGTCGACGGCATCGAGGTGGAGTTCGGATCCGTCACCGCCGTGGCCGCATCGCCCTCCTCGACGACGTCCCCATCCGCCACCTGACCAGCGTCCGCTTCCCAGCCACTGCACCGTCCAGCTCCACCCCACCCAGGAGGACCCCGTGCTTCGCTCCCTCTTCTCCGGCATCTCCGGCCTGCGCACCCACCAGACGCTGATGGACGTGGTGTCGAACAACATCGCCAACGTCAACACCACCGGGTTCAAGACCAGCGCCACGACCTTCGAGGACACCCTCAGCCAGACGCTACGTACCGCCGGAGTGCCCACCGGCAACCTGGGCGGCCTCAACCCGGCGCAGATCGGTCTGGGTGTGCAGCTCGGCGGGATCACCACCAACTTCAGCCAGGGCTCGGCGCAGTCCACCGGACGCACCACCGACCTGATGTTGCAGGGCGACGGGTTCTTCATCCTCAACGACGGAGCGCAGCAGGCCTACACCCGGGCCGGGGCGTTCAACTTCGACGCCAACGGCCGGCTGGTGAACGCCCAGGGAATGCGGGTGCAGGGCTGGGCCGCGGCCGCCGGAGTGGTCAACACCGACGGTCCGCTGAGCGACATCATCGTGCCGGCCGGCACCCAGCTGCCTCCGCAGCCGTCCACCCTGATGGTCGTCGCGGGCAACATCTCGGCCGGCACCGCCACGCCGCTCACCCTCGGCGCCACCATGTACGACACCTCCGGCGTAGCGCATTCACTGTCGATCCTGCTCACCCCCACCGGCCCCAGATCGTTCACCGTCGACGTGACCGACATGTCCGATCCCAGCTCCACCCCGGTCGCCGGCACGCTCGACTTCCAGGTCGACGGCACGTACGACACCGCCTCGGTGGCAGCCACGATCACCACCGCCGACGGCACGACGGTCACCATGGACATGACCAGCACCACCATGTACGGCGGTCCGAAGGCGCTGGCCGTCACCGATATCGACGGCGCGGCGGCGGGCACCCTGCAGCAGTTCCAGATCGACCAGGACGGCACGATCATCGGTGTGTTCAGCAACCAGCAGAAGCAGGCACTGGGCAAGCTCGCACTGGCCAACTTCACCAACCCCGCCGGCCTGGAGAAGATCGGGTCGACCGCATTCGTGGAGTCCAGCAACTCCGGGCTGCCTCAGATCGGGATCGCCGGCAGCGGTGGCCGGGGCACCCTGCTCGGCGGCACGCTGGAGATGAGCAACGTGGACCTCGCGCAGGAGTTCACCAATATGATCATCGCCCAGCGCGGTTTCCAGGCGAACTCGCGCGTGATCACCACCAGCGACCAGATGCTCCAGGAGCTGGTGGACATCAAGCGCTGAGCCTGACGGCCACCTCCTCGTCCCGGCGGTCCTACGCCCGCCGGGACGAGGCGCGTCTGCGGCCGGGTCCGCATCGGCCGTGTCCATCGAACGGCCGCTTTCCAACCGGACACGGCAGGCACGTCGAGCCGGCGAAGGACTCATGACCGCCCCGGCAGTGCCGACTGCACAGATGGGACCACGGATCGGTCCCCCGAGATCTCCAGGACGGACACCGTGATCATCTTGACCAGACTGGGCGGCCATGAAGTGGCCGTGAACCCTGACCTGATCGAGCGCGCCGAGGCGACACCGGACACCGTGCTCACCATGATCGACGGACACAAGATCGTCATCGCCGAACCGGTCGACGAGGTGGTCGAGCTGGTCCGGACCTGGCGGGCCACGATCGCCGCCCAAGGGTACGCCCTCTCGCGGGCCGCCGGCCCGGACGAGGGTGCCAACGGCTTCGGCGCGGCCGGGCGCCGGCTGACGCATCCGTCGCTCCTGCCCACCGACGGCGGCGAACCGGCCGTCCGGGACCACGACGTAGAGGACGAGAGCGGCGGCCACCGGGACCAGGTGAGCGCTCACGCGGCGATCGACGCCTCACTCGCTCGAGTGCTGCGGCTTCCGCAGCGAAAGGAGTGAGTCATGGACCCGGCAGCAATCGTGGGCCTGGTGATCGCGTTCGGAGCGATCATGGCCTCGAACGTCCTCGAAGGCGGCAACCCAATCCACCTGTTCGCCCCGGCCGCACTGATCCTGATCTTCGTCGGCACCTTCGCCGCGACGATGGCGTCGGGCACGTTGCCCGGCACGATCGGCGCGATCAAGTGGTTGATCTACGCGTTCACGGCCAAGAAGGTCGACCTCCACGCCGCCATCGACCCGCTGGTCAAGATGGCCGAGAAGGCGCGGCGCGAGGGCCTGCTGGCCCTGGAGACGGAGATCGAAAGCGTCGAGGACGAGTTCATGAAGCGGGCGCTACAGCTCGCCGTGGACGGCACCGACCCCGACGACCTGTTCGAGATCCTCTCTGCCGAGGTGCGGGCCAAGAAGGCGGCCGCGGCCAAGGGGGGCGCCTTCTGGAGCGACGCGGGCTCCTACGCCCCGACCATCGGCATCATCGGAACCTGCATGGGACTGATCCACGCCCTGGGCAACCTCGACCAGCCGGAGAAGCTCGGCCACATGATCGCTGCCGCCTTCCTCGCCACGTTCTGGGGCATCCTGTCCGCGAACGTGATGTTCCTGCCCTGGGGCAAGCGGATCAAGGCCTGCGTGGCCGGTGAGGCCAACCGCATGGAGATCATCATCGATGGCGTCCTGGCGATCCAGGCCGGGTCCAACCCGCGCGTGGTCGCCACCAAGCTCAGGTCGAAGATCGTGGCTGACGCCCCCGGCTCGGCAGCGGAGAAGGAAGCGGCATGAGCGGCGGTGGTCACGCGAGGCGGACCCACGAGGAGGAGCACGAGGAGCACGAGAACCACGAGCGCTGGCTCGTCAGCTACGCCGACATGATGACCCTGCTCATGGTGCTGTTCATCGTGATGTTCGCTGTCAGCCAGGTCGACCAGAAGAAGTTCGCGGCGATCAAGGTCGGTCTGGCGGCCGGGTTCGGCGCGCCGGTGGCGATCCTGCACGGCGGCGACGCCCTGCTCGACCCTGGCGGAGCGGTGGCCCCCGACAGCGTCAACCTCGCCGGCGATGCCAGTGGTCAGACCCGGACCGCCAACGAGAACCCGATGCCCTCCCCCGAGCAGGTGGCCGCCGTCGTCCGGGCCACCACGCGGGCCTCGGTGCGCGGGGAGGTCGACAAGCTCGAAGAGGCCAAGAAGGAGCTTCGCGCCGCCCTCAAGAAGGCCGGGGTCAAGAACGGGGCGACCTTCCGGATCGACGAGCGTGGCCTGGTGGTCAGCATCGCCACTGACGACGTGCTGTTCACCAACGGAAGCGCCGTCCTGCAGCCCGGTGGCCGCAGAATCCTCGACGCGCTGGCGCCGACCCTGGCCAAGCTGCCGAATCGGCTCAGCATCGATGGGCACACCAACTCAGTGCCGATCACGACGGCGCGATACCCCTCGAACTGGGAGCTGTCGACCGACCGCGCCACCCGGGTGCTGCGTCACCTGTCCTCCCGGGTGCCGGCCACCCGGATGTCGGCGACGGGCTTCGCGGACACCCGCCCCCTGCGGGCCACCCGCGACGCCAAGGCGCTGGTGGTCAACCGCCGGGTCGAGATCGTCGTGCTGGCCGCCCTGGACAACGCGGCCGGCCGCGCGGTCGCCGAGCTGGCCAACCAGGACGGCACAACACCACAACCGTCAAGTGAGGCGGTCAACGGGTCGAGTCACTGAGTTGGACCTGTGGATCGGACGGGCACGACGCAAGGGGAGACGATGGCCGACACGGACGACGCCCCGGCGCAGGCGGCAGGCGGCGGCAAGAAGAAGCTGATCATGATCATCGCAGTGGTGGTCGCGCTCGGCGCCGGTGCCTTCTTCTTCCTCAAGCCCGGTGGCGAGGCCGCCGCCGTCCCCGGCGCGCCCAGCCCCTCGCCGTCCTATGAGGCGGGCCCGATCATCCAGCTCGAGCCGGTCACGGTCAACCTGGCCGGCGGTCACTTCCTCAAGCTGGGTATGGCACTTCAGACCACCCCGGACGCCGCCGGCCACGGAGAGGTCTCCGGCGCGAAGGCCCTGGACGCCGCCATCAAGCTGTTCAGCAACATGAGCATCGACGAGCTCGCCGACGCCGACGGACGAGAACACGCCAAGGAGCAACTGGTGGAGGAGGTGTCCGAGCTGTACCACCACGGCGTGTTCGACATCTACTTCACCGAGTTCGTCATGCAGTGAGACTCGCACCGGTGCCCGTCGTGTCACGCCGTGCTGACGGCGTGGGCCTGCTCAAGACCGGCGGGGGAACTCCCGATGCCAATCGATGTGACCACAACCGGCTTCGCTGCCAGCGCACGCCGCCGGCGCGGAGAGGCCCGCGCCTACGACTTCCGCAGGCCGGTCCGGCTGACGCGCGAGCACTCGCACCTGCTCAAAGTGACGATGCAAACGTTCGCACGACAGTCCACCACCGTGCTCACCACCAGCCTGCGCGCCCTCTGCCAGATCGGTGCCCCGCAGATCGAGGAGCTGAGCTACGACGAGTTCCTCACCACGGCCGCCGATCAGTCGGTCTGTGCCGTGCTCACCCTCGACCCGTGGCCCGGCAAGGCCCTGATGACCTTCGAGCTGTCCGCCCTGCTCACGATGATCGACCACCAGCTCGGCGGCATGGGCAGTCCGAACCAGCCGGACCGGGCGCTCACGGACATCGAGCAGGTACTGCTGCGCCAGCTGATCACCCGCATGCTCAGCGAGCTGGCCTACGCGCTGGAACCGATCGCCAAGAACGTGCAGCCGCAGCTGCACGGCCTGGAGGCCGACGCCCG
This sequence comes from uncultured Actinomycetota bacterium, assembly GCA_963825645.1. Lineage (GTDB taxonomy): Bacteria > Actinomycetota > Actinomycetes > Actinomycetales > Kineosporiaceae > JADJPO01. The sequence goes on from CAWGTT010000002.1 coordinate 586,873, forward strand.
GTTCGTCCAGGCGGCGGCCTCCACCGACCCGGTGGTCGTGGCCAGGATGGACCTGTCGGTCGGGCAGAAGGAGAGCCAGCTGGCGATCTGCCTGCCGTACGCGATGCTCGCACCGGCGCTGGAGCTGGCCACCAACCACGACAACCAGGAACACGCGCGAGTGCGGCTGGCCGCCGCCGAGCAGACCCAGCGACGGCTGACCGCCGTCGACGTCGAGGTGTCGGTCCGGTTCGAGTCAGTGCGGATGTCATCGCAGTCGATCGGCCGCCTCGACGTCGGCGACGTGATCACCTTCCCGCACCGGACCACCGCTCCGCTCGCCGTCACCTCGGCCTCGACCGTCTTCGCCCACGCCATCCCGGGGGCCGCCGGCCGCCGGCTCGCCGTCCTGATCGTCTCGGGCCAGTGAACGCCATGGTCACGCCTCGAACCATGTGGGAGTCATCATGAGCTTCTCCGCCTCGCCGCTCGTTCCGGGGCAGCAGGTGCCAGGTCAGGACGACCCATGGGCGCGCGCAGCCGGCCAGGTGCTCGCCGCCGTCACCGAGGCGATCAGCCAGGTCCCCAGCGCATCCGCGCTGACCGCGGGCCAGGCCGTCGCCGAGACCGACGTCCAGCTGCCCGACCCGGCGGGGGCAGCCGTCACCGCTTACCTCGGCGCCGGCGTCGAGGGCAAGGTACTGCTCGTGGTCGGCCAGGAGCTGGTCGACGCCCTGTCCGGCACGCCGTTCGGGGCGGTGGAACCGGCCCAGGCGCTCAAGCCGGCTCTGGAGACACTGGCCGCCGGCCTGGGCGGACGGCTCGAGGGCGAACCGACCGGCATCGGCGTTGAGGACTGCCTCGAGGTGCTCGCCGGCGGCACCACCGTTCTGGTGCCTCTGCACACTGCCGATGGCACCAGCGGCGCCCCCGGCGCCGTGGCCGCCCTGATCGGCGTCAGCTTGAACGTCGTGCCGGCGACGTCGCCGACCATCGCCGCGGGCGGGGCCGCCGGCGCCCCGGGCGGCGCGGCAGCCACTGCGGCGAGCGGCAACACGAGCAGCAACACGTGGGGCATCGACATGCTCCGCGACGTCGAGATGGAGGTCACCTGCGAACTGGGCCGGACCCGGATGACCGTGCGCCAGCTGCTCGCCCTGGCCCCCGGGGACGTCGTCGAGCTGGACCGCCTGGCCGGTGCCCCGGCCGACCTGCTCGTCAACGGCACACTGCTGGCACGCGGCGAGGTCGTCGTCGTCGACGAGAGCTTCGGTCTGCGGATCACCGAGATCGTCACCCAGGACGCGCCGTGAGCGCTGCTATTCCGTTGGCCGCGGCCATGACGGCGACGTCGGACCTGGTGCTGCTGGGCCGGGTGACGCTGTCCCTGCTGGTCGTGCTGACCGTGGCCGTGCTCGCAGCCCGGCTCGCTCGCCGCGCCGGCGGCGGCGCCGGTGCCGGCTCGGTGCGCATGCGGGCCCGGCTAGGACTCACCCGCGAGGCCAGCCTGGCCGTCGTCGAGATCGGTGACCGCGCGCTGGTCCTCGGTGTGACGCCGTCCTCGGTCCGGCTGCTGACCACCTTGGACGCCGCCGCGCTCGGCGGCGACCCACTGCTCACCGAGCCCCCCGCGGCGGACGCCACCCGCCCAACGGTCCGCCAGCTGCTCGAGACCCTGCGCGACCGGACGGCGCGGAGGAGGTAAGCCCGATGGACCTCGCCCGGATCACCCGAGCGCTGCTCGTGGCCGCCCTGTTGGGCTGGCTGCTCCTCGTCGTGGGGACGGCTGCGGCTCCGCAGGCGCTGGCTGCCACCTCGCCGGTGCCCGGTCCCGTGGCCCCGAGCAGCCCCGCCGAGCCGAGCACCGACCCGCAGATCACGGTGAGCGTGCCCGGTCAGCCGAGCAGCGTCGTCCAGCTGATCGTGCTGGTCACCGTGATCGGGGTGGCACCGTCGCTGCTCCTGCTCTGCACCGCGTTTACGAAGATCGTCGTGGTGCTATCGCTGACCCGCAGCGCGATGGGCACCCAGGGCGTGCCGCCCAACCAGGTGCTGATCGGGCTGGCTCTGTTCCTGTCCCTGTTCGTGATGGGCCCGGTGGTCGACGCGGTCAACGAGCAGGGCATCTCGCCGTACATGAGCGGCGCGAAGACGGCGAGCCAGGCCTTCGACGACGGCTCGGTCCCGTTGCGCGAGTTCATGCTCGATCACACCCGTGACGAGGAGCTCGCGCTGATGACCAAGGCGGCGGATCAGCCGCTGCCCACGAGCCGCGAGGCCGTCTCGTTGCGCACCCTGGTGCCGGCCTTCGTGATCAGCGAGCTGCGCGGGGCCTTCATCATCGGGTTCGTCGTGTTCATCCCGTTCCTCGTGGTCGATATCGTCGTCAGCGCGATCCTGATGTCACTGGGCATGGTGATGCTGCCGCCGGCGCTGGTGTCGCTGCCGTTCAAGCTGCTGCTCTTCGTGCTGGTCGACGGCTGGACCCTGATCGTGACCACCTTGCTGGGCACCTACCGGTAGCCGGGAGGCCGACCCATGTCCGACTCCATCATCCAGATCGTCGCCGCGGCACTGCTCACCGCGGCCAAGATCGCCGGCCCGGTGCTGATCACCACCCTGGTCGTCGGGCTGCTGCTGTCGATCGTCCAGTCGGCGACCCAGATCCAGGAACAGACCCTTACCTTCCTGCCCAAGCTGGCCGCCTCGGCCCTGGTGCTGGTGGTGACCGGCGCGTGGGCGCTGCGAGTGCTGGAGTCGTTCACCCGTGAGCTGTTCGACATGGTCCCCCGGCTGCTCGCCGGCTGACGTCACACGCGCGAGCCCTCAACGCGGCCACGCCCGGTGCCGACGAAGAGATCACCACCATGTCGTCGCACCGGGGAGAGCACCGCATGCGCAGCTGGATCAGGCACCGGAACACCGCGACCACCCTGACCACCCCGACCACCCTGACCATCCCGACCACCCAGCCCCCTCGACAGCTGGCTCGACGCCGAGCCCGGCTGCGACCCGTCGCCGTCCTGGCGAGCGTCGGCGGGCTGGTCGGCGGGCTGCTCACCGCCGCCGCTCCGGCGCAGGCGGCGATCGCCCTGCCCGGAGGCCGGCCCGCCTTCGTGGTGAGCACCATGACCGGCCCGGTCAACAAGATCACGGTCCGGGTGGCGCAGTACCAGTTCCGCAGCACCGGCGTTGTCACCCAGGAGTACTGGACCTGGCGGCAGAACATGATCAAGGGCAAGAACCAGGGCTACTGGACCAAGCCCGGCAGCGGGTACACCACCAGCGGCTGCCTGCACAACTGTCCGATCCGCACCCCGGTCGGCTTCCAGAGCGGACGGCGCGGAAAGAAGATGTCGGGCAGGTTCTGGGTCTCCCGTGGCGTGCTGACCATCCGCTGGAGCAAGAGCTCGGTCGAGAAGTGGCGGGTCAACACCAGCCAGAGGTCCGTCGCCGGCCTGACCCTGATCGGCAAGAGCCGCGCCGACCGGGGCTGGGGGCTGGGGTCCAAGCAGGGGCTCGGCCGCGCGGTCGGGATCAAGGCGATCTACGCCGCCGAGCGGCTCTACGGTCCCTACGCGAGCAACGCCTACGGCCAGCCCACCAGGTACACCAACGTCGGCTTCAGCTACGCCGACTACAACCTGTGCAGGAACGGGATCTGCATGCAGGGCAAGTACGTCACCGCCGCGAACAAGAAGACCTGGTACTCCTCGTACTACGCGGCGAACCCGGCCAAGGACGGGCGCAAGGTGTTCCGCAACCACCAGACCGGCGTCGTCCAGCAGATGGAGAGCCCCGGCTCGCGCTGCATCAGCCGGGGCGGCGGGCACACCGAGGCACTGCTCCAGGCCCTCGACGACCGCGGTCGGATCGTCGGCCTCATCGGGGTCGAGGCGAGCCTGAGCCAGCAACGTCGTGGCCAGGCCGTGGTGACCGCCTTCGCGATGGTGCAACCCGCCGTCCGGTCTGCTCTGGGCTGACCCCGGTGGGGCCCGAGGTGACATGAACGGACTGCAGCTCGGCCTCGCCGAGAGCGCCCTTGCGGGCTACCTGCTCGCTCTGGCCCGCACTGCCGCGTTCGTCCTGGTCACCCCGCCGTTCAACGCCCGCAACATCCCCGCCCGGGCTCGGGTCGGCCTGGCCGTGGCACTGGCTCTGCCACTGTCGGGGCCGACCCAGGCCCGGGCCCCCGAGCTCGGGTCGGCGAGCATGCTGCTGGCCAGCGTCACCGAGGTGATGGTCGGGCTGACCCTGGGCTTCTTGGTGCTGATCGCCGTCGCCACGATCCAGAGCGTCGGCGAGCTGCTCGACCTGGTCGGCGGCTTCACGCTGAGCGTCGCCCTCGACCCGATGCTCATGGTGCAGAGCTCGGTGCTCGGCCGGCTGCACCAGCTGACCGCGGCGGCTGTGCTGTTCACCACCGGCGGCCACTTGATGGTGCTGCACGGCCTGGCCCGGACCATGACGGTGGGCGCCGCTCCGTTGCTCGACTTCGAGCAGGTGGCCCGGGCTGTGACCGGTGACGTGGCGGTGTTGTTCCTCAGCGCGATCCAGATCGCCGCCCCGGTGATCGCGGCGATGCTGGTGGCCGACGTCGCCCTCGGCCTGCTCACCAGGGCCGCACCGGCGATCAACCCGTTCGCGCTGAGCTTCCCGTTGAAGATCGTGTTCACTCTGCTGCTCGGCGGTCTGGTGCTGACCCGGTTGCCCGAGGCGCTGAGCCGCAGCGTGGAGCACGCCGTGATCACCATGCTCGACCTGGTCCGCGCCGCCGGCGGGGGGTGAACCGTGGCCGACGATGCCGGCAAGACCGAGAAACCCACCCCCAAGCGGCTTCGGGAGGCGCGCAAGGAGGGGAACTTCCCACGCACCCAGGACGCCGCGACCTGGATCTCCCTCGCGGCGGGCGCCGCGCTGCTCCCCCGCACCATGACCACGCTGTCCGTGCAGTTCCGTGACCTCGTCGCCCATCTGCCCGAGGTCGCCGCCGACCCCCGGCCGGAGCGCGCGCTCGCCGTGCTGGCCGAGGTGCCGACCGCGGTACTGATGACCATCGCCCCCTTCTCGTTGGCGACCGCCGCCGGTGCCGTGCTCGGGTTCGCCGCGCAGGGCGTCTTCCCTTCGGGCAAGGGCCTCAAACCCAACGTCAAGAAGCTCAACCCGATCTCGGGGCTGAAGCGGATGCTCGGTCCGAAGGCCGCCTGGGAGGCGCTCAAGGCGCTGGTCAAGGTGATAGTGATCGCCGCGGCGGTCTGGGCCACAGGTCAAAACATGATCCCCCAGCTGGTCGGGTTCGGCACCATGCCGCTGTCGGTCATCATGGAGCGCACCCGCAACGGGGTGCTGATCCTGCTCTGGACCGCCGTCGCCGCCGGCCTCGTGCTGGCCCTGGCCGACTACGCCTACCAGCGGCACACGGTGATGAAGAAGCTCAAGATGACCCCGCGCGAGATCAAGGACGAGGCCAAGCAGTCCGAGGGCGACCCGTTGATCAAGAGCGCCATCCGGTCCAAGCAGATGGCCATGAGCCGCAACCGGATGCTCAGCGCCGTCACCGACGCCGACGTCGTCCTGGTGAACCCGACGCACATCGCGGTGGCGCTGAAGTACGAGCGGACCAAGGGCGCCCCGCGGGTCGTGGCGCTGGGCAGCGGCTCCCTGGCCCTCAAGATCCGCGAGAAGGCCAAGGAGAATAGGGTGCCGGTGGTCGAGGACAAGCCGCTGGCCCGGTTGCTGTACCGGGTCTGCGACCTGGGCGACGAGATCCCGGCCGAGCTCTACGCGGCGGTGGCCCGGATCCTCGCCTTCGTCATGGCGGCCGGCAGGCCGGGCCGGACGGCGAGCGCGCGCCGTCCGAGCACGTTCGGCGCGAAACTGCCTGAGCTGCCGGCGAAGTCGGCGATGCGGGCCCGCCGGGCGCGGCAGGACCGGCGGGCCAGGGCCGGTGCCCGCTGACCTGCGTCGGAGTGCACCTGAGAACGTCGACCGGGTACGCATCCTGTGGGCGACAGCGGCGAACGGCCGTGTGGAGCCTCAAGATCGGCAACGGTCGGCTATGGACGACCCTCGCCAGGTCAAGCAACCGCACCGCCTCAGGCCTGCCCATGCGCGAGATGGTGGGGCTGGACGGGCGCGGCCAGCTCGTCCGGCTGGGCGTGAGCGGACCGGCGGCAGTGGCGCAGATCGAAGTCTTCCAGCGCAGGAACATGCCCACCTGACCCAGGCGGCCCTGACCGAGCAGCTCGCCCCAGGGCGGCGTCGGAGGTGGTTCTACAGCACCGGACGCTGCGGACCCTCGCGCGGGACGAGGCGGCGTCCACCGAGCACGACGACGAGGGTGACCCACGTGGCCACGACGAGGAACGCGATCGGCAGGTAGTCCCCGTGCTGCAGCCACAGCACAGGCCGGCCGACCAGTGGGACGACGAGCCGCAGCTGACCGCGAACCGCCTGCGGCGCAACCGGGTTGGTGTCGTTTCCGGCATTGGCGTCACCCTTGGTGATCAAACGTCCCGAGTCGTCATAGCCAACGATGCGGTGCAGGTAGAACCCGCTCGTCATCGAGTCGTCACGGACCAGCACGACGCGGCCCGTGGGCAACGTGGCCGGGCCGACCCGAGCCGGTCCGATCACCGAGACGTCCCCCGGCTGGATCGACGGGAGCATCGACCCGGTCAGCACCACCCGGGGTTGCCAGCCGATGAGCTGCGGAGCGTGCGACCAGAAGAGCAGGCTGACCACAATGCTCAGGTAGCCCAACGCGACGAGCTGCACCGCGGCGAGGCTGATCGTCTTGATGGCCCGCATGCTCATGCCCTCCTTCTCCGGCCTGTCGGCGGGGACCGAGCGCGCATGAGCGGTTGCGCACCTTCCCAGACCCGGGCACGCCGCACCAGACATGGGCACAACGTCACGCCGTGCCCGTCTGGCGGGCACGGCGTGACGTTGTGCCCATCCCGGAGGGGGGTCGGCGCTCAAGGTCGGCGCTGCGGCGTCCGATGTGCCCAGAAGGCCACGGACGGCTCCCTGACCACGCGCCCTGGACGACGGCGCCCCGCTCCCGCACCTGGGCGCGGCACCGACTCCACGGGAGGTCGGCGATGGCTTCGAGCCGCGTAGCTCGGTTGGCCGTGCCGATCATCGTGGTCATCGTCGTGGTGATGATGGTGGTGCCGCTGCCGGCCGCTCTGCTCGATGTGCTCATCGCCTTCAACATCGCCATCTCGTTGCTCGTGCTCCTGGTCGCCATGCAGGTGCGTCATCCACTGGAGTTCGCCGTCTTCCCGACCGTGGTCCTGGTGGCGACCATCTTCCGGCTGGCCCTCAACGTCTCCTCCACCCGTCTGGTGCTGCGCGACGGCTACGCCGGCAAGGTGATCGAAGCGTTCGGCCACATCGTCATCGGCGGATCACTGGTGATCGGCCTCGTGGTGTTCGCCATCCTGGTGATCATCCAGCTGACCGTGGTGACCAACGGTGCCGCCAGGGTCGCCGAGGTCGGCGCCCGGTTCACCCTCGACGCGATGCCCGGCAAGCAGATGGCCATCGACGCCGACCTCAACTCGGGCCTGATCGACGAGGACGAGGCCCGCCGGCGGCGCAAGGAGATCGGCGCGGAGGCCGACTTCTACGGCGCCATGGACGGTGGCACCAAGTTCGTCAAGGGTGACGCGATGGCCGCGATCATCATCACCCTGGTCAACCTGCTGGGCGGGTTCGCCGTCGGCATGCTGCAGCGGGGGCTGTCCCCCGGTGAGTCGATCACCACCTACAGCCTGCTCTCGGTCGGGGACGGCCTGGTCTCCCAGATCCCGGCCCTGCTGATGTCGGTGGCCACCGGCGTGATCGTGACCCGCGCGACGAGCGACGGCGACGTCGGCAACGACCTGGTCTCCCAGCTCACCCGTCACCGCGAGGCGCTGCAGGTCGGCGGGGGCGCGCTGATCGCGCTCTGCCTGGTGCCGGGCATGCCCAAGGTGCCGTTCATGATCGCCGGTGGGCTGCTCCTGCTCGCCTCGACGCGATCGTCCGACGAGACGGGCGGCGCCCGCCCACCGACGCCCTCCAACGCCCCTGCGCTGCCGGCCGCCCCCGGCATACCTCCCGAGGGCGCCGATCCCACCGCGGACCCGCTCAGCGACTCCCTCAAGGTCGACCCGCTGGAGCTGCTGCTCGCCCCCGACCTGGTCGACCTGGTCGACCCGGCCCGCGGCGGCGACCTGCTCGACCGGGTACGGGCGTTGCGGCGCAAGACCGCGCTCGACCTCGGGCTGGTGCTCCCGCCGGTCCGAACCCGGGACGGCGCGCAGCTGCCCCCGGGCAGCTACGAGATCAGGGTCGGTGGGGTGGCCGCAGCGAGAGGCGAAGCCCCCGCCGGCCACCTGCTCGCCATCGGCGACACCCAGGACCACCTGCCCGGACGACAGACGACCGAGCCGGTGTTCGGCCTGCCCGCGGTGTGGGTGCCGACCGAGCACCGGGCCACCGCCGAGCTGGCCGGGGCCACCCTGGTCGAGCGCGCTGCGGTAGTCACCACGCACCTGGCCGAGATGGTCCGCCGGCACGCCTCACGGCTGCTCTCCCTCGACGACACCCGCGAGCTGCTCGAGGTGCTCAAGGGCGAACGCCCCGCCGCGGTCGAGGAGCTGGTGCCCGGCCTGTTGCCGCTGTCCGCCGTCCAGCGGGTACTGCAGGCCCTGCTCGACGAGCAGGTCTCGATCCGTGACCTCGGGCGGGTGCTCGAGGGCATCGGCCAGCGGGCCCGGCAGACGACCGACCCGGACGCTCTGCTCGAGGCCGCCCGGGCGGCCCTCGGTCCGGCACTGACCAGCCCGTACGTCACCGATGGCGTGCTGCACGCGATCACCGTCGACACCCAGCTGGAGACCGAGCTGGCCGAGGGGTTGCGGGCCAGCGAGCAGGGCGTGGTGATCGCCATCGACCCGATCGTCGGCAACCGGCTGGTGAACGACCTGTCGGCGCTGATGAACGGTGCCGAGAACGCCGGGGTGACGCCGGTGCTCCTGGTGGCGGGGCCGCTGCGGCTGCCCCTGCGCCGACTGATCCGGGGGACCCTCCCCCAACTCGCGGTGGTCGGCTTCGCCGAGACCGCCGGGGTCGATTCGATCGAGACCGTGGGGCAGGTGAGCCGTGGCCACGAGTTTGCTGCTTGAGGGTGACAACCTCGAAGAGCTGCTGATCCGTGCTCGGCAGGAGGGCGGGCCGATGGCCCGCATCCTGCGGGCTGAGAAGGTCCGCCAGGGCGGGGTGATGGGCTTCTTCGCCCGGGAGCGCTTCGAAGTCGCGATCGAGGTGCCGGACGGCGCGTTGCCCACGGGGGAGTCCGCGGTCGGGGTCGGGGACGGGGACGGGGACGGCACACCGGACGGCGAACCGGCGCCCGTGCTGGCGCCGGGAGACCTGGACGGCGATCTGACCGAAGCACCGGCCACGCCGGTCACCGATGCCCACGACGGACCGGTCGCGCCCCCCCAGGCCCTACTGCGCCGCCGGCTCGAGCGGTTCGTCGACTCGGCGAGCCTCGACACCGTGCCCGACCAGCCGAGCGGCCTCAGCGTGGCCGAGCGGCTGATCGCGGCCGAGGAACGATCCGGTCCGGACGAGGAGGGATCGGCGGGCGGGCACGAATCGCCGGGCGGGGAGGCGCAGCGGGCAACGCCCGGCTTCGCACCGTTCGGCCAGGTCTTCGAGGCGGCCCGCAACGCGTTCAGCGCCCAGATCTCGGAAGCCGTGGACCAGGCGAGGGACCTCGCCGACATGGCCCAGGATGACCCGGCATCGATGCCGCCGGAGGCGAGGCTGAAGCCGGCCGAGGCCCAGCTCGACGTGGAAGCAGACGCCGAGAGCGAGCGGGAGGCCGAGCCCGAGGTCAAGCCCCAGCCCGAGCCCCAGCCCCAGGCCCAGGCGGAGGCCGAGGCCCAGGCCGAGCCCCAGGCCGAGGCCATGCTCGAGGTCGAGGCCCAGCCCGAGCGCGAGGTCGCCGCCGTCCAGGTGAGCACAGGGGTCGTGACCCGCGACCACACCGAGGAGTCGTCCGGCGACCCGGGTCGGATCAGCGACCAGGTGGCCACCGGCGTCCCGGACCGGCCCGACCGGCCGGGCGCCGAGCTCAGCACAGTGGTCGCCGCGGAGCGTGGTGTCTCGCGGAGCATCGCCGGCCAGCCGCTGGCGGCGCCGAGCGACCCGGTCTTCCGGGTGCCCCTGCAGCGTCGCGGGTTCGAGGACCAGCGGCCGGCGCTGGACTCTGCGCGGGAGGCCGAGATCGCCGCCGCCGCGTACACGGCCGCCTACGCTGCGGTCTACGCCGTCGTCCACGAGGACGGCGTGAGCGGGCGGCACGCGATGCCTGCCCGCCGCCGCGGCCGCTCGTGGGACTCCCCCGAGCTGGCGTTGCCCATCGGTACGGGCGAGAAGTGGCAGCGGCCGCGTTCCGCCGAACAGGGGATGGTTTCAGCGTCAGGTCATTGGCACTTCGTGCCGACACAGTCACACATGGTGACGGGATTCCCTCGCAATGGGTCGCACAATGACCAGATGGCCGACAGCACCTCCTCCGGCGCACGCCCGGAGTTCACTGCGCTGCTCGAGCAGCTGCGGTCCCGGGCCGGATCGGCCGGTGACGGAGCACACGCTGCGCACTCCTTCGACGGCTGGGGGTCCGAGGCGTCCTGGGGACTGGGGCACGATACGGACCTGATCCCCGAGCCGATCGCCGCCGAGACGGCCTGGTCGGTCGTCGAGCAGCTGGACGCGGCGTACGCCGCCAGGGAATCGCACCTCGACCCGAAGACGGACCAGGCGGCGGACGACGCACCACTCCTGATGCCCGACGCCGACGAGGCCCACCAGGCCGGCGACGTCCACGAGGCCAGCGAGTCCACGAGGCCAGCGAGACCCACGAGGCCAGCGAGACCGGCTACGTCCACGAGGTTCACGGGCACATCGAGCCGGACGAGGGCGACCATCACGAGGACGACCACGAGGACGACCCGCAGGCGAGCGACCTGGTCGAGGCGATCCGCCGCGACGCCCAGCAGGCCCTCGACGAGGCGTTCGCCTCGGCCGTCGACGCCGTGGCCGGCGAACCGGCACCGATGAGCGTCACCACGGTCGAGTCCGCCCGGGCCATCCCGCTGCCGCGCCGTGCCGCGGCGCCGCACCCGGTCGGCGCGGACACCGGCCGGCTGGCCGCGGACCGGGCCGTGCTGCGCCAGATCGGCGTTCCTCCGGCCTGGATCCGCCGGCTACGCGGCGGCGACCGCTACGCCGATGTCTGGCAGGCACTGGAGATGCTCCCCGAGGTCGACATCGACGCGCAGACGCCCGTGGTCGGCGTCGTCGGGCCCGCGGAGAGCCTGCGGCTCGAGGCCCACCGTGTGGCGGTGGACCTGGCCACCGACGACAGCCCCCGTCCGGTCGTCGAGGTGCCGGCGGTGCTCGGCGCCGAGCGCGCCGCTGCGCTGACCAGGGCGGCCCGGTTGGGCACCTGCGTCGTCGCCGTCGAGGCGCAGGCCGACACCGACCCGGCGATGGTCGTGGAGAGCCTGGCCACGGTGGGGGCCGGCGCAGTGATCGTCATCGTCGAGGCGGCGAAGGGTCTCGAGGCGGCCCAGACCCGGCTCGACGACCTGGGTTCGGTCGACGCGATCGCGATCGAGGGCCTCGGTGAGGCGGCCGCCCCGATGCAGCCGCTGCAGCTCGGCGTTCCCATCACCCGCCTGGACGGCATCCCGATCGACCGCATGACCTGGACGGCCCTGCTCTGCGCTCAGCTCGAGGCGGCGAACCCCGCCGGGGCATGAGCACGATGCGGATCGGCGCCGGCCTGGCGGCCTTGGTCGCCGGGCCGCCGCTGTACGCGCTCGTCCAGCGCGGCGACATCGACCTGGTCACCGCGCTCGGGCGGGGTGGCATCGTCGCCGCCGGGTGCGTGGTCGGCGCCTCGGTGCTGATGAAGATCATCAACGGCTACGAACGAGCCGGGGCCCTGGCCGCGCGAGCCCGCCGCGACCAGGCGATCGCCGCGGCGCTGGCCGAGCTCGAGGCCGCGGCGCCGAGTGACGAGACCAACTCGAGCCAGCGCCCGCCCCGTCCCTGACCGGCACGGACCACCACGACCGCGTCGCACGGGTCCGGCTCGGGCCGGTACCGCTACCGGGCAGTCACTCCTAGGGTGTGACCTGGGTCCTACTTTCCGGCTGGCTGCCGGCCGCGCGGACCGGCAAGAGGGCGCCCCCGTCGAACGGCGCACCGTTACGTCCGTGGAGGTGGCTGTGCGGCAGCTTCACCGAGTGGCGATCGTCAACCGTGGCGAGGCGGCCATGCGCCTCATCCACGCCGTCCGGGAGCTCAGTGCCCGCACCGGGACGACGATCGAGAGTGTCGCGCTGCACGCCGACGAGGAGCGCACCGCGATGTTCGCCCGCGAGGCGGACCACGCCTACCCGATCGGAGCGGCGGCGTCCCGTCCCTACCTCAACCACGCGGTACTGGAACGCGCCCTGGTCGAGACCGGCGCCGACGCGGCGTGGGTCGGCTGGGGTTTCGTCGCCGAGGACCCGACGTTCGCCGAGCTGTGCGAGAAGATCGGCGTCACCTTCGTCGGCCCTTCACCCGAGGCGATGCGCGCTCTCGGCGACAAGATCGGGGCGAAGCTCCTCGCCGAACAGACCGGCGTGCCGGTGGCGGCGTGGAGCAACGGCCCGGTGGACGACGTGGCGGTCGCGATCGAGCACGCGCGGGCGATCGGCTACCCCCTGATGCTCAAGGCCGCGGCGGGCGGCGGCGGGCGCGGGATCCGGGTGGTGACCAGCGACGCGGAGCTGGCCGCGGTGTTCGACCGCACCCGCAAGGAGGCCGAGCGGAGCTTCGGCAGCGGCGTGGTGTTCCTGGAACGGCTGGTCACCGGAGCCCGGCACGTCGAGGTCCAGATGATCGCCGACGGCCAGGGGACGGCATGGGCGCTGGGAGTGCGGGACTGCTCGGTGCAGCGACGCAACCAGAAGGTGATCGAGGAGTCGGCCTCGTCGGTGCTGGACGCCGAGCAGGTGGGCCTGCTCAAGGAGTCCGCCGCTCGCCTCGCCCTCGCCGTCGGGTATCGGGGAGCGGGGACCGCGGAGTTCCTCTACCAGCCTGCCGAACGTACGTTCGCCTTCCTCGAGGTGAACACCCGGCTGCAGGTCGAGCACCCGGTCACCGAGCTGACCACCGGGGTCGACCTGGTGGCCCTCCAGCTCCACGTGGCGGCGGGGGGGCGGCTGGACGGCGAGCCGCCCGCCGAGGCCGGTCACGCCGTCGAGGCGCGGGTGAACGCGGAGGACCCCGACCGCGACTTCGCCCCCGCACCGGGGCGGATCGCACTGCTGCGCCTGCCCACCGGACCGGGGCTGCGGATCGACACCGGCGTCGCCGAGGGCGACACCATCCCGTCCGAGTTCGACTCGATGATCGCCAAGGTGATCGCCTACGGCGGCACCCGGGAGCAGGCTCTGGCCCGGCTACGCCGTGCCCTGGAGGACACCACGGTGGTGATCGAGGGCGGCACCACGAACAAGTCGTTCATCCTGCACCTGCTGGACCGCCCGGAGGTGACCCGGGGGACGCCGGAGTGGGCCGACACCGGCTGGATCGACCGGGAACGTACCCGCGGCGGTCTGGTGAACCACCGGGGCGCCGGGGTCGCGCTGGTCGCCGCCGGGATCGACGCCTACGACGAGACCGAGCGCGAGGAGAGGTGGCGGTTCCTGGCCTCCGCCCACGGCGGCCGACCGCAGGCTCAGCACGAGCCCGGCCGGGAGTTCCAGCTCGGCCTACGAGGGCGGACCCACACCGTCGCCGTTGCCAAGGTGGGACCACACCGGTACCGGGTGGGAGTGGACGGCGCCCAGGTCGAGGCCGCGCTGGAACGTCTTGGCGACTACGCGGGCCGCCTCGAGGTGGACGGCGTGAGCCACCGGGTGGTCACCGCGACCCACGCCGCGACCCATCTGATCGAGGTCGACGCGGTCGCCCACCGGATCACCAAGGACGAGGGGGGCGCGGTCCGCTCGCCGGCCCCGGGGCTGGTCGTCTCGCTGCCCGTCGCCGCAGGCGACCGGGTCGAGACCGGGACGCCGGTCGCCGTCCTCGAAAGCATGAAGATGGAGACCGTGCTGCCCGCGCCGTACCCGGGGCGGGTCCGCGAGGTACTGGTCTCCGCCGGGGGCCAGGTCGGGACCGGCGAGCCGCTGCTCACCCTGGAGCCGCTGGAGGAGGACGGCGCTCCTGCCGAGACGCCCGCGGGGTCGCCGGTGGAGCTGCCAGCGCCGTCCGGAACGCCCTCGGGACACCACCGCGCGCACAGCGCCCTCGGCGACCTGCGCAACCTGCTGCTCGGCTTCGACGTGGCGCCGGAACACGGACGGCGGCTGGTCGCCGAGTACCTGCGCCTGCGCGGCCGACACCTGGTCGAGTCCGGCGATCCGGAGACCGGCGGGTACGTCGATCTGTTCACTGCCGAGCTCGGCGTCCTCGAGGTGTTCGCCGACCTGTGCGAGCTGACCCGCAACCGCCCGCAGGCAGGCGACGGAGGCCCTGCGGGCGACGGCTCGAACACCGCGGTCCACAGCCCTCGCGAGTACCTGCACACCTACCTGCACTCGCTCGACGTCGACCGGGCCAGGTTGCCGCAGGACTTCCGCGCCCGGCTCACTCGGGTGCTGGCGCACTACGGCATCACCGGACTGGACCGCACCGAAGCCCTCGAGGAGGCCGTGTTCCGGGTCTTCCTCGCTCAGCAGCACACCCACGCACATGTGCCGGCGCTGAGCGCGCTGATCGAGCCGTGGCTGAGCGAGGCAACACCGAAGGACGCCCTGGCCCGGCGCTCGCGGTATGTCCTGAACAAGCTGGTGCACGCCACGCAGCTGCGCTATCCGGGCATCGGCGACCTGGCCCGCAGCGCGCGGCATCGCTGGTTCGAGGCGCCGCTGACCGAGGCGGCGCGCGACTTCGTCTACGCCAAGGTCCGCGAGCAGCTGCACTACCTGGCCGACCATCCCGGAGCCGCCGACTACGAGGAGCAGGTCGAGAAGCTGGTGGCCAGCCCGGAGCCGCTGGTCCGTTTCCTGGCCGAGCGACTCGAGCAGGACGTCGCGGCCGTCGAGCCGATGCTCGAGGTGCTGGCCCGCCGGCACTACCGCGAGTACACGCTGCACAACCTCGCCAGCCGTCGGGTCGGCGACCGGCCGATGGTCACCGCGGACTACGTGCTCGACGATCGTCCCAGTCACCTGATCAGCACCGTTGCCCGGATGACCGAGCTGGCCCGGATCGCCGAGCTGCTGGACGGCGAGATCGACGCTGCGCCGACCGGGCACGCCTCGGTCGTGGATCTGTACCTGGACTGGCCGCAGGCGCCGGCCGACGACGAGGCTGCGAAGACGGTCCTGGTCGAGACGCTATCCGCGGTGCGCTTCGCGGGCCGTGCGCGACGGGTGACCGTGGGACTGTGCGCGGGCTCGGGACCGGTGCGGAACATGACGTTCCGCCCGGCGCCCGAGAACGCGAACGGCGTGGTCGAAGACGTCCTGGTCCGCGGGCTGCACCCGATGGTCGGCCGGCGCCTGGACCTGTGGCGCCTGCGGGACTTCACCATCACCCGGCTCGACTCGCCGAGTGACGTGCTGCTCTACCGCTGCGTCGCCCCGGACAACGCCTCCGACGTCCGGCTGGTGGCGATGGCCCAGGTGCGCGAGCTGACCGTGGTGCGCGACGGCGAGGGCCGGGTCAGTGGCCTGCCCCAGGCCGAGCGGGCGGTGGCCAGCTGCCTGGAGGCGATCCGTCGCGCGCGCACCTCCGCCACGGCCGTCGCAGGTGGCGCCGACCGGGTAAGCCTCGACATGAACCACGTCTGGCTGCACATCTGGCCGCTGATCACCACCGAGGTCTCCCAGCTCACCGCGCTGAAGACCACGATCGCCCCGCTGACGGTGGGCGCCGGGATCGAGGAGGTGGTCGCCCAGGGCCGGGTGGCCCGACGCGACGGCGACCCGATCGCGATCTCGGCGCGGTTCTCCTACCAGCCCGGGTCAGGGGTCGAGGTCGCGCTCAGCGGGCCACCGACCGAGCGGCTCAGACCCCTGGACGACTACGCGCAGAAGGTCCTTCGTTCTCGGCGCCGCGGCACGGTCTACCCCTACGAGGTGGTCCCGCTGCTCACTGAGGGCGGCGGGCAGTTCGTCGAGCACGACCTGGCCGAGTCACTCGACGGCAGACCTCAGGCACGACCCCGTCTGGTCCCGGTGGACCGGCCCGCCGGACAGAACCGAGCCGGGATCGTCGTCGGCGTGGCCAGCACGCCGTCCGAGCGCTTTCCCGAGGGCATGCGCCGCGTCGTCCTGCTCGGCGACCCGACCAAGGCGCTCGGCGCCGTCGCCGAGGGCGAGTGCGCGCGGGTGATCGCCGCCCTCGACCTGGCGCAGGAGATGGGCGTCCCGGTGGAGTGGTTCGCCCTGTCGGCCGGGGCGCGGATCTCGATGGACAGCGGCAGCGAGAACATGGACTGGGTGGCCCGGGCCCTGCGCCGGATTATCGAGTTCACCCAGGACGGCGGCGAGATCAACGTCATCGTGACCGGGATCAACGTCGGCGCCCAGCCGTACTGGAACGCCGAGGCGACGATGCTCATGCACACCAAGGGCATCCTGGTGATGACCCCGGACAGCGCCATGGTGCTGACCGGCAAGGCGTCGCTGGACTACTCCGGCGGGGTCTCGGCCGAGGACAACTTCGGCATAGGCGGCTACGACCGGGTGATGGGACCGAACGGCCAGGCCCAGTACTGGGCGGTCGACCTGGCCAGCGCCGTGGACGTGCTGTTCGCGCACTACGCACACAGCTACCTCGCGCCCGGTGAGAAGGTGGCACGGCCGTTGCCGAGCACGGACCCGCGGGACCGAGACGTACGCCAGTCCCCCCATGCCCGGTCCGGTTCGGGAACCGGCGAGTTCACCACCATCGGCGACATCTTCTCGCCCACCGCGAACCCGGAGCGAAAGAAGCCCTTCGACATCCGCTCGCTGATGCGAGCGGTAGCTGACGCCGACCACCCGACCCTGGAGCGCTGGGCCGACATGGCGGACGCCGACACCGCGGTGGTCTTCGACGCCCACCTCGGCGGGTACCCGGTCTGCCTGCTTGGCATCGAGTCCAGACCCGTTGCTCGGCGCGGGTTCCCGCCGACCGACGGTCCGGACTCCTGGACCGCGGGGACGCTGTTCCCGCGATCGTCGAAGAAGACGGCCCGCGCGGTCAACGCAGCCAGCGGCAGCCGGCCGCTGGTGGTGCTGGCCAACCTGTCCGGCTTCGACGGCTCGCCGGAGTCGATGAGCCGGCTGCAGCTCGAGTACGGGGCCGAGATCGGCAGGGCCGTGGTGAACTTCGCCGGTCCGATCGTGTTCTGCGTGGTCTCGCGGTACCACGGCGGCGCGTTCGTCGTCTTCTCCAAGACCCTCAACGACCGGATGCAGGTGCTCGCCGTCGAGGGCTCGTTCGCCTCGGTGATCGGGGGCGCCCCGGCGGCCGGCGTGGTGTTCACTGCCGAAGTCGACGCCCGCACCTCGGCCGACCCGAGAGTCCGTGCGCTGGAACGGTTCCTGGCCAGCGCCGGCGAGGTGGAGCGGGCTCGTCAGCGCACGGAGCTGGGCGAGCTGCGAGCTGCCGTCCGGGCCGAGAAGCTGCGCGAGGTCGCCGCCGAGTTCGACGCCGTCCACTCGATCGAGCGGGCCGTTCGGGTGGGCTCGGTGGACGCGATCATCCCCGCCGCCGAGCTGCGACCCCAGCTGATCGCCGCCGTCGAGCGCGGCCTCGCCTCGACCTGACCGCCGATTGATAGGCACACCACACATGGGCATAACGTCACGCCGTGCCCGTCTAGCGGGCACAACGTCACGCCATGCCCGCCCCGGTTGATGGGCACAACGTCACGCCGTGCCCGTCTAGCGGGCACAACGTCACGCCGTGCCCAGGCGGGGGAGTGCCGGGGGAGGAGGAGGTCAGCCGTCGCCCAGCCCGTGGACCACGGTGAGTGACTCCCCGAGCGACTCCAGGTACGCCCGGGAGACGTCGAACGGCACCAGACCGGTCGCGGTGACCGCCTCCACGTCGTCCGCCTCGTGGGCGAGCACGGCGGCGAGCGCGGCGCCCGCCTGCCCCACCCGTTGGGTCAGCGCGGCCCGGGTCTGCGCGCCCACCCCGGCGCCCGCGGCGACGGCGTCCACATCGACGCCGAGCAGGTCGGCGCAGCCCGAGAGCAGTCCCACCGTGTAGGCAAGCTCGGGCTCGCGCGGCGCGAGCCGCTGGCAGGCGAACGCCCGGGCCAGGATGCTCCACAGCTCGTCGGTCCGATTCCGCGTGGCCCCGCCCTCGAGCAGCGTGAGCACCACCCAGGCCCGCAGCCGGCGCGGCCCGAGCATCACGATCGCCTGGCGTAGAGAGGTGATCTCGGTGCGCGCGCCGGAGGCGGCGGAGTTGGCGGTCCGCAGCAGCCTCATGCTCAGACCCGGGTCGCTGCCGACCATCTGCTCGATCTGTCGGGTGGGGGTCTCCTCGTCGCCGAGCAGGTTGAGCAGCCGCACGCAGACCAGCTGGATCGGCGAGAGGGTGCGGCCCTCGAGCACACTAGGGCGCTGAAGATACGGACCTTCGAAGAGCTCGAAGCCCAGCGCCTCGCACCGCTGAAGTGTCTGGGCGTCGCCGATGTTGCCGGCGAGCAGCGTCGCGCCACCGGAGCGCACCGACTCGACCAGCGAGCCGAGCATGCCGGCCGACACCTGGTTCACGTCGATGGCCACGAAGTCGGCCATATCGAGCAGCGCTCCGTGCCCGACGTCTCCGCGGTAGCCGCTCAACGCGATCCGGTAGCCCGCTTCGACGAGCGACCGAAGTCCGAGCACCAACTCGTGGTCGGCGACCATCGTCTCGCCGATCTCGATCACCACGTCGGCCGGCTCGAGGGGGATCGGGATCACGCCGGTAATGAATGCGCGGGTGAAGTTCACGAACACCGGCCGCCCGGCCGCGATGGTGTCGATGCCGAACGCGCCGAAGGTGGTGGCGATCAGCTGCGAGGCTCCCTGCTCACCGATCTGCTCGTCCGGCATGCCACAGCGGAACAGGAGCTCGTAGGAGACGACCGTGCGGGAGACGTCGTAGATCGCCTGACGCACCACAAGAGTGCGACGGACCAGGTCGGTCGACTGTGCGGCCCGCGGGGCGGGTACACCGACACTCGTCAGGCCCTCGGGGGCATCGTGTGCGGACATCGGCTGCTCCTCGCGCCGACGCCTCAGCGGCAGACCAGCGACAGCTGGCCCGTCCCGAAGCCCGCGACGCCGAGCTGGATGTCCATCCGGTTGCCGATCGCGGCGCTCAGGACCGCCACGTCCTGCGGGATGGTGCCGTGCGGGCCGCGCATCTCGTACAGGCGCACGTGTGGAGCCCCCGCCACGTTGAACAGCGCCGAGAGCACGTTGAGCACCTCGTGGCAGCTCTCCCGCAGAGCGGGGGACATCTCCTTGGACGAGATCGTCTCGTCAATGACCCCCCTGGGCAGCATCGCGAGCGCACCCCCGAGCCGGGCTCCGGCCTCGATGTTCAACACGGCCAGGGCCGCGACCGCGAGCTTGTCCGTGACGTAGACACCGACGATGTTCGACGCCTTGGGCGGCACCGGCTCGGCGTCCCGCACCTCGACGTTGCGGCCGACCAGGTCTTCGAGCAGAGTCCGGACGGCGTGCCGGCTGGGCAGGGGGGACGTGGTCGTCGTGGTCATGCTGTCACCACCGTTCGGAGAACCTCGTTGAACTCTTCTGCAGTAAATGGTTTGGCGATCAGGCCGATCGCTCCCGCAGCAGTGGCCTGGTCCCGCATCCCGTCCGATCCCTCGGAGGTCACGAAGCAGAACGGGATGGACGAGCCGGTGGCGCGCAGGGCCTCGAGGAACTCGATGCCCGACATGGTCGGCATGTTCCAGTCCGAGAGGATCAGGTCCGGGTCCTCCGAGCCGACTAGGGCCATCGCCTGGGCGCCGTCCTCGGCCTCGACGATGTCGTGCCCGACGAACCCGGCCTGGCGCAGCGTGCGAATGACGATCATTCGCATCGCCCGGCTGTCGTCGGTGATGAGGATCTTCATCTCGGCGTCTCCGGCAGGTCGCTCTCGATCGATCCGGGCCGGCGGGCATCGGGACCGATCTGCGCCGTGGCCGCCGCGCGAACGAGGGGCCCGACCACGGCCGAGCGCGAGACCGCGCCGTTCACCTCGTCTTGGACGATCACCTCGCCGCGGGCCGCGTGCACCTCCTGCGTACCCTTCTCACCGTGGCGGCCCGTTCCGGTCAGGACGACGCAGGGCAACCGGTCGCCGTACACCGTTGCCGCGGAACAAAACAGGACGTCCACCGCCGGTCGGCAGGAGCTCTCCGGAACCAGACCGAGCAGCGCGGAGCAGCCGACGACAAGTGCCACCATTGCTCTCCTCGGTGAGGCCGACGGTACGGCGGGCAGGCGGGTCTGGTGCGGTGCACCAGCGGAACTTCGGTACACAGGTACCCTGTCCTTGTCGGCAGGGCACGGATGGATCTGGATGGCCCGGACGCGACTGACACCTCGTGCGTCAGACCTCGGCCTGGTTCGTTCATGGCCGCCAGGGCGGGATCGTCATCCGGAAGGTCGACCCCCGACCGACCCTGCTCATGACCTCGACCGATCCGCCGATCGCCTCGATTCGGCTCTTCACCACGTCCATGCCCACACCGCGGCCGGAGATGTTGGTGACGTCGGTGGCCGTCGAGAAGCCCGGAAGGAAGATCAGATGCAGGATCTCGCGCCGGGTCATCCCTTCGAGCCGGTCCGGCGTGACCAGGTCCCGCTCGATCGCCGTGGCCGCGATCAGCTCTGGGTCGATCCCGGCACCGTCGTCGATGATCTCCAGATGCACCTGTCCGGCCCGGTGGTAGGCCCGCAGCCGCAGCACGCCCTCCTCGGGCTTGCCCTCCGCGGCCCGCTGCTCGGGCTTCTCGATGCCGTGGTCGACGGCGTTGCGCACCAGGTGGGTCAGCGGGTCCCTGATCGCCTCGAGAACGCTGCGGTCGAGCACGGTCTCGCGGCCCTCCATCTCCAGTCGTACGGTCCGCCCGCACTGGCGGGCCAGATCGCGGACGAGGCGCGGCATCCTGCTCCAAACGGCGGCCACCGGCTGTATCCGGGTCTTCATGACCTCCTCCTGCACGGCACTGGTGAGCAGGGAAAGCCGTTGCGCGGAGCGGACGAGTGCGCAGTCCTGGTCGGCGTCGTCGTCCAGTCGCGAGACCAGCTGGTTGCGGGCCAGCACCAGCTCGCCGACCATGCGCGTGAGGGAGTCCAGCAGCTCGACGTCGACCCGGACCGTCCCGTCGATAGCACTGTGGTGTGCACTCTGCCCTTCCAGGGCCTCCTCGACGGCGGCCGGAGTGGTCGCGCCGTGCTCCACGAGGATCGAGCCGATCGTGCGGCGGTCACCGAGTGACTGCTCCATCCTCGCCAGCTGAACGGCGTCCATGGTTGTCGCGCCCGAGGACACCAAGGCCTCGCCGATGGGCCGGTACGGCGCCTCAGCGCCGTCCGCGGGTTCGCTCGGGGCCGCACGGTCCTGGAGTAGACGGGACAGCATCTCGACCACGGCGGAGTGGTCGGCCTCGCCCTCCGCGCCGCTCTGCTCGATGCAGGCCAGAAGTCCACGGACGGCGTCGACCATGTGGAGTAGCGCACTGGAGCGCTCATCGGTGAGGCTGATCGTGCCGTCGCGCAGCCGGCTGAGCAGGCTCTCGCCGACGTGGGTCAGCTCCTCCAGCTTGTGGAAGGCGAGCAAGCCGCTGGTGCCCTTGATCGTGTGGATGGTCCGGAACACGCTGGCCAGTAGGTCGCGTGAGCCGGGGCTCTGCTCGAGCGCCATCAGATCTCGGTCGAGTTGGTCGAGGTTCTCGAAGCTCTCGACCAGGAACTCGGCCACGACTTCGTCGATAGCGCCCACCCCTTCCTCCGCGCCGGACAGACGAGGTATGCATCGGCCGTGGCCGGAGCACCTTGAGGAGCGCTCAGAGCGCGTAGCGGTCCAGCCGGAAGCCGTCTTCGTCGGTGACCACACCGCCGGAGGCCTCGACCAAGGCTGCGGCGACCGCGTGGACCACCGGCCGGACCCGCTCCCGCGCGGCCAGGTATGCGGCTCCTGGTGAGCGACGCTCGCGCTCCTCGGGCACCGGACAGGCCCAGCGCACCTCGTAGCTGACGAAGGGGTAATCGGCCCACTCCTGGCCCGCCACAGCCGGCTCGCCCGGCTCGGTGACATGGACGAGTACCTCGATGGCGCCGTCCAGGCCCCGCCCGTCCGGGCCGCGTTGGCCGACCTCGCCGACGATCGCGTATGCGTCGATGGTGTCCTCACCGGACAGCGCCTGCATGTCCATCTCGTCGGCGGCAACGTGCAGCGTTTCCAGCTCGTCGGCACCGAGGGGGTCCTCGTCGGTGTCGCCGGCGATGCGCTGGCCCGTGTAGGCCTGCTCGTCCGGTCCGTCCCAGTCCGCGCCGTCCACCGCCAGCTCGGCATCGGGCAGCACGCGCAGGACGATCCCGTGCACCACCTCCGGGTCGAGCCAGGTGGGCGAGTGCACGACGATGTCGATGGCCCGTTCCGGATCGGGGTGAAGCATGCCACCCCCGACCACCCGGACGGCGCCGTGCAGCCGGCGCGCCATGCCCACCAGCAGGCGCAGCGCGCGACCCTCCTCGCGCCAGGGCAGCCCATCGGAGAAGGCGTGGGCGAACCCGTCCCGGTCGTCCAGATCGGGCGGTGGGGGGTCCTCGCGCTCGACGGGGGCATCCAGGGCGTAGGCCACGGTCCACGGCATCGGCACCTGGGCATCCACCGCCTGTTCCATGGTCAGCTCGATGGGTCCCCAGAGACGACTGTCCCGTCCGAAGCGGACCTCGCCGTCCTGAGCCAGGGATCCGGTCGGCACCCGGCAGGCGAGCAGGTCGCCGACCTCCTCGGCGGTGACCGTGCTGGGCACGAGCAGCAGGTGACGGCTCTGGAGCTCGCCGCCGCCGTCAGCCGCCGGCCGCTCAGCCCCGGCGCGGGTCCGGCCCCAGCGCGCCACTTCAGACCCTCGTACGGTGGAAGGAACGGTAGGACAGGCTCGCGGTGGGCCCGCGCTGGCCTTGATAGCGCGAGCCGTTGGCAGAGCTGCCGTAAGGGTGTTCCGCGGCGCTGGAGAGCCGGAAGAAGCACAGCTGGCCGATCTTCATGCCCGGCCACAGCATGATCGGCAAGGTGGCCACGTTACTCAGTTCGAGGGTGACGTGCCCGGAGAAGCCGGGGTCGATGAATCCGGCCGTCGAATGGGTGAGAAGCCCCAGACGGCCCAGGCTGGACTTGCCCTCGAGGCGCGCGGCGATGTCGTCCGGAAGGGTGACCACCTCGTAGGTCGAGGCCAGCACGAACTCGCCCGGGTGCAGCACGAACGGCTCCTCGACCGGCACCTCGACCAGCCGGGTCAGGTCGGGCTGCGGCTCGGCGGGGTTGATCACCGGGTACTTGTGGTTGTCGAATAGCCGGAAGTACCGGTCGATCCGGACATCGATGCTCGACGGCTGGACCATGTCGGCGTCGTAAGGGTCGAGGACCACCCGCTTGCCCTCGATCTCGGCGCGGATGTCGCGATCGGACAGCAGCACGGTCCCACGCTATCTGTTCGCGGCCCACCGTCCGTCCGGATCTGCCTGCGGTGCCCCGGCAGCTATACCCAGTCACCCCGGCGGCTCCTGTCGCCGGGATGGCCCAGAATGGGCCCGCATCCGCCCATGATCGACTTCCGTATTCTGCACAACTGCCCCTCCTCCGGCCCAAACCCGCTCAAAAACAAGGTTGTGCCGAATTCGGAAGTCGATCATGGACTCGGCGGGGCGGCCAGCCGACACGTCAGGATCACCGCCAGGGCGAGCCGTCGGCCTTCACCCACCGATGATCGCCAGCAGTGTGAGGTTCCGCCCCAATGGCCGAGGCAGAGGCTCACTCTCGCGCCGATCACCGTCGTGATCTTGACTGGAGGGCGTGAGCGTCACCCGCGCCGCTGTTGCTACCATTCGGCAGGTCGGACGCCGCGCGGCGCCGCGCGGGTGTAGTTCAATGGCAGAACATCAGCTTCCCAAGCTGACAGTGCGGGTTCGATTCCCGTCACCCGCTCCAGGCAAAAGTCCAGGTCAGAGGGCGGTTAGCAGGGACGCAAGCCTTCGTGGCCATTCATGGCAATGACCCCAATGCACCTTTTGAGGCCTTGCTAGACCGTTCTATAGCCCACGTATAGCCCACGACGTTTGAGCGCCCGGTCGATGGTCCCTTGGGAAGCCGTGAGCTGCGCGCGTGCTGCGGATGTCGTGGCACGGCTTGTCGCGGTGGCTGTAGCGCAACGATCGTCGCTTAACCGTTCCCGGCAGCAGCGACCACGTCCGCAACGGCGCCCTCTGGGACGTCGCTGCCGTCCATGGCGACGGCTCCCTCGCCCTCACCGCGGTCGGCCAGCCTGTCGACGAAGCGACCGGCAGCCCGTGCGGGCGGGGTGTGCAGCTGCCCGCCGCGTACGTGCACCGCCACGTCGATCTCGGCTACGCACTCACCGTCCACCGCGCCCAGGGCATCACCGTCGACACCGCCCACGTCCTCGCCCGCGAAGGCATGACCCGCGCGCACCTCTACGTCGGCCTCACCCGCGGCCGCGACGCCAACGACGTCTACACCGCCACCGACCAAGGGGTGGTCGACCATGCCCTCGCCGGTGTCGGTGAGTCGCGGACCGGGCGGGACGTCCTTCACGGTGTCCTCGCCGCCACCGGAACGGAGCCCGCGGCCACCACCGCCCTGCGCACCGCGGCCGCCGAGGCCGTCTCCCCCGAGCGGCTGCGGCCGGTCGCCGGCACCCTGGCCGCGGACATCACCCGCCGCCGCTGGACCCGGCTCCTCGCCGGGCACCACGATCCCAACCCCGCCAAGCAGTTTCACGAGGTGCGCGAGAACGGCGTCCTGTACGCCGCGCTCGCCCGCGCCGAGGCCACCGGTTGACAGCGTGACCATCAACGGGGTTGACGTCGGGCCGCTTATCGAGGCCGAGCTCGACCGTCGGGACCCCGAGCGGCCACTGGTCAGGCCCACGGACGCCGACGGGTTCCGGCGGGCGTGGGAGGTCGTGGTCCGCCGGTGGGACCAGGCGGTGCAGTTCGCACGCTCACTCCCCGAGGAGATGCTGCACGAGCGCGTAGACGGCGAGTGGTCCTTCATTGAGACGCTACGGCATCTGGTCATGGCCACGGACGCCTGGGTGCTGCGGGCAGTGCTGGGGAACCCGGCGCCATTCCACCCACTCGGGCTGGCACACACCGAGATGCCGCCGGGGACGCCTCTTGTGCCGCACGACGCTGAGGCTCGGCCCTCCCTCGACGAGATCCTTACGGTGCGTGCCCAGCGGATGGCCATCGTGGCCCAAGTGCTTGAGGACCTGACGGACCAACGGCTCGAAGAGACGACCGAGCCGGTGACGGAGCCCGGGTACCCCGAGTCCCAGCCCTTCCCGGTACGCCGCTGCCTCAGCGCGGTGGTGAACGAAGAGTGGCTACACCGCGAGTTCGCCGAGCGTGACCTCACCGTTCTCCAACAGCGCCTCGCACAGTAGGAACAGGCACCCCTCGACAGGCGGCCCTCATCACCCGCCTCGAACGCCGCGGCCTCCACAAGACCGCAGCCCCAGACAGTGGTCGGCACCCGTGCATCGGCCGGTCCAGATGTGGCGAGCGACCCATCGGCAGCACGATGGTGCGCTCCGCGCACAGCGGCACGAGCGCAAGGCCGCGCTGCTCGCGGCAAGTGAGCGGATATTCCCCCGGCTCTCCGGGAGGCCGCGCCGGGCCCCCACACGAGCTACGGCGCGGCGTCTTCTGACCTGGCGACGCGGTTATCAATGGGCGAGCGGAGCCGCCCCCTGGAAGGGATCTTTCGCTGCTCGCGATGGCTTGCGCGTTGAGGCTGGTCAGGGTGCTTCCTCGATCCGCACGTTGTGGGACGCGGTGAGCTCAGAAGCGTCCCCAAGCAACCAGGAGGCTGATGACGAGAAGGGTTGTGGTGATCGCGACGTTGCGGGGTTCGCGCAGGTAAACATGGGAGCTGATGGCGCCGAGCATGACCAGCGCGAGTCCGGTGGCAGCCAGGGGGGTGAGGATGGGCGCGATGCCGGTGGCCCAGGGCAGGGTGAGGCCGAGCACGGCGAGGAGTTCACAGGCGGCCACGGCCTTGATCACCCCTTGGGGGAACGGTTGCACGCCGGTTTGCCCGCTGGCTATGAGACGCGTCTTGTCCCAGCTGATCTTCATCAGGCCGGACGCGGCGAAGACCAACGCGAGCAGCACCTGCCCGGTCCACAGCGCGGTGTTCATGAGGAGCCCCTTTCGGTATCGGGGTGTAGGAGGGTGAGGGTGACTTCGACGACGGTGGCGACGAACGCGGACTCCTCCAAGGCGTAGGGTTCGACCTCGAAGGAGTCGCGGAGGAACCAGTAGTGCGACAGGGCGGCGATCGCCACCGCGGCGACGCGGCTCACCCGCTCGGGATCGCTCTGGTCGAGCTCGGGTTGGGCGAGCAGCCACCCGGTCAGGCTCTGGTGGAAGTGGTTCATCGCCTCGTCACGCAGTCGTCCGACCAGCTCGGGAAAGGTCCGGCTCTCACGCAACAGCATCCGGATCAGCTCTCGGGACCGTGCAAGCCGGCTGATCGTGAGGGTGAACACGGCATGAAGCCGGGCATCCAGGCTGTCGGGGAGCGGGCCCTGGAGTTCTTCGGCGGCGCCGGCGGTTGCGAGCAGCTGGGCCGCGACGACTGCCTCGAGCAACTCCCGCTTGGACCGGAAGTGCCGATAGAGACTGCCTGACCCCGGTGATAGTCCGGACGCAGCCTCGATCTGCTCGATCGTGGTCCCGGAGTAGCCGCGGTCGGCGAACAACCCCGCCGCAGCGGCGATCACTCGATCCCGAGTCGACACTTCAGCCCCGCTCGCAAGTAGCCACTTGCATGAGTTTCCCCCGGAACCAGGTTCCGCGCAAGTATCCACTTGCATGGGCAGTGCACACGTGCGCTGGACGGGCGGCTTGGACCCCAGGCTCCCGGTGACGCTGATGGATCGTGTGGTCCGGACCCGGTCTCCACCACGGCGCAGCCTTGTCGTCACCCGGCTTCGGACCGCGGCGCCACAGGCTGAACAGCACGTCGCCGAATCCCCTGCCCGCCGCTCAGCATGTCCGACATCGGCTATGTGAGTGCGAGGTGCGCGTTATCAACAGAGGTACTGCGCCGGGACTTCTAGATCGAACCGGCGACATAGTGCCGTGGCGGATGGTGCCGCGTCTCAGGTTCCAGAAGCCGAGAACCAGCGGTCGACGCTGGTGAAGGTCACCTCGGCGATCCGGGCTCAGCAGTCGAACACCGACCAGCAGATGTCGTTCCGCATCCTCTGGTCGTCAAGCACGAGCCCGCGGATCGCCTCCGGGAGCTGGTCTCGCTGCCACTGGCACTCGAGTCGCCCGGCGGCCCCGCTCTCGCCTTCTGGCGCGGCAGCACGAGCGGCCTTGATCGCATAGGCGGCTGCACCGAGTTCGTGCGCGGCGACGTGCGCGACGGCCCCGGCCTAGGCCTCCCGGCACAACGCCTCCAGCACGGGCCGGTCTAAGTCGATCCCGAACGTCCGCAGCTTGCCCAACAACTCCTCGTCGCTCAGGCGCTCGGCGTCCGCCCGGTACGGCCTGTCGCGGCCCCCCGGGATCGTGTCCGCCCGCTCCCGGGTGAGTCGCTCCAGCGTCACCCCGGCGATGCCGTCCAGTGCCGAAGCATCCAGGTCGCCCGCCCCCGCCACGTGCCCGACCAGCTGGCCGGGCGCGACGGACACGGCAGGAGCGGCCACGTCGTGCGCCGCCGGGCGGGCGACCCCGCCCGCCGTCCGACAGGGCCCCGCGCGGACCGGTTCTTCTTGCCACGACCGCGCGACACCGGAGACACACTGGGAACGCTAGCAGCCCCGTTATCCTCCGCCGACATGGCCGATCACTCATGAGCGCACCGAGGTGAAGCATCGCCGGCTCGGTGGACACCGGCGATGGCTGCCTGATCTTCGGGGGTTGACCCTGCGGTCCTGCATCGACGCCGCCGCCAAGCAGCACACTCATGCCATGACCGGGACCGGTGTGGCCGAATCATCGGTCGGGTTGGGTTAGAAGGGCAGGTCCTGAAGGTCCGGGGGCTCGGCGCTCGCAGGCTTCCGCGGTGGCTCGTCATCGGGTTCCTCGAGGAACCCGTGGTCCTCACGTAGCTGACGAACGACCTCCGCCGGCGTCTTCTCGATCTCGATGCGGGTGTCCTCGACTCCGAGTCCGGGGATGCCCGCGACGATCGCGCCTGGGTCGATGAGGAACCTCAACTGGCCGGTCGGCCCGCCGGCGACGTCGTCCAGCCCTTCATCGCAGGCCGCCTGGTAGGCCAGCGGCGCGAAGTCGTCCGGCACCAGCGCGTCCCGTCGCGCAGCGAACACCTCCCGGGCAAACCGGTCCAGCACCTTCTCCCGCGTCACCCGGACCACGACACTCACGTTGACGGTCAACCGCATCGCGTCCGGGTCGTCCTCCAGCGCGACGATCTCCGCATCCAGGGCGCTCTCATCGCGCCAGAACGGAGGCGCACCGTCGGCTGACCGACCTGCCCTGCCGCGCTTAACCGGCCTCCGCCTGCGTCCCGACACGACCCGCACGCTACACAGCCCCGAGTGTCGACGCCGGGACCGCGCCGGGACCGCGGCCGTCGGTGACGCCGAAGCCGAGGAGCCCCTCCTCAAAGCGCCCACACTCCGTCACCGAACACGAGCTCCCACGACGCGGAACCAGCGGCATGAGCGATACTGGCCGCTCCGCGGCAGTTGCGGACGTTGCCGGGGGTCTCATTGTCCGCAGGAGTAGCCGAGATCAGCGAGAGCAGGTGGTTGACGCGGCGCCGCAAGTGCCCTGTCTTGCTGGCGTCCGGTGGGTCGTCAGGTGTCAGGAGAGTGAACCGCAGAAGGGTCTCGCTGCCGGCTGCCGTCAGCGACAAATGCACATTGTCGTTCGGTCGGTTTGGCCAGAGTGAGAACCACAGGTCAAGCACCGGCTTCTCGGAATCCAGGATCGTCGGCTCCACCTCGTCGGGGAGCAGGTTCAACCACGGCCGGGCTCCCTGCATGTGCGGGGCTGAGCGACTCCCGCACGATATGCGGCGGAGCCGGAAGCTTGCGGGCCTTCGAGCCGAACTCGATCAAGCCTACAGCGTATGCTCGATCAGCCAGGCCCTGTCGTTATGGGGCGGCATCGTGCAGACCTGCGGTCGGCGGCAGGAGCGCCACGACCGCGTCACGGATGGCGGCCGTTTCGCATCAGGCTGCGCACCGGGGTACTTCTCCTGCTGCAGGTGGGTCTGCGAATCGACGTCGAGCCTCCGACACGGTGGTCACCCGACTCGGGTGCCGCGGGCGGTGAGAACGCAGAACTCGTTGCCCTCGGGATCGGCGAGCACCACCCACGGCACGTCACCCTGGCCGATGTCGATGCGCCGGGCACCCAGCGCGATCAACCGCTCTACCTCGGCCACCTGGTCGTCGGCGGCGAATGGAGCGATGTCGATGTGCACGCGGTGCTTGGCCAGCTTCGCGTCAGGCCTGCGGATCAACTCCAGCCAAGGGCCGCGGCCATCGGCCAGACGCATCGAGACGTACTCCTCGTTCTGCGTCTCGATCGGGCGCCCGGTGGCAGCGGACCAGAACGGCCCGAGAGCCATCGGATCGTGACAGTCCTGCACGAGCGCGGCCGCCGCGCCGGTGTCCGTGTACGCCGAGCGTGGATCAAGCACGCAGAACTCGTTGCCCTCCGGATCGGCCAGCACCACGAACTCAGCGTCGCCCTGCCCCACGTCGATGTGCCGGGCACCCAACATGAGCGCGCGATCCACGGTCTCCCGCTGCTGCAGCAGGTCCGCGCTGGCCAGATCGAGGTGCACCCGGTTCTTGCCCGTCTTCGGCTCGGGCACCTGACCGAACACGATTCCCAGGTGCTCACCCTTGACACGCAACTCCTGCTGATCCTCGAAGGTGATCGGCCAGCCGAGCAGCCCAGACCAGAACTGCGCGGTCGAACGCATCTCGGCACAGTCCATGACGATGTCGATGATCCGGGTCGGCATGCTCCGAGACTCTCACGCCATGGTCAGCCCCCGGCCGCAGGCCGCCTCCGCGACCGGCGGCATTGGCGTGCGTCCCGCACGGCCAGCGGCCGGGCGTAATGGCCTCTCCGCAAGCAAGAGAGTGCGTTGAGCGGTCAATGACCGTGACACTTCGCAGGATGTCGGCGACCACGGTGCTCTTACCGGACCCATAGACACCGGTCACCAGCACAGCCGAAGCTTCAGCCGAAACGGACACACGTGCTGTCTAGCCCGGGACACCATCGACAGTCCAGACGCCCAGCGGCGTCGCTCGCAAGAGCGTGCGTCCCGCACGCTGCGCGGCCATGATGGTGCGCTCCGCGCACAGCGGCAGAGGAGCGCCTGCCCAGGCACTCGCTTGCCCGACGCGGGCCTGGCTCCGCGTGTGCCGGGTCGAGGAGGGAGGTAGGTTCGCCAGGTGCCCAGCGATGTGACCCTGAAGACGATGAACGTGGTCCATCGAGCGATACTCAAGATCAGTGGCGGGCGTGTCGGCTTCCAGGTCGCCGGGATGCCGGTGGTGAAGCTGACGACGATCGGCCGCAAGTCCGGTCAGCCTCGCACGGTGATGCTCACGTCGCCGGCACGCGTCGGGGAAGCCCTCGTCGTCGTGGCTTCGCGGGGTGGAGACGACCGGCATCCGGCCTGGTTCCTCAATCTCGAGAACGACCCTCACGTTCACGTAGCGGTGCAGGGCGGCCCCAGCCGGCCGATGGTGGCCCGGGTGGCCACGTCGCTGGAGCGCGATGAGCTGTGGCCCCAGATCGCCGCCGAATACCCGAACTACGCCGGGTACCAGACCAAGACCACTAGGGTGATCCCGCTGGTCCTGCTCGAACCGCAGGCGTGACACCCACCCGAACCGCGGGTCCCCAGGTTCAGACGGTGGCGTAGACCGTCCGAAGCACGGACGGCGGCATCATGCGGGTGATCACGTCGAAGTGCTGCCATCGGAAGTCCCGCACGTCCCGACCCACAGTCACCCTCGGTGATCAACTGAGCCCCTCTGGAGCGACGTAATCGCGGCAGGAGAGCGCGTCCCGCATGCAGTGAATTCCGGGCGTTCGCCAAGGGGCCGGCGTAGCAGACATTCCACTGAAGCACGGCGCGGTCAGTGGCGTTCGGGGCCCTGACCGCTAAGCAGGTGTCGGCTCGTGGCGCGTAGGTGGGCTGCGCAGGCCCTGATCAGGCTGCAAGTAGATCCAGAACCGCGTGGTGTGCAGACCGAAGAGGACAGCGAGCCCCACGCGCCTGGCGATCTCGACGCTACCCGGGCGTCGACATGCGTTCTCAGGCCACCGCTGGTTGTCGACGACGGCTGGGAGCCCGGAGCCCGTCGCGACGGCTGCCGCGACCAGCTCCAGCCGCAGCAGCCGGGCGGGCCAAGGACCCAGCCGGGCAGGGACGCCGGCCTGCACCAACGCGGCATCGCGGACGGCAAGGCCGCAGGCGACGGCCTCGACGACGAACGCACCGGAGCGCCCGAAGCGCCGGACGACGACCTGGCACAGCGGGTAGCCGAACGCCGACACCACCAGAACCGGCACACCGACGGCCTTTCGCATGGTCTCCACGATGCATCGTCCGCGAACCTCTCGAGTCGGACCATGGTCATCGGTCGACAGGCCACGCCGGCAGCGTCCGGATTCAGTTCAGGGCTCACAACGGAGATGACCAGGGATGATCACAGCCGGGGCACTCCGAACACACACCACTCGCGGCAGAAGCGTAAGGCCGCGCTCTCCGCGGCATGAGCGTGCGTCCCGCACGCCCAGTGGCGTGAGCGGTAAACGCCATGGGCGTCTTAACCGCAGCGTCTCCGTGCGTCATCAGGGACGGCCGCTATCGCGCGCATTGGCCTCAAATGGCCCTCACCCGACAGGCATCACAGCCATTGCCTCCCTCGCTTCGACGAGGAGCTGGCCGGCCCCGACATTTGCCGATCCGGCGAACACGGCCACCGTGCGGTTCAGCGCGTGCCACGGCGCCGCGCCAGTCTGGAACACGGCATACCCTTTGATCGGCATGGCGACATCCGGCCAAGTGAAGTCCGGTGAGAGGAACACTTCCGGCGGGGGCAACTGCAATTCTGGTGGCGGCAGGACGTACCCACCCGCCGATACCGCCACGTGCAGACCGTCCCTTGTGATGGTTTCTCGGACGTCGATGACGCCCACCCCGTCCGGGCGCATCAACAAGTAGTCCACCCCTCGGACCGCGCCACCGGACAGCAAGCCCTCCGAGACCTCCCCCTCGAAATGAACGTCCATCCGAACACCGTTCGGAACAACCCCGATCGGCACGATTCCCGTGAACCGCGCCTCAAACCGATACACAACGTCGGACACGCTTCCCCCAACGGTCGAGATCCCACCACAGGATCATGACAACCAACGACATCCGTCTGGAGAAGCTGGGACTCCTGGCCGATCAGAGCTAACCACTATCCTACCCGTAACAAGGGTAATCGACCATACGTGGACGGTTGCAGGTTCGCCACGGCGGGTCGTCCCCTATTCCTCCACGGCTGCAGTTGACCGCTCTCACTCCTCTGCTGGCAGCCCCGGCCCGGAATATTCACGCCGGGTGATTGCTCATAGTTGCTGGGGTGTCGGGAACCTAAGAAGGTCCTTCTGACCTGGACGATCGGGTTGCTGAGACTCGGATCCGATCAGAGAGAGGCACGTCCAGGCCCACGCCGAGGACCGCTCAAGGAGATCAAGGCCTGCGGCGCCGACGGGTTACCGTCCCAGGCCTATCGCCGCAACGCCGCCTGGCCGCCCTGGCCGTCACCCTGACCGCGTGGTTCCGGCTGATCGCCCTCGACGCAGGCGTGGCCGTCGCCGAGCCGCAGGGTAAGCCACGCGGCGAGGTGCTGCCCGCGCGAGGCAGGTCCTTTTCCGCGTAACCCCCCACCCCCCACCAACCGCGCACGGCGGCAGAGCTTCCAGACGGTGCGGGCCGCGCGATAACCGGCCTCCGGCCAGACTATCCGCTGCATCATCGTGCGTCCCGCACGGTCGGCGGCAAGAGCGTATGGCCGCGCTCTCCGCGGCAATTGAGGATGCTTGACGGCCCCGGCGCCTCCTATCCTAAGCTAGGGTGCAAGGTCGACGCATATGGTTCCGGAAATCGTTTCGTTGAACACCCCGGTGGTGAGATCTTCTCTGCCGCTGAGAGTTAGATCGCCTGTCGCACCTGCCAATTTACCCGTCGATGCTGTGACCGGACCTGTTGTGCTGAATTCTCCTGAGCTGACGTCGAAGGAGCCGCTCACGCCGACGGTTAGAGTGGCTTTGTTGGAGGTGAACTCGACTGTTCCATTGATAAGGAAGAGCGGGGCGGTGCCGCCAGTAATGGTGAACGTTCCCTCTGTTGTTCCGTTCAGAAGCCCGCCGCCGTTGATGTTGGCAACGGTGCTGCCGTTGCCGAGGTCTTGTCCGACACCCTTTGCGTTGATCTTATGACAGGACGCCGCGGCACCCGCTGGGCCAGCCACCAGACCAAGGCCTGCAACAGACAAGGCGACTCCACCTGCGACGCCGCCAACCAGACGCGATTTTTTCATCGTGATTCCTTCTTTCGTTGTGCTCTTGCTGCTGTCCGCGCATGATGCTCGAGAACTCAGGGAGCGCCGTGGGAGCGCCGCGTGATCGTTCTACCCTGGAACCTGCGGGCGGAAGCACTGGACGCTTGCAGCAGTCCTCGCGCAGGTAGGCCCGGAGCAGGGGCGTAGGTGATGGCAATCGAGGGCTGTCTAGGTGGTCAAAGAGTCGCGGTGCCCCGATATTCCCTAATCACCAAGCACTCATTCCAGATAGCCGCTGCAACCTAGAGAACCACGGGGAATCCCGACCGTCGATGGCTAGGGCATCCAGAACGTTGTCGAGGTTTCTGGTTGCGTCTGGGTTGACGGGAATTGGCATCCTGACCCTCCAAGGGCCGTGGCTGTCAAGATCAGAGGCTTGATCCCAAGCTGACCATGCTGACTACCTACCCGGCGCCTCGCCTGGCCTCACCACAGCCTTCCTTGCACGAACAGAGGCCGAAACCGCCTCCCGTGATACACCGGCCAGCACTGCCGGGACCGACTACCGCGTGGGTCACGCACCCATTGGTCGGCCGACTGCCTCAGACACGTCCACCCATCCGGCATGATCGCGAGCGTGGATGGCCTAGCAGCTCGCCCTAACACGGTCGCAGGGCCTGGTCAAGGATTCCCTTCGCCAGGCGACTCTGGGATCGAAGGCTCTTGCCTGAACCTTTCACGGGTGTGACGGGGGTGGCCCCTTGGTCGGCACTTCGGGCTTTTTGATCATGGTTTCCGTTCGGTGTGCAGGGTCGGGGTCCGACTGTCGCGTCGGGGGCGCCGGGTTCCACGCTCCGGGTCGTGCGGTCCTGGTCGTCGGGACGGTCGGGGTCGGGGTCAGATCGGGATCGGCAGGCTCTTGATCGTCTGCCAGGCGGTGGTCAGGTCGGCGGTCCAGGGCCAGTCGGCGGGCAGGTGTAGCCAGGTCTTGCGTTGTCCCCGCGTGATCCGGCCGGGGACCTCGAACAGCCGGAACCTCAGCGTCTTCACGGAGGCCTTGCGTAGGTCGCCATCCGGTAGGCCGAGGTGACGGAAGGCGGCCAGCAGGCTGGCGGCCATGGCGACCACGGCGGTCCAGGCGACGTTGACCTTCCAGTGCCGTGATGGCCACCGGTTCAGCCCGATCGCCTTGGCCTGCTTGACGTCGTCCTCGACATGCACATGACTCCGGTGACGCGCGTCCAGCCACGCCACCTGCCCGGTGATCGCGTTGACGGCGATCAGCTGGTAGCGCCGGCCGCGGGTCTTCTCCCGGTCGCTGGCGCGTTTGGTGTACTTCGGGTGTAGCGGCTCGTCCCGGGCGATGATCCGCAGGTTCGGGGTCTTCTCGGTCCACTCGGACAGGTCCAGCAGTCCGGTGATGTCGGCGACCCAGGTGTCCTCCAGCAGGGTGCCGTCCTGGTCGATCGCGTTCTGCCACACGGCTTTCGGGGTGGCGTCGATGGCGTCGATCTCCCGGTCGGTGCACGACCAGCCCACGGAGAACTCCCACGACCGGCCCTTCACGCCGCCGCCGGTGGCGATGTGCTCCAACAGCTTGTGGGAGAACCCGGCCCCGTCCAGGCGGACCAACACCTTGCGCCGGTAGGCGCCGGGGATCGCCGCGACCGCGGCGGTCAGGGCGGCGATGTTGTCGGCCGCGTCGTTGCTGGTGGCGTTGCCGGGCCGCGGGTCGATCACCAGGACGTCGTCGACGTTGTCGCAGGTCGCGAGGTTGGGCACGTAGCCGACGCCGCCCTTGTAGGTCGGTTTCGCGTTCTCCTTCGCGTCGCTGGAGGCCAGCACGACGGAGGCGTCCAGGTCGATCACCGTGGTCCCGGTCAGCTCCCGGCCGGCGACCCTGCAGCCAGGGGAACCCTCCGGGCCGGCGCTGCCAGCACGCCCCACCACCAGCGGCGGAACCGGCACACCGCCCGATGGATCCGCGCCACGGCCAGCCCGTCGGCCTCGTCCAGGGACCGCCACACCGTCGGGGTCGAGGGCACCGGACCGATCAGCTTCTCCAGGTGCGCCAGCGCCTGGAAGTCCCCGATCGCCTGACCGCCGGCCAACTGGACCAGGCCCAGGTCGACCAGGACCTGGCCCCGGTCGTAGTCCGGGTCGTACCCCGGTCGGCGCATCGCCGCCGAGACCCCGCCGGTCAGCCCGGCCCGCTCGGCCAGCAGCCGCAGCGGCAGCAGCCCGGCCAACGCCACACACCGCTCGTCATCCCCGACCAGTTCCAGCCCGCCAGCCCATGAAGTACGTTGCACGGAAGAGGTGCACCCGCCTCAGGTTGATGTCGATGATCCTGGTGGCTAATTCGGGGCGCGCCGGGTGGGGTTCTCGATCGGGTCGGTGTCGATGGTCATGATCCTTCGTGTGGTCGGTGTCCTTCCCCCTCGTACTGGCCGCAGAATGGGTGGGTCATGTCGATGCGGCCTGTTGCCTGGCCGGAGCCGGATCCGTTGATCGCGGCGGCGATCGCGGGGATGTACGGTTCCCGGAAGACCGAGCGACCCTTGGCGGTGGCGATCCGGGACCGGCTGGGGCAGTGGCTGGCCGATGAGGACTTCACGGCCGCGTTCGGGGTCCGGGGCAAGCCGGGCTGGTCGCCGTCGCGGCTGGCGCTGGTGACGGTGTTGCAGCGGGCGGAGAGGCTGACCGACCGGCTGGCGGCCGAGGCGGTGCGCACTCGGATCGACTGGAAGTACCTGCTCGGGTTGGCGGTGGATGATCCGGGGTTCGATCACACGGTGCTGGCCGAGTTCCGGGCCAAGGTGGCCGCGGCCGGGCTGGAGCAGGTGGCGTTGGATGCCCTGCTGGCCCGGCTGGCCGCTGACGGCCTGGTCAAGGCCGGTGGGAGGCAGCGCACCGATTCCACTCACGTGGTCGCCGCGGTGGCGGCGCTGAACCGACTGGAGTTGGCCGGGCAGAGCGTG
The DNA here is from genome assembly GCA_963825645.1 of uncultured Actinomycetota bacterium. Classification (GTDB taxonomy): domain Bacteria; phylum Actinomycetota; class Actinomycetes; order Actinomycetales; family Kineosporiaceae; genus JADJPO01. Next base: position 623,713 of record CAWGTT010000002.1, read on the forward strand.
CGGGCCGCGGTGGAGGCGCTGGCGGTGGCGCACCCGGACTGGCTGGCGCAGCGGTTCTGCGTGAGTGACTGGACCGCCCGTTACGGCACCCCGATGACCGCTTGGCGGCCGCCGGTCTCCAAGGCCAAGCAGGACGAGTTGGCCATCGCCTACGCCAGGGACGGGTACGCGCTGCTGGAGGTCGTCCACGACCAGGGGGCACCGGCCTGGCTGCGGGAACTACCGGCCGTCGAGGTCCTGCGCCAGGTGCTGGTGCAGAACTACACCCGCACCATCACCGCAGGCGGCCGGGAGGTGATCAAGCGGCGGCAGACCGAACCCGAGGGCGACGGTCTGCCGCCGGGCCATACCCGGATCGCCTCCCCGTACGACACCGACGCCCGGTGGGGCGTCAAGCGGGACACCTTCTGGCTGGGCTACAAGCTGCACGTCACCGAAACCTGCGATGACGCCCCGCAGTGCGCCTGCCCCGACACCAGCACCGGTGGGACCGGCCGGGGTGGCCATGACAAGGCCTGTGCGGCACCGGCGTTCCCGAACCTGATCACCCACGTGGCGACCACCGACGCCACGGTCACCGACAACCAGATGACCGGCGCCATCCACGATCAGCTGGCCGGAAAGGCTCTGGCGCCGGCCCGGCACTACCTTGATTCGGGGTACCTCAGCGCCGCTTTGGTGGTGGCCGAGGCCGCCCGGCACGGCATCGCGCTGATCGGGCCGCTGCTGGCCGATACCTCCGCACAGGCCCGGGCCGGCAACGGATACGCCCGCGCAGACTTCACCATCGACTACGGCACGGAAACGGTCACCTGCCCCCAGGGGCGTGCCGCGGCGTCCTGGACGCCCTGCACCCAACGGGGCAAGGACGCGATCGTGGTCCAGTTCGCTGCCGCCTTCTGCGGCCCCTGCCCCGCGAAACCGTTATGCACCAAGGGGAAACGCCGCATTCTCACCCTGCCTCTCCGTGATCTCGCCGAAGCTCAGGCCGCCGCCCGCACCGCAGAAACCACGATCGGGTTCCAGGCCGACTATGCCCGCCGCGCCGGAGTCGAGGGCACCATGCACCAGGCCGCCAGCCACGGCGCCCGCCGGGCCCGCTACCGCGGCCTGCCGAAAACCCGCCTCGACCACATCTACATGGCCTGTGCCCTGAACCTCCTGCGCCTGCACGCCTACTGGACCGGCACCCCACTGGACCGACGACGAACCAGCCACCTGGCACGCCTCGAACTCGCCCTCGCCGCATAACGGGAATAAGCCACCAGGATCGTCGATCTTCGCAAATCGCATCGTGCCTGGTCAGGTGCACCTCTCCATGCATCTGAGTCCGTTATGCCACGGCGTGTCGCCCACTCACCTCAACCCCGATGAAAGACGGAGGCTTGTGCCCGGGCAGCCCGTGCCGCGCGTCGGGCGGCCTTGCGCTGCTGGTCCTGCCGATGGCGCTCTTCGACCGGGACAACGATCTCGGGCAGGGCACGTCCGAACCGCTGCAGGTATAGGTCCTCGATGATCACCGGCAGCGGCGCCTTCCACGGCTCCTGCCGATGGTTGGCCAGCTGACCGAAGTTGGCGGGGTTCAACCCCAGCTCCCGCGCCATCTCCACCTGAGCATGCGACAGCCGGTAGCGGTGCCGCGCCTCCACCCACTTCTGCAACTGCGGCGGCAGCCGGTCCGCCTTCCTGCTCATGACCACGACCCGGTCGACCAGGCCCGGTATGCCTCGATCCACTCCGCGCCCTCCGGCGCCAGGTCCGGCAATGGCAGGTCGAGGATCGGCAGACGCTGCCGGTACCGACCTCGCGAGCAGACCACGACGATCCGCTCGTCATCGGTCAGGTCGACCCGCTTCACCGTTACCGGGACGCCCAACACCTGCGTCGTGAACGGTACTGACAGGTTCTCCTCGATCATCGTGAAGAAGCCTGTTGTCTGCTCCGACTCGTTGTAGGCATCGACCGTCGCCTGCTCGATCAACTCCGACAGCCGGCTACCCCTTACCGATCCCATGGCGCGACGCTACTCGCCCGCCGCGCTGCTCACCGGTACGCGCGACGCCCAAAGCCGTCGGCACCACCCCACCTCACGCGGCGTAATCGCCCCCGCCGAGGCAACCGACTCGTAATCGCGGCCAGTGAGCGTAATGGCCGCTCCGCGGCATGAGCGTAATGGCCGCGCGGTCCGCGGCAATTGAGGATGTTGGCAAGGAAAGGCAATGGGGACAGTCCGACTAGCGGGTTTTCGTGTTGGCGCGTTGAGTACTACTTCGTTGGCACAACCTCGACGCCACCGGAGAAGGGCGAATCGTGTAGTTCGAGCTTGACGATCTCCGTTCCCTTGGGGACGTCGAACACGATCTGCCCCTTGACCGAGTTGCCCGGATTGATCTGCTTCAGGAATGCGTTCCCCGCGTCACCGAGGTAGATCCCAGCCTCGGAGTCCGCCGAGTACTCCTTGCCCTCGCCGTCATACAGCCTCTGCGACGACGCGTCGAACAGCTGGGCCTTGTCCCCAATATTCTTCACCGTCACCGAATACAACAGGAACTGGCCCTGAGCTTCCTTGCCGAGGTACTGGTTCCCGACCTTGGAGGCGGTCTTGACCCCGGTGACCGTGAATTCGAACTCCCCGTCACGCACAGGGGTGCCGAACTTCGCCACCGCCGGCGCCTGACTCTTAGCTTTCGCGGCGGCCGCGGATGTCTTGGCTGCCTGCTTCGCAGCCGTGGACGAGGCTGGGGCAGCTGACGTTGCAGCGGCCTCAGTGGTCGTCGTCGTGTCGCTGCCGCCGCTCAGGGATCCCCCGATTGCGAGGCCTAGGACAAGACCACCGATGCCCCATGCCCAGCCAGGAAACGTACGCTTCTTGCCTCCCTGCGTCCCCCCGCCTTGCACGGTGCCGATGGGAGGGTAGTCGGTCGGCGGTGACCCGAACCCAGACGACGGTTGTGGCTGCGGTTGAGGCTGTTGCCACTGTTGCGGTTGAGGTTGGGGCTGCTGGTCTAGCCAGTACGTCTTGCCGGTTGCAGGATCAATCGCGTAGGGACGTCCCGTGGCCGGGTCCGTATAGGCCTGCACCCTCGACTCCCCCTCGACACTTCCCCCGGACTCCATTGACGGGCTGGCTTGGCCCCTCGCCACGCGAGGGTAGTCCCACCCCGCGCTGAGAGTTCCCGTCTTCCGACAACTCCTCCCTACACCCGACGCCTGCCGCGCTACGGGCCTGGGCAATTCGGTCAGGCGGTCGGCGGTGTCCGTCATGGCGGTCGTCGACCTCCACAAGCCGCGATGCGGGGGCCACCGAACACCTACCACCGGACCGACCGCCTACCCTGCTGCCATGCCGACCCTCGCGGACGCGCCGGGCTGGTGGCGCGGCTTCGTCACTGCCCTCCCGGCCCACACAGCGAAGATCGCCGTCACGGGTGCCGACGGCTCACCACTGGTCACACCGGTCTGGGTGGCGCTGGACGGCGAGGGCGACGCCACCGAGGTCCTCTTCAACACCGGCGAGAGGTCCGGCAAAGGCCGCGCCCTGCGCCGAGATCCTCGGGTCAGCCTCTGCTGGGACGACGAGCGACCACCGTTCACGTTCGTCACCGTGATGGGGACGGCGCGGCTCGTCGACGACCTGCAGCAGGTTCGGTACTGGGCCGGCGTCATCGGCGGCCGGTACATGGGCGCCGACCGGGCCGAGGAGTACAGGGCGCGCAACGGAGTGGCCGGCGAACTACTCGTCCGTGTCGCTGTGACCCGAGTGATCGCAGTCAGCGACGTCGCGGACTGACTCCGCGCCCTGAGCGTCCACGTCCAGGCTGTTCACGTTCGCAGACACCCAGCCCGCACCGCCCACCACCGGCCGAGGCACGCCCCGGCACTCTCGGCGAGAGACGATCGTCCTGATCAAGGAACTCTCGGCGGCATGACCGCGTGTTGCTTCCAGTACCGATCGGTGCCGTCGCCATTGGAGGCGGGTTGGGCGCCCTTGCTCCGGGGGCGGGGCCAGACCGACCCGAGGGGTTCGGGCTGCTCAGGGGCGCCGGGCGGTCAGGAGCAGGTGCGGGCCGATCCCGACCAGTTCGGGAACCCCTTCGATGGCTCGGGCACAGTCCATGACGACGTGCCGACCGGTAGGGCTCGCCAGGCGCTCGGCGAGGTCGGGAAGGGCGAAGGCCAGTCCTTCGACGCTGACCAGGTCCTCCACCTGCAACCCTGCGGTGATGGCTTCTGCGCGCAGGTCGGCCGGGGTGTGGCAGTAACCGGTGAACCCGCCTGTCGTCAGCGGTAGCAACTGTCCGTCGTCCTCGACCCGGGCCACCACGTCGGCCATCCGCGGGTGCCGGAGGTAGAGCCGGTCGCAGAGGTACCCTGGCAGCCGGGGCGCCCACCGCGAGATCGCGCTGACCAGCACCGGCGCGCCCGGGCGTGCGATCCTCCGGGCCTCGCGCAGGGCCGTCACCCGATCGTCGCGGTCGTGCAGGTGGTACAGCGGCCCCATCACCAGGACGGCATCCATCGACGCCTCGGGAAGATCCAGATTTCTGGCGTCCGCCACGGCGGTGTCCACTCTCGGGTGGGCTGCGGCCGCCACCTGCTCCACGTGCAGCGGGACCAGATCCCGGTGATGCACGTGGTGGCCCAGGTCCGCCAGCCAGGAGGTCGTCCGGCCCGGGCCCCCGCCGATGTCCGCCACGCTCGACGGCGCGGCCGGCAACACCCTCTGCACGATCTCGATCGTGCGGGCGAACTCCACGACGCCGAAAGGTTCGTCCAGTCGAGCCGCCTCCAGGCCCAGGCCGTAGTGCGCCATCATGTCCGCGACCGCATCATCCGCCACCGCGACATCATCGGGACGCCGCGCAAGCGCAGGCAACAACAATTACGCGCCGGCCGCCACCGGCCGTGCCCAGCACGGCCTCGTTCCTACAGCATCTTGGTCCCCCGCCGCGGCCCCCGGCCGGCCTGTCACTGCGCTGTGAAGCCGCCGGCACTCTGCGAGCCTCGCCCTCGCCGGCCGTCGCACCGAGACCATCACGTTCCGCGCCCGGCCGCAACAGCAATGGCTGACGGCGGCAGAAGAATGCGCCGTCGACGCCCGGCTATTGACGCGGGCGCTCCGGCCTCAAACTCATTCAGCTGCCGTCGTGAAGCGGATCGGTTTTCCTTGCTGCCTGGCGTACTCGATCTCTTTGCTCGTCGATGCGCCGATGTACCCATCGGGGTTGACGACCAACACCTCATCAGCTAAGTCGATCTTCGCGCGGTGTAGCGCCGCCAGCCTCACAAGAACCTCTTCCCTGTCGTCGGACGAGAGGTGATCGAGTGCTTCATTGTCAGAGCGGCGAGTGCTGCCGATGCTGAGTACGATTCGACCTTCCAAGGTCTCGCGCAGACTCGCCTCGTCAAACTCAGCCAGGAACCGGGTACTTCCACAAAGGCACACGATGCGCGGCCGACTCACAGCCGGTGAGCGTACCGGGGGGTCTTGACCCATCGCAGTGCGACGACCCAGACTGTGACTCACGGTGACCTGGCGAGGTCGGGCGGAACGGCCCCCTCGGCGGCATGACCCTAAAGGCCGCTCCGCGGCATGAGGGTAAAGGCCGCTCCGCGGCAGAAGCGGGCGTCTCGACGCTCTTTCCTTGCCGGTGTAGGGCAAGATGCTGCCCCCGTAATAACCGCGACTCTGCGAGCGCGCGTGGATGCCCTCAACGCCCATGATCCGTAAGCAGTCAGGGGTATTTCGCTGAGCATCAGGCGGCGAGGGCGGTCGCCGTGGTGGTGAGTCGTGGTGGCATCCAGGGGGTGCCGGTGAAGGCGTCGCGGATGGCGTCGATGGGTCGGCGGCCGTGGTTGCGGGCGCTGACGATGTAGGAGCGGATGCGGCAGTGGCGGCGCAGGGTGGTCAGGGTGCGCCAGCAGCCTTGGACCTTTTCGGCCAGTTTGAAGCCGCGGATGGCGGCCTCTGATCCGTTGTTCGTGGGGGGAACATCGTGCGGGCGGGTGGTGAACAGCCACACCTGTTTGGCATTGCGCTGCAACCGTTTCGCTAGGACCAGGCCCGGATGGTTGCCCTTGTGCCAGGGCCGGGACAGGTTGGTCGAGATGCCGACCGTGACGCCTTGGTCGTAGCTGCGTCGGGCGGCGGCGATGACGTCGTGGTCGAGGCTGGCGCCGTTGCGGCGGGCGGTGTTGATCGCATGGATCGCGCCGCGCAGGGCGTCGGCGACCTGTCGGGCCCACATCTGGCTTGCCGGGTCGATGTCGTAGGCGTCGTCCAGGTAGCGCAGCAGGTGCGACAGGCACTGCTGAACGCCGGCCAACTGCTTGTCGTAGCTGACGTAGCCGCCGAAGTCGTCGCGTACCAGGACCCCGTGGTAGTCCTCCAGGATCCCGAACGCGGTGATCGCCTTCTTCGTGCGGGTGCCGGCCGCGCCGTACCAGACCAGATCCCCGGCCAGGTCCTCGACCCGGTCGCCGGCCCAGCCACGGGTGTAGGCGCGCAGGGTCCGCGCGGTGTACACCTGCGGGTTGCTGCAGTCCTCGTTCTTCTCGGCGGCCGCCCCGGTGGCGGTCAGCGGGGCCGGGGTCTCGTCGGTCCCGAGCACCTCCTGCTCGCGCAGTGCGCCCTTCAGCTCGTCCTCGAACCCAGCGCTGGTCAACGTTGTGTCCAGGCGGGCCAGGCACGAGGAGACGAACCCGGTGGACACCGGTGCGCCCAACAAGGCGGCCATCATGTCCGCGGCCCGTTCGATGCCGATCACGTCCTGGGATGCCAGCCAGGCCGTCGCCGCGGCCACCTGAGGGCCGTAGCAGGTCGGCCCGCCGCGGACCTGGCTCGGGGCGTCCGCGGTGGTGGGGTGCCCGCACCCGCAGACCCGGCGCATCATCAAGTACTCGGTGACCTCGAGCGCGAACGCCGGCAGGTCGAACACCTGGACGCTGTACCCGACCTCTCCCGGGGCACCGGCCAGACCGGCGCCGCAGCCACCACAGGCGGCCGGCTCAACCGGCTTGGTGTGCTGGGGGTCGCTCACCCGGGCCAGGCCACTACCCCGATGACCGCGCTGCCCACCCTGCTTCCGCTTCTTCGCCGCCGCCCCGGGCTCACCGTTCGACCCGTCCTGGCCGGCGCCCGGTCCATCCCCGACGTCCTGCCGCCCCGCCCGTTTCTCGGCCCTGGCCTTCGCCTCGGCACCCGGGCCGTCCTGGCTGGGCGGCTGGGAGGAGTTCGAGGAGTCACGCCCAACTTGGCGCCGCAACGCTGCCAACTCGACCCGCATCGCCTCGATCAAGGTCGCCTGCTCGACCACCAGCGCCGCCAACTGCTCATACGAAGGCGGAACCGGCGGCTGAGGCACGAGCCGGAGTCAAACATGATCAAACCCCGGAAGCCAGCACCAACACGCTGCAGCTCACAGGGGGGTGCCGGGTCGCCCCGGGCGTTTCAGCCCGGGGCTCCCACAGATCCGTACGTAAGCCTCTCGGCTTATACGGCTCCTGTCATCCTGATCACCAGACACTCGGGACAGAGGGCACCCATTCCCAGTGCGCGAACATGCGCGGGAATCGTTTCACGATCCCGCGCCAGCACCGGAAGGCTTTCCGCTTCGCCCGCAACCGCTTGTACTTCTTGCGGATCCAACGCACCAGGTAGGCATTGATGCGCGCCAGGAGCTGATACATCTCCGACCGATAGAACGCTCCGTAGTACTGCATCCAACCACGGACGACCGGGTTGATGTTCCGCGCGACGTCGACAAACTCTTGGCCGGTACGGTTGTACAGCCGCCAGGACTGCACCTCCGCACTGATCTTCTTCAGGGCGTCCTTGCCGATCGCAGGCAGGAACGAGTTGAACTGCCGCCCGTCCTTGGCCCGCGCCTTCCGCTGCCGGAACGTGAACCCCAGGTAGGTGAACTCGGTGTGCTCGTACGAGGCACGCCGCTTGCCGTCCTGGCAGTACACGATCCGGGTCTTGTCGGGATGCAACCGCAGCCCGACCTGCTCCATCCGCATTGCGATCGCCGCCAGCACCGTTCGTGCCTGCCGTTGGCTCACGCAGTGCACCACCGCGTCATCGGAGTAGCGTTCGAACTGCACGCCCGGGAACTGGCGGGCCAGCCACGCATCAAACGCATAGTGGAGGAACAGGTTCGCGAGTACGGGCGAAATCGAGGAGCCCTGTGGGGTTCCCCGGTCTCGCATCAGCATCGTCCCGTCGGCCTGCTGCACCGGCGCCTGAAGCCACCGTTTGACGTACAGCACCACCCACGGGAGGTCGGTGTTCGCCTCGACCGCCTTGACCACGAGGTCCCATCGGACGGAGTCGAAGAACTTCTGGATGTCAAGATCAATCACCCAGTCGCGCTTCCAGCACCGCTGTTTGCAGACCTCGACCGCATCCTGTGGGGCACGCCCCGGACGGTAGCCGTAAGAGTCCGAATGGAAGATCGCCTCGACCTTCGCCTCCAGTCTCCGCGCTACCACCGTCTGAGCGACCCGATCGGCCACGCAAGGCACCCCTAACATCCGGGTGCCCCCGCCATGCGGCTTCGGTATTTCCACTGCCCGCACCGGAGGAGGGAAGTAGCTCCCCGACGACATCCGATTCCAGACCTTGTACAGATTGTTCTTCAGGTCCGCCTCGAAGTCCGCGATGGAGCACCCGTCCACCCCTGGTGCACCCTTATTGGCCTTGACCTTCTCCCACGCCTCCCATACTTCCCGCTTCGAAATCTCGAACGGCTTGCCTGACAACTTCAGCTCGCTCACGCGACTCCTCCCGGGGACAGCGCCCCGGTTGATCGAACGAACACGCCACGAATGACCTGACCCCTTCGCTCAACTCCCATTACAGAAGCGTCATCACTACTATGAGTCAGTCCGACTTCGCGCCCACGCAACGGTACTCAATCCCTCACGGTTTCCTCCGCTTGAGACACTCCCTCTCGCCACCCATACCTGGGGTGACAGTATCGGGGCACGCTCTCTCCCGTTCCACACGAAAGCAGCCTGACCGGGCTCACGTCGCCTATATGCCGGACACCATCTGGCCAATAGACGGGCACCCGCCAGATTCATCCCGAGACTAGTCAGAGGCCTCGGTTTGATGTCAACCGTGTAAGTTACGACACTTCGAACAGCGATCGTCTTCCCGGCCCCTACCTGACACATCAAGTGTGCCTTTTCCCGCATCGCTCACCACGACAGGCGTCAACTAACGCAGCATGTGGGTGGTTTGGAGCCTCCCCCCGCAGGGCGACTCCGGAGGGCCGAACCTCCATCTCCCGTGCAGCACCGCATCACGAAGCTCTACCTACATCGAGCTCCCCTCCGCGTCCGGGACGCAACTGACTGCTTCCCATGATCCCGCAATGAACATGAGCTTTTATCGGACGACTGCGTCTTCGAATCATCACCTAGTGGCCCGTGGAGGTTCGTCGTGGATTGGGCACAGCGATTCGGCGGCATCCCGGACGTTCACTGCAGCGATGACGAGAATTGGGTCTCTTGCGGGTCTCTGGCAGTCGCTGTCGAAATGGCCGGGGTATCAAAGCCGCAAGTGCGCTGGCGTCCGTTGCTCAGGCGGGTTGCTGCAGGACGTCCCCGTCGAGGACGACGAGGGACGGGCGACGCAAGACGTCGATGTCCACCCGGGGGTCTTCGGTGTAGCCGACGAGGTCCGCCGGTGCACCCTCCTCGATACCCGGCATCCCCAGGTACGACCGCGCGAGCCATGACCCGGCTCCCAGCGCTTGCTCCGGGGTCAGTCCCGCGCGCAGCAGCAACGCGATTTCGGCGGCCACCAGCCCGTGCGGCACCATCCCGGCGTCCGTGCCGGCCAGCACGGTGATGCCGCGCTCGGCGGCCTGGCGCACCACGTCGCCCTGCGCGTCGAGCAGGCGGCGGGTCTCGGTGGCTGTGGCGTCGTCTGCGCCGAACGCCCGCACCGCCTGCAACACGCCGTCCGCGATCAGTAGCGTCGGGACCAGCGCCGTGCCCGCGGCGGCGACCGCGTCCAACTGGTCCGGGGCGAGGAAGGTCGCATGCTCCAGGGAATCGAAGCCGGCCGCCAGACAGGCGTCGATGCTTTCGCGGCATGTGGCGTGTGCGGTGATCCGCACGCCGGCTCCGTGCGCCACCCGGGCGGCCTCGGCCAGCGCGTCCGCGGGGAAAGCCGGCGTGATCGCTCCACCCGGGGCGATGAAGTCGGCGATCACCTTGACCCACGCGCCCGAGGCCCTGGCCTCCTCGGCGACCGCGGCCGGCAGCTCGGCCGGTTCCACCTCCCGACCCAGACCGGGGAAGTAGCGGCCGGGGCGGGCGAGCAGGTGGCCGGCCACGATCGTGCGAGGCATGCCGTCCGCAGGACCGCGCCCCCGGGCCGCCGCGCCAAGCGGTGAGCCGGGCTCGCGCACTGCCAGCACACCGGCCTCCAGTTGGGCGCGGCCGCTCGCGGCGACGCGCTCGTCCACCGGTGCCTTGTCGCCCGCGGGACTGAACAGCGCCAGGTGGGCGTGCGCGTCAACGAGTCCCGGCACCACGAAGCCCCCGTCGAGCACGGTGACCGCGTCGTCGGGCTGCACAAGAGTGAGGCGGCGGTCGACGACGAACACGTCGCGGACGTCGCCGCCAGGCAGCACACGCCCGCGCAAGTGGAGCCGGCGGGACGGCGGTGCAGCAGACATCAGCACCTCCGGTCTCGGCAACGGTCGCCGTGATCATCTCGCCCGCGGCGAGCCACAGCGCCCTCCCTCACGTGTGTATACAGGAACGCCACGCACCACGCTGCGATGGCAGCATCCATGTCATCGACGAAGCCCCACAGATAGCCGGGGGCGCGGCGCCAGCGGACGCGCCCATAAACGCGCCGCGGACTCGCGCTCCACCCCACTGATGCGCCCTTGGGACCGCACCCGAGGGCAACCGGAGATCATCCCGACACGCGCGCGCAGACGCGCGTCACGGCGCGAAGGCATCCTCGCAGCGGCATCGTGCTTCCGCACGACCAGCGGCATGAGCGCGCGATCAGCCGAGCTGCACTCGCAGACCGCTGAGGTCAGCGAGCACCCATGCCGACGTCAACTGACGGGCGTGCCCGGTGAAGAAGGCTGCGCCGGCATAGGAGAAGCGCCGCCCGGTGGCCGGCATGCCGGCCAGGTGGCCGTTGTGCGTCCCGGTATAGAGCAGCCTGACGGCCGCCTGACCGCCACGAGCGACAACAGTGATCACCTCGTTGTGAAAATCGGACGAGCCCGCGCGGATGGCGTCACGGTACGAGCGCCACTCATCGCGCCCTGTCGTCTCGGTACCCAGCGATCCCCGGAAGGCGAACATTTCGGCGAGGACGTCATCGACTGCCTCGTCATCCCAACGGTTCCACAGATCGTCGTAGAACCGCCTGATCAGGTGTTCCATGGAGCCAATTATTGCGGGGCCGCTCATCGGCATGGTCGATCACGCGCTCCGCGGCTATGAGCGTATGTTGAGCCGAGCGGGTCGTGGCAGACGAGGTCGACTCGATAAGCGTTTGCCATCTTGGCTGCGACACCGGACCGTGACGGCATGAACGCGGCGGCTCGGCTCCTGGCAGCCTATGACGAGCAGCTTCGCACCGACGCGGAGACCCCGAGCGCGGTCTCGGTCACCCGACACGGCCCGCTGCGCCTGGTGACCTTCGCCGGGGGGCGCGGTTTCGTCACCTACCGGGACCTGGGCGGAGCGGGCGTCGAGGGGATCCGGTGCCTCGTCGGGCAAGCACTGGCCCACTACCGGGCAGACCCCGAGATCAGCCGGGTCGAGTGGAAGTCCCGCGGACACGACCATGCGCCGGGGTTGCACGAGGCCTTGCTGGACAACGAGTTCATCCCGGGTGAGCCAGAGTCGATCATGCTGGGCCAGGCGCGGGTGCTCGCCGCCGACGCCTGCCTGCCCGAGGGGGTGATGCTGCGTCGGGTCACCGCGGAGGACGATGTCCGAGCGATGAGCGCGATGCAGGACGAGGTCTTCGGTGACCCCGTCTCCGAGGAGATGGCGGACGCCCTCCTGCGCCGGCTGTCCTTCGGCGACGGGATGGAGCTGTGGGTCGCCGAGGCGCAGGGGCGGATCGTGAGCGCCGGGCGACTGGAGCCGGTGCGTGGGACCGTCTTCGCCGGGATCTGGGGCGGCGCTACCCGGCAGGACTGGCGGGGTCGTGGGATCTACCGCGCGTTGACGGCCGCGTGGGCCCGATCAGCACTCGGCATGGGCAAGACGCTCATCCACAGCGACTCGACCGAGTACTCGCGCCCGATCCTCGAACGGTCCGGACTCATCAGAGTGTCGACCACGACGCCCTACAGCTGGCGGCGCTGAAGGCTGCCCGATGTCTTGGGTCGGCGGCCGCCGCCACCGGCACCGACCCCGAAGCCACATCGCGTCACCGCCGCGAGCCGCTCACAGAGTCCGCTAGGCTTCGCCACTCTCGCCGGCATGTGAGTGCAATGCGAGGTCATCCACCAACACGCAGATTCAGGCCGTGAGGGTGTCCGTCTTTGGTGACGATCTCTGGATTAGCGGCAGGGTCGTTCAAGCGCAGGATTCGGGCCCGCTCCGCCTCGGATAAATCGGAGAGTGCAAGGACCTGCTGGAGGACATGTGACTTCCTGGCGATATAGGTGTCGATGTCCATGGAGGGATCGGCGGCCAGGTCCAGCTTGGCCGCGGCGTAGGCGTCCCGCAGGTCGCAGCGGGAACGCAAGATCGTCCGGACAGCGAGGTGGTTGCGGACGTGGAGCGTGCCGTCGATGCAGACGTAGACGTGGCGGAGCGGATCATCATCCGGCGCATCGAGAGCCTCCCGTCCTTCTACCCCGAGGTCGCCCCGGTGGCCGTAGCCGACTGCTTCAAGGCCAGCGACCGTGGCCTTCACGGCGTCCGGGTCGACAATGATGTCGATGTCCAGGATCGGCTTGGCAGCCATGCCAGGGACCGAAGTTGACCCGACGTGCTCGATCGAATGGATCGGCACTCCTCGTAGCGCTTCACGAAGACCCGCCTCGACACGTGCGAACTGGCGAGGCCAGTCATCGGAGTACGGGCTCACGACGACTGCCATGTGCTGATCCTGTCACCACACGCACGCACTCAACTCGGCAGAACCAGCGACGCACGACCGGCGGCAAGAGCGTAAGGCCGCGCGGATCGCGGCAATAGCGTGCGTTCTGTTCGTGGTGCGGGCGGCCTCGGTGCTAGCCGGTGGAGTTCTCCAGGTTGGTCTTGAGCTTGCTCAGGCCCTTGGCGACGTCGGGTTTGACCAGGGCGGCCAGGATCACCGGGAAGACCAGGCCCAGGAGGCCACCGGGCTTGGGCATGTCCAGTACCCGCTGGACCCGGGATCCGGCCCCCGAGGCGGTCACCGTGAAGGTGCTGATGAACTTCTCCCCGCCGTCGGTGGCGGTTAGCACCAGCCGGGTCGGCGCCAAGACCTCGCTGACCTCGACCTCGTTGCGGTGCTCCTTGTCGCGCGGTACCCACCCGTAGCTGGTGTAGTGGGTGCCCTGCTGCAGCGGTGTACCCGCCGCGATGCCCTCGACCCGGTAGGCCTTGGGCGACCATTCACCGTGACGGGACACATCGCACAGGTAGGCGAACACCTCGTCGGGCGGCTTGCTGACCTCGACCGAGGCGGTGGCGGTGGCACGGGACATGCGCGCTCCTTCGGAAGGGTCCGGACGGTGCCCGGGCCCGGATGAGTCTGCACCCGCCACCGGGGTGGCGGTCAACGCCGGTCGCTGGCGTCAACCTAACGACGAACAAGAACGCCAGCCTTGGACAGCCTGTCACCACACCGCGAAGTGCACGCCTCGGTGGCAAAGCCGCGCCGAAGAGGATCTGCTGCTGCGAGACTTACCCGGCTACGCGAAGTACACGCAGCGCACTTCACTCCTCCTTCCGGGACTCTGGCAACCCAAGGCAGCGTCCACCACACGGCATTAGCGTGCGGTCGCACGCAAGGCGGCATGAGCGGTATGGCCGCTCCGCGGCAGATGAGTGCGTTTGAGGTGGGCTACCTGGTGCTGGGCGAGTCGTTCATCATGCCTCGTCGTTGAGCATCCACCGGTGCCCGAATGGGTCGTGGAACACGGCGATGCGTCCGTGAGGGGTGGACTCCGGCTCGCGGTCGAGCGTGGCTCCCGCCTCAACAGCTCGCTGCGCCAGTCCGTCGACGTCAGGGGTGTGCAGGTGCATCGAGACGGCGTTTCCGCGCAACGGGTCCGGAGCAGCGACGCCGGCGCTGTCGAAGGGGTCCGACATCATGAAGCGACCGTCGCCGATGTCCAACTCGACGTGGCCGACCCGGCCGTCGTTCATGATGACCGGCTCGAAGGTCACCGTTGCGCCGAGCGCCGTGACGTACCAGTCGATGGCCGCGCGGGCGTCGGCCACACAGATGTAGGCGGTGATACTCACGGGGTGTCTCCTGCCTCGGTGATCTCTAGTGGGGTCATGAACGACCAGTACCCACCCTCGCTGTCAAGGGCGTCGTACTCGCGGTAGCCGTAAGGCTCGTTGCGGGGCTCGCCCATGATGACCGCACCGGCCGAGCGGGTCCGGTCGCAGTGCCGGTCCACGTCGTCGACGATAACGGCCATGCAGTGCGTGCTCGCCCCGAGCGTGCGAGGGGAGGCGAGTCGGTGCTGCGGTGCCGCGGGGTGCAGCCAGACGACGCCGTCGCCGACATGGACCTCGCCGTGGACGACCTGCCCAGCGTCGTCGCGTATCAGTTCGCCCGGGCTGAACCCGAACACGCTGACCAGGAAGTCGTGGGCGGCCTCGATGTCGTCGTAGACGAGCACGGTGATGCGCTGCAGGGCGGCGCAGTCCGCGTCCCCGATGCCGTCGAGCAGGGCCATCAGCTCGCGGTCGGACACCGCAGCCTCGGCGAGTGTCCGACGAGCCGCCAGCACCCGGTCCCGCTGACGTCCCATGGCTGCCAGCCGGGTGTCGAGATCAGCGAGGTGCTGGTTCACCCAGTCCGTCAGATCATCCGGCTGCTCGAGCAACGCCGGAATGTCGGCGACCGGACGACCGAGGCGGCGCAACACACACACCCGGTACAGGCGCTCCACGTCGTCCAAGGAGTACACCCGATGTCCACCCTCGAGGCGCCCGGACGGCACCACGAGTCCCTGCTCCTCGTAGTACCGCAGGGTGCGCACGCTCAGCCCGGTCGCCTGTGCCACCTGGCCGATCCGCCACTGTCGCTCGGTCATAACCGTGACGCTAGGACCTCCAGTGGCTGGAGGTTCAAGTAGGGAAGGCTACGAACATCCCAACCCGGCAAGACGGTCAAGACGCGGCACGCAGTCGTGCAATCAGCAGCACGAACGGCACGGGTCGGCGAGTGAGCGAGTGGAGCCGCGCACGGCGGCATGAGCGGTAATGGCCGCTCCGCGGCATGAGCGGATGGCCGCCCGGTCGGCGGCAAGAGCGTATTGGCCGCTCCGCGGCATCTCCGTGCGTCGGTACGGACGGCGGCAGCTGCGTGCCCATCGGGAACGGCAGCGGACCCGAGTGAACCTCTGGACACTTTCTCGGAGCATCCCTACGGCGAGTCCACGCGCAGGCCATCACCCAAGAAGCGAATGGTGCGATCCCAGGCCAGTCGCGCCGCTTCGGGGCGGAACGCGTCCTCTCGGTCCTGTTCGGCGAACCAATGCCCGGTCCCGGGGTACTGGTGACGTTCGTACGGTCGGCCCGCTCTGCGCAGGGCACGCTCCATCGGGGCAACTCCGGTCGCGGTCACGAAAGGATCAGATTCGGCCAGATGCACCTGGACAGCTGAACGGCTGGCTGTGAAGTCGCACGCTCGGGTGGCGTAGTACACAACGGTGGCCCGCACTACCGGCACCTCCGCCCGCTGCCGGCTGGCCAACCACAACGCCCAATGCCCGCCCATGGAGTAGCCGACCAGTGCGAGCGGACCGCCCGGCTGCCGCGTCCGGGCTTGATCAAGCACGGCCACGATGGTGCGCCATACGGGCGCGCCCCGGCGGTGTCGCCGCAACGCCTGCGCCTCCTCGACGTTCGCAGCGGTCAGTCCTTCGTAGAGGTCAGGGGCGACCGCAACGTATCCCTGCCGGGCAAGATCACGACACCGATCGATGATCGGCTCGGTGAGGCCCCACCACGCATGCAGGACACCCACCGTGCCGCGTGTCGGCGCGTCCACAGGCACAGCCGTGAAGCCCATCCTCGTGTGCTCTTCGCGAAGCTCGCCCGAACCCCGCAGCCAGCGCACCCAGCACTGCCCGGGTCCTCCTCGCGCGGCACGTGCCGATCCTGCCAGAACGACCTCCCGAACATCCTTGGTCTGTGCCTGTGGGAGATCCGTTGCCGGCATGGCGCGGCGCTACGATCCGGGAGATGGGCGCGCCTGAGGTCCAACCGCACCGGCGCGCTGAGTCCGACGCGTTGATCGAGCAGCTGGCAGCCTCGCAGGATCCCGTCCTGGCCTACAAGGCGAGCCTGCTGACCGGGTTGGATCCCGGCTCGGCGACGGCCCGATCGATGCGGGAGCGCATCCCCGGCTCCCCGCTGGCCCGGGCGTTGCTGCGGGTGTTCGAGCAAGACGCCAAGACGCTGCACCACACCTACCGCAAGTGGCAGGGCCCGCACTGGACCCTGACCTGCCTGGCGATGATCGACTACCCGGCCGGCGACGGGCGGCTGCGACCGTTGGTGCGCCGCGTCCACGACTGGCTGTTCTCCAGGCACTTCCTCGAGCCGCCCCTGACGGCGATCCTCCCCGGGCAGGAGGACCGGGTCCGGCGCTGCGCGTCCATGGACGGCAACGCGATCTGGTACTCGGTCCGGCTGGGGCTGGAGGAAGACCGCACCCGCGATGCGGTGGACCGGCTGATCGGCTGGCAGTGGCCCGACGGCGGCTGGAACTGCGACAAGCGCCCCGAGGCCACCCACTCCTCCTTCCAGGAGTCACTGATCCCGGCGCGCGGGCTGTGGGCGTACGGCCGCGCCCACGACTATGCGCCGGCGCTCGAGGCGGCTCAGCGGGTGGCTGACCTGATGCTGCAACGGCGCCTGCTGTGGCATCGCTGCGATGGCAGCCTGATCGTGCCCGACTGGGCCGGCAAGCCGGGCCCGGACCGGATCCACTACCCGATCCAGTTCTTCGACGTGCTGTTCGCGCTGCAGGTGATGGCCGACCTCGAGCGCCTCGACGAACCGCGCTGCTCCGACGCCGTGGAGCTGCTGGAATCCAAGCGGCTACCGGGCGGCAGCTTCCCGCTCGAGGCGCCGACCACAGTCACCGCCGATCACGTGGTAAGCCGCGGCAGCTACGCCGACTGGGGACCCTCGGGCCTGCGGCGCAGCAATCCCCTGGTCACCCTCGCCGCGTTGGCCGTGCTCCGCGCCAAGACCACGCCAAGACCGGTAGGTCACCGAGCCGACCCTGAAGCGTGACGTTGATGGTCTCGATTCGTCTGCCAGCGGTTGGGGGAGTAGTTCGCGCAGGGGGGGCAGTGCCGCAACCGCGGCCGGGCAACCCGAAGTTTCCGACGATAGCCCTCAGTCCCGCGCGCTGTTTAGCCCGTTATCCGGTGAGAGGACGCAGCGTCCCTCCGAGGGGTGCACGCCGCTTTGTGACGCTGTGGGGGGTTGCGGCAAACGGCGGCGGGAGCCTCTGCGGCGTCAGATGCGGCCGGTCTCGTGGGCCCACATGGCGACCTCGACGCGGTTTCGGGCGCCGAGCTTTCGCATGAGGCTGGCGAGGTGGGCTTTGACGGTGCTTGGGGTGATGTAGAGCTCGCTGGCGATCTCATTGTTGGTGCGGCCTTGGGCTACAGGCACGAGGACTTCCTCCTCGCGGGCGGTGAGTGGTTCTATCGGCTGCCTCGGTGGTGAGGTCTGTGCGTGGGCGAACGCTGCGAGCAGTCGGACAGTCACGCTGGGTGCGATCAGTGCGTCTCCGTCGGCGGCGGCGTGGATGGCCTGGGTCAGCAGGGCGGGTCCGGCGTCCTTGAGCAGGAACCCGCGGGCGCCGGCTTTGAGCGCCCCGTGGACATACTCGTCGAGGTCGAAGGTGGTGATGACCACGATCGGCAGGGGGTCGGTGACGTCGGGGCCGGCGAGGCGTCGGGTGGCTTCGATGCCGTCCATCAGCGGCATTCGGATGTCGAACAGGCCGACGTCGGGGCGCAGCTGGAGCGCCAGGCGGACCGCCTCGCGCCCGTCGGCGGCCGCGCCGACCACTTCGATGTCGGGTTGGGCGTCGAGCAGCATCGTCAGCCCGGTGCGCACGATGGGCTGGTCGTCGGCGATGAGGACCCTGATGCTCATCGTGGCGTCCCGGTTCGGGGCAGGACCGCCTCTACCCGCCAGCCCCGCTCGGCGGCGGGGCCTGCGTGGAAGGTGCCGCCGAGCAGTGAGGCGCGTTCCCGCATGCCCACCAGGCCGTAGCCTGCTGGGGCGCGGCCGCCAGCGGCGGAGCCGTCGTCGTCGATGGTCAGCCGTACCTGGTCGGCGTCGCCCGTGACGGCGACGGTGACCTGGGTCGCGTGGCGGGCGTGCCGTCGAGCGTTGGTGATGGACTCCTGGGCCAGGCGGTAGATCGCGGCCCCGACCGCCGGGCTGAGGTCGTCGAACTCGCCGGAGAGCGTCACCTCGACGCAGGGACGCGTCTGGCCATCGGTGGCGAGCTGCTCGACCTCGGCCACGCCGGGCTGCGGCGCGAACTCGGTGTCCTGTCTGGCGCGGAGCACGCCGACGATGGCGCGCAGCTCGGTCAGCGTTCGGGTCGCCGCGTCCTCGATGGTGATCAGGGCTTCGATGGCACGCTCGGGGTGGGAGGCCGCGATGGCACGTCCTGCTTGGGCCTGGATGGCGATGCCCGAGACGTGGTGGGCGACGGTGTCGTGGAGCTCGCGCGCGAGCTGTTCGCGCTCACGGGCTTTGGCTTCGTCGATGTCGCGGATGCGGATCTTCTCGCGATAGCGGATCGCGGCGCCGAGCGCGGCGGCGAACAGGAAGAATGCGTACGCTGCGACCGTCTCCGCCAGGCTGGTCGGGTCGGCGACGGTGGTGATGGGCAGCCAGACCAGGATCACGCCCAGCCCGCCTGCGGCCTCCCGACCGGAGCCCCACCGGAACAGGGCGTAGGTCAGGACCAGGGTGGCCGAGACACTTGAGGGCAGAGCGCCTTGCGATCCGGTGAGGATTCTGACGATGTCGACCACCGTCAATAGGCCGAAAGCCACCGCGGCCGCCACGAGCGGGTGCGCACGTCGCCACGGCAGGGGGGCGACGGCCGCGAGCGCAGCGAGCAGCAGCAGCGGGCGAGGCGCCATGTCCTGGCGGAGCACCGCTTCGACCACAGACCAGCAGATGAAGGCCGCGACCAGGGCCCAGTCCCGAGGCCCCCTGTCCGGGGGGTTCGTGGGTCGAGGTTCGACCCATAGCGAGCGCAGTGCGTCGGTGGCCACCTGATCAGCCTAGGCAGCCCTCGTTCTCGGCGTATCCGCCGAAAGTACAACAGGACGACTGGGCCAACGACCAGGTCGAATCAGGCTCCGGGGCTGATGTGCCCGCCGACGGCATCCGTGAAGGTGGAAGCACCCACCCGATCAAGTCAAGGAGCATTGTGATGAGAACGCCTCAATCCCACACCGCGCCAGAGAATCCGCCGTCCCACAGCGCGCTGGAAGATCTGCGCATGCCCGTGCACGCCAAGCTCGCCGCCGCATGGACCAGCTTCATGTTCCTCTACATCTACGTCGACATCTTGAACTTCTACAAGCCCGGCGTCATCGACAACATCCTGGGTGGCGTCGTCTTTAAGTACGACATCAGCCCGACGTTGCTGACCGCCATGCTCGCGTCCGTGGCGATCCCGGCCCTGATGGTGATGCTCTCCATGACGCTGCCCGCCCGGGTGAACCGCGCAACGAACCTCGTCTTTGCATTGCTCTACATCCCCTACTCGGTGGTCAACGCGGCAGGGGAGTCCAGGGACTGGGCCTTCTTCTACGGCCTCTCCATCGGACTCGAGGTGCTGCTCCTGGCCTTCATCCTGCGCTCCGCCTGGACCTGGCCACGCCGCACCGCATCACCGGCGACCAGCCCGGACAGGGAGTCGCTCCGCACACCGCAGCAGGCATGACTGCCCGCCCCGCGCCCGACCATCCTTCGCTCGCCCCACCCGCGGTCACGGTCACCTACCTCAGCGTTCGCTGCTGAGCTCGGTCCCATCCCATCCCACCCATCCCCCAGAGAGGTCCCGGTCATGATCGAGGCGCACGAGCTCACCAAGCGCTACGGCGACACCACCGCCGTGCACTCCCTCAGCTTCACGATCGCGCCCGGGACCGTCACCGGGTTCCTCGGCCCGAACGGTGCCGGCAAGTCCACGACCATGCGGATGATCATGGGACTGGACCGGCCGACGTCAGGCACCGTCACCGTCAACGGCAAGCCCTACCGGCAGCACCGTGCCCCGCTACGGGAGGTCGGCGCCCTGCTCGAGGCAAGCGCCGTGCACCCCGGTCGCAGCGCCCGCTCGCACCTTCGCACCATGGCGGCCACCCATAACATCAAGGTCTCCCGCGTCAACGAAGTCATCGAGATGACCGGCCTGGCCGGGGTTGCGACCAAGCGCGTCGGCGGGTTCTCCCTCGGCATGGGTCAGCGGCTGGGCATCGCCGCCGCCCTCCTGGGCGACCCCAGGACACTCATCCTCGACGAGCCGGTCAACGGACTCGACCCCGAGGGCGTGCAATGGGTACGCCAGCTCGTGCGTGCCCTGGCCGCCGAAGGACGAACCGTGTTCCTCTCCTCGCACCTAATGAGCGAGATGTCCCAGACCGCCGACCAGCTCCTGGTGATCGGCCGGGGTCGTATCATCGCCGCCGGCCCGGTCCAACAGGTCATCGACTCCGTCGCCGGCGACGCGGTGCGGGTGCGCTCCCCACACGTCGGCGAGCTCGCCACCGCTCTGACGGCCGACGGTGCAACCGTCACCTCGCCCGAAGCCGGCACGCTCGAAATCAGCGGGGCCACCACGGAGCGCGTCGGCGAGGTCGCCTTCAGATGCGGGCTGCTGCTGCACGAGCTGTCCCCGCGCCGCGCCAGCCTCGAGGAGGCATACATGAGCCTGACGCAGGACGCGGTCGAATACTGCGCCCACACCACCACCACTTCAAGGACCGAGAAGGCCGAGAACCGATGAGCACCCTGACCGCCGACCCCCCGACGACCTCATACCCCGCCACCCCGCTCGCCGCCGGGCAGGTGCATCCCACCTTCGCGGGCATCATGCGCGGGGAATGGATCAAGCTGGTGTCCCTGCGTTCGACATGGTGGGCGCTGGCCTCCACGGCCGCAGTGATCACGCTGGTGGCCCTGGCCGCCGCCGCGTCCCTGAGCGACATGGCCGGCGACACCGCCACGGCCCCGGACACCGGCCAGATGCACGGCGCCGAGGTCATCGCCAGCGGCTTCCACTTCGGCATGCTGACCATCGCCGTCCTGGGCGCCCTGCTCATCACCGGCGAATACGCCACCGGCATGATCCGCTCCACGTTCGCTGCGGTCCCGACCCGAATCCCCATCTTTGCCGCCAAAGCCCTCATCCTGGTCATCCTGACCGCCTCTGTGACCCTCGTCAGCGTGACGCTGTCCTACTTCGTCACCATCCCCCAGCTCTCGCAGCACGACCTCGTCCCAGCGCTGGACGACCCGGGCACCTGGCGCGTGTTCGGCGGCACCCTCTACTCCCTCACCGCCGCCGCCCTGTTCTCGCTCGGCATCGGCACCCTTCTACGCTCCACCGCTGCCAGCCTGACCGCTGCCCTGACCGTGCTGCTGCTGCTGCCCGGCATCCTCAGCTTCATCCGCCTGGACTGGGTAGAGACCATCGTCAGCTACCTACCGCTGCCGGCGTCCTCAGCGTTGCTGACCACCGGAGCAGCCGAGACCCAAGGTGCCTACCTCTCCGCACAAGCGAGCCTGATCGTGATGGCCGCCTACGCCGTCGTCCCTATCGCGGCGGCCGCCGTCACGCTGCACCGACGCGACGCCTGACGCCCCGCATTCGATACCCCCAGGAGCTGAGCACTATGACCGCGGAGATCCTGGCCGCCACCGAGCATCTGGTGCTGCGCCGAATGACCAACGACGACGCCGCCGCACTGGCGGCGTACCGAAGCGACCCGATGCAGGCCCGCTACCGTCATGGGAGACGCCATACCCCCTCGACGTAAGCAGTCAGTTCCGCGTTCTCCGCAGCCAACTCCTCATACGAGCGCGGCGGGACCGGCGGCTGCGACACCCCATGATCAAAACACGTTGGCAGGCCAGCGAACCCACCGACACACCGACGAACGCGCCCAGCCCCACCCGCCGATCCCGAACCGGGGACCTATCCAGTCACGCCGTGGCAATGTCGTTGGTCACGCCGGCACTTATCTCATGAGGCCCCTTCACAAATGGTTCAGCCAATTGCAGAGAGATAGCTGGGATCCCGTCGCAATGCCCCTTGAGCCAGGCTGCTTGTAGCCGAGCTGGCGCCAAGACCGACCGCTCAGCGGCATGTCCGGAAGTACGAGCACCATGCCTGCGCGACAAAAACCATCGGTGATCTTTGTTCGGGCACTGGTCGACCGCAGACCCCGGAACTGGCAGGAATCCTGGCGCCAACCTCGAGGTCCTGCACGACCACCTCGACAACGGCGCCGTCGTGCGTTCACCGCGACCGACGTCCGCGTCCGGCCACTGCCCTTCCTCTGAACGTCACACCTCGACCCCACGCCACGGCGACCGTCGATCCATGTCCATGCTTCTCGGCTCGGACCGCGCCGACCAGACGGATCGCGACCATCCCGTCTCGAGAGTCCACCTCGGACGGGCCCTTCCCCGAGAGGGCGCCGTGAGCGTTGACGGCGGCGAGGGTCTCCAGGGATTTTGTGCACCTTTGAGCCCTTGGTGGGCCGTCCTATGGCCCACGTATAGCCCACGACGATCGACCGCTCAGTCTCGGCGGCTCAGATCACGAGCAACTCGCCGTTCCCGTGTCGCTGAAGCTCTCTCCCGCAATCGGAACGAACTGCCACTCGTACGAGTCGGGCCGCAGCGACATCTTCAAGACGCCGTAGGTGTCGTCGTTGGTCATCTGGCTGTTCGGCTCGAGGGACCCAACGCTCGTGTGGTTGCGTCCGCCGGAACCGACGATGAACTCCCTAATACCATTCGGATCGGCATTGCCGTTGGCGTCCTGGAGCCCGAACCGCTCGTAGTGATGGTCGTGCCCGACAAGGACGACATCGGCGCCGAACTCCTGGAGCGCCGTCCAGAAGTCCTCAGTCCAGGTGATGTTGCCGATCGCGCCCGAGCTGAACAGCGGGTGGTGCCAGTACGCCATGATGCACTCAGAGGGATGGGCGGCGAGATCTGCCCGGAGCCACGTCTCCTGAGGGCTGCCGGCGCTACAGCCGCCGACCTTCGAGCAGTTGCTGTTGAGCGCGATCATGTGCCAGTTGCCGAGGTCGAAGCTGTAGTAGCCCTTCGTCGGGTCTCCGGCGGCGGCCCCGAAGTACTCGTAGTACCCGGCTGCGGAGAAGTCGGTTGATGCCGCCGGATCGTTGTACTCGTGGTTGCCGACGGAGGGGTACGTGATGTCCTTGAACCGGCCCCAGCTGAGGTCATAGGACCCGTTGAACTGGTCGATCGTCCCGTCTTCGTACTGATTGTCGCCCAGGATCAGCACGGCGTTGGGGTCGATGCCGAGGACGAGATCCGAGGTCGCCAGTTGCTTGCAGTTGTTGGAGGTCCCGACGCCGCCGTTGAAGCTCGACGACGTGGGGTCACACGCGATGTCGCCGGCCGCCGCGATCACCACCGTCTGGGGGTCGAGCACGTTGACGACGGTCGACCCTCGGGCCGTATCGGTACCTGCGGTGGCCGTCAACCGGGCGGTCTTGAATCCCTCGGTCGTATAGGTGTGAGTCTGCGATGTGGTCGTCAGGCAGTTCGGGATCGTGTAATCCGCGCTGCCGTTGTCGTCGACGTCGATGGTGCAGCTCACCGGAGCGCCGGTGGCGTGGGTGACCGACCAGCTGAAGGTGATCTGCTCACCGGGCGCTGGGCGCTCGGGGGTGTGGGTGAAGCTGTTGATGGTGATGTTCTGGGTGTACTCGATGTGGAGCAGCGGCGCCGCAGCGGTCGACCCGTTGTACGACTCGGCGGTGCGGTGTCCGGTTCCGGTGATGATGACGGACAATGCTTGACCGGCGTTCCAGCCGGCCCGGTCCACGATCTCTTGGATCACTGACGACAGATTCGTGGTGCGCTGATCGGTGCCCGCCTGCCCGACGGTGTTCCACGGCGGCGGTGACCACGACGCCGACGCGGAGGTCGTCGGCCGCGACGAGATGTTGAAGCTCGACGAACCGAACGTGACCGAGTTGTCAGTGTCCTCGCCGCGGATGGTGAGGTTGGTGGTCTCGGTATTGGTCTCATCGACCGTGAACTGGATCCAGGCATTGGTGATGTTGGCCGACGAGGGCACATCGATGTTGGCAAACCGGATCCCCACCGTCTGGTTCGACCCGTCGTTCACCAACTCCAGATCAGAGCTTCCCCGACTCACACTGCCGCTCGGCGACTCCTCGGCGTCATCGTCGCTGTTGGTGACGCGTTGGTCGACCACGGTGCCGCCGGGTGGCGGCGGTGCCGCGGTGACCGTCACGCCGGTGGTCGCCTCAGCTGAGCCGTTGGCGTTGGACGCCGTCAGCCGGGCGGTCTTGGACCCCGCGCTCGCGTAACTGTGGTTCTGGGTCGCGGTCGACTGGCAGTTCGAGATCGTGTACTCGACGCTGCCGTTGTCGTCGACGTCCAGCGTGCACGTCACCGGGTCGCCGTGACCGTCGGACACCGACCACGAGAAGGTCACCGTCTCATCGACACCTGCCGTGGTCGGCGATGCCGCGAAATTGGCGATCCCAACGCCGGGAATACCGGTGGTGTACTCGATGTGGATCAGGGGCGCTGTGGTCGGCGAGCCGTTGTACGACTCGGCAGTGCGGTGCCCGGTGCCGGTGATGATGAGGGCCATCGGGTTGCCGCTGGCCCACCCGCCCTGACCGATGATCTCTTGGATCACCGACGACAGGTTGGTGGTGCGCTGGTCGGTGCCCGCCTGCCCGACGGTGTTCCACGCCGGCGGTGACCACGACGCCGACGCGGAGGTCGTCGGCCGCGACGAGACGTTGAACGACGTTCCGGTGAACGTCCCGGCACTGGTGGACTTCTCACCACGGATCGTCAAGTTGGTCGTCTCAATATTCGTCTCGTCGGCGGCGAACTGCACATAGGCGTTCGTGATCGTCGCCCCCGCAGGAACCGCAACAGACGCAAACCGGATCCCCACCGTCTGGTTCGACCCGTCGTTCACCAACTCCAGATCAGAGCTTCCCCGACTCACACTGCCGCTCGGCGACTCCTCGGCGTCATCGGCGGTAGCCGAGACACGCTGCTCGACCACGGTCGGCGTCTCCTCTGCCACCGCGTGAGGGACCTGCGGCAGTGTCGCCAGACTCAGGCCCATGATCGTGGCGAGGAGGAGAGCGGATCGCAGCCCGCGGGACCTACGCCGATTCCCCCCACCAGAGTGCCCGGCATTCACCCCGACGGATCGTGACCGTCGTGAACTGCCACTCCACCGCGCCAAACCCACGTCAACCCCCCAACCTCGACTGGGCGCAGCCAGCCTAATAGTGACCGCAGACGCTACTACGCGATGGCTCGACCATGGTGCAATCACGAAAAGTCGCGGAATGGGAGGCGACTCCGAAAGGCCGCCTGCGGCTCCGAGCAGGATGGAGGCGGACGGGGGGCCCCTGCGCGGCCGCGGAAGAGGGACCGGGCATGGACGGCGAGCGAGAGACGGCCGAGGAAACGGCGCGGGACCGGCTGGAGGCCGGCCGCGAACGCAGGGACCGGGTGGACGGCGCCGTCGGGGAGGCCAGGTCCGCTGCCGCGACCGCTCGCGACGAGGGCGTGGACCAACTGCCGCCGGCCGAGGAGGACGAGGGCCGCCACCCCGATGTCGTCTACCCCGCGTCCGACGAGGGCACCGACGACGCGTGACGCCGGCGAGCGGCTACCCCTACTCCCCCACGCCGCGGGTGCTGCTCACCACGCGCCACTGGGCCGGGTGGTCAACTCGTTCCCTCACGCCCAAGTGCGCAGGCTGCCCGAGGCCGAGCAAGGACGTAGGAGCGCCGACCCAATCCGAGCTCAGCCGGCCAAGCCGGCCGGGCCAGCGCCGGGGTGGCCGCACTGGCGCTGTCGATCCTCTTGGCGATTCTGACCGTCGCCGACCTACCGACCGGATCCGCATGCGGCGACGTTTCCCAGGACTTCGCGGCTTGTTGTCTTCCCAAGCTGACAGTGCGGGTTCGATTCCCGTACCCGCTCCACACAAGTCCTGCGCAGTGTGGTGCCGTCGGCTCACGGTCCGGTGCTGGCCGTCCTCGGCGGCACGACCACGCCCCTCACCGGGCGGACGATCGCCGAGCTGAGGCATCCCCGGGTCTCCTAGCCCCGGGTCGCGCGGATTCTGAACGACCTGACCCACGCCGGGCTCGTCGACCGCACCCCCGCCGGTCCGGCGTCGCTGTTCACGCTCAACCGCGACCACCTCGCCGCCGGCGCCGTCTAAGCGCTGACCTCACTGCGCCAGCAACTGCGGGCGCGCATCGCCGAGCACACCCGCGGTTGGACGCACCGGCCCGACGCCCTCGTCGTCTACGGCTCGGCGGCGCGCGGTGACAGTGACACCGACAGCGACATCGACCTGCTCGTGGTGCGGCCGGCGGGCGTGCAGGACGACGACCCAGACTGGCAGCAGGACCTCACCGGCCTCGCCGCGCGCGTGACCCGCTGGACCGGCAACCCGTGCGAGCTGCTCGACCGATCGGCCGACCAGCTGGGCGAGATGGCTACCGGCGGCGAACGCCTGCTCGCTGAGATCCGCCGCGACGGCCGGGCCGTGGTCGGGTCCGTCGAGATCGTCCCGGCCCCCGAGGCGGCCTGAGATGGCTCGCGAGACGACACCCACGCGCACCTTCGCAAGGCCGGCGGGTTTTCTCGAGGCCGCCCGCCTGGAGCTCGAGCGGGACCTCCACACCCCCGCGGCGTCATCAGCGGTGCTCGCCGGCATCAACGCCAAGGACGCCATCTGCCTGCGACTGACCGGCCGCACCGGCATGTCCGACGACCACCGCTCGGCGGTTCCCGAGCTGGCCGCGGCAGGGCCGGCGGGCAAGGCCCTTGAATCCACCTTCCGCCGCCTCCTCGCCATGAAGACCGCCGCGCAGTACCAGGCCACTCCCCTCGCCCGCACCGACGCCACCAAGGCCGTCGAATGGGCCACCCGCATGGTCGACGCCGCACGAGACATCGCGGCGACCTGACTCCCGCTCGGCGAACGACCTGCGCCGGGGCCAGGGGCGGGTGTCGCTCGGGAAGCTGTCCCGGGCGAGGCGCGCGGGTCGAGTGAGGTGGTGCGTGGTCCACGGCTGCTCCGCTACTCGGCCGCCTTGAGCGTGGCGACCTTGGCGACGTAGTCGGCCCGCGCCTGCTCAGCGGACGTTCCGGCCAGCGCAGCCCATGCGTCGTACTTGGCCCGACCTACCAAGTTGGTGAAGCCGGGGCGCTTGCCCGAGACGTCTCCGACGGTCGCCTGCTTGTAGAGAGCGTAGAGCGCGAGCTTGACCTCTGGGCCGGGGTCCTTGGTCAGCGTGGGCACCGCCGCGACAGCGGACTCGAAGTCGTCGGTCATGCCGTTCAGGCTATCGTCAGTGACCCGGATCCCCCATCCGGGTTGGCTGGCCTACGGGAGTCGTTCTGACGCTCTAGACGGCGCGACGGACGCGTCGTCAACCAGGACCCGATACTCACGAGGAGCCTGGGCATGGGCCTGAACCGCAGCAGATCGGGCGCCCCAGGGTGGGTACCTGCTCGCCACCGCACGCCACCGCACGCCACCGCAAATGATCACGCCCAGTTCCGTGATCATGCCTCTGATCTGAGCTCTTGTAGAGCGGCGACGGGAATCGAAACCCGCACTGTCAGCTTGGAAACCAGCCGAGCGGCTCGCCGCGACCAGGCCAATGCTGTCTGACCTGCATCGACACTATGATCTTGCCCGTTGCTGAAAGCCTGATCTGGGTAGGGGCCTGGCGGGCGGCAGGCGTGCCGCCCTCTGGGCTGGAGTCATCGAGAAACGACGGCGAGATGGGGAGGGGTCATGAGCAGGTCGCCCGAGGTCGACGATTGGTTCGCCGCGCGAGCACCCCGCCAAGAACGCGATGCTCCGCCTGCGGGAGATCGTCCTGGACGACGACAGCGTTGACGAGACGATCAAGTGGAAGGGCCCGACGTTCATCTATCGGGGCAACGTGACCAGCCTCAACGCCCCGACGAAAGGCGCACGTCAGCCTCGTGTTCCATACCGGGGCGTCCATACCCGGCGATCACCCGCTGCTCCAGGGGGGCGGGGACACCGCGCGGTACATGACCTTTGCTGATCGCGCCGCCGCGGGGCCGCCGCGGACGACGTTCGAACGGTCCTCGAGGCGTGGTGCCAGTGGCGGGAGAACGGGTAGCCGTGGGCGCGTCGGCGACGTCACCGGCCCGGTGCACACGTTGGAGCTGTCCGAGGCGGTCGTCGTGACACAGCCGGAGGTGCCGCGGCGAGGGCCCCCGCAATCCGTGCACCTCGCTAAACGGCCACCTGACGAGCTTCTTTGACCCGGCAGGATCGATGGGGCTGCGGGCTGTCACCGGCAGACCGCGACGAGTTCATCGCCAGGTACGACAGCGCGCTGGCGCAGCAGTACGGCCGGACGATGAGAGGGTTCGTCGTGGTGCCCGCGGAACTCCTGTGAACACTGTCGAGTCTCCGCCTACCGGCGAGGCGGGCGGGCCTCGACGGGCTACTGGATCGGCGCGCGGTTCCGTCGCCGCGACTGCGCCCACTGCGGCTCTTCAGGCCCTCACGAAGTGCGCGATGGCCCTTCCCGAGGTGCAGCGCCTCCTGTTGTTCGTCGAGCCCTGGAACGTTGACTCACAGCGCGCAGCCCAGGCTTGCAGCTACCGGCGCGAGGGACTCCTGCCCCGGTGGAAACGTGTCTGGGACGGGTACCAAGATATGCACGTCTACAGCGTGATCCAAGCCGAGACTGATACCCAGGACCCGATCCGAGCCGCGACCACGCTCGAGAGCACACCGGCGAGCGTGGTGAGGCCGGCAACTCCGTCTGCCGGGTCACTCCAAACGATTGGTGGATGGAGCCCGTGACCGAGCCCGACCCTGATCACGGCATACTGTCTCGTCGATCGCTTCGCGCTGGAGGGTGGTACGGATGTCCCGACGGAGAGCGACCCTGGTCGCGGCCGTCGTGGTCGCGGTAGTCCTGGTCGCGGTCGCCGGACTCTCCCTGAGGGCCCTTCGCTCCCCACCCATCCCCACCGCGGCCTGGGCGTCTGGCACCGCTGTGGTCCGGGACCCGGACTCCACGGTCTACATCGCCCCGTCGGGAATCCTGTTCGACCTCGACTCTGCGGCACTCAACCGCGAAGCCATCCCCGCGCTCAGGACCATCGCCGCCGATATCGACAAGTCCCACCTCAATGGGACGATTCGGGTCGAGGGCTACACGGACGACGCCGGGACAGAGGACTACAACCTCGCTCTGTCCCGGCACCGCGCCCAGACGGTCGCGGCATGGCTGGTCGACGACGCCGGCATGGACAGGTCCCGGGTTCGAGTGATCGCTTTCGGCGAGAGCTCCCCGGCGCAGCCGAACGATTCCGACGCCCACCGTCAAGCCAACCGTCGCGTGGTCATCGCAGTCGAGCGCTGACCAGCCGACCAATGTCCAGAAGGCCGCTCCGCGGCCGAGGGTATGGCCGCGGTGCTCGCGCCGTGGCAACCTCGGCATCGACTTCGCGCTCGACGCGCGCGAGGAGCCCACTGAGGCCCCAGCTCCGCTTCGCGTACGGCCCCGAAACGGATCGGTGAAGCACGCTGGCTGTATCCCTGTGTCGAGGTCTGTGTGTTCACGGGCTATTCCCCCATCTGCGTGACCCGCGCTCTTCTGCCCGGCGGTCGTCTCCTGGCCCGCGACGTCAGTCGGGGGTGGACGTCGGTGGCTCGCCCGTTCTGGGAACGCGCCGGGTCACCGACCACTCGCTTTACTACGAGCAACTGATCGACCGACTACGGCCGGGTTGCCTGACACGCGAGTGGAGTCGGTCATGCTCCCAGTGCGCGACGGCATCAGCCTGGCTCGCCGACGTGACTGACCCAGGCCGTCAGGCGCCTCAGGAAGGCCGCTCGGCGGCAGGTGAGTGCGCAGCGTTTGGGTTCACCTGAACGATCTCTCGCGCGAGGACCGTGGCACGTCATCGTGGTGTGGTGCCGGACGAGCCAGTCACGCCACTCAGGTGATGACCATGTCCCGCTCAGCCGAAGAGATCCTCCAGCACGGCGTTGAGCTTCAAGCCGGGACCGACTGCGACGTCGAGGCTCATTGCGTTGGTCGGTGCGGGCGGCAGGTCCCCGCCAGCGGGTGACTCAACGAGATGGGCGCCGCTCGACGATCGAGCGCGACCAGCCTGGCACGACCGAGCTGACCTGTAGGCCGGCTGACGTGGCTAGCTCGCCCAGCTGGTCAAGGGTGCGTTCCCGGCCGCGGAAGTAGCAGAGCATGCGCAGGTCTCCCTCGGTGTCCGGAGTGCCACCCTGGGTATCGTCTACTCGCGCTCGATCCTGCGCAGCCCGTGCGTGGGCGTCCACCACTCGATGACGAGCATCGAGGCCTCCTCATTGAGGTGGGTGTGCACGACCTCGGCGATATCGGCGTAGAAGCGATCTCCTTCGGATGCCTCACCGGCCGGCCCGATCAGCATGGCTCGCCCGGAGATCTTCGCCTCGCCCGACCACCGCCCTTCAGAGCCCTCGACCGGGTCGACCGTGGCGCTGTGCAGCGCGAACCGCGGATCCCGTCGCAGATCCGCGCCCTTGCGTGCGTTCTGCATCGAGCCGAAGACGAGCGCGCCATCCTCGAAGGCCGCCTCGATCCCGGAGATCCGCGGCGACCCGTCGAGTCGGAGAGTGGCAATCGTCTTGTGTCTGTGCTGATCGAAGAGCTCCCGCACGCGCTGCGCGAAGTCAGGCTCCGTGCGCTCGACGTCGCGCCACGTCGTCATGCGCTCAGTGTCTCACCGGCCACCGAGCGGGGGGCGAGATCGTCGCGCTGGGCAATGCCTCTGAGCGCCACCTGTCTACGCGCTGTGCCTGAGCATCGACCCAATCGACCGCCCATCGGCGATACCTGGTCGGATACGCAGTCGCTCCGGGTCGTGCGAGCACGGCGCGCACGGCGTCCGCTGCCTGAGCTGCGTGAGCTGCGCGCCGAGGACGGTGACCCCGTCACATTGCGGTTGATCGCCGCCGGATGGATGAGATCATGGGGTTTGAGAGGACTTCGACTTCGAGGGCGTGCATGAATCACCACGATCCCCAAGCCACATCACCCTCTGGCGACACCGGCCACGGCCAGCCCCCCAGTCACGTCGGCTCAGGCGAGTGGGAGCGACTCTCCCATGCCTTGAGCGTGAGGTTCGCTCCGCACGTGCAAGCGGCGGAGGCGGCGGTTCGTGAGGCTGACCAGGACCTGGCGACCGCGCGTGAGGAGCTCGCGCGGGCGCATCGGGCGGCAGCCAGCCGGCAGTACCAGTCGGACCGCCTGGTCTTCATGCGTGCGTCGGTCAAGGACGAGGTGGAGGCGCTGGGCCGCAAGACGACTGAGAAGAAGGTCAGGGTTTCCTTTCGGTACTTGGTCGCCCGGGCCGTGGAGCTCGCCGAGGGAGAGGTCCACGGTTATCACGCGGACCAGGCAGCGGCTCGGCGGGAGCGCGAGCAGAGCGTCGAGGCGCGGTTGGAGGCTGAGCGCGAGGCCATCGAACGGCTCGATGCAGCCCGCGCGATGCAAGCCCGTGTTCACGACGCGGAGCAGGCGGCTCGCCAAGGTCTTGCCGTGATGATCCAGAAGCTGGAGGCCCAGAGCGAGTCGCGACCATCGACCTAACGGCGTGCAGCTCGGCGCGGACGACCGGCAACCGCGCTTACCCCCCCGACATCCTCTGCGCGGCAAGAGTGCGCGGACGACACAGAACGCGGCGCGAGCGTGTGGCCGTGCGCAGGGCCACGAGCGCAACGCCGGCGCGGCGCGCAGCCAGAAACGCACATTCTCCTGACGCGTGGGCTCATCGCTAGGTGAGAACGAGCCTCTTCCGCGACCGCGATCGCCGCTGCGGGCGAGCGACATCACCCGTCCGTACCGCTGGGGCATGCCGGTCATCGCGCCCCCGAGTCACGCTTTGCGCACTTGGATCAGTGGGGTCATCAGGAGGTGATGACGGCGATCTTGACGATGTGGTGGACCCGGGAGCTCCGTCTGGAGGTACCCGTTCGCGGCCACCCTGGTCGGTCCGCTGGCGCTGCTGGCACGGCGCCGGCGCGGTCGCCGCGCGCGGGTCGCATGAGTCCTACTCGGCGAGGGAGAACTCTTCACGGCAAGCGCAGCTGGGTCAGCGCAGGCCCAGTCGCATCACCACACGCGGGAACCCTCCGGAGACCGAGTTGGTGTCGGCGGCCTTGGTGAATCCGGCGTCCTCGAAGACCCTGCGCGTACCGACGTAGGCCATAGTGAGGTCGACCTTCTCGCCCTTGTTATCCACGGGATAGCCCTCGACCGCCGGTGCACCTCGTGACCGCGCGTAGGCAACGGCACCGTCGAGCAGGGCGTGCGAGATCCCCTTGCCACGGTGGCCAGGACGGACGCGGATGCACCACACCACCCAAGCGGGCAGATCGTCGACATGGGGGATCTTGGTAGATCGCGCGAACGGCAGTTCGGACCGGGGCGCAACGGCGGCCCAACCGACGACCTCTGCGTCCTCGTAGGCCAGGACGCCCGGCGCGACCTCACGGCTGCAGAGCTTCTTGACGTACTCACCCCGAGCGGGGCCGACCAGATCGCGGTTGGTCGTGGAGTCGATCCGGTGGCTCAGGCACCAGCACACCGAGGAAGCGGGGTTCTTGGGCCCGAGCATGGTCGCCACATCGTCGAACCGCACCTTCGTGGCAGGTCTGATCTCGATGCTCACCGTTCGACGTTAACCCAGTCCCCGACCCGAGCCTCACCTGGAGGAGGTTCTCGTGGTCTCACCTCGGTGCGGCAGCGCCGCCCTGGACGCCGCGCAGCGACTCGCCCGGGACGCCGGTGCAGCCTCGGGCCGACGGCGGCCAGGGACCGTATCGTTCAGCACCTCCGGGACAACGGGAGAGCCGCGACGAGTCTGGAGCCGTCACGTTACGCGTCCTCCCGGCGTGGTCGCCCCGACGCTTGGTCTGCTTGGGGCGACCGGCGTGCCGCGCCGTCCGGTGGTGGTGGCCGCGCGTCTGGAGGGGGTCTTCGGCGCTCCGCTGCCAACTCCCACGGCGCCACAGAGATCGCGCAGAGACCGTCCTCCGCGCGACCCTTCTCGCCTGGCTTCAGCAGGCGCCGGGAGCGCGAACGGCGAGGGCCGCGTACGTGCCGGACGGCGGGTTCGGCAGCAGCCGGGTCTCCGAACATCCCCCGCCCTTCGCCTGACCTCTTCGGGCGCGACGGTGCCCTCGGGCTACTCCTCGCCCTTCTCCAGGATGACCATCTCGTTGGCCAGAGCGAAGAAGGTCGGCGCCCATAGCCCAATGAATATGCCGAAGCGCTCAGCGTGGGCGCTGTCGCCCGAGGACTTCGCCGCACGCCAGGTCGCGATGCTCGCCAGGATCGATGCGGCCCCGGCGATCTGGAGGACGTCGCTGCTGATGCCTATCGAGCGCATGTGCTTAACGATCATGATCACTCCTTAAGACTGATGTGGCCCAAACCCTCACACGCTCCATCGGTCACCGCGACTTCAAACCTCGGGGGCTGGGCAGGAGCGCCTGGGTCCAGAAGCGACGCCCGTGTGCGCCACGTCACGGATCGCGGCTCAACGATTCCGTCGGCTGGACTTCGCGCTCGGAAATCCCTCCAGATGGCATCTCGCCGCCGCCCGGCCGCGATGGGGCGGTGGCAGTTGACAGCACCACCAAGGCCTCAAACCGTGAGCTGGTCGCCTGCTGAGCGTCGCCGTCCCCTAGGTTTGGTCTCGCTGAGACCGGGTGAACGTGATCACGTGGACTCCACCCGGAGAATCCGCAGTGGCCGATCCGCCTCCGGAAGGATGTTCGATGAAGCTTGGGCTGCACTACTGGAACTACTCCATTCCCGCCGACCCGGTGGCTATCGCACCGACCCTGACCGAGACGGCCCGCATCGCCGAACAGGCTGGCGTGGCCTCGTTCACGGTGATGGACCACTTCTTCCAGATGGAGGCGGTCGCCCCCGCGGACGAACCGATGCTTGAGGGCTACACCGCTCTCGGATACGTCGCGGCGGTGACCCGGCGGATGGCGCTGGGCCTGCTCGTCACCGGGGTGATGTACCGGTATCCAGGCATTCTCGCCAAGACCATGACCACGCTGGACGTGCTCTCCGGTGGTCGCAGCCGGCTGGGCATCGGCGCCTCGTGGTATGAGCGCGAGCAGCGCGGTCTGGGTGTACCGGTGGTCCCGGTGGGCGAGCGGTTCGAGCGGCTCGAGGAAACCATCCAGATCTGTCGCCAGATGTGGAGCGAGAACAACGGTCCGTATCAGGGAAGGCACTACCAGCTCGCCGAGACCCTCTGCGTGCCCCAGCCGCTCAGCCGGCCCCACCCCCCGATCATGATCGGAGGTGGCGGGGAGAAGAAGACGCTGCTCCTGGTGGCGCGCTACGCCGACGCGTGCAATCTCTTCGGCGGCAGCGTCGAGGACGTCCAGCACAAGCTCGACGTCCTACGTCGACACTGCGCGGACGAGGACCGCGATTACGACACGATCGATAAGACCGTCCTGCTGGTCCGCCCGGCGCTCGCCGACGTCGACGCCATGCTGGCCGACGCCGAAGGGTATGCGGCGCTGGGGGTTACGGAGGTGCAGATGATGCCCGACCGCGACCCGATCGAGTTCATGACGCAGATCGCCGATCGGGTACTCCCACGACTCAGCTCCATCGGCTGACGAGTCGCCCGCGACTCACCCCAACGCGATGGGTCGTCTCGGCGTCACCCAGTAGTGCAAGCCCGGGAAGGACTCCCGAAGTCGGCATTGCGTGTCGCTGGACCCCCACGCCCCCTCCGGGTCCCCCAGAAGAGCGCCGCCGACGTGGCCTGGGCTCCACCAGGGGCCGCGTTCAACCCTCCCAACGGTGACCACAACCTCCCCCTGGCCTGGGTGTGAGCCGGGGCAAATGTCTGGTATACACCAGGGATGTATCGCCCAATTGCCCGCATCTGCCGACACTCAGTGGCACATGCACTGCAGTACGTCATTGTCTGACTGGCACGACAGATTGCCACTCTGCTACGTTCCACCCTCTATCAAGGAGTTATCGGACGGACACGCAGTGTCATGGACGATGTGGCAGACGACAGGCAATCCTGCCAACGTCGACCATGCGGACGAGTCAGGAGACAGGTGAGTCCGCACATGGGTTCGCTGGCCGATCAGCGGTACGCACACGTCAATCGACGACCTGAGCGTCGGCGCGCAGGCTCAGCCGGCCGCACGCTCAGCCCATGGACTTCGCCGTGAGCGGCGGCAGGCACGCCGGCACCGTGACCGGCGGAACGATCCGCACGCGGCTGGCCCGCATTCTCGCCCTGCCCGCGGTCGTCGTCCTGCTTCTGCTCACCGTCGTGGCGGTGGGCCAGATCCGGGACTACCGCGCCGCACAGGCAACCTCCCGTTCGGTCGAGCTGACCCTTGCCGTCCAGAACCTGGTGCACGAGCTACAGAACGAGCGCGGCATCACCGCCGCGGTGCTTGGCGGCAACGCCAGCTTCAAAGGGGAGATGACCGGCGCCCGCCAGCTTGTGGACGGTCAACGACAGGGGTTGCAGCGCCTCGCCGGCGGCACAGACGCGGTCGACGAACGGATCAGCTCGGCCCTGGCCCAACTCGACGGCCTGGGCGCCGTCCGAGCCGCCACGGACGGCGGTGCCGCCGCCCGAGCGGCGACGTTCACCTACTACACCGACCGCATCACGGCCCTATCCAGCGTCGACCTCGGCCTCGAACTGGTCCCCGACGAGGTTCTGCGTCGCTCGGTGAACGCACTGATGGCGCTGCAGGAGATGGTCGAGGCGACCGCGCAGGAGCGCGCTTTCCTCAATGGCGCGTTCTCTGCGGGCGGCTTCGCCGAGGGCGAGTTCGTGCAGTTCGCCGCAATGCGCGCCGACCAGCAGGCCGCGACCGAGCGGTTCACCCGTGCCGCCGACGCCGAGCAGCGGACCAGCCTCGACTTCGTGATGGGCACCGGCGCAGCGCGCCAGGCCGATCACTTCGAGCAAGTCGCTCTCGCCGCCGCCGACGGACGGGCGATCGTCGTCAACCCGCAGTCGTGGTGGTCCGGACTGACCACCGTGCTCGACGACCTGGGCGGGCTCCAGGAACACATCGGCTCGCAGATCCAGGTACGCGCTTTCGACCTGCAGACCGGCGCGGCACAGCGACTTGCCGCCCTGCTCTTCGTGGTGATCGCCTGCCTGGCCGGCGCCGTCTACCTTGCCGTCCTCGCCTCGCGGTCGATCACCCAGCCACTGGCCCACCTGGCCGCCGAGGCCGACGCCGTCGCGCTGGAGCGGCTGCCTGCCGCGGTCAGCCAGGTTCAGGGAGGCCACGGAGAGGACCCGCCGGAACCTCCTGTTCCCGTTCAGGTTCCGAGCCGCGCTACGTTGGAGATCCAGTCCGTCGCCACGGCCCTTGACCGGCTACAGACCGCCGCCTACGACCTTGCCATCGAGCAGACCTTGCAGCGGCGGCGCACGGTCGAGTCCCTGGCCAACCTCGGCCGGCGCAACCAGAACCTGATCCGCCGCCAGCTGGGCTTCATCACCTCCCTAGAGCGCGAGGAAGTCGACCCACAGGCGCTCGCCAACCTGTTCGAGCTAGACCACCTGGCAACCCGCATGCGTCGTAACGCCGCCAGCCTGCTGGTGCTCGTCGGCTCAGCGAGCCATCGACGCTGGTCCGAGCCGGTGCCAGTGGCCGATGTGATCCGAGCCGCGGTCTCCGAGGTGGAGGAGTACCGGCGGGCCGGCCTACGCCGCGTGGACGACGCCCTGGTCGCAGGCTCGACGGTCGGTGCGGTCGCGCACCTGCTCTCCGAACTGATCGAGAACGGCCTGTCCTTCTCCCCTCCGGACACCGAGGTCGAGATCCAGGGCCGGCAGCTGCCTGACGGGTATCTCATCGCGATCACCGACCAAGGCGTGGGAATGACCGTCGAGGAGCTCGCCGAGGCCAACTCCCGGCTGCGCGGCGAAGGCGACTTCATCGCCGCGCCGACCCGCTACCTGGGCCACTACGTCGTCGGTGAGCTGGCTCGTCAGCTCTCGATCCAGGTGGAGCTGGTGCCCTCACCGCTGGTCGGCGTGACCGCGCGGGTCACTCTGCCGGCTGCACTGCTGGACTTCCGACCGGCGGTGGGAGCCGCACCGCAGGACGACCACACATCCGAAGCGGTCGTCCTACCCTCGCTGTCCCCGCCCGGTCCGGACGCGTCACAGCCTCCACCGCTGCCCGTGCCGTCCTTGTTCGAACCGGTTGCGGAGCAGGACCGTCCGGCGGTCGTGCTGCCGCCGGCCGCCACGATCAGGCTGCGACCCCAGGACGACGGGCTGAGCGCTCTGCATGCGCGGAGCCGCCCACCCGGCGGCGACCAGGCGGAGCGGACCGCCGCCGGGTCTGCGGGGCGCACCCGCAACGGCTTGACCAAGCGGGTACCCCGCGGGGCCCGCGTAGAGGTCGAGCAGGAGCCTGCGGCCACGATCCAACGACGGGTGATCGACCTGGATGCCGCGGCACGCCAGGGCAACGCCGTGGACGGCGCACCCGACAAGGTCGGGGCCCGGCTCACCGCACTACGGGACGGAGTGGCACGAGGACGCGCAACGGGCACCGCAGATAGGCCCGCAGAGTCAGGCGAACAGGAGCGGTCATGACCGTCAACGCGCAGGACCACCGCAGCGACTTCGGTTGGCTGCTGGCCAGTTTCGTCCGGGAGACCGATGGGGTACGCGAGGCCGTCGCGGTCTCGACCGACGGCCTGCTGATCGCCAGCTCCCCCGGGCTGTCCCGGGCCGATGCCGACCATCTGGCCGCCATCGTGTCCAGCCTGGTGAGCCTCGGACGCAGCGCGGCGCGACGCTACGACTTCGAAGGGCTCAAGCTGGTCATGGTGGAGATGGTCCGCGGCTTCCTTCTCGTCTCGACGATCGCTGGGGGCAGCTGCGTCGGCGTCGTCGCGGAAGGCGACAGTGACCTCGGGCTGATCGGGTACGAGACCGCTGCCCTTGCAGAGCGTTTCGGCCCGTTGCTCACTCCCGGCCTGATCGCCGAGTCCCGTCACCAGCTGCCACGATGAGTCGAGACGGATACGGGCCCCGCGGGGCGCGCTTCTCCCGTCGCCCGAACGAGCCGACCGCCGCGGACCTCGGCCTGCTCGCCGACCCGGAGCCGGACGACCCGACCCAACGCCCGGTGGAGAGGCCGGATAGCTCCACCATGGTCGACGACGACCTGGTGATCAGACCGTTTCTGCTCACCCAGGGCCGCACCCGGCCGCGGGACGGCGGGCTGCGGCTGGAGACGCTGATCGTCTCCCGGACCGATGCCGACCCTTCGGCCCTGCGGTTCGAGACCCGCCGGATCGTCGAACTGTGCAGGCAACCGATCTCGCTCGCCGAGGTGGCGGCGGCGCTACGGATCCCGATCGGCGTCACCCGGGTGCTGGTCGGTGACCTGATCATCGACGGCACCGTCAGTGCGGTCGTCGGCGGAGAACTGTCGGTGAGACTTCTGGAGAGGATTCGTGACCGTGTCCGAGCACTCTGACAACGTCACCGACATGATCTCGGTCAAGTTCGTGATCAGCGGCGGGTTCGGGGTCGGCAAGACGACCTTCGTGGCCGCTATCTCCGAGGTGGAGCCACTCCTGACTGAGGCCGACATGACCGACGTCTCCCGCGGTGTCGACGACCGGGAACCGGTGCCGGGCAAGGTCACCACGACCGTCGCCCTCGACTTCGGCCGGATCAGCCTTGATGAGGCTCTGCGGCTGTACTTGTTCGGCACACCGGGCCAGGACCGGTTCGCCTTC
Organism: uncultured Actinomycetota bacterium; assembly: GCA_963825645.1. Classification (GTDB taxonomy): domain Bacteria; phylum Actinomycetota; class Actinomycetes; order Actinomycetales; family Kineosporiaceae; genus JADJPO01. Next base: position 663,075 of record CAWGTT010000002.1, read on the forward strand.
CTCTGGGACGACCTGGTCACCGGCGCCCTCGGCGCGGTGGTGCTGCTCGACCCGAACCGGATCGAGGACTGTTTCCCCTCGCTGGACTACTTCGAAGGGCATGGGGTCCCGTTCATGGTCGCGGTCAACTTGTTCGAGTCCTCGGACCGCTTCGATATCACCGAGATCCGCGAGGCGCTCGGGGTGAGCGACGACATCCCGGTCGTGGAATGCGATGCCCGACAACGGGAGTCGGTCAAGAGCGTTCTGGTGACCCTGGCCGAGACCGTGCTCAGCCGCCGACTCGCCGAGACCGGAGCGGACCTGCGCGAACGCCCGAAGAACGATCGGAAGGTGGGCGTGTGATGTCCCGAACCCGTCGGTCCGGGCCGGTTCTCGGTGCCGCCGTCGCTCTGATGCTGAGTGGCTGCGCCGGCTCCAAGCCCGAGCTGGTTTCTGCGCCGCTACCGCTGCGGACCGAGTGCGGCGCGGTGACCCTGGCACAGAACCCCTGGGTCGGCTACGACGCCAACCTGGCGGTGATCAGCTACCTGGCCCGCACCGACCTCGACTGCGCGGTGAAGGTGAAGGCCGAGGCGGAGACCGAGTCCTGGAAGCACCTCGCCGACGGCTCGGTGGACGCGATCCTCGAGAACTGGGGTCACGATGATCTCAAGAAGCTCTACATCGACGAGCGGAAGGTCGCCGTGCAGGGCGGGCTGACCGGCAACACCGGCGTGATCGGCTGGTACGTGCCGCCGTGGATGGCTCAGGAGTACCCGGACATCACCGACTGGCGCACCCTGAAGAAGCGCGCCAAGACGTTCCGCACCGACGCGTCGGGCGGCAAGGGGCAGTTCCTCGCCGGTGACCCCACGTACGTGACGAACGACGAGGCGCTGATCAGGAATCTCGACCTTGACTTCACCGTCGTCTACGCCGGCAGCGAGGAGAAGCTGATCGAGGCCTTCCGCGCGGCGGAGCGCGACCGCACGCCGCTGCTCGGCTACTTCTACTCTCCGCAGTGGCTGCTCTCTGAGATCCCTCTGGTGCACATCCCGCTGCCGGCCTATACCCCCGGCTGCGACGCCGACCCGAAGACGGTCAAGTGCGACTACCAGCCCTACGACCTCGACACGATCCTCAACAGGGACTTCGCCTACTCCGGTAGCCCGGCCGCCGAGCTGATCCAGAACTTCGAGTGGACCAACGACGACCAGAACCAGGTCGCGCGGGACATCACCGAAGGAATGACGCCGGACCAGGCCGCCAGGAAGTGGCTGGACGCCAACCCGTCGGTGTGGAAGGCGTGGCTGCCCGCAGCCTGATCGGCGTCTCAGCCCGGAGCGCTCACCACGTCGCGGCCGCGCGCCGTGGCGAGCACAGAACCGAGCAGCACCAAGGGGAAGCCAACGACGATGCCGAGCGTGAGCGGCTCATCGAGCACTGCCACGCCGGCGAGCACGGCGACCGCCGGGTTGAGGTAGGTGATGACCGTCATTCGGGCCGGACCGACCTCGGCCACCAGCGCGAAGAACACCGCGAACGCCAGTGCGCTGCAGATCAGACCCAGGACGGCGACCGCCGCCCACGCCCGCACAGTGACCCGCTCGTCGGGCCAGGTGAGGACCGCGATCGGCGCGTAGACGACCGCGGTGACGGTCAGCGCGGCGGCGCTCACCCCCAGCCCCGGAACCCCGGCCAGCCGGGTCGAGGCGAGGATGGGGCCGAGGGCATACCCGACCACGGCGCACAAGGCCGTCAGCACCGACAGCACGTCGCCCCCACCCAGGTCGAGACCGGCGAGAGCGGCGACCCCACAGATGCCGACCAGCAGACCGAGCATCCGCCGGGTATCCAGCCTGTGCTCCAGGCCGAGCAGACGGCTGAACAGCAATGCCATCAACGGCACCGCCGCGATCAGCAGCGCCGTGAGCGCGCTGGTCAGTCGCAGCTCGGCATAGCCGAGCGCGACGAACGGCACCGCGATCTCCACGGTCGCGAACACCAGGACCCACCGCCAGACCGCGCGCACCGGAGCGAGGGACCCGCGGGCCGCCGCGAGCGGAAGCAGGACCGAAGCGGCGAGCGCCGTCCGGCCGAACACCACCACCGGCGGGGACAGCTCACCCACGGCGATCTTGATGAAGAGGTAGGGGATGCCCCAGATCACCGACAGGGATCCGAACAGCACCCAGCCACGACGCGACACGCCGCCAGTGTTGCCGATCAACATCATGATCGACTTCCGGATTCACCACAACCCTGGCCTACGACGAGATACGCCCCCGGATCAGGGGGTTGTGGTGAATCCGGATGGTCGACGACGCTGGACCGTCACGGCAGAGGGTGGAGGTCACGGTGAGCGACTCGATCGAGGCCGACCCTAGGGAGGTCGGCATGGACCGCACTGCGCTGGCCCGGGTCGACACGGCGTTGCAGCTCTACATCGACGACGGACGGATCCCCGGCTACCACCTGGTGATCGCACGGCGCGGCCGGGTGGTGCACGACACGATGAGCGGACTGCGGGACCTGCAGACCGACCGGCCGGTCACCGCCGACACGCTGTGGCGGATCTACTCCCTGACCAAGCCGATCACGTCCGTCGCGGCCCTGATGCTCTATGAGGAGGGCGCCTTCCAGCTCACCGACCCGGTGGCGCGGTACCTGCCGGCGTTCGCCGACCAACGCGTGTACGTCAACGGTTCGGACCTCAAGATGGTCACCACACCGACCTCCGAACCGGTCCGGATCTGGCACCTGCTCACCCACACCTCGGGACTCACCTACGGATTCCACCGCAATCATCCGGTCGATGCGGTCCTGCGGTCCCGGGGGTATGAGTGGGCCAGCCCGCCGGGTGTCGATCTCGAGACCGCGGTGGACTTCTACGCGAGCCTGCCCCTGCTGTTCACCCCGGGCACCGAATGGAACTACTCCCTTGCCCACGGGGTGCTCGGCCGGCTGCTCGAAGTGGTCTGCGGGCAGCCGCTGGACGAAGTGGTCCGCGACCGGGTCACCGGCCCGCTGGGCATGCACGACACGGCATTCCGGGTGCAGGGCAGGGACGTCGAGCGGCTCGCCACCCTGTACGTCGCGACCGCTGCCGGCGGGATGGCCCCGCAGCGCCAGCTGGGTGACATGATCCTCGACCCGCCGCTGCTGGACGGCGGGGGCGGGCTGGCCTCGACCGCGGCAGACTGTCACCGGTTCGCCCAGATGCTGGCCCGGGGCGGCGAGCTCGACGGGGTCCGGCTGCTCGGACCGCGCACTGTCGCCTACATGACCCGCAACCATCTGCCCGGCAACGCCGACATGCAGACGTTCGGTCGGCCGGTCTTCGCCGAGATTCCTTTGTATGGAGTCGGTTTCGGCCTGGGCGTCGCCGTTGTCGTCGATCCCGTCGCGGCCCGCATGGTCTGTTCGGCCGGCGAGTACAACTGGGGCGGCCTTGCCAGTACGACGTTCTGGGTCGACCCGGTCGAGGACCTCACCGTGGTGTTCATGACCCAGCTGATGCCCTCCAGCAGCTACCCGCTGCGGCAGCTGCTGCGCCAGACGATCTACGGAGCGGTGCGCTGAGATGTGCACATGCTGATCCGGGCGATGCGCCGCACCGACTGGCCCGAGGTGGCCGACATCTACTGCCAGGGCATCGCCACCGGCGACGCGACGTTCGAGACCGAGGTCCCGAGCTGGACGGAGTTCGACTCCTCCCGCAACCCGGTGCTGCGACTGGTGGCCACTGGGGGCCGCGACGTGCTCGGGTGGGCCGCGGCCCTACCCGTCAGCAGCCGGCCGGTCTACCGCGGCGTGGTCGAGCACTCGGTCTACGTGGCGGACGCCGCGCGGGGTCGCGGCGTCGGCCGTGCCCTGCTGACGACACTGGTCGACCTCGCCGAGCGCTGTGGGGTATGGACGCTACGGTCAGGGATCTTCCCCGAGAACGCGGCCAGCCTCGCCCTCCACGCGCAGTGCGGATTCCGTGAGGTGGGCCGGCACCGCCGCCTCGGCTTCGGCAACGGGCGCTGGCGTGACGTCGTCCTCGTCGAGCGCCGCGCGCTGGGTCTCGGTGACGCCCGCCCGTTCCTGCGGGCGGTGGCCCCTGTGGCAGGCCCCGATGTGGCTCGGACCGTTGCGATGCTCCGCGCCGCGGGCCTGCCGCCCGACGGACTGAGTGACTGCTGGCTGCTGCTGGTCGCCGACGAGGCGGTAACCGGCGGAGCCCTGGTCGGCGCGGCCGCCCTGGAACGCCACCTCGACGAGAGCGGCGCCGCCTACCTCTTCCGCAGCGTCGTCGTCGACCCGACCGTCCGCAAGGGCGGGCTGGGGCGCCGTCTGGTCGCCCGAGCACTGGACGTCGCCGACGCCGCCGAGGGCGGCCGCGCCCGGGTCGTGCTACTCACCATCACCGACGACGCGGCGCAGTTCGTCAGCGCCATGGGGTTCCGGCGGGCCCACCGGGTGGAGCTGCCGGCAGCGCTCGGCGAATCGGCCCAACTGCGGGGAGCCTGCCCCGACACGGCGAGTGCCTGGGTGCGCGGCTGACCGAAGGCATGATCCACTGCACACCGGGCGCACCGGATGACAGTCGAGCCTGCGGTTCGCCGGGCACCGACGGGCTCACAGGAACCGCACAGCCTCCCCTCGGCCGCCGTACAGCCTGCCTGGTCAGGCTGGTGGGCATGACGGTTCAGAACTCCACTGCTACGGCGAAGCTCACCCGGCCCGATGGCTCTGCGGTCAAGGTGCTGGTGGTTGACGACGAGGCCTCGATCGCCGAGCTGCTCTCGATGGCGCTGCGCTACGAGGGCTGGGACGTGCAGACCGCCGGCACCGGCCTGGCCGCCGTCCGTACCGCCCGGCAGATGCGGCCCGACGTGGTGGTGCTCGACATGATGCTGCCCGACATCGACGGCATGGAGGTGCTGCGCCGCCTGCGCGGCGCCGGGGACGACGTCCCGGTGCTCTTCCTGACCGCGCGGGACGGGGTGGAGGACCGGGTGGCCGGGCTGACCGCCGGTGGTGACGACTACGTGACCAAGCCGTTCAGCCTGGAGGAGGTCGTGGCCCGGCTGCGGGCGCTGATCCGGCGTTCCGGGGCCACGGTGCGCGAGGAGTCCACCATGGTGGTGGGCGACCTGATGCTCGATGAGGACTCCCACGAGGTGCGCCGAGGTGGGGCGGAGATCACGCTCACGGCAACGGAGTTCGAGCTGCTGAGGTACCTGATGCGCAACCCGCGCCGCGTGCTCAGCAAGGCCCAGATCCTGGACCGGGTCTGGAACTACGACTTCGGCGGCCAGGCGAACGTCGTCGAGCTGTACGTGTCCTACCTGCGCAAGAAGGTGGACGCCGGGCGCGAACCGATGATCCACACCATCCGGGGAGTGGGCTACACGATCCGGCCGGCGCCGTGATAGCCGCCGGCGGCCGGTCGCGGCGGCCGGCGACCCTTCGCACCCGCCTGCTGTTCACCATCGCGACGCTGAGCAGCGCGATCAGCCTGGCCGTCGGCGGCATCGCTCTGCTGGCGCTGCACCGGATGGCCGTCGACGGCGTCGATGCGCAGCTGACGAACGTGTACCAGCGTTCTCTCACCCCGCCGAACCCGGCGCCGTCGGCCGACCTCCCGCCGGCCGGCCTGACCGCGACCGACAGGCTCCACTCCTTCCTGGAACGCCCGGGCCAGGCGGTCGGAACCCTGGCCGCCGAGATCGACGGCGGATCGCGCACCCCGCGGGCCACCGCCGCGGTGCTCGACCCGTCGGGCACGGCCGTCGACCTGGACGCGGCGGCCGCGGGGGCGCTGGTCGCGCACACCTCTACGCAGCCGGCCACGGTCACGCTGGCGGGTTGGGGCGACTACCGCGTCGCGGCCGCCCCGGCGCCGAGGGACTCCGGGTTCACCGTGCTGGTCGGCCTGCCCCTGACCGATGTACAGACCACGGTCTACCGCCTGGCGGGAGTGCTGGCGGTGGTGACGCTGCTCGGGGTCGGTGCCGTACTGGCCGTGGGCTCGGCCCTGCTCCGGGTCGCGCTGCGCCCTCTCGACCGGGTCCGCGCCACGGCCACCAGGGTCGCCGAGCTACCGCTCGAGCGCGGCGATGTCGTTCTGGCCGAGAGAGTCCCGGACGCCGATCCGCGCACCGAGGTCGGCCAGGTGGGCGCCGCGCTCAACCGGATGCTGGAGCACATCGCCAGCGCGCTGGCCGCCCGACAGGCCAGTGAGACGAGGCTGCGCCGGTTCGCCGCCGACGCCAGCCACGAGCTGCGCACCCCGCTCGCCTCGGTACGGGGCTACGCCGAGCTGATGCGCCGCCGTCCTGAGCCGCTGCCTGCGGATGTGGCCCGTGCGGTGGGCCGGGTGGAGTCCGAGGCCGCGCGGATGGGCGCCCTGGTCGAGGACATGTTGCTGCTGGCCCGACTCGACGAACACAGGCCGCTGGCGCGCCACGTGATCGACCTCACCCGGGTGGTGACCGAGGTGGCGCAGGACGCCATGGTGACCGGCCCCGCCCACGAGTGGCGGCTCCACGTGCCGCGACAGGAGGTCACCGTGCTCGGGGACGCCGCTCGGCTCACCCAGGTGCTGGTCAACCTGCTCGCCAACGCCCGGGCTCACACCCCGGCCGGCACGACGGTCCACGTCACGCTGAGCGTCGAGCCGCCGGCGGGGGGCGGACCGGACGGCCACCAGCAGGCCGTTCTGGTAGTCCAGGACGACGGCCCGGGGATGGCTGCCGATCTGGCCGCAGAGGCCTTCCAACGGTTCACCCGGGCAGATGAGTCACGCTCCCGCACCGCCGGAAGCACCGGCCTGGGACTGGCCATCGTCGATGCCGTGATCCGCGCGCACGGCGGCAGCGCGCAGCTGGACAGTGTCACGGGTGCCGGCACCACCGTGACAGTCCGGCTGCCGGCCACGGTGCTCGGAGGCATCACCGACGACCGCACCCACTTGATCAGCGCCACGGTGAAGTCATGACCCATGCGATGGTTCGCACCTCACCCTCGCGGTGATCACCGGGACCAGGGCAGCCTTTGGTCGCTTGCGGGGTTACTTATCAGTAGGCATCATGAAGGTTACTGGCGAGTAACTCGCCGAGCCGAGCCGATGGGGGCCCGACAATGAGCCACTACAAGCACAACCTTCGCGACGTCGAGTTCGCCCTGTTCGAGGTACTTGGCCGCGACCGGGTCCTCGGCAGCGGCCCCTTCGCCGAGGTCGACGGCGAGACCGCCCGTCATATGCTGGCCCAGGTCGCCAAGCTCGCCACCGACAAGCTGGCGGCGTCCATGATCGACTCAGACCGGAAACCGCCGGTCTTCGACCCGGCGACCCACTCAGTGGCCCTGCCGGAGTCGTTCCGGGCCAGCTACCGCGCCTACGTGGACAGCGAATTCTGGCGCTCCGACCTGCAGCCGGAGATCGGTGGCCACCCCGTGCCCCCGTCGATGCGCTGGGCGATGGCCGAGTTCGTGCTCGGCGCCAACCCCGCCATCCACATGTACGGCACGGGCTTCTCCTTCGCCCGGATCGTCTACGACCTCGGCAACGAGGAGCAGAAGAAGATCGCCGGCCACATGGTCGAGCGGCACTGGGGCTGCACCATGGTGCTCACCGAGCCGGACGCCGGCTCCGACGTCGGCGCGGGCCGGACCAAGGCCGTTCAACAGCCCGACGGCACCTGGCACATCACCGGCGTCAAGCGCTTCATCACCAGCGGAGACGCCGACATCTTCGACAACATCGTGCACCTGGTCCTGGCCCGCCCAGAGGGGGCCGGCCCGGGTACCAAGGGCCTGTCCCTCTTCATCGTGCCGAAGCACCACATCAACCCCGAGACGGGTGAGATGGGCGAGCGCAACGGCGTCTTCGCCACCAACGTCGAGCAGAAGATGGGCCTGAAGGTCTCCGCCAGCTGCGAGCTGCGCTTCGGCGAGGTCGATGGGATCCCGGCCGTCGGCACCCTGGTCGGCGACGTCCACGACGGCATCGCCCAGATGTTCAAGGTGATCGAGGCCGCGCGGATGTTCGTGGGCACCAAGGCGATCGCCACCCTGTCGACCGGCTACCTGAACGCCCTCGAGTACGCCAAGCACCGGGTCCAGGGGCCCGACCTGACCCAGATGACCGACAAGACCGCTCCTCGGGTCACGATCACCCACCACCCCGACGTGCGCCGCTCCCTGATGCTGCAGAAGAGCTACGCCGAGGGCCTGCGCGCACTGGTGCTGTACACCGCCAGCCAGCAGGACGCGATCTTCATGGCCGACGCCGCGGGCGAGCACGACGAGATGGCCGAGCGGATGAACGGTCTGTTGCTGCCGCTCGTCAAGGGATGCGGCTCAGAGCGGTCCTGGGTGCTGCTGGGCACCGAGAGCCTGCAGACCTTCGGCGGCTCCGGCTTCCTGCAGGACTACCCGATCGAGCAGTACGTGCGGGACGCGAAGATCGACACCCTGTACGAGGGCACGACGGCGATCCAGGGCATGGACTTCTTCTTCCGCAAGATCGTGCGGGACAAGGGTCAGGCGCTGACCCACGTGGCCACCCTGATCTCCGAGTTCGTCAAGGACGACAGCGGGGACGGCACACTCGCCGTCGAGCGTGAGCTGCTCGGCAAGGCCCTGGACGACGTCCAGGGAATCGTCGGCACGATGGTCGCAGCGACGATGTCGAGCCACCCGAAGGCCGAGGGTGGCGACACCCGCAACGTCTACAAGGTCGGCCTGAACACCACCCGTCTGCTGCTCTCAGCCGGCGACCTGGTGATCGCCTGGCTGCTACTGCGTGGCGCCGAGGTGGCCCTTGCCGCCCTGAACGGGCCCGAGACGCTTCCGGCGTCGGAGGTGCGCTTCTACCAAGGCAAGGTGGCAGCGGCCCGGTTCTTCGCCCGCAACGTCCTGCCGAAGCTGTCCGCGGAGCGGGCGATCGCCGAGTCGGTCGACCTGTCGCTGATGGAGCTGGACGAGGCCGCGTTCTGACCCTGATCCCGCAGCGGGGTCGCTGCTCAGCACGCAGCAGGTGGGTGAAGGACGTTCAGGTCGGGCTGACGACGCCCGACCTGAACGTCGGGATCAGGCATGAATCAGGCGAGGTCGAACCGATCGAGGTTCATGACCTTGTCCCACGCGGCGACGAAGTCACGCACGAACTTGTCCCGCGAGTCGTCGCTCGCGTAGACCTCCGCGACTGCCCGCAGCTCGGAGTTCGAGCCGAAGACGAGGTCGACGCGGCTGCCGGTCCACCTGAGCTCACCCGTGGCGCGGTCGCGGCCCTCGAAGGTCTCCGCGTCCTCGGCCGTCGGCTTCCACGTCGTGCCCATATCGAGCAGGTTGACGAAGAAGTCGTTGGTCAGCGACTCGGGCGCCGAGGTGAAGACGCCCAGCGGGGACTGCTGGACGTTCGCACTCAGGACGCGCAGGCCACCCACGAGGACGGTCATCTCGGGCGCGCTCAGGGTCAGCAGGTTCGCACGGTCGAGCAGGAGGTACTCGGCCGGCAGTTTGTGACCCTTCCCGAGGTAGTTGCGGAATCCGTCCGCGGTCGGCTCCAGGGCGGCGAAGGACTCCACGTCAGTCTGCTCCTGCGACGCGTCCGTGCGTCCCGGGGTGAAGGGGACCTGGACGTCGCGGCCCGCGTTCTTGGCGGCCAGCTCGACGGCCGCGCATCCACCCAAGACGATCAGGTCGGCGAGCGAGACCTTCTTGCCCCCGGTCTGGGAGGCGTTGAAGGCCTCCTGGATCCCCTCCAGGGTGCGCAGCACCGTCGACAGCTCGTCAGGGTCGTTGACCTCCCACCCCCGCTGGGGCTCGAGGCGGATGCGTGCCCCGTTGGCCCCGCCGCGCTTGTCGCTGCCGCGGAACGTCGAGGCCGACGCCCATGCGGTGGAGACGAGCTGAGAGACGGACAGACCCGAGGCGAGGATCTGGCCCTTGAGGGCGGCGATGTCCACCGCGTCGACCGCCTCGTGCGTGACCGCGGGGATCGGGTCCTGCCACAACAGCGTCTCCTGCGGAACCAGCGGGCCGAGGTAGCGCGCCACCGGCCCCATGTCGCGGTGGGTCAGCTTGAACCACGCGCGGGCGAAGGCGTCCGCGAACTCGTCGGGGTTCGCCATGAAACGCCGTGAGATCTGTTCGTAGACCGGGTCCATACGCATCGCCATGTCGGCCGTCGACATCATGGGCGCGTGCCGGACCGACGGGTCGTGGGCGTCGGGTACGGCGTCCGCGCCGGCCCCGTCCTTCGGCCTCCACTGCGCCGCTCCGGCGGGGCTCTTCGTCAGCTCCCACTCGTAGCCGAACAGCGTCTCGAAGTAGCTGTTGTCCCAGGTGATGGGGGTGGGCGTCCACGCACCCTCAAGGCCACTGGTGATCGCGTCAACGCCCTTGCCAGTGCGGTAGGTGTTCTTCCAGCCCAGGCCCTGCTCCTCAAGGGGGGCACCCTCGGGCTCGGGTCCGACGTACCTGCTCGGGTCGGCCGCACCGTGGGTCTTGCCGAAGGTGTGACCGCCGGCGGTGAGCGCGACCGTCTCCTCGTCGTTCATCGCCATCCGGCGGAACGTCTCGCGGATGTCCCTGGCCGAGCCGAGCGGGTCCGGGTTGCCGTTCGGTCCCTCCGGGTTCACGTAGATCAGGCCCATCTGGACGGCGGCCAGGGGGTTCTCGAGCTCCCGGTCACCGGTGTACCGCTCGTCGCCGAGCCAGGTGTCCTCGGGGCCCCAGTAGACATCCTCGTCCGGCTCCCAGACGTCTTCGCGACCGCCGGCGAAGCCGAAGGTCTTCAAACCCATCGAGTCCAGGGCACAGTTGCCGGCAAAGACGATGAGATCGGCCCACGAGACCTTGCGACCGTACTTCTGCTTGACCGGCCAGAGCAGCCTGCGTGCCTTGTCGAGGCTCGCGTTGTCGGGCCAGCTGTTGAGGGGCGCGAAGCGCTGCATGCCGGCACCGGCGCCCCCGCGACCGTCGCTGATGCGGTACGTACCCGCGCTGTGCCACGCCATCCGGATGAAGAACGGCCCATAGTGCCCGTAGTCGGCCGGCCACCAGTCCTGCGACGTCGTCATCGCCTGCTCGACGTCCCTACGCAAGGCATCCAGATCGACGGTCGTGAACTCCGCGGCGTAGTCGAAGTCCTCACCCATCGGGTTGGCCACGGCGGGGTTCTTCCGGAGGATCTTCAGGTTGGGCTGGTGCGGCCACCAGTCGCGGTTCCCCGCACCCTCGGTCGGGTACTTGGGGCGCCCGTCCGTGACCGGGCACCCGCCTCCGCTTTCCTCGTTCATCTCTGCGACAACGGCGTCAGGAGTGTCAGACATGGAAATCCTTCCGGGATCAGGGGGTGTGCTCAGGAACTGTGTGCGGTCGAGCAGCCAGGGCACTGGCCCCAGTAGATGACCTCGGCCTCGTCGATCGCGTAGCCGTGATCATGGGACGCAGTCAGACACGGCGTGTCACCGACGGCGCAATCGACATCGGCGATGGCACCGCACGACCGGCACACGATGTGGTGATGGTTGTCTGCGACCCGCGACTCATAGCGGGCCACTGAGCCCGCCGGCTGGATGCGCCGGACCAGACCCGCGGCGGTCAGCGCGCGCAGCACGTCGTAGACGGCCTGCTTGGACACCTCCGGGAGATCCTCACGCACGACACCGATGATCGAGTCCGTGTCGGCGTGCGGATGCTCGTACACCGCGGTCAGCACCGCCACCCGGGGACGCGTCGCACGAAGAGCAGCCCCGCGCAACAGTCGCTTGATATCCAACGCCATGGTCGCCCCTAGTGTGGACCCACTTTCTGGACTCAGTCAAGAACCCAGGCGGCGGCCTTCGGCCCGGCCCCTCCCACGTGGGCCCACGCGACGCGACCGTCCTGGCGGCTCGGGAGGAGGTCGCGCACCCGAACATCCGCAGTCTGACGGCAGCAGTGAAGATCAAAAACGTGCGCCCGCGCGCCCGCGACTCCTCTCGGGACACCTGCGCCGAGACCTGTGTCGTGCCAGCCCTGGGGCGCCGGTGGGCAGCGGCGGGATGCCGATGGCATCGCAGGTCGCCACGACAACGCAAGAGCCTTGCACGGCGATACCTCACCCCCCACAAGGTCGAACCGCGGGGGAATCACGGGCCTGTCGGCCCCAGTCGGGGTTGTCAGGCTGAGCGATGTCAAGATGGTGCTACGAATTGGCGACCGCATCGTACGTTTCGCCGGCTCAGTTCTCGAGGTAGGTCTTATACGACGTCAGGAATGCGTTTCCCATCTTGGACTTGCCGAAGGTCCGGTAGAAGAAGCCCAATAACCCTGTCGCCGTGACGTTGCTCATGACGAGGTGGTGCCTGACCCCAGTGCCGCTCCTCGTGAATTCGTCGACGAAGTGAGTCGTTGTCGTGACCCTTGATCCTGCTCGATATTCCTCGTCGAACGCAACGAGCACGCTATCGTCGCCGATAGTCTTGGAAATATTCGTGCGGGTCATGAGCCCTTCGTTGGTTCTTATGATCACGGAGTCATCCTTCTGGTCGAGCAATTCAACGCTCGCCATGCCTGGCATGCGACTGATCACACCGACATAGTGCGCACCGCTATCCTCGACGGCATGCTTCACCTTCTCAATGGTGCAGTCGATCTCGTTGGAGCCCTCAAACCAAACAGACACGACCTGGCCTCCCTATGCTCCGTCCGCGACACCAATAGCTGAAGCCGATTGCCGTAAACGCTACACTGCTTTGCCATTGCGAGATCGGCCGGCGAGATCAACGGTGTCGAGTCGCGGGCGCTGTTCACCCGGTGGGATCCTCGGGGCGGAGCGGCCCGGACCTCAGGCCTCGAACCTGGGCACCTCAAGAGCGCGCTACGGTCCAGATATGGAGCTCGCCGGCGACCCAGGCAGGAGCGGGCCGCGCGATGTGCCAGGCGGCGGCCTGCTCCTGCACGGGTTCGATCGGTTGGTCAAGCGTGGCCTGCGCGGCGTCTGGCAGCGCGGGAAGGTGCCGCCGGGTGGCTTCGTCTGGGCGGCTCCGCACCACAGTTGGTGGGACCCCTTCGTCGCGGCGACGACGCTGACGGGCGCAGGCCGAATTCCGGCGCTCGTCATGGACCAGGACAACCTGGCTGACTTCCGGTTCCTTCGTCGCGTCGGCGTCTTCGGGACGGCCGAACTGCGCCGGGGCCTGGACCACCTGGGTGCCGGCCACGTACTGATCGTCTTCCCGGAGGGGGAGTTGGTGCCGGTCGGGCCACTGCGACCGCTGGCAGCGGGTGCAGCCTGGTTCGCGCTCCGAGGCGAAGTGCCGCTCGTGGCAGCGGCGGTGCGGGTAGCGGCCCGCGGGCACCAGGCGAGCGAGGCCTACGTCGATCTGGCTACGGTCACCCTGCCGGCGGGACGGTCGCGCCGTGACGTGACCGCAGCCACGGCAGAGCTGTCCCGCGTCTTGGGCGAACAGCTCGCGGCGATCGACAAGGCGATCTCGACGACCGACCCGCGCGAGCCGCTGCCGGGCTTCGACGAGGTCGTGCACGGAAGGCGCAGCATGGACGAGAGGTTGCAGCGGTGGGCAGCGTTGTTCGGACACTGAGGGCCGGCGTCCTGGCCTTCCACGCGGTCAAGACTGCGTCACTGTTGGCCAACGCGGTCGCCTTCCCGCGCCTGCGCAGCGCCCCGTCCACCCCGCTGCCGCAAGTGTCCCTGCTGGTACCCGCCCGGGACGAGGCCGGGAACCTGCCGCGCACGCTGCCGACCTGGCTCGGGCAGCCGGTGGTCGAGATCCTGCTGTTCGACGACGGGTCCTCGGACGGGACGGCCGAGCTCGCGCGGCACCTGGCCGGACCCGACGACCGGCTGCGGGTCATCACCGGTGCGGAGCTGCCCGACGGCTGGCTCGGCAAGACGTGGGCCTGCCATCAGCTGGCGAAGGCGGCCAGCGGGGACCTGCTGGTCTTCTGCGACGCCGACGTCGAGCTACACCCCGGTGCGGTCGAGTCGACCGTGGCGGCGGCACGGCAGCAGAATGCCGACATGTTCTCGGTGTTCCCCCGTCAGCTCACTCACAGCCTCGGGGAGCGCCTGATCGTCCCGCTGATCGACGACGTACTGCTGACGTTTCTGCCCCACCGGCTGCTCAGCCTGCCGGTACCCGCTGCTGCTACGGCCAACGGGCAGCTGATCGCCTTCACGCGCGAGGCGTACGACGCGATCGGCGGCCACGCCGCCGTCCGGACCGCCGTCGTGGAGGATGTGCGGTTGGCCTACACGGCGCGCCAGGCAGGTCTGCGCCTCGGGCTGGCGCTCGGGGCCGGCCTGGTCGTCTCCCGGATGTACGACGGTTACCGCGAGACCATCCGGGGGTTCGCCAAGTCGCTGCGCGCGGCCCACGGCGGGTCGCGCGCGCTGATGGCGGTGACCGCGGCCGGGCACCTGGTCGCATACACCGTGCCCTGGGCATTGGCCAGACGTGACCGCGGCTGGGCCGTGGCGGCCGCCGCGGGCCCGGTGCAGCGTCTCATCCTCAACGCATCGACCGGGCGGGGGGCGCCGTGGGAGGCACTACTGGTGCCGGCCACCCCACTCGCGGCCCTGCCCCTCTATGTCGTCGCGATCCGCCGTCGCCAGACGTGGAAGGGCAGGACGGTGCAGTGACCCGGCTCCCGCAGACCGGCTCGCGACGCTTTCCCTCGCCGCGCGGCCGGCGACTCGCCGGGCACCTCGGTCGGTTCGGGACCGAGCCGCTGACCCTGATCGAGGAGGGTGCCCGCCTCGGCACGGTGTTCGAGCTACGGCTGTGGCGGCGTGCCATTGTGGGATACAGCCCTGACTGGAACCGGCTCGTGCTCAAGGACATCAAGACGTTCCGTAGTCACGGCAGCCTCAGCGAGCGTACCCGCTACCTCGACGGAGGCGTTGTTCTTACCGATGCGCCTGAGCATCGCCCTCGTCGGGCGGCCCTCAACCCGGCCTTCCACGCCCGATCGCTCGACGCGCTGCGCGAGGAACTGCGAGCAGTGGTCGCGGCACGAGTGCCGACGGGCGACTTCGAGGCATCGGCGTGGGCGTCCGGCACCGTCCAGGCGATGCTGCAGCGCGCGTTCTTCGGCGCCGGACCCGCGATCGACCCTGCGCTGCTGTCTCGCTTCGTGCACCCGTTGGACCTGCCGATGCCCGCCCCCCTACTGCCGAGGCCTCTGCTGTTCCGACGGATGACCCGGGCGATGACCCAGGCCCTGGCGACCGCTCCGATGGGCAGCCTCGCTGCCCACGTGCGGGACTCGGTGGACCGCGCTGCCGAGGAGGTGCGGGTCTCGTTCGCCGCGGGCTACGACACCACCACCCACACGTTGGCCTGGGCGCTGTGGCACCTCGCCGCCTCACCCGCCTGGGCCGATCTGCAGACTCTCCCCTGGATGGTCGACGAGACCCTGCGGATGTACCCGGTCGGTTGGCTCGGCAGCCGAGAGACCACCCGAAGCGTGCAGTACGACGGTGTCGAGATCCCCTCGGGCACCCTGGTGTTCTACTCGCCGTGGCTCACCCATCACGACCCCGACCTGTGGCCCGACCCCCACCGCTTCGATCCGTCGCGCTTCGCCGCCAGCACTCTCCCGGCATGGGGCTTCATCCCGTTCTCGGCCGGCCAGCGCACCTGCCTCGGTGCCCACCTGGCGCGGCTGATGCTGACCACCGCGCTCGAACCGTTCTGCGACCGGCGACTGAGCGTTCTCCGCGGCGCGCCGGAGGTCCGCACGGGGTTGACCCTGCTCCAACACGGTGAGATGAGTCTGACCCGCAGATGACCATTCTCGACGTCCCCGACCGCGCCCTCGCGGGGCTGCGGCTGCCGGCGGATCGACGGTGGGACCCGCCGCAATCAGATCGTCGCTCACGCTTTGCTGGGGGCGAGATGGTCGGGCACGCCCGGTCCAGTCCTGAGCCGATCCGTTCCTGATGTCGGTCATCGAGCGCGCCGGCCCCGGGCCACCACGGCTGCGCTACCTCGACCTGGTGCGGGTGATGGCCGTAGGGACTGTCGTGGTCGGGCACTGGCTGATCGTCGACATCACCTACAGCGGCGCACGCCTGGTCGGACGTGACGCCCTGGCGTTCATCGGCTGGGCAGGCTGGCTCACTCTGGTGTTCCAGGTCATGCCGCTCTTCTTCGTGGTCGGTGGGTACGTCAACGCCATGTCCTGGGTGGCGCACCGGGAGCGGGGGGTGAGCCGGGCCGGATGGGTCCATGGCAGGGCGGAGCGGCTGTTGTGGCCGACAACGGTCTACCTGGCACTCACAGTGGTCATGGTGGTCGTGCTGGCGACGGGGCTCGACGACGGTGAGCTCGCACAGGCAGGTCAGCTGCTCACCCTGCACCTGTGGTTCCTCGCGGTGTACCTGATGCTGATCATGCTGACCCCGATGATGTTCGCCGCTCACCAGCGCTGGGGGCGGTTGGCCGCGATCCTGATGTCGGTAGCAGCCGTCGGCGTGGACGTCGCCGTACTCGGGCTGCAGCTGCCCGCGATCGGCTATGCCAACTACCTGCTGGTCTGGGGGGCGATGCACCAGTGGGGCTTCGCGTGGAGGGACGGGGCCCTGACCCGAGGCCGACGTCCGGCCGCCCTCGCCGGTGTGGGTGTGGTCTGCTTCACCGCCCTGGTGACCTTGGGCCCCTACCCGGTGGCCATGATCGGGGCGGGGGAACGCGCGGGCAACACGAGCCCACCGTCGGTGGCACTACTGGCGTTCGCCGCCGTCCAGACCGGGCTGGTCATCGCCGTCGTGCCGACCGCAACGCGGTTTCTGCTCAGCCCCACCCGATGGCGGTGGGTCCGACGGCTCAACTCCGCGGTCATCACGGTCTACCTGTGGCACATGGTCCCGGTGCTCGCCGTCGCGCTCACGCTCTACCGGAGCGGCGTCGTACCCCAGCCCCGAATCGGCTCTTGGGCGTGGTGGGTCGGGCGCCCGCTCTGGATCGCCACCCTGGCGGTGGCCCTCGTTCCCGTGGTGCTCGCCGTCACCTGGCTACAGCGTCCGTTGCGGCGCATCCCAGTGCCCTCGGGGCCCGTCGGTCGGACGAGGGTGGTGCTGATGTATGCCGGTGTGATCGCCAGCGGTTTCGGCCTGGTCCGGCTCTCGGCCGACGGGGCCGCCCCGGCAGGTCGACTCGCCATACCCGGCCTGCTCGTCTACGCCTGCGGGTCGGCTCTGACCATGATCACCGGCCGAGGACCGCGGACTCGCTCCACCGGACCGGCCGGGCTGGGCTGACCGCGGGCGATCATGATGCGTAGCCGACCCACAGCGCCGTCAGATCAGTGCCGTCAGATCAGTGCCGTCAGATCAGTGCCGTCAGATCAGTGCCGTCAGATCAGTGCCGTCAGGTCAGCCATCGTCGGGTGACACACTGGGCGTCGTACCGTCCGACCCGTCCTGACCAGGCAGGTGAGCAACCGCCATGCAGGTGGAGATCAGCGCAGGTCCGTCGTTCGCGTTCGGAGAGGTCACGTTGCCGCCGGGTGGGGCGGTGCGGGTCGAGGCGGGGGCCATGGCGATGACCCGGGGCGACGTGCAGATGGCAACCAGCACGCGGGGCGGGTTCATGAAGGGACTGCGCCGCTCGCTGGGTGGTGAGAGCTTCTTCGTCAACGACTTCACCTCCACATCAGGTGGGCTGGTGGCGGTGGCCGCCGCGTTGCCGGGGGACATGACCAAGGCCACTCTGGGTGGGGACGCAGCGGTGCTGGTGCAGTCCGGGTCGTGGATCGCCTCCGACCCGTCGGTGGACGTCGACGCGAAGTGGGGCGGCGGACGGACCTTCTTCAGCGGCGAGGGCCTGGTCCTGCTGCGGTGCACCGGACAGGGCGAGATGCTGATGTCGGCCTACGGCGCCATCCGCCCCTACACACTGGAACACGGCGAGACGATGACGCTGGACACCGGGCACGTGGTGGCCTTCGACGAGTCGGTTCAGTACGCCGTCCGCAAGGCCGGCAGTTGGAAGTCCACCCTGCTGGGCGGGGAGGGCCTGGTCACTGACTTCACCGGTCCCGGCCGGGTGTGGTTACAGACCCGAAGCAGCGCGGACCTGGTCTCCTGGATCGCCGAACGCCTGCCCAAGTCCCGCGACTGATCGCGCAACACCCCCTCGGCGAGCGGAGTGCGCCGGGAACCCGGCAGATGTGCCCGGCCATGTGGGATGTGCGAGGCTCACATCGTGGCTGCTGCCCGCCGCACAGCTCCGGACGCATCCGTTGAACGGTGTCCGGCGGGTCTGGCGCTGGTCGTCGCACTGCTCGTGGCGGTCACTGTGCTCGATCAGTTCCTACCGGGACGCAGTTTCCTCGTCATCGGCCCGGTGGTGGCTGTCGGTCTGGTCCTGCTGGCTCGGCGCTGTGGGCTGGGGTGGCCTGACCTGGGGCTTGCCCGCAGAACGTGGCGGCGGGGAGTGCGCTGGGCGCTCGTCGCGTCCGGAGCAGTCGCGGCATCCTACGGCGTCGCGGCCGCCGTTCCCGCCCTACGGCCGGGCTTGCGGGACGTCAGGTACCAGTCCACGGCACCGTACGCACTCCTCACAGCCTTCGTCATCATCCCGGTCGGCACCGTGCTGCTGGAGGAGGTCGCCTTCCGTGGGGTGCTATGGGGTTGGATCCGACGGGACTACGGAACGCGGCCGGCCACGGCATGGTCGTCGGTGCTGTTCGGCCTCTGGCACGTCCTGCCGTCCCTGCAGCTCAACCGGACCAACCAGGCGGTCGAGTCGGTAGCCGGAGCTGAGGGGACCGGCCAGGTTCTCGCGGTCATCGCCGCCGTGGTCTTCACCGGACTGTCGGGAGTGCTGCTGTGCGAGCTGCGTCGGCGCAGCGGAAGCCTCCTTGCGCCGGTCGGCCTGCACTGGGCGGCCAACGGCTTCGGCGTGCTGGCCGTCGCCGCGATCGGGGCACTCGAGGGGGGTTGACCCGTCCCTCGCCTCCCGACGGACGCCAAGGACCTCGGGGCCGTCCTCCTGGACGATCACGCGGCATACTCGCCAGCACAACTCCCCGGACGAGAAGCGAGGGCGAGGATCATGGCATCTGTCGAGCAGCGTGACGTGGCACCCGCACAGGGTGACTCGGGCGCCGGGCGCCGGTGGTTCCGATACACGTTGCCCGGCGCCTCGGTGGCGGTCGTGTTCGCGTGCCTGTCCTTCACCCCGTCGCTGCTACCGCGCAGCGGGGTCCTGCAGGGCGCCGTGTGCGGGATCAGCGGGGCCATCGGCTATGGGCTCGGCGTGCTGGGCGCCTGGGTGTGGCGCGCGTTCGCGGACCGGGACGCACGGCCGGCCAGGCCCGGCGCCTGGCGCGTCCTGGTCATCGCGGGTGCAATCGCCCTGCTGGTCAGCCTTGCGCTCGGTCTGCGCTGGCAGAGCCAGATCGCCGACGGGATGAGGGTCTCCGGGTGGGGCGTCACCGACTGGCTGCTGCTACCCGTGGTCGCTGTGGTCCTGTTCGTGCTGATCATCGCAGCCGGCCGCGGCCTGCGCGCCGCGTATCGGTGGACGTCCCGGAAGTTGAACACGTGGATCGGACCCAAAGCCGCTCGCACAGTGGGCTGGACAGTGGTGGTGGCAGGGACCTACGCAGTGGCCAGCGGCGTGCTCATCGACGGGTTCATCTCGGCCGCCGACAAGGCCTTCTCGGTACAGGACACGATCACCACCGAGGGCGTCGTACAGCCCGCTAGCGCCCTGCGGTCCGGCGGGCAGGGCTCCCTGGTCGCCTGGGACTCGCTCGGGCGGGAGGGGCGCAAGTTCATCGGTGTCGGCCCGTCGGCGAAGGAGATCACCGCCTACACCGGGAGTGCGGCACAGGAACCGATCCGTGCCTATGCCGGCCTCGGTTCCGGCCCCGATGCCGAGGCCCGGGCTCAGCTCGCCGTCGACGACCTGGCGCGGGCCGGTGGCTTCGAGCGAGCCTACCTCCTGGTCGCCACGACCACCGGAAGCGGATGGATCGACCCCGCCTCGATCGACACCCTCGAGTACCTGACCGGTGGCGACTCGGCGACGGTGGGCATGCAGTACTCCTACCTCCCGTCGTGGATCTCGTACCTGGTCGACCAGGCCAAGGCCCGCGAGGCGGGACGGGAGCTCTTCGACGCCGTCTTCGACCGGTGGTCCGGGCTCGCGCCGGCCGAGCGCCCGAAGCTGCTCGTCTTCGGGGAGAGCCTCGGGTCGTTCGGCGGGGAGACCGCCTTCAGCGGTGAGTACGACCTGCGCAACCGCACCGCCGGGGCGCTGTTCGCCGGACCACCGAACTTCAACACGCTGTACCGCGAGTTCGTCGACGACAGGGACGCGGGGAGCACGGAGATCGCCCCCATCTACCGGGCGGGCCGGACCGTCCGGTTCGATGATGATCCGGACCCGGGGGTCACGGTTCCACCTGCGTCCGAACCGTGGGACGAGACCCGCGTGCTGTACCTGCAGCACGCGTCCGACCCGATCGTGTGGTGGAGCCCGAGCCTGATCCTGAATCGGCCGGACTGGCTGCGCGAGCCGGCCGGCCGGGACGTCCTCGACGAGATGGTGTGGATGCCGTTCGTGACGTTCTGGCAGGTGACCGCGGACCTACCGTTCGCCACGGGCGTGCCTGGTGGACACGGGCACAAATACACCACCGAGTACGTGGACGCGTGGGCGACCGTGCTGCGGACTCCGGGCTGGACCGCTGAGTCGGCGGACCGGCTCCGGAACATCATCCAGACCGGGAGCTGAGCGGGCGTGGCCGAGACGATGGGCATGACGCAGCCGTTGCCGTACGGACCCGTCGTGACACGACTGCTGCCGGGGCTGCGCCGCGGTTTCAGAGTGGTCAACCGAGTCAGCGGCCCCGCGATCAAGCGGGGTTTCGGGCCATTGCTCGGCACTCCCATCTCGGGGCAGATCCTGGTGCTGCGGACGATCGGCCGCCGCAGTGGCCAGGTCAGAGAGGCGCCGGTCGGGTACGCCCTGGTGGACGGGCGAGTCGTCGTGATGGCCGGCTACGGTCGCAGAACGCACTGGTTCGGCAATGCCATCGCTCATCCTGACGTGGAGATCGCCTTGCCCGGCGCGGTACTCGCCGGCCGGGCGGCCGAGATCACAGACAAGGATCGCCGTCGGACGGCGTTCCGCATCCTCTACGACGCGTTGGGGATGGTCGGGAGGACGGTTCTGCCTGAGGCGGCGTCAGCGTCCGATGAAGGGATCGACGAACTGGCCGAGGCACTGCCGATCCTCGAAATCACACCCACGGCCGTGCTGCCCGGCCCGTACGACCCAGGCGGTTCCTTCTGGGGGTACCCGTTCGCGGCCACCCTGGTGGGTTCGGTGGTGCTGATCGCACGGCGCCGGCGCAGGCTGCGCAGGCGGCTCACCTGAGGCCCGCCGCATCAGCCGCCCGCGTCACCCGTAGTGCGCTCCTCCCGACGCTGTCTAGGCCTCGGCCTGCGTGAGAAGGTGTCTGCATCACCAAGATCGCTATCTCGCAGCCGGGGACTTCGGCACCTTGATCAGTTCCGGCACACGGGATGTGCTGGAGGTGAGAGGCGAAGGCGAGGTGCGTCATGGCTTCCACCAAGCAGCTGAATCCCCTTCCGGCACGAACCGACGACGCTCGCGCGTGGCCGGGTCTTCACGTCACGCGGTCAGTACTCATGATCATCGGCGGGATCGCGGCTTTCCTGGGTGCTTTCATCATGTTCGCCGGCGACGACCACTACATCGGGATCGGGGGTGATGCCTCCTGGCGGGTCGGTGACATCGACCCGGCCTGGGGCTGGACCCTCCTGATCGGCGGAGCCCTGTTCCTGATCGTCGGCGTGCTCATCGTCGTCGGCTACCGGCGCGCCGACCGCGCGATGCCGGTGTCGAACCCGCGCGCCGACGTCGTCGCCCACACGGCCGTGTTCGTGCTCGTCAACGCGCTCATCTGGGTGCAGGACTTCGCCATCGGGGGCGGCCTGAACTACGCCTGGTGGATCACGGGCCCCTGGGCCGTCTGGCTTGCAGCACACATAGCGACGTACCTCGGATCAAGCCGACGCTAGCGGCGCCACGCTGGGGAGTCGGATTCGCGGGGACGATCAATGGACCCGAGCCGACGCACCTCTGCGCTGCTGCCGTCGGCAGGACTGACCGCGTAGCTCAGGGCGTGAACGACCGCAGGAGCGAGACGAGCCTGCGGGCCGTGCCGCGTCCCTCAGACCAGCTCACGGCGTACAGATCCGCGTCCGCCGAACGGGCCAGCAGGTAGTCGTCACTGGTCACGAGCTCGTCGACCAGCCCGAGTCCCAGGGCGCGCGTCCCGTACCAGTGCTCTCCGGTGCCGACGCGCTCGATGTCGAGCCGCGGTCGGTGCCGGGAGACGAACTCCTTGAACAGCGCGTGCGTGTCCTCGATCTGGCTGGTCAGCTTCTCCCGCTTGGCCTCGGTGGTCTGCGTGAACGGCGTCACCGTGCGCTTGAAGTCGCCACCGGTGATCTGCTCGAACTCGATTCCCGTTCGGTCAAGCAGCCGGTACACGTTCGGGATCTCGGCGATGACGCCGATGGACCCGACCACAGCGAAGGGCGCCGCCAGGATCCGGTCGGCGACGCAGGCCATCATGTAGCCGCCGCTGGCCGCCACCTTGTCCACAGCGACGGTGAGGCCCAGACCGCGGCTGCGCACCCGCATCAGCTGGGCGGCCGCGAGCCCCTGGTTGGCGATCAGCCCGCCCGGGTTCTCCAGGCGGACCACCACCTCGTCGCCGGGGCGAGCGACGTTCACGATCGCTGTGATCTCCTCGCGCAGAGCGGCGACCTCGGTGGCCCGCAGGTCCCCGTGGAAGTCGACCACAAACAGGCAGGGACGTCTGGGGCCCTGCTGCGGAGCGCCTGCTCCGGGCGCTCCGATCGGCTTGTCGATCGTCACCGTGCGCCTGGTGTCGAGGGCCTTGCGCTTCTTCTTGAGCGCCTTCGCTTCAGCCTTGGCGGCCTTGGCCGGCATCATCTTTGCGCGGAGGGCGAGGGCCAGGTCCTCGTATTCGCGGTTCAGGTGGCGAACGCGGAGTTCTTGCACCGGGCGCTTACCCCGCAGCGCACGCGGGACGATGACGGCCGCGACGGCCAGAACGGCCAGAACGGCCACGACGACCGTGACCGCTTTGAGGAGGAACAGCCCGTACTCCTGCAAGAAGCTCACACCAGCATCATGGGTGATGGACGGGACTCGGCGACTCGACGCTCGGCGAGGCCGGGGGTCGAGAGCCGGAGACGGGCCTGGTCACTGGTGCGGTCGCCGGGCCATGACGTAGAACCGGTTCGTCGTCTCCTGACGCGCAGGGATGGGTCCGCGCAGGTACCACTCGACGTGGTGTAGTCCGACTGCGGTGACCTCGGCGACGACGTCTGCGGGGTCGTAGAGCACGGCGTCCAGGGTGATGTCGTGGCCGAACCAGGACGTCACGTGTCGAACCTCGCGGCCGGCGTGACCGGCCAGGACAAGAACTCCGCCGGGTGCCAGCGGACGGGCGAGGGCGGCGACGGCGGCGGGGAACTCCGAGCCGGCCAGGTGGATCAGCGAGTACCAGCCGAGGACGGCCCCCCACCCGTCGGCGTTCTCGGGTCGCAGCAGCCGGGTCAGGTCGCCGACGTCATAGCGGACGCCGGGGAAGTGTGACCGCGCCTGCTCGACCATCTGCGCTGTGAGGTCAATGCCGCGGGCGTCGGCGCCGGCGTCGGCGAGGTAGGCCGTCACGTGCCCGAGCCCGCACCCGGCGTCGACGACGGGCCTGTTGCCGGCGTCGGCGGCGACCCGGTCGAGCAGCCACCGCTCGAACGGCAGACCCTCGAGCTCGGTGGCGAGCTGGTCGGCGTGGTCCGCAGCGACCGCCGCGTACGCGGCCCGGACCCGGGCGTCCCGCGCGGGCGCGCCGTCTGCGAGGGGCCGCTCACAGTCGACCTCGACCTCGGCCGGGTCGGCCGAGCCTGCTGCCGCGTCGGCCACCGGCCCGAGCAGATGCACCCACCGGCGCTCCTGACGGCCGGGACGGCGCCCCAGCTGACGCACCAGCGGGCTCGCCCGGTCGGCGAGCCGGTCCAGGCAGGCCTCGACGTCCTGCCGGTCGGCGAACGAGTGCAGCCGCTCGGTGCGCGTCTTCAGCTCGCCGGCCGTCTGCGCGCCACGCAGCAGCAGCACCGTGACCAGGGACCGCTCGTCGGCTGCCAAGGCGAGGACCTCTGCCAGGGTCTGGTGGTACTTCAGGACGCGGCGTCCGGTGTCGGCCCAGACAATGCGCAGGAGTCCCCGGTCTCGCAGCGCTCGGGCGGTGGTCTCGACGGTGCGCTCGTCGAGGTCCATCACCGGGTCACGACTCGACGTCTGGTTGCACGCGGTGCGCAAGGCGTTGAGCGTCAGCGGGTAGGTCGCGGCAACGGTGACCTGCTTCTCCAGCAGGCACCCCAGCACCCGCTGCTCAACAGGGTCGAGGACGGGCAGGTCGGTCATGGTGGCCAGCCTAGGACGGGCGAGGCACCGACGCGGTCGGCGCGGCTCTCCCCGAGCCGGAGCACGTCCAGCCGCGGCAGCGTCGGGACGACACGATCGCCCAGTCGTCGACTGGGCGCTCAGCGTTCGGATGCCGCGGCGTCCCAGCCGTAGGCGCGCTCTACGTGGGCGACCCGTATCTCGTAGTGCATGTACCAGAGCTCGCGTCCCTGCTCGCGGACCACGGAGTGCTCGGCGTCGTCGCGCCAGGCCCTGATCGCCTCGGGTGAGGTCCAGTACGACACCGTGATGCCGAAACCCGCTCCGTCCCGTACGCTCTCGATCCCGAGATACCCGGGACGGCCCGCGGCCAGTTGCTCCATGCGGGCCGCGGCCGCTTGGTAGGCGGCGTCGTCCGCCGGCGCGGACCTGACGCGCCGACGCGAGGAGAAGATCACCGCCCAGTACGGCGGTTCGGGGAGCTGCGCGAACCCGGAACCTGCGTTCATCGGGTGCCAGGCCGCGGCCACGTGGCTCGACCGGTCTTCACGACCATCCGCCACGCGGCGGCATCCGGACCTCGATCTCCTCACCGAGCCGAGCGCCCTCGACCAGAGCCAGGCCGTCACCGGACCAGAAGGTGCCCGGGTCGTAGTAGTTGGCCGGGAGCGCGCCGTCCAGCAGACCCATCACCTGGTAGGCCCGGGCGACCACCTCGGCGCAGTAGGTGACCCCGATGGGGGCGTCCCGGCGGAAGCGGCCGCGGATCCAGCGGCCGGCCAGCGCCGCGGTGCGCGGGAACGGCAACCCGTCCGCGCGGGCGATCTCCTGCAGCAGTGCGTCTTCCATCTCGTCGGTGACCTCGGTGTCGAGCTGTCGCAGCCAGGGCCGCTGCTGGTACGCGTACGCCCACTGCCGCACGGCGTCGCGCAGGTCGTGCAGCTGTACTCCCCGGTGCCGCTGGCCGGTCCAGACGTCGGGCAGCCCCTGGCCGAGCTCGGCGTGCCACATCAACGCCGGCAGGTCCTCGATCACCACGGCCATCCCGACATGGTTGACCGGCGCGTTGGTCAGTGCCCGGATCGCGTGGTCGGCGAGGCTCGGCCCGCGGAACAGCCAGAGGTCACCGGTGCGGGCCAGGGCGACCGCGCGGTCGAGGTCGAGTGCGCTCGGCATGCGCACAGTCTGCCGCGTCACCGAGTCACCGCATCGCGGCGACGACGCGGGCTGCTGCTGCGGCGCGCAGCCCGATCGGCCAGACTGTGCAGAAGCGGAGCAGACGTCGAGAGCGACCAGGGTCCTGGTCACCACGAGGAGGCACCATGAGCGGCGATACGCGGGCCAGGCGGAAGCGGCGACTGCTGCGGATGGTTGGGCTCGCCGGGATCGCCGGGGTGGCCGCGACAGGTGCCGTGATCGTCCGGGCCGAGCGGCAGCGCCGCACGGTCACCCCCGACGAAGTACGCGAGCAGCTCCACAACCGCCTCGCCGTTGCGGGCCAGAACGGCGGGCGACCGGGCGGCGACCTCGACCCGGACCGCTCTGACACGGCGCGCCCGGAGGCACGGTGAGCGACCTGGACGGCGCCGCCGTGCTGGTCACCGGCGCGAGCGGCGGGCTGGGGGCGCCGATCGCGCAGCGGCTGGCCGCAGCGGGCGCACGGCTGGTGGTCAGCGCTCGGGACGTCGACCGGCTGACCGCAGCGCCCGGCGGAGCCCATCGGCTGGCCTTCGACCTGCGCCGTCCAGGTGACCCGCAGGCCCTGGTCGAGAACGCCGTCGAGCATCTGGGCCGGCTCGACGGCCTGGTTCACGCCGCTGGAGTCGTCGCGTTCGGGCCGGTGGAGGACGCGGACGACGACCTGCTCGACGAGCTCTTCCTCGCCGACACGCTCGGACCGATTCGGCTGCTGCGTGCGGCGTTGCCCCACTTGCGAGAGGCCGCCGCGCGGCGACCCGGCGCCTTCGCGGCGATGCTCTCCGCGGTGGTCGCCGAGCAGCCGATGCCGAACATGGCCGCCTACTCGGCGGCCAAGTCTGGGCTCAGCGCCTTCACCACCGCCTGCGCCAAAGAGGTTCGCCGACACGGGGTCCGCGTGATCGACGTCCGGCCGCCACACACCGAGACCGGGCTGGCCAGCCGACCGGTGGGCGGAGTCGCCCCCCGACTTCCGCAAGGGCTCAGTCCCGACCAGGTGGCCGACCGAGTGGTCGAAGCCATCACCGGCGACGAGCGCGACCTCCCGGCGAGCGCCTTCGGCTGACGAGCCGGGGGCTCACCACAACACCCCGGACCGCAGCGAGAACCGGGACATATGCGACGGATGTTCAGGGTTAGGGTGAACCCCCGGCCGCAACCACCGCGTAGCCGGCCCTCCCGCTGGGAGTCAGCCGTCGTCATGACACCCTCCCGCACAGCATGGTCGGTCTGGACTGTCGGCCTCGCGGCGTACATCGTGGCGGTCCTGCATCGCACGTCGTTCGGGGTCGCCGGGCTCGACGCCGCACAGCGCTTCGAGATCCCCGCCAGCGTCCTGGCCGGCTTCACGGTGCTCCAGCTCCTCGTCTACGCAGGCCTGCAGGTGCCCGCCGGGGTTCTGCTCGACCGGTTCGGCGCCCGGCGGCTGATCGTCACCGGAGCCCTGATCATGGCCGCCGGCCAGGTGGTTCTCGCGTTCGCCGAGCAGGTGGGCATCGCCTATCTCGGCCGCGCACTGGTCGGGGCCGGGGACGCCTTGACGTTCATCAGTGTCCTGCGGCTGGTCGCGGCGTGGTTCCCGGCGCACCGGGTTCCGGTGCTCAACCAGCTCACGGGGCTGACCGGTCAGGTCGGCCAGGTACTCTCCGCCGTCCCGCTGGTCGCAGTGCTGCACGGTCGCGGCTGGACGACAGCCTTCACCGGCGTGGCCGCGGTCGGGCTGGTCGTGGCCCTGGTGGCCGCGGTCGCCATCCACGACGCCCCGGGAGTGCCGGTCACTCATGGCACGAGGGTCGACGCCGTCCAGGTCGGGCGCGACGTGCGGATCGCGTGGCAGCACCCCGGCACCCGGCTCGGCCTCTGGACGCACTTCTCGACCCAGTTCTCGCCCACCGTGTTCGCACTCATGTGGGGCTACCCGTTCCTCGTCTCCGGCGAGGGGCGCACCCCGATGACAGCCGGACGGCTGCTCACCGCCATGGTGGCGGTCGGCATCATCAGCGGCCCGGTCGTCGGGGTTCTGGTCCAGCGCCACCCGCTGCGCCGATCGTGGCTCGTCCTCACCGTCGTGGCGGCGAACGCCGCCGCCTGGACGGCGGTACTCGCCTGGCCCGGCCGGGCCCCGTTGTGGCTGCTCACGCTCTTCGTCATGGCGCTGGCGACCGGTGGCCCGGCGTCCATGATCGGCTTTGACTTCGCCCGCACCTTCAACCCGCCCAACCGCCTCGGCACCGCGACCGGCATCGTCAACCTGGGCGGCTTCGTCGCCTCGCTGCTGACCATCCTGCTGGTCGGGGTGCTGCTCGACCTGCGCACCGACGGCGCGCCGTCCTACGGGCTGGAGGACTTCAAGCTGGCGTTCCTGGTCCAGTACCTGGTGTGGGCGGTGGGCCTGGTCGGCATTCTACGGACCAGGGCGCTGGTCCGGCGGCGGATGGCGCAGCACGGCGTGGTCGTCCCGCCGATCCGGGACGTGCTGGCCAAGCGCGCCGCCCAGCAGCGCCGACGTGGGGAGGGCTAGCGGCTGGTCGAACGCCGGTACTGGGCCGTAGCCACGGGGACGAACACGAGGAGCACCACCGCCGCCCAGATCAGTGTGTAGACCTCGGGGTTCTGCAGCGCCCACGACGTGGGTGCCACCGCCGTGGGGTCGGGATCGGGATTGCCGAAGAGGGTGCGCGCCGACAACGTCACCGCCGAGACCGGATTCCACTCCGCGAACACCCTGAGCGGACCGGGCAGCGTCCCGAGCGGTACGAACGTGTTGGCGATGAACGTGAGCGGGAAGATCACGATGAATGAGGCGTTGTTGACCACTTCGGGGCTGGGCACCAGCATCCCGATCCAGGCCATCACCCACGAGATGGCATAGGCGAAGATCAACAGCAGCACGTACCCCCAGAGGGCCTCGAGGAACGAGGTCCGGATGCGCCACCCGACGATCAAGCCGGTGAGCGACATCACCACCAACACGATGACGTTGTTCACCACATCCGACAGGGTGCGCCCGGCGAGGACCGCCCCCGGGGACATGGGCAGCGAGCGGAACCGGTCGATGATCCCCTTCTTGACGTCCTCGGCCAGAGCGGCACCGGTAATCGTGGCGCCGAACACGACGGTTTGGGCGAAGATGCCGGCGATCAGGAACTCGCGGTAGCCCTGGCCGCCGCCGGACCGGTCGATCGCCCCGCCGAACACGTAGGCGAACAGCAGGACGAACATGATCGGCGACAGGGTGGTGAACACCAGCAGATCCGGGACCCGCTTGATCTTGATCAGGTTGCGCTTGGCGACGACGACGCCGTCGCTGACGGTCGTGGCGACGCTCACCGGGACACCTCCTCGACGGCGCGGCCGGAGCGGGCGGCTTCGTCACCGGGCGCGCCGGGCTCATCGCTCGCACTGTGCCCGGTCAAGGTGAGGAACACGTCGTCCAGGGTCGGACGGCGCAGCCCCACGTCGTCCACCGCGATCCCCGCCGCGTCCAGTCGGCGTAGGGAGTCGATCAGGACGACGGAGCCGCCGGTGACCGGCACCAGGAGCGAGCGCCGATGCCCCTCGACCGTGGCGCGGCCGGCAGCGAGCGGGCGCAGCAGGTCATGGGCCGCCTCCAGGCGGCTGCCGTCGGAGACGGTGATCTCCAGGCGCTCGCCCCCGACCTGGGCCTTCAGCTCGTCTGCCGTGCCCCGGGCGATGACCATGCCGTGGTCGATCACGACGATCTCGTCCGCCAGCAGGTCCGCCTCCTCCATGTACTGGGTGGTGAGCAGCAGGCTCGTCCCGGCGGCGACCAGGGTCTGGATCACCTCCCACATCTCGGAGCGGCTGCGGGGATCCAGACCGGTGGTCGGCTCGTCCAGGAACAGGATGGGAGGGTTGGCGACCAAGGCCCCGGCGAGGTCGAGGCGCCGCCGCATGCCGCCCGAGTAGGTCTTCGCTGGACGGTCCGCGGCATCCTCGAGCCGGAACCTCGCGAGCAGCTCCCGGGCCCGCTCCCGGCTGCGCGCCCGCCCCAGGTGGTACAGGCGCCCGATCATGTCCAGGTTCTCGAACCCGGTCAGGTACTCATCGACCGCCGCGTACTGCCCGGACAGCCCGATTCTGCGCCGGACCTCCCGTGGGTCGTTCAGCACGTCCACCCCGTCGACCCACGCGGTACCGGAGTCGGGACGCACCAGGGTGGCCAGGATGCGCACCACGGTGGTCTTGCCGGCGCCGTTGGGACCGAGCAGCCCCAGCACCGTGCCGTGCTCGACGGTCAGGTCGACGCCGCCGAGCGCCGTCACCTTGCCGTAGCGCTTGACCAGACCGCGCACCTCGATTGCCGCCATGTGCGCGATCCTAGGCGGCACCTCGGACAGCCGCCTTCGGGCGCGGGGGCGGGCGGACGGTCGGGCTACCTCTCGGGATCCGGTTCGTCCTGGGCGGAAACCGGACCCGTCACGGACGCGGCGGTGCCGAGTCCCGGGCGCGGCCGCGGTCGGCCTCCCGATCGGCGAGCCGGGTCAGCATCGCGTTGTAGGCGGTCAGCTGGGCGTCGTGGTCGCGATCGGCGGCCCGGTCCAGACGGCGGGACTCCCGCTCGTCCGACCGAGCCCACTGGACGCCGAGGATCAGCGCCACGATGAGCATCGGCAGCTCGCCGAAGCCCCAGGCGATGCCGCCGCCGTAGGCCTGGTCCGCGAGCAGGCTCCGCCCCCAGGTGCGCCCGAGGTTGGCGAAGTACTCCGGGGCCAGAACGGTTGTCGACATCATCAGGACGACACCGAAGAAGGCGTGAAAGGCGACGGTGACGAACATGACGAGCATGCGCAGGGCCGGCTGAGGGCGCTGCGGACCCGGGTCGACGCCGATCAGCACCCAGAGGAACAGGTAGCCCGAGGCCAGGAAGTGCAGGTGCATCAGCTCGTGCCCGACGTGGGTGCTCAGCGCCAGCGGGAACAGCGAGGAGAAGTAGAAGGCGAACAAGGTGCCGGCGAACAGTGTCGCGGCGACGATCGGGTTGGCCACGACCCGGGCGAACGGCGACTCGGTGACGGCGAGCAGCCACTCCCGCGGGCCGCGGGTGCCGTCGCCGCGCGCCGGCAGCGCACGCAGGGCGAGCGTGATCGGAGCGGCCAGTACCAGGAACAGCGGCACCGCCATGGTGGTCACCATGTGGCCGGTCATGTGCGCGCTGAACAGCACGCGGCCGTAGACCATCGGCCCACCGCTGGTCACCCAGAACAGCACGACGAGACCCAACAGCCAGAGCAGGGTACGGCCGACCGGCCAGCGATCGCCACGCCGGTGCAGCCGGATGGCGCCGGCCAGGTAGCCCACCGCCGCCAGGGCGACAAGAAGCAGCCAGAGTAGGTCCACCTCCCACAGGGTGAACCAGCGAGCCACGGTCGGCGCCGGCGGCATCGGGTAGCCGGTCAGCGACTCGGCCAAGGTCACCTCGGCCGGGGGGATCTCGGGTACCGGGGTCGGGCTGCGGGCCAGGGCCACGCCCAGACCGATCGCCGTCGCCATCACGACCAGCTCGCCGGCGGCCAGCCGCCAGAACGCCGTCGGCCGACCGGCGTGCAGGGCCCGCAAGGTGAGGCGCCGGTGCCACCAGCCGGCGACACCGAGGGCCACCAGCAGCGTCGCCTTGGCCATCACCAGGGCGCCGTAGACGGTTCGCAGCGCGGACGGCTCACCGATCCGGATCCACGCGCTGATCACCCCGGAACCCAGCACCGCGGCGAACGACCACAGGGCCAGCACCGAGAACCGCCCGCTCGCCGCCGAGAGGGCCGGCGCGGAGAGCCCCGGTCGCACGAGTACCAGGGCGAGCAGCCCGCCGGCCCACACGCAGACGCCGAGCAGGTGCAGTCCGAGCGCGGTCACAGCGGTCTCGTGCCCACCGGCCGAGGCGGAGTGTCCGCTGAGGGCGGGCGGAATCAGCGCGACCATCGACAGCAGGGCCAGCAGGCCCGCTGCTCGCAGGCTCTGCGCGCCGGCCGCGAGCAGGGAGACCACGCCCGAGACGGTCACCGTGACGAGCAGGCCGACGCCGAGGTCGACGCGGGTGAGGAACGCGCCGAGCTGCGGCCCGAAGTCCGGATCGCTCATCGGTACGCCGGCCACGTCGGCGTAGGTGAGCACCGCCAGGACCAAGGTGGCCAGCGCCCAGACACCGGCCGCACCGGACGCCCAGACCAGCGCCGGCCGGTGGGCCTGCGCCGGACCCAGGCCGGAGCGCCCGCCCCCGCCGGCCGGAAGGGCGACGGCGGCCAAGACCAGCAGGCCGACGGTCAGCGCGGCCGCCAGGTCGACCACGACCTTCAGCGCCGGGATCCCCCACCGGACCACCGGGCCGGGGTCACCGAGCACCAGCGGATCGAGGGCGCCGGAGGCGGCAGCGGCCACGAGTGCGGCGACCGCCCCGACGGCGACCGTCATCGGGGCGGCGAGCCGCGCGTTCCTCACCCGCCCACGGTACGACGCGCTCCCGTCCGACGAGTCATCGGCCCGTGACCCGCGGGTCGTACCCTGGACGGTCCCGAACGTCACAGGTCGTTGCCGGCGTAGGACTGGTTGAAGCTCTTGTTGACCAGAGGGAAGTCGGGAACGATCGTGTCGGCCAGTGCCACCGGTAGGGCGGGCCAGTTGAAGAACGACGGGTCGATCACCCGCACCCTGCGCAGCGTGCCGTCGAGTGCGGTCTCGACCCGATGGCAGAGGGTTCCCCGCCAGGCCTCGACGACGCCGAGGCCATGGCCGAACGGCGGACCGTGGTGGGCTGTCCCCTCCGGACGGCGCGCCGTGTCCCACAGCCGGCCCACCAGCAGCGCCGACTGGGCGACCTCCTCCACGCGGACCTCGAAGCGGGCCAGGACGTCGCCCGTGGTGCGGCCCACGGGGACCAGGTCGGACAGGTCGACGACGGGGTGGTCCACGCGGGCATCGCCGGTCAGGCCGGATGCCCGAGCGACCACACCGAGTGCGTCCAGCAGTCTGGCCTGCTCGGTCTCGAGCACCCCGGTACCGCTCAGCCGGTCCTGCACCACGGCGTTGCCCAGCGCCACCTGCACCACCTGGTCCAGCTCACCGGCGATGCGGGCAAGCAGGACGAGATCGGGCTCGCCGGCCAGCGCGAGCCCGCCCACCCGGACCGCCCCCCGCAGCAGTCGGTGCCC
Source organism: uncultured Actinomycetota bacterium (assembly GCA_963825645.1). GTDB lineage: Bacteria > Actinomycetota > Actinomycetes > Actinomycetales > Kineosporiaceae > JADJPO01. The sequence goes on from CAWGTT010000002.1 coordinate 695,908, forward strand.
GGTGAGGTGCTTGTTGTGTCGCAGCACCATCTCGCGAAGTCGCTGGGTGTGCGCATGCACGATGCCGTAGCCGACGTCGTTCACCATCGCGCCGATGTCGTTGACGTGGTTGTAGATGCGCTCGACCTCCACCAGCATCGCGCGCAGAGCCTGGTCACGAGGGGCGACCTGCACCCCCTGGGCCTGTTCGACGGCCAGGACGAAAGCCAGCGCGTGCGCGACGGAGGTATCGCCGCTGATCTTCTCGGCCAGCTCGACGGCCGCGTCCGCAGGCCGCCCCTCGAACAGCTTCTCCACTCCACGGTGCAGGAACCACAACCGGGCCTTCATCCGCAGGATGGTCTCCCCGACCACCGAGAACCGGAAGTGCCCCGGTTCGATCAGCCCGGCATGGACCGGGCCCACCGGGATCTCGTAGACGCCGTCCCCCTCGACCTCGACGAACGGGTAGGAGCCGATGTCTTCTGAGAACTCCCCCGGCTCGGCGTTCTGGCGCATCGGATGGTAACCCTGCGGCCAATGCCCATGCAGCACAAGTCGTCTCGGCTGTGGGTGACCCACCGGAACGATGCCGTACATGTCCTGAAGCTCACGCTCGAACCGGCCGGCGGGGTAGGACATGTCCGCCAGGGAGGGTAGCTGCGGGTCCCGCCGGGACAGGTGCACCGTGAGCTCGTGGGCCGGCGAGCCCGGCCGCAGGAAGCTGTAGACCACCCGCAACCGGTCGGGATCGTCGTGGCCGGCGACCAGCGCCAGGCGCCAGCCCTGCCCCAGTAGGGTGCGCACCTCAGCCAGCAGGTCGTCGGCGCCCACCTCCCGCCCTCCGGGCGCCGCGAGCGCCGCCGCCTCCGTGCCGCTCATCGTGCTCCCACCGCCAGGCTCAGCACGGCCGCGGCATCCGTGAGCACCGGGCGCGCCGGCCAGGCGAACCCGGCGAGCGCGACCACGACCAGGGCCAGCACGATCGGCGCCGGGACGGAGGAAGCGGCTCTTCGACCGGTCTCCAGCGGCGCCTGCCCAGGCGTCTGCTCAGGAACGGTGTCGGCGCCGGTGCCCAGGCACATCACCAGAGCGTGCCGGGCCAGGGCTGCCACGGCGACCAGCAGCAGTCCCAAAGCCACCGCCATCACCCAGCCGAGTCCCCGGGTGTAGCCGGTGGTGAGGATCACCACCTCGGTGAAGAACAGCACCGACGGCGGGAAGCCGGCCAGGGCCGCCATCCCCGTCAGCCAGGCCACCGCCTCAGCCGGCTGGCGGTGCAACAGGTGGCGCACACCGGCGATCGCGGCGACACCGTCGACGGCCGGAAGTCGGCCGGCGGTGACGAACAGCACCGCCTTGGTCAGTCCATGACCGAGGATGTGCAGCAACACGGCGGCGAGGGCGACCGGCCCGCCCACTCCGGCGCCGAGAGCGAGGATGCCCATATGCTCGATCGTCGAGTAGGCCAGCAGCCGCTTGTAGTCCCGTTGGGTGAGCATCAGCGTCGCAGCCACCAGCAGTGAGAGCAGCCCCGCTCCGAGCAGCAGGCCACGCATCAGGCCGGGCCCCAGTACGGCGTCGCCGATCGCCTGGATCCGCAGGATGCCGGCGAAGGCCACCGAGACCAGCACCCCGGACATCAGGCCGGAGACCGCCGGTGGAGCCTGGCTGTGGGCGTCCGGCAGCCAGGTGTGCATCGGCGCGAGGCCGGCCTTGGTGGCCAGGCCCAGCGCAGCCAAGGCGGTCCCGATCCGGACCAGGTTCCCGTCCAGCGCGGTGGGGTCGCTCATCAGCGACGTCCAGGACAGGGTGGAGGCGTTGCTGTTCGCTCCGGAAGCGTAGATCAGCACGATGCCCAGCAGCGCTGTGGCCACCCCCGCCGAGCCGATGACGACGTACTTCCACGCCGCCTCGGCCGCGTTGCGACCTCCCCGGTAGCCGACGAGGAAGGCCGTTGTGATCGTCGTGGCCTCGATCGCCACCCACATCACTCCGAGGTTGTCGGCGAGCACCGCCAGGCTCATCATCGCGATGAACAGGCAGACCAGCGCCGACAGCCACCCGTCCGCACGGGCCGTCGATGCCGACCCGGCCCAGGTGGAGGTCAGCGCCACCGCGCCCACCGCGAGCAGGACGTAGGCACTGAGCGCATCCACCCGAAGTAACCCGGCCAGGACCGGGGGGCGCTGCTGCATCTGGACCACCATCGCCACCGAGCAGCCGAGCACCGCCCCCGACGCCCCCAGCGCGGCGAACCGGGTCCAGCCCGCGCGGCGCCGGGCGAACGCGAACGCCGCCACCAGCACCGGCGTCAGCACAGACACCCAGGCCAGCACGGCCATCAGTCGCGCAACCCGTTCAGCTCGGCCAGGTCGGTCCCGCCGAAGGCGAGAAGCACCCGGCGGGCCAGCACCGTCTGGATGGCCACGACGAGGACCACGTCGAGCATCACTCCGAGCTCGACCACCAGCGGCACTCCGCCGGCGAGCAAGACGGCGACAGCGGCGATGCCGTTGTCGACGACGACGAACCCGATCATCTGCGAGACCGCCTGGCGCCGGGTCAGCAGCATCAGGAAACCGATGAGGATCAGGGCGAAACCCACCGGGACGGCGGCCAGCGCGGCGCCCGGATGCGCACCCAGCACCGGCCGGGCCACCAGGTAGGCCAGCGTGGTCGATGCCGCGGAGAGCAGCAGCCCCGCAGTCGGGTTGACCAGTGGCGCCACTTCACGGGTGGAGCCGGTCGCCGCCGCGGCCCGGGAGATGATCCACGGGATGATCCCGGCCTTGACCGCCAGCACCAGGACGGCGACCAGGTAGAGGTGCCCGTCGCCCTCGAGTCCGCCCACCGTGGCCACCAGCACTGCCAGCGCGACCCCTTGGACGGCGAGCAGCACCGTCGCCCCCGCCAGAGAACGTCGCCACAGCGTCAGGGTCGCACTCAGCACGAGCAGGCCGGTGGCCAGCGCCAGCGTCTGCGCCAGCAGGGACGTCGTCCGATCGGACATCAGGCCACCAGGTAGGACGCGGTAACGGCCAGGAAGGCCAGGACGAAGGATCCGGCCAGGATCTCGGGCACCCGGAACAGGCGGACCTTGGCCAGGAAGACCTCGACGGTGCCCAGCAGGACCGCGGCGAGGGTGAGCTTGGCGGCCAGCGCGAGCACCGCCAGGAGCAGGCTCACCAGTGAGGCCGTGCTGGCCACCCCCCACGGGGCGGCCAGGTTGACCAGCAGCCCGAGCAGCGCGGTCAGTCTGAGCCAGGCTCCATACTCGCACCAGAGCAGGTCGCGGCCCGAGGCCTCGAGCAGCATCGCCTCGTGGACCATGGTCAGCTCCAGATGGGTCGAGGGGTTGTCGACCGGGAGCCGGCCGGTCTCGGCGATCACCACCAGCACCAGCGCGACCAGGGCGAGCAGGCTGACCGGCGAGACCACGCTCATCGGCTGGTCGAGGCGGGCCTGCACGATGGCGGACAGCGCCGAGGTGCCGACCGGGATCGACAAGGCGTATACGGCGACCAGCACCGTCGGCTCGACGAGGGCCGCGATCGTCATGTGCCGGCTGGAGCCCATGCCGCCGAAGGCGGTACCGGCGTCCAGACCCAGCAACGCCATGGCCACGGTGCCGAGCAGCAGGACCGAGACGATGACGAACAGGTCGTCCGGCACCGCGGGAAGGGTCAGCGTGCTCAGCAGGGGGAGGAGGGTGGCCAGTAGCAGGCTCGTACCCATCACCACCAGGCTCAGCGGTCCCGGCAGCCGGCTCCCGGACGCTTGGAGGGTCTCCTTGCGGGTCAGCTTGGCCAGGTCGCGCCACGGCTGCCGGAGACCGGCGCCGGCGCGACCCTCCCACCGGGCGCGTGTCTGACGGATCACGCCGACCGCCGACGGGGCGAACACCGCCAGGACCGCCGGCTGCAGGATCAGGCTCACACTCGCGCCGAACATCAGGCCACCGCCACGACGGCGAGCACGAGCAGTAGCGCGGAGAAGGAGAAGGCGAGGTAGCGGTGCACACTGCCGTCGTGCAGCCTGCGCCCGGCGTCGGCGGCCCGGTCCAACCCGCGCAGGACCGGCCGGTAGAGGCGATGCTCCACCAGGTCGGCCACGTTCTGGCTGAACCGGATCCGCTCCACCAGGTAGCGGGACTCGCCGGCGTGCGTGACCTCCAGGTCACGCGCGGGGGCCAGGGCATCGTCGAAGACTCGGACCAGTGGTTCGGCGAACGACGTTGCGGTGTACTGCATCCGAGCACTGACCCGGACGCCGCCGCAGCCCCACGCCAGCTCCACGGCGCGCCTCGGGTGACGTCGGGACAGCACTCGGGAGTAGAGCAGCATCGGCAGAGCGACCAGGACGCCCAGCCCGGTCAGGGCCGCCGGGTTCAGGGCTGCGCCCAGTCCGGGCAGGGCCACCGAGAGGGCGGCGCCGTCCACAACGCCCGGCGTCTGCACCGCGCGGGCCGCTGCCCCGGCCCAGATGCCGGGAACCAGCCCCAGACCCAGGACGAGCACCGCCGCGGCAGCCAGCGACAGTCGCATCGCCGTCCCAGCCTCGCGCGCCTGGGCGGCCCCCGGGCTGCGCGGGCGGGCCAGGAACGCGATGCCGAAGGCCTTGACGAAGGTGAGCAGGGCCAGGCCGGCCGTGAGCGCCACCACCGCCATGGTCACCGGCAGCAGCGCCAGGACGACACGGTCCTGACGGTCCTGACCATGGATGAGGGTCTGCAGGAGGACCCATTCCGCGACGAACCCCGAGCTCACCGGAAGCGCCGCTGCCCCGAGCGCGCCGACGGCGAAGGCGACAGCGGTGACCGGCATCCGGGTGCCCAGACCGCCGAGGCGGTCCAGGTCGCGTTCGCCGGTGGCCTGCAGCACCGACCCGGCGCCCAGGAACAGCACCGTCTTGAACGCGGCGTGGCTGACGGCCAGCATCAGGACGGCGACCAGGGCGACCTCTGCCACGGCGTAGCCGCCACCCGCACCGGCGGCGCCGGTGGGGTCGGACGCCGTCCGGGTCAGCATCGAGACCGCCAGGGCGGTCGCCATGAGTCCCACGTTCTCGGTCGTGGAGAAGGCCAGCAGCCGCTTCAGGTCACTGGTGACCGAGGCCTGCAGGATGCCGTAGAGCGCCGAGGGCAGGCCGAGGGCCAGCAGTACCAGGGCCCACCACCGCGGGCCCTCCGGAAGCAGACGGGTGACGGTGAGCACCAAGCCGTAGACCCCGAGCTTGACCATGGCGGCACTCATCGCCGCCGAGACGTGGCTGGGCGCCTGGGGGTGTGCCAACGGCAACCACACGTGCAGCGGCACCAACCCGGACTTCGTCGCGAAGCCGATGGCCAGCAACACGAATGCCGCACCCGCGGTGCCCGGGCCGACGGAGGCACCCGCCATGTCGGAGAACCGCAGGCTGCCGGCGCTCTCTCCGAGCACCCCGAGACCGGCCAGCACGAACAGAAAGCTCACGTGGGTCATCACGGCGTACCACAGCCCCGGTGAGCGCACCTGCGGCCGACGGCCGTGCTCGGCCAGGACCAGGACGGTCGAGGCCGCCGCCATGAGCTCCCAGGCGAACAGGAACGCGATCGCGTCGGCCGCGGCCGGCACCAGCTGCATGCCCAGCTGGAAGGCGACGAAGCAGGTCCAGCCGGTGCGCGACCCCACGGCGCCGTGGGCGTAGCCGATGCCGAAGGCGGCACAGAGCAGGCCCACCCCGGCGACGATCATGAGGAACAGGCCGCCGAGCCGGTCGGGCGCGAACGTGAGCGAGCAGCCGCCCATACCGTGGGCCAGCGCGATGGGCACCTCCAGCCCACCGGCGCCGCCGGCCAGGGCACTCCCGCCGGTCCACAACCCGGTAGCGGCCAGCAGCATCGTCCCCCCACCGGCCACCAGGTTCCGCCGACGCGGCGCGGCCGTCGCGGCGCCCGCGATCGCCGCGACAGCCACGATCAGCTGGGCGATCAGCCCTACCGCCACCTCGCCGGACCCCGTCACTGCTCGCTCACCGCCCGGTGACCTGACGCAGCGCCCGGACGATCTCCTGCGGTTCCGGTGGGCACCCGGCGACCTCGATGTCGACCGAGACGACGTCTGCCACCGATCCGGCCACCCCATACCCGCCGGCGAACGAGCCACAGGTGCGCGCGCAGTCTCCAACAGCGATCACCACGCGCGGCCGCGGGGTCGCCTCGACGGTGCGGCGCAGCGGCTCCCGCATGTTGTGGGTCACCACACCGGTGACCATCACCACGTCGGCGTGCCGGGGGGAGGCGACCAGGCGAGCGCCGAAACGGTCAGCGTCGTAGACGGGCCCGAACGCGGCGCCGATCTCGAGCTCACACCCGTTGCACGACCCGGCGTCGACGTGTCGCACCTGGGCGCTTCCGGTCAGTGCCGCCACGGCGGCGGCGCCACTCGGTTCGGGCGCCGACGGCGCCGGCTCGGCGATCCTGCCGACCCTGCGCACCAGGGCGAGCAACCGCAACCACGTCATGCCGGACCGCTTGCCCCGAGTTCCTGGGACAGCTCCTGGGAGAGCTCCTGGCTCGCGACGGCCAGCTGAGTCAGGACCGCCCGGGCCGAGAGCAACAGGTCGCGCGCCTGAGGGATCTGCAGCGAGTAGACCACCTCGCCGCCCAGACGCTGCTGGCTCACCAGACCGGTCCGGCGCAGGACGGCCAGGTGCTGGGACAATCCGCTCCGCTCGCACTCGGTGCGTGCGTGCAGCTCATGGACGGCGTGGGCCCGCTCGCTGAGCAGCTCCAGCACCCGGATGCGCACGGGGTGGCCCAGGGTGCGGAACAACTCGGCCTTGGCCTGGTAGATCGGAACCGGCATCGCGATGAGTCCCTCGGCGACGGGTATCGAATATGCGCAACTACGCACATGCGAAGATTTGCAGACCAGCGCAGACCTTGTCGAGAGTCACCCGGGCGGCGGAGGTCTCAGAGCCGGCGGTCGGCCAGCACCGGGAACTCGGCCCGCCAGGCCTCGACGTCGGCCAGGTCGACGTCGACGACGAGGACCTCCTCCTCGTCCAGACCGGCCAAGGCCAGCACGGCACCTCGGGCGTCCACGACCTGGCTACGCCCCCCCATCCGGACTCCCGCGTGCGTACCCGCGGTATTGCACTGGACGACGACCGTCTGGTTCTCCATGGCCCGCGCCCGACCGAGCAGGCGCCAGGCCTCGACCCGGGCGGCCGGCCAGGCGGCGGGCACCAGAACCGCCTGCGCCCCGGCATCGACGAGACGCCGGTACAGCTCCGGGAAGCGCAGGTCGTAGCAGGTGGTCAGGCCGATCCTCACGCCGGCGCGCACGCCGTCCGGGCCCTCGGGTCCGAGCGGGAGGTCGATGCTCACCACCTCGGAGCCGGCCTCCATGAGCACCGGCTCACCCTGGCCGAACCCGAACCGGTGGATCTTGCGGTAGGTCGCCCGGACGGTCCCGTCCGGCCCGAGGAGCACCGAGGTGTTCCACAGCCCGCGTCCTGTCTCGCCGCGCTGGTCCGGGCGGGCGTCGGCCGCAGCCCGCTCGACGATGCTGCCCGCGTGGACGAAGGCCCCGATCGACCGGGCCGCTTCGGCGACGGCACCGACGGTGGCACCGTCCACGGTCTCGGCCCGCTCCACCCAGGTGCGGTAGGCGAACCCCCCCGGCGCCCACAGCTCGGGCAGGACCACCAGGTCGGCGCCTTGCTGGGCGGCGACCAGGTCGACCACCCGGGCGCGGCGCGCGGTGACCGACTCGTCGTCCCCGTAGGCGATCTGGAGCAGGTGGACTCTCACCCGCTGGAGGGTAGTCGAGGCGGGCCCGTCCGGCGGACCCACTAGAGACCACCCACGAGAGATCAGATGTGCAAGACAACTAATTGCGTGCTACAACTAACTTTCGTGTCCACCCCTCGCCCTGATCTCAGCGCCGAGCTCGGCGTCGAGCTGGGCCGGCACGCTCGTCTTCTGCACGTTGTCCGGGCCCACATGTCCGAGGCCGCTCCCCGCGGCCTCGACTTCGCGGCCCTGACCCTGCTGTTCCATCTGGTGCGCTGCGGGCCGCAGCGCCAGGGCGAGCTGGCCGACAACGCGATGCTCGACCCGTCGACCACCAGCCGCTACGTCGCCCAGCTCGTGCGCGCCGACCTGGTCAGCCGACGGCCCGACCCGGACGACGGGCGCGCCGTCCAGCTCGTCGCCACGTCGGCCGGCGAGCGGGTCGCGCAGGAGCTCACCGAGCGCCGCGACGCGCTCGTCGGCTCCGCGCTCGCCGGCTGGGCACCGGACGACGTCGCCCAGCTGACCTCCTTGATCCGACGGCTCAACGACGAGCTCGACCAGCTTCGACCCGCCCTCCACCTCCACCGGGAGACGTGAATGTCCACCCCCGACGCATCGGCGACGACGGCCCAGCTGCAGTCGCCCTCATTCACCCACCGCCAGATCGTGGTGATTCTCGCCGGTCTGATGTCCGGCATGTTCCTGGCGGCCCTCGACCAGACGATCGTGGCCACCTCGATCCGCACCATCGCCGACGACCTGAACGGGTTGAGCCTGCAGGCCTGGGCGACCACCGCCTACCTGATCACCGCGACCATCTCCACGCCGCTGTACGGCAAGCTGAGCGACCTCTACGGGCGCCGCCCGTTCTTCCTCGCGGCAATCTCGATCTTCGTCCTCGGCTCGGCCCTGAGCGGCCTGTCGGAGACCATGTACCAGCTCGCCGCGTACCGCGCCTTCCAGGGGATCGGGGCAGGCGGGCTGTTCTCGCTGGCGCTGACCATCCTGGGCGACCTGGTGCCGCCTCGCGAACGCGCTCGCTACCAGGGGTACTTCCTTGCCGTGTTCGGCACCTCGAGCGTCTTCGGCCCGGTGGTCGGGGGATTCCTGGCCGGGCAGTCCACCATTCTTGGGATCGCCGGCTGGCGCTGGGTGTTCCTGGTCAACGTGCCGATCGGGATCGTCTCCCTGGTGCTGGTCATGCGCACGCTGCACCTGCCGCACACCCGGCGCGAGCACAAGATCGACTACCTGGGCGCCCTGATGCTCGTCGTCGCCCTGGTGCCGCTGCTGATCGTTGCCGAGCAGGGCCGCGAGTGGGGCTGGGCCAGCGGAAGGGCACTCAGCTGCTACATCATCGGCGTGATCGGGATCGCGGGCTTCCTGTGGGCCGAGCACCGGATTGGCGAGGACGCACTGCTGCCCCTGCGTCTGTTCCGCGGCCGCACGTTCGGCGTCGGTTCGATGCTGAACTTCATCGTCGGCATGGGCATGTTCGGCGGGCTGGCCTCCCTGCCGCTGTACCTGCAGATCGTCAAGGGCTACTCCCCCACCGAGGCCGGCCTGCTGCTGGTGCCGATGGTGTTCGGCATCATGGCCGGGTCTGTGGGATCGGGTCAGGTCATCGCCCGCACCGGTCGCTACCGGGTCTTCCCGATCGTCGGCATGGTGCTGCTGATCGCCGGCATGCTGCTGCTGTCCAGGATCGACGTCGACACCTCGATGGTGTGGGTGGACGTGTTCGCCTTCCTGTTCGGCCTCGGTCTCGGGTTCAACATGCAGACGCTTGTCCTGGCGATCCAGAACGCGGTGCCCCCCAGGGACATGGGCGTGGCCACCTCCTCCGCCACGTTCTTCCGCCAGATGGGCGGCACCCTGGGCACCGCAGTGTTCCTCTCCGTGCTGTTCACGCGACTTCCAGACGCGATCGTCTCCGCGTTCGCGCAGGTCGCGCCAACACCACAGTTCCAGGCGGCGCTGAGGGACCCGGCAGTGTTGGCCGACCCGGCGAACAAGCCGGTGCTGGAGGCCATCGCCAACCCGCAGGCCGGCCTGTCCGCCGCGAGTGGGGCCTTGAACGACTCCTCGTTCATCAACCTGCTCGACCCGCGGCTGGCCCGCCCGTTCCTGATCGGCTTCTCGGACGCGATCACCACGGTGTTCCTGCTCGGCGCGGCCGTGCTCGTGGTGGCCTTCGTGATCGTGTGGTTCCTGCCGGAGGAGAAGCTGCGCACGCAGTCGGGCATCGACGCCCGGCAGCAGGAGGCGGCCGCGGCGGCGGCCCTCGGCGAGGGCGCAGCCGGCGAGGCCCTCCGCGAGTCGGATGTCGGCGAGGAGTCTGCGGACGCGCCCCGTACCCGGAGGGCGGCCCGCCTCCGGAGGTAGGTGGAGCGGGCGCCGGTGTGTCGCCGGGGAGCGGGTCAGTGACAGGGCGCTGATCCGCTGTCGCGGAACGGCTCCCCGCTCTCGGTGACGAACCGCCAGTCGTAGCCCGATGCCTTCAGGGTGAGCTCGAGAACGCCGAAGACGGAGTCGCTTGCGCTCTCCAGGCCGTCGCGACTCCCGATGTCGTACAGGCTGCGTCCGCCGGTGCCCACGACGAACTGCCGGACGCCGCGGGTCTGGTCCAGCTGCCCGCCGGGCTCCCGCGGGGCGAACCGCTGGTAGACGTGGTCGTGACCGGTCAGCACGACGTCGGCGTTCGCCTCGTAGAGGGCCTCGACGAACGGCGCGACCTCATCGTCGTCGCCGTGGTCGGCGTTGCTCCACCGCGGGTGGTGCCAGAAGGCCAGCACACACTGGTCAGCGTGCGAGGCGAGATCCTTACGGAGCCAGTCCAGCTGCTCGGAGCCGGGCCCGCAGCCGCCGACGTCGTCGCAGTTGCTGTTCAGGGCGACGACGTGCCAGCTACCGAGGTCGACGCTGTACCACCCCTTGCCGCGGGGCCCGGCCGCCTCGCCGAAGTAGTCGTAGTACCCGGCGGCGTCATCGCTGCGGTACTCATGGTTGCCTGCCGCCGGATAGGTGATCTGCCGCAGACGTCCCCAGGTCGGGTCGTAGGAACCGGCGAACTCGGCCGCCGTACCGCTCTCGTACTGCAGGTCGCCCAGCGCCAGGACGGCGTCCGGTTGGAGGCCTATGGCCAGGTCCGACGTCTGCTGCTGGCGGCAACGGCGCTCGTCCGTCTCCTTGCCTCGCTCGCAGGCGATGTCACCGACGGCCACGATCCGCGTCGTGCCATCCGGGGCGGAGTCGCCGGACGTCGCACCGGCGGCCGGCGTCGAGGCCCCACCACCGGCCGACGTCGGACCGGGGATCCGCGTCGAGGCCCCACCACCGTCGGACGTGGTCAAGGCCGGCACCGCCATCAGGGCGATCGCGGTCACGACGGCAGCAGCCGCCAGAATGACGATCCCAAGAACGATCCGACGGTCCCGCACCACGCCTCCGCTGCGCCCCCACGAGGTCAACAAGGTCCAACTTAGTCGTTCGTTCGGCGCGCCGGGCCCAAAACGGACTCGAACATCCGTTCGCTCCTCACGTAGTCTCGAGTCATGGCCATGGTCGTCCAAGGCAGCCTGTTCGACGCGGGCGTCCCGAACGGGGTGCCTGCAGGGGAGCCGGCAGACCCGGTCCCGGCTCTGGAGGCCGTTCCCCGGACCGGTCTCGGGGCGGGAGCCTGGGTCGACCTGCTACCGGGATGGGTCGGCGGCGCGGACGCCCTGTTCGACCGGCTGCTCGAGGCCGTGCCGTGGGCGGCGGAGCGCCGGCGGATGTACGAGCGCGTGGTGGACGTCCCTCGGCTGCTGGCCTACTACGACGAGGGCGCCGACCTACCGGACCCGCTGCTCGGCCGCTGCCTCGAGGCCCTCAACGACTACTACGCGCCGAGCCTCGGCGAGCCGTTGCGTACCGCCGGGCTGTGCCTGTACCGCGACGGCAAGGACAGCGTGGCCTGGCACGGCGACACCATCGGACGCGGGCGAACCGAGGACACCCTTGTCGCGATCGTGTCGCTCGGGGCGCCGCGCCAGCTGGCGCTGCGGCCGCTGCGCGGCACGACGCGGCATCGCTTCGCGCTCGGCCACGGCGACCTGGTCGTCATGGGCGGCTCCTGTCAGCGGACCTGGGAGCACGCGGTGCTCAAGACGGCCAAGGCCGTCGGCCCGAGGATCAGCGTGCAGTTCCGCCCCCGCGGGGTGCGGTGACCGGGCTGGCAGCGGACCGGCCGGCACTGCTCAGGCCAGCAGGTAGCTCCAGCCATAGCGACCCGGCCCGACCAGGTACCTCGGCAGGGTGTCCGGACCGCACGACGCCGTGCCGACCCCCCGGTGGGCGGCGTCGATGTGGACGACGTGCCCCGGCCGGGGACGGAGCTCGTCGGCGTGCGTGGCGGCGTCCAGATCGGCTGCTCGATAACGGGTCACGCTCACCTGTCGGGGCTCGTCGAGAGTGACGGTCAGGCCACCGAACCCGTCCCCGGCCAGGTCGAGGTACCGGACGGCGCAGCGCCCACCGTTCTCCTGCGGCCGCAGGTAGGGGACGTACCAGGAGTCCGCGGGGGCGTCGTACCAGCCCACCCGGCCCGCCGCGGCGCGGTCGGGGTAGCACTCGTGCGGCCCCGCGCCGAACCAGCGCACCGAGGCGGCCGCAGCAGCCGTCTCGAACACCGCGCCGACCCGGGGCAGGTCCGCCAGGGCCGCCAGGTCGGGGATGTCGACCTCGTCGGTGATCCGCACACCGGTGCCGCCTCCGGGCAGCACGACCGTCGTGAGGGTCTGCAGATGCGCGATCTCGACGCCGTCGGCCCCCGAGTAGCCGGCCCGGACCCGCAGCGTCGCTCCGTCGGCGTCGACATCGTCCAACCGCCGCTGCAGGGTCGGCAGACCCGCTGCGGCCCAGCGGGTCGCGAAGGCGCCGATCCGGTCGTTGTCGGTCGGGGCCCGCCACACGGACAGCGTCGGCCCGCAGGCCAGTAGTGGATGGCGCAGCACGCCGGCGCTGTCGAGCTCGGGCGGAGCGTCGCCGGCTGGAAGGTCCAGCGGGTCACCGGCTCGCTCGAGGAGGCGAGCCTGCCCGAAGCACACCGGTGCGCCCGCTGCGGCCCAGGAGGTATCGGCGGCGGTGACGACGTCGAGGGTCAGCCAGACCTCGCCGAGCCCGTCGAGGTCGCGTAGCAGGTCGGCCGGGACGGCGAGGACGGCGGACTCGCCCGGTCCCAGGTCCGGCAGCTCGGCGGGCAGCTCCCGGCCGCGGTCGGGCCCGGCCGCGCAGGAGAGCCGCCAGGTGCCGCGCAGCCCGGACAGGTCGCCCCAGGGCTGCCGGCTGGTCAGTGTCACGCTCACCTGGCCGCGTACGGTCTGCATGGGGTTCAGGCTCATCCGCACGGGGGCGGCGAGCTGAAGGTGCTCCCACATCGCCGGCTTCGGGGTGCGGTCGGGGAAGACCATCCCGTCGGCGACGAAGTTGCCGTCGTGCGGACTATCCCCGAAGTCCCCGCCGTAGGCCCATCGCAACCCGGGCGGGGCCTGGCCGTCGCCGGGGGTCTTCTCCCGCCATTCGCTGTCGGCCAGGCCCGAGGGCAGCCGGTCCGGCCTCTGCGCGATGCCGTGGTCCCAGAACTCCCAGATGAAGCCACCCTGGAGGCCGGGAGTCTCCTCGATCGCTTGCCAGTAGTCGGCCAGCGTGCCGTTGGAGTTGCCCATCGCGTGCGAGAACTCGCACATGATCAGTGGGCGCTTCTGCAGCCCGGACCGGGCGTGCGCGACGATGGACTCGATCGGCGGATACATCGGACAGATGAGGTCGCTGGCGGTCTGGTCGCCGCACCAGTCGAACTGGATCGCACCCTCGTAGTGCAGTGGCCGGGTGGGGTCGGCCGACCGCACCCATCCGGCCGCTGCGTCGTGGTCCGGCCCGTACCCGCTCTCGTTGCCGAGCGACCAGCTGATCACGCAGGGGTGGTTGCGGTCTCGGCTCACCATGCGGGAGACGCGGTCGACGAAGGCACCCAGATAGCCCGGGTCGGCGGACAGGTGGTGGGCGTAGGCGTGACACTCGATGTCGGCCTCGTCGATGACGAACAGGCCGAGCTCGTCGGCGATGTCGAGCAACACCGGGTCGTTGGGGTAGTGCGAGGTGCGGACGGCGTTGAAGCCGAACCGCTTGATGGTCACCAGGTCGGCGCGGATCTGATCGGCGGTCAGGGTGCGGCCGGTCCACGGATCGCTGTCGTGGCGGTTGATTCCCCGGATGTACGGCCGCACGCCGTTCACCAGCAGGTCGACACCGGAGATCTCCACCGAACGGAAACCAACGCGGTAGGAAGCAGTCTCGACGACGGTGCCGTCCGGGTCGTGCAGGCTCACGGTGAGCGGGTAGAGCCGAGGGGTCTGGACGGTCCACGGCTCGACCTCCTCGACCCGGGTCTCGATCCGGGCCCGGCCCATGCCGAGCGGGCGGCGGTAGCCGCGGACGGCGGCGGCGATCGCGCGGTGCATGGCCCCCTCGTCGTCCGCGCCCAGGCCACCGGCGGCCGCCAGGAACACCGAGCGAGACGCTGCCGCCGGGTCGATCGGCGGCACCTGAGGTGTCTGATCGTCCGCGATCTGGCCGTCCTCGATGCGTCCCGAGTCCACCGGGGCCGACCGGGGCACGCTCGCCGATCGCGGGCCGGACAGCGCGGCGCCGTCCAGCGCGATCGAGACCAACCAGCCGTCCGGAACCCCGCGAGCGGACCCGGCGTCGGCCTCGACATCGACGTCGACCCGCAACCGGCCCTCGACGTCCGCGTCGAGGCGGACATCGGCCAGATGCACTGGCGGCGTGGAGTAGCAGAACACCGACCGGGTGATCCCGCCGAGCCACCACTGGTCCTGGTCCTCGATGAACGTCGCGTCGGACCACTTCACCACGACCAGGCGCAGGGTGTTCTCCCCGAGCCGAACGACGCCGGTGATGTCGAACTCGCCGGCCAGGTGCGAGTCCTTGCCGATGCCGACCAGGGCTGCGTTCATCCACACCATGAGCACGCTCTCGGCGGCACCGACGTGGAGGACGATGCGGCGCCCCGCCCAGGACCCGGGGATCGTGAACGTCCTCTGGTACACCCCGGTCGGGTTGGCCGACGGCGGGTGGGGAGGCAGGTCGGGCCAGGGCATCTGCACGTTGGTGTAGTGCGGCAGGTCGCCTACCGCGTGCAGGTCGTCGAACTCCTGCAGCGTCCACGCGCCGGGCACGACCAGGCCGGCGCGCGGCGTGGCCTCCGGGTCGGCCAGCGCCGCCTCGGGGGTGCCGAACAGCTCGAAGGCCCACCGGCCGTCGAGCTCGATCCGCTCGACGCCGACCTCTTCGCCGACGTGCCGCAGGGTGTGCATCGGCAGTCGGTTGCGCGCGGTCAGCTCGGGGGCGTCCCAGGGTCGGTTCACGCAGGCATGCCTACCAGGACGAGGAAGCAGGCGCACCCGTCGCATCCCCTGCTCGGCCGGGGCCCACACTCAGGCCAATGCAGTCGCGGGGTCGGTGAGCACCGCAGCCACGTCGGCGAGCACCCGGCTGCCGAGATCGCCGTCCACGACCCGATGGTCGAAGCTCAGCGCCAGTGTCGTCACCCAGCGCGGCCGGACCTTCCCCTTATGCACCCAGGGACGGGGCGCGATCTGGCCCACGGCGAGAATCGCCGCCTGGCCCGGGTTGATGATCGGGGTGCCGCCGTCGACCCCGAACACGCCCACGTTGGTGATCGTGATCGTGCCGCCGGTCATGTCCGCAGGCGGCGTCCGGCCCGCGCGCGCCGTCTCGGCCAGTGTGGCGATCGCCTCGGCCAGCTCGTGCAGTCCCATCCGGTCGGCGTCCCGGATCACCGGAACGACCAGCCCGCGCGGGGTCGCAGCGGCGATACCGAGGTTCACGTAGTGCTTGGCAACGATCTCCCCGGCCTCGCCTGTCGTGGAGTCGAACGCGACGTTGACGCCGGGATGGCGAGCGACCGCTACCAGGAGCGCCTTCGCGACCAACGTCAGCGGGGACAGCTTGGCCCCGTCGAACCGCGGCTCCCGGCGCAGCCGCTGCAGCAGCTTCATCGTGCGGGTTACGTCGGCCTGTACCCATTCGGTCACGTGCGGTGCCGTGAACGCGCTGGCTACCATCGCCTCCGCGGTCATTCGGCGCACGCCCTTGACCGGCTCGCGGGTCTCCCGCACTCCGGGGGGCGTCGGTGCCGCCGGCCGGACGGCGAGGGCTCCGGCGGAGACCGCCTCCACGTCGGCGCGGGTGATCACACCCTCAGCGCCGCTCGGCGCCACCTCGGCCAGGTCGATCCCGAGGTCCTTGGCCAGCTTGCGCACCGGCGGCTTGGCCAAGGGTCGGGCCGAATCGGCGGTGGCGGCCTTCGGTTCAGGCTCGACCGGGCGGCGCCGCCGCCGGGCAGTCGCCCCGGCCAGCGGGCCGTACCCGACCAGGACCGGCGTTCGTCGTGGCGCGACCACCTCCGTCGCCTCACTCACGTCGACTGCCTCACCCGACCTGGACGGCGCGGCACCATCTGCGGGCGGTTCGCCGTCCCCCTCGGTTCGCACGGCGATGATCGGCGTGCCGACCGGGACGGTCGAACCCTCAGCGACCAACAGCTCGTGGACGACGCCCGCGAACGGGCAGGGCAGCTCGACGAGTGACTTGGCCGTCTCGATCTCGACGATCACGTCGTTGATCGCGACGACATCGCCGGGCTGGACCTTCCAGGAGACGATCTCGGCGTCGGCGAGCCCCTCCCCGGCGTCGGGAAGACGAAACTCCTTCAGCGTCACCATGCCTCCAGTCAACGAGTCGGCGAGTCGGCGAGTGGGTCACAGCCGCCTCAGTAGCGGAGAACCCGGTCGACGGCCTCGAGCACCCGGTCGAGATCGGGTAGGTACTCCTCCTCCAGCCGGCTGGCCGGGTACGGGGTGTGGAACCCACCGACCCGCAGCACCGGGGCCTCGAGGTGGTAGAAGCACTCGTGGGTGACCTGGGCGGCGACCTCGGCGCTCAGCCCGAGGAAGGTGGTCGCCTCGTGCACCACGATCAGCCGTCCGGTCCGTCGGACCGACTCGGTCAGGGTGGGCACATCGAGCGGCGAGAGCGAGCGCAGGTCGATCACCTCGACCGAGATGCCTTCGGTCGCAGCGACTGCCGCGGCGTCCAACGCCGTCCGCACCATCGGGCCGTAGGCCGCGACGCTGACCTGGTCGCCTGAACGCACGACCCTGGCCCGGTGCAACGGACCCGGCGGCCCGGAGGTGTCGACCTCGCCCTTCTCCCAGTACCGGCGCTTGGGTTCGAAGAACAGCACCGGGTCGTCGCAGGTGACCGCCTGCTGAATCATCCAGTAGGCGTCGTTGGAGTTGGCGCAGGAGACCACCCGTAGCCCGGCGGTGTGCGCGAAGTAGGCCTCGGGGCTCTCGCTGTGGTGCTCGACCGCCCCGATGCCGCCCCCGAACGGCACCCGGACCACCACCGGCAACCGCACCGCGCCACCGGATCGATAGTGCATCCTGGCCAGCTGTGAGGTGATCTGGTCGAACGCGGGGTAGATGAAACCGTCGAACTGGATCTCACAGACGGGGCGGTAGCCACGCAGGGCCAGGCCGATCGCCGTCCCGATGATCGCGGACTCGGCGAGCGGGGTGTCGATCACCCGCTCCTCGCCGAAGTCCTTCTGCAGGTCGACGGTGACCCGGAAGACCCCACCCAGCTGGCCGACGTCCTCGCCCATGACGAGCACCTTGGGGTCGTCCTCCAAGGCCCGGCGCAGACCGGAGTTGAGGCTCTTGGCCAGGGTCAGCGTCTCGGTCTGCTGCGACATCACTGGCCCTCCTCGGTCGACCCCGGCTCGGCGAACGAGGCATGGTAGTCGGCGAACCACGCCCGCTCCGCGTCGACCTGGGCGTGCGGCTCGCTGTAGACATGGTCGAAGAGGCTGGACGGCGACGGGTCCGGCATCGACCGGCACACCTCGCGCGCCTGCCGGCCGATGTCCTCGCCCTGCTGGTCGATCTCGGCGAAGAACTTCTCGTCGCCGTCCCCTGTTCGCCGCAAGAGCTCGGCCATCCGGGCGATCGGGTCCCGCTGACGCCAGTGCTCGACCTCCTCCGCCGAGCGGTAGCGGGTCGGGTCGTCGGACGTCGTGTGCGGCGCTATCCGGTACGTGAGCGCCTCGATCAGCGTCGGGCCACCGCCGCCGCGGGCCCGGTCCAGCGCGGCTCGGGTCACCGCCAGCACGGCCAGAACATCGTTGCCGTCAACCCGCACACCGGGTAGGCCGAACCCGGACGCTCTGCGGTACAACGGAATCCGGCTCTGCCGCTGGGTCGGCACCGAGATCGCCCAGTGGTTGTTCTGACAGAAGAACACCACCGGCGCGTTGAACGACGTCGCGAAGACCAGTGCCTCGTTCACGTCCCCCTGGGACGTCGCGCCGTCCCCGAAGTAGGCGATCACCGCGGCGTCCCGGTCGACGTCGCCCGTCCCGACGTGGCCATCACGCTGCACCCCCATCGCGTATCCGGTGGCATGCAGCACCTGGGTACCGATGACGATCGAGTACAGGTGGATGTGGTGCTCCTCGGGGTCCCACCCGCCGAGACTGATCCCGCGGAACATGCCGAGGATCTGGCGCAGCCGCAGGTCACGGCACCAAGTGACGCCGTGGTCGCGGTAGCTGGGAAAGGCGTGATCCTGGGGGCGCAGCGCACGGCCCGACCCGATCTGCGCGGCTTCCTGCCCCCTTAGGGAGGCCCACAAGCCGAGCTCGCCCTGGCGCTGCAACGACGTCGCCTCGTCGTCGAAGCGACGCACCAGCACGAGGTCGCGGTACAGGCTGCGCAGCGCAGCGCCGTCCAGGTCGAGCGGATAGTCGGGGTGTTCCAGACGCTCCCCGTCGGGGGTGAGCAGCTGAACGAGCGGCACCTGCGAGTCGTCGTCGGGGACGTCAACAGAGCCGTCTGGGGCGGCGCGAGCACCATCAGTCATCAGAACGCTCCTTCGTCGGCCGGAAACGGGATCGCCGCCGCCGACACGGCCAGGCGGCGCCCGCCCGCCGGGGTGTGGAGCGCGAACGCCGATCGCTGCGCGCATGTGTCACAGCACACAGCCCACGATACCGACGTGACGTCAGAACGCAGAAGCGTCCGAAAGGAGGCTCTCAACCACCGACGGTGCTCCGGCGCCAGGCCGTCGGCGCCGGCGAGGGCTGGCCCGTCACGGTGGGCGCCGGTGAGGGTGAGCGCCGGACGACGCGCGCCGGCCTATTCGGCTCCATCACCACGATGGCATCGAACCGGTCCCGCCGGGCGGACCTGATCGCCACGGTCACCGCGGGCGCCGCGGTCTGGGCTGCCATCACCTGCACCGTGCCCGTGCGCGACGGCGTCGCCGCGGCCGATTCGTCTGCGGTGCCCTCCGGCCGCGGCTCGTGAGCGAGATCGCTGAGCTGCGGCCGGGTCGCCGCGGTGGCGGTGACCGAGACGGTCGAGCGCAGGGGCGGGGTCGGGGTGGCCGCCGTGGCTGCCGGGACCGGCCGGCCGGTCGGGGCGACCGACGGCACGCCGGCCGCTGTTCCCGTCGACGGCACGAGTGGGGACGGCGCCGAGGTCACCGACGCCAGCGCACCACCCGGCGGAACGCTGAGGACGACGGCCAGCCCGGCGACCGAACCCGCTCCCAGGAGCGAGGCCACGACAGCCGGGGCGAGGAGATCACCGGAGCTCGTTCCACGCACCTGGACACTCTATGTGGATATCTGACCACGCATTGTCATATCAGGTGGGCGATGGAGTGCTGGTCGGTACCGGCGGCGCCACTCGCAGGACGGCGGGGGGGACGTTTCCCACCACGTCGCCGCCGTAGCGCACCCCGACCTGTCGCCACCCCTGGTCACCAAGGCGGCGCATCACGGCGAAGTCGGCCTCGGTGAAGTACGGCGGGCGCTCGCCGTCCACCCGGGCGTCCCGGTACAGGATCACGACGAGATCATCGGCCAGAACCAGGGCGTCCTTCGGGTCCAGCGTCATCGCCTCGAGACTCGCCCGCTGCCGCTCGGTGGACTCTGCGTAGCCCTCTCGCTCCGCCTTGACGCAGGTAGCCCGGTCCCGCCACATGCCCTCGGCCCCGACGCCGTCGAATCGGTCGCAGACCGCGTCGACCTCCCCCTTCGCCCACGCCGCGTTGCCGGCCCGCCAGGCCGACACGGCCGACACGGCCGCCCCGGCCTCCGCGGCGGTGTTCGGTGCGGTCGACCGAGCCAGGACCCACAACAGGGCACCGACCAGCACCACCGCCACCACCATGATCGCCGACAGCACCGAGCCGCGCCGCGAGACCGATGCCCGCGACTCACCCACGACCGGTGCGCCGACATGCTGGCGTTCTTCGGGGACGGGCGGCGGCGCTGCGATGTCGTGGACCGCTACGGGTCCGGCCGCGTCAGGCACTGTTCGCGGATGCCCGATGCGGGGGATGTCCGCGGTGGTCTCGTTGGCCTCGGCGTCGCTCAGCCCGAGCAGCGCGGCAGGGGGCGCGCTCGCGGTCGTGACCTGCTCGGTGGGTTCGCGTTCGGGGTGGAGTTCGGGTTGGGGTTGGTGTTCGGGTTCGGTGGGTGCGAGCTCGGGTTCGGGTTGAGCCGTCACCGTGGAACCGTTGTCGTCCCGCTCGAACCAGGCCGGCGGACGCCCGGCACGGGCGGCCACCCGCTGTTCCCGAGGCACCGCCGTACCGCAGCCCACGCAGAACAGGGCGCCGAGGCCGAGCTCGGCACCGCAGGTGCCGCAGGTCAGCGGCGCCGCGGTTGCGGTCATGACACAGCCCCTGTAGGTCGTCCCGATAGTGGCCCAGATGCTGGGAGCGGCGCGGCGCCGCGGCCCAGATGCACCGGCACCACCGCCAGCAGCCTACGACCCGGCACCCGTCACCAACCCGTCCGCTGCCCGTACGGTGGCGTGAACTCCGACTCGGAACGGTCGTGCGCAGCCGAGGCGACCACCAGGTCCTGCCACGCCTCGCCGCACCCCTTGAAGAACCGGGGCCGACCCTCCGGAATCCGCAGGTGTCCCTTGATCAGCTGGGCCAGGTCGCCCGCGATCACCTCCGGTCCGCACTCCCCGTCCCGAATCGGGATCAGGATGTCCCCGGCCTCACGCAAGGCCGTCTCTCTGGTCTCGACGATCACGGTCGAGCGCAGCACGACCGAGGAGTCGACCTCCCGGGTGTCCGGCTCGTGGCTGCCGACGGCGACAACGACCGCGTCATCACCCAGCCAGTCGCCGGCCAGGATCGGCCAGCGAGACGACGTGGCGCAGACCACGACATCAGCCGCTCGCACCGGGGACTCGAGTCCATCGGCGAGGTCTGCCCCGGCAACCATGTCGACCGGCACCCCACGGTCGATGGCCCAACGCGCCATGGCCTCGGTGCGCGACCGGTCGCGCCCGACGACGGTCAGATGGGTCACCGGTCGCACGGCCTGGATCGCCTCGACATGTCCGTACCCCTGGGGTCCGGTGCCGACCACGACGAGCCGGACGGCGCCGCGCACCGCCAGCCGGCGAACGGCTACCGCCGACGTGGCCGGGGTCCGCAGACCGGTCAGCGCCACCCCGTCGACCAGGGCGATCGGAGTGAGGCTGACCGCGTCCATCAACACATAGACCCCCTGGACCCGGGGCCGACCGATGGCGGGGTTGTCCGGCGCGATGCTGACCAGCTTCACCCCCACGAACCGCGATGTGGCCGCGGGCATCAGCAGCACCTGACCGGCCTGGGTGAGCACCGACGTCCTGGCCGGTGTCGCGCCGGGGGCCGAGCCGTCGTAGAGCGCGGCCTCGAGCGCCACGATGGCCGCCGTCATCGGCACCAGGTGGCGCAGCCTGGTCTCGTGGAGGTAGGGCAGGGCCGGCGCGCCTCGGGTCGCCTCGCTCATCAAGAGGCCAGCCTCGCGCCCGCCGGGCCACCCGTCCAGCATCGAGGCAGATTCCGCCCTGGTCAGCGACCTGATGACGGCCCGCTCGGCGGCTCCCCTTGCCAGGTGTCATTCATCCGAGACTGAGCGTGACGACTCGTCGGACAGGACGCCACAATGCTCACAGGCGGGTCGGAGGCGTTTCGGCCACCCTCATCTCACATGCGATATACGGTGGCCCGCATGTCTGAGGCTCAACTGGCCAGAATCGGCACTCTCATCCGTCGTGCTCGCACGCATCGTGGCCTGACCCAGACCCAGCTCGCCGAGGCGCTCGGCACCAGCCGAAAGCGCCGTGCACCGCATCGAACGCGGCCAGCAGAACCTGACCGTGGAGATGATCGCCCGGATCGGCGAGGCGCTCGACTCCGAGCTCATTCAGGTGGGCGGTGGCCCGGTGCACCTCCGTGTGCACGGCCCGACCAAGCTGGCCGGGGCGATCGACGTCAAGTCGTCGAAGAACGCCGGGGTCGTCCTGCTGTGCGCTGCGCTGCTGAACCGTGGGCGCACCACGCTGCGCCACGTGGCCCGCATCGAGGAGGTCAACCGGTTGCTCGAGGTGCTGGAGAGCATCGGGTTCGAGTGCCGCTGGCTGAACGACGAGGGCGACCTGCGCCTGACGCCTCCGCCGCAGGTCGACCTGTCCGCGATCGACGCGGCGGCGGCGCGCAGGACCCGATCAGTGATCATGCTCCTCGGGCCACTGCTGCACCTACTGGACAGCTTCGAGCTGCCCTACGCCGGGGGGTGCCAGCTCGGGCTGCGCACCGTCGAGCCACACGTGGCGGCACTGCGCCCGTTCGGGTTGACGGTCACCGCCAGCGAAGGGATCTACCAGTGCGAGGTCGACCGCGCGGTCACTCCGCAGCGACCGATCGTGCTGACCGAACGCGGCGACACCGTGACCGAGAACGCCCTGCTGGCCGCCGCTTCGCACGACGGCGAGACGGTGATCCGCAACGCCAGCTCGAACTACATGGTCCAGGACCTGTGTTTCTTCCTCGCCCGGCTCGGGGTGCAGATCGAGGGCATCGGGACGACGACGCTGCGCGTGCGCGGCTGCCGGCAGATCGATGTGGACGTCGACTACGCGCCGTCCGAGGACCCGATCGAGGCGATGTCGCTGCTCGCCGCAGCGATCGTCACCGACTCCGAGATCACCATTCGTCGGGTGCCGATCGAGTTCATGGAGATCGAGCTGGCAGTCCTGGAGGGCATGGGCCTGGACTATGAGCGCAGCGAGGAGTACCTGGCGGCCAACGGGCGGACTCGGCTGGTGGACCTCACCACCCGCAAGTCGGTGCTGCACGCGCCGATCGACAAGATCCACCCGATGCCGTTCCCCGGGCTGAACATTGACAACCTTCCGTTCTTCGCGGTGATCGCGGCGACAGCGACGGGCCAGACCTTGATCCACGACTGGGTGTACGAGAACCGGGCCATCTACCTGACCGAGCTCAACCGGCTCGGGGCCTCGGTCACCCTGATGGACCCGCACCGGGTGATGGTCGAGGGACCCACACGCTGGTCGGGCACAGAGGTGATTTGCCCGCCGGCCCTGCGCCCTGCGGTGGTGATCCTGCTGGCCATGCTGGCCGCTAAGGGTACGTCCTTGCTGCGGTCGGTGTATGTGATCAACCGCGGCTACGAGGATCTGGCGCAGCGGCTCAACGCCCTCGGCGCCGACATCGAGATCTACACGACGCCGGATCTGTGACCCGGCCGTCTCGGGTCAGTCGGGGCGCAGCTCGCTCTCGTAGCCGACCGAGACACGTTGCAGCACACCCGATCCGGTCATCGTGTACTGGCCCAGGCGAAGCAGCGGCGGCGAGTAGACATGGATCGATACCGAGTCCTCCTGCGCCCCATGGACCCGATGGATCCGTTCCGGCCCGAAGCTGAAAGACCTCCCAGCGGCGACCCTGCTCCGGACCGCGGAGCGGCCGAGCCTGAGCCTGCCCTCGATGATCGCACCGCGGGTAACCGCCACGGCGCCCGAGGAGATGTCGTGATCGTGCCACCCGGTGTCGTCCTCGAGGTCCCAGCACAGCAACCAGACGTCGAGTACTCGGTCACGGTAGAGCGAGACGTAGTGCCGCGTTCCGGTGTGGTGGGCCACCGCCGGGTGCCAGAGGTCGGTCATCGGTGCGAAGGCGTCCACCCACCGCCGCAGCTCACGGGCGGTCAGCGGTCGATCGGGGTAGCCCGGTAGCCGGCTACGGTCAAGTGGCTGCACGGTCTCGATGGCAGTCGACATCACGCGACTCCCTTCAGTAGTCGTAACGGGTTCGAGGAGAGGATCTTCTGGGCACCGGACGACTCGACGAGGTCGCTCGGAGTCGCGTTGGGCCGGTCCGAGCCGTGCACCAGCACGTCGGCGCCGACGACCGCCGTCAGGGCGGCCGACGCCGCGGGTCCGTAGGACGAGGTCTCATAGAACTGCAGCGGCACCGAGCCGGCCGCCGGACCCGAGGACTGCGTCGGGATCGGGTGCAGCGGGCCGCCGCGGGCAGTGCGCCGTTCATGGTGCACGGGGGCCAACCCGGCCAGGGCGACGAAGGCGATCCGCAGGTCCGGGTGGTCCATCGACCCGACCACCTGCCAGGCGTGCCACGCCGCGTGCAGCTGGCCGACGTATCCGACGACGGCGGGCCACCACGACGGCAGGTCGGCAGTCGGACCCCCGTCGGCTTCGGCCAGCAGCGCTCCGGGGTGCACCAGAACCGGCCGGTCCACCCGGGCCGCCTCCGCGAACAGCGGTCCCAGACGTGACACCGCCGACGGCGTGAGCATCTGCGCAGCGGGTAGCTGCAGGCCGAGGGCGCCCGGCCGGGCCAGGTCACGTCGCACCCGCTCGACGGCGTCCGATGATGCGGTCGCTGCGCTCACCCAGAAACCGAACGGCGGGCCCAGCTGCTGCGCCCCCTCGTGCCAGGCGTCGAGCAACGGCTCGGCCTGGTCGGGTGGCAGCTGCTCCACGCCCAGTGCCGGGGACAGACTCAGCCCGACGAGGTCGACGCCGTCCTCGACGGCCAGCCCCACCCGTCGGCCGAGGTCATGGTCCTGTGCGAGGGCCTGGTAGGGCGGCTCACCGCTCAGATGCAGGGTCCAGCCGTCGAGTCGCGGCCGGGCGGTGCGCCGGCGCAGTGCCTCGACCAGGCCTTGGGGCCATAGGTGCTGGTGCAGATCGACCCGCATGTCGCCCCCTTCGAGTGAACCGGTTCACTCAGCATAGTGAACCGGTTCACTTCTGACCAGCCCCGCGAGGTCACCTCTTGGCACCCGCCGTGGGCACCGCCGTGGGCACCGCCGTGGGCACCGCCGTGGGCACCGCCGTGGGCACCGCCGTGGGCACCGCCGTGGGCACCGCCGTGGGCACAACGTCACGCGGTGCCCGTCTAGCGGGCATGGCGTGACGTTGTGCCCGTCTGGTTGGGGGCCGAAGCGCCGGTTCGTATGCTGGCCCGATGGCGGAGCCCCGGGTGACGCTGCAGGACGTGGCCGACGAGGCCGGACTGTCCAAGGCTGCGGCCTCGTACGCACTGCGTGGCATCAAGGGGTCACCGCACACCCAGGAACTCGTGCGGGACGTCGCCGACCGGCTCGGCTACATCGCCAACCCGGCCGCGCAGGCGCTCGCCGGTGGCCGCACGGGTGCCGTCGGCGTGTGCGGCTCGCTCGGCGACCTGTGGCACCAGGAACTCACCGTCCGGCTCGCCGGACGGCTGCGTACCGGCGGTCTGGCATCCTCGATCGCCGACACCAGCGCCGATCCCGAGACCGAGCGTGACGTCGTCCAGGCCATGGTCGCCGACCGGCTGGACGGCGTGGTCGCCCTGGTCAGCGACCCGAGTGCCGCCTGGTGGCTCGAGCTGCCCGACGACTTCGCCGTCGTCGCGGTCGGGGACGTCCTGACCGGCCGTCCGGACGCGAGCTGCGTGGTGTTCGACAACGTCCACGGGGTGCTGACCGGGCTTGAACACCTCACCGGCCTCGGCCATCAACGGATCGCCCTGCTCACCACCAGCGTCCCGGCCAGTCCGGGCCGACCGGCCGACGCCTTGGCCGCCGACTTCGCCGACGAGCACGACATCGAGCTCACGGCGCTCACGGTGCCGCCGGCCCGCCGGGGCGCTCGGTCACCGGTGCACGGGCTGCTCGGTTCGCGCCACCGGCCGACCGCTTTGTTCTGCCTGAGCGACTCGATCGCCTTCAGCGCCTACCGCGCCGCCGGAGACCTCGGCCTGTCGGTCCCCGAGGATGTCTCGATCCTCGGCTACGACGACCACGACCTCTCCGATCTCGTCGTGCCGGCGCTGACCACGTTCGGCTGGGACAAGGACGCCATCGTCGAGTCGGCGATCGGTCACGTGGTCGGCGCGATCGAGGGGCACCCGGCCGGACGCACCGCGTTCCGTCCCGACTTCCTGGAGCGCGCCTCGACCGCCCCGCCCCGGTGACGTGCGCGGGGCGAGCTGCTACCTACCGGCAGGGCACCCACAAACATTGGGCACGACGTCACGCCGTGCCCGTTTAGCGGGCACGGCGTGACGTCGTGCCCATGTCGTGTGGCGGTCAGTGCGCGAACGCCCCGTACAGAACGGCCCTGGCCAGGGTGTGGAAGGCCAGGTTGAACGACAGGACGGCGGGGGTGGACGAGCTGTCGACCGGCAGCGCCTCGACGTCCACGGCGTGCACGACGAAGTAGTAGCGGTGGGGCACGTCGCCGGGCGGCGGGGCGCAGCCGTCGTAACGATGGTTGCCGAAGTCGTTGCGCAGGTGGAAGGCACCCGCCGGCAGGTCCGAGTCGCCCGCACCCGCGCCGTCCGGGAGCTCGGTGACCGGACCGGGCAGGTTGGCCACCACCCAGTGCCAGAAGCCGGACGGCGTCGGCGCGTCCGGGTCGAAGCAGGTCACGCAGTAGGACTTCGTGCCCGCCGGGGCGCCCGACCAGCTCAGCTGGGGTGAGACGTTCTCGCCGCCGGTCGAGTCGTGCACGAACCGTAGGTCCATCGCGGCGCCTTCGGTGAGATCCGAGCTGGTCACGGTGAACGACGCCGCGGCCGGTAGGAGCTCATACGGGTTGGGTGCAGTCGGACGGTCGAGAGATCTGGTGGTCATCGCGCTCTCCTTCGAACTGGCCTGGGACGACGCTACAGCTCGAAACCTTCCGGGAACGGGTCGTGCGGGTCCAGGTGGTACTGAGCGGTGCCGGTCACCCAGGCGCGTCCGGTGATCGTCGGCACGACGGCGTCCCGCGCGGCCTCCCCCTGCCCGACCCGAGTGCGTTCGACGGCGCGGCCGACGAAGCGGGTGCCGATGAACGACTCGTTCACGAAGTCGGTGTTCATGGCGAGCTCGCCGCGCGCCACCAGCTGGGCGACCCGCGCGCTGGTGCCGGTGCCGCACGGGCTGCGGTCGAACCAGCCGGGGTGGATCGCCATCGCGTGCCGGGAGCGCTCGGCGGTCGAGCCCGGCGCGAGGAACTGCACGTGATGGCAGACCGCGATCTCGGGATTGTCCGGGTGCACCGGCCGGCGCTGGCTGTTGACGGCGTCCATCAGGGCCAGGCCAGCATCGAGGATCTGCTGTTTGCGCTTGCGGTCGAACGGGATTGCGAGATCGGCCAGTGGCAGGATCGCGTAGAAGTTGCCGCCGAAGGCCATGTCGTAGGACACGGCGCGCCGCCCCCCCGGCAAGCCGTCCACCTCGACCGCGGCGTCCGCCTCGAGCAGGAACGAGGCGACGTTGGTGATGGTCACCGAGCGCGCGGCGCCGTCCGTCACCGCCACCTCGGCGACCACCAGACCCGCGGGGGTGTCCAGCCGGATCGTGGTCACCGGCTCGACGACCTCGACCATGCCGGTCTCGACCAGAACCGTGGCCACGCCCATGGTGCCGTGCCCGCACATCGGCAGGCAGCCGGAGACCTCGATGTAGAGGACGCCGTAGTCGGCATCAGGTCGGGTCGGCGGTTGCAGGATCGCCCCGCTCATCGCCGAGTGGCCGCGTGGTTCGTACATGAGGAAGCGGCGCAGGTGGTCCATCTCGGCCAGGAAGTGCCGGCGCCGCTCGAACATGGTCTCCCCCGGGATCACCCCGACGCCGCCGGTCACCACCCGGGTCGGCATGCCCTCGGTGTGCGACTCGACCGTGTGGATGACCCGGCGCGACCTCATGACCGCACTCTAGGCGCGCGCTCTGTCAGGCTGCGGCCCATGGCACTACGGCCCGACGACCTTCCCGACCCCATCCTGGACCTGCTGCGCGAGCGGCACCTGGCGACCCTGGCCACGCTGCGCGCCGACGGCTCACCGCATCTGGTGCCGGTCGGGTTCACCTGGGACGGCGCGGCGCGCCTGGTCCGGGTGATCACCAGCGGCGACTCGGTCAAGGCCCGCAACGCCGCCCGTGGCGGGCGGGCCGCGGTCAGCCAGGTCGACGGACGGCGCTGGGTCACCTTGGAGGGGCCGGTCCGGGTGCTGACCGACGCCGCCTCGGTGCGGGAGGCCGAGGAGCGCTACGCCGTCCGCTACCGCACGCCGCGGATCAACCCGCGCCGGGTGGTCATCGTGATCCACGTCGACCGGGTGCTCGGTTCCTGACCGTCCTGTCGAGCTCAGCGCCGTCGGCGTTCCCGCACCGCTGCGGGAACGCCGAGATCACATGATGCGACGCTCGCCACTCAGCAGGTCATCAACAGACCATCCGTTCTGAGCCGCCTCGAGCCACATCTGCACGGCCTGCGACCGGGTCCGGGGCTCGCGCCTGGTCTCGGAGAACATCCCATGTCGGGGCTGACCAGTCGACCGCCTCGCCCCCGGGTCGGCGTCCACATATCGGAAGCCGAGCGCCATCACGGTCCTTCCGTTCCGCTGCCACCGGCGAGCAGACCGTCGGCAAGCTCGGCGCAGACCGCCGTCACGGCGTCCCAGCTGTGCCACCGTGGACTCGGCCCTTGTACGAGGCGAGCTCAGCGACGACGTCGAGATGACCGCGAACCTGGTAGCGGGTGACCAAGAGGTAGGCCTTGACGCGGAACGCCTCCTCGATCGTCGGGTCGGTGACCTGGTCCCCATCCGGCAGCGAGATCCTGACCGTCGGTGTTATCAGATGTGATGTGGCGGGTCAGCGCAGCCCGGCCGCCAGCACCGCCTCCGTGGCCGCCCGGACCGCCGCATCGTGCTCAGGAGCCAGCGCCAGGCGCGGCGGACGGCACGGACCGCCGCGGCGACCGGCAAGGTCCATCGACAGCTTGATCGCCTGCACGAACTCGGTCCTGGCGTCCCAGCGCAGCAGCGGGTGCAGCTGCCGGTACAGCGGCAGAGCGACGTCCAGGTCACCGGCCACGCCGGCTCGCCACAGCCGCATGCATGCGTCCGGGAACGCGTTGGGGTAGCCGGAGACCCAGCCGACAGCACCGGCCAGGGCGAGCTCGAGCGTGACGTCGTCCGACCCGGCCAGCAGGTCCAGCCCAGGTGCCAGCTCGGCCAGCTCGTAGGCCCGCCGGACATCGCCGCTGAACTCCTTGACGGCGACGATCAGGCCCTCTCCGTGGAGGCAGGCCAGCAGCTGCGGGCTCAGGTCGACCTTCGTGTCGTAGGGGTTGTTGTACGCGACGATCGGCAACCCGACCGCGACAGCCGCCCGATAGTGCTCGACGACGATCCGTTCGTCGGCCCGGTAGGCGTTGGGCGGCAAGAGCAGCACGCACTGAGCGCCCGCCTGCGCCGCCGCGTCGATCCACCGGCACACCTCGCGGGAGCCGTACGCAGCGACACCCGGCATCACGGTGAACGGTCTTGCGGGGGAAGCGATCTGCGAGGCGACCTGACAGGCGGTGGTGACCACGGCGGCTCGTTCGTCGGACGTCAGGCTCTGGTACTCACCGAGTGACCCGTTCGGAACCACGCCCTCGCATCCGTTGTCGGCCAGCCAGCGCAGGTGGTCGGCGTAGCCGTCGAGGTCGACCGCGAGCGGATCGCCGTCGTGCTCGCGGTAGGGCAGAGCGGTGGCGACGGTGACCCCGCGCCAGGGAAACGCCCGTTCGCTCATGACAGCTCTCCTTCGTCCTGATCGGCGATCGAGGCCAGGGTGGACAGCAGCACCGGCGAGGCCACTGGGCGAGGATCAGGGGCCGCGAGATCACCTGGTGGGCCGGCCCGGCCGGTGAGCTGCGGCAGGAGAGCCGCCACGCTCTGCCCGCAGATCCTCCCCTGACACCAGCCCATCCCGCACCGCGTGAGCAGCTTGACCGTCCGCGGGTCGCCGGCGCCGAACTCGCGCACCGCATTCCGGACCGACCGCACGACAACCTCCTCGCACCGGCAGACGGTGGTCTCCTCGGTGAGAGCGTCCAGCCAGGCCGGCGGGATCTGATGCGCCGCGTGCATCGCCGCGGCGAACGAACCGAGCCGGCGCACCCTGACCAGCGCGGCGCCGTCCGGGGCGACGGGGACGCCGAGCGCGAAGGAGGCGGCAGCTCCCCCGGCCAGCGCACCGGTGAGCTGGGCGAGCGGCGCTCCGCCCACACCTGCCACCTCGCCGGCCACGAACACGCCGGGCACCGCGGTGCGGCCCTCCAGATCGGCCGGGACGGCGGCGCCCGCAGCGGGCCCGATCGTCACCGATGTGCCGACCGGGCAACCGGCCTGCTGGGCCAGCTCCAGCCGAGGCACGAAACCCCAGCCGGTGGCAAGGGTGTCGCAGGCGAGCCGTCGCTGGGAGCCGGCGACGACCCGGCCGTGCCGATCGAGCCGAGCGACCTCAACGGCCTCCACGCGGTCGCGGCCACGGGCGGCCAGGACCAGGTGGCGCGGGCGCACCGGAACCCGGTGCCGGGACAGCGTCACAACGTACTGCGCGCCCTCGGCGACGAGTTCGGGCAGGGCCGCCGCGGACCGCCAGCGGCGCAGCCATCCGCTGCCGTCACCGGCCTCGCAGACGGCCACGACCTCGGCGCCCGCCCTGGCCAGGTCGGCAGCCAGGGAGAGGAGGAATGGACCGGTCCCGGCCACCACCACACGACGGCCGGCGACCACGTCATGCTCCTTGAGCAGAGCCTGCGCGCCGCCGGCGGTGAGTACGCCGGGCAGGTCCCAGCCCGGGAACGGGCGCAGCCGGTCGTGAGCACCGGTCGCCATCACCACGGCCCGCCCTCGCACCTCCACGGCAACCTCGGCGCCGTCCGGTCCTCCACCGACAGGCCGCACGGCATCCAGGCGAAACCCGTTCCCGTCCAATCGGTCGACCCGCCATACCCTGTGCCTGGGGAGGTAGCTCAGGGCCCGTTCCCGAGCGTCCGCGAACTCGGAGCGCAGCGCCCGCCAGGCCTCCACCCGGTGGTGGTGGGCTCCGACCCCGGACGGTCCGTGCCGCCAGTACTGGCCCCCGGGCCGCTCCTCGGAGTCCAGCAGGATGACGCTCGCCCCCAGCCGCTCGGCGGCCACCGCGCTGGACAATCCCGCCGGTCCTGCCCCGACGACGACGACGTCCGCCACGAGCCGAGGGGCTGCGCGCGCGCTCACGGCGTCCGGTGGGTCGCTCTCGCCGAGCAGGTCGGGCATGGGCGGGGCCGGCTGGCCGATCTGGGTGCCGACCAGGGCCCCGGGCTGGGCAGGAGTCAGGCAGGCCCGCTGGTCCGGCTGCCCATCGACCACCACGAGGCAGTCATGGCACACGCCGATCCCGCAGAACAGCCCGCGCGGCGCACCGGCCCCACGCGTGCGCCGGAACGCCCGAACCCCGTTCTGCCACAGAGCGGCACCGATGCTCTGTCCGGCACGGAACGGGACCGCCCGGCCGTCGAACGTGAAGGTCTCACTCATCGCCGACGCCACCCGGGACGTCGCCTCCACCGGCCGCGACGTGGCCGATCTCGTCCGCGCCGAACCGGTCCGGACGGAACGGCGTGAGGTCGAGCGCCGGGGCAACGCCCGCGAGCACCTCGGCCACCAGCTGCCCGGTTCCGGCCGCGAGGCCGACCCCGGCCCCTTCATGGCCGGTGGCGTGCACCAGGCTGGGAGCCCGCGGGTCGGGTCCTATCACCGGCAGGTGGTCGGGACAGTAGGGCCGGTACCCGCGGTAGCTGCGCAGCACCCTGGCGGCGGCCAGCGTCGGGAACAGTGAGATCGCTTGCGCAGCAAGGCGACGCAGCACCGCAGGTGGCATGGCCGGGTCGAACCCGACCCGTTCCCGGCTGGCACCGATCAGTACCGTGCCGGAGGCGGTCCCCTCCACCACGGCACTCGACTCCAGTCCGGGGTCGTCGCTGGCGACGTCCGAGACGTACTCGGCCGCATAGACCTTGCGCCGGACAATCGGCGGCAGAGGCTGGGTGACCAGGACGACGCCCCGACGCGGGCGGACCGGCAGCGCTACCCCGGCCATCGCTGCCACCGCCGCAGCCCAGGGTCCGGCCGCGTTGACGACCCACGCGGTCTCGAGACGGCGCCGCCCGCCGTCCAGCACTACCCCGGTCACCGCATTCCCGCGGCGCTGCAGGCCGGTCGCCTCGACGCCGGTCAGCACCTGCGCCCCCCGGTCGCGGGCCATGGCGAGCAACACGGCCGTCGCGAGCATCGGCTGCACCTGGGCATCCTGCGGATAGAGCACGCCGCCGGCCAGCCGAGGCGACAGGTGCGGCTCGAACTCGGACAGGCGCGCGCCGTCCACCTGCAGGGCCTCCACGCCCGCGGCTCGCTGCGCACCGGCGAGGTCGTCGAGCCGGGCCAGGGCAGCCGAGTCGGCGGCCACCATGAGACCGCCTTTGTGGTCGAGCTCGAATCCGCCGCCCGCACGTCCGGTGACCTGCTCGGCATGAGCGGCCACCTCCTCCCAGTGGCCCAGCGAGTGCAGCGCGAGGTCCAGCTCTGGCCCCGGCTGCTTGTCGGAGACGAGGATGTTGCCCTCACCTGCGCTGCTGGTGCCGCCGGCGAGCGGCCCCCGGTCGACGACGGTGACGGACAGGCCGGCCCGGACGGCGGCAAGGGCGCAGGCCGCACCGATGATGCCGGCACCGATCACGACCACGTCGGGAGACCGGCTTCCCTCCGGAGTCATCCCATGTTCTTACCATCCGGCTGAGGGGCGCGGTGGGTCGCACTGGCCGGAGGCGCCGAATGGTTGCGAGAATGCCGGTGTGAAATCCATCGCGATCCGAGTCGGCATCAACGCCCTGGCCATCTGGGTGGCCGCCCTGGTTGTGCCTCAGGTCAGGGTCACCGAAGGCACCGCCTCCCAGGTGCTGATCACGGTGGTGTTGCTCGGCGCCTTGTTCGGAGTGGTGAATGCGCTGATCAAGCCGGTGGTGGCCTTCTTCTCGATTCCCTTCTACGTGCTGACGCTCGGGCTGTTCGCGCTCGTCGTGAACGCGTTCATGCTCAAGCTCGTGGAGTGGATCGCCGAACCACTCGGCATCGGTTTCCAGGCCGGTCCGTTCTTCTGGTCCACGATCGGCGCGGCCGTCGTGGTCACTCTGGTGAGCACCCTGGCCAACCTGTTCGTCGAGGACAGGCGCGACTGACGGCTCCCCGGCCCGGTCCCAGGAGTGGACAGTTTCGTGAGGACACGCCGGCGTGTCCTCACGAAACTGTCCACTCTGTTCATCCGCTGCCCGGCAGAACGCTGACGCCGATCGGACCGGGGTTGTAGGCCACCTCCCAGCGACAGCACCACCCGATCGGCGACCCGAATCATCAAGACCTCGCCGGGCACATCCAGCTCGGGCTGCCAGCCGAGACCATCGACGTAGAACCGCCGGGCGGCGTCCACGTCGCGCACAGCGAGGGTGACGAAGCTCAGCCGCGCGTCTACATCTACTCACCGTCTCGATCGACCGCCGTCCTGGCCTGGACCCACGCGTGGCGGCGGCGCCGACCTGCGAGAATGCCGGCTGGACGAACAGGACGCGCGAAGGGCGAGACGGCAGTGGCACGACAGCGCCGGGCCACGGTGCGGGACATCCACGACCTCGCCGCGGGCATGCCGCACGTGAAGGTGGACAGCGGCACCTCCGACAATCCGGTCTACCAGGTCGGCGGCAAGACCTTCGTCTTCTTCAGGAACCCTCGTCCGGACGCCGTCGACCCGGACACCGGGGAGCGATACACCGACGTGATCGTGTTCTGGGTCGGCTCGGAGGAGGACAAGCTGGCCCTGGTCCAGGACGAGGACTCGCCGTTCTTCACCACACCGCACTTCGACGGTCATCTATCAGTCCTGATCCGCGCGAGCCAGATCGGCGAGGTGACATTCCAGGAGCTGGCCGAAGTGGTCCAGGACGCCTGGCTGGCCAGGGCGTCACCGGCCCGGGCGCGAGCCTGGTTGGCGAACCGCCGCCCGGGATGAGGGCGGCCGGGCCGGCGGCGCCTCCCCTCGCCAGCTCGTGGGTGGGTTTCACCACCGACTACGGTGGTGAACCCACCCACGACCTCGTGTCCCGAGCCCGTCAGCGACGACCGCAGGAGACCGGTGATGAAGAAGCTCGTCAACGACCCCGCCGAGATCGTGACCGATGCTCTGCGCGGCATGTCCGCCGCACACCCGGAGCTGCGGGTCGACCTCAAGCAGAAGATCGTGGTGCGGGCGGATGCCCCGGTCGCCGGCACGGTTGCGCTGGTCTCCGGTGGCGGTTCAGGGCACGAACCGCTGCACGCCGGGTTCGTGGGACCGGGCATGCTGGACGCCGCGTGCGCAGGTGAGGTGTTCACCTCGCCTGTTCCCGACCAGATCCTGGCGGCGACGGCGGCTGTCGACGGCGGCGTGGGCGTGCTGCACGTCGTGAAGAACTACACCGGCGACGTCATGAACTTCGAGATGGCCGCGGAGCTGGCGCTCGACGGTGGGGTCGAGGTGGCCACCGTGGTGACCGACGACGACGTCGCGGTGCAGGACAGCACCTGGACCGCGGGGAGGCGCGGGGTCGGCGTGACGGTGCTGGTAGAGAAGATCGCCGGAGCGGCGGCGGCGCAGGGCCGCTCGCTGAGCGAGGTCGCTGACGTCGCCCGGCGGGTCAACGACGGCGGACGCAGCATGGGAATGGCTCTCACCTCGTGCACCGTGCCGGCGGTGGGACGACCTACGTTCGACCTGCCCGAGGACCAGATGGAGATCGGGATCGGGATCCACGGTGAACCGGGCCGGCATCGCGTCGCCCTCGGTCCGGCCCGCGAGGTGGCCGCGATGCTGGCCGAACCGATCCTCGCCGACCTGGACTTCACCGGATCGCCGACGGTTCTGTTCGTGAACGGGATGGGTGCTACTCCGCTGATCGAGCTGTACCTGATGTACGACCAGGTCTCGCACCTGCTCACCGCGGCGGGCGTGGACATCGCCCGATGCCTGGTCGGTTCCTACATCACCAGTCTCGACATGGCGGGGTGCTCGGTGACCCTGCTACGCGTCGACGACGAGCTGCTGCGGCTTTGGGACGCCCCGGTGCGCACCCCGGCTCTGCGGTGGGGAGCGTGAGGCGTTCATGACCGCCGACGCAGGATCGGCCGAGGGCGGACCGACCGGCAGCCCGATCGACGCGCCCGCCGTCGCCCGCTGGCTGCGGGCGTTCGCCCGCCTGGTCCACGAGCAGCGCGACACATTGACCGAGCTGGACGCGGCGATCGGCGACGCCGACCATGGCCTGAACCTCGACCGCGGCGTGAAGGCGATCGAGGCCCAGCTCGAACAGTGCGACCCAGCGCCACCAGGTGCGGCTCTCATGCAGGCTGGCATGACCCTGGTGGGCACCGTGGGTGGCGCCAGCGGGCCGCTCTACGGCACCCTGTTGCTGAGGATGTCGACGGCCTGCGGTGAGGCAGAGTCCTTGGACCTCAACGGTTTCGCGCTGGCACTACGGGCGGGGGTGGACGGCGTCGCGGCGCGCGGCAAGGCGTCCCCCGGCGACAAGACGATGCTGGACGCCCTGGTGCCGGCTTGTGAGGCACTTGACGCCGCGCTGGCCGGCGGCTCCTCACCGGCGTCGGCACTCGCGCAGGCTGCCGAGGCGGCGGACGGCGGGCGCGACGCCACCATACCGATGCTGGCGCGCAAGGGCCGGGCGAGCTACCTGGGCGAACGCAGTATCGGGCACCAGGACCCGGGCGCGACGTCGTCCGCGCTTCTCGTCGCCGCGGCAGCCGCCCTGGTCGAGGCATGAGCCGTGGTCGGCCTCGTGGTGGTCTCGCACAGCCGGGCCTTGGCCAGGGCCGCGCTCGGGCTGGCGGAGCAGATGTTGCCCCCACGCGGTCCGCCGATCGAGCTGGCTGCTGGCCTGGACGAGGAGACGTTCGGCACCGACGCGACGGCCGTCGCCGAGGCCATCGAGCGTGCCGATGCGGCCTCGGCCGGCGACGGCGTCGTGGTGCTGATGGACCTCGGCAGTGCCGTGCTGTCTGCTGACCTCGCGCTGGATCTGCTGGACGACGCAACCCGCGGCCGCGTCGTCCTCTCGCCCGGGCCGCTGGTCGAGGGTCTGGTGATCGCCGCTGTCACCGCGTCCGCGGGAGCGGACCGCGACGCCGTGGCCCGCGCCGCCGCGGACGCACTGACGCCCAAGTACTCCCAGCTCGACGGTCGATGACGCGTCGCCCGCCGCTCAACCCACCCTCAGTGGACACTCTATTCGACGACGCGCCGGCGTGTCGTCGAATAAGTGTCCACTCGATGGGCGAGACGGGTGAGACGGGCGAGGGTGTCAGCCGAGCCAGCGCACCTGGGCGCTCTTGTTCTGCTCGTAGGACTCCCGACCGGACAGCGACGTCGGCACCCCGACCTCCCACCAGGCGCCGGCCTCGGTCCAGGTCGACGGATGGGTCCGGCAGAACACCACCGCCGGACGGCGCGTCGTCCGGGCGGTCTCCTTGGCCCGCAGGTAGGCGGCGCGGAGCTCCCCGGCGTCCGCGCCCTCGGGCACGTCTTCGACCTCGGCGCCCAGCGCACGCGCGTGCGCGGCGAAGTCGACGCGTAGCTTGGACGACGCCCCGGGACCGCGGGAGTCGTCGAGCAGGTTGTTGAAACCCGTTGCGCCCTGGTTGGTCTGCAGCCGGTGGATCACGGCGTAGCCGCCGTTGTCGCACAGCACCATGACGAACGGATGCCCGGCGAACGCCGCGGAGAAGACCTCCGAGTTGAGCATCAGGTAGGAGCCGTCACCCAGCAGCGTGGTCACCACACCGTCCGGGTGAGTGAGCTCGCGGGCCATCGCAGCGCCCCATGGCCCCGCGACTTCGTACCCCATGCAGGAGAACCCGTACTCCAGGTCCATCGTCGCGCGGGAGCCCGGGTGCGCCCCCGTCCCGCCCTGCGCCCCGCCGACAGTGCGCCATCCGCCGTGGATCTCACCGGGGTAGCCACCGGAGGAGACCAGAACGTAGTCGTCCGGGGTGCTCGCCTCGTTCACCACGCCGAGCACCTGAGCGTAGGTGAGCGAGCCGTCCGGGGCGACACCCTGGCGCAGGGTG
Organism: uncultured Actinomycetota bacterium; assembly: GCA_963825645.1. Taxonomy (GTDB): domain Bacteria; phylum Actinomycetota; class Actinomycetes; order Actinomycetales; family Kineosporiaceae; genus JADJPO01. The sequence continues at coordinate 733,115 of CAWGTT010000002.1, forward strand.
TCGACATGCGCGTCCCACGTGGCCTTCTCGGCGGCGGCCCGCGCCGTCCACGCCGAGTCGGCCGACCAGCCGTCGAGGGCTGCGGCCAGCTCGGCCAGGGTCTCGCGAGCGTCCCCCACCACGGCGTGCGCCGCGTGCTTCACCGCATCGAACCGGGAGGCATTGATATGCACGAGCGTCGCGTCGGCCGAGAACACCGTCCAGGAAGCGGTCGTGAAGTCCTGCAACCGGCTGCCGACGGCGACCACCACGTCAGCCTCACCGGCGAGGGTGTTCGCGCACGTGGCCCCGATGATGCCGAGTGCCCCGCCATAGAGCTCGTCGTCGTGCGGCACCAGGGTCCGCCCGGCCGGCGTCTCGACAACCGGAATCCCATGCCGCCGAGCCAGTTCCAGAAGCGCCGCGCCCGCACCGGAGTAGCGGGCGCCGCCGCCCGCGACGAGAAGCGGACGGCGCGCCGCCCGGATGATCTCGACGGCCTCGGCGAGCTCCCGGGCATCGGGCCGCGGCCTGGGCACCCGGTGCAGCCGGGTGGCGAACATTGTCTCGGGGAAGTCGTACTCCTCGGCCTGCACGTCCTGCGGTAGAGCGAGGACGACCGGCCCGCAGTCGGCCGGGTCGGTGAGCACTCGGGCGACCTGCGGCAGGGTGGCCATCAGCTGCTCGGGCCGGGTGATCCGGTCGTAGTAGCGCGACACCACGCGGAAGGCGTCGTTCACGGTGGTCGTCGGGTCGCCGTAGTGTTCCACCTGCTGCAGCACCGGGTCGGGGCCACGACCGGTGAAGGTGTCGCCGGGCAGCAGCAGCAACGGCAGCCGGTTGGCCATCGCCAACCCGGCCGCGGTGACCATGTTCAGCGCGCCCGGACCCACCGACGAGGTGGCCACCATCACCTGGCGCCGGTCGGTGGCCCGCCCGTAGGCGGCCGCGGCCAGGGCCATACCCTGCTCGTTCTGCCCGCGCCAGGTCGGCAGCTGGTCCCGGACGTCGTGCAGCGCCGTCCCGAGCCCCAGGACGTTGCCATGCCCGAAGATGCCGAAAACCCCTGCGAAAAGAGCCACCTCGGTGCCGTCGAGCAGCTCGGACCGCTGCGCGATCATCCAGCGCACGAGCGCCCGCGCGGTGGTGAGGCGAACCGTTCCGGGGCGGTCGTCGGCGCTCATCTGGTCAGCTCCACGGGTTCGTCGGAGGTGTCGGTTTCTCAGGCCGGCTGGGTGCGGCGCAGCCCGTCGCGGCGACCCTCGTGGGTGGTCACGGGGCAACGCGGGTCCGGGGTCTGCCGGTCCCAGGAGTCGCGGATCCAGCCATGCGTCGGGTTGTCGCAGAACAGCATCGACCGCTCCGGTGCGGGGCCGGCCATGACGTTGAGGTAGTACATCGGATACCCCGGAGCCGCCGCGCACGGACCGTGGTAGCCGTAGGGGATGGTGACCAGGTCGCCGTCCCGGACCTCGATGAACTCATCCAGCGGCTCCAGGCCGGCGTCCTCGTGCTCCGGACCGGTAAAGGTGCGGTGCAGACCGAAACCCTCACGGCTGTGACTGATCTGGTCGTACCCGCCGATCTTGTAGAAGTAGATCTCCTCGTTGACCACCGGGCAGGGATCGGTGACGTCGTGCTTGTGCGGCGGGTAGCTGGACCAGTTGCCGGGTGGGGTGATCAGCTCGACGGCCACCAGCTTGTCGGCGTGGTCCCATACGCCGGGAACCCCGAAGGCGTTGACCTGTCGGGTCGCCGCTCCCGCGCCCCGGATCTCGATACTCACCTGATCCGCGGGACCGTACTTCGGCGGCAGTCGTCGTTCGCACAACGCCGAGGGCAGGGCCACCTCGGCGCCATGGGCGCTGACCATCGTCACCGAGCTGTCCCGGCCGATGTACGCGAAGTCGCTCACCCGGTCGAACACGCTCGACCGCCCGGTGAGCGCGTACCGCGCCTCGGTCTGGGAGGGCGTTGCCGTGGCGGCCACCTCGAGCGTCATTCCTCCGACCAGCGGAAGCACGAACATCTCTTCGGGGCCGGTCGAGAACCGACGCAGCTCGCCGGGCTCGAACCGCACCACCCGCAGTCCGCAGTAGGCCCAGCCCGCTGTGGCCGGTGTGAGGGTGAGCAGGTCCCCGGCGCCCGGTCCGGCGAGGGTCAACCAGGGGTGGTGCAGGCGCGAGAACTCCGACGCCTGACTCGACGACTGGGTCATGGAGCAGCTGCCTCCTCGGTGGCCGCTCGGAGCACCTTCGCCGCGGCGTCGACGGCGCCGGCGACATCGTCGCCCGGCGGGTAGAGCAATGAACGGCCGACGACAAGGCCCCGGACGACGTCGCGACGCAGGGTGCGGCCCCACACGGCGATGTCGGCGGCCAGGTCCGGGCCCGGCGCTCCGCCGAGCACGACGCATGGCAGCGTCGTCGCAGCGAAGACCACGTCCGGCTCCTCACACGCGGGCATCTTCAGCCAGGTGTAGGCACTCGAGGTGCCGAGCGCCGAGGCAACGGTAACGGCCCGGGCCAGGGACTCGGCATCCTTGAGCAGCAGAGGTGACCCATTGGAGCCATATGAGTACGGGAGTGGCTCCACCATCGCGATCAACCGGCGGTCGGCGAGCTCGGTGACGGCGTGGGCGCACGCCTGAATGGTGGCGGCGACCCCCGGGTCGGAGTTGTCGATCCGCAGCAGCATCTTGCCGCCCTGCAACCCGAACCGCTCGATGCGCTCGGCGTCGTACCCGGTGAACCGGTCGTCCATCGTCCAGACGGCGCCGTCCAGGCCGCCACGGTTCATCGATCCGATGACGACCTTGCCGTCGAGGGCGCCGAGGAGCAGCAGCTCCTCGATCACGTCCGGCGAACCCAGCACCCCGCTGACGTCCGGGTGGGCGAGCGCCGTGACCAGCCGGTCCAGCAGGCTGCGCCGGTCGGCCATCGCCATCGGGTTCTCGCCGCTGCGCAGCGCACCGCGGGCGGGATGGTCCGCCGCGACGAGGAACACGGTCCCCTGCTCGTCGAACAGCCCGGACGGCGCGCGCCGATCGGTGTAGGCGCGCCCGACCTGCTCGGGGAAGAAGGTCCGCCGGCGAACCAGATCGACCCAGTCGGCATCGCTGATCGCCCTCATGACACCGTTCCCTCGGTGGATGTCAGTCTGGGATCCAGGCCGGCACGGGCGGCCGCGACCCAGGCGTCCAGCTCCTCGATCGTGGGCATGGCATCAGCGCAGGCGAGGCGCGAGGCCACGATCGCGCCGGCGGCGTTGCCGTACTCGGCGCACCGAACGGCGTCCCACCCGCGGAGCAGGCCGTGCACCAGGGCGGCGCCGAAGGCGTCACCGGCGCCGAGCCCGTTGACCACCTCGACCCTCGTCGGCGCCACGGTGGTCATCCCCTGTGCGGTGGCGACCAGGACCCCCTCAGCGCCCTTCTTGACCAGGGCCAGCTCGAGACCGAGCTCGAGCAGCCGTGACGCGCCCTCGACCGGGTCGTCTGTACCCACTGCCACCTCGACCTCGGCCCGGTTCCCCACCGCCACGCTGGCGTACTGGAGCATCCGGCCGTATTCGGTGCGGGCCTGCTCCACCGAGTTCCAGAACATGGGCCGCCAGTCGAGGTCGAGCACCGTGAACCATCCGGACTCCGGCGCCGGGCGTCCCCGACGAGCGAGCATCTCCAGCTGCGTGGAACGAGCCGGCTCCATGGACGCTCCGGTCGCGGTCACCCAGAGCAGACGGACGTCGCTGATCACGGGCCATGGCACGTCGGCCGGCTGCAGGGTCAGGTCAGGCGCGATCGGCAGGCGGTAGAACAGCAGTGGCGGGTCCTCCGGCGGGTCGAGCGCACAGAAGACGATCGGGGTCTGCAGACCCTCGGCGGTGCCGACGAACCGGGGGTCGACCCCGAAGCCGCGCATCGCCGTCCGGACGAAGTCGCCGAAACCATCGGGGCCCACCTTGGTCAGGACGGCGCTGGCGTGCCCGAGCCGGGAGGCCCCGACTGCGACGTTGGTGGCGGTGCCGCCGAGGAACTTGGCGAAGGTGGTCACCTCGGCGAGCGGGACCCCCGACTGCTGCGGATAGAGGTCGACGCCGACTCTGCCCACGGTGAGCACGTCGAGGTGCCGGCCCCGGGCATCACTGCTGTTGTCCACCGCATTCACCTCCACCCTGCGTCACCGTTTCGCATCCACCGCGCGGCGTCGCGCCCGTCCTGGACGGGCACGACGTCACGCCGTGCCCGCTAGACGAGCACGACGTCACGTCGTGCCCACAACAGTGGGTCACCAGTCCTCGGTGTACTCGGCGATCTTCTCCCGGTTGGCCACACTCGACTCACGAGCCCGTTCTTCCCAGGCGAACACGCAGACGGTCATGACCGTCTCCTCGCGGTTACCGAAGCCGAGCCGGCCCAGAGTGGCGAAGAAGTCGTCCCACTTCACGTCGCCCTGGCCGATGTCGAGGTGCTGGTGGATCCGGGCCGTGGAGCCGGGCGGGTTCACGATATAGCGCAGGCCGGAGGATGCGGTGTGGTCGAAGGAGTCGGCGACGTGCAGCTGGGTCATCAGGTCGCCGGCGTAGGTCATGATCTCGACCATGTTGCCGCCCTGGTGGAATGTGTGCGGCGCGCAGTACAGGAACGAGACCTGCGGGGAGTTGATCCCACGGATCATGTCCACCGCGGTCAGTCCGTCTTCGCAGAAATCGTCCGGGTGCGGCTCGAGCCGTAGGTGCACGCCCTCGCGTTCGAAGACCGGCAGCAGCTCCTCCATCGAGGCCCAGAACTTCGCCTCGGACAGGCTGGCCTGCTCGGGGCGGCCGTTGAACTCGCTGTTCATCACGGTGCAGCCGAGGTCGACGGTGATCTGGATGGCCCGCTTCCAGTACCGGACGGCGGCCAGCCGCTCGTCCTCGTCCGGACCCGACCACCGGTACAGCGGCAGGTTGGAGGCGACCTGCACGCCCGCGGCGTCCAGCGCCTTCTTGAACGCCTTCACCTTGGCGTCGTCCGCCCGCGGGTGCAGGAAGAACGGCATGAAGTCCTCGCGTGGGGACAGCTCGATGTACTCATAGCCGAGATCGGCGACCACGCCGGGCAGCTCGAGCAGCGGAGTCGTCCGGATCATGTAGGGATCGAGGGCGAGCTTCACAGGATCAGACCTCCCGTTCGCGACGAGGCAATGGTGCGGTACGGCGAGCGACGGGGCTGCTCACGAGTAGAGAGCGGGCTGGTCGGCGAGAGTGACCTCGGCGCGCTCGCCGGAAGCCAGGGCCGACAGACCGGCCTCGGCGACCACCTGGGCTGCGTAGCCGTCCCAGGAGCTGGGCCCCGAGGCCGGTGCCCCGGCGGCGACACCGTCAATCCACTCCTGGATCTCGATGTCGTAGGCGCGGATGAACCGCTCCCGCCAGTCGGCGGGCACCATGCCGCTGTAGAACCCGCCCCGCCGCACCGTGACCGGTCCGGAGTCGGCCAGCGAGACCGTGCCCTCCTCGCCGACGATCTCGCCGCGGATGTCGTAGCCGTAGCGGATGTTCACCGAGACCTCGACGTCCACGATGGCCCCCGAGGCCATCTCGAAGATAATGATCATAGGGTCCTGCAGGTCGCCGCCGTTCTTGCTCTTGCGCGGGGTGAGTACCCGGACGGCGACGATCTCCTCGCTGAACAGCCAGCGCACCAGGTCGATCTCGTGCACCGCGGTGTCGACGATCGCCGACTCCTTCTTGTAGTAACCGGGTACCGAGGGGTTGCGGTGGCTACAGTGCATGATCAGCGGAGCGCCGATCTGCCCGGAGTCCACGACCTCCTTCATCGCCCGGTACGCCGGGTCGTAGCGGCGCATGTAGCCGACCTGCACCAGGCGCGAACCGTGCGCCACCTCGGCGTCCATGATCCGCACGCAGGCCTCCTGGGTCTCGGCCAGCGGCTTCTCGCAGAAGACCGGCTTGCCGGCGGCGACGGCCGCCGTGACGTACTGCTCGTGACTGCCGCCCCAGGAGGCGACCAGGACGGCGTCCACGTCGGTGGAGGCGATGGCCTCCTCCCCCGTGGGGTACGAGGTGGCGCCGACCCCGGCGGCGACCTCCGTGGCCCGCTCGGCGTCGACATCGCAGACCCCGATCACCTGCGCCCCGGACAGCACCGAGGACAACCGACGGATGTGGTCCTGACCGATCATTCCGACGCCGATGACGGCAACCCGGACCGGTGGTGCTGCAGTCACGACAAGCTCCTGACGATTGAGTCGAGAGTCCGCGCCTGCGGGGCACGGGCCCCAGGTCATGGACGGGACCGGCGGACGGGGTGGACTCGGCGGCGCCGCAGTACGTCACATTCGAGTCGACGGACACAGCAGTGTCAACAGTTTGTCTTTACATATTTTCAACGAAGGCGGGCTGACCAGGCGCCGAGGTCGAGGACCGCACGACCAGACCGCGGGGATGACGACGTCTCCCGCAGGCCGCGTCCGGCCCTCGCCATGCAGCAGATCCACGACCACGGCCATCGTCGCCTCGGCCAGCCCGGCCGGGTCCTGGCTCACCGACGTGAGCTCCACTGTGCCCAGTCGAGCGAGTGGGCTGTCGTCGTAGCCGACGACCGACACCGCCGCGGGCACCCCCACGCCCCCCCGGAGCAGGTTGTCTCGCAACCCGATCGCACACCGGTCGTTGAAGCAGGCGACGGCTGTCGAACGTGCCTGGACCGGCCGGGCGAGGAGCGCAGCCGCAACAGCAGCACCGGCCTCCTCTGTGTGCGCGCCAGGGGTGACGTCGACCCGGTCACCCAGGCCATGCCGCCTCATCGCCTCCCGGTAGCCGCGTCGACGTGCGCTCGCGATGCTCCCTGGGGGCCCGTCGACGAAGGCGATGCGCTCGTGACCGAGCCGGACGAGGTGATCAACGGCTACCCCGAGTCCCTGATGGTCGGATGCCCGGACGCCGGGGGCACGGCTCGTCCCGGCGCGGCCGACAACGACGACGGGACATTTGGCGGCCAGCTCCTCGAGCGCGGACCGGGACATCCCCGGCCCGAGGAGCACGAGCCCTTCGCAGCGGAGTCGAGCAGGGTCTCGACGGACTGACGCTCGTCGCGTTTGCACCACAGCGCGGGTCGCGGCGCTCGAGCCGGGGAGTCCCCGCAGCACCAGAGAGGCAGTGGCGGACGACACCCCCGCACGTCACGCTGTTAAAGCGTTCATACGCACGCCTACCAACCCGACAGGGAGTCACCATGCCCGCGAACCCCATCGGAGTGGCCGTCATCGGTGCCGGCATGGCCGGCCGTGCGCACTGCGCCGGCTACCGCGCCGCACCGACCCTGTTCGACCCGCCGCTCCCCCCGATCCGGTATTCCGCGGTGGTGGACGCCAACGAGGCGATCGCCGCCGACGCCGCCGCCCGGTACGGCTACGAGTCGCACAGCACCGACTGGCACGACCTCGTCGACAACGACGACGTCCAGGTCGTCAGCATCGTCGTCGCGAACGCCCTCCACCGGGAGATCGCCGAGGCGCTCCTGGACGCCGGAAAGCACCTGCTGTGCGAGAAGCCGCTCGCCGACACCCTCGAGAACGCCCGGGCCATGGCCGCTACCGCCGAGGCCCACCCGGATCTCGTCACCGGGACCGGCTTCGTCTACCGACGCCAGCCGGCCGTCGCGGCCATCCGAGACCTGGTGGCCGGCGAGCTCGGCGAGGTGTCGCACTTCAACGGCCGCTACTGGTGCGACTACGCGCGCAGCGCCGAGACCCCGATGGCCTGGCGCTACCAGGGCGGCCTCGGTAGCGGTGCGCTCGCCGACATCGGAAGCCATCTCATCGACCTCGCCGAGTTCGTGTGCGGACCACTGACCAGGGTCGGCGGGGCAGCGTTCACGACGAAGATCACCGAGCGCTTCGTCCCGCTGGGCACGACCTACGGCCACGCCACGGCCCAGCTCTCCGACGTCACGGAACCGGTCGAGAACGACGATGTCGCCACCTTCACGGCGCACTTCGCCTCTGGGGCGGTGGGCACCTTCTCCATCTCCCGGATCGCCCCCGGCCATGCGAACAGCCTGGCCTTCGACCTCATGGCCGAGACCGGCGCGGCCAAATGGGACATGGACCGGCCGGCCGAGTTCTCCGTCGTCCGCAAGCTGCGCGGCGACGGTCTCGACGGCTACAACCAGGTCCTCGTCGGCCCGGTCCACCCTTACCTCAAAGGCGGTGTGCCGATGGACTTCCCGGGCGTCTCCTTTGGCGTGGGTGACCTCTTCGGCTTCCAGGCCCGGGCCTTCCTCGAGCAGGTCGCCGGCATCACGGGTGGGCTGCCACCGGTCGCGAGCTTCACCGACGGCGTCCGTGATCTCACCATCATCGACGCGGTCATCCGCTCGGCAGCCGCCGGCGGCGCTGTGGTCGACCTCCCCCCGCACCACGACGCGTAGCAACCATCCCGAAGGAGCCCCATCATGTATCTCGGCGTCTACAACGCCTGCCTCGGCGACAAGTCGCTCACCGAGGCCCTCGACATCATCGCCGGCCTCGGCCTGACCAGCGTCGAGATCAACTCCGGCGGCTTCCTGCCGCCGATCCACCTTCCCGTCACGGAGCTGCGCGCGAGCCAGGACGCGCGGCAGGCCTACCTCGGGGAGTTCTCAGCCCGCGGCCTGACCCTCACCGCCCTCAACTGCAACGGCAACCCGCTCTTCCCGCGAGCGGGCTTCCCCCACGCGCAGGACCTCAAGGACTCCATCGAGCTCGCAGCGCTGCTCGGCGTCAAGCGGCTCGTGACGATGTCCGGTATGCCGGCCGGTAGTGCAGGCGGCACCAACCCGGTGTGGAACCCGCTGCCCTGGTGGAGCCCGCTCCTCGACGTGCGCGACTACCAGTGGGAGGTCGCCATCCCGTTCTGGAAGGACATCCAGGCTCGCGCCGCCGACGCCGACGTCAAGGTCGCCGTCGAGATGCACCCGGGCAACATCGTCTTCAACCCCTCGACGATGCACCGACTCGCCGAGGAGATCAACGCGACCCACGTCGGCGCCGAGATGGACCCGAGCCACCTGTTCTGGCAGGGCATCGACCCGGTCCTGGCCATCAAGGACCTCGGCTCGCTCGTCTACAACGCCGCCGCCAAGGACACCCGGATCAACGAGGCCGCCAAGATCAACGGCGTTCTGGACGACCGGTTCACCAGACTCTCCGAGGGTGAGCCGGGCTACCTCCCGCTCGGCGGCGGCACCACGCTCTCCGGCTGGCCGACGAACTCGTCCTGGGACTTCGTCGCCGTCGGCAGAGGCCACGACACGGCCTACTGGACCGAGTTCCTCCGCGCGCTGCAGGACGTCGACCCGGACATGCCCGTCAACATCGAGCACGAGGACGCCGAGCTCGACCAGCTCGAGGGCCTACGGTTCGCCGCCCAGACGCTGATCGAGGCCGAGCAGGCGCTGTGAGCGGCCCGGACGGCGAGCCCCTGAGGATCGGCATCCTCGGCGCGGCCCGGATCACCTCGCTGTCCCTCGTCGAGCCGGCCCGGACCACCGGGCACCGGCTCGTCGCGGTCGCGGCCCGCTCGGCGGAGCGAGCCGCGGCCTTCGCCGAGGAGCACGGCATCGAGCGGGTGCACGACACGTATGCCGACGTGCTCGCCGACCCCGAGGTCGAAGCCGTCTACAACCCCCACGAGGACGACACCCTCACCTGGCGCCGTCCCGGTCACGACGATGCCGTCGAACACCTCGGCAGACGGACCAGCTACACCTTCCAGCTCGAGGCCTTCGCGGCCGCCGTCCGCCGGGGCGCACCTGTCGTCACCGATGTCGACTTCACGGTGGCGACCATGCAGATGGTCGACGGGGCCTACCAGCTCGCCGGGATGGAGCCTCGTCGCCCGGCCGCTTGAGCCTGCGGCTGCGGCTCTCGCCGAACCTCGACGACATGCGGCCCGTGCGGTGTCCGGTCGGACGCGGCACGGGCCGGATGCTGTTCGGCCTATAGGTCGTTACTTGGGCGGGGGGATCTCTCCGTGCTCGACCGTGTGGGGCTCCACCACCTTGCCCGGATCGACCTCACCCAGCTCATGGCTCAGCTCTGCGAGCTCCTGGCCGCCGGCCATCTCCCCCGTGAGCTGATCGAGGGTCAGCTCGTCCCGGTGCGCGTCGAGGACGACCCGCCCGAGCTTGAGGATGATGTAGTGGTTGCCCACCAGATAGGCGTGGTGCGGGTTGTGGGTGATGAAGATGACCCCGAGACCCGCATCCCGTGCCTTGACGATGTACTTGAGCACCACACCCGACTGCTTGACGCCGAGGGCGGCGGTGGGCTCGTCGAGGATGACGACCCGGGCCCCGAAGTAGATCGCTCGGGCGATCGCCACGCACTGGCGCTGGCCACCCGACAGGCTCCCGACCGGGCGGTCGAGGTCGGGGATGACGATGCCCATCTTGGTGAGCTCCTCGCCGGAGACCCGCTTCATCTCGGCGACGTCGAGGAACGGCCCGTTGCGGATCTCGTTCGCGAGGAAGAAGTTCCGCCACACCGACATGAGCGGCGCGAGCGCCAGGTCCTGGTAGACCGTGGCGATCCCCATGGCCTGGGCCATGCGGGGTGAGGAGAACCGACGGACAGCGCCGTCGACCTTCATCGTGCCCTCGGTGTAGTCGTGCAGACCCGCGATGATCTTGATAAGGGTGGACTTACCCGCGCCGTTGTCACCGAGAACGCAGGTGACCTCGCCCTGGCTGACCCTGATGTTCACCCCACTCAGGGCGTTGACGTTGCCGTAGCTCTTGCCGACGTTGTCGAGCTCGAGGACCGCGCCCTCACTTGTGTGGACCGTGGTGTCTTCGAGGGTGCTCATCGTGCGTCCGCCCTCCTCTTCACATAGAGATTCACCAGTGTGGCCAGGATCAACATGATCCCCAGGAAGGTCTTGAACCAGTCGGGGTCCCAGCCCGCGTACGAGATGCCGAGTTGCGTCATGCCGAAGATCAGGGCGCCGATGGTCGCGCCGACCACGGACCCGTAGCCACCGGTGAGCAGGCAGCCGCCGATGACGGCGGCGATGATGTAGATGAACTCGTTGCCGACGCCCTGGCCGGACTGCACGTTGTTGTAGTTGAACAACAGGTGCATGCCGAGCAGCCAGGCGCAGAAGCCGACGCCCATGAACAGCGCGATCTTGGTGATCGTGACGGGGACGCCGACGGCGCGGGCCGCCGCCGAGTCCCCGCCGGCGGCGAAGATCCAGTTGCCGTACTTCGTGCGCAACAGCAGCATCGCCCCGATGACGGTGAGGATCGCCCAGTAGAGGATTGGGACCTGAAGGTCCACCGAGCCGATCTTGAAGCTGGACGCGAAGATCGCGTTGGCGCTGTTGTACCCGTCCAGATCGTTGAGCGACCTCGATGAGACCCCGCCGGCGACGAGCCGGGTCACCGCGAGGTTGACCCCCTGGAGCACGAAGAACGTGCCCAGAGTGACCAGGAAGCTGGGCAGACCGGTCTGGTGAAGCAACCAGCCGTTGAACGCCCCGATCGCCAGGGAGACCAGGAGGGCGAAGAACACCCCGACCCAGACGTTCAGGCTGAAGTACCACGCGATGTGCGCGCAGGCCAGCCCGGACGTCGTCACGGCCACACCGGCCGACAGGTCGAACTCTCCCCCGATCATGAGCAACGAGACGGCGACGGCCATGATGCCGATCGTCGAGGACCCGTACAGGATCGTCCCGATGTTGGTGACATTGCGGAACGCCGGGGCCACGGCGAAGAACAGCAAGGCAACGGCGACGGCGCCGATGAGCGCCCCGACCTCGGGGCGGCCCATGAAGCTGGCCGCCGCCGAGCGGGTCGCGACTCGATCGTCGGTCGGTGTGGTCGTGGCGGTCGTCATGTCAGGTCACCGGGTGCCGTTGTCGGCGAACTTGGCGACCGCCTCGACGTTGGACGAATCGATGAACGACGGACCCGTCGCGACATTCTGGCCGCCGCCGATGGTGTTGCCGTTGTTGATGTAGAGCCAGAGCGCGTCGACCGCCAGGTAGCCCTGCAGGTACGGCTGCTGGTCGATGGCGAACGCCACGCTGCCGTCCTGGATGGCGGAGATGAGCTCCCTGTTCGTGTCGAACGTCCCGATCTTCGCCGAGCTGCCCGCACCACTAACCGACTTCACCGCGTCGAGAGCGAAGGGGGCACCGAGGGCGAGCACCCAGTCGACGTCCTTGGCCTGGGTCAGCTTGGCCTGGATCGATGTCGTCACCGCCGAGTCGTCCCGACCGTTGACGTAGAGCCGCTCGACCTTGGCTCCGGCAGCGCCTTCGGTGACGCCGTCGCAGCGGTCCTCGAGCTGCTGCTGGCCCTGCTCCTGGATGACGCAGAGGATGGACTTGCCGCCCTCGTCGACGATCTTCTTACCAGCTCCTATCCCGGCCTCCTTCTCACCCTGACCGAAGTAGCCGAGCACGCCGAGTCCCAGCGCGTCCGGACCACCGGCGTTGAACATCGTCACCGGGATGCCGGCGGCGACGGCCTTCTTGATCGTCTCGCCGAGAGCGCCGGTGTTCGGGTCGGTCACCGCGATCCCGTCGACCTTCTTGTCGATGGCGGCCTGGATGAGCTGGGCCTGCTTCGTGGCGTCGGGGTCGTTGGAGTACTCGAGATTGACGTTGTCCTTCTGGGACGCCGCCTCGCCACCCTTGCGGATGATGTCCCAGAACGTGTCGCCCGGCGCCTGGTGGGTGATCATGGCGACGGTGATCTGCGGGGTGTTCGCCTGCCCGGCGGCATTACCGCTGGACGAGCTTGCCTCCCGACCGCCGGAAGACGAGCAGGCGGCGAGCGCGAGGGCCGCCACAGCCACCGAGGCGACGGCGCCGATACGGCGTCCGGTCATGAACATGGTTACTCCCTTGTAGTCGTCGGCCTGACGCCGGACGGACGGGACAGATGTCGCAACTCCCTGCGAAAGGGCATGAACTGCGTAACCTGAGTCTCGTGGCGGAGGTCACCCCCGTCAAGACTTTGTAACGACATTCTTACTCTAAATCCAGGTAACAATCTGGTCTCAAGCGTGACGCTGGTCCGGCCCCTCAGGTCTCGGGCCGGACCCGGGATCCGCTCCACCGCCTCGCTGCCCCGGACCGTCTCGGCGGCAACCGATGACGGCTCGCCTGGTCGACCCACCCGCCATACCGGTGCGGCGTCGGTCCGAGGCCGCACCCGTTGAAGAAGACGCAGGTGCGCTCGGCGATCGGGAAGGGCTGATCGCTCCGCGCCGGACCGCCTCAGCGAAGCAACAGCCCGGGAGAAGGGTGTTGGGCCGGAACGGGTTCGGGAGAGCGAACGGGCGACGTCTCTATTCGCGTACTTCAAAAAGGCCCTGTCAACGGTTTGTCCTTACAACTCTAGGAGATGACTTTGTGCTCCAGGGTCCGCATACTGCTCACGTGGCTGACGCGACGATGCCTACCCAAGCGGCCGTGGAGTCGCACGAGCTGATGGGATCATTGCGTCTTGATCGTTCCAGCCCGGTACCGCTCTACTTTCAGGTCGCCGAGGCCCTCGAAGCCGCCATCCTGGACGGTCGCCTGCCACCGGGCAGCCGACTCGACAACGAGGTCCTGATCGCTGAGCAGCTCGGCCTGTCCCGACCGACGATGCGCCGAGCGATGCAGTACCTGGTCGAGAAGGGTGTACTCGTCCGTCGCCGGGGCATCGGCACCCGCGTCGTCCAACCCAAGGTGCGCCGGCCGCTCGGCTTGAGCAGCCTGTACGAAGACCTTTCCGGCAGCGGCCAGGAGCCCACCACATCGGTGCTGTCGTTGGACGTCGAGCCCGCGACGTCGCCGACCGCCGAGATCCTGGGCGTCCCACCGGGAGCCGATATCAGCGTCCTGGTCCGGCTCCGGTCGGCCATGGGGTTACCGATCGCCCGGATGTGCAACTACATCCCGCACACCATTCCCGGCCTCGCCGAGGCACTGGACCGTGACGTCCTGGAGAAACAGGGGCTCTACCAGGTGATCCGCTCGGTCGGCGTGCAGTTCCACGCGGCCGACCAGAACATCGGCGCCAGGACCGCCACCTCCGAAGAGGGCCGCTTGCTCGGCGAACGCCGCGGCGCCGCTGTGCTCACCATGCAGCGCACGGCCTACGACGACCACGGCCGGGTCGTCGAGTACGGCAGCCACATCTACGCGGCGTCCCGGTACAGCTTCTCGCTCAGCATGCTCGCCTGACCTGCCAGGAGTACCTCTGAAAAGTCCGTCAGTTCAGTAGGGCCAGCGTCGGACGGGTCCGAGGCCGCAACCGGCGTAGTAACCGGCGGTGCGGGCACCGATCGGGAGCGGGATGTGCGGTTCGACGGGATACAGGTCCTGCTCGACAACGGTGTAGAGGTCACGCTCCAGGGCTGCCAGGGCGGCCAGGAACGGGGGCATGTGCGGCTCGCCGTCCCATGGCTCGCACATGACACCGAGCTTGACCGCCTCCGACAGCGGCAGCTTCTCAGCCAGGGCTCGCGCCCGCACAGCGGGATCGACCGACTTCAGGTGCACATAGGTGATCCGCTCGGGGAAGCGCTCGATGATCTGGATGTTGTCACCGTTGCAGTACGACACGTGGCCGGTGTCCAGGCACAGGTTGACGAACTGCGGGTCGGTGTCTGACAGGAACCGTTCGATCCGCTCCTGGGTGTCCACGTGGGTGTCCACGTGCGGGTGGAAGACCAGGTGGATCCCGAACTCCTCGAACAGGTAGCGGGCGAGCTCATCGGTCCCGGTGACCAGGTTTCGCCACTGCTCGAGATCGATCTCGGCGCCCTGGACCGCCTCACCGGTATGCATGTCCGTCCACTGCTCCGGCAGGTGCACCAGGAACGTCGCCCCGAGCGCCGACAGCAGCCGGGCCTCCTGCCCGAAGGTGCGCTTGGCGGTCTGGAGCGCCTCGGCACCCTTGTGCAGGCCGGCGAAGACGGTGCCCCCGCAGACCGTCAGACCACGGCTGGCCAGCTCGTCCTTGAGCTGCTCGGGATCCTGTGGCATGAACCCCTGCGGCCCGAGCTCGGTGTATACGTAGCCGGCCTGCGCGATCTCGTCGAGGTACTGCTTCCACCCCACCTGATGCGGGTCGCTCGGGAACCACACACCCCACGAATCGGGGGCCGTCCCCAGCGAGAGCCGCGAAAGGTCCAAGGACTGTGGAGTGGACATCTGGGTCTCCGTATCGTCGATGCTCGGCGGTGTGCTTCCACTCGGTCAGGTGAGGCCCCCGGAGCCCGCCGCGACGGCGACGACGGCGGCCGGGACGGCTGGCTACTTGTCCGGGTTCGGCACCACCACGTCCCGGACCAGCGCCTCGAGCTCGTTGTTGGCGGCGAGGAACTGGCGCAGGGTGCGCCGGGTAGCGCCGTAGGAGTCGAACTCCTCGACCGTCAGGCCGTCGACGTCGTAGGCGCGCCGGAACTCCTCGAGATGGGTGTGCAGCGCCTCGACGATGGTGGGATCCACCGGGTCGTCGATCCGGGGGCGGGCGTCGATGCCGCTGGCGTTCAGACGTTTCTGCCAGCCGAACGGCGGGGAGATGACCATGTCGGCGCCGACGAACTGGCTCCAGTGCATATGGTTGCGGAACGCGGCGGAGAGCAGACGCGTGCGGTAGCCGCGCTCGGTATAGATCGCGTAGGCCTTCTTCATCACCGCGACCCCGGCCCACTCGTAGTACCCCGGGTCGAGGGTGACCTTGTTCTTCTCCGCGCTGACCTTGATCCAGTCGTCGGTGCGGCCGACCATGATGGTGCACACGGGGCCCATCGATGAGACGTCCAGGCCCTCGGCCTCGCGACGGCGCAGTCCGTTCTCGACCGCCTCACCGACGGCCAGGGCCTGCGGCAGGGTGAAGGACACGGTGGCGTTGATGCTCACACCGGCGTAGGTGACCTCTTCGATCGCCGAGATGCCCGCCGCGGTGGCCGGGATCTTCACGATCATGTTGTCGGCGAGAGAGTTGAAGGCGAGCGCCTGCTCGACCAGGCCGTCGTGGTCACGGTGCAGCCGGGGGTCGGTCTGAATCGACAGGCGCCCGTTGCGTCCCCGGTGCTCGGCGAACCTGGGCTCGAGCAGCCGTGCCGCCTCGACAGAGAGCTCCTTGACGATCATCCAGCCGATCGCGTCCTCGGTGGCGGTCGGGTGCTCGGCGGCGAGCTCGGCGATCCGGGCACTCCACCTGGGCAGGTCGGCCTTGACGACGGCCAGTGCGATCACCGGGTTGCAGGTGGCTCCCACGGCTCCGAAGGTGAGCGACTCTGCGAGCTCGGCCGGGTCGGCGGAGTCGTTCCACAGGCAGGTGGGCGTGGTCCGGGTCATCTCCAGCAACGGCGACGGCGCGCTGGCCGCTGCGTCTCCAACGGGGCCGGTTGGGGCCATGGTCTGCGTCATCGTCTCTCCTCGTGCGCAGCGGCCACTGGTGCCGCCGTCCGTCGGGACTGCTAAAGCATAATGATAAGACAATCTAATCTACGAATGGAAGACACTTCGCCAGGGTTTCGTCGGACTGCCGTCCGACCGTCCGCCGCGCGATCCAGCAGCTGGTCGACCAGGAGTTGCCAGGCGCAGAGAGATGCCGGGTCGACCACGACGGGTCGCCCGCTACGACGTGACGCCTCGCACGCATCAGCCAAAGCGAGGCTGACAAGGGAGTCGTGAACCGGAGAGGGGTTCGGTGCCGCGCCGCAGATCACGTCGATGAAGACCGAGACCTCTCGGGCATAGGCCTGTGCGTAGCGTTCGGTGAAGCTCGGGTGGGCGTCGGCGCCGGGATGTTGCCCGCCCTGTTCGAGGCTGACCAGCGGGCTACGGGCGTCCAGGCCGCTGCTCAGAGCCTGAGCGCTGCCGACCGCCTCGACCCGGTTGTCGTAGCCGATGCCAGGTCGCCGGCCACCGGCGATCTGAGCGACAACGCCACCTTCGAAGACGAGACTGATCACCGCAGTGTCCACGTCGTCCGCGTCGGCGAACCCGGGGTCGACGAGCACGGACCCGGTGGCATAGACCTCAACCACATCGCGGCCCACCAGCCAGGGCACGCAGTCGAGATCGTGGATGAAGAGGTCCCGGAAGATGCCACCGGAGACGGCGATGTAGTCCAGGGAGGGCGGGCTGGCATCGAAGGCGACGGCACGCACGTAGTACAGGTCCCCGATCTCGCCCGAGGCGATCCGACGCCTCATCTCCGCGATGGCTGGATCGAACCGGCGCTGGAAGCCGACCACGACAGGGACGCCGCTGCGATCGACGTGCTCGATCACCTCACGGATACTCCTCAGCTCACGGGCGAGCGGTTTCTCTACGAGCGTCGGGACGCCGGCGTCCAGCGCTGCGTGCACCAGCTGGGGATGGGACGGCGTGGGCGTGGCGACCAGGAGGCCGTCGGCGTCGTCCAGCAGATCGGTGACGGCGGCGTCCCCGGAGTCGGCGGCCCGGACCGGCACCGCGCCGTCCAGGTCGGCCGCGACCTCCTGGGCACGACCCGGCATCGGCTCGTACAGGACCACCTCGCCCACCCCGGGGGTGTCGACGAGGTTTCGCGCATGCGTGAGGCCGATCCGGCCTACGCCGGCAACTGCGATCCGCATGGTCCTCACCGTAGGTCGTGACTCAGCGCGGGGTGAACCCACGCCCCCAACCCCGGGGTGGACACTGTGTCGACGACACGCGGGCGTGTCGTCGACGACGTGTCCACCCCGGGGCTCACCCGTCGATGCGCAACCGTGACTGTCGCACCGCGTGTGAGCCGTTCCGCCCGCAACTTCTACGGTCTATCGTCGCCCTGGCATGTCAACCACCGATCTGCAGGCACCTGGGGTGACAAGATGCAACCGAGCAACCGACCCTTCAAAGCCCTGGCTGTCGCGGCCGCCGCGGCAGCCGCGCTGGCCGCGTGCAGCAGCGGTGACAGTGGCTCCGCCTCCGGCTCCGGTTCCGCGGCGAGCAACCCCGACGCCACCTTCGTGTTCGGGGCCTCGGCCGACCCGGTGATCATCGACGGTGCCTACGTCAGCGACGGCGAGTCGCTTCGCGTCGTGCGGCAGATCTTCGAGGGCCTGGTCACCACGGCCCCCGGCGGCACCGAGGTGGTGCCCGCGCTGGCCACCGAGTGGAAGCCCAGCGACGACGGCCTGAAGTGGACCTTCACCCTGCGCGACGGGGTGACCTTCTCCGACGGCGAGCCGTTCGACGCCACAGCGGTGTGCGCCAACTTCGACCGCTGGTACAACTTCACCGGGCTCCAGCAGAGCCCGTCGGTCTCCTACTACTGGTCGACGGTGTTCGCCGGCTTCGCCAAGAACGAGGACCCCTCGGCGCCGAAGAGCCTGTACTCCTCCTGCGCCGCACCTGACGCCACCACCGCCGAGATCACCCTGTCCAAGCCGTCCTCGACGTTCCTGTCGGCGCTGTCGCTGCCCTCGTTCGCGATCGCCAGCCCGAAGGCCCTCGAGGAGTTCGGCGCCAACGAGGTGGGCGGGACCGAGGACTCGCCGCAGTTCACCGGCACCTTCGGCACCGAGCACCCGATCGGGACCGGGCCGTTCGTACTCAAGTCATGGCAGCGCGGCACCGAACTGCTTCTGGAACGCAACGAGAACTACTGGGGCGACAAGGCGAAGGTCAAGAACCTGGTGTTCAAGCCGATCGCCGACGGCCCGGCCCGTCGCCAGGCGCTCGAGGCCGGCGAGATCGACGGCTACGACCTGGTCGACCCCGCCGACACCCAGGCGCTGGAGGATGCCGGCTTTGAGATCCTGCGTCGCCCGGCCTTCAACGTCGGCTACATCGGCTTCAACCAGGCGCTGCCGCCGATGGACAACCCCAAGATCCGCGAGGCGATCGCCTACGCGGTCAACCGGGAGAACATCGTCAAGACCAACTACCCCGAGGGCTCCGTGGTGGCCAAGGAGTTCATGCCGCCCGAGGTGTTCGGGTATGCGGACGACGTCCCGACCTACAACTACGACGTCGCCAAGGCCAAGGAGCTGATCGCCGCCTCCGGCGTCGCCAAGCCCGCCATCGAGTTCTGGTACCCGACGGACGTCTCCCGCCCGTACATGCCCGACCCGGCGGCCAACTTCCAGCTGATCAAGGCCGACCTGGAGGCCGCCGGCTTCACGGTCACCACGAAGTCGGCGCCGTGGAACCCGGACTACCTGTCCAACGTCGACGCGGGCACGACGCAGATGTTCCTGCTCGGCTGGACCGGCGACTTCGGCGACCCGGACAACTTCGTCGGCACCTTCTTCCAGACCAAGCAGGCGCAGTGGGGCTTCGACAACCCCGAGATCTTCAACCTGCTCGACCAGGCGGAGGCGGAGCCCGACCAGGACGCCCGGATCACGCTGTACCAGGAGGCCAACCGCAAGATCATGGCCTTCCTGCCCGGGCTGCCCTACGTGCACACCGAACCGGCTCTGGCGTTCCAAGCCGGGGTGACCGGCTTCGTCCCCAGCCCGACCAACGACGAGAGCTTCGCACCGGTCACCGCGCCGAGCTCGTGAGCCGGCGATGACCGGGCGCAGCACTCCGCGAACGGGCAGCAGGGATTCGAGGCCTGACCGGCCGCAGCCATGCTGAGGTTCGTCGTCCGCAGGTTGCTGCAACTGGTGCCGATCCTGCTCGGGTTGAGCGTCCTGCTCTTCGCGTGGATCCGCGTTCTCCCAGGCGGGCCCGCGTTGGCCCTCCTGGGAGAACGGGCCACACCGGAGAAGATCGCCCAGATCAACCGGATCTACGGCCTGGACCAACCGATCTGGGCCCAGTACCTCAAGTTCCTCGGACGGGCGATCCGGCTCGACTTCGGCACCTCGCTGCGGACCCAGCGCCCGGTCACCGAGGAGTTCCTGCGGCTGTTCCCGGCCACCGTCGAACTGTCATTGTTGGCGATGCTGTTCGCCGTCGGAGTCGGCATCCCGCTCGGCTACCTGGCCGCCCGGCGGCACATGACCTGGGTGGACAACCTCTCGGTCACCGGTTCGCTGATCGGCGTCACCATCCCGGTGTTCTTCCTCGGCTTCATCCTGCGCTACGTCTTCGCGGTCCGGTTGGGCTGGCTGCCCGCCACCGGCCGCCAGGACAGCCGCGACTTCATCGGGCTGGAGCATCCGACGAACTTCTTCGTCCTCGACGGGTTCCTGGCCGGGCGGCCCGACGCCTCCTGGGACGCCCTGCTGCACCTGGTCCTGCCGGCCGTGGCCCTCGGCACGATCCCGCTGGCCATCATCACCCGGATCACTCGGGCCTCGGTTCTGGACGTCGTCCACGAGGACTACGTGCGAACCGCCGAGGCCAAGGGGCTGCACCGCTCGACCATCAACCGGCGTCACATCCTGCGCAACGCCATGCTGCCGGTGGTCACCATCACCGGGTTGCAGGTCGGGCTGTTGCTCTCCGGAGCGGTGCTCACCGAGACGGTGTTCGCCTTCCCCGGCATCGGCAGCTTCCTGGTCGAAGCGATCAAGCAACGGGACTACGCCGTCATTCAAGGGTTCGTGCTGGTGATCGCGATCATCGTGGTCGTGGTGAACCTGCTGGTCGACGTCAGCTACGGGCTGATCGACCCGAGGGTGAGGGTGCGATGAGTATTCAGGATCCGGCCCTGCTCAGCCTGAACGAGCCCGCACGCGAGCAGGGTGGCTCGCTCGGCCGCGACGCCTGGGACCGGCTGCGGCGCAACCCATCGGCGATCGTCGGCGCCCTGCTGGTGCTGCTGTTCGTCGTGGTGGCCCTGCTGGCTCCCTGGCTGGCCCCGTACAGCCCCACCGACAGACCCGGCCAGGGCACCGTGACCCCGACGACCATCCCCGGGCCGTCGGCTCAGCACTGGCTCGGACTGGACAACCTGGGCCGCGACGAGCTCAGCCGGGTGATCTACGGCGCCCGGCAGTCGCTGGTGATCGGCGTGGTCTCCCTCGTCCTCGGCGCCGCGAGCGGCATCGCCGTCGGCCTGGTCGCGGGCACCTTCGGGGGTCGGGTCGATTCGGTGATCATGCGGCTGATGGACATCATGCTCTCGGTACCGGGCATCCTGTTCGCCATCGGGGTCGCCGCGGCCCTGGGCCAGTCACTGACCTCGGTGATGATCGCGATCGCAGTGATCAACGTGCCGATCTTCGCCCGAATGCTGCGCGGCTCGATGCTGGCGCAGCGCGAGAGCGACTACGCCGTCGCCGCGGCATCGCTCGGTGTACGGCGACGATCGATCATCCTGCGACACGTGCTACCGAACTCGATCTCCCCCGTGATCGTGCAGGGCACGCTGACCCTGGCCACAGCGATCATCGACGCCGCCGGGCTGGCCTTCCTGGGCCTGTCCGGAACCGACCCCGCGGTCCCCGAATGGGGCCGGATGCTGTCGGATACCCAGCGCTACCTCGCCGGCGCCCCGCACCTGGCCATCTTCCCCGGCCTGGCCATCGTGTTCTCGGCGCTCGGCTTCACCCTGCTCGGTGAGGCCCTGCGCGAGGCCCTCGACCCCAAGTACCGCCGGTGAGCCGGCGATGAGCGCCGCAGCCGCCGGCGACAAGGCCGAGCTGGAGCTCGATCTCAGCGAGGTCCCCCATCCCGGGCCGGTATCCGGTGCCGCACCGCTGCTGGAGGTGCGCGACCTGACGGTGACCTTCACCCGGCGGGGACGCCGCGACGTCCGGGCTGTGGAGGGGGTCTCCTTCGACGTGGGTGCCGGACAGACCCTCGGGATCGTGGGCGAGTCCGGAAGCGGGAAGTCGGTGACCGCTCTGGCGGTGATGGGCCTGCTGCCCCGGCGCGGCGTGCGGATCACCGGGAGCGTGAAGCTGGACGGCGTCGAGCTGCTGGGCATGGCGGACGGCGATCTGCGCGACCTGCGCGGCCGGGACATGGCGATGGTCTTCCAGGACCCGATGAGCTCACTGAACCCGGTGATCAACGTGGGTCTGCAGGTCACGGAAGTGCTGCAACGCCACCGCGGGATGTCCAAGGCACAGGCGAAGGACGAGGCCGAGGCACTGCTGCAGCGGGTCGGCATCCCCGACCCCCGGCGCCGCCTGGGGGACTACCCCCACCAGCTCTCCGGCGGCATGCGACAGCGCGCGCTGATCGCCATCGCCCTCGCCTGCCGACCACGGCTGCTGATCGCCGACGAACCGACCACGGCGCTCGACGTCACGATCCAGGCCCAGATCCTGGACCTGCTGCGCACGCTGGTCCGCGAGTCCGGCACCGCACTGATGATGATCACCCACGATCTCGGCGTGGTGGCCGGGCTGTGCGACACCGTGCACGTGATGTACGCGGGCCGGATCGTCGAGTCGGCAGCCCGTCGGCGGCTGTTCGCCCGACCCCGCCACCCGTACACCAACGGCCTGCTCGCCTCGATCCCGCGGCTGGACCATCCGCGCAGCGTGCCGCTCTCCCCGATCCCCGGCTCCCCCAACGACACCCTGCCGTGGGAGCAGGGGTGCGCGTTCCAGCCCCGGTGCCCCCGGCGCAGCGAGGTGTGCGCCGAGCAGGCGCCGTCCATGCAGGACGACGGGATCACCCGGCTACGTTGCCACCATCCGGTGGAGCACGACGACGCCGGCGCCCGAGCAGACGCCGGTCGGGAGGACGCGTGAGCGAGCAGACCCTGCTGCGGATCCGCGGACTGAAGGTCCACTTCCCGATCATCAGTGGCGTGCTGTTCGACCGCGAGGTCGGTCGGGTTCGCGCCGTCGACGGCGTCGACCTCGATGTCCCTCGGGGCAGCACCTACGGGCTGGTGGGTGAATCCGGTTGCGGCAAGAGCACTCTGGGCCGTGCGGTGCTGCGGCTGATACCGGTCACCGAGGGCACGGTCGAGTTCGACGGGGTGGACCTGGCGAGCATGACCGGAGAGACGCTGCGGCACATGCGCCGACGGATGCAGATGGTCTTTCAGGACCCGATGTCCAGCCTGGACCCGCGCCAGAGCGTGGAGTCCGTTCTGCTGGAACCGCTACGGGCACACCAGGTCACCCCGGACGGCGGCAACGACGCCCATATCCGCCGGTTGCTCGACCTGGTAGGGCTGCCGTCCAGCGCAGCCGGGCGCTACCCGCACGAGTTCTCCGGCGGGCAGCGGCAGCGGATCGGCATCGCGCGGGCGATCGCGCTGAACCCCGACCTGGTGATCGCCGACGAGCCGGTATCGGCGCTCGACGTATCGGTGCAGGCGCAGGTGATCAACTTACTGAGCGAGCTGCAGGAGCGGCTCGGGCTGACCTACCTGGTGATTGCACACGACCTGGCCGTTGTCCGGCACGTCAGCGACACCATCGCGGTGATGTACCTCGGGACGCTGGTGGAGGAGGCCTCGAGCGACGACCTATACGCGACCCCGGCGCACCCGTACACGATCTCGCTGATGTCGGCGATCCCGATCCCGGACCCCGACGTCGAGGACCGGCGGCAGCGGATCCTGCTCTCCGGCGACCTGCCGAGCCCGGCGAACCCCCCGGCCGGATGCCGGTTCCACACCCGCTGCCCGTTCCGGCAGCCGACCCGGTGCGACGACGAGCGTCCGCCGCTGCAGGAGCTGTCCCCGGGACACCGGGTGGCCTGCCACTGGGCGCGCGACATCGCCGCCGGCCGGATCACCCCGGCCGAGCAGCCTGCCACCGCGTAGCACCGTCCAGGCCCGCGACGGGACAGCCGGTCCGGTCACATCGTTCACGGCAGTCTCTGCCCGGTGACCTCCCAGCTGGTCGCGGTGGCCCCCGGCCGGTCCAGGAATCGGTCCAGGCCGGCTCGCCACCGCTCCAGCGATCCGTCGGCCGAGGCGTCGACCATGGCCCCGGTACGGGCGTACTCCTGCGTGTCGTGGGCATGCAGCGCCCCGCCCACGGGCCGGCGCACGGTGACCCAGTTCGCCCGGTCCGGGCTCGGCTCTCCGTCCAGCCAGGGCACCGGGTCCTGGTCGTGTTCCAGGCTGAGTACCGAGACGTCGTCCGGGACAGCGCTCAGCGCGGTCGGGGAGCCGGCGCTGACCACATGGGTGATCGTGAACTCGCGGCGCAGCACCTGGTCGGCGGCCAGCTCGGCGGCCGCGATCCCGCCCAGCGAGTGCCCGGACAGGAGCACCGGCTCACCCGGTCGCGCGCCGCACGAGCGCAGCCCACGGGCAACCACGGCGCCCACGGCGTTGGGGCGCCCGGCGAGAGCCGCCGCGTCCGCGCTCAGGTCGAAGGGGTTGGCACCGGGCCGGGCCTGCCAGCTCTGCGTGCCCGGGATGTGCACGACCCAGGCCCGGGCCCCGTCGGCTCCCCTGACCCGGTCGACGCGGACCGTGCCCGGTCGAGCACCGGCACGCGCAGACAGCTGTGCCGTCCGGGCCACGAGCTCACCGGCCCCGGACGGCGGACGGACCGGCCGCGGTGCGGCCATCGTCACCCGAACCCTCCCGCTGTCGTGGAGCCATGGCGTCGCAGCGGTCACCGCACCCGCCGCCCGCAGCGTGCTGCGCTGCCCGCCGACGGCGGTCGGGCCGAGAAGGCCCGCCGCGCCCAGTGGCGACAGTGCGCCCGCCACGAGGCCGGGTGCGGCGGCCAGCACGCGATCGCCGCGGCCCGGGACGCTGCCGATCCGTTCCAGCAGTATCGCGGCCGCCCACCCGAACAGGCCCGGACTGCGCTGCGTCCCATCGTCCCTGGTGCCGTCCGAAGAACCGGGCTGGTCGGCGGCCACCGCCGCTGCGCCGCCGGCCAGCAGTGCCGGCCCGAGGAGGCGACCGGCGACCATTCCGGCCGATACCTCCAGCCGGCGTAGCAGTCCCGCGACCAGGGTGTCGGCTCCTCGGTAGAGGGCGACGGCAGCCAGCACCGCGTTCGCCAGGGCCCCCACCCCCACCGAGCAGGTGGCCACTCCCGTCGGCCCGTAGGCGGCTCGGGCCACAGCGATCTCGAGGCGTGCCGCCGTCAGCGGGGTGAGGACGGCGGAGCCGAGCAGCCGCGGATCGGTGGCCAGCAGCGTGAGGCGGCGGGCCAGAGCGTCCAGCTGCCCTGCGGCATCGGCGAGGACGAGGGCCAGGTGGTCGAGGTCGGTCAGCATCGCCGCGGTGCCACCCGCTCCGCCGCTGACGTGCAGACCGTCGCTCGGGTCGTCGCCCCGAGCAAGGACGACAGCCGCAGACGTCACCGACCCGGGCCCCCGCTGCCGGGCGAGGCCTGACCGACCAGGGCCGACCGGAGGGTCTCTCTCAGCTCGTCGAGATCGGCCGGCCGTCCGTTGTCGAACCAGCCGTCGAATCGGCCCTCCCAGCGCGCCAGCTCGACCTCTGCGGGGGACGGGCGATGCCCCGTCTCAACGGTGATCACCACGCGCAGCCGGGCACCCGCGGTCGAGCTCCCAGGGTCCGGCAGCCAGGACACCATCTCGGACGGCGCCTGGGGAGCGCCGAGCAGCACCACCTGGACCCAGTCCACCGTCCGCGCCGTCACCTCGTGACGCATCTGCACCACCGCTGCCGCCAGGTCACCGGCCACGGCACAGTGAACCCCGAGCTCCAGATCACCTCGGGAATACCTCAGGCTCGCAACCACGTCGGCCTCGCCATGGACGCCGAAAGCGGTCGCCACCGCCGTCGGCAACGCCGCCCGGTCGGGGCGGGGAACCAGCGGCTCCAGACCCGGGGGGACCGCGAGGCCGGGCGCCGTCCGACGCCAGGTCGCGAAGGTGGCCCCGGGGACGGCGAGCCGGATCGGTTCCGGCCCCGTCATCGACCCGGGCCCAGGGCGGTCACCGCGGACACGGGCACGGTCGCCTCCCGCAGCGCCCGGGCATGGTCCGTAGCCGCCCACGCCGCCTCTTCGACCCCCGTCGCGGCTCGGCGCAGCAGCGGGGCCAGAGCGTCCAGCTCGGCCCGGAAGCGGTCCGCCGCGAGGGACCGCCACGACGACGGATCGATCGCGACAAGCTGCCGGGCCACCTCGTTCACCTCGCTCGCTACGGCCACTAGCTCGCGTTCGGCCAGGTCAGCGGTCCATCCCATGGTCGGCAGCCCTTCGGCGACGGTGTCGCAGTCGGTGTCGGAGTCGGGCTGGAACGCTAGGCGGGCCTGACTGGACTCGGCGACGACCTGGCCCACTCCTGTGGACAACCGGTACCGTCGCCCTGTTGGGGGACGTGACAACCGGCGGATTGCGAGTAGACGCCTGTGATGGACAGCCAGAACCCGGTGGAGCGGAGGTCTGCGGACCACCGTGTCCAGGTGTGTTTCGTCTGCTCGGGAAACATCTGCCGCTCCCCCATGGCAGAAGTGGTCTTTCGATCGCTCGTCGCCGACGCGGACCTCGGCCACATCGTGGTGGTGGACTCGGCCGGCACCGGGGAATGGCACATCGGCGAGCGGGCCGACCGGCGCACCGTCGAGGCACTGAAGCGGCGCGGCTATGACGGGTCCGGTCACCGGGCGCGCCAGTTCGAACCTGACTGGTTCCGCAGCCGCGACCTGGTGGTCGCACTTGACCGAAGTCACTTGCGTACTCTGAGCCACTGGGCCCCCACCCAGTCGGCGCGGGAGCGGCTTCATCTGCTGCGCTCGTTCGACCCGACCGTCGGTCCGGACGCCGTCGGCTACGACTTGGACGTACGCGACCCGTATTACGATGGGCCAGAGGCGTTTTCCGAGGTCTTGGCGACGATCGAGTCGGCGTGCCAGGGGCTGTTGCAGACCCTGGTGTCCCGCGGCATGGTGCCCGCCCGCCCTGATCGTGCGGTCGGGTGAGCCACGACGTCGTCGTCAAGCAGCGAGCACGGCCGCCTCGCGGTTTCTACGCCGCCGAGGCGGCGGGACTGCAGTGGCTCGCCGCCGCCCACGACGCCGGCGGGGCGCGCGTCGTGGTTCCGGTGGAGCCGGTCGACGAGACCGCCCAGAGGATAGTCCTACCGCGGGTGGCCACCCACGCGGCGACCGCGCGCACCGCTGAGGAGTTCGGTCGTCGCCTGGCTGTCACGCACGATACCGGTGCGAGCTGGTTCGGTTGCCCGCCGCCGGACTGGTCCGGAGAGGGCTTCATCGGCCCGATCCTCCTGCCGTACAACAGATCCCACCACGACATCGGCTGGGGCGAGTTCTTCGCCCGGTACCGGGTGGAACCGTTCGCCGAGCAGGCCCTGAGTCTGGGGTCGCTGTCCCGTGACGGTGCCGCGCTGATCAGACGCCTCTGCGACCGGCTCGCCGGCAACGACCCGGACGTGTGCGGGCCACCCGAGCCGCCGAGCCGGCTTCACGGCGACCTGTGGTCCGGCAACGTTCTCTGGGACGAGCAAGGGGCCGTCCTGATCGACCCCGCCGCGCACGGGGGGCATCGGGAGAGTGACCTGGCAATGCTGGCATTGTTCGGGATTGAACACCTCGACCGGGTGGTCAGCGCCTACCACGAGACGCATGCGCTGGCACCCGGCTGGCGTGACCGCATCGAGGTGCACCAGCTGTTTCCCGTTCTGGTGCACGCCGTCCTGTTCGGTGCCGGCTACGGCCGCCAGGCGGTGGCCATCGCGCGTCGCTACGCCTGACCCTGCGACGCGACACTCGGCGCCTCGGGCGAGGTCGCCTGGCGCCGGGCCGCGGAGACGAACTCGTCGACCAGGCCCTGCGGGGTGTCCCACGAGCACATGAGCCGCACCTCAGTCGTCTGCTCGTCCCACACGTAGAACGGGGCCACCTCCTGCAACGGTGCCACCCAGTGCACGGGCAGGGTAGCGAAGACCGCGTTGGCCTGGCATCGCTGGGTGATCACGACGCCGTCCACGCCGGCCAGACCGGTGCGCAGGCGTTGGGCCATACCGTTGGCCTGCCGTGCGCTACGCCGCCAGAGGTCGTCGGTGAACAAGGCGAGAAACTGCGCCGCGAGGAAGCGCGACTTCGAGCCGAGCTGCATGAACTGCTTGCGCACGAACGGAATTCGGCCCTTGAGCTCGTCGGCGAAGACGACCACGGCCTCGGCGCCGAGCAGCCCGTTCTTGGTGCCACCGAACGACATCACATCGACGCCGGCCTGCCCGGTGACCGCGGCCAACGGGACGTCCAACGCCGCGGCGGCGTTGGCGATCCGGGCGCCGTCCAGGTGCAGGTACAAATCCAGACCGTGCGCCGTCTCGGCCAGTGCCGCGATCTCGTCGGGCGTGTAGAGGGTGCCGAACTCGGTGCTCTGGCTGATCGAGACGACGGCGGGTTGAGTGCTGTGCTCGTCACCGACGCGCCGGTGCGCGGCGCGCACATCGGCCGGCGCAAGCTTGCCGTCGTCGCTGGGGAGGTCGACGATCTTTGCTCCGGTCAGCCGCTCCGGGGCGCCGCACTCGTCGACGTTGATGTGCGCCGTGGCGGCGCACACCACGTGCTGCCAGGGCTGCAGCATCAGCTGCAGACCGATCACGTTGGCGCCCGTCCCGTTGAACACGAAGGCGATCTCGGCGTCCTGGCCGAGCTCGACCCGCATCGCGGCGACCGCGGCGTGGGTCACTTCGTCCGCTCCGTAGGGGCGGGCGTGTCCCGTGTTGGCGGCGAGGATCGCCGCGATCACTTCGGGATGGACCTCGGCGTAGTTGTCACTGGCCAGGCTGCGCACGCACGCCATCCTTGCACGTCGCCGCATGGTCCGCCCAGATCCGCTGCACCACAAGGGAGAACAAGGCCGCGAGCAGCACCGCCGCCGCCGCGCCGGACAACGAGCGGGCCGGACCGCCGCGGTCGATCATCAGGCCGGCCAGCGCCGCCCCGGCCCCGCTTCCGGCAGTGAACGCGGTGCTCAGCCAGGCCTGGGCCTCGCTGAGCCGGTCCTGTGAGGCATGCTGGTCGACCAGGTTGGCGAGCACGATCAGCCCCGGGGCGATCGACAGGCCGGTGAGGAAGAGCACCGGCATCAGCACCGGCAGCGCGCCCACCCGGTGGCCGATCAGCAACGTGACCGTGGCCAGCCCGAGGGTGAACGCAGCCAGCACCAGGGGCAGCCGGGTCCGCTCCCGCCCGGGCCACGCCCGGGCCCCGTACACGGTTCCGCCGACCGCACTGCCACCCGCGACCGACACGAAGAGCAGTCCCACCATGCCCTGGTCGCCGAGCACGAGCTGCGCGCTGGCCGCCAAGGAGACGTCCAGCTGCCCGAATCCCACGGCGATGAGCAGGCTGACCAGCAACGCGGCCACCACGCCTACCGACCGCAACGGGGAGCCTCCACGCCGTCCGGGGCCTTCGTGGTGCGGTTCAGGACGCCATGCACGCGCCGCCCAGGTGCTCGCATAGCCGGCGCCACCGGTCCCGAGCAGCACGGCGGTGACCAGGAGCGGCGCCGCGGGCGCAGCCACCGCGAGGAACACCGACAGCAGCAGGGGGCCGCCGACGAACACCACCTCGATCACCACCGCCTCGAGGGCGTAGGCGGCCTGCCGATCGTCCTGGTCTGCCAGCAGAACGCGCCAGGCGGCCCGCATCGCCGGGGAGATCGGCGGGAAGGTGGCGCCCACTCCCACCGCCAGGGCGATCAGGGCCGGCTCGGTCGACCCACCGACCGTGCCGAGCGCCAGCGCGACGAGCAGCGCGGCCGACATCAGCGACAGCGGCAGCAGGACCCGCGGCTGGCCCACCCGGTCCATCAGCGCGCCCCAGCCCGGGGTGGCCACGGCCACCCCGACGGTGAACGCCGCAGCCACCGCTCCGGCCACCGCGTACGTGCCACGGGAGGACTGGACGAGCAGCACCATGCCGAGCGGCGCCATCGACACCGGCAACCGGGCTACGAAGGCGAGCAGGAAAGGCCAGAGCGCATGTGGCCGGCCGAGAATGGACCGATAGCGACGCACAACGGCCCAGTGTGCCCACACTGGGTGCCGTGGTCACCGCCGAGCAGCCCATCCCCGCAGCCGGACACGCCGGTTCGCGAGGGCCCGGCCGGACGCGCACCCGGCCCCGCGACGTCGCCCTGATGCTGACCGCCGCGGGCAGCACCCAGGCCGGGGCCGCACTCGGGGCGCACGCGTTCGCGGCGATCGGCCCCGCCGGCGTGGTTGCCGTCCGTCAGCTCGTGGCGGCCGCGGTGCTGCTGCCGCTGGCCCGCCCGGACGTCCGCCGGATGCGGTGGGCACAGTGGTGGCCCACCCTCGTACTTGCCGCGGTGTTCGCCGCGATGAACCTCTCGCTGTACGCCGCGGTCGACCGGATCGGCCTGGCTCTGGCGGTGACCCTGGAGTTCCTCGGTCCGCTGGCCGTCGCCCTCGCCGGCTCGCGGACCCTGCGCGACCTGGCTACCGCGGTCGCTGCCGGCGTCGGGGTCTACGTGCTGGTACTGCCCGGCCCGACCAGTGACTACGTGGGGGTCGGTCTCGGCCTGCTCGCCGCCTCCTGCTGGGCCGGCTACATCCTGGTGAACCGGGTGGTCGGAGCCCGGCTGCCCGGCGTGCAGGGCACAGCGCTGGCCACCTCGATCTCGGCCATCGGCTACCTGCCCGTGCTTGCCGCCCTGACCGTCTCGGGGCGGTTGACGCCCTCGGCGCTGGGCTTCGCGATGGCCGCCGGGGCGCTCGCCTCCGCCCTGCCGTACACCCTGGACCTCATCGCGCTGCGCAGCGTCTCACCCCAGGTGTTCGGGGTGGCGATGAGCGCCCACCCGGTACTCGCTGCGCTCGCCGGGATGCTGCTGCTCGGCCAGCTGCTCTCCTGGCACGAGTGGGTGGGCGTCGCCGTGGTCGTGGCGACCAACGTGGTCGCCGTGCTGTCCAGCCGCCCGGACTAGGGCTACAAGCCCTTGACCGCTGCGAGCACCTTGGTCAGGGAGTCCTTGGCGTCACCGAACAGCAGCGACGTCTTCGGCTCGAAGAGCAGCTCGTTCTCGATGCCGGCGAAGCCCGGCCTCATCGACCGCTTCAGGAAGATGACCTGCTGAGCGTCGGAGACCTCGAGGATGGGCATGCCGTAGATCGGGGCCCCGGGGTCGGACTTGGCCGCCGGGTTCACCACGTCGTTGGCGCCGACCACCATCACCACATCGGCGGTCTTGAACTCGGGGTTGATCTCGTCCATCTCCATGAGCGACTCGTACGGCACGTTGGCCTCGGCGAGAAGGACGTTCATGTGCCCGGGCATCCGGCCCGCAACGGGGTGGATCGCGTAGTCCACTTCGATGCCCTTGGCCTCCAGCACCTCGGCGAGCTCCCGCAGCGTGTGCTGGGCCTGGGCCACCGCCAGGCCGTAACCCGGAACGAAGATCACCTTGCTGGCGTAGTTGAGCAGGATCGCCACGTCCTCGGCGCTGGTCGAGCGCACCGGCCGGTCCGAGACGGCGGTCGAACCGGCAGTGGACCCGCCCTTGAGCGCCCCGAACATCACCCCGCTGACCGAGCGTCCCATCGCCGCGGCCATCAGCCGGGTCAGGATCGTTCCGCTGGCGCCGACCAACGTCCCGGCGACCAGCAGAAGGGTGTTCTGCAGCACGAAGCCGCCGGCCGCGACGGTCAGACCGGTGAACGCGTTCAGCAGCGAGATGACGATCGGCACGTCCGCACCGCCGACCGGCAGCACCAGCATCACGCCGAGCGCGAGCCCGAGCAGCATCAGTACCAGCCCGAGCGCCAGGTTCCCGGACCAGAACACGACGACGGCGGCCGCCAGCGCCGCGACCAGTCCAGCGATCATCAGCTCCCTGGCCGCGGGCAGCACCACCGGCCGGGTGGTCATGATCTCCTGGAGCTTGAGGAAGGTGACCACCGAACCGGCGAACGACACCGCGCCGACGAGCACGGTGAACGCGATGGCCGCGAGGTTTCCCCGGGCCAGGGCGCCCTCCAGGTGAGCCAGCTCGAGGATGGCGACCAGGGCCGCCGCGCCACCGCCGACGCCGTTGAACAGCGCAACAAGCTGGGGCATCTGGGTCATCTGGACCATACGCGCCGCCGGAACGGCGACGGCCGTGCCGACCACGATCGCGATGATGATCGGCACCAGGTGGTCGAGGTCCTGGGAGAAGAAGACGACGGTAGTGGCCACCACGGCGCCCGCGGCACCGATCAGGTTGCCCCGCCGCGCGGTCTTCGGCGACGACAGGCCCTTCAGCGCGAGGATGAAGCAGACCGCCGCGACCAGGTACAGGACCTCGGTGAGGTTGGAGGAGAGCAGGCTCACTTGCCCTCACTCCCCTCGACGGCCTTGCGCGGAGCGCGTCCCTTGAACATCTCCAGCATCCGGTCGGTGACCACGAAGCCGCCGACCAGGTTCACCGTGGCGAGCACGACGGCGACGAGGGCCACAGCCAGCGACAGAGTGCTGGACGCCGTCCCGGCCACGATCACCGCCCCGACGAGAATGATCCCGTGGATCGCGTTGGCCCCCGACATCAAGGGGGTGTGCAGCGTTGTCGAGACCTTGGAGACCACCTCGAACCCTATGAAGATCGACAGCACGAAGATGGCCAGCAGCGCGACGCCGGTCATGACGCGGCTCCTTCGGTCGACGAGGCCTGGTCCGGAGGCGAATCCGGTGGGCTGGCGACCGGCTCGCCGAGCGCCTCGGCGGTCGGTGCGTGCAGGATCCCTCCGTCGTGCGTCAGGCACGTGCCGGCCACGACCTCGTCGGTGAAGTCCGGGGTCACCGCGCCGTCCGAGGTCATCAGCATCACCAGGTTGGCGACGTTCTTGGCGTACAGGCGAGAGGCGTCGGCGGGCATCGTGCTCGCAGCGTCCTTCATGCCCACCAGGGTGAGCGTGCCGCCGTCCACGTCGAGGCTGACGTCCAGCCCGGCGATCGACCCCTCGACGTTGCCCCCCGTCTCGGCGGCCAGGTCGACGAGCACGGAGCCGGGTTTCATCCCGGCAGCCATGGTCCGCGTGATCAGCAGCGGGGCGCGCCGTCCGGGAACCGCGGCCGTGGTGACCACGAGATCGGCCGCGGCGACGTAGGGGGCCAGCGCATCCTGCTGACGCCGGGCGCGGTCCTCGCTCTGTTCCCGGGCATACCCGCCGGTGCCCTCGGCGGCCTCGAGACCCAGGTCGATGAAGGTGCCGCCCATCGACTTGACCTCGTCGGCGCTCGCCGTCCGGACGTCGTACGCCGAGACCTGCGCACCGAGCCGTTTGGCGGTGGCGATGGCCTGCAGGCCCGCCACGCCGGCACCGAGCACCAGCACCTTGGCCGGCGGGATTGTCCCGGCCGCCGTCATGAACAGCGGCAGGAACCGGGGCAGCCGCATCGCACCCTCGAGCACGCACCGGTAGCCGGCGACAAGGGCCTGAGAGGTGAGCGCGTCCATCGACTGGGCGCGCGAGATCCGCGGCACAAGCTCCATCGCGAACGCGGTGATCCGTCCGTCACGGAGCGCGCGGACGCCGTCGCCCTCACTGGACGGCGAGCAGAGCCCGACGGTGATCGTCCCCGGTCTCAGTCTGGTGATCACCCGGGGATGCAAGGGCCGCACGTGGAGCAGGACGTCGACCTCGGAGGCCTCGACGGCCTCGACGACCGAGACGCCGACGTCACGGTAAGCGGCGTCGGGGGCGATGGCGTGCTCGCCGGCGCCCGCCTGGACGGCGACGTCGAGCCCCGCACTGACCAGCGGCGTGGCCGCCTCGGGAGTCATGGCCACCCGGCGCTCGCCGGGGATGCTTTCGGCTGGTACGGCGACCTTCACGCGAAGAACCTATCGGTCGTGCCCGGTCGGCAGTAGTGAGGATCACCACGACTTCGCGACAGCGGTCCGTGAACACGTCCGGGGCTCGTCGTCACCGAGCGTGCTCGACGCGAACACGGACGACGCCCGCACCCTCAGCGAGGTGACCGGCCGCCGAAGATCCGTCGTAGTACGCCTCCGGACGGCGTGCGGCCGGGTGTCGGCCGCGTCGGCGGCCGGCTCGACGGTGGGCTCGGCCGCGTGGTGGTCGTACGGGTGACCGGGGCGTCGTAGTCGGTGGCGGCGATGGCGGCGACCACCTGGTCCTCGGTGAAGTCGGCCGAGCCGGCGATGGTCGGGACGAAACCGACCAGGATGCCGTTCCGCATCACCTGCGCCTCGAGGCCGGCGGTCCCGTCACTGTCCCAGATCGCGACCCGGTCCCCGTCGACCCGCACGCCGATTCCGAACTGGTACACACCGGATCGTTCGACGTGGGCCAGGAACCCTCGGGCACGAAGGGCCTCCACCAGGCGCTGGGCTCGGGACTCGTCCATACGGTCCGAGAGTATCCGGCGTTCCTGGGAGCTTCCTGAACGCCCCGGGCCGCACGCGCAGCGGCAGCGACGATCAGGCGACAAACCAGAGGAGAGGTATCGGCGCCCTCACGTACCGTCGATGCATCATGACTCCTTCTGGGCCGCGGGTGGCCGGCGCCTGGGCGGCGTTGTGGCGGATGCGCGAGTACCTGGGCCCGCACCGGGTGACCGCCGTCACCACCCTCATCCTCGGGCTGTTGTCCGTGCTCACAGCAGTCACGGTCCCGCTGATGATTCGACGGGTGATCGACGGCCCGCTCGCCGACGGCCGGAGCGAGGGCGTGCTGCCGCTGGTCGCGCTGGTCGCCGTGCTCGGCGCGACCGAGGCGTCGATGGCGTTCTGGCGCCGCTGGCTGCAGTCGACCACCGCGGTGGCCGTGGAGCGCAGCCTGCGCGACACGCTCTACGCCGCGATGCAGACGCTGCCGCCGGCCTTCCATGACCGCTGGCACACCGGGCAGCTGCTCTCCCGGATGACCAGCGACCTCTCGACGATCCGCCGGTTCACCTCGTTCGGCCTGGTGTTCGGTGTGGTCAACGTGACCTGGTTCGTCGCGGTCACCGCACTGCTGATCTGGCTCGACCCGCTGCTCGGCCTGGTCGTCGGGGCCTCGCTGGTGCCGGTGGCCGTCGCCAGCCGGCGGTTCGGCCGACGCTTCGGTGTGGTGTCCCGCCAGGTGCAGGACGAGCAGGGCGACCTCACCACGCTGATCGAGGAGGCGGCCACCGGGGTCCGCGTGGTCAAGGCGTTCGGACGGCGCGAGCAGGTCACCGAGCGGTTCGGCCGCGAGGCCGAGGGGCTGCGCGCCGTCCGGCTGCGGATGGCCTACCTGCGCGCGCACGTGGTCGCGGTGCTCGACGCCATCCCGAACGCGACGCTGGTCGGGGTGCTGCTGCTCGGCTCCGGAGCCGTGGCCTCGGGGCGGCTGACCCTCGGCGAGCTGGTCGCCTTCATCACCTTGTCGTTGCAGCTGATCTGGCCGATCGAGGCCATGGGGTTCATCCTCGCATCGGCGCAGGAGGCGGCGACCGCCGCCCAGCGGGTGTACGAGCTGATCGACGCCGACCCCGAGATCACCTCCCCGGCAGCGGACCCGGCGGGCCCCAACGTGCTCGCGAGGCTGCCTGCGCCCGCCCGGACGGCGGGCCGGGTGCGTTTCGACGACGTCTGGTTCGCCTACCCCGGCTCCACTGCCCCGGTGCTGCACGCGATCCGGCTCGACATCGCACCCGGCGAGACGCTCGCCCTGGTCGGAGCCAGCGGCTCGGGCAAGACCACCTTGGCGATGCTCGTACCGCGGCTGGCCGACCCGACCTCGGGCCGGGTCCTGATCGACGGACACGACCTGCGTGACCTTCCGCTGCCATGGCTGCGGACGGCGGTCACGACGGCATTCGAGGAGCCGGTGCTGTTCTCGGCGAGTGTGCGGGAGAACGTCACCCTCGGCCGTCCGTCGTCGAGCGAGAACGAGCTGTACGAAGCGCTGGACGTGGCCCAGGCCCAGTTCGTGCACGACCTGCCGTGGGGGCTGGACACCCGCGTCGGTGAGCAGGGCATGTCGCTGTCCGGCGGCCAGCGCCAGCGGCTGGCCCTGGCTCGTGCGGTACTCGGCCGGCCACCGGTGCTGGTGCTCGACGACCCGCTGTCGGCGCTGGACGTCGAGACCGAGGCCGAGGTCGAGCAGGGCCTGCGCCGGGTGCTGGGACGGACGACCGCGCTGCTGGCGGTGCACCGTCCGTCCACCGTGGCCCTCGCCGACCGGGTGGCCCTGCTGCACGAGGGAGGCGTGGAGGCGGTGGGCACCCACCGGGAGCTGCTCGCGCACAACGAGCGGTACGCCGTCCTGATGGGTGAGGGCGACCCGGACCTGCCCGCGGACCTGGCCGACCAGGAGGTGATCCGGTGACCGTCGGGGACTGGCGAGGGGTGGCGGCAGAGCGCACTGAGGAGGTCAGCGGCACTCTCGGCGCGCTGCTGCGGACCCGCAGCCGGCGGCTGCTCGGATCGCTGCTGAGCCCGCACCGCCGCACGATCGCGCTGCTTGCGGTGCTGGTCGTCGTCCAGAACGTGGCCTCGCTGGCCGGGCCCTACCTGATCGGTGTGGGCATCGACCGTGGGGTGCCGGCGATGCTGGCCGGTCAGGGCCGGGGCATCCTGCTCGGGATCGTCGCGACGTTCCTCGGCGCGGTCGTGGTCCAGGTGGTGACGTTGCGGGCGTTCCTGCGGCTGTCCGGACGCCTCGCTCAGGACGTCGTCCTCGACCTGCGGATCCGCCTGTTCCGACACCTCCAGCGGCTGTCGATCGCCTTCCACGAGGACTACACCTCGGGTCGGGTGATCTCGCGGCAGACCTCCGACATCGACGCCGTCTCCGAGTTCCTCGAGGAGGGGGTGGACTCGGTGGTGATGGCGGCGCTGTCGCTGGTCGGGATCGGCGCAGCGATGTTGCTCCTCGACGTCCCGCTGGCCCTGGTCGCACTCGGCATGCTGGTGCCCGTCGTGGGGCTGTCCATCTGGTTCCGGCGCCGGTCGGCAGCCTCCTACCGGGCCACCCGGGAGGCGATCGCGCGGGTGATCGTGCAGATCGTGGAGACCCTGAACGGCATCCGCGCGGTGCTGGCCTTCCGGCGCGAACCGCGCAACGAGCAGATCTTCGCCGAGCTGTCGGAGGCACACCGGCGGGCCATGCACCGCTCGGTGACCCTGATGGCGATCTACGGTCCGGGGATGCGGCTGATCACCAACACCGGCGTCGCGGTGGTGCTGGGGGTAGGTGCCTACCGGGTGCTGGGCGGCGCGATGGGCGTCGGAGTGCTGACGGCGTTCCTGCTCTACCTACGCCGGTTCTTCGACCCGCTGATGGAGCTGTCGCAGTACTACAACGCGTTCCAGTCGGCGACGGCCGCGCTGGAGAAGCTGTCCGGGGTGCTGGAGGAGCCGCTGTCGGTGGCCGACCCCACCGAACCGGTCAGGCTGGCTCAGGCGCGCGGCGAGCTGCGCTTCGAGAAGGTGTCGTTCCGCTACTCGAGCCGCCCCGAGCACGTCGTGCTGCCTGAGCTCGACCTTCTGGTCCCGGCAGGGCAGACCGTGGCTCTGGTCGGGGCCACCGGGGCGGGCAAGTCGACGATCGCCCGCCTGGTGGGCCGCTTCTACGACCCGGCCTCCGGTCGGGTGCTGCTGGACGACGTGGACCTGCGCCGGATCGCCGAGTCAGACGCCCACCGGGCGGTGGTCACGGTGACCCAGGAGAGCTTCCTGTTCTCCGGCAGCGTGGCCGACAACATCGCCTTCGGCCGCCCGGGGGCGAGCCGTGAGGAGATCGAGCGGGCGGCCCGGCTGATCGGTGCCCATGAGGTGTTCGCGGCGCTACCGCAGGGCTACGACACCGACGTGCGCAAGCGCGGCGGGCGGCTGTCGGCCGGTCAGCGCCAGCTGGTCTCGTTCGCCCGCGCGTTCCTGGCCGACCCGGCTGTCCTGGTGCTTGACGAGGCGACGTCATCGCTGGACATCCCGAGCGAGCGGCTGGTGCAACGCGCGCTCCGAACGATCCTGGCCGATCGGACGGCGCTGATCATCGCGCACCGGTTGTCCACGGTGGCGATCGCCGACCGGGTGCTGGTGATCGCCGACGGGAGGGTGGTCGAAGACGGACCGCCGGCCGTGCTCGCTGCCGGGGACGGAGCGTACGCCCGGCTGCATCGGGCCTGGCGGGAGAGCCTGCGGGGTGCAGGCCGGCCGCACGTCCCCATCGCCGATGGTCGGCAGTCCGGGTGAGGCCGCCATCGTCCGAACACCCGAGGGCACAAGAGGTTTCGCAGTTCTTACGTTTCGTGCCACACGCCCTGAAGGTCCGCACCGGCCGGCTGCCGGCGTCTATGGTGGGCGGGTGAGACTTCTCGTCACGGGTGGGGCAGGGTTCATCGGATCCGCGGTGGTGCGGGCTGCGAGCGAGGCGGGGCACGCCGTCCGGGTGCTCGACCTTACCGGCGATACCGCGCCGGACGGCGTCGAGGTACTGCGCGGCGACGTCCGCGATGCCACGACGGTGGAGGCGGCGCTGCGCGGCGTCGACGCGGTCAGTCACCAGGCGGCCAAGGTGGGACTCGGGGTGAACCTCGACGACATGCCGGACTACGCCTCGGCGAACGACGTCGGGACGGCGGTGGTACTCGCCGAGATGGCACGAGCGGGGGTGCGCCGGCTGGTGCTGGCCTCCTCGATGGTGGTCTACGGCGAGGGCCGCTACCGCTGCCCCGAGCACGGGGACGTCGACGCCCCGCCGCGTACCGTCGCCGACCTGAGTGTCCGCCGGTTCGACCCGCCGTGCCCGCACTGCAACCGTGCCCTGGCACCGCTGCTGGTCCGCGAGGACGCCGCACCGGACCCGCGGAACGCCTACGCGGTGAGCAAGCTGACCCAGGAGCAGCTGGCCCGGGTCTGGGCCCGCGAGTGCGGCGCCCTGGTGACGGCGCTGCGCTACCACAACGTGTACGGGCCGGGCATGCCGCGCAACACCCCGTACGCCGGGGTCGCCGCCATCTTCCGGTCGGCGATCGAGCGGGGTGAGGCGCCGCAGGTGTTCGAGGACGGGGCGCAGCGACGCGACTTCGTGCACGTGGACGACGTCGCTCGGGCCAACCTCGCCGCACTGACCCAGCAGGAGCGCGCCCAGCTGGAGCGCGCGCAGCAAGAGCGCGCCCACCACAGCGCCCAGGGCACCGGGACGATGACGGCCTTCAACGTCGGCAGCGGTGAGCAACGCACCATCGGCGAACTGGCCGCGACGCTGTCCGAGGTGATGAACGGACCGGAACCCGTTGTCACCGGCCGCTTCCGGCTCGGCGACGTCCGGCATGTCACCGCCGACACGGCGAGAATCAGGGCCGAGCTGGGCTGGCGGCCGCAGGTGGCGTTCCGGGACGGCGTCGCCGAGCTGGCCGGCGTTGCCGTCTGACAGCGGTCACTCTGCGCATCGAATCACGTGGCCACCGAGTGGCGCTGCGCCCGTCCCAGACGGGCACAGCGTGACGTTGTGCCCGTCTAGCGGGCACAACGTCACGTTGTGCCCGAGAGGGTCGGTAGCCGGACGTCGAAGCAGCAGCCCCTCGCGGTGTTGCGCACGCTGATCCGCCCCTGATGTGCCTCGACGATGCCCCTGGCGATGGCCAGCCCGAGGCCGGCACCGCCGTCCTGACGCGGGGTCCGCGCGGTGCCACCACCGCGCCAGCCCGGGTCGAAGACGTGGTCGAGGTCGTCGTCCGGGATGCCGCCGCAGGCATCGCTCACCGACAGCACGACCTCGTCGCCCTCGCAGGCCGCGGCGATCTGCACGGTGCCGTCGCTCGGGGTGTGCCGGATCGCGTTCACCACCAGGTTCGTGAGAACCCGCCCCAGCCCACCGGCGTCGGCGCGCAATGTAGCGGGGTCCGAGTGCACGCCGAGCTGCACCCCACCGGCCTGGGCCATCACCGTCGAACCCGACACCACATCGGCGAGCAGGTCCCGCAGGTCGACCTGCTCCAAGCTCAGCGACAGGCCACCCGCTCGGATCCGGGAGAGCTCGAACAAGTCGTCGACCAGGCGGCTCAACCGGTCCACCTCGCCGCGGATCTGCCGGTGGTAGCGGGCGGGATCGGGCGCGACGCCGTCCTCGAGCGCCTCGGCCATCGCTCGCAACCCGGCCAGCGGCGTCCGCAGGTCGTGGCTCACCCAGGCGACCAGCTCACGGCGCGACTCCTCGAGAGCCCGCTCCCGGGACCGGGCTTCGCCGAGGCGGGTCCCCGCGGCGAGGAGCTCAGCCTCGATATCGGCGAGCTCGCGCAGCCGCGACCCCGTGCCGCGGGTCATGCGCAGCGGCACCCCCTGGCCGGTGTGGCCGCCCAGTGCCCGCGCCTCCCCGCGCACCCGACGCACGTCCCGCACCACCGGCCGCCCGAGCAGCCAGGCCACGATGAGGGCCACCACCGAGGCGACCGCAGCGACCGGCAGCACTACACCGAGGTCGTGCGAGGAGATGAACATCGCCTGAGCCGCACCCAGTACCCCGGCGGTCACCGACACCACGGTGATCAGCGAGCACGCGATCAGCGTGACCTGCACCGAACGATGCGGCCAGACCCGGACGACGAACAGCCCGAGCCCCGCGGCGACACCGGAGTAGCCGATCGCCAGTAGCACCACCGCCACCTGGTCCGGGATCACGCGTCACCGGTCCAGCGGTACCCCACGCCCCACACGGTGACCAGGCGGACGGGCGATGCCGGGTCGGCCTCGACCTTCTCCCGCAACCGCCGCACGTGGACGGTGACGGTCGACGTGTCGCCGTAGTCCCAGCCCCAGACCTCATGCATCAGGCGCTCGCGGGTGAAGGCCTGCTGCGGATGCGCCATCAGGTGCACGAGCAGGTCGAACTCCCGGGCCGTCAATGACAAGTCGACCTGCCCGCGGGTCACTGAGCGAGCGGCCACGTCGACCTGAAGGTCGCCGCTGACCAGACGCCTGGACGCGAACTGGCCGCTGGTGGCCAGTCCCGCGCTGCGCCGAAGCACCGACTGCACCCGCAGCACCAGCTCGCGCGGACTGAACGGCTTGACCATGTAGTCGTCCGCGCCGGTCTCCAGCCCGAGGAGCCGGTCGCTCTCCTCGCCGAGCGCGGTCAGCATGATCACCGGGATGTCCGGCCGCGCCTGCCGCAACCGAGTGCACACCTCGAGTCCGGACAGTCCTGGAAGCATCAGGTCGAGCACCACCAGATCGGGCGGGTTCTGCCGAGCCAGGGCCAGGGCGGTGACCCCGTCGGCTGCGTGCGCGATCTCCAGCCCCGCCCGCTCCAGGTAGGTACGCACCACCTCGGCCACGGTGGCGTCGTCCTCGACGACGAGCACCCGGGAACCCATACCGGCCAGGGTAGGTGCACAGCTCTGCCGGACGGCGGCTCGCCGGCCTGCTGTTCGACTTCCGTAAGGCCGCGGTCGGGCGGCGTCCCCTAGTGTCACTGACGTGCATGATCGCCAGAACTCACCGCGTGCGCCGGGGGACCCGACAACCCGCACCTCACAGGTCGACGTCGTGCTGCCCTGCCTCGACGAGGCCGCGGCGCTACCGGTTGTGCTGTCCGGGCTGCCGGCGGGCATGCGGGCCATCGTGGTGGACAACGGCTCCCGGGACGGCAGCGCCGAGGTGGCCCGGGCTCTCGGCGCGTTCGTGGTGCACGAGCCCCGTCGCGGGTTCGGCGCGGCGTGCGCGGCCGGAGTGAGCGCGTCCACCGCCTCGATCCTCGCCTTCTGTGACGCCGACGCCTCCCTCGATCTGCGCGAGCTGCCGGCGGTGGTCGACCCCGTCGCCCAGGGACACGCCGACCTCGTGCTCGGCCGGCGCCGACCGACAGGAGCCGGGGCGTGGCCGCTGCACGCCCGGGTGGCCAACCGGGCCCTGGCTGCCATCCTTCGCCGCCGCACCGGTGCGAGGCTGCACGACCTCGGCCCGATGCGAGCCATGCGTCGGGAGGCGTTGCTGGCGCTCGACGTCCGGGACCGCAGGTCGGGGTACCCGCTGGAGGTGGTGCTGCGGGCCGCGTCGGCCGGCTGGCGCCTGACCGAGGTCGAGGTCGCCTACGCGCCGCGGACCGGGCGCTCCAAGGTGACCGGCACCGTGCGTGGGACTGCCCGGGCGGTCTCGGACATGCGCCGGGTGCTTGCCGAGGTCGGCGCGTGACACGGGCCGGCACTGGCGCGCTGACCGTGCTGGTGCTGGCGAAGGAACCCCGGCCCGGCCACAGCAAGACCCGGCTCGTCCCGGCCTTCGGCGCGGACGGCGCCGCGCGGCTGGCGGCCGCCGCCCTCGCCGACACCCTGGACACGGCACGGCGG
The DNA here is from genome assembly GCA_963825645.1 of uncultured Actinomycetota bacterium. GTDB lineage: Bacteria > Actinomycetota > Actinomycetes > Actinomycetales > Kineosporiaceae > JADJPO01. The sequence goes on from CAWGTT010000002.1 coordinate 775,185, forward strand.
ACCGTGGCGGGCAGGCGGGTGCTGGTGCTCGACGGGTCGCCGGAGTTCCTGCCGTGCAGGGGGTTCGAGGTCCTTCCTCAGGTGGACGGGCCGCATGTCGCGCGGATCATCGCGGCCTTCGAATCGGTGCCGGGCACCGCGGTCCTGATCGGGATGGACACCCCGCAGGTCACTGCGGCCCACCTCACGCTCGACCTGGCGGCACCGGTGGACGCCTGGATCGGGCCGGCCGAGGACGGCGGCTGGTGGGCGCTCGGGTTGCGGCATGCGCGCCGCGACGCCCGCCGTGTACTCGGGGCGGTGCCGATGTCCACCCCCGCCACCGGAGCGCGGACTCGGGAGAGCCTGATGCGAGAGGGGCTGCGAGTGGCCGACCTACCGACGCTGCGCGACGTCGATGAGGTGGACGACGCCTATGCCGTGGCACGCTGCGTGCCCGGCACCCGATTCGCCGCTCAGCTCGCCACCCTCAACGCGCACACCAGTGGGGTCACCCTGAGCTGACCTTCATGATCCCGGTGAGTGCCGCCAAACGGTCCTCGCAACAGCCCCGAGACAGCCATATGTCTGCGCTCGCGGGGATCATGGGGTGTTGGAGCGCCCGCGCACGGCCTTGCGAAAGCCAGTGCCTGACGAAAGGCTGACGAACACCACATGCGATCTGCTGGCCACGGCGGCCACGCGACAGGGTGGGTGGGGTGACCCGCCCCGCGGCCCCTGCACCGTCTCCACCGCCGACACCGCCGACCCTGCCGACTCTGGCGGCGCTCGCCGGGCTGGCCGGGACGGCGGTGGCGATCCGGCTCGCGGTCCTGGCCGGGGACCCCGAGCAGGGGACGTGGCGGCTGCTCGCCGCGATCGGTGTCGCCTGGGTCGCGTTCGCCGCCGGGGTCTGGGGCGTGCGCCGGATGCCGGCCCGCCGCGCCGTCCCGCTGCTCGTCGTCGGCGGCGTCGCGCTGCAGGCCCTGGCGATGACCTCGCTCCCCCGGCTGACCGACGACTACTTCCGTTACGCGTGGGACGGGCGGGTGCAGGCCGCCGGGATCTCCCCATACCGGTACTCCCCGACCGACGAGGCGCTCGCCGACCTGCGCACCCCCTGGCTGTTCCCGCCGGAGTGCACCACGCGTACCGATGGGGTGGGCCACGTCTGCACCCGGATCAACCACCCCACCTCCCCGACCATCTACCCCCCGGTCGCCCAGGCCGAGTTCGTGGCCGTCCACCTGCTCAGCCGACCGCTCGGCGAGGACGGCGGGCGCGAGCGCACCTGGCAGGTGCTTGCTGCGCTGCTCGCGACGGCCACCACGCTCGCCCTGGTGCGGCTGCTTCGCTCCCGCGGCGATCCCCGCCAGGCGGTGCTGTGGGCGTGGTGTCCCACCGTCGTCCTGGAGACGGGCGGCAATGCGCACATCGACGCTCTGGCCGCGCTGCTCGTCGTCCTCGCTCTGGGCGCCGCCGCGGCCGGGCGGCGAGGCCGCGGCGGCGTCCTGATCGGCCTGGCGATCGCCACCAAGCTGCTGCCCGTGCTCGTGCTGGTGGCGCTGGCCGGGCCCTTGCGGCCGGTCCCCGTACGGCTAGCCGAACTGGTCCGGACGGCGCCGGTCTGGTTCACGGCCTGGCTGCGCGGATCTGGCCGGCCGGCGGTCGTCGCCGCTGCCACGGTCGCGGCGGTGTACCTGCCGCATGTGCTGGCAGTCGGCGCCGACGTGCTGGGCTTCCTGCCGGGTTACCTGCCCGAGGAGGGCTTCGACGGCAGCACCAGGTTCCCGCTGCTGCAGCCGCTGTTCCCCGGGACGAGCGCCGCCGTGGTCGGCCTCGCCCTGCTGGTCACGGTGGCGTTCTGGGTGATCACTCGAGTGGAGCCTGACCGGCCCTGGTCGGCCGCGATGGTCGTGGTCGGGCTCGCCTTCGTGATCGTCGGGTTCAGCTACCCCTGGTACGCGCTGCTGCTCGTGCCGCTCGTCGCGCTGGACGGCCGCAGCCGCTGGCTGGTGGTGGCGGCGGCCGCTTACCCGGCCTATCTGGCCCCGGCGCTCGGCCTGGCGATCAGCATCGTTGCCGCTGTGGCCTACGGGGCTGCCGCCCTGGTGATCGCGGTCGGCGGGCGCCGCGCCGTGTGGCCATCCCGCTCCATGGTGCCTTCGGCGTGAGCTGCCTGCACCGCGTGGGCAGGCGGAACCCGGAACGAGGGCCCCTGCGCGCGGCGGCCTACGCTTCGGCTCGTGGCGCCGTCCGATCACCGGTCACACCCGTGGCTGGGAGCCGGGTACGTGCTCGCGGCCGCCGGGCTGTTCGCGGTGAACGGCAGCATCAGCAAGACCGTGCTCACCGACACGTTCTCGTCCTTGCAGCTGGTCGAGGTGCGCTGCCTGCTGGCGGCAACGATGTTCGCGATGGTCGCGGTCGCCCGTGCGCCGACCTCGCTGCTCATCGGACGGCGGGAGCTGGCCGCCGTGGCGACCTACGGGATCGTCGGGGTCGCCCTGGTGCAGTGGCTCTTCTTCGTCGCGATCGCCCGGATGCCGGTGAGCATCGCGTTGCTGATCGAGTTCACCGCGCCGGTGCTGGTGGCGCTATGGGTGAAGTTCGTGCGGCGCGGGACGGTGCGCGCCCGGGTGTGGCCGGCACTCGGGCTGATCCTGGTCGGCCTGGCGCTGGTCGCCCAGGTGTGGGACGGGCTCACCCTCGACGCAGTCGGTCTGCTGGCCGCCGGAGGTGCTGCCCTGGCGTTGACGACGTACTACCTGCTCGGCGAGCACCTGCTGGGGGAGGGGACCCGGCGCCGCGACCCGTGGTCGCTGGCGGCCTGGAGCTTCGGCGTCGCCGGCGTGTTCTGGGCTGTGCTGCAACCGATCTGGCGACTTCCGCTCGACCGGCTGGGTACCGATCTGGTGCTCGGTCGCACCGGCTGGAGCGCACCGGCCTGGGTCTTCGTGGGCTACGTCGTGGTGCTGGGTACCGCGGCGCCGTTCGGCTTGACCCTGCTCGCGCTGAGCGAGATCGGAGCCACCCGTACGGGGCTGCTGGCCACCTCGGAGCCCCCGCTCGCCGGGCTGGTCGCCTGGCCGGCGTTGGGCGAAACCCTCGCAACGGTGCAGCTGGCCGGGGCGACGGTGGTGCTCGGCGGAATCGTGCTGGCCGAGACGGCTCGGACGGCGCCACTTCCAGATGCCCCGCCACCACCGGAGGCGCTGGTCGGCTGACCCCGCACACCTGCTACATGGCCCCGTCCTCGGCGACCTCGCGTGTGATCAGACGTGAGACGAGCTCGGCCCGCGACCCGATACCGAGCTTGGTATAGACACCCCGAAGGTGGTACTCGACCGTCTTGAGGCTGACGAACAGGGCGGCGGCCGCCTGGCGTGTGGTACGTCCCTGGGCGAGCAGCATGGCGATCTGCAGAAGGCGTCGTCCTCGGCGAGCAGGCCGTAGACCCGCTGAGCCCGGGCGAGCGCCCAGGGCTGCCCCTTGCATCTGGCCAGCGAGTCCGGCCATGTCGAGCACGAGTCGGGTGAGCACGACCTTCACGCGTTCGAGGCGATCCGCCGGATGGACGAGATCATGGTCAACAACTTCATGGTGTTCGACGAGCTGCCCGAGTCCGAGCACGACGACCTGGTGGTCGCCGATGAGGCCTGGGACGTCGACCACTTCCTGCACCAGAACCCGCGGCTCAAGCGGTCGGCGTACGCCTGGTTCACCGACTTCGTGGGGTGGCTGCCGATGCCCGACAGAGGGGACCGGGAGGCACGCCCGACCGCCGACCTGAACGCCGAGATGCTGGAGCACCGGGCCCGCTTCCGGTGGCTGCGTGACCGGTCGATATTCGTGGGCAACCCGGACGACATCGTCGATGACACGTTCGGACCGGGTCTGCCGGGCATCCACGACTGGACGTCGACAACTTCGACTTCACCGGCTTCGTCACCGGTTTCGACCCGGCCGACCTGCCGACACGCGAGGTTCTCCGTCGACGGCTGCGGGTGGGTCCGGACCAGCGGCTGTGCCTGGTGAGTGTGGGCGGGTCGCAGGTCGGGCGCCCGATGCTCACGCGGATCCTCGACGCGGTGCCCGTGGCCCGGCGCACGTCTCCCGACCTGGTGTTCCAGATCGTGGCGGGGCCAGGGATCGACCCGTCGTCACTGCCCAGGCGGCGCAGCGCGCGGGTGGTGGGCTACGTGCCCGACCTGACTCACCTGGTGGCCGCCTGTGACGTGGCGATCGTGCAGGGAGGCCTGGAGACCTGCATGGAGCTCACGGCACTGCGGCGGCCCTTCCGCTACGTACCGCTGCGGCACCACGTCGAGCAGAGCTTTCCACGTGCGTCGCCGGCTCGAGCAGTACAACGCCGGAACGCTGCTCGACTACGAGCGGCTGGTCGACCCGGACGCGTTCACCAGGGCGCTGCTCACCGAGCTGGACCGCCCGGTGGACTACCGCCCGGTGGAGACCCACGGGGCAGCCCGTTCGGCTCAGCTGCTGGCGGCGCTGCTCTGACGGACTCCGGCGGCGCTCGGGTCGTCCAACCGGGTGATCCGGCTGCGCGCCGCCCGCGCGGCGGGTGGTCCGTCGCCGAGCACTAGACGCAGCGCTGCGAGCAGCGCGGCGGTCGCCGTCCGGGGAACGCGGTTCCCGGTCGGCGGCAGACTCAGCAGCTCGCGGTGCTCGGGCCGCAAGGTGGATGCCGCCGCGGCGAACAGGACCGCGTACCCCGGCTTGGCCGGGGGCGGCAGCGGTGGTCGCTTGAGGAAGTCCAGGGTGCGACGCATGGTGTCGGTACTGCACAGCTCGCCGGAGTACCCGTCGATCAGCTCGCGGAGCTCGGAAGCCGAGCGCGGCGGTGAGCTGACCCCGACCAGCTCGCCGGCCGTCGCCCACTCCCGCACGTAGGCGTCCGGACCACCGGGAATCGGTCCCCCGAACACCTGATGAGCGGTGAGGAAGGAGTCGGTGAACGCCGCGTGCACCCAGGCGAGCAGGCGGTCGTCCCCGGCGCGGTAGTCCCGGGGGGCGCCGGAGCTGTCGACGTAGCGACCGGCAACCCGCCGGTGCATGCCCCGTACCCGGGCCGCTTCGCGGTCGGCGGCCGCCCGTGAGCCGAACGTGGTCACGGTCAACCAGCGCGTCGTTCCGGCCAGCCGCCCCAGAGCGTCGTCCCGGTAGGCGGAGTGTTCGTCGACCCCGGTCACCGCCGCCGGGTGCAGAGTCTGCATGAGCAGTGCGCGGACCCCGCCGACCAGCGTCGACAGGTCGCCGTGCACCGCCCAGACCGCCGAGCCCGGGCCGAAGTACCCCTCGTCGTCCCCCGTCTCCATCTGCCGCACCCAGTCCGGAGTGCCGGCGGGGTCGCCGCTGACGATCGACCGGAAACCCGAGGCCACTCGCGAGCCCACGGCCGACCGCACATTTCGTTGAATGCTCACCTATCTAGGGTGAGGCACCGGCACGGCGCTCGCCACACGAGGCGTCCTCGATCACGTGCCGGGCGCGGGTCCGGGCGAGGTTCACGGCGTACCACGGCTCGGCGGTGGCCACTCGCCGTGACGTCCGCACCAGCACGTCACAGCGCAGGCTCGGCGGCAGGCGGGCCATCTCCGGTGCCGCGTCCGCAGACAGGCGCACGGCGTACACCTCGTCGAACTGGCCGGTGCGCAGGTAGCGGTCCACGTTCCAGCGGGCGACCAGGGCATCGGGCGAGGCCAGGGTCAGCGCCAGCAAGGCCACCCCGGCAGAGGTGGTGACCAGGCGGGGAAGCACCGACGTCCGCCGGATCAGCCAGGCCCACCCGGCCAGCAGCAGGACGGCGCCCAGCCAGATCTCGAACGCGCCCACCATCAGCCGCAGCACGGTCCAGCCGAACGCCTGCTCGTAGAGCCACATCCGGCGCAACGCCGAGGCTACAAGGGCGAGCGCGCACAGCAGGGCGGTGCCGCCGGCAGCACCCAGGACCAGGGTGTGCCTCGCATTGCCCGGGTCGGCGCGGCGTCCGGCCCAGGCCAGGGCCGCCGTGATGATCAGCGTGACCACGACCAACTGGCCGAAACCCTGGCGGGCGCGGTCGGCAGGGGTCAGGTCGCCCCACACCAGGGCATCGGGATAGGCGTCGAACAGGACCGCGGCCTGCACCAGCAGGAAGACGACCAGGACGACGTCCAGCAACGCGAGCGGGAGCGCCCACTCCGCCGCCGGTCGCCGGACGTCCCTGACCGGCAGCCAGGACCAGTTCGGCGGTGCCACGCGACCCAGCGCCAGCGCCACCGTGAGCAACGCGACCATCACGGCAGGTACCACCCGGGCGGGCGAGAGCAGGGCGAGGTCTGGCACCAGCCGTTCGACCAGCCCGGCGAACGCCCCGTCGGCAGAACGCAGCAGGGCGAGTACGACGATCGCCAGCCCGAGGCCGTACGAAGCGCCTCGCAGCCAGGGCAGCACAGCTCGGACCCGGACCGTCGACCGCAACGGCCGCCCCAGCCAGATCACCCCCTGGACGGCGCAGCGCACCAGTACGACCGGAGCCAGGATCAGCTGCGGCCAGCGCCGGGCATCGACGACGCGGGCGGCTGACAGGCCGCTCGCGGCGAGCAGGCACGTAGTCAGCATCGGTATGCTCGAACGGAGCGCCGCGGCGGCCACCAGCGCCAGCGCCAGAGCCGGGAACAGATCGGCGGCTGACCGGCTACTACGTTGTGCCGCACCCGGTCTGGCTGAACGGACGGATGCCGCCACCAGAACGCCGACCGCGGACCAATGCACTCCCGGCGGGGCGGGCACGGTAGCCAGGACGACCAGCACGGTGGCTGCCAGCCATCCGTAGGTGGCCCGGCGCGGGCGGGGAGCATCGGCCGGGGCGGTGAGCCGCGTGCGCGACAGCGGCGGCGGCACGCCCCACGGCGGGACGGCGGGAGGCTCGGCGGCAGTGGGCGTGCCGAGATCAGGCATGGCTCTCCCCAGGAACGTGGTCGTCGGTGAGTCAGTCCAGGTCGGGCACAGACAAGTCGGGCACAGGCAGGTACGGCGCAGGCAGCTCGACCCGGATTCGACACCCGGTCTCGGCTGGAACCACCTCGATCCGGCCGCCGTGCAAGGTCACCGCCCAGCGCGCTATCGCCAGCCCGAGACCGGTTCCGCCGGTGGGGCTCTCGCTCGTCGTCCTGTTCGGTCCGCGGCGCTCGCCGGGTCTCTTCTCGCCGGGCGCCGGATTCGGCAGTGCACCGTGCCGGAACCGCTCGAAGACGGCGGCTCGGTCCTGCTCGGCGATACCCGGACCGTCGTCGGTGACCTCGAGCACCAGGGAGCCGGCTCCATCGTGGCGACCGCTCACGTGGACCAGGCCGCCCTCGCCCGTATGCCGGGTGGCGTTGTCGAGCAGGTTGAGCAGCACCTGACGCAACCGCGCGGGATCGATGTGGGCGGTCAGGCCGACCGGCACGTCGACCTCGAGGCGGCGATCGGGTCTGATCGCGGCGATCTCGGCGACCGCGGCGCCGACCAGTCCGGGCACGTCAACCGGACTGCGCTGTAACGGCGTCACCCCGGCTTCGGCCCGGGCCAGGTCGAGCAGGTCGTCGAGGAGGCCGGAGATGTTCTCCACCTGCCCCAGCGCCTCGGCGAGGGCGACCTCGTCGGCCGGGCGCACGCCGTCCACCAGGTTCTCCAGCTGGGCCCGCAGCGCAGCGACCGGGGTGCGCAGCTCGTGGGCGACGTTGGCCAGCAGGTCGCGGCGCTGACCATCGGCGGAGGCGAGATCTGCGGCCATCGCCGTGAACGCCCGGGCCAGCTCACCGACCTCGTCGCGACTGGTCGCGCTCACCGGTCGGGGGGAACGACCGGCCGCCATCTCCCGTGCGGCGGCGGTCAGGCCGAGCTTGGCCTTGATCGAGCGGACCGGGTCGAGTGGGTGAAGTCGTTCGGGCAGAACGGCTCTCATGCGCCCACCTCGAGGGCGTAACCCACCCCGTGCACGGTCCGGATGCGGTCTGCGCCGAGCTTGCGACGCAACGCCTTGACATGACTGTCCATCACCCGCGACGCGCCGCCGGAGACCGCGCGGCCGGCCGCCACCGGGTGCCAGTCCCAGATCTCGGCGAGCAGCACATCGCGCTCGACCACCTTGCCGCCGCGCCGGGCGAGGGCGAGCAAGAGGTCGAACTCGGTGCGGGTCAGGTGCACCTCGCCCCCGGCCAGGTTCACCCGGCGGGCGCCGGCGTCCACGGTGAGGTTGCCGACACTGACCTGCTCCGGCGGGGCACCGGCGGCGGCCGCGGCGGCGAGGACGGCGGCGCGCTCCACGCGACGCAGCAACGCGGCGATTCGGGCGACCAGCTCGCGCGGGCTGAACGGTTTGGTCAGGTAGTCGTCGGCGCCGACGGCAAGGCCGACCAGCCGATCGGCCTCCTCGTCGCGGGCTGTGAGCATGAGCACCGGTACCGGATGGGTCGTCTGGATCCGTCGGCAGACCTCGTGACCGTCCAGCCCGGGCAGCATCACGTCGAGCACGACCGCGTCGTACCGCGTGCGCTCCGCGGCCGATACCGCGGCGCGGCCGTCGAACACCGCATCCACGGCATAGCCCTCGCTGCGCAACCGGCGGGCCACGGCGTCCGAGATGGCCCGGTCGTCCTCGACGACGAGTAGGCGGCGCGCCCCGCCGTCCCGCTGCCCGCTCACCGTTGCGACCACACATCCGACGCTAGCCCTCCGACGCGTGGAGCCGGCCGGGAGAGGATCTGGAGATTCTGTGCAGGTCGGGCTCGTGCACGGCGGCTCCGGACGGCTCACTCACGAGCGGATCCTCGCCGAGGCCACCGGGCTGACCTACCGCAGGTATCTGACCCTGCTCTGCTGCATGACCTCGGGCCCTGTACTCAGCGCGCTCTCGCCCAGCGGCTCAACACCACCGAGCCGTCGGTGAGCCGGATGGTCGGGGTGCTCGCGAGCGAGGGTCTACTCGATGTGGTCACGCCCACCGGTGGCGGAAACCGTCGCCAGGTGCGCCTCACCGACAAGGGCGAGGTGCAGGTCGGGCGGTCCAGCCGCGCCCTCGCCGGCTCGACGCAGACCCTGCTCGAGCGCAGCGGCGTCGACGCCGCCGCCTACCTGCGCGATACCCGCCGCCTGATCGGAACGCTCGCCGCGAAGGAGGCGTGACCGCTGTGGAACCGTGGACCGCTCTGCTCGTCAGCCATGTGGCCGCCGCCTCGGTGTGCCTGCCGCTCGGCCTGTACCAGCTGCTCCGCCGCCGCCGCGGAGACCGTCACCACCGACTGGTCGGACGGGCCCGGGCGGCGCTCATGCTCTGGACGGCGTTCAGCTCCTTCGCGATCCGGGAGATCCGTGACGGGTCCTTCAGCGTGCTGCACGCCCTGTCGGTGGTGACGATCGTCTCGGTGGCACTCGGGGTGGACTCTGCCCGGCGCGGGCGGATCCAGGTCCACCACGGGCAGATGACCGGGGCCTGGCTGGGCCTGGTCGGGGCCTTCCTCGGCGCTGTCGCCGTACGCGACCGGCGGATCCCGCAGCTGGTCGTCTACGACCTGCCCACCGTGCTCGGCGCGCTCGCGCTCATCGCCGCGGCGGCGGTCGGCGTGCTGGGCACGGCGGCCGTCCTCGAGCGGGCTCACCGCCTCGGAGCCTGAACCCCTGTTTCCAGCCGTCCGAATTCGGCACAACCCTGCGTCGAGGCCGGCGAAGTGGCCGTAGACCCGGGTTGTGCAGAATTCGGTAGGTCAGTCATCGGGCCCAAGCCTCCCCCGCCGGGCGTGACAGCATGTCGCGGTGAACGTGATGGACGCCCCACGCGGGCTCGACGCCCCGCTGAGCCCCCTGGACGGGCGCTACCGCTCCGTGGTCGCCCCGCTGAGCGACCACCTCTCCGAGGCCGCCCTGAACCGTGAACGGGTCCGGGTCGAGGTGGAGTGGCTGCTCCACCTGAGCGCGACCGGCGCTGTCCCGGGCATGCGCACGGTGACCGACGCCGAGCAGGCCGAGCTGCGTGCCGTCGTGGCGACCTTCGACGCTGAGGCGGTCGGCGAGCTGGCGGCGATCGAGCGAGAGACCCAGCACGACGTCAAGGCGGTCGAGTACTTCCTCAAGCGCCGCACCGAGGGCACCTCGCTGGCCGACGTCGCCGAGCTGATCCACCTGTTCTGCACCAGCGAGGACGTCAACAACCTCGCGTATGCACTGATGGTGCGCGGCGCCGTCCACCAGGTCTGGCTGCCGGCGGCGGCGGCGGTCACCCGGCAGCTGGCCGGGATGGCCCGGGAGCACGCGGGCGCCGCGATGCTGGCCCGCACGCACGGCCAGCCAGCCACCCCGACGACCTTGGGCAAGGAGCTCGCCGTCCTGGCGCACCGGCTGCGCCGCCAGCTGGATCGGATCGAGCGCGCCGAGTACGTGGGCAAGATCAACGGGGCGACGGGCACCTTCTCCGCCCACGTGGCCGGCGCCCCGGATGCCGACTGGCCGGCGATCTCACGCGCGTTCGTCGAAGGTCTCGGCCTGACCTGGAACCCGCTCACGACGCAGATCGAGCCGCACGACTGGCAGGCCGAGCTGTACGCCGACGTGGCCCGCTTCAACCGGGTGCTCCACAATGTCTGCACCGACGTGTGGGCCTACATCTCGCTCGGCTACTTCACCCAGGTGCTCGATCGAGGCGGTCACGGCACCGTCGGTTCCAGCACGATGCCGCACAAGGTGAACCCGATCCGGTTCGAGAACGCCGAGGCCAACCTCGAGGTCTCGTGCGCGCTGCTCGACGTGCTCGCCGCGACCCTGGTGACCTCCCGGCTGCAGCGCGACCTCACCGACTCCTCGATGCAGCGCAACATCGCAACGGCGTTCGGCCACTCGCTGCTCGCCCTCGACAACGTAGGCAAAGGTTTGGACGGACTCGACGCCGACGGCGCTGCGCTGGCTCGCGACCTCGACGCCACCTGGGAGGTGCTGGGTGAGGCGGTGCAGTCCGTCATGCGAGTGCACGGCATGCAGGCTCCCTACGAGCGGCTCAAGGAGCTGACCCGCGGACGGCGGGTCGACGCCGCGGCGATGCGGGAGTTCGTGCTCGGGCTGGGCCTGCCGCCCGAGCCGCAGAAACGGCTGCTGGAGCTGACTCCGGCGACCTACACGGGGCTGGCCGAGGAGCTCGTGGGGTACCTCGACCGCTGAGGTCCCACCTGCGTCCCTTTACCGGCGCGCCTGCAGGTCACGCAGGAGAGTCGGGATGACCCGCTCCTCCATGACCGCCCGCCCGCGTTGTGCCATGGTCGGGGCGAGGTGGTCGTCCCAGGGGCTCGGACAGGGTGTGCCCTTGAGCGGCTCGCTCTCGGCGTTCTCCGCCGCGCACAGGTAGTCCTGCGTCGACATCCGCCACGGCGTTGCGCCATGGCGCCGCACGGCGGTGGCCGTCGTCCGCACGCCGGTCCAGTCGAAGTCGCCCCGCCACAGCACGCGCACACCCGCGCGCGCCGCCGCCCCGACGAGCCGCTGGCATGCCGCTGACGGCTGACCCTCGGTGCACACCAGCGGGGCCGATCGGTCCGCCAGCTCGGCAGCGGCGACCCGGACCACCGCAGGGTTCTCGCAGACGAACAGCTCCGGTCCGCGTGCGGTGACCGGACCATCCGTGAGCTGGTGCAGGGTCAGCCGGAAGGGGATTCCGAACGACGCGGCGTCGCGGAGCCAGTCACACACGACGTGCTCCTCGCGGCCCACGACGTTGAGGACGAGCACCTGGCTGGCCAGGTCGTCCTGGACGATGCCGGCGGACTCCCACACGGCACGGCGACCCTCTGCGTCCACCGGCGTCGGCACGCCCGCCCGCAGCGCGAGGGCTCGGAGAACCAGTGTGGCCAGCGCTGTCCCGGACAGGGCCTTGGTGTCGCCGGTCACCCGCTCGGCGAGGACGGGGATCGGCACGTCGTCGGCCGGGATCCTACCGAGGATCGAGGCGGCCTGTCCGGCGAGGTGGTCCTCGCCGCGGCGCACCAGACGGGTGAGCGTCCCGTCGGCGGCGAGGCCGGCGACCCACGCGTCGTACCACGGTGATCCGGCGGCGGTCGAGCGTTCGAGGACCTGGGCGAGGGCCATCCGGCGCTCGGTCTCGTCAGCCCTGGCGCCGGCCAGATCCGCGAGCGGGCCCACGAGCACCTCGACGGCGGCCCGCAGGTCCGAGGCGACCTCTGCCTCGCGCAGTGCCTCCTCGAGCTCGACGAGCGACACGGTGAGCGTGGCGGCGCGGCCAGGTCGGCGACCGAGTAGTCGTTCCACGGCCCGGCGCTGCCCGACGGTCGGCGACGCCAGAGTGAGGCGCCCCGTCAGCGCGGAACCCTGTTGCACGCGGCGACGGACGCGTTCGACGAGCCATTCGAGCTCGGGGTCCCCGAGCACCCGCCGGATCCGGTGCTCGTCGAGCCTGGTCAGAACAGCTCCTCGGTCTGATGGGTCGACTCGTGGCCCTTCGCGGCCGCGTCCCCTACTCGTGAACCCACCACCGTCGGGCTCACCTCTGCCGGGCCCGCACCGTTGCCGTCCGTGGCGGCACCGGGCGCTGCGGAGGCGGCGGACCGCGGAGCGGACGGCGCGCGGGCGGTGAGCACCCGTTCGACCGGCGTCGCCGCCGCGCCGTCCCACTCCCACACGCTGACGTGGACGGCATCGACCCCGTCCCGGCGGACCAGCTGGTGGGTGGCGATCCCCGGGACCGTCGCGTAGAAGCCCCACTCTCGCTCGCTCGTCATGACGACGTCGAGATCGAACGCCGCCAGCAGGCCGAGGCACTTCGCCCGCGAGTCGTCGTCGACACCCGCGAAGGCCTCGTCGAGAAGCACGAGCCGCGGGGCGTGGCGGTGGGCCGACCGGTAGTGCGCCGACGCCGCGGCGAACAGTGGCAGCGACACCGTGAGCACCCGCTCACCGCCCGACGCCGGACCGGTCGCCGGCCGCCACCGACCGTCCTGGAACCGCTCGATGACGAACCGGTGCCACGACCGGTAGTCGAGCGCCCGTGCGAGGTGCTCCTGCCACGTGCCGAGCTCGTTCGTCGTGCGTTCGCGTTCGATCTGCTGGGCCAGGAACGCGCTGACGGCCGCACGATCCTGGGGGGACCAGAGGTCCGAGTCCTGCCGCAGCAGCCGCAGGCGAGCCTGTTCCAGACCGTCGGGACCGTCGGGCCCGGTCTCCCACCGCAGCCGTAGCCGCATCCCCGTGCTCGTCGGGCGTTCCTCCAGCTCGGCGTTCATCTGGGCGACCTGCGTCTCCGCCTCCGCGATGAGCTCCTGGAGGTGGCTCGCGACGTCGTTGACGAGGTGCTCCTCCAGCAGGTCGCGCTCCTTCGCGGACAGGATGCGCTCCCGGTAGGCGATCTCGTCGGCGAGCAGGGGGACCAGCGCGGCAGGCTCTCGGTCGCGGCCCTGGAAGACGACGGTGATGACGAGGCGTTCCTCGCGCAGCTCGGAGAAGGCGCTGTGACCGTTGCGCGACAGGGCCTCGGCGAACGTCGCGACGTGCCGGGTGATGTCCCCTTGCACCCGCTTCCACGCGTGGTCGCCGTCGTCGACGGTGTCGAGCTCGGCGTCCACCCGGCGCGCCAGCCGCACCGTCGGGTCGGGGGCCCACGACGTCGCGGCGTCAGGAAGGGCCAGCTCGGGGACCGCGACCGCGAGCAGCCCGGTGCCGGCGAACCGCTGGAAGGCCGCCGCGGCGTCCTCCCGGGCGCAGGCCTGCTCTTCGTGCCGACCGGTGAGCGCCTCCAGTCGCCCCTTCGCCTGGCCGAGGGCGTCGACGCTCTCGCGGACCGCCTGTTCGTGCGCCACGAGCTGAGGGCCGAGGACCTCGAGCTCTCGCTGCACGGCGGAGAGCCGGGCCTGCAGCTCAGCGACCGTCCCCCCGAGCGACGACTCGAGCGTCGCCAGCCGCGCTGCCGCCTCGACGTGCCGAGCCTTCGCGGCGGCTGCCTCGGTGCGCGTCCGGTCCTCGTCCTGACGGGCTGTTGCGAGCTCGTCCTCCCACGTCCGCACATCGTCGAGGCAGTCCCCCTGGCGAACGAGCGCGTGCACCAGCCGGGCGCTCAGGACCCGGTACTCGGCGAGCGAGCGCTGGATGGCGGCCAGGTCGCGGGGAGCGACGGGCAGCCCGAGGTCGCAGGCCGTCTCGTCGCGGTCCCGCGCGGCGTCGTCGTGCGCCTGCACCGCAGCCCGCGCGGCCTCCTCCTCGATGGCGAGCCGGTGCGTGGCCGCGTCGACGTCGTCGCGGGCCCGACTGAGCAGGATGTGGGCGTTGCGCAGGTCGTCGTCGACCGGCGACCGGGTGAGCTCGTCGGCGAGACGGCGCTGCCGGTCGGCGAGGACGTCGAGCTCGGCGGCGACGGCGTCGATCCGGGCCTGCGCCGCGGTGATCAGGTCGTCGAGCTCGGCGAGCCGCCGCCGCCGGGCGGATTCGCGCGCAGCATGTCCGATGAAGGCCGGCGTCTCCTTGTGCCAGCGCCCGCGCAGGGCACCGATCCGGAACCGACCGTCCGCGCTGACCCAGCTGTGCGGTTCGCCCCCGTCACCGTCGACGCCCACACTCACGTCATGGGCAGCGCTCGCGTCGCCCTGCCCCGGTGGCACGACCCCGATGCCGGACAGCAGCCGCTCGAGGACAGCGGTTGTGGGCAGGGTGCGGTCCTGTCCCGGCGGTAGGCTCGGGCGCAGCACCTCGCCGAGGTGCACGCTCGCCGGCGGCGCGACCACGAGGACGGCCTCGTCCGCGGCGTCGAGCAGCCGGCCGTTCGGAGTCACCCAGGCGTCGAGGACTCCGGCGGCCTCGAGGGCGGCCTCGAACCCGGCCCGGGCCGCGGGCGAAACGTCGGCGGCGAAGTCGACGACCTGCCACAGCGGTGCACCCGGCCGCCCGGCCCGCGCTGCGCGGTCCCGGGTGTGGCTCGGCGGAGGTGACGGCGTCACGCCGTCGAGGAGCTCCTGGCGCTCACCAGCCCAGCCATCGCGCTGCTGGGCCTCGATCCCGCCGCGGCCCTCGACCGACGCCACGGCCGTAGCCAGCGCTGCGCCGGCCCGCGCAGCCGCCTCGTGCAGGGCAGAAGCCGACGGGTTCGGCCCCTGAAGGGTCGTGGTCCACAGCCGCAGCCCGTGGTCCTCCGGGTGACCTGGAACGATCTCCTCGAGCGACTCGACGTACGCCGACCAGCGATCGACGAGCGTCTCGGCCTGCTCCTCGACGGCCCGGCTTCCCGCCTCGACGCGGTCACGCGTCTCCTGGAGCGCACCGGTGTGGTCCTCGACCCGGCGACGGGCCTCGGTAGCCGCCCGGGCCGCGTCGTCGGCCGCCCGGACGAGGTTCGCCACGTGCTCGCACGCGTCCGCCCGCCGGTCCGCGCCAGTGGTGAGGGCCTGCTCGACAGCCGATCCGAGGGCGGCCAGGTCTGAGCGGCCCGCAGTGGCGGCGGCCATCAGGCGGTCGGCGTGTTCGCTGTGGTCGGCGCGCAGGCCGGCGTCTGTCGCCAGCCGGGCCGCGGCCTCGGAGGTGGTCGCGGCGGCGGCCCTGGACCGGTCGTGTTCCTCGGCCGCCTGCCGGTGGCGGCGCTCGCGGTCGTGCGTGACCTCTTGCGCCGTGCCGTGCCGCCGGGCGGCGTCCGCGAGGGCCTGGCCCAACGCCTGTTCGAGGCGCACCGCCGCCTCGAAGTCCTTGAGCTCCGGACGGGCGGCGAGCTCGTCCTTGGCGGCACGCAGCTCGACGACGCGTTCCCGGCCCTCGTCGAGCAGCTCCTCGCACCGATCGCGCTCGTCGCTTCGTTGCTCGACCTCGGCGCGGACGGCGCCGAGGCGCCGTCCGGCGTCCTCGTAGGCCGACTGTGCCCGGCGTAGCACCCCGGCCTGGCGGCGGGCCGCCACCCGGGCGTACGTGGTGTACCGGGCGAGAAAGCGTTCGACGCCAGCGCTCGTCTCCCGCAGCGCTGCGAGCTCCTCGCGCTGCTGCTCGAGGTCGTGCAGGGCGGCCGCGACGTCGGCGAGCACGGCCTGGTCGACCGGGCTCAGGGCCTGTGACAACGCGGTGGACAGGCGCCCTTCGTCGGGTCGCTTCGACAACGCCGGCTGCCGCAGCTGGATGAGCAGGTCGACCAGGGCCTCGTACCGGTCGGGGCCGAGCTGGAACAGGTGCTCGTCGACGAGCCGGCGGTACTGCTCCGCGGTCCGCAGCACCTGCCCGTCCTGACCGAGCGCCGACTCGAGCCGGTCCCGGGTCAGGACCGTGCCGCTGGGTGAGATGAGGAAGAGGTCGTCGCCGACCCGGCGCGAGGTGACGAAGAACCACTTGTCGGCGACGCCACGACCACGTGCCGCCTTCAGGCCGCAGCCGAGCGTCAGGTAGGAGCGCTCGCCGCCCTCGGTGACGCGCCCGAACTCCATCCAGGTGTAGCCGAGCCGCTCCTCGTGCTGTCCGTCGAGCAGGAGGTTCCACTCCATGCGCTTCTTCGGGTCGCCGTCCGGCTCCACCCGGTGCGCCGAGAGGTCGCCGTCGAACAGGAAGGGGAGGGTGAGCGCGAGCACCTTGGACTTGCCGGTGCCGTTGTTGCCGCGTAGCAGCAGGCGCCCGTCCCTGAACCAGAACTCCTGGTCGTCGTAGTGGAAGAGGTCGACGAGGCCGAGCCGCAATGGCTCCCACCTCGACCGGGCGGCGGTGGGCAGCACCGCCGTGCTACCGGCGCTCATCGCGCACCTGCGGTCATCGCGGCCGGGGCGTAGCTGAAGCGCGCGAGCGCGGGTCGCGGGAGAACGCCGTCCCCGCGACGCTCGACGAGCCGCAGCGCGACGAGACGGTCGATCGCCAGCCGGGTGAGCTCGCGCTCCGCGCCCGGCTGGGTCGCGTCCTTGCGCCAGTGCGTGCGATGGGCCGTGGCGAGCTCGCGCAACCGCCTTTCGAGCACGCCCACAGGGACCGGCAGGTCGCCGGCGAGCCACCGAGTACCGGCGAGCTCCTCGGCGAGCAGCAGGGTCGCATGACCGTCAGTACCCTCCTCGGGCATGCCGAGATCCGTGGCCTCTCCGGACGGGTCGACGAGCGCGATTCCCTCGGCGCGCACCTCGGCGACGAGCCCGGTGCCCTCGGCGAGCCGACGCAGGAGCGGCCCGCGTTGGCTGCGCAGGTAGGCCAGCTCGTCCTCACCGAGGTCGTCGAGGTAGACGACGGGATCGTCGAGCAGCCGTCGGGCCAGGGCGTGGCGGATGGCCCGGTTCCTCAGGTCGTCGGTGTCCGGCCGGGCCTCGTCGACGATCATGGCGACCCGGTGCCCGGTGACCGACGCCGCGTCGCCGGACCACCCGGCAGCCGGCAGGGTCGAGGGCGGTCGACGGGCCGCGAGCAGTACCGACAGCACGCGCCGGTCGATGTCGTACAGGGCGTCGCCGGACTGGCTGACGAAGGCCTGCTCGTCGCCGGCGACGCGGGTCAGGACGCCGAGTCCGATCAGGAACCGCGCCACGGCCGCGACGTCCGAGCGTTCCTCCCGGCCGTCGAGCCGGAACACGACTCCCGCCGCCTCGAGCGCCGGGTCCGCTGCGAGGGCGACGATGCGCTCGACGAGGCGGCCCAGGGTCACCTGGGCGTCAGCCCGCTCGAGAGCCGCAAGTGCCAGGCAGGCCAGCACGTACCGGCGGCGCGTGAACGGGCTCTTGGGCCCGACGGTCGGGACCGCAGGGCGGGTGCCGTCGAGCAGGTCCGCAGGCGTCTTGTAGAGCCGGGCGAGCGACGTCTCCACGACAAGGGTCCAGCCGGTCTCCTTCGCGAACCACTCACGCAACCACTGGGCGTGCCGGCGCACGAGCGCGAAGAGCTCCGGCCCGGACCGGGCCGGGGTCAGGAGCGGCTCGCGAAGCAGGCCCCGGGCCGCGCGCCGACGCTCCTCGTCGCGTCTCAGGTCGAGGACGTCGGACAGTCCCCCTCCGGCGGATCTGGTCATACCCCTACTCCCACCGTCTCGGGGAGGTCGACGGGCTCCGGCGGGCCCGGACGTCGACTCGTGATCGTGATCTCATGGTCCGGCCCGGTGATCACGCCGTCGGTCGTGCGGATCGTGGCCGGCGGTGCACCGGGCAGCGGCGTGAGCAGGATGTCGGTCGATCCGTCCGACGTGACGGTGCGGATCGCGCCGTCCGGGCCCGGCGGGCCGGCGGAGAGCGCCTCGCCGAGGAGAGTGAGGAACTGCCCGAGCTCGTCGTGGTCCAGCGGGCCGAGGTCACTGAGCCGCACGGTCCGGCCGGTCGCGAGCCGCGCGCGGACGGCGTCGGCCTGAGCTCGCTCCGCGCGCACCATCTCCGCCAGGTACGTCCGCTCGACGGACCGGTCGCGCACCTGGCTCGGCTTGCCGCGGCGCTGGTAGTGCCCGGTCGCGCGCAGCCGCGGGGTCAGCTCGACGGGTGGTGCCTGTGCCCACGGGGTGCTGGCCGGCAGATCCCGCCCACTCGCCTCACCCGTCAGATGCCGCGCGGTGGACAGCCCGAACGCGGCGCGCCACAGTCGATGGGCATCGCCGTCGTCGACGGTCTGGGCGAACCAGCGGGCGAGCTCGCGGTAGTCGGCCGACCGGTCGCTGCGCCCGGCCCGCCGTTCCTGGAGCAGGCTGACCGTGGCGAGCAGGTCCGGAATGGCCTTGCGGGCCCGCTGGCGCAGCAACGTCGCCTGACTGGGATGCACCCGGTCACCGAGGAACCAGGACTCCACGCCGCTCCACCGGCGTCGCCACTCACCGAGCCGGACCGCGACCGCGGCGGGCCGGTCCGACCCGTCCTGCCCCTCACCGGCGGAGGCGTCGTCCTGCGCAGTACCCGGCGCGGAGTCGGCGGCTTCCCGGCGGGCCGCGACCTCCAGGAGCGCATCGAGCCGCGTCGCGTCGAATCCGCGCAGGATCTCGGTGATCTCGAAGGACTTCACCACCAGCTCGGAGACGAACCGCTCCAGGTAGGCGATCAGACGGTCCTTGTAGGCGAGGAACGCCTCCTCGTTGACGTCGTTGAGCTCGAGGGTGCGCTGCAGGCTGCTCATGAAGGCACTGGCGTTGGCAGCCAGGCTCTCCAACCGGGCCCCCAGCTCGAGGAGCAGGTTGTGCACGACGGCAGGGTCCGGCTCGCTCGCCTGCGCCAGGTCATGCAGGGCTCGCAACCGCACGCGGATGTCCTCCAACGCGACGGCCTGCAGCTCCCCGCCCCGGCCGAGCTCGCGGTCGAAGACCTCTAGCGCCCGTTCCGCCGCCTCACCTTCGGGCGAGAGCTGGTACAGGTAGCGGGAGCGGTAGAAGTCGGCGACGGTCGTCACCCGGCCCGTGTCCGGGGCTGCGCGGAGGTTGCCCCACTCATGCAGGCTGGTCAACGCGCTCTCCACGTTCTCGGACGTCACCTGGTCACCGCTGGAGTGCAGTGCTTCCGTGACGTCCTCCGGGCGCAGGTGAACGACGAAGCGGGCCTTGTTCGCGACCAGGACCCCGAGTACCGCGCGGTAGAGGGGAGCGAGGGGCGCGTCCAGGTGCCTGAACACCCGGTGACTCATGGCGACTCCTCCGCGTGGTGTCTGTGCGCCGGCGTGGGACCGATCGGCGACCAGTATGGTCGGGCCCCCCGACAGTCGCGGTCGCCGTCCATCGGCGGCCCGGCCGAGGACGGCGTCGACGGCCGGGGCCTGCAGTCGTGACGGTCGGGTCACCCACCGGTGGCCCGGACAGGTGATGTCGGCTTGGTGTGGGCGGGGTCACGCGACCTTGGCCCTGACGCGTAACCGCTTTCACGCCGTACCGTCATTCGGGGGTTACCCGACGACACCCCACCGTTTGCGCGGCGATCCCGTGCACGATGAGGAGGACGCCGTGGAGGACCGCGAGATCCTTGATGTGATCCAGGCACTCGCCGCCGAGGAGCGGCGCCTGCGCCAGCAGCTCAGCGAAGGCCTGTTCGAAGAGCGCAGCGGCTCGGACCGGCTCCGCCGGGTCGAGAGAGAGCTCGGGGAGATGTGGCAGACCCTGCGCGAACGGCGAGCCGCCCGCGCCGCCGAGCAGCAGCCCGGTGAGATCGACTTACAGGACTCGGACGTCATCGCCAGCTGAGCCCTGCACACCCCAGGGCGGCGCCTCCGCGGTGCTTCCGCACGCCTGTGCCCGGGGAATACCCTCAGGGGGTATTGTTGCTGACAGATCCAGGTAGCGGATCGTAGGTCAGCGACAGGAGCGGCCATGGCCCCCACACCCGGCTACGCGGGAAGCAAGGACGACTATCTCAAGCGGTTGCGCCGGATCGAAGGTCAGGTACGCGGCATTCACCGCATGGTCGAGGACGACACCTACTGCATCGACGTGTTGACCCAGGTCGCCGCCGTCACGAAGGCGCTTCAGGCCGTCAGCCTGGGCCTGCTCGAGGACCACGTCGGGCACTGCGTGCTGGACGCCGCGCGCGCGTCGGAGGATGACGCCCGCCTCAAGGTGCGTGAGGCCTCCGATGCCATCGCCCGGCTCGTCCGCAGCTGAGAACCCACTCACCAGAAGGGACTCACGATGAGCATGACCACCGCAGTCCGCGTCGCGGGGATGACCTGCGACCACTGCGTCAACGCAGTCTCCGAGGAGCTCACCGCGCTGGACGGCGTCCGGAAGGTCGAGGTCGACCTGGTCGCCGGGGGCACCTCCACCGTCACCGTGACCAGCGACGAGGCCCTGGACGACGAGGTCGTCCGTGCAGCGGTCGACGAGGCGGGCTATGAGCTCGTCGACGACTGAGCCGGTCGCCACCACGTCGTTCGCCGCCGAGCCGGTGGTCGTGCTGCGGACGGTCGACCTGCCGGTGCAGGGAATGACCTGCGCCTCCTGCGCCGCCCGGATCGAGAAGAAGCTCAACCGCATGGACGGCGTGAGCGCGTCGGTCAACTACGCCACTGAGACCGCCCACGTCACCTTCCCCGAGGACCTCGACCCGACCGAGCTGGTCGCCACCGTGGAACGCACCGGGTACCAGGCCAGGCTGCCCGAGCCCGCGCCAGAGCTGACCGAGCCGGGCCAGGTCATCGCGGACCGCAGTGAGAACACCCCGGCGGGCACCGAGACCGACCAGACCGCGGCGCTGCGCCGCCGACTGGTGATCAGTGCGGCGCTCACCGTGCCGGTGGTCGCCATGGCGATGGTGCCCGCGCTGCAGTTCCCCAACTGGCAGTGGGTCAGTCTGACCTTGGCGTCCCCGGTCGCGGTCTGGGGTGCGTGGCCGTTCCACCGGGCCACGGCGCTGAACGCCCGGCACCGCGCGACCACCATGGACACCCTGGTCAGCCTCGGCGTGGCGGCGGCCTACCTGTGGTCGCTGTACGCACTGCTGTTCACCGCCTCCGGTACCACCGGCATGACCATGCGTGACATGGGCGAGGCCGGCTCGGGGGCCACCGGCGAGCACGCCGCCGAGCTGTACCTCGAGGTCGCGGCCGCGGTCACCACCTTCCTGCTGGCCGGCCGGTACGCCGAAGCCCGCGCGAAACGCCGCTCCGGCGCGGCCCTGCGCGCCTTGCTCGACCTGGGCGCCAAGGACGTGACGGTACTTCGCCCGGCCCCCGACGGCGGGACGAGCGGCCGGTCGAACACCACCCGGCTCGAGCAGCGCCTCCCCATCGCAGCCCTGGTGGTGGGTGATGAGTTCCTGGTGCGACCGGGCGAGAAGATCGCCACCGACGCCGTGGTGGTCGAGGGCGCAGGAACCGTCGACACCTCGCTGCTGACCGGCGAACCCGTCCCGGTGGAGGTCGGGCCGGGCGACGAGGTGACCGGCGCGACGATCAACACCTCCGGTCGACTGGTGCTGCGCGCCGCCCGGGTCGGTGAGCAGACCCGGCTGGCGCAGATCGGCCGCCTCGTGACCGCGGCGCAGAGTGGCAAGGCTCCGGTCCAGCGCCTCGCCGACCGGGTCTCGGCCGTGTTCGTCCCGGTGGTGCTGGCGCTCGCGGTGGCCACCCTGGTCGCCTGGCTGCTGCTCAGCGGGGACGTGGCCCACGCGTTCACCGCGGCCGTCGCCGTCCTGGTGATCGCCTGCCCGTGCGCGTTGGGGCTGGCAACCCCCACGGCGCTGCTGGTCGGCACCGGCCGCGGGGCGCAGATCGGCGTACTGATCAAGGGCCCCGAGGTGCTGGAACAGACTCGGCGGGCCGACACCATCGTGCTGGACAAGACCGGCACGGTCACCGAGGGACGGATGCGCCTGGTCGACATCCGCCCGGCGACCGGTGAGGACCCCGCCGACGTTCTGGCCATGGCCGCCACCGCCGAGTCCGGCAGCGAGCACCCGATCGCGACGGCCATCGTGGAGGCGGCCGGCAGCGGCTCGCTCCCCCACGTGGACGGGTTCCGTTCCACCCAGGGGCTGGGAGTCACCGCCACCGTCGTCCTCGACGGGGACGGTCGGCGCGACGTGCGGGTCGGCCGGGCCGGCTGGATCGCCGACGGCGGCACCGACGTGGAGACCGCGATCTCGGACGACGTGAGCCGGGCCGAGCAGGCGGGTCAGACCGCCGTGGTGGTCGCCTGGGACGGCCGCGCCCGGGGCGTGCTGGCCGTCGCTGACACGGTCAAACCGTCTTCCGCAGAGGCGATCTCGGCCCTGCGCAAGCTCGGGCTGCGCCCGATGCTGCTGACCGGGGACAACGCCGCCGCAGCCGCCGAGGTGGCCCGGCAGGTCGGCATCGATCCCGCTGACGTGGTCGCGGGTGTGCTGCCCGACGGCAAGGTCGACGCCGTCCGGCGACTTCAGGACCAGGGCCGGGTGGTGGCGATGGTCGGCGACGGGGTCAACGACGCGGCCGCGTTGGCCCAGGCCGACCTCGGTCTGGCGATGGGCAGCGGCACCGACGCGGCGATCGAGGCGAGCGACCTGACCCTCGTCCGATCCGACCTGCGCTCGGCCGTGGACGCCGTCCGGCTCTCGCGTCGCACCCTGGCCACGATCAAGGGAAACCTGTTCTGGGCGTTCGCCTACAACGTGGCCGCGATCCCGCTGGCGGCCCTGGGGTTGCTCAACCCGATGGTCGCCGGGGCCGCGATGGCGTTCAGTAGCGTGTTCGTCGTGACCAACTCGCTGCGTCTGCGCCGATTCCGGCCCGGATGACCGTCGACGTCGAACAGCTCGGACAGATCGGAGTCGGCACCTGGGCGCTACTGCTCGTCGGCGCCGTGTTGATCGGTTTCGCGAAGACCGCGATCGGGGGAATGGCCCTGGTCAGCGTGGCGATCTTCGCGGCGGTGCTGCCGTCGCGGCTCTCGACCGGGGTCGTCCTGGTGCTGTTGCTGGTCGGGGACGTCGTCGCCGTGCGGACCTACCACGCCCACGCCGACTGGCGGGCCCTGCTGCGCCTGATCCCGGCCGTCGTGGTCGGCGTCGGCCTCGGGGTGCTCTTCATCGCGCAGGTGGATGACACGCTGATGCGCAAGGCGATCGGGGCGGTCCTGGTGCTCCTGGTCGGACTGCATGTGCTGATGCGTCGCCGGCAGTCCGCCACCGCAGCAGCACCTGTACGCACGCCGCACCCGGTGGCCGCCTGGGGGTTCGGCTCGCTGGCCGGGTTCACCACCATGGTCGCCAACGCCGGCGGACCGGCCATGTCGCTCTACCTGCTCAGCGCCCGGTACTCGGTGCTCGGCTTCCTGGGCACCACGTCCTGGTTCTTCTTCGTGATCAACATGGTCAAGGTGCCGTTCAGTGCCGGGCTGCACCTGATCACGCTCGACACGCTGCGACTGAACCTGCTGCTGGCCCCCGCGGTGCTGCTCGGCGCCTCGATCGGCCGGCGGGTGATCACCAGGGTGCGGCAGGAGACGTTCGAGACCCTGGTGCTGGCGACCGCTCTGCTGTCCGGGCTGAACCTGCTCCGCTAGGACCGTCCGGGGCCGCCGGCGCCGGGCGGTCGGGTGGGCGGTCAGCGGGTCCGCAGGATCCGGTCGGTGACGTCGCCGAGCGCGGCCCGGGTCATCGGTCCGATGGGCGCTGTGCCGATCATGGCCAGGTCGCCGGCGGGGGTGTTGGCGCCGTCGAGGAACCGCAGCACGCGCTCGGCGGGGTTGCGTTCGAACAGCCGGGTGAACAGCTCCGCTCCATCGAGGTGGCCGCGGTCGAGGGCACGCAGCATCACCGCATCGAGCCAGCGATGCCGGGCGCGGTGCGGCGCCGGCGGCACCGGACGGCGCCCGGCCAGCAGAGCGGCGGCGATCGCCTGCGCCTGGCGTTGCATCGCCGCGAAGGTGTAGCCGGTGGCGGGGCGGGTCGCCCCACCGGCAGTGCCGATCCGGAACACTCGGCGCCCCGCACGGCGGGCGAAGGTGGCGTCGGTCATCGGAATCACGCCGTCCTCGACCTCGTCGATCCGGTAGGTGCCGCGTGCGCCACCGGTTCCCCAGCGGTCGACCAGGTACGCCTCGAGGGCTGCGTCGTAGCGCTCCGACGGCAGCCGCTCCCGGGAGAACACGGTGTACTCGATCAGACCGGTGCGCCGGTCGCTCGGCAGCACGTAGCAGAAGGCGGTGCCCTCCTCGGGCTGGGGAACCGAGAAGTCCATCAGAATCGGCAGGCTTGGATCGAGGGCGTCGTGATGGAAACGCACCCGCCAGCCTCGGAAGTGCTGCAGCAGCAGGGTCCGACCCGGCCGGGACGGCGACACTGGCCGAGAGTCGAACACCCAACGGGCCCGGATCTCCTCACCGCCGGCGCGGACCAGCGCCCACTGGTCGCCGTCCACGATGTCGTCGACGGCGACCGGCACCCGGACGGCGGCGATCCGGGCCGCCGCGTCGTCAGCCAGGGCGTAGAAGTCTGCCGAACGGACCATCACGTACCGCAGGGAGCCCAGGTCATGGCGTTGCTGGCGACCGTCCGGGCCGACGATCGCGATCTGGTCCCAGGTGCGGTGCACCGCCGCCTCGACCGGGCTCGACCCGTCATCCCAGAAGCACCAGGTGCGGTCCTCGGTACGCCGGTGCACCGGGTCGACCAGAACCACCGACGGCCGGACCGCACCGGGTCGGGCATCGGCGGCGTTGAGCAACCGGTCGATGGCCGCGACAAGGCTCAACCCGGCACCACCGGCCCCGACGACCGCGACATCGACCTGCACACCGCCAGCCTGCCGTGCCCAGGCCCGTCCCGGCATCTCGGCGAGGCTCGGCAGGGGATCGGGCGCGTCGAGCAGTCCGCCGCCGGTCTGCTCGCCGCCTACTTCTTCGGCGCCTGCGGCGTTCAGCGCTGCTCCGCGACAGCGGCCTGCTCGCAGACCATCTGCTTCTGGGCCCTGACCACCGTCCCCGTTGTCCGCGGCGTGCGAGCCGAGGGCACGGTGGCGCCGGCCGCCGTCTTCCTGGCGCCCGCGCCCACCCGCGCGGCCTGCCGGCGACGGGCACGCTTCGCCGCGTACATCGCCGCGTCCGCCCGCCGGATCAGCGCAGCGGGCTGCTCCCCCGGCCGGCTCAGCACTGCACCGACGCTCACGGCGAGTGGCACGTTGGCGACACCTGGCGACATCGCCGCGCCGCCGACCGCCACCGGAGCGCTGAGCGTGGCGTCGATCCGCTTGACCAGCTCGGCCAGGGCACGATCGCCGGCCACATCGCTCGCCACGATGAGGAACTCATCACCGCTCAGCCGGCCCGCGCTGTCCCCTGCTCTCAGCACGGTGCCCAAGCGCTCACCGACCGCCGCCAGCAAGGCGTCACCGACGTGGTGGCCAAGACGGTCGTTGACGTCTTTGAAGTGGTCCAGATCGAGGTAGAGCACCCCGACCGGCAGGGCGCTGACAGCGGCCCGCGTCAGCGCCGCGACAAGCCGCTGCTGCACCAGCTCGCGGTTGGGCAGCCCGGTCAGAGCATCGTGCGTGGCCAGGTAGATCAGGCGCTGCTCCTCCATCCGGCGCCCGGTGGCGTCCTCGAGGTGGGTCATCAGGTAGGTCTGCTCACCCAGAGCCACCCGCGCGGCGGTGACCTGCACGAACCGGGGCACGTCGCCGGGTGGGGCGAGCGCCAGCTGCACCCTGGCCACCGGCTGCTCGCCGGTGCAGACGGCCTCGAGCGCCATCGGCCACTGCTCGTGCTCGTCGGCCTCGCGGGGCGTGTACCGCAGCAGGTCGAGAAGGGTGGCGTCGTCCGGATCGATCCCGGTGCCGCCGAGGATCTCACGCACCGTGTCGTTGACATCGGTGAAGCGCCCGTTCGGGTCGCAGAGGGCGACCCCGACCGGGGCATGTTCGAACAGGGCGCGGAACCGCTCGTCCCCGTGCTGGGTGCGCACGATGGTGTCCATCAGGTCCCTCCTTCACCCTTTGGTGATTCTCAGTAGTGATTTGACTCCACTGTGTAACAAAGGTTAGGCAAACGCAACGACATCTGGCTGTCGGCGATGTCGTGCCCAGCAAGTGCGTCGCCCGGTGCGGCACCGGACTCATCGGCCGTGGCAGTCTGCCGGGCATGAGCCGGGACGCGCTGCGCTGGGGTGTGCTGGGGGTCGGCGGGATCGCCCGGTCGTTCGTCACCGAGATCTCCGCCGTGGACGGGATGGCGGTCCGCGCGCTGGCGGCGCGCCGTCCGGAGCGGGCCCGGGAGGCGGCCGAGACGCTCGGGGTTCCCCGAGCGCACACCGGGGTGCCCGACTTGATGGACGACGCGGACGTCGACATCGTCTACGTCGCCAGCCCGCACCCCTGGCACGCCGAGCACGCGCTCGCCGCGATCGGCGCCGGCAAGCACGTGCTGGTGGAGAAGCCGTTCACGATGACAGGCGCGCAGGCTCGCCAGGTGGCCGATGCCGCACGGACGGCCGGGGTGTTCTGCATGGAGGCGATGTGGACCCGGTTCCTACCGCACGCGGTCCGGATCCGGGCGCTGCTGGCGGACGGCGCCCTGGGACAGGTGCGGACGGTGGTCGCCGACCATGGTCAGCGGTTCGCCCCCGACCCGGCACACCGGCTGTTCGCTCCCGAGCTGGGTGGCGGTGCACTGCTCGACCTCGGCGTCTACCCGCTGTCCTGGGCGGTGATGGTGCTCGGGGTGCCGAGCGCGGTGGTCGCCACCTCGGTCCCCGCGATGACCGGGGTCGACGCGCAGACCTCAGCGGTACTGCGGTACCCGGACGGCGCGCACGCCGTGATCACCACCACGCTGGAGGCCTTCACCGCCCGGCGCTCGTTCATCAGCGGCACACAGGCGACCATCGACGTCGATCCGGTCTTCTACGCGCACACGGGGTTCACAGTCCGCGAGCGCGACCGGGTGGTCGAGCGGTTCGACCCGGCTCCGCTGACCGGCCCCGGCAAGGGCCTGAGGTTCGAGGCGCAGGAGGCGGCCCGGTGCATCCGGCAGGGCCTCATCGAGAGCCCGGTCATGTCACTGGCACAGACCGTGGCGATCATGGGCCTGGTCGACCGGATCCACGCTCAGATCGGGCAGGAGTGATCATCACTGGCAGCGGAACGATGATCAGCGCCAGTGTGAGGTCGTAACCCAACTGCTGGGTCCGAAACCCACACTCTCGCCGATCATCCGCTCGTGGGGCCGATCATCTGCTCGATCGCCGCCATCGTCTGCCGGTGGCCGCGCACTTCGTACCCGACGACAGTCACCACCGGGGCCAGCATGAGCACGAGCAGGCAGACCGCCATCGAGACGCCCGCCACCGCGAGCAACGGCCCGGCGACCAGGACGACGCCCGTCCCGGCGGCCAGCAGCATGTGGAACGGATCGAGTCCGGGCACCAGGTAGCTGTACAGGGCGAAGAGTGAGACCAGATAGAGCGCCACCGGGACGGCGAGCGAGAGCACCGTGGCCAGGGCACCGATCTGCGCCTTCTGCTCGATGAAGAGCGCAGCCACGTGCAGGCCGGCGCCGGTCCCGGCGATCGCCGTGAGGACCACGATGTTGCCGTACCCCCAGCCGAAGGCGCGATCCCGGCGCGCATGCAGGATCGCTCCTGCCGGGGTGAGGAAGTAGGTCCACCACATGCCGAAGGTCAGCCCCATGCCGGCGACGACGACCAGGACGGCGGCGATGCTCCACCCCTGCTCCTCCACCACAGCCGCCAACGACGCCACGGTGCCGATCACCCCCTCGCCGAGGGCGATGATCGCCAGCAGGCCGTAGCGCTCGGCGATGTGGTGGGCGTGCCACGGAGTCCCGCTGCCGGCGCCGCGGCGCTCGGCCTGGTACGGCGCGGCCATCTCGATCGCGATCAGAACGATGGCGCCCGCCGCCGTCGGCGCCAGCGGGAGGTGGAGCAGGGTCAGCGCCAGCCAGCCGGCCTGGGCGATGATGATCAGCTTGGCGTAGGTGAGGCAGGTGGCCCGGTGCTCGGGACTCTGCCGGGCGGCGCGCAGCCACTGGTAGACCATGGCCACGCGCATCACCACGTATCCCGCGACCATCACCCGGGTATCGATGCCGTGACCGACATCGATGGAGTGGAACATCGGCGGCAGCCCGAGAGCCAGGATGGTCACTCCGACCATCTGCACCATGGTGGCGATCCGGTAGGGCCAGTCGTCGGTGTCGAAGGCAGAGGCGAACCAGGAGAAGTTGATCCAGGCCCAGATCACGGCGAACATCGCGAAGCCGAACCCGAAGAGACCGGCCCCGTAGTGGCCCTCGGCGACCAGGTGGGCCAGCTCGTTGCCGGCCTGCCCGAACGCGATGACGAACGTGAGGTCGAAAAGCAGCTCCAGCGTGGTCGCCGTCCGACCGCTCTCGTGCGGGTCCCGCCCGGACATCGGCCTCATCCGGTGCACCAGCCGGACCGCGGAGGAGACCTCGGGCCCACCCGTCCCCGCTCCCGACATGGCGCTACCTCCGATGGGCCGTAACCACCTGGGCAGCATCCTGACACGGCTTGGGCGTGATCCACCGGACAGCGGATCCGGGAACATCTCCTCGAGGGGTATCGTTAGCACTCGTAGGCACAGAGTGCTAAGTCGATCATCTGGAGGTGACGTGATCATGCCAACCCGTTATGACCCGTTCCGCGAGCTGGACCGCCTGTTCACCGATGCGCTGCGGGCTCCAGCGTCTGCTGCGATGCCGATGGATCTCTACCGCTCCGGTGAGACCTTCGTCGCGACGTTCGACCTGCCCGGCGTGGACCCCTCCTCGCTCGACATCGACGTCGAGGACCGCACCCTCACCGTGCGGGCCGAGCGCCAGCAGAAGGCCCCCGACGAGGTGCAGTGGCTCTCCCGGGAGCGGACCACCGGCACCGTCGCCCGCCAGCTGACCCTCGGTCCGGGCCTGGCCCTGGACAAGATCGAGGCCGGCTACGCGGACGGCGTGCTGACGCTGACCATCCCGGTCGCCGAGGAGGCCAGGCCACGCAAGATCGCCATCCAGCACGCCGGCTCCTCGACCACACCGCAGGTCGAGCTCGAGCAGCCCGAGCCGGAACCGGCGGGTAGCTCCACCTGAGTTCAGCGCGAGTGGCTCAGGCCTGCTCGACCGCCCGGGCCGGGGTGGGTGAAGATCATTGCCCGCCCCCGCCCGAGGCGTGCCCGCCGTTGCGCAACGCGGCCAGGCCGGACCGGACGGCGTCCAGCAGCGAGGTCGTAGCACCCGCCTCGTACCAGGCCAGGAGCGAGCCGACCAGCCCCCAGAGAACGGCAGCGGCCACGGCCCGGGCCTCGACGGCGGTACGTGAGGGCCGTCGTCCAGGTTCGGCCAGCACCTCGGCGAACCGGCGGACCAGGTCGTCGACGGCGAGGTAGCCGGCCGCCCGAACCGACGGCACGTCGACCAGATGCGGCAGCCGGCGTCGGGTCAGAGCGGCATCCCGCACGAAGTGCGCCTCCCCCATCTCCTCGACGGCCAGCAGGACGGCATCGAGGGCATCGTGGTCGGCCAGGTGGCGAAGTACCGCGGCGGCCATCTCCCCATCGTGCTCGTCGTGAAGGACCAGGCCCTCCTTGGTGCCGAAGTACCGGTAGACCGAGCTGGCCGACGCCTCGGCGGCCGCGGCCACCTGGTCGATGGTGACCTTCTCGAACCCGTTGTCGTCGAACAGGTCCAGGGCAACGGACTGGATGTGGCGGATCGACGCCGCCCGCTTGCGTTCCCGTAGCCCGGGCGGCTGGTCGACGCTCTCGCGCAGCATGCTCCACCTCGTCGAGAATTCTGGAAGCGACTATCAGTTGAGTGATACTGTCACACGCATGGGTCACGCACACAAGGATGAGGAACCGGTCATCGCGGCGGCAGGGTTGCGCAAGTCGTTCGGCCGGGTGCGCGCCCTCGACGGGCTCGACATGACCGTTCGCCGCGGCGAGGTGCACGGCTTTCTCGGCCCGAACGGGTCCGGCAAGACGACCACTATCCGGGCCATGCTCGGCCAGCTGCGACTGGACGGCGGCCACCTGAGAGTGCTGGGCCGTCACCCCTGGCGGGACGCAGTCGAGGTGCACCGACATCTCGCCTACGTCCCGGGCGACGTCACCTTGTGGCAGGGCCTGACCGGTGGCGAGTGCATCGACCTCCTCGGCCGCCTGCAGGGTCGTGCCGACCCGAGACGGCGGGACGCGCTCATCGACCGGTTCGACCTCGACCCCACCCGGCGCACCCGCGGCTACTCCAAGGGCAACCGGCAGAAGGTCGCGCTGATCGCCGCCCTGGCCGCCGACGTGGAACTGCTGCTGCTCGACGAGCCCACGGCCGGCCTGGACCCGTTGATGGAGGCCGAGTTCCAGAGCTGCGTCCGCGAGGCGACCGATCGCGGGCAGACCGTCCTGCTGTCCAGTCACATCCTCGGCGAGGTGGAGGCGCTCTGCGACCGGGTGACCATCCTGCGCCGCGGTCGCACGGTACGTACCGGCACCCTTGGCGACCTGCGCGCTGCGGCGATCACCGCCGTCGAGGTCATCACGCCGCAGCCGATCGAGGAGATCGCCGGCTGGGACGGGGTCCGCCAGGTCGAGGTGCACGACGAGACCGCCGGCGTCCACGCCCGGCTCCACGTCGACGCCGCCACCCTGACGGACGTCGTCGCGGCCCTGGCCGCCCGCCGTCCGTCGCACCTGGTGGTGCACCCGCCCGACCTGCAGTCGCTGTTCCTGGGCGAGTACGCCGACGACACGGACGACGAGCCGGCAGCGGTCGGGTCGTCGTGAGGCGCCACCTCGCCGCCACGGGATCGGCAGGCGGTGGCGGCTGGACCGGGACGGCGCGCCTGGCCCTGATCCAGCTGCGCACCGGACGATTCGGCCTGCTCTCAGCGGCGCTGGTCGCCCCGGCCCTGGTCGCGGCCACGGCACACAGCATCGCCGCGTTGTACGGCGGCGACGCCGAGCGTGCGGTGTACCAGAGCACGGTCGGTGCGTCCCGGGTGTCCATGGCCTTCAACGGCCGCGGCTACGACCTGGGCGGCATCGGCGGGATCACCACCTACGAGATGGGGTTCTTCGCCATCCTGCTGCTGCCGGCACTGGCGATTCACCTGGCCGTCCGGCACAGCCGGACGGAGGAGGATCTCGGCCGCGCCGAGCTGGTCACCGCGACCCCGGTGGGCCGGCTGGCACCTCTCGGCGCCGCCGGCGCGGTCACCA
The DNA here is from genome assembly GCA_963825645.1 of uncultured Actinomycetota bacterium. Taxonomy (GTDB): domain Bacteria; phylum Actinomycetota; class Actinomycetes; order Actinomycetales; family Kineosporiaceae; genus JADJPO01. Next base: position 806,751 of record CAWGTT010000002.1, read on the forward strand.
CTCTCGCGCTGCTCGTGGGCGGACTGCTCGCCTGGGCCGGTCTGGTCTGGGCCGGCCTGGACGTCGCCGGGTCAGGTCGGTACGCCCTGGCGCTCACCCTGTACCTGCTGAGCTGCGCCGGGCTGGGCCTGCTCGCCGCACAGGTGGCCGCTCAAGCCAGGACCGCCTACGGACTGGCGCTCGGCGTCCTCGCGGCCACCTACCTGGTCCGGGCGGTCGTCGACGGCAGCGACATCGACGCGGTGTGGCTGACCCCGATGGGCTGGCTCGCCGAGGTACGACCGTATGGGCCGTGGCGCCTCTGGCCGCTGATGGCACTGGCAGTCCTGAGCCTGCTCGAGCTGATCGCCGCCCTCGTTCTGCGGGTACGCCGCGACCTGGGCGGCGGGCTGGTCGCGGCCAGGGCCGGGCCGGCAGGCGCCTCGCCCGCCCTGGCAGGGCCGGTCGGCCTGACCTGGCGGATCGGCGCCGGGCCGCTGTTCGGCTGGCTGGTCGGGGTCGTGGTCTGGGGCTTGGCCTTCGGGCTGCTCACGCGCGAGGCCAGCGACATCGTGGCCGCCAGCCCCGAGATGGCCGAGATATTCGGGGCGACAGGCGATCTGGGTTCGGCGATCGAGGACGCCATGGTCTCGCTGTCGGCGGCCACCGTGGCCCTGATGGCCGGCGCGGCAGCAGTACAGCTGATCGCCCGGGCCGCGGCCGAGGAGGGACAGGGTCGCCTCGGGCTCGTGCTGTCGGCTCCCGTCGGCAGGATTCGGTGGTGGGTCGGGCTGGCGGCGACGCTGGCCGTGCAGGCCGGCTTGATCCTCCTGGCCGGCGGGGTCGCCATCGGGGCGGGCACCTCGTTGTCATTGGACGACGTCGCCCAGCTTCCCCGAGCAACGGCGGCGACGTTCGCGTACCTGCCGTCTGTGCTGCTGCTGGCCGCCGTCGCCGCGGTCGGCTACGCGCTGCGGCCGCGGCTGGCGGCCGTCGGCTGGGTGGTGCTGGCCTGGGCGGCGGTCGTGGTGATGCTCGCAGAGACGCTGCAGCTGCCGGCGTGGGCACGAGAGCTGTCGCCGTTGGAGCACACCGGGCGGTTGCCGGTGGACAGCGTGGACGGCGGGGTGCTGGCCGTGCTGTCAGCGCTCGCCGTCGGCGGCATGGTGGCTGCCGGGGCCCGGTTCACCCGCCGCGACCTGGTCGCCGGCTGATCCACCACGGCACTCCCGCCGGGCGCCGAGTCCCTACACTTCGCCCATGTCCGAGACCCGGTGGCTCGACGCGGATGAGCAGGCGATGTGGCGGGCGTTCTTCGACATGCACCGCCACCTCGAGCGCGCCCTGGAGAACCAGCTCGCCGGGCACGGGCTCTCACACGCCGACTACACGGTGCTCGTGGTGCTCTCCGAGGCGGAGGGCCTCGGGGTGCGGGTGCGAGACCTTGGCGAGCGCATCGGTTGGGAGAGCAGCAGGCTGGCCCACCATCTGCGGCGGATGGAGCAGCGCGGCCTGGTCACCCGCGCGGAGCACCCCAACGACCGGCGCGGCACCATGGTGTTCGTCTCCGATGCGGGCCTCGCGGCGATCCGGGAGGCGGCCCCCGGCCACGTCGACGCGGTCCGGCGGTACTTCGTCGACCTGCTCAGCCCCGAGGAGATCGCGTCGATGACCTCCATCTGCCGCAAGGTGAGCCACGCCGTCACCCATGCGCCTCCATGACGGCCTGCTCGCCCGTCAGGAGCGGTTTGGTGTACGGCGCCGGGAAGCGCACGCTGAAGCGGGCATCGCCGACCCAGTCACGTACCTGCTCGAGCCGGGCCTTCACCTGACGGCGCCTGGCGGCCGGCACGGCGCCGAACCAGATCAGCCGCGTGTCGCCGTCCTTGGTCTGCGCCCAGCCGCCGACCACCCGTCCGTCCACCCAGATCGTCGGCCCGGCGTTCCCGTTGCTGTCGAAGACCGGTGCGGCCGCGGCCGGTAGGTAGAACTCTCGCTGCTTCCAGCCCATCGTGGTCGGGTCGAGCCCGGGCAGGACGGCGACCCACGGTCGGCACCTGGTCGGCCAGTCGGCGTCGAGGTCCTCGGGGGAGATCCAGCCCTCGTCGGGCCCGGACTCCGGCAGGCGCACCCCCACCGCCTCGGCGTCCGCCAGGGCCTGCCGGGTCATCGTCGCCGTCCAGGCCATGTACCACTGCAGGTCGGCGGCCGTCCCGGGGCCGAAGGCGAGCAGCCAGGCCCGGGCCGCCTCACGAGCGGCGCCGCGTTCGTCGTCCACCGGGTCGAGTGAACCGGGCAGCCAGGACTCGGTGGCGGCCCAGGTGTACTGCCCGCTGACCCAGCTGCCGATCGGGCGGGTCCGGAGCAGCGCGCCCTCGAACCCCAGCTGGAGCAGCACCCGGCTGTGCGCCGACTGCACTCCCTCGTAGCGAGTTCCGGCGCCGAAGTGTAGAGGGTGGGCCAGCGCCGGGACCCGCTGCCCCAGAGCGCGTGCCGCCATCGGGCCCTCGTCCCGCAGCAGGGTGAGGACGTCGCGCTTCGCCGCGGTGAGCCAGGTGTCGCCGTCCTCGATGCCGTTGTCCTCCAGCATCTTCACCAGGCGCCGGTGCTCGGCCGGCGCGTAGCGGGCCGTGGTGGTGGCATTCAGCAGGCGCATCACCTCAGGCGTGGTCACCCACAGGGTCCGGCGCATCACGTGGTGCCGCATGACGGCTCGGGCGGTATACAGCGCGTCCTCGACCGCCGGGATGCCCGGGGTCGCCATCCGCGCCAGGGTCGACAGGTACACCGTCACGGGGTCGGTGGAGTGCAGCGCGACCAGGTCGGTGGCGATCGTCGGGACGTCGTCGGTCCGCCGCTCGGGGAGCAGCCGGTGACGCTCGGCGAGCCTGGCCCGGCGCTGGTCGGCGGTGATGGTCAGCTGGGCCGTCGCGCCGGTCAACGCCGCCCCAGCCGCCCGCGCGCTCGCAGCCGGACCCTGGGCAGCTCCGGCGCCGGGATCCATGAGGTCTTCCCGGTGTACCCCGCGACCTGACCGAAGCGCTCGGCGTCACCGCCGGCACCCCCTTGCCACTGCTGTCGGTAGGTCTCGATCTCCTCCTGGGTGCGGCCGATGAAGTTCCACCACATGATGACGTCCTCGGCGAACGGCTGGCCGCCGAGCAGTATCGCGCGGGCAGGTTCGGTGCCCGGGTTGGCCAGAGCCAGCCGGTCCGGCCCGGCGTCGAGGACCCCGAGCTGGGCGGGCGCCAGCTCCGTCCCCTGCAGGGTGAGCCGGCCGCCGTCGACCAGAACCGCGTGCTCGAAGCCCGGCCGCACGTCCACCTCCCACCGCGCCCCCGGCGACAGGGTCATCTCCGCGCCCAGCAGGGCAGTCGCCGTCCGCACGGGGGAGCGCGACCCGGCCAGCTCGCCGACGAAGACCAGGAGCTCGACCTTGCCGTCGCCGGCGGGCAGCCGGACGGCGTCCGGCACGTGATGCTGGAACTCCCGCAGGCCGTCGGCGGCCTCGGCGGGCAGCACCACCCACAGCTGGACTCCGTGCAGGACAGTCGTTCTCGGCGTGGACACCTCGCTGTGGCAGATGCCGGCACCGGCGGTCATCAGGTTCATCTGACCGGCCTCGACGAGGGCGTGCACACCGGCCGAGTCGCGGTGCTCGATCTCGCCGGAGAACAGCCAGCTCACCGTCTGCAGGCCGGTGTGCGGATGCGGCGCGACGTCCATGCCACCGGTCACGGACACGTCGTCCGGCCCGTAGTGGTCGGCGAAGCACCAGGCCCCGACGAAGGCCCGTTCCCGGGACGGCAAGGTGCGACGCACGGTCATCGCCCGCAACCCACCGAGCGGCACCTCGCGGGCCGTGATCACCTGGACGGCGTTCTGGCTCATCGGTTCAGGGTACGTGGCGAACGGCGAGATCTTCGAGCAGCGCCCGCTGTCCTGCGCGCTCGGACCAGCCCCGCGGCCGAGCCGATGCGCGCGGAGCCGTCCCGATCTGCTCACCACGGCTCAGCGGACCGTGATCTACTTCCGGGTTCACCACACCCCCACCCGGCCAGGCGCCATGCCCGTTTCGCGCAGCACGCGGGAGTCGTTGTGGCGAATCCGGAAGTGGATCACGAGGCTGACGCCGGTGCTGCCGCGTCTGCCCCGGGGCGTCGGGGCTAGGCTCACGGCGTGGCCAGGTACTTCGACGTCCACCCGCGCAACCCGCAACCTCGCGCGATCGCCCAGGCGGTGCAGATCGTCCGGGACGGCGGTCTGATCGCCTACCCGACCGACTCGGTGTTCGCCCTCGGCTGCGCGCTCGGCAACGCTGAGGGCAAGGAACGCATCGTGCGGATCCGTCACCTCGACGACCGGCACCATTTCACTCTGCTGTGCAAGGACTTCGCCCAGCTCGGCCAGTTCGCGCAGGTCGACAATTACGTGTTCCGGGCGATCAAGGCGGCCACTCCGGGCCGGTACACGTTCATCCTCCCGGCCACCAGGGAGGTGCCGCGGCGGCTGCTACACGCCAGGAAGCGCACCGTGGGTGTGCGCATCCCCGACCACCCGGTACCGCAGGCCCTGCTCACCGAGCTCGGTGAGCCGATGCTCACCTCGAGCCTGCTGATTCCAGGCGAGGACGAGCCGCTGACCGACGGCTGGCTGGTCAAGGAGGCCCTCGACCACGTGGTCGACGCGGTCATCGACTCCGGTGAGTGTGGCACCGAGCCCACCACGGTGGTCGACTTCTCGGACGGCGTCGCGCAGGTGCTGCGGGTCGGCGCCGGAGACCCCGCGCCGTTCAGCTGACGTCCGCCCCGCCCGGCTCCCCCAAGCGAGGTGGCTCGCGGTGGGAGCCGTAGGACACCATGGGCTCCATGAGCGATACGGGCAGTACCCCATCCGACCCCCCCGCCGATGGTCCTGACGGCGCCGAGAGCGCCGTGGACGCCACGCGGCGCAAGTTCCGGGAGGCACTGGACCGCAAGAAGTTCGGGCATCACGGCGGATCTGCCTCGGCCGACCCCCAGGCCCGGGCCCCGCACAGCGCGCCCGCTAAGCCACAGCGCGCCTTTCGTCGCAAGTCGGGCTGAGCTGCACCCACTCCGGACGGGCACGGCGTGACGTTGGGCCCGCTAGACGGGCACGGCGTGACGTTGGGCCCACCCCGGACGGGCACGGCGTGACGTTGTGCCCACTTAGGACGGGCACGGCGTGACGTTGGGCCCGCTAGGGAGTGTGCCCGTAGAGCACCATCGCCCGGCCTCGGTAGTCCTCGGCCCACGGGTAGCGGATCGGCAACCCGTACTCGTCGGTCTCGCCGGTCGTATCGCCGTACAGGGCGAAGCTGCGCACCCGTCCGGAGGCGCGCCCGTGGTAGGCCTCCTTGAGTCCGGCATGGGCCACCACCAGCCGGCCGTCGTCCAGCACCAGGTGCGAGACCAGGCCGTAGCACCACTGCTCGACAGCGGCGCGGAACTCCTGCGGTTCAGCGGCCAGCTGGGCCAGCGTCTCGGCGAGACGGTGGCCGACCTGGACGGCGCGCCCACGCAACGCCCGGACCAGCTTGTTCTCGTGGTTGCCGGGCACGGCCAAGGCGTGGTCGGCCGCGGTCATCCCCATCGCCAGGCGCAGGACGCCGGGAGAGTCCGGGCCACGGTCGACCAGATCACCCACGAAGACCGCGGTGCGGCCCGCAGGGTGGACGGCGTCCACCGGGCGGCCCTCGGCATCCCGGACCAGCAGGTAGTCGAGGCGGGTAAGCAGCTCCTCGAGCTCGGCGCGGCACCTGTGCACGTCACCGATCACGTCGAACGTCCGCTCAGGTCCCGCCGGTCGTTGAGCAGTCGCTCCCGGACCACCTCGGCCGCCTCGACCTGCTCGACATCGGTGAGCACGTGAACGATCCGGAACCCCTCCCGGGCCAGGCCTTTCACGCTCCGTCTGAGTTGGTCCTGCTGGCGACGGATCACCTCCTCACCGAACGGACGGTCGGTGCGCGACCGGTGCCGCTCCAGCGCCAGGCGCAACGGCAGGTCGAACACGATCGCCACCGGCAGGACGTCATGCTCCTTGGCCAGGTGGAGCGCCGCCCGGCGGGCCTGCCCGGTCAGGTTGGTGGCGTCGACGACGGAGATCCGTCCGGCGGCCAGCCGCTTCCCGGCGATGTAGCCCAGCACGTCGAAGGCGTCCTTCGTCGCGGCCTGGTCGTTCTCGTGGTCGGCGACCATGCCTCGGCAGGCATCGCTGGAGATCACTTCGTAGCGCCCGAAGTGGCGCGCGGCGAAGGTGGACTTGCCCGAACCACTGACGCCGACCAGAGCGACCAGGCTCAGCCGCGGGAGTCCCAGCTGGTGACCGTTCACGACTCCACCTCGAAGACGGCCAGCTGGGTGGCCGCGCCCACCTGCGGGTCCACGGGTCCGACGGGCTCGACCCGTACCCGGTATCCGTGGTCGGCGGCCACGCTCGCCGTCCAGTCGGCGAACTCGGCCCGGGTCCACTCGAACCGATGGTCCGGATGGCGGAACCCACCCCGAGTCAGCCTCGGGTAGTGGACGTTGTACTCGATGTTCGGAGTGGTGAGCACGACCGCGCCCGGCCTGGCCGCGGAGAAGACGCAGCCCGCACGGTCGGGCAGCCGCGGCGGGTCGACGTGCTCGATCACCTCCATCAGGACAGCGGCGTCGTACCCGGCGAGCCGAGCGTCGCGGTAGGTGAGCGAGGACTGGACGAGGGTCATCCGTGCCCGCTGGGCATCCGGGAGCCGGTCCAGCCGCAGCCGTCGTTCGGCGCGGGCGAGCTCGCGGGCCGACACGTCGGCGCCGACCACCTCGGTGAACGTCGGATCCCCCAGGAGAGCTGCCAGCAGGACCCCGTCTCCGCAGCCGAGGTCGATCACCCTGCGGGCGCCCACCCGGCGCAGCTCGGCCAGGACGGCGTCTCGCCGTTGCCGCGCCAGCGGAGGCGCCTTCTCCGGTTCGGCTCTGTGCGGGTCGGCAGTCCCAGCGCCCCGGGGGTCCGGCTCGGCGGCGACCGAGTCGTCCAGGGCAGCGAGCCGGTCCACGGCGTCGGCGACGTAGTCCCGCTGGTGGGCCAGGCAACGGCGGGTGATCAGCTCCTGCTCCGGATGAGCCGCAAGCCAGCCGCCCGCCATCCGGATCAGCTTGTCGACCTCGTCGGGGCCGACCCAGTAGTGCTTGGAGTCGTCGAGAACGGGGAGCAGCACGTACAGGTGTGACAGGGCGCTGCGCAGCGACATCGTCCCGGTCAGGGTCAGGTCGACGTAGGGCGCCTCACCCCATCCGGGGACCTGGTCGTCGAGGGGTGGGGTGGTGGCCTCGACCTGCCAGCCGAGCGGAGCGAACAAGCGGTGGACCAGTCCAGGCTCACCAGGTAGGCGGGCACCTCAACCAACAGCGGGAGGCTCCTGTCGACCAGGTCGGGGCGGGGCGCGCACCGGCCCTGAAGCGCGGTGCGGAACACCCGTGCGAGCGCCACCGACAACAGTGACGACGACGCGTACGGCCGGTCGTTCACGTACTGGCCGAGCGTGAAACCCGTTGGCATCGAACGATTCGAACGGACCAGGCCGATCGGGTCGACCTCCACCTGGAGGGCGGCCGTGCACCGCTGCCGATCGGTCTGCGGGTAGTAGACATACGCCGTATCGAACGGCAGGTCGGCGACGTGCACCCGATCCGGGTGCTTATGCAGCAGAAACCCCAGGTCCCGTGCATCGAGCAGGTCCCGTGCATCGAGCAGATCCCGGGCATCCAGCGATGCGCCCGCGAGGCTGATGCTCATGAACACTCGGCCACCCTGCCACACGGGAGTGGGCACCTTATGCGTCGCTCGACCACATGCGGCGACGGCACGCCCCGGACATGATTTGCCGACCGATGTCGCGGATTCGCGACGTCGCGGATCCGCGACATCGTTCTGCGAGAAGGTTCACCCCACAGCGGTCGAGGTCGCCCGGGCGGCGAGCACGCAGAACGCGCGCCGTCAGCGCAGCCCGGACACTCGGAGCCGGATCGCCCTCAGCTGGCGCAGCCGGCGCTCATAGGTAGCGCCCAGCGCGAGCAGCGCGGCACCGACCACGGCGAGCGCCAGCCACCGCGGCTGGCCCGCGATGACCCTGGCCACCCACGGTCCGAGCTGGACCACGGCGTGCAGCGCGAGCACCACCGCCCCGAGCACGACGGGCGCTTGGAGCCGGGCCACCGAGCCCGCCGCCACGACGGCACCGGCCAGGACGGCGAGGGCCGCCACCCGCCAGACCGGCTCGCCGTCCAGCACGGCCAGCAGTGACGGACCGAGCAACAGCGCGACCCCAGGGCCGAGCGGACCCCAGGACCTCACCTGAGTGTCACTGCGCAACCAGAGCACGCCCGCTGCCAGCACGACCGCGGCCCCTGGCAGCGCCCACGCCTCGAGCTGGCGCCAACCAGGTTCGGTCTCGGTCACCAGCGCATGACCCGCGCGGGCCAGCACGGCACCTCCGGCGGCCGACGTGGCTCCAACGGCGACGGCCCACCGCAGGCGACGATCGACCAGCCGGCTCGCCGCCAACGCGAGCGCCCCCAGAGCGATCAGCAGGGCCGGGCGCTGCCAGGGTCCTGTCGGCGCCGCGAGGATGCTGGGCAGCACCGCGAGCGACAGCCCGGGCAGCAGCGTGCTGCGCGGGGTGCCCTCGCGGTCCAGCCGCAGGCGCACAGCGCTCACCGCGAGCAGCGCCAGGGCGGGGGGCAGGGTGTAGGCCTCGACGGCATCCCCCGGGTCCACGCCACCGGCCAGCAGCCGAAAGGCGTTGGACGCCGACAGCAGCAACCAGCCGAGCCACGCCAGCCGGCGCCGCGCCGGCGCCATGGCCAGCGCCGTTGCCGCCACGCCGAGCAGGAGGGGCGCTATCCACGCCTGCCGGTCCGACCAGGCGGTCGACCCGAGATCGGCGTAGTCCGCCAGCGGCCCGCCGACCACGGGCAGGGCCACCAGCACCAGCGGGACCAGCGTGCCGAGCTCGGCTGCCGGTATCCGCCGATCGAGTCCCGACCGGTTCCCCACGAACGCCCCCAGCACCCCGATCGCCAGCCCGCAGACCGCGATCGCGGCGGCGGCGACGATCCGGATCGTGCGCCCGTTCGGGTCGGGCTCGGCCAGCTGCGGAGCGATCGCCGTCACCACCACCGCGACCGGAGCCAGGCCCGCCCCGAGCAGCGCCGGCCGCGCTCCGGCCGGAGATCCCGCACTCGCCGGGTGAAACGCCGCCACTGCGGCCACGAGCAGGAAGGCGGCACCGACCATGAGCGCTCCGGCAGCACCCCAGGCGACACCCTCTCCGGCCAGCAGCGCGAGGACAGGAACCGCCGCTAGGGCCATGCCGGTGACGGCGCCCGACGCGCGCTCGGCGGTGATCTCACGCCACCGATCCGGGGCGGGCAGACCAGCGAGGACGGCGCCGAGCAGCGCGGCGGTGATGCCCGCCACGCGCGGGTCGAGCCAAGCAGGACCCCCCACATCGAACAGGTCGACCCGCGCGCCCGCCGTGTCGGGCAACTCGAGAACCGCGGACAGCGCGGCGACGGCGAGTGTCGCGGCGAGAACCGAGAAGGCCGCCAGCGCGGGCCGGTTCCGGGCCGGCAGCACCTCCCGCAGTCCGATCAAGGCCACCGCGGCCACCACGGTCACCGGAACGCACAGAGCACGAACCGTCCAGGACAAGAGCACCGCGGTGGCTCCAGCGGCGATCGCCAGGCCCAGCGCCGTCCGCGCCACCAGGGCGGCGCGCCAGGGTCCGGCAGGCAGCCACGTCGGTGGGCGCAGGCGCACCCGGCGGGCGAGCAGCCCGGCCAGGACGGCGATCAGCAGCAGGGTGATCAGCACGGCGACAACGGGCAGGGCGGGGACGAACGGCGCGACCACCAGGCCGGCGGCGACCAGACCGGCGGCGGGCGCCGCCCAGCGGAATGGACGGGACAGGCCGAGCACGGCGCCGGTGCCGAGCAGCCCGGCCACGGCATAGCCGTGGACACGGGCCACATCGTCGGCGTCGAGGACGTCGCTCAGTGCCGGGAGCGCGTCCCGCAGCGCCGTACCGGCGCCCGACTGCCACAGGTCGCTCGACGCCTCAACCACCGCGAGCAGAACCGCCAGCACCACTGCCACCGCGGGTACCGCGGCCACCACGGCGACACCGCGGGCACCGCGCACGGCCCACCGGTGTGAGAGCAGGTGCACCGCCCGCCCCGGACCGCTGGTCCGGCTCGCGAGTAGAGCGATCACGGCGGACGTGACGGGCACAACGGCGAGCAGCGGCTCGGCCGTGACGTCGAGCCAGCGGATCAGCCGAACCCCGGCCGGGACCGCGGCCAGAGCGAGCGCGACCCCGGCACCCAGCGACCACCATTGATGACCACCCGCGGGAGCAGCGTCGGTGCCCGGCACCGTGAGCCGGCGCTGGTCCGCCCAGATCTGTAGCACGGCGGTTGCGGACGCACCGAGCAGGACAAGCGTGCCCAGGCCCGGACCGGCGAGGGTCCAGACCGGAAGCAGGAGGAGGGCCACCACCCAGTACACGACACCGCTCCAGCGCAAGATCGCGCGCTCGGCCCGCCACGGCACCGGCGTGCTGACTCGGGCCGCGCCGAGCGCCGCCGCCCCCACCAACCCCAGCCCGGCTACCGACGTCAGGTCCTCGCCGCCCCGCGAGACGATCCAGCTTCCGGCCAGCACCACCGAGAACGGCGCCAGCATGACCGCGACCAGCGATCCCGCTCGAACGCCACCTATGCGTGCCCAGGCGACGAGGACCGCCGCGCAAGCAGCCGTCGCCAGGGCCGCGTAGCCGACTCCGTTCCACCCATCGGTACCGAACAGTCCGGTGGCCCGGATGGCCCAGGCGTCGCCGAGGACCAGGACCGTGGCGATCGCACCGATCCCTTCGGCGGTCTCGGGCAGGCGAGGCCGCAGCCTGGTGGCACCGGCCATCGCGGCCAGGGTGAGGGCGCCGACCACGAGGGCGCGGCCACCGAGGGACAGCCGGTCCCAGGCGAAGACCAGGAAGACGATGCCGGCGACTGCGACCAGCAGCGCGCCGAGGGCGACCAGCAGGCCCTGGACGCCGATCCGGGAGACCAGCGATGGGGGCCGTGCGATGGGTATGGGTGGCGGTCCGGGTGGCGGCCCAGGTGCTGGTCCGGGTGGCGGTGCGGGGGCCGGTCCGGGTGCCGGCGAGGGCCGGGCCGCCGACCGTAGCTCGGCGAGCAGGCTCTCCCGCTCGGCGAGCAGCTGGGCCGCCTGCTGGGAGATCTGCCACAACCGGGCGCCCCGGGCGCCGGACAGGTCCACGCCGCACCCTCGGCAGATCGGCGAGTCGAGCGGGGCACCACAGACCGGGCAGTGACCGGAGTCATTGAGCTCGAGTGCGTGTGGAGCCGGCGCCGCTCCCCGCTCCCGTCCGGTTGTGGGGCCACTTGCCGAGTTCACAGGATCCTGCCTTCCGGGCTCTGCGGCGTCGACGGACTGTCCGCCCTCCAGGCTCAGGATCGGCAGGTATGCCAGGAGGGTGGACCGTCAGCCCCTCCTGGAGGCCTGCCGCCGACGAACCAGCAGCCAGATGACCAGAGCGATCAGCAGGACCGGCACCCAACCGGGACCCCGGTCGAGCCCCTCGAACGGTACACCGGCGATGATCGCCAGCAGTGCGCCGACAAACCCCGCGGTGACCGTGCCCTGGAGCAGCTGCTGGGCGTGGATCCGCCCGTCGGGTTGCGGCAGGAACATCCACGCCACGCCGTAGAGGAACAGCCCGGCACCGGCGAGCAGGCTGACCAGGACGAACACCACTCGCACGGCCACCGGGCTGATCCCCCAGCGCCGCGCGAGACCTGCACAGACGCCGGCGACGATCCGGCCCTGGTCGGGTCGGACGACGTCCAGCCGGCGGAAGGCCTCGAAGAAGCCGGCGGCCGGTGCCGGACGAGGCCCGGACCCCGTGCCGTAGCCCTCCGGCCCGTTGCTCGGCCCGGGTTCACTGCCGTACCCGCTCGGCGGGGAGGCCGGCTCCTGGTCGGCAGGAGTACCCCAAACCGGTTGCGCCGCGGAGGGAGTGCTCGGAGTGGACGGGGTTGCCGGGGGGATGGATAGAGGGTCGTCGGGGGAAGGGTTGGTGGTCATATATCTACTTTGCGCTGATCCGGGCCTGCGCGGATCAGGTGCCAGCCCTGAGATGGCCCTGATCCACCCCCGATCTCGCCATCGCGCCCCTGCGATGCCCGCCAAGGGGGTTCTGGTCAGGGCTCCCGCGGGAGCGCCGGCCCGACGAACTCGTCGAGCCAGCGGACCAGCGGGGTCATCGTGCCCCAGTCCTCCCGCACCCGGTCGAGCACCTCGCGGGTGGCCAGCCACGCCGGCTCACCGTGGCTGCGGGCGGCGGTCAGAGAGCGGTGGCGCATCAGCTCGATCCGCTGGTGGTCGGCGGGGACGCCGCGCGGTTTGGTCTTCATCACGTCGCCGCCCACGTCGACCCCCTCGGACCGCAGCTGCGCCACGATTCCGCGCAGCTCCTCGCCGCTCCTGTCATCGTCCACAGCCGATCGGAACCTGGCCACCTGGTCCGGGGCGTGGTCGTGAAAGCCCGCGGCGACGAACAGGCCGTCCCCGGCGAGCTGGAGGTACCAGCCCATGCCACCCGCCGACGTGACGAACGCACCCTGGCTGGTCTTGTACGGCGACTTGTCAGCCGAGAACCGGGTGTCGCGATGGGGACGGAACAGCTTGGCCGGGCCGAACTCCTCCTCGAGCTCGCCGAGCAGGGCCAGCATCGGCGCCTTGACGGCGCGCTCGTACACCGGCTTGTTCTCGGCCCACCAGTCGCGGTCGTTGTTCATCTCGAGCCGCTGGTAGAACTCGACCCCGTCGGGCGGAAAACCCTCGAACGCCATATGCCGAGCCTACGGGCGCCCGCGCCCCTCTACCCGAACACGACCCGAGCACGACCCGAGCACGACTCGATGACGACTGTTGACGGTGGGAGTCGATGTCGGCACAGAGTGCGCAGTGTCATCTATCAGCGACGTTCCGGTATAAGGTCTCCCGCGACATGGCTGAACGGCGGTCCGGCACGACCCGGACTCGCCCAACGTCTCGGAGGGGGGGCGGTGGCCAGCCGGCCACAGCCGACGATGACGGGAACGAATCGGTTACATTCCGTTAACAGTGGCCTAAGGCTCGAAGACCGCGACTCGCCCCAGACTCTCCTGGTGCATGAGCGTCACCCTGTTGAGGTCCACCTGAATCTGGACGAGGGGAGCAGCGGAGAGCTGCCCCGTCGTAGCCGGCATGCCAAGGGTCGTCGTCGACACATCGCTTCCCCCCCTACGGTCGTCGCCGAGCGCGTCAAGCCCCGCTCGCAGGTTCGTTCGCTGCGTGCCCAGCGCAAGCGGGTCCAGCGCCTTCGCGGTGCCGCCGCGATCACTCTCTGCGTTCTCGGCGTGGGCGCGGCCGTCGCCTCGACCAGCCAGATCCCGATCCCCGGGCTGGACCGGATCATCACGGTCGAGGACACCGCCGCAATGCGGCCGATGCCGAACGAGGAACGCCACACCCGGCCCCCGCTCTCCGCACCCCGAACGATCGACAAGACCACCGCGGACGCCTCGAAGAGCTCCACGATCAGCAGCAAGGCGCCGTCCGCGACGAGGAGCACCAGGAAGGCCCGGACGACGGCCGCCACCGCGAAGTCGACCCGGGCCAAGCCGGGGGTCGTCCTCGACGGGCGCAGGATGGGCGGTTGGTACGGCGGCGCGTCGGGGCTCGGTGTCGCGGACGGCGGCCTGTCGAAGTGGCTGAACCAGCCGGTGACCCTGGCCGCCTTCTGGGCCGACACCGACGACGAGGTGCAGCGCACCATCCCCTCGCTGACGTCGGAGTACCAGAACTGGAACCACGCCGTCGACATCGCCGTGGGCGGCACGGTGCTCGGCAGCGGCGAGAACTACGCCGCGGCAGCGAGCGGTGCCTACGACGACCGCTGGCGGGCCGCCGCGCGGGTCATCGCCCAGAACCGCAAGGGCGCCAAGGGACCCACCTTCGTCCGACCGTTCCATGAGATGAACGGTGACTGGTACGACAACTGGGTGGTCACTCGCGAGAACTCGGCGGACTACAAGAGGGCCTTCGCCCGGTACGCGGGAATCCTGCGTGCGGCGCTTCCCGAGGTCTACATCTCGTTCTCGCCGAACTACGGCGACCACACCGGCCTGCCGATCGACTACTGGTATCCGGGCGACAACGTGGTCGACGTGATCGCGCCGGACTACTACAACGACTACCAGGGCGAGGCGAACTCGAGCGTCGCGGGCTGGAACGCCGCCGCCACCGAGCGCGACGGGAACGGCAACCCCACCGGACCCGAGGCCTGGCGCCAGTTCGCTCAGAAGCGCGGCAAGCCGCTCGCCTTCCCCGAGTGGGGGATCAAGCCCTCCAGCGAGGGTGGGGGCGACTCGCCGGCGTGGATCAAGGGCATGAACACCTGGATGAACAAGTACGACAACACCTCGACCTGGCAGATCGGCCAGGAGATCCCGGCAGCGGCCGCGGGCAAGGTGCTCTACTCGGCCTACTTCAACGTGGTGCATGGCGGCAACGCCGAGTTCACCATCCACGGCGCGGGCGCCAACCCGAACGCCGCTGCGATCTTCCCCAGCCTCAAGTGGGGCAACAACGTCGTCGCGCCGTAGGCATCACTCGTCGGCGAAGGTGACCGTCACCCGGCTGTAGCCGACCTGGTTGAACAACGATGTGAGCATCGCGCGGGTGTTCGTCCGGGCACGCTCCTTCAGGTCGTCGGTCCGGGCGCCGGCCGTAGCGAGGCGTTGCTCGGCGATCCGGTACAGGTCCTCGGTGTTCTGGCCGCCGCCCTGGTTGCCGGAGGCGTCCTTGAGCCGCTCGAGCAACCCGCGCTGGTGGCCCGCGACATAGCTGCGCTCCAGGTCGAGCTGCGGGGCGCCGAGCTGGACGGCGGGCAGCGAGACGGTGACGGCGGTGCGTCCGTCGTCGGCCGCCACGCTGTTCGGGCCGATCCCGGAGAAGTCGACCGTGGCATCGACGGTGCCGGCGGCCACGAAGATCACCCGCTCACCGGCCAGGAACGACGGAAGGTTCTCGACGTCGGTCTGCTGGTCGATGACGATCTCGTAGTACCCGGAGGCTGCCTGGTAGGTCTTCAGGTCGGTCAGCGACTGCAACACCGGCGCACCCGAGCGGTCGACAGTGGTCCGGTCGAACGGGTTGAGCTGGTCCACGGTCCGGCCGAACAACCAGGTCACGGCGACCAGACCCCCGGCCACCCCGATCAGCACCGCGAGCACGATCGCGACCAGCCGGGTCAGGAACCCTGGGCCGTGGTCATCACCGACGTCACGGGCGTGCCGGATCACCGGCACCGATCCCGTGTGATCGGGCGGCGCGGGCGGCCGAGGCGGGTCATCGACCTCGTGGTCCTCGAGGAAGGGCGACCCCGCGTCGTCCAGGGGTGCGGTGACAGGATCACTGTCGCGTAGGCGAGTGCCGGTCTGGTCCTCGGGCATTGCCCCTCCCCGTGAGTCGACCTGGCGAGCTGCCCTGGGCAACACGTCGTGAGTACAGGATGCCTCGGGCGCCTGTCCTGAGCCATCCCGCAGCGCCGGCCCGTACCCTGGCCCGGTGCCATTGACCGCCAAGTACGCCACCACCTGCAGTGTGTGCAGGGCGCGGATCAGCCCTGGTGAGCAGATCGTCTCGCTGGCCACCGGGTCCTCTGCGCGGTGGGCCCATGACAGCTGCAGCCACGGCGCCGGCGAGCCCGCGGCGTCCGGCCCGGGAGAGGGCGACCGGGCGACGACCGGCCTGCCGGCACCCACGCCGGCCGCCCCGGAGCCGCTGGAGGTCTACACAGATGGCGCGTGCTCGGGAAACCCCGGCCCCGGCGGCTGGGCCTGGGCCACCCATGACGGACGTCAGGCCAGCGGAGGCGAGGCACACACCACGAACCAGCGGATGGAGATCACGGCGGCTCTGGAGGCCGTACGGGCGCTGAGCGACAGCCCGCTCTTGGTGGTCAGCGACTCGACGTACGTCGTGAACTGCTTCCGGGACCACTGGTGGCAGGGCTGGCTGGATCGCAACTGGCTCACCAGCGCCCGCAAGCCGGTCGCCAACCGCGACCTGTGGGAGCCGCTGGTCGAGGTGGTCCGCCGCCGCGGCGATGTGCGCTTCCGCTGGGTCAAGGGCCACTCGGGTGACGCGATGAACGACCTGGTCGACCGGCTCGCCGTCGAGGCCGGTCAAGCCGCCCGGACGCCGGGATGACCTCGGGGTAGGCCGGCAGCGAGCGCGCGGGTCTGCGGGACGTCAGCAGCGCATCAGCCACCCCCCGCGGTGGCAGACTCGAAGGATGAGTGCACCCATCGAGATCGCCGGCCTGCGCAAGAGCTTCGGCGCCACGGTGGCCCTGGACGGCCTGGACATGCGGGTCGACACCGGCGAGGTGCACGGGTTCCTCGGGCCCAACGGCTCGGGCAAGTCCACGACGATCCGCATCCTGCTCGGCCTGCTCCGCGCCGACGGCGGCCAGGCCACGCTGTTCGGCGGTGACCCCTGGCGTGACGCCGAGCAGCTGCACGCCCGGATCTCCTACGTGCCGGGCGAGGTCAGCCTGTGGCCCAATCTCACCGGCGGTGAGGTGATCGACCTCCTGGCCCGGCTACGGGGCGGGATCAACCCGGCCAAGCGGGAGCACCTGCTTCAGCGTTTCGAGCTCGATCCCACCAAGAAGGGGCGCTCCTACTCCAAGGGGAACCGGCAGAAGGTCGCCCTGGTCGCCGCGCTCGCCTCGGACGCCGAAGTGCTCATCCTCGACGAACCCACGTCGGGCTTGGACCCCCTGATGGAGAGAGTGTTCACCGAGTGCATCGACGAGGTGCGCGCCGAGGGCCGCACCGTGCTGCTCTCCAGCCACATCTTGTCGGAGGTGGAGCGGTTGTGTGACCGGGTGAGCATCATCCGGGCCGGCCGCACCGTGCAGCACGGCAGTCTGGCAGAGCTGCGGGCGTTCATGCGCACCCGGGTGGAGGCGACGCTCGACCACCCACCCGGCGCCGACGAGCTGGCCGCTCTGCCGGGTCTGCACGACGTGCGTGTGGACGGCGACCGGGTGAGCGTCAGCGCCGACACCGGGCACCTCGGCGCGCTGGTCGAGCTGCTCGGACGGCGCGGCGTCCGGTCGCTGATCAGCCACCCGCCGACGCTGGAGGAGATGTTCATGAGCAGCTACGAGCAGGTGCCGACATGACCGCCGTGACCGCCCGGCCGCCCCTGGCCGGCCTGGCCGAGACCTCCGGGACGACCGTTCTGCTACGCCTGGCGGTGCGCCGTGACCGGGTGCTGTTGCCGGTGATCGTTCTCGGTGTGGCCGCCCTGGCGATCAGCTCTGCCCAGGCGACGTTGGCGCTCTACCCGACCGCGGAGGACGTGACCGCCGGCTTGGGCGGCATCCTCGCCAACCCCGCATTGCTGGCGATGTACGGGCCGATCACCAACCCGACCAGTCCGGACGCGTTCGCGATCTTCAAGTCCGTGATGATGGGCGGCATCTTCCTGGCCCTGGGCACTCACGTCATCGTCCGGCGGCACACCCGCGCCGAGGAGGAGGAGGGCCGCTTCGAACTGGTCGGGGCCGGCGTCGTCGGCCGCCGGGCACCGCTCGTCGCGGCGATGCTACTGGCCCTGGCGACGGTGACGGTGACCTGCCTGGTCACCGTGGCCGGCATGCTGTCCCTCGGCATGGACCCGGTCGGAACCCTGGCGTTCGGCACGGCCTGGTTCGGGATCGGTGTGGTGATGACCGCGGTGACGGCGCTCGCCGCTCAGCTCACGACCACGGCGAGGGGCTGCGGGGCGCTGTCGATCGGCGTCCTCGGGGTCGCGTTCCTGCTCCGGGCCTGGGCCGATGCGGTGGACGGCGCGGGCTGGCTGTCCTGGCTGTCCTTCCTCGGCTGGTCCCAGAAGGTGCAGCCCTACGGCGGCAACCGGTTCAGCGCCGTCCTGATCTCCATCGTCGCCTCTGTGGCGCTGGTCGCGGTGGCGTTCGCCCTCCTCGAGCGCCGTGATCTGGGTGCGGGGCTGCTGGCTGCGCGCCCCGGTCCGGCCCAGGCGGGTCGCTGGCTGGGCACCCCGCTCGGCCTGGCCTGGCGGCTGCAGCGCTGGAGCCTGCTCGGCTGGAGCGTCGGGTTCGTCCTGGTCGGCGGGCTGCTCGGGTCGATCGCCGGCAGCGTCGAGCAGATGATGAGCGACCCGGCCATTGCCGACCTGCTGCGCCAGCTCGGCGGGGGGACCGGCACGTTGACCGACGTGTTCCTCGCCGCCGAGTTCTCCTTCGCCGGCCTGATCACCGCCGCGTACGGCATCGCCGCCACGCTGCGGCTGCGTGCGGAGGAGCGGGAGGTTCACGCGGAGCAGCTGCTGGCGACCTCCACCAGTAGGTGGACCTGGCTGGGCAGCCACCTGGTGATCGCCCTCGCCGGAACCGCCTGGCTTCTGGTGGTGCTCGGCGCCTCGGTCGGCCTGGTGCGTGGGCTGGCCGTCGGCGACATCGGCGGGCAGATCAGCCAGCTCAGCACCGCCGCTCTGGCCCCACTGCCGGCCGTGTGGGTGTGCGTCGGGTTGACCCTGCTCGTATACGGGCTGGCCCCCCAGTTCACGTCCCTGGCCTGGGCGGCCCTGGTGCTCTTCCTCGTGGTCGGCGAGTTCGGCTCCCTGCTCGGACTGCCGACCTGGTTACAGGACCTCTCCCCGTTCGCCCACCTGCCCGCGCTGCCGGGCGGGGTGATCACAGCGGCACCTCTGCTGGCCCTGGCCGTCGGAGCGATCCTCCTGATGGCCTCCGGGTCGGTCAGCTTCCGGCGCCGTGACGTCGGCTGATGCTCGTTCGGCAACCTACGGGCCGGCGTCCGCCCTGGCCGTGTCCAGCGATCACGTTGAAGATCACGTTGCGTGGGACGGGCGCGAAACGTACCGCGCCCACGCAACGTGATCTTCACGGTGATGGTGGTGCAGTCGCACTCGCGACGTAAACCTGTTGGTACCTGGCGCTGCCCAGCCCGCACGCGAACACCCCGCTCGACCTGGCACACACCCTCGGTTCGGCCATGGCGGTTGTCGGTGCAGCTCTCCTGGTGACGAGGATCCCGGCCGCACTGCGGGCGCTGCAGCCGATCGCCGCCGTCGGCGGCATGACACTCACCCTGTACAGCGCCCACATCGTCCTGCTCGCGAGCGGCCTACTGGAGGATTACCCGGCCGTCCTCTGGCTAGTCATGGTCGGGTGCTCGATCGCCTTCGCGCCGGTGTGGCGGCGCCGGTTCGGGCAGGGCCCGTTGGAGCGACCCGTCGCGGCGGTGGCCTCCCGCGCGCGACGAGCCGTGGCTAGACGGGCGGTCACCGGGGACGTTCGAGACGCCGTGACGGGGGCCGAACCGAGGTGAGCCGCCGGTCCGATTCTCGGGCTGCCACCGGCGTCCGGCCCGCCGTCAGCCGCGAGGCGCTGTGAACGCAGCGTCGAGGCTATACGAATGCAGCGTATGGACCGCGCGGGTCGATGCCAGCGCCGCACAGTAACCGTCCGGAGCCGGGAGATCTCGGAGCCGGACCGGTACGTCCGCCGACCTGGCCGCGTCCCCCGAGACCTCGGCGATCTCGCCGCGCACGTCCACCAGGCTGACCTCGAGATCGAGCCCACGACCGGTCAGCTTGACCACCGCCTCCTTGCGCACCCAGGCCCGGTACAGCCACGTCTGCCGGACCTGTTCGGGCAGTGAGGCGTACTCGGCCGTCTCCGCCGGTCCGAGGACGGTTGCGGCGAGGGCCTCCAGATCGGGCAGCGGACGTCGTCGCTCCATGTCGACGCCCACGCGGCCGGTCCCGACCACCGCGAGCACGATCCACTCGCCGTGGTGCGAGACGGAGTAGTCGAGGCCGCCGCCGCCGTCCGCGAGTCGCGGACGCGCGAGTCGCGGACGACCGTGCGAGCGGCTTCCGCACCGATCGCAGGTCCGATGGATCTCGATGCGCCGCGGATCGGTGGCCAGGTAGCGCCCGGTGACGAGGCGTTGCGCGGCCCGCGACACGACGACGCTGCGTCGGGCCGCCGGCACGCGCACCCGTGCGACGTCCTCGAGGTCGCGGTCATCGAGCCACGCCGCCCACGCGGCGTCCTCCTCGAGACGAGCCGCCCACAGATCGCACACCCATCAGGCGGCGGCTCCCCGGCGGGAGGCGCGCCGGCTTCGAGGTCGTCCCACGGCACGGGCCGACGTTACCGCTGCTCCCTCATCACGCTACCGACCCCCATCATCACGATGAAGATCACGTTGCGTGGGACGGGCTGGGAACGGCCCTGATCCATACACCGTGATCTTCACCGTCGCCTCGGTGATGGACGTCGGCCCTCGCTCGTCCGTCACGCCTGGAGCCGCTGGGTCTGCAGCGTAAAACCGTTGTCCTGCAACCGTTCTACCAGTGCGTGCCCGAGCGCCGTCGCGGGGGTGAGGACGCCGGCCCGGTCCGGCAGGTCGTCGCAGGCGAGGGCCAGCGCGCTCTCACCGAACATCACCGCCGTGCCCGTGTAGCCGGGATCGAGGTCGGCCGCCACCCGAGTGCGGTAGCGCCCTGCGGACGTGGTCTGGGCCATGACCTCCACGGCGAACCGGCCCGCGCGCATCGCCTGGTCGCTCGGGCCCTCCCCCGGCGCCGGCAGCACCCGGTCGAGCAGGGCACGGCTGGGCCGATGCGCCAGGCCCGCCGCCAGCACGACCGGTCCCGCGCCGAGCACGAGGGCGCGGCGCAGCCCGCCAAGGCCGGTGCCGGCATCGAGCAGTTCGCTATACCGCATGGAGCGGCCGTAGGACCAGTCGGTCAGGGTGTTCGAGCGGTGCACGATCAGGCTGTTGAACGGGCCCATCATGAACGGCAGGACGAGACCTCCGGTGTCCGGGTCACGCCGGATCGGCATCCGCGGCCGGTCCCGGGACCTGGGGGCCGCCGACTGCCCGGCAGAGCGGTGATCGAGCACCTGCTGGCGCAGGGTGTCCAAACTGCCGCCGCTGATCCCGCCCTTGAGCCGGCGGACGTACAGCGTGGTCTCGGTCAGAGTGCCGGCGCCGTCCGCAGCGGCCGCGCGAGCAGTGAGCCACACGCCCAGATCGGAGGGCACCGAGTCGAAGCCGCTGGCATGCACGATCCGGGCCCGACTGCGCCCTGCGGGAACATGGTTGGCCTCGATACTGCGCCGGACGAACAGTGCCTCGCCGGTCAGGTCGGCGTAGTGCGTCCCCGCCTGCGCGCAGGCGCTGACCAGGCGCTCGCCGAAGCGAGCGTACGGACCGACCGTGGTCGCGACCACCCGCGTCCGGGCGGCGAGATCGGCCGCCGCCGCCGGATCCGTGACGTCGACCACCAGCCGAGGCCAGTCGTCGACCCGTGCGCCCGTCTGCCGACGCAGTCGACCGGCCAGGGCGTCGAGGCGCTCGGCGGAGCGGCCTGCGAGGGCCAGTCGGACGCCGTCCGGTGCTCGGGCGGCGAGGTGCTCGGCGGTCAACCGGCCCACGAACCCGGTCGCACCGACCAGGACGAGGTCGAACTCGCGGTCGGGTGTCGGCGCGTGTCCCATCCGGTCGAGACTAGCCACCACGCGCTGGACGCGGCGAAGGCCGATCTGCCGGACACGCAGCCCGCGGGACCCGAGGACACGCGCTTGACCCCGCCCGTTAGGCTTCCCTCACCTGGCCTCATCGCGGCGGTGTCTGCGTCGTCGCTCCGTCGGGGTCATCGTTCCTAGATCACGACGAGGTCGACCGTGTCAGCACCTGCGCAGCCAGCGCCCACACCCATCAAGTACCCAGAGAAGATCGACGCCGCCGTCCTCAAGGTGGCCGGTGTCGTCGTCCTCGGCGCGATCATGTCGATCCTCGACATCACCGTCGTCAACGTCGCCCTGCCGGTCTTCCAAACCATCTTCGCCACCGACCCGGCCAACCCGATCGCCTACTCGACCGTGGCCTGGACGGTGACCGCCTACACCCTGGCGCTGGCCACCGTCATCCCGCTGACCGGCTGGGCCGCCGACCGGTTCGGCACCAAGCGGCTCTACATCATGGCGCTCGTGCTGTTCACGGCCGGGTCGGCGCTGTGCGCCTCTGCCGACTCGATCGGGCAGCTGATCGGCTTCCGGGTGCTCCAAGGGCTCGGCGGCGGCATGCTGATGCCGCTCGGCATGACGATCATGACCAAGGCAGCGGGTCCGGCCCGGATGGGCCGGCTGATGGCGATCCTCGGCGTCCCGATGCTGCTCGGGCCGATCCTCGGTCCGATCCTCGGCGGCTGGCTGATCGAGCATGCCTCCTGGCACTGGATCTTCCTGATCAACGTGCCGATCGGGGTCGTGGCCGCGTCCTATGCGCTGTGGGCGCTGCCCAAGGACAAGCCGCACCCCACCGAGTCGCTGGACTTCGTGGGCGTGCTGCTGATGTCCCCGGGTCTGGCGCTGTTCCTCTATGGCATCTCCTCGATCCCGTCCAAGGGCACGATCAACGACGCCGAGGTGCTGACCACGATGGGCATCGGTCTGGTGATGATCGCGGGTTTCGTGCTGCACACGTTCCGTCCGGCCCACCCGCTGCTGGACCTGCGGCTGTTCCGCAACCGCAACCTGACCGTGGCGATCACGACCATGTTCTTGTTCGCCATGGCGTTCTTCGGCGGCCTGTTGCTGGTGCCGACCTACTTCCAGCAGGTGCGCGGGGAGTCGACGCTGGACGCCGGGCTGCTGGTGGCAGCGCAGGGCATCGGCGCCATGATCACCATGCCGATCGCGGGCGCGCTGACCGATAGGCTGCCGGTCGGTCGGATCGTGCCGTTCGGGCTGCTGCTGATCATCGGCGGGATGTTCTCGCTCACCCAGATCACCTCGACGACGTCGTACACCGTGCTCATCGCGACCCTGTTCGTCATGGGTCTGGGCATGGGCGGCACGATGATGCCGATCATGACCTCGGCGCTGAAGACGCTGATGTCGCACGAGGTGGCTCGTGGGTCGACGCTGCTGAACATCGTGCAGCAGATCGCGAGCTCGGTCGGGGTGGCGATCATGTCGGTGCTGCTGACCAACCACCTCCGGGACGCCGAGCTCGCCCTGCCGGCGATCGCCTCCTGGCGGGACCCCGAGATCGCGGCCCAGATCGGTGGCCCGGACGGCGTCGCCAGGGGCTTGGCGCAGGCGGCGGAGGCGTTCGCCAGCACCTACTGGGTGGCCGCTTTACTGGTCTCGCTCACCTTGGTGCCGGCGTTCTTCCTGCCGCGCCGCCACGAGGAGTCGCGCCTGCTGGACGACGGCGGTCCGGACTCCCCGCCGGTCGTCATGCACTGACCGACTAGCTAGGTCAGCCCCCGCACCGCACCGCCCCGCACCGCACCGCACCAGCACCAGCCGGTGGACACTTTCGCGACGACACGCTGGCGTGTCGTCGCGAAAGTGTCCACCCGTTGGTGCCGATCCCTTCTCGGAACGGGCCCGCGCATCCCAGCGCGGCCACGACGAGAGGATTGGCAATGTCGTTCGACGGACCGACCTCCCCACCGCCGCCGCCGCCCGGCGGCTTCGGCACCCCGCCGCCGCAGGGACCGGGCGGCCCCGGATACGGCGGGGTGTTCGGCGGCGGTCAGTTCGGCGGCGGTCAGTTCGGCGGCAGTCAGTTCGGGGGCGGTGGGCCCGGCGGGTTCGGCGGTCCGGGCGGCACCCCGCCGCCCAACTACCTCGTTTGGTCCATCCTGACCACACTGTTCTGCTGCCTGCCGCTGGGCATCGCCTCGATCGTGTTCGCCGCCCAGGTCAACACCAAGTGGACCGCGGGCGACGCCGCCGGAGCGCTCGACTCCTCACAGAAGGCGAAGAAGTTCGCCATCTGGTCGGCAATCGCCGGTCCGATCGTCTTCATCCTCTACGCCCTCCTCGGCGGCCTTGCCGCCCTCAGCGGCAACTCGGTCTGACGAAGGCCATCGTGACCACCTGGTCGCCACCCGCGCTCGTGGCCCCGTCCGGTGCGCGGGCGGCGGCGGCCTTCGTCGCTGTGAGCGCCGCGGCCGCCGGGTCTGCCCTGCTACTGGCCGCCGTCGACCCGAACCAGCCCGGGCACTACCCGCTCTGCCCCTTCCTGGCCACCACCGGGCTGTACTGCCCGGGATGCGGCTCGCTGCGCGCCGTCCACGACCTGCTGCACGCCGACCTGGGCGGCGCGCTCGCCCGAAACCCCCTGACTGTGCTCACCGTCCCGATGCTCGTGCTGGCCTGGGTGGCCTGGCTGCGGCGGCTGACCGGACGGCGTGCGCCGCACCCGACCAGCCTGCCACCGGCGCTGGTCTGGGGGCTGCTCGGCGTCGTCTTGGCGTTCTGGTTGCTCCGCAACCTGCCCGGGATGGCCTGGCTTTCCCCGGCGTAGCGACCCCCCCTGGTGGACAGTTTCTCGAGGACACGCGGGCGTGTCCTCGAGAAACTGTCCACCAGAAACTCGTTCGCGAGTCATGGGATGACTCTGTCAGGCTGGTCCGATGGCTCTCGAGCGATATCGTCGCGTGCTCGGCCGGTCGGCCGTGCGCCGGTTGCTGTTGCTCGGTTTCCTGGTCCGGACGCCAATCTTCGCCGGCGGCATCGTGCTCACCCTGCACGTCGTCTCCGGGCTTGGCCGAAGCTACGCCGCCGCCGGGCTGGTCTCGGCGGCACTGACCCTGGCCATCGCGGTCAGCGGCCCATGGCGGGGCCGGCTGCTCGACCGGCTGGGGCTGCGCCGGGTCGTCGTCCCATCGCTCGTCATCGGCGCGGCCTGCTGGTCGATCGCACCGTTCAGCGGCTACTGGGTGCTGCTGGCCCTGGCGGCGGTTGCCGGTCTGTTCGTCATTCCGGTCTTCGTGATCATCAGGCAGGCGCTGATGTCCGCCGTGCCGGATGACGACCGGCGCACGGTGATCTCGCTGGACAGCTCAGCCGTGGAGCTGTCGTTCATGATCGGACCGGCCCTGGCAGTCTGGGCCGCCACCACGTGGACGACCTCGTGGGTGCTGTTCGCGATCGAGATGACCGGCGTTGCGTTCGGCGTCGTGCTGTGGGTTGTCAACCCGAGGCTGCATCGCGAGCCGGCCGCGGGGGCCGAGGACGACGCGGCCGCGGCGCAGCGCACCGAGCTCGGGACGGCCGGTGTCGCGGTGCGCAGAGCGGGGACCGTCCGGCGCTCGGAGTGGTTCCGCTCGGGGTTTCTCGCGGTCTGTCTGGCCGCAACGACCACCACGATCGTGCTTGCGGGCAGCGACATCGCGATCGTCGCCGCGCTGCGCTCGTTCGGACAACCGGAGTCGATCGGCTGGGTGCTCGCGACCTGGGGCTTCGGGTCGCTGCTCGGCGGACTCTGGTACGGCGGGCTGCGCCGTTCGATCTCGGCGTTCTGGCTGCTCGCGGCCTTGGGGCTGGTCACGGTGCCGATGGGACTGGCCACCGGGGCGCTGTCGCTCGCCGTCCTGTCGTTCGTCGCCGGTCTGCTCTGCGCCCCGACCATCACGGCCACCGTGGACCAGGCCAGCCGCCTGGTTCCGGAACGCGTGCTCGGTGAGGCGATGGGCTGGCACGGTTCGTTCATGACCGCGGGGATGGCGCTCGGTGCGCCGTTGGCCGGGTTCGCGATCGACCAGGTCGGTTTCCCGGCCGGTTTCGCGCTGGTCGGGGCGATCGGCGTGCTGGTCGCTCTGCTGGGCGGTGCGGCGATCCGGACGCGTCGGGCGTGGGCGCGGGCCCCGCTCGCCGTGGAGCAACCCGGGGTCGAGGGTGCGCTCGCTGCCCCGTGACCGGCGATCTCCTTCAGGGCCGGCGCTCTGGTAGCCAGGGCCCGTCCGTCACCGCCGACGCGAGCGAGCCACTCGGCGACGACGACCACCCACCGCGCCCACGGTCAGGATGGCGAGGTAGAGCACTGCCGCTGCAAGGAACAGGAAGCGCATCAGCCCAGGCTGCCACGCCGTCGTCACGCGCAGGTCGATCGGTCGGTTCCCGCCGGCTCAGTCCAGGAGCGCCCGCACGTCGTCCGCGGTGAGCGCCGCCGACGCGAAGTCCTCACCGTCCAGGACGCTGGCGGCGAGCTCGGCCTTGCGCGCCTTCAGGGCCATCACCTTCTCCTCGATGGTGTCCTTGGCGACGAGCCGGTAGACCATGACCTTGCGGGTCTGACCGATGCGGTGGGCGCGGTCGACGGCCTGTGCCTCGGTGGCAGGGTTCCACCACGGGTCGAGCAGGATCACGTAGTCGGCCTCCGTGAGGTTGAGCCCTGCGCCACCGGCCTTGAGGCTGATCAGGAACACCGGTGCGGTGCCCTGCCGGAACCGCTTGATCACCGTGGGGCGGTTGCGGGTCGTTCCGTCCAGATAGCAGTACTCGACGCCCGCAGCGTCCAACCGCTCCCGGGCCCGGCCCAGGAAGCGGGTGAACTGGCTGAACACCAGCACCCGGTGCCCCTCGGCGGCGATCCCTTCGAGCTGCTCGGTCAGCGCGTCGAGCTTCGTCGACGGGACTCCCGCCTGCCCGGCGCCGACCAGGGACACGTCGAGACTGGCCTGGCGTAGCACGGTGAGCGAGCGCAGTATCTCGAAACGGTTGCGCTGGAAGTCGTCCAGCAGACCGAGCACCTTCTGCCGCTCCCGTTGCAGGAGCCTGGAGTAGGCGGTTCGGTGGCGCGGTGCCAGCTCGAGCTCCATCACCTGCTCCTGCCGATCAGGCAGGTCGGCTGCGACCTGGCTCTTGCCCCGCCGCAGCATCAGCGGCCGCATTCGCCGGCGCAGCTGAGCCAGCCGGTCGGTGTCGCGCTCCCGCTCGATGGGGTTGCGGTAGTACTCGGTGAACCGGTCTGCGCGGGCGAACAGGCCCGGTGCCGTGATCGACAGCAGTGACCACAGCTCCATCAGGTTGTTCTCCATCGGGGTGCCGGTGATCGCCAGCTTGAACGGCGTCGGCAGCTCCTTGGCGCAGCGGTACCCCGCCGAGCGATGGTTCTTCACGTTCTGTGCCTCATCGAGCAGCAGCCCCGCCCACTGCCGAGCCCGATACTCCTCGAACTCCAGCCGGAACAGGGTGTACGAGGTGATCACCAGGTCGGCACCCGCGACGGCGTCGGCGAGATCGTGACCACGCCGTGCCGCGGTCTCGGTGATCGTCGTGACCAGCAGACCGGGAGCGAAACGGGCCGCTTCGGCCGCCCAGTTCGCGACGACACTGGTCGGCGCGACGACGAGGAACGGCTGGTCGCTCAGGCCCTGCTCTCGCACGTGCTGGATCATCGCCAGCGCCTGGAGTGTCTTGCCCAGGCCCATGTCGTCGGCGAGCACCCCGCCCAGACCGTGCCCGAACAGGGTGGCCAGCCAGCCGAAACCCTGCTCCTGGTAGGGCCGCAGGTCCGCCACCAGCCCCGTCGGAACCACGGCCGGCGGGGCGTCGGCGAGACTGCGCAGCGACCGGACGGCCTCCTGCCACTGCTTGGCCTGCCCGAGCACGACACCGATCTGCTCGACGTCGTCCCACAGCCCGGCGTGGAACCGAGTGAGTCGCACTGTCGCCGGCGGGGCGTCCAGCAATGCCCTGGACTCGGCGATCAGGTGCGCGAGCTGGGCGAACTCCGGGCGGTCCACGCTGAACCAGGTGCCGTCGTCCAGCACCAGGTGTGACTCCTCGCGGGCCAGGGCCATGAACAGCTCCTGGAACGGAACGGTTCGCCCGTCAACGGTCACCGTGACGGACAGGTCGAACCAGTCGTTGTCGGACCCGGCCTCGTCCCCGGCCTGGAACTCGATCACCGGCGCCGACTCCACCTCGCGGTAGTCGGGCAGGTCCGCCACACGCCGGACGGCGAGACCGGGCAGCTCCTCCAGCAGCGGCACGACGGAGCTGACCAGCCTGGCGGTGGCCATCCCGTCCACCTCGATCCCCGAGACCGGCCGGCGACCCAGCGAGGTGTGCTCGACCAGACCCGGGAGGTCGGCCAGTAGCCGCACCGCCTCGGCGACGGCCTGCCGCGGCACGCCGTCCACGTCAGAGCCCGCTTGGGCTGCCTCGGTGAGCGGGCGGCGATACTCCCCCGCCCCGGCTTGGTGCAACCAGGTCCAGTCCAGCCGCACCCGGTGGGCGCCCAGTCCGGTGACGGTCAGCTCCAACAGCGGGGGGGCGAGCTCCGGCAGCGGCACCGACCCGTCCGGGCTGACCAGCGCCAGCTCGTGGCGCAGCTGTGGGTAGTAGCGAGTGAGGAAGTGCTCCTCGTCCGCCTCGGGGATGCGCAGCGGGCCCGACTCGAGCAGCGAGACGAACATCGGCGGCGGGGCCTGGGCGATCCGGGCCAGCACCAGTGCCGGCCCTGCGCCGTCCTGCCGGGTCCAAGCCAGCCCGTGGACCGGCTCGCCGATGAAGTGAACCTCGACCAGCCCCTCCTCACCGGCCTGCAGGGCTGGGTAGACCACGACCTCGCCGTCCACCCTGACGACGTTGAGCTGGGCCTGTACCGGCTCGGGCTGCACCTGCACCGGCAGGGCGGCCCGACCGGCCATCACCAGTGGCAGGCCGCTCTCCTGCGCCTCGCCCAGCAGGTCCCACACCCGGCGGCTGCTGATCTGGTCGAGATAGATGACCTTCTCGTACCCGTAGCGGTACTTCTCCCGGTCGACGAGCGACCTCAGCTCCTGTAGGAGGGCGAGGTGGCGGCCGGGCAGGTGCCGGTGGTAATAGGCGGCATAGTCGAGGTCGTCCCATGTGATCTTCGAGCGCACCCACGATCCGGACGTGCCGACCGTGACAGGACGTACGGCGATCCGGGCCGGGGCATCGCCGGTCAGCTCGAACTGCAATGCGAGCGGCTGCCCCACCCGGCGGCTGGACGCGGCCGCAGCTGGCGTGGCCGCGGTGCTCGCGCCGTCCAGGATCGATGCCAGGCGTCGCTCCCAGGCGGCGCGGCGGCGCTCGGGAGCCACGCCCCCGTTCTGACTCACCTCGAGGACCTCACCCGAGAGCACCCGCAGCTCCGGACGTCGCGGTGCCGCCAGCGCGGCGAGCAGGAGCGCCACCGCGTGCCGGCAGGGATCCGGCTCGGCGCAGTTGCACTCGGCGTCCACCTCGGCAGGAGCGCCGTCCGCGCCGCGACGCAGGCTCACCCAGGGCGCGTGCTCGCCGTCCGCGCGGACCACCCCGTGCACCGCGCCGCCGTCCTCGACGCTTCCCTGACGGACGACCGCCTTGGAGCGCAGGGACCGGCCGCGGACCAGCGTGGCGGTGCCGACCACCGGGCACAAGGCCATCTCGTCCTCGGTGAGGGTCACCGTGGCCATCGCGTCCCCTATCTGCTCAAGCGGCTCGTCCCGTTTGTGCCAGGCTCGTGCCGAGGCTAGGCGACGCCACCGACAGAGTCCGCGACCCACACCGTGCGCCGGCCGAAATCGTTCGGGATCAGGCCTGGACGGCGCGGCGCAGCCGCCGCCCGACCAGCTCGCTGGCCAGGCTCACCCCGAACGAGGTGACGAGCAACGTCGTGATCACGGGGAAGCGGAAGACCGCCAGGTTCTCGGCAAACAGGCGGCCCAGGCCGGCCGCCCCGACCACGCCCACCACCGTGGTGTCCCGCACGCAGATCTCGAAGCGGTACAGCGTGTAGGTCAGCAAGTGGTGCGCGGACGGCGGAACCATCGCCGCGACACTGGCCAGCCAGCGCGGGGTGCCCGCGGCGCGCAGCGCATCACGCGAGCGGGTGTCCAGGCTCTCCCAGGCCTCGGCGACCAGCCGACCCAGGATGCCGCCGGTGTACAGCCCGAGCGCCACGGCGCCGGGCAGCACACCAGGGAACAGCACGAGGAGAGCGATCACAGCCCACACCGTCGGCGGTACCGACCGCAGCACCAGCAGCACCGCTCGGGCCGCCGCCCAGGCGACGGCACGGGGCAAAGCCCGCCACCGCGACGTCCGCTCGTCGGAAGCACTCGGGCGGGGCCGGGCGGCACATGGACCGAACCCCAGGGTCAGCGCGACGGCGACCGCCATGGCCAGCACTGCCATGGCCACCGTGTCGGCGACGGCGCCCCACAGCTGCGGCCACCCGCCGGCCGGCAGGGCCGGCGGCCAGAGGTCATCGACCAGCCGCCCGAACAGCTGCCGGGTGCGCGGAGACGTGAGCCCGGACACCGAGACGTCCGAGACCATCCATGCCGGTATCAGCGCCGCAACGGCCACCGCCGCCGAGCCGCGCACCCAGCGCGCGGCGTCGGCCCCGCCACCGCGCAGCGAGCTGCGCCGGCGCACTGCGCCCCGCTCCCGGCCACCGGACCAGTCCGAGCAGGTGACCACCGCCAGGTCGGCCCGCAGCCGCGAGCTCCACAGGTCCACCGCCGCCGACAGCGCCAACACCGCGCCGATGAGCGTCCACACCTCGTCCCAGTTGCGAGACTGCAGGCTGACCACGAGCTCCTGGCCCAGCCCGCCCACCCCGACGACGCCCAGGATCACCGCGGAGCGAATCGCGCATTCGAAGCGGTAGAACGAGTACGACAGCAGCAGCGGCGCCGCTCCCGGCAGCAGCGCGTAGCCGAGCGCCGGTACGGGCCGGGCCCCGGCCGTGCGCAGTGCCGTCAGCGGGCGACGCGGAACGCCGTCCAGCGTCTCGCCGAACACCTTCGCGGTCTGGGCACCGAACGGGACCGCGATGGCGAGCACCGCCACCAGGGGGTCGAGCCCGAGCACGCTGACGAACAGCAGCGCCCAGACCAGCTCGTGGATCGAGCGGACCGCGACCAGGACGCCCCGGAGCACCAGACGCACCAGGCGCAGCGGCCAGGGGGGCGTGCGATCCCAGGCGACATCGCTGAGGACCAGCCCGCCCACCGCACCGATCACCAGGGCACCGGCCGTGCCCAGTGCGGCGTACACCACCGTCACCACAGCAGCGTCCAGCACCAGGGCGAGGAAGTCCGGTGCCAGCGCCGGTCGGGCCGCCGATGCCAGTAGGCGGCCGAGGAGCGGCAGGCCGCCCGGGTTGACCAGGTCCGTCCCGCCCGGCGACCCGAGCGGGATGGCCCGCTGCAGGGACCAGCCGAGGGGAACGGCGACGAGCAGCACAGCGACCAGCCGGCGCGCGGCGACCGCGCCCGCGGTCACCCGCTGCCGCGGCGCCGAGTGCTCGACCTGCGGGCGGGAGTCGGGGGGATCGAGCTGGATGGTCATGTGAACGCGTAGAGGTCGTCCAGCAGAGCGTCGTCGAGCTGGTCCGTGGGACGGTCGAAGGCGACCCGTCCCCGCCGCAGGCCGACAGCCCTGGTGCAGTGCCGGCGAGCCAGCTCGGGCTGGTGCAGGGTGACGACGATCGTCGCCTGGTCGGCCGGAGCCTGAAGCAGCCGCAGGATCTCGGCGGCCCGCGGTGGATCGAGGCTGGACACCGGCTCGTCGGCGAGCACCAGCTCCGGCTCCTGTACCAGCAGCCGGGCGATGGCGACCCGCTGCCGCTCGCCGCCGGAGAGCCGCTCGGTGCGCTCGTGGACGGCCCAGTCCAGCCCGACCCGGCCCAGGACGTCGGTCACGGTCCGGTCAGGTTGGGGCCAAGCCAGGGCGACCAGGGACCGGGCACTGCTCCAGTGACCGAGCCGACCGGCGTTGACGTTGTGCAGCACCCTGACCTGGTCTACGAGGTCGAGCCGCTGCGAGATCGTGCCGATCCTGCGCTGCAGCGAGCGCAGCCTGGACGGCGACAGCGAGGCCAGCTCACTGCCGAGCACTTCGACCACTCCCGAGGTCGCCGGCAGCGACCCGTTCAGCAAGGCCAGCAGCGTGCTCTTGCCGGCTCCACTGGTGCCCAGGACGGCGAGGCGCTCGCCGCGCGTCACGGTCAGATCGACGTCCTCGAGCGCCACCTGCGCACCGAACCGCCGCCCGGCACCCCGCAGCCGGACGACGGGCGGCGTCTCACTCACGCCAGCAGCCCTTGGTCCTTCGCCACAGCCTCGATCTGGTCGTAGTTGGCGTTCACGGTGGGCACGAACGACTCGGCGCCGAACAGCTCCAGGATGGCCTTGTCCTCGGGCGTGGAGCTGTCGAGACCGAGCAGCAGGTCGGTGACCTTCGCTGTGGTCCCGGCACCGAATCGCTCGTCGAGGTCGGGGCGCGCCAGCCAGTGGTAGTCGGCGTAACCCGGTGTGCGCCACAGCACGACGACCTTGCCAAGGTCGACCTCGCCGGCGTTGCGCACCTTCGCCCAGACCTGTTCGTTGACCGCGCCGACCTCGAAGCTGCCCGCGGCGACCGCCTCTATGGTCGCGTCGTGCGAGCCGGAGAACCCGGGCTTGCCTTTGAGCTCGGCCTGGTCCAGTCCCGCTTGCTGCATGAAGTACTGCGGCATCAGCCGTCCCGAGGTCGACGTCTCGCTGCCGAAGGTGAGGGTGTGTCCGGCCAGACTCTTCAGCCCGGCGACATCGTCGAAGGGTGCCAACCCAGACGCGGTGTTCGCGATGAACAGGCTGTGGAACTCCGCGTCGATGTCACGCTGGGCGATGGCCGTCGCACCCGGCACCCGTGAGCGGGCCTGGACTCCGGTGAGCCCGCCCATCCAGGCCAGCTGGACGTCGCCGACCTCGAAGGCGCGGACCACCGCCGTGTAGTCGGTCACCGGCTTGTAGCTGGCCTGCACACCACTCGCCTCGGCAAAGCGCTTGGCCACCAACGGGTACAGCCGGTTCAGCAGCTCAGGGTCCTGGTCCGGGATCGCAGAGATGCTCAGCGGCCCGCCGGGAGCCGCGGCGTCGTCGGCCGACCCGGAGGCCTCGGGCTGGTCGTCGTTGCCGCAGGCGGCCACCAGGACTAGCCCGATCGAACCGAGCAGCACGCTACGACGGGGGACATGGGTCATCGATGTTCCTCCTGGTCGGTGGATGGGTGAGGTGGACGGGTTTCGAGACGCGCGAGCCCCGGTCGGGTCAGGCGCAGCGGAACACCTCTCGGCCGGAGCGGGCGGCCGCATCCTGGACGGCGAGCGTGTCGCGGACCACGCCGAACACCTCCTCGAGCGGGAGCGGCGCGTCGGCGATCCGCAGGTTGGGGTTGGTCACCGCCACCGGGTGCCACCAGGCGCCGTCTGCGGTGATGGTGGGTTCCGGCTCGATCGTGTCGATCGACACGTGGACCCCGCTGTCGGCGAAGCCCTCCTCGGCCACCGGCCGGATCAGCCGGTCCTCGAGGTCGATGCCCTCGGCGTCGAGGCGGCGGTGCAGCGCGCGGACACCGTCCGGGTCCTCCTCGTACAGCGTGGCGGCCACCCGGACCCGGAAGCCCAGTTCGCGGGCCTGGCCGATCCCGGCCAGGGCGCGAGCCCAGGACCCGGCTCCGCGCTGCCGGTCGTGCAGGTCGGGGGTTGCCGAGTCCAGGCTCACCTGAAGGAGGACGGACCGGTCCATCTGCTCCAGTCTCTGCCGGCGGGCACCGCGGCCGAAGATCATCGCGTTGGTCAGGATCGTCCGGTCCAGGCCGGCGGCCGCCGCGACGAGCTCGCCGATTTCGGGATGCATGAACGGCTCGCCGCCGGTGAAGAACACCTCCCGCCCGCCGAGCGAGGCGAACTCCGTGAAAGCGGCGCGCGCCACCGACGGCTCCAACCGACGGGAGGCGGCCTTGGGGGAGGACTGGGCGCAGCAGTAGCCGCAGGCAAGGTTGCAGTCGAAGTTCGTGTAGGCCCACAACCGGTGCCCGACCGGCGTCCTCTCGCCGCGGCTGAACAGGGTCTGCGGGACGGCGCCGGCGGTGACCTTGCGGACCGCGAACCACCACGGCCCGTCCGGTGCCTCGGCCACCCGGGCGCTGACCTGATGCCCGACCAGGTCGGCCCAGACCGGAAGGTCGGTGACGACGGACGCCTCGGCGCTGCGGATACCGAGGATCTGGCCGCTGTCGAGCCGGCGCATAGCCCGGGTGATCAGTAGCAGCAGCCCGCTGCCGCAGTCCATGTCGCCGCCGTCGACCAGCGCGGCGATCGGGCCGAGAGGCGTGTCGACCGACGGCCCGGATCGCGCCTGCCTATCCATGACCCCACTCTAGGAAGTGCAGGCCGGCGACAAGGCCCGTCAAGTCTGACGATTCGATGACGTGTGCTGGGCAGTGTCGGCTCGGCGTACTAGCGTCGTCGCATGACAGACCCCGGCACCGGCATCACCGCTACGAATCCTTCTGACACGAATCCTTCTGAGACGGACACTTCCGAGACGGGTCCTTCTGACCCGTGGCGACCGGGGGACCCCGCGGCGCGCAAGGACTTCTGGGACGGCGTGCACGGCAACAAGGACGTCGACGGCGTCTCCTGGTGGCAGTCGGTGCCCGAGCTTTCCCTGGGGCTGGTCGATTCGACGCAGATCGCGCGCGACGAGCCCGTCATCGACGTGGGCGCGGGCTGGTCCACCCTGGTCGACCACCTGCTGGAGCGCGGCTACCAGGACCTCACCGCCGTCGACCTGTCGATCACGGCGCTGAACACCGTGCGGGACCGGCTCGGCCCGGCCGGCGCCGACGTCGTCCTCATCGTCGCCGACGTCCTGGACCTGCAGCTCGGACGGCGTTTCGCGCTCTGGCACGACCGGGCGGTCTACCACTTCCTCACCGAGCCCGACGAGCGCGCCGACTACCTCGCCTCTCTAGAACGATCCCTGCGCCCGCGGGGGTGGGTGGTCGTCGCGACGTTCGGCCCGGACGGGCCGACCACCTGCAGCGGACTGCCCATCGTGCGCTACACCCATGAGGCCCTGGCGGCCGAGTTCCCCGGGTACGAACTGGTGGCCACCAGCGGTGAGGACCACGTCACCCCGTGGGGCAGCACCCAACAGTTCACCGCTGTGTTGCTGCGCCGGGAAGGGTAAGGCTCTGTTCAGGGTTTCCGGCTCGACAACAACTAGGTTCCTGACAAACGTCCACGGACCCATCGGCCCTCGACCGCCGCCATCGCGACGGAACGCGAGCCGAGAAGCGAGGAGCTCATGCCGGACGTCACCGCAGCGGCGACCAAACCCGCTACGGACCCGCCCGAAGCGCTGGACACCGGGCGGACCAGCCGTGCACTGATCGCCGGCGTCCGCATCGCGGTCGCGCTGATGTGGATCCAGAACCTGAACTGGAAGATCCCGCCGGACTTCGGCCGCGACCGCGGGGCCGACCTGTACTCCTATGTGCAGGAGGCGGTGACCCACCCCGTGCTCCCCCCGTACACCTGGGTGGTGGAGAACGTCGTGCTGCCGAACTTCATCGTGTTCGGCTACATCACGCTGCTCACCGAGTTCGCGCTGGGGGTCTTCCTGCTCACCGGTCTGCTCACCCGGCTGTGGGCCCTGGTCGGGATCGCGCAAGTCCTGGCAATCACCTTCTCGGTGCTCAACACGCCGAATGAGTGGCACTGGTCCTACTACCTGATGCTCGCTGTCCACGTCGTCCTGCTGGCGACGGCGGCCGGTCGCGCGCATGGGCTGGACGGTCTGCTGAGACCGCTCTGGCGTCGATCGGATAGCCGGCTCGCGCGCTGGGCGGTGATGGCGTCATGACCGCCTCCGGTACGGGTCCGGCCGCTCGGTCCGCCCACTCTGGTGCCGTGGCCTCCGTGCTGGGTCCCGGATGGGACGGCGCCACCGCGCGGCGCGCCCGATGGCTCGCCGCCGGTACCGCGGCGTCCGCGATGTTCGCGGCCATCAGCTACGAGCCACTGCGCCTGGTCACCGTCTCGGTCCAGCTCGCGGTCGTGCTGGTCGTCGCCGGGGTGCTCACCGCGGTCGCCGCGCAGACTCGGCGTCCGGTCCTGATCGCGGTGGTCGGCGCCGTCCTGCTGCTACTCGGGCTGTACAGGCTGGCCACCTACGGGTACGGCTCGGCCGGCATCGGCGGCGCGTCGTCCACCGCGGCCCTGCTCACCGCACTGGGGATCGCGCACCTCGGAATCCTCGCCGCCCGGCGCGGCTGAGGAAGCCGTCGAGGACGTGGACTGCTGCAGCGGTCAGGGAACCAGGACGAGCTTGCCCCGGACGTGGCCCTCCTGACTTATCCGGTAGGCCTCGGCGGCGCGGTGGAACGGGAAGGTCTGAACCTTGACCACCAACTCGTTCTCGGCGAGCAGGTCGGCGATCTCCGCCAGGGCCTCCATCGGGCGGCTGTCCGCGCCGCCACCGCTCACCCTGGCCCCGGCCTCCGCCGCGGCGAAGTTGGCGATGCTCAGTACCTGTGACGGCTCGGGCGCCAGGGCGATCAGGTCCTCGACGGGCGTCTTGCCCGCCACGTCGAAGACGGCGTCCACTCCTGCCCCGGCCGCGGCCCGCACCCGGTCGACCTCGCCGTCGCCGTAGAGCACCGGGGTGGCCCCGATCTCGCGTAGGTAGCCGTGGTTGGCCTCGCTGGCGGAGGCGACCACCCGCGCGCCTCGGGCCACCGCCATCTGGACGACGGCCGCTCCCACGCCGCCCGCGCCGCCGTCGACGAAGAGCGTGTCGCCGGCTGTGACGTCCAGCAGGCGAAGACCGCGTTCTGCTGTCTCACCCGCCACGCCCACCGCGGCTGCTACGGCCCAGTCGATGGACGACGGCTTGGCCGCCCAGGAGTCCAGAACGGCGTACTCGGCTTGGGTGTTACGGCCGAGGCCCAGGACGTCGTCACCCAGACGGATGCCGGTGACCCCGTCACCGACCTCGTCCACCACTCCGGCGGCGTCGAAACCGAGGTAACCCGTTGCGTCCAGAGGCTTTCCACCGGACATGGCCCCGGCCAGCACCTTCCAGTCGACGGGGTTGACGCTGGCCGCGCGCACCGTGATCCGGATCTGCCCCGGGCCCGCGTGCGGATCCGGGGCCTCTGCCCACTCCAGGACCTCCGGACCCCCGAAAGACGTGAACTGCAGCGCTCGCATGTGTGGCCCTTCTCGCGTTGGTGGGTATCTCTCCTGGCACACCTATTCAGCCGTCGACGATCCAGCCCGAGCGCATGCCGGGTTCCCTGCCCTGCTCGATGTAGTGCTCCGCACCGAACATCACCGCGAACACCTCGGGTGGGATCGCCAGCATCTGCCCGACGTCGGTGGTCTGGCTGGCGTGCGCCTGCAACGAGGCGCGCTTGCGGTCGAGGTAGTTCGAGACGTCGACCTGGAGGTGGATCTCGGCCTCGGCGGTACCGATCGGGTTGCCGTCGTCGGCCGGCCCGTCGGGGTCCCAGTCGTCAGTGTCGAGCCCGGCCGCCGTCGCGGCCCGGAACATCTCCCGCATCCGGTCCCGGTTCATCGTCGCCTCGAGCAACCGCGGACGCCGCGCGGCCAGCTCCGCGGCGGCACGCACCATCCGGTGCACCGCGATGTGGTCGGGGTGGCCGTAGTTGCCGTGCCAGTCGTAGCCGACGACCACGTCGGCGTTCTCGCCGTCCAGCACCTCGGCGAGCCGTTTGGCGGCCTCGTCGGGGTCGGCGTCGTGCAGGGAGCCGTCGTGGTAGTTCTGCTCCCAGCCGGTCATCCCCGAGTCGGAGTAGCCGAGCCAGTACACCGCGGCCACACCGAGCACATCGGCCGACGCCTGCGCCTCGAGGCGGCGCCGGTCGACGACGCTCTCCCCCTCGGCCAGGTCGTCGGGCGCCTCGCCGTGGTCTCCATTGGTCGCGAAGACGACGGCGACCCGATGGCCCTCGTCAGCGGCCCTGGCCATCGAGCCGGACGTCAGGCTCGCCTCGTCGTCCGGGTGGGCGTGGACGAACACGATGGTGGACATACCCCCATCATGCCCGTCCTCGTCTCGCCGCTATGACCCCTCGGACGCGCAGCAGCGCCAACGGGGCTATCGGATGATCTCGGTGTCCGGATGAAACGCCGCCCAAGCGAACCAGAACGTGTCCACATGGGTGACCGGCGTCAGCTGCGCGCCGGCGGCCGGGCCCGCCACGGCACGCCCGAGGATGTCCCAGGTCGACCCGGTCTCGGCGTCCACGAAGCCGTCCTGCGTCGCCCGGAAGCTCAGCGCCCGGCCCTGCCAGGACGTCAGGTAGGCGGCCACCGCCCCGACGTCGCGCCCCTCCGAGATCTCGCGTCGGTCCAGCGCGGAGCGCAACCCGGGCCGCAGCCAGACCGTGACCGCCGCGCCCCGCACCCGCACCTCGACCACACCCTGACTACGCAACCGGTCGTAGGTCAACGCCACCGGGGCACCGATCGCGCCGGCCGCCCCGGCCGCCCCGGCCGCCCCGGCCTCGAAGGCAACGATCCGGGCCTTAGGCGCCAAGCGCGGGTCGCTGTCGCCCGAGAACGCGAACGGCTGCTCGTCCAGTGAGTCGTAGCCGGTGTACGGGTTGCTGCCGTAGCTGCGGATGTGGCCGGTGTCCCGGCTGAGCACCCAGGCCTCGGGGTGGGCGGTGCGCCAGTCCTGCCAGGCGACGGTCTGCACCGGGTAGGTGACCAGCTCGGCTCCGGTCAGCACTCCGGCCACAGCGCGTCCCTCGAACTGCGGCCACAGGGAACGGGTCTGGCGGTCGTACATCACCAGGTCCGAGTTGTAGAGCTTGCCCGACGTCCCGAACGTCACCACTCTTCCGGCGACGCGCCGGTCGAAGGCGATCGCCGAGTTACACAACGGGCAGTAGGTCACCGCCACCGGAGTTTGCTCGATCGTGTCGTTCACGATCTCGTGCCAGATCAGCACCTGCACCGGGTAGGCACGGGTCTCCTGGCCCACGGTCAGGCTCAGCACCGGCTCGTCCGGGGCGAGCCAGTCGACGCTGCCGGCCCGCTGGAAGGCTGGATCGTCCAGCGCCGGAATGCCGTCGGGCGGCGGGCCGCCGTCCCTGATCTCGGACACCTCGATCAGCGGTTCGGGCAGCCCGGACGCCGCGGGGTTGACCAGCGCCGACACCACATCCTCAACCGGCGAGGCTTCCACCTGCGCGAAGGTCGTGCTCGCGGCGGACCCCGCCTCGCGGCTCGAGCCGGAACAGGCGGACACGAGCAGCATCGCCGCCAGGCCGACTCCCGGCAGCACGCGGGCCGATCGCCTTGTCACAGTTGGCAAACCCGTCGGGACGCCGCCGCCCTTCCCGATCACATCACACGGTGGACCCGGTAGTGGTCAGGCAAGCAGGCTGCGCAACATCCAGGCGGTCTTCTCGTGGACCTGCAGCCGCTGGGTGAGCAGGTCGGCGGTGGGCTCGTCGTGAGCCGCCTCGACCGTCGGGAAGACCGAGCGAGCGGTGCGTGCCACCGTCTCCTGACCCGCCACCAGTCGACGGATCATCTCGGTCGCATCGGGGCGGTCGTCGTCCTCGGGCACCGAGGCCAGCGCGGCGAACTCGCGGTAGCTGCCCGGCGCCGGAGCGCCCAGTGCGCGGATCCGCTCGGCGATGAGGTCGACCGCGAGGGCCAGCTCCGTGTACTCGGTCTCGAACATCAGGTGGAGCGTCTGGAACATGGGGCCGGTGACGTTCCAGTGGTAGTTGTGCGTCTTGAGGTAGAGCGTGTATGTGTCGGCCAACAGGTGGGCCAAACCATCGGTGATGGCCAAGCGGTCGGCCGCGTCGATGCCGATGTCGACACTGGGGTCGAGCGGGTAGGCGCTCATTGCGTGGTGCCTCCTTAATCTAGAGCTATTCCATTCTACTGACGTCCGGCCGTGCCCACGGCCATGCCAGGCCGAGGGCCCCGGGGCCTCTCAGGGCGACGGCGGTCGGCCGCGCCCGTGAGTCGTATGGGCGATCATGTCGGCGGCCCAGCACGCCGATACGGAGGACACCGATACCGACGGGTCGGCGACCTCGACCGGAAGCCGGGGATGCCCATGGAGCAGCGCGAGACGAACCGCTGGCGTCAGCGATCCGCGGTCGCCGCGATCGTGCGGGCCGGCATCTTCTGCGTGCCCGTTGCGGGGTCGATCACGACAGCCTGGGGCGTGCAGCGGGCCCTGCCCCCGGCGTCCGGCTGGGCGGACCGGGCCTGGCACCTCGGGATTCTGGTGGCCGTCTCCACCGTCGTGCTGCTACTGGTCGACCGGACCGGACGCCGGCTTCTGCCCCTGGCCACCCTGCTCGACCTGAACATGCTCTTCCCGGACCGCGCGCCGTCCCGGGTGCGCGTGGCCCGCGACGCCATCCGCCGCCGGCCGATCGAGGAGCAGCTGGAACGTCTGCGTCTGGCCGGCGCCGACCCCGGGGCGGTGGCCCGAGAGATCCTTACGCTCGTCGCGGCGCTCAGCGCGCACGACCGGCCGACTCGAGGGCACGCCGAGCGCGTTCGACTGTTCACCGATGTGATCGCCGAGCAGATGGGTATCCCGCGCCGGGACCGAGACCTGCTGAGGTGGGCGGCGATACTGCATGACATCGGCAAGCTCCACGTGCCGGCGTCGCTGCTGAACAAGCCGGGGAAACCTACCGACGAGGAGTGGGCCACCCTGCGAGCACACCCCACGACGGGGGCGCAGATGGCCGGCGGGTTGCTCCCCTGGCTCGGCGAGTGGGCCGACGTGATCAGTCAGCACCACGAGCGCTTCGACGGCGGCGGCTACCCGGCCCAGCTGAGCGGCGAGCAGATCAGCCTCGGTGCACGGATCGTCAGCGTCGCCGATGCCTACGATGTGATGACCGCGAACCGCCCCTACCAGCGCCCGGTCTCCCGGTCTGCGGCGCTGCGCGAGCTGGTCAAGCACTCCGGCGCCCAGTTCGACCCGGGCGTGGTGCGGGCGATGGTCGCGGTCGGGGCACCGCGGCTGCGCCGGGCGCAGGGGGCACTCGCCTGGCTCGCGGACATCCCCTTGGTCGCCTCGGGATCTGTCCCGGCGGCATCCGTGGCGCGTGCGGTGGGTGCCGGTGCCCTCGCGACTGGCGCTGCAGCGGTCGGCGTCACCGCAGGCCTGCTGCCCGGCGGCCATCCGTCCCCGAACGCCAGTGCTTCCGCGATGGCACCGGGGGCAGCGGCCACCTCCGTGACGAAGTCGACCTCCCAGCGGCCGGACCGGGCCGACGCATCCGCCACGCTGCCGGCACCCACTGGCCCGTCGGGTTCCGGCGCGCTGCCGGGTGGAGTCGGGCCCGGATCGGGCGATGGGAGCGGTGGCCAGGCGGAGCCGACGACGTCCGGCGGATCGGGATCCGGTTCTGGCGGCTCGAACCCCTCGATTCCGCTGCCGGGGGCCGGGAAAACGGTCACGTCGGTGACGAGGATCGGGTCCGGCGCAGCCGGTGCCGCCGCCAACGCGGCCTCGCGGGTCGCCTCCGACCCGGCCGGCACCGTCGCCGAAGCCATCTCGAACAAGGCCGGCACCGTCGCCGAGGTCGTCTCTGACCCGGCCGGGGCGGTGAAGGAGAAGGCGGGCACTGTGACCCCTCCGCTCGGACCGCTCACCGGACCGTGAAACCGCGAGCGGGTTGCGGAAAGGTCTTGCCCCGCCCGGGAGGTTCGGCGACAGTACGGCGATGGCACATCGCAGCGCCGGCGAGCTCGACGCCCTGCTCGACCACGTCCGAGCCGCGCCGGTGGGGGCCGGCACCCTGAGGCTGATCGTGCGCCGTCCGGCGGTCGGGGTCAGGGAGATCCTGGACGAGGCCGAGCTCGACCCGGCCGTCGGTCTCGTCGGCGACACCTGGAAGCAGCGGGGTAGCAGCCGCACCGACGACGGCACCGCGCACCCGGACATGCAGCTCAACGTGATGGGCTGGCGGGTCGTGGAGGCGCTGGCCGAGACCGACGAGCGGCGGGCGCTGGCCGGTGACCAGCTCTACGTCGACCTGTCCCTGCGCGAGGAGGACCTGCCACCGGGGACAGCGCTGGGTATCGGTGCCGACCGCGGCGGCGCCTCGGTGATCGTGGTCACCGACCAGCCGCACACGGGATGCGCCAAGTTCGTCGATCGGTTCGGCGCCGAGGCGATGCGCTGGGTGAACGGCCGCACCGGTCGGGTGCTGCATCTGCGTGGGATCAACGCCCGGGTGGTGCACGGCGGCGTGATCCGGCGCGGGGACCGGGTCGCCGCCCTCGACACCGTGGGGTCCGGGTCCGGCATGCTGGAGTCATGACCTTCCCGCAGATCCCGGTGAACGACCTGCCCGACGATGCCGTCATGCTCGACATCCGCAAGCAGGACGAGTGGAACCGCGGGCACGCCCCGGGCGCGATCCACATGCCGATGGACGACCTGCCGTCGCGGCTCGATGAGCTGGCACCGCTGCTGAGCTCCGGCGCCCCGCTGATCGTCGCCTGCCGCTCGGGCGGGCGGGTCCTGCAGGTACTGCCGTGGCTGGCTCAGCAGGGCTACGAGGCCGCGAACCTCTACGGCGGGATGCTCGCCTGGCAGGCGGCCGGCAAGCCGATGAAGGCTGCGCACGAAGGGGCGCCCTCGATCACCTGACCAGCCGCAAGGGTTCTCGCTCGCCCGGCGCGCCAAGGCGTGTCATGGTGCTGGAATGTGCCTGATCGCCCTCGCCGCGGACGGCCACACTCACTTCCCGCTCGTGGTCGCCGCCAACCGCGACGAGCTGCACCGGCGGCCGACCGCGCCGCTGGCCTGGTGGGGCCCTCCCGAGGTGCTGGCCGGACGGGACCTCGAGGCTGGGGGCACCTGGTTCGGGCTGACCCGCGCCGGGCGGCTGGCGATGCTGACCAACCTGCGCCGGCCGGACGCCGTCCGGGACGGTGCCCCCTCTCGCGGCGACCTGGTGCCGCGCTGGCTGCGTGGGGACCTCACTCCGGAGGAGTTCACCTCGACCCTCCGCCCCCCGAACCCCCAGCCCAACCCGTACACCGTGATCGCCGCCGACCTGCCCCGCGGCATGGTGTTCACGGTCAGTTCGGACTCGCCGTACCCACGGTCGCTGACCCCCGGCGTCCACGGACTGTCCAACGCAGCCATCGATGAACCGTGGCCCAAAGTAGTTGCGCTGCAACGCGACCTGATATCGGCGAGGAACCGGGCCGCAGCGGCCGACGAGCTGATCGAGGCGCTGATGGTTGCCCTCGCCGACCGCAGCACCCCGCCGGACGACGCCCTGCCCGACACCGGGGTCGGCCTGGGATGGGAGAGGACGCTGGGCAGCCGGTTCATCCACGCCCCCGGGGCCGGCTACGGCACCCGATGCTCGACTGTGCTGGTCACTGAGCGGTCTGGGGCAGGATCGGTCACCGTGGTCGTCGAGCAGTCCTACGACGCGGACGGCGCGCCCGCCGGCCGCCGGACCGAGACACTGCGGGGCTGGCCACCCGGACGACCGGGCTGAGGAGCGGTGGGTTTCCCCGAGACGGGGGCAAACCCACCACGAACCTCGGCGAATACCGTTCGATCCCCTAGCGTCGATGCTCATGGACAGTGCCCGCTACCTCAGCACCCGCGGCGGCGACTCCGGCCGGCGGTTCAGCGAGATCCTGCTGGAAGGCCTGGCCCCGGACGGCGGGCTATACCTGCCCTCGGCGTATCCACGCCTCGACGCCGCGGCCCTGAGGTCATGGCGCGGTCTGAGCTACCCCGAGCTGGCCGAGCGGGTGGTCGAGCTGTTCGTCGACGACATCCCCGCAGCCGACCTTCGCGAGCTGATCCACCGCACGTACACCCCAGAGGTGTTCGGCACCGAAGAGATCACCCCGCTCACCCGGTTGGACGACGAGCTATGGCTGCTGGAGCTGGCCAACGGCCCGACGCTGGCCTTCAAAGACATGGCGATGCAGCTACTCGGGGCCCTGTTCGAGTACCAGCTAGGACGGCGTGGCGAGACACTGAACATCCTCGGCGCGACCTCCGGCGACACCGGCAGCGCCGCCGAGTACGCGATGCGCGGGCGGGGTGGGATCAGCGTGTTCATGCTCAGCCCGCAGGGAAGGATGAGCCCGTTCCAGCAGGCCCAGATGTTCACCCTGCAGGATGCGAACATCCACAACCTGGCCGTCCAGGGGGTGTTCGACGACTGCCAGGACATCGTCAAGGCGGTCTCGGCCGACCTCGACTTCAAGCGGCGGTTGAGGATCGGCACGGTCAACTCGATCAACTGGGCCCGGCTCCTCGCCCAGGTCGTCTACTACGTCGCCGGCTGGCTGGCGGCCGCCGACCGTGAGGACCAGCAGGTCAGCTTCACCGTTCCGTCCGGCAACTTCGGCAACATCTGTGCCGGGCACGTGGCCCGGATGATGGGCCTGCCGATCCGGTGCCTGGTGCTGGCCACCAACGAGAACAACGTGCTGGAGGAGTTCCTGCGCACTGGTGCCTACAGGGTGCGCGGTGCCGCCGAGACTCATCAGACCTCGAGCCCGTCGATGGACATCTCCAAGGCCTCCAACGTGGAGCGCTTCGTCTTCGACCTGCTCGACCGCGACGCCGAGCGCACCCGACAGCTGTTCGGCGAGGCAGTGCCGCAGGCCGGTGGGTTCACGTTGACCCCCGCCGAGCTGGCCCGGGTCGCGGACTTCGGGTTCGTCGCCGGCCGCAGCGAGCACGCCGACCGGCTGGCGACGATCGGCGCCGTCTGGCGGGAGTCCGGCCGCCTGATCGACACTCACACCGCGGACGGGGTCCACGTCGCCCGTGGTCACATCGAGGACGGCGTTCCGATGATCGTGCTGGAAACGGCCCAGCCGGCGAAGTTCGCCGACACGGTTCGGGAGGCGACCGGCATCACCCCGCCGCTGCCGACCTCGCTCTCGGACATCGAGTCGCTGCCCCTGCGCTGCGAGGTCATCGCGCCCGATGCCGACGTGGTCAAGGCGTACATCGAGAAGCATGCCCTCTGACGAGACCGTCC
The DNA here is from genome assembly GCA_963825645.1 of uncultured Actinomycetota bacterium. Taxonomy (GTDB): domain Bacteria; phylum Actinomycetota; class Actinomycetes; order Actinomycetales; family Kineosporiaceae; genus JADJPO01. The sequence goes on from CAWGTT010000002.1 coordinate 851,569, forward strand.
GAGTTCGGCAGAACCGGGCTCTGGCGGGCCCAAAGGCGCCGAACCGGGCGGTTGTGCCGAACTCGGACGGCCGATGACGGCACGCAGGAGCGACCGGATCCGACGGGCACTCGTCGCGGTTGTCCTCCTGATTGTGGTCGGAGTACAGCTGACGCTGTTGGCCAGGTCAACCACGACGCCGACATCGACTGCTCCGGAGACGGTCGGCGACGTTCGGGTGAGGGTGCTCACGGTTCTCGACGGAGACACCGTGGACGTGGAGTCCGCGGGCCGGCGGGAACGGGTTCGCCTGATCGGCCTCGACGCCCCGGAGATGTCCCCGCCAGAGTGCCTGGCCGCGCAGTCTCGCGAGCACCTGGTCGCGCTGATCGCCGCCCGGCCGGTGCGGTTGGAGGCCGACCGCACCCAAGCCGACCGGGACGTGTACGGCAGGCTGCTGCGGCACGTGGTGTTGAGTGACGGCCGGGTCGCCGCGGAGTCGGTGATCGCCGCGGGCTACGCATCCGAGTACACCTACGACGAGCCCTACCGGTACCGCGACCGCTTCCTGACCGCGCAAGCGGCCGCGAAGCGGAAGGGGCTCGGGATCTGGGGCCCGGAGTGCGGATCGGCAACCGCGGTTGCCGGTGCCGCTACGGAAGGGACCGCCTCCGCTTCGAAGCGGACGACCACGGTTGCGAGGCAGACCACGAAACCAGGGCCGCCGCCGGCGCCGGCAGATGCCGTGTGCCTGATCAAGGGCAACATCGCCAAGGACGGCGAGAGGATCTACCACGTACCAGGCCAGCGCTACTACGAGGCGACGATCATCACCGAGTCCAAGGGCGAGCGCTGGTTCTGCACCGAGGCCGATGCGGTCGCGGCCGGCTGGCGCATGGCGAAGGTCTGAGCGGCCGATCAGCCCGCCCCGGGAAGGTAGCGGTGACTTCGACACCGACTACGGTGCTGAACTCACCACTACCTCCCCACGCGCCGGCGTCTCACACCGTGAGCCGGTAGCGAATCATCCGCTCGATGAGGTCGAGTGGGAGCGGTTCGGTGTGCGGGAACTGCACCGAGCCCCGAGCCCACTTGCGCGAGCCGAACTCCTCGTCGAACGCCGCGATCGTCCTATCACCGGGGTAGAGGCCGACGTGCTTGGCGTACCCCGCCCAGTGCACGAAGTTCTTTCCGCCCCGCTTGAACGTCGGGATTCCGTACGCGATCGCCGGGGTGACGTCAGGGGCGATCGACCGGGCCAGGGCCTCGATCTGCTGCATCCGCTCGACCGCGATGTCGGTGCACGCGGCATAGTGCTCGGCGAACACCGGGTCCGAGTCCATGCGCGCAGCCTGCACCGGCCGCCGGCGTGGAACAAGCACTCACGTGACCGAGTTGGAAGAACTGTGACGGACCAGACACCCACCACCAGTCCCGATTCGGCCACCACCGAGACCCTGACCTGGCCCGGCGTGCTCCGCCTGGCTCAGCAGGGCAGCCCGCCTCCGCCGCGGCGCGATGACCGCACTCCCGAACAGTGGCGTGCGGTGCTGAGCCGAGAGCAGTTCCGGGTCACCCGTAAGGCGGGTACCGAGATGGCGTTCAGCTCGGACATGTGCTCGCTGTTCGAGCCCGGCCGCTACCAGTGCGTCTGCTGCAGTACGGAGCTGTTCGACTCCTCCACCAAGTTCGAGAGCGGCACGGGGTGGCCGAGCTTCACCCAGGCGGTCCGGCCGGACGTCGTGGCCTACCACCTGGACAGCGGCTACGGCATGCAGCGCGTCGAGACCGTCTGCAACGTGTGCGACGCCCACCTGGGGCACGTGTTCCCCGACGGGCCAGCACCCTCCGGCCTGCGCTACTGCATCAATGCGGTGTCCCTGAAGAAGGTGCACTGACCAGGTGACAGGCACGCGGACGGCGGTGCTGGGCTTCGACAACAGCTACGCGCGCGAGTTGGACGGCGCCTATGTCTCCTGGACGCCGACGACCTCACCGCAGCCGCACGCGGTCCGGCTGAACCATGACCTGGCCGCCGAGCTGGGGCTGCCTGAGGGATGGCTGGACTCACCGGAAGCGCTGCAGGTGCTAGCAGGCAACATCGTCCCGGATGGCGCACAGCCGCTGGCCCAGGCCTACTCCGGCCACCAGTTCGGCGTGTTCAACCCGATCCTCGGCGACGGCCGCGCGGTGCTGCTGGGCGAGATCATCGACACTCGCGGCCGGCGCCGGGACATCGCCTTCAAGGGGTCGGGACGCACCCCGTTCTCCCGGGGCGGCGACGGCAAGGCTGCGCTCGGACCAGTGCTGCGCGAGTACCTGATGGGCGAGGCGATGCACGCGCTCGGCATCCCGACCACCCGGGCCCTGGCCGCGGTCGCGACCGGAGAGCCGGTGCATCGCGAGGGGGTGCTGCCCGGCGCCGTCCTGACCCGGGTGGCCGCCTCGCACCTGCGGGTGGGCACGTTCGAGTTCGCCGCCCGCCGGGACCGCGACCTGCTGCGCCGCCTTGCCGACCATGCCATCGCCCGGCACGACCCCGACCTCGCCGGCTCCGACTCGCCCTACCTCGGGCTTCTGCGCTCGGTGGTGGAGCGTCAGGCCGCCCTGGTCGCCCGGTGGATGGGGGTCGGGTTCATCCACGGGGTGATGAACACCGACAACATGACGATCTCCGGGGAGACGATCGACTACGGTCCGTGCGCCTTCCTCGAGGCCTACGACCCCCTGACGGCGTTCAGCTCGATCGACTACCAGGGCCGCTACGCCTACGGCAACCAACCGGCGATCGCCCTGTGGAACCTGACCCGGTTCGCCGAGTCCCTCGGTCCGCTGGTCGGGCAGGACCGCGAGCAGGTGGTGCCGCAGCTGGTCGCGGTGCTGGACACCTTCGACGGGCGCTACGCCCACCACTGGACGGCGGTGCTGCGGGCCAAGCTCGGCCTGGACGGCGCGCAAGGCACCGATGACCTCGCGAACGACCGGGCGCTCGGTGAGGAGTTCCTCGACCTGCTGGCTCGCCACCGCGTCGACTTCACCCTCGGCTGGCGCGGCCTCGTCGATACGGCCGGCGCGGCTGAGGGGGCCGGGGCCGTCCCGGACGGTGGTGAGGTGCGGCTGCGCGCGATCGTCGGTGACGACGGCGCTCCAGCGCTGGCCGACTGGCTGTCCCGGTGGCGGGCCCGGCTGCGCCGCACAGACCCCGGGACCGGTCCGGACCTCGAAGCGATGCGCCGGGCGAACCCGGCCTACATCCCCCGAAACCACCGGGTCGAGGAGGCGCTGACCGCAGCGGTCACCGACGCAGACCTGGGTCCGTTCGACCGGCTGCTCGCCGTCCTGGCCGACCCCTTCACCGATCGCGAGCGCGATCGGGAGTTCGCCGACGCGGCGCCGTCCGATGTGACGGCGACCTACCAGACGTTCTGCGGCACCTGACCGGCCGCACCCCCGCGGGTGACATTCGACCCGGCCCGGCACGCAGCAACCGGACAAGACTGGACGGCGTCTCTGCCCGCACGTGAGAGGGGAACGCCATGGCGACCATGGCGCAAGCGGCCGCCGACTTCCTCGAAGCTCGCCGGATCGCGGTGACCGGAGTGTCCCGCGACCCGAAGGGACACGGCGGCAACGTCGTCCTGAACGGTCTGAAGGACCGGGGGTTCGAGGTCTTCCCGGTCAACCCGAACGCCACCGAGGTGGAGGGCATGACCTGCTACCCGACCGTGGCGGCGATCCCCGGCGGCGTCGACGCCGTAGTGGTGGCCACCCGACCCGAGCAGGCCGAGGCCACGGTGCGCGAGTGCGCGAAGCTGGGCATCAAGCAGGTCTGGCTACACCGCGCGTTCGGCGCCGGCAGCGTCTCGGCCGAGGCGGTCACGGCCGGCGCAGAGAGTGGGGTCACGGTGATCCCCGGCGGGTGCCCGCTGATGTTCGGCGCGACCGCCGACCGCGGTCACCGGTTCATCCGACAGTTCTGCCGCTTGACCGGGTCGGTTCCCCGCCGGGTGTGAGGCTGCTGCGGGTCGCCTCAGCGGCCGACGCGGTCCCACCCCCTGTTCGGTGCCCGTGTGCCGATCTGCTCGACCGGTCGGACGTCGCGGCTGCGGTAGACGATGTACGGCCGGGTCAGGTACCCGATCGGTGCGCTGAAGACGTGGACGAGGCGGGTGAACGGCCACAGCGCGAACAGCAGGCAGGCGAGCAGGGCGTGCAGCTGGAATCCCAGCGGTGCAGCGGTCATCAGCGCCGGGTCGGGGTTGGCGGTGAAGACCCCTCGGAACCACAGCGAGACTCCGCTGCGGTAGTCGTAGTTCCCGAACACGCTGCTGGCCAGTGTGTTCCACATCCCGAGCACGATCACCGAGCCCAGCACGGCATACATCAGCTTGTCCATCCGGGTGGTCGCCGAGAATACCGCACCGATGGTGCGTCGACGGTAGACTAGGATCACCAGCCCGGCGACGGTGGCCAGTCCGGCGACGCCGCCCCCGAGGACCGCGAACAGGTGGTAGGTCTCCTGGCTGAACCCGAGCGCTTCGGTCCAGCTCTTGGGGACGAGCAGTCCGATCACGTGACCGCCGATCACACCGAGCATGCCGAAATGGAACAGCGGGCTCCCCCAGCGCAGCAGGCGGCTCTCGTACAGCTGGGTCGAGCGGGTGGTCCAGCCGAACTTGTCGTAGGTGTACCGCCAGAAGTGCCCCACGACGAAGGTGGCCAGGCACAGGTAGGGGATGACGGACCAGAGCAGTGTGCTCACGATGGGACTCCAACACCGGCGGGAGGGGTCAGGCGGGGATCGAGGGAGTAGGCATCCAGGCCGACCTCCTCGGCGGGCGGTCCCTGGGCAATCAGGCGCTGGACGGCGTCCGCGTCGTCACCGCGCAGCTGCGGCAGCGTCGCGCACAGCACCAAGGCGGCGTCCGCGTGGTTGGTCCCGGCGCCCATCAGGATCATCGAGCGGCCCCGGGTCTCCTCGGCGTTGCGGGCGAACTCGCGGGCGATCCGGGTGACTGCGGCGGCCGGGACCGCTGTGATCGTCTCCTGCCAGGCGGGGGTGTAGATGCCCTCGGCGTCGTCGTAGCCGGTCGGCCACTGCCCCGGCAGTCCGTCGCGGCCGACGCCGTACTGGGCCAGCATCAGGTCGAAGACCGTGGTCACCACGCGGCCACCGACCCGGCGAGTCGGCACCCCGCGCACAGCGGTCGCCTCGGCGGTGTTCGGCGTGTCGAACCGGGGCAGCCGGACCGCGACGGGGGAGTGCGCGCCGCCGCCCGAGCCGGGCAGGTCGAGAAGGCTCAGGGCCGGAACGACGTCACCGAGGTCGAGGTTCCACCGGCCACGGCCTTCGTCACCGAACCGGTGGCCGACAGACCCATTGGGCACCACGGGTTGCCCGGTCAGACTGTCGACGAGCACGGTCTTGAACTCGGCGTTCTCGCTGCCCGCCGCGGCGGGGTCGATCGCGGCGAGGTCGGCCGCGGTGAGGAACTTGCCCGGCCGGTACGCGCCGTCCGCCTCGTCGAGAATGACCAGGAACGGCAGGTCGGTGAAGGCGCGGCAGTAGTCGGTGAAGTACTCCACCTGGCGGTCGACGAAGAACTCCTTGAGCACGACGTGCCCCATCGCCATGGCCAGGGCGCCATCGGTGCCCGGTGCCGCCATCAGCCAGTCGTCGGCGAACTTGACGTTGTCGGCGTAGTCGGGGGAGATCACGACGACCTTCTGGCCGCGGTAGCGGGCCTCGGTCATCCAGTGAGAATCGGGGGTGCGGGTGACAGGCACGTTCGTGTGGCGAGCCGCGGGTGTGACCACTGTCGCATGATCGGTGATTCGTCAGTGACTTGACTTAACGGGGAGATGGCGAGATCCTGATTGAAACGTCAATCACCTTCTGGGAGACTTCCGTGAACGTGCTCGTTCTGGTCGGCAGCTTGCGCGCCGACTCGCTCAACCGCCGTCTCGCCCGCGCCGCAGTGGCCCACCTGCCGGCCGGCACCGACGTCCGGTTCTTCGACCGGCTCAGCGACCTGCCCCATTACTCGGAGGAGCTGGACGGACCCGACGCGCCGCAGGTCGTGCGCGCGCTGCGCGAGGCGGTCAGCCGGGCCGACGCGCTCGTCGTCGTGACCCCGGAGTACAACGGCCTGCTCTCCGGATTGATCAAGAACGCCGTCGACTGGGCGTCCCGCCCGCGCGGAGCCGCCAGCCTGGCCGGGACGCCGACCGCCGTCCTGTCGGCCACCCCATCGCCGCGTGGCGGGCAGTGGGCCCGGGAGAGCGCCGCACGCGCCCTGACTGTCGCCGGTGCTGAGGTGCTCGAGGAGACGGTCGGCGTCGGCGGCGCTCACGCGGCACTGGACGGCGAGACCCTGGTCGACGAGGTCGCGCGACAGGCCGTCGCCGACCTGATGTCGGCCCTGGTGGCAGTGGAGACACGGGCCGCCGCCTGACCGCTGACGTGGGCACGGCCTCACACCGTGCTTGCACCGGGAAGGGGCACAACGTCACGCCGTCCCCGCACCTCGACGGGCACAACGTCACGCCGTCCCCGCACCTGGACGAGCACAACGTCACGCCGTGCCCGTCCAAAGGGCACTGCGTGACGTTGTGCCCACCTCAGGGGGCCCCCGGCCAGCGACCGTCGGCCTGGGCTGCCTCGACTTGAGCCGTCCCGGCCGGACGCATCCTTTCGGTGGCGACCAGGCGGGCTACCCGCTCGACGTTGCTCGCCGACCATGGACTGCGCTGCCGACGGCGGGTCGACCTCACCGCGTAGTAGACCTCGTCGACCCGGTGGGTCAGGCCGTCGATCCAGCCGAAGCACAACAGCGACTCGACGACTTCCTCGTAGGTGACGCTGGCTACCTTGGTCCCCTTCTTCGCGATCTTCACCCAGCAACCCGGTGACGTGGCGTGATGCTCCGCCAGCCAGGACTCCAGTTCCGCGACGGTGGCGAAGGCCAGTTCGGGCAACTCTGGGGTGGGCGACATCCGGCCATCCTCCCGCTCGGTGTGACTACGCTGCCAGTCACCCGTGACGGGCCGATTCGTCGTCCCATGAACGGGCGACGACGCCCGCCGGACCGGGAGGGGCAATGGCGAATGACACCACGCCGAACTCGGCATCCGATGCGATCAACGGCGACGTCACGATCGATATCGCGATCTACGAAGCGCAGCGCTCGCAGGAGCTCGAGCTCAACAGGGCGACCGCAGCGTTCGAGCACGCTGTGCTGTCACCGCTGTTCCTGCTCAACGGCGGTGCGGCGGTGGCGTTCCTGACCCTGCTCGGTGCCGCCTCCGCCGGCGATTCACGGCTCCAGGTCAACCTGCCGACGACCGTCGTGGCCGTCGCCGTATGGGCGTTCGGGCTGCTGGCCGCCACCGCTGCCACCTGGTGGGGGTACCTGAGCCAGCGCTCGTTCACCATGGCGGTCAAGGAGCGCCGGCTGATCATGGAGCACGACCTCAAGGCCGGAAAGGGGATCGCGCGGGCCAGTCTGACCTCGCCCAAGGGGACGAGGAAGCCTGCGGAGTTGGACGAGCCGGGGCGGTTGCGAGCCAAGGGCCAGGAGCAACAGAAGACCTACCTCGCGATGAGCGCGACCTCCGCCGGGCTGTTCGTGCTCGGTGTGGTGTTCGCGGCCGCGTCGGTGGTCGGGTGACGGCCGATGCGAGCGAAGCATCGAAGAGCCGGTGGCTCCCGTAGCGAAGCAGTGGTGGGTTTGCCCCCCTAGTCGGTGGCAAACTCACCACTGCTGCCCCGTCCCCACGACACTTGACGAGTGACCGTTCGCGATGTGGTGAACGTCCTGATCATCGGACCGTTCCTCGGGATCCTCCTGGTGTCCCCGATCCTGGTTCCTGGCCTGCTGATCTGGGCGATCCGGAAGGTCCGCGCCGACCGGCGCGTTACCGACGCGACGGCACGATGGCGGCAGACGAGTGGCCGCATCATCGTCAGCGAGGTGCACCGCTCGCCGTCGTCCGGCCGTAGGACAGAGGACACGGGCTGGCCGCAGGCCCGGATCGAGTACACCTACCAGCTAGGTCCGGACGAGTATCGCGGCACCCAAGTTGCACTGGTGCCGTTGGCTCGCAAGGACGCGCGCGCCCACCTGCACGCCGTCCAGCGCTACCGGCCGGGGCAGTCGGTCACCGTGTACTACGACCCGAGCAGTCCGCTCCGAAGCGCGCTGGAGCTCACTGGCAACCCTCCGGACGCCGACAGCCTGGCCTGGCTGAGCCTGCTAGCCGCCGTCGCGGCACTGATGGGCGCCGTGGGCGTCCTCGCCTATCGCCTGGCGAACCCGTAGATCGCGACGCCGGCACGGGCAGGGCGTGACGTTATGCTCGCCAGACGGGCACGGCGTGACGTTGTGCCCGTCTTTGGTGAGCTCAACCGGTAACGGTGGCCGGATCGCAGTTGCTGCCGCAGACCACCACCACGACGCGCTCACCCGGCTCCGGCCGGTACGCACCGGTGCGCACCGCTGCATAGGCGGCCGCGCCACCGGGCTCGACGACCAGACGCAGGTCGGCCCAGAGCGCCCGCTGCGCCTGCCGGATGTCGTCGTCGCTGACGAGCACCGCGTCGTCCACCACGTGCCGGACGACGGACCACGGCACGGCGCCCAGCCGCCGCGCCCCGAGAGAGTCCGCGGCCACCCCGCCGACCGGCACGTCGACCCGCTCCCCCGCCCTCAGCGCGGCCCGGAGGCATTGGGATCCCTCGGGTTCCACGCTGACGACGCGCACCCGCCGGCCGAACCAGGCTGCCTGGCCGGCGATGAACCCGCCGCCTCCGGCCGCCACCACCAGGGTGTCGAACCCGTCGAGCTGGCTGTCGAGCTCACGGCCCATCGTTCCCTGGCCGGCCACCGTCGCGGGGTGGTCGAACGGGTGCACCATCATCGCGCCGGTCACCGCCTGCCGGGCGTCGGCGGCGGCCTGGGCGTCGTCGTAGAACCCCTCGACGACCCTGACCGTCGCGCCGTACCGCTCGATCAGCGAGCGCTTGATCCCCGGCGAGGTCGACGGCATGAACACCTCGGCACGAAGGCCCAACCGGCCGGCGACGTAGGAGATCGCGGCGCCGTGGTTGCCACCACTGGCGGTGATCACCCCGGCATCGGGCAGCCGCGCCTGCGACAGCACGCGGTTGACGGCGCCGCGCGGCTTGAACGACCCGGCATGCTGGAGCAGCTCCAGCTTGAGAACCAGACCGTCGTGCTCGATCAGCGGAGTGCGCCGCACATACGAGGTGATCCGCTCGGCCGCCCGCTCGACGTCGTCCGGGGTCACTGCCGGGGCCTGGTCGCTCATGAGGTCATCATGGCGGCGAGGTGCCAGGAGTCCACCGGGCCGATGCGCCCTGAGCGAGGTTCTCGATCTCCTCGACGAGCCAGCCGGCGAGCAGGTCGACGTCCGGCACGAGCTCGCGGTCTGCGGTCACCCCTACGTGCAACCCGTCGAGGTAGGACAGCACGGTGATGTTGAGACCCTGCCCGTCCGCCACGGCCGAGACCGGGTAGCTGGCGAGCACCCGGTGACCGGCCAGGTAGAGCGGAACCGACGGCCCGGGCACGTTGGACACGATCAGGTTGAACAGGCCCGCGCGCTCGAGCACCCGCAGCCGGGCATTGGCCCGCACCGTGAGGTCGAGGAGCGGGGGAAGCGCGACCTGGAAGACGTCGGCGAGCAGGTTCGCCGGGATCGCCCGGTGGTGGCCCTTGGCCAGCAGCGTCGCCCGGTGCACGACCCGCAGCCGGTCGACCGGGTCCTCCAGGTCGGTCGGCAGCGTCGCGAGCATGACCGAGACACGGTTGCCGAACGTCCCGTCGCCCCTCTTGACACCCCGCGCCGTCGGGCTGCGCACGGACACGGGAACAGCCACGATGAGCGGGGAGTCCGGCAGCGCATCGTGCCGGGCGAGCCAACGCCGCAACGCGCCGGCGCACGCGGCCAGCACGACGTCGTTGACGGTCATGCCCGCTGCGGTCTTGACAGCCTGGACGACGTCGAGTGGCACCGTCCGGAGCGCCAGCCTCCGGTGCGCGGAGACGTTGCGGTTGAACGGGGTTGCCGGAGCCCGGCCGGGGACCCGCACAGGCGGCTCACCGTCGTCGCCGTCCCGGCCGTCGGCCATCCTCCCGGCACCGGGCAGCCGCGCACCGACGAGCGTGAGCAGGCTCGGCGCCGACCGGACGACGTCCGCACCGAGCCGTGCGAGGCGGGACGGCTGCCCGGCGAGCGAGACGACGGCGCGACCGAGCAGCTCCACCGGGCCTGGCTCTGTGTCAGCTGTCCACCGCGGAGACGGCGGCACCAGGCGGCCGTCGGGAGACGCGTCGAACAGCGCGGCCGAGATCTCCTGACCGGCCATGCCGTCGATCATCGCGTGGTGCAGCTTGGCGTAGAGCGCGCTACGGCCGCCCTCGAGGCCGTGGATCAGATGGAGCTCCCACAGCGGGCGGGACCGGTCGAGCGCACGGGAGTGGATCCGCGCGACCAGAGCGGCGAGCTGGCGCAGCGTGCCAGGCCGGGGAAGGGTGCGCTCGCGGACGTGGTGGTCCAGATCGACGGCCGGGTCCTGCAGCCAGTACGGCCGGCCGAGCCCGAGCGGCACCTCCACCACCCGCCGGCGCATGGGCGGCACGAGGTGGATGCGCTGCGCGACGACATCTAGCAGCCGGTCGCGAGTCAGCTCGCGCCCGTCGGGCCCGATCGCCTCGAACACCTGGATGCCGCCCACGTGCCCGGTGGTGTGGTGTGAGTCGAGCGCGAGGAAGGCGGCGTCCAGCCCCGACAGCTGCTCCATGACAACCGAACGTACGTCGGCACGGGGCCCACGACGAGCCGGAGTCCATACCTGACCCATGGCACACCCCGAGAATCCGCGCCGCCGGCCGGCGCAGGACACCGAAGGTCAGTCCCGCGGGTGCCACCAGCGCGGGCGCTGGACCTCAGGGTCATCCTCGTAGCCCGCGGTGAGCCCATGCACCAGAACCGGCTCCGCCTCCACGGTGGCCATCCGTTCCTCCGGCCCTTCCGATGCTGCGCTGTCATCACTCACCGCACCGGGCCGCAGCGCCTTCGCCGCGCGCACCCCCTGGGAGATGCTGTGCCACATCCGGTTCGGACCCAGCTGCTCCTCGAAGCCCGCCCGGCGCAACACCCGGCGGACCGCGAAGAACACCCGCACCAGCATCAGATCGACCCCGCGCTTGCGCAGGTCGTCCAGCAGGCCGGCGAGCATGTCGGCGCTCGTGCTGTCGATCTGGTTGGTGCTTTCGAGGTCGAGAAGCACCATCCAGGTGTCCGGGTTCTGCTCGACCGCCGACACCACCCGGTCGCGCACCTGGGCGGCGTTCACCCAGAACAACGGGGAGTCCAGCCGCAGGACGCACAGGCCCGGCACCGGGCGCCGCTCGGGGTGCTGCCGCAGCGACCCCCAGGCCGCCTTCTCGTGCGGCACCTTCCCCATCACCTCGATGTCCATCCGGCTCGATCGGTAGATCACCCCGAGCACGGACAGCGCGACCGCCGCTAGCAGTCCGTACAGGACGCCAAACACCAGGACGCCGACCAGGGCGGCGCCGGCGGCGACGATGTCGTTGCGACGCACCCAGGCGAAGCGGCGCAGAGAGGCGACGTCCATCAGGCCCCACACGGCGTGGACGACGATCGCCGCGAGCACGGCCTTGGGCAGCGGTGACAGCAAGCCCGCCACTGTGACGAGTGTGAGCACCGTGACCAGCGCGGTCACCAGGCCGGCAACCTGGCTGCGCCCACCGGCCCGGTCGGCGGCAGCAGTCTTGGAAAGGCTCCCGGCCACGCCCAGGCCGCCGGACAGGCCCGCGGCGATGTTGCTGATCCCGGCCGCCCGAAACTCGGCGTCCGAGGAGATCCGGTACCCCTGGCGGGCGGCGAACAGCCGAGCCGCACTCAGCCCCTCGGCCAGACCCACCATGGCCAGTCCCGCCCCGCCGATCACCAGTTCAGGCATGAGATCCGAGGGGATCGTCGGCACCCCGAGCGGCGGCAGCCCGCGAGGCACCTCCCCCACGACAGCGACCCCGCGGTCCTCGAGCCCGAAGAGATACGACCCCGCGACCCCGGCGACGAGAACGATCAGGCCCCACGGCACTCGCGGCGCCAGACGCGCACCACCGAACAGAGCTGCCAGGCAGACGGCTGCCACAACGGCCGTCAACCACGTCACCTGGCCGAGAGCAGAGATGACCGCTTCGAGCAGGCTGAAGATGCTGCCGTTCGACGTAGGGGCGCCGAGCATCGTGGGGACCGACCCCACGACGATCACCAGTGTCAGGCCGAACACGAACCCGGTGATGATCGGCTTGGACAGGAACTCCGCCACCCACCCCCAGCGCAGCAGGCCCGCGGCGAGCAGCATGAGCCCACCGGTGATGGCCAGTGCAGCCGTGAAGGCCACCGCGAGAGCGACGTCACCCTTGGCTGACACCACGACCAGGGAGCCGGACAACACCGAGACCGTTGACACCGGCCCCACCACGAGCTGGCGGGACGACCCGAACACCGCATAGGCGACCAGGGCGAGTGGGATGGCGTAGAGGCCGACCTGGATGGGGACCTGCGCGATAGCGGCGTAGCCGAGCGACTGGGGGATGGCCAGTGCCGCGATCACCAGACCGGCGAGAACGTCCTGGGCCAGCCACGACCGGTCGTAGCGCGGTAGCCAGTCCAGGATCGGCATGGCACGCCGCATCGTGGTCGGGTTCAGCGCGGGCCGCAGCCGCTCGAGCGGCCCAGGCGCCCGCGCATCCACCATCGCGACCTCCTTGCTGTGTGGCCATCCTCACACCAGATCGCCCAAGAGGAATGGGACGTTACGCCTGGCCAAATGAAACGTTAACCCCCCAGCAGCCACCCTCACTCGACGCCCGCTTGATCAACTTCCGGGTTCTGTACAAGTGCGTCTAGGAACCCCAAACGGCCCTCACGGAGGGGGTTGTGCCGAACTGGGGACGGTCGCCAACAGAGCCCCTCATGGCTGGTGGCCGAATGCACGAGGCAGTCGGACTTCGGCGTCAGGGTCGTGTCTGCGCGCACCGTGCAGCGACGCCTGCGCGCGAGGGCACCCCGTTCACCCAGGTCTTGCGTGAGGTCCGGATGCGAACGGCGAAAGAGCTCCGTCGCGAGTGACCCTGGTCGGGCAGCACGCGAGCCTGGAACGCCGGTCCCACACGAGCAGCGCACGCCATCCCCAGGGTTCTGATCATCACCGGAGATGCCGCCGAGACGCTCGAGGTCTTCTACCCCTCGGTGTCGGGCCGCGCGCGGCCGGACCATCCCGGCTTTGATGCGCGTGTTCATGGAGGTGCTCCGCGAGCAGGCACCGGTCGAGGCCGCACACACATGACGTCCTCGGGCGGCTCGGACGCAGGCCAGGCTGGGTGTGCTGCTGGACGGGTAGGCTTCACACGCGTCCTGCTGACCAGAATCCCAGCGTGGCACGTGGCGGCCACTGCCGTCGTCCGATGCTGACCGAGGCAACGACTGGGAGTACCGATGACGCGCCGGGTCAAGGTGGGCACACTGGCCGACTTCCCCGAGGGGCAGCTACGGGCCGTGGACGCCGACGGCACTTCGGTGGTCGTTGCGCACGACGGCACGCAGCTGTGCGCTGCCCGAAACCACTGCCCTCACCTGGGCTTTCCGCTCACCCGAGGTCCGGGCGGGCTGCAGTACGCCGACGGGGTCGTCCAGTGTCCGTGGCACAACTCCCGGTTTGCGCTGTGCACTGGGGAGAACCTGGACTGGGCGACTGGCTTCGCCGGCCGGAACACGCCGCGGTGGTCACGGCGTCTCATCGCGCTGGGTAAGAGCCCCTCGCCCCTGGAGACCTTTCCGGTGGTCGTCGAGGGCGACGACGTCTTCGTCCAGATGTAAACGGCTGGGGCGGGCGCTGGCCGCGATCCCGCGCCCCATTCGCGACCTGCCCTGACCTGCCCGGACGCCGCGCCACCGGTGGCGCGTGAACTGCGTGCAGCACAAACACTTGCCCGGACGCCATCAGAGGGAGCATCAGGCATGGGAGCGGCATCGAGGTGGGCGGTCCGCCGGCCGTGGATCGCTGTCGCGATATGGCTAGCCATGGCGCTGCTGATCGGCGGGCTGGCCGCGCGCTTCGGAGGGTCGTACAACGACTCCTTCGAACTGCCCGACACGGAGTCGGCCGCCGCGCAAGAGAACTGCTCGGCGGGATCCCCGGCGTCGAGGACGCTCTGACCACCGCGACGGCGAAGGTCGTGTGGAGCCCAGAGTCCGGATCGGTGGGCGACCCGGCCGTGCAGGCCGCGGCAACGGACCTGCTGACCCGGATCGCGGCGGTGCCGACCGTCACGTGCGTCGTCACCCCCTACGGACAACCCCTCGGTGAGGAGTGCCCCCAGGCCCAAGCCCCGGCCGCCGACCCGAACGCCGGCGCCGCGACCGGCCCCGGCGAGTCCGGGCAGGCCCCCGAAGGAGAGGCGACTGCCCCCGCACCGGAGCAGGCCAAGGTGCTGGCGGGGATGGGGCCGGCCGGCGTCAGCGTCGACCAGAGGGTCGCGTTCGCCACGGTGTCGTTCGGAGCGCCGGTGCCTGAGGTGCCGGTCGAGGACGCCCGGACAGTGCTGGATGCCATCAGGGCGGCCAACGGCGCGGACGGCGTGACGGTGGGCGCCGGCGGGCAGGTCCTGGACGCGGCCGCGGCTGAGCCGCCGAGCAGCGAGGGCATCGGCGTGACGATCGCCCTGTTCATCCTGCTGTTCGCCTTCGGATCGCTGGTCGGGGCGTTTCTGCCGATCGGCACCGCTGTGCTGTCCCTGGGCGTCGGCCAGGCGCTGGTGCTGATCACCGCCAACTTCTTCGACGTCGCCACGTTCGCCCCCACCCTGGCGGCGATGATCGGCCTCGGGGTGGGCATCGACTACTCGCTGTTCGTGGTCAATCGGTTCAAGCAGGCCCTCGAAGCCGGTAGGGAGCCCAAGGCCGCGGTCATGGAGTCGGTGCGGACCGCCGGGCGCGCCGTCCTGTTCGCCGCCGCCACCGTCGTGATCGCCCTCAGCGGGCTGTTCGTGATCGGGTTCGCCTTCTTCAACGGCCTGGCCGTCGCCGCTACGGCGACCGTGCTGCTGATGATGATCGGGGCGACGTTCCTGCTGCCGGCCGCCCTATCGCTGCTCGGCCGCCGGGCGTTCGCGGTGCGGATGCCGTGGGCCCGCCGGCCGCCGGTCCACAACCCTGCCGGCTCCGGGTTCGCGCGCTACGGCCACTGGCTGCAGTCCCACTACCGGGTGGTCGGAAGCCTCGCGCTGGTAGCCATGCTGGTCATCGCCGGCCCGGTCTCTGCGATGCGCCTGGGCTTCACCGACGACGGCGGCCGCCCCGAGGGCAGCGCACCGCGGATCGCCCACGACCTGATCGCCGAGGGTTTCGGCCCCGGGATCAACGGCCCGTTCATCGTGACCGCCCAGACCGCGGCCCCCGGCGACAACGCCTCCGTCGGCGGGCTCGCCGCCGCCCTGGCCGCCGACCCCACCGTGGCTGTGGCGGTGCCGTTCCCGATGGCAGCGGACTCATCCGTGACCGCGATCCAGGTCATCCCGACCACCGCGCCCCAGGACGAGGCCACGGCCGTCCTGCTGGACCGGATGCGCACCGACGTCATTCCACCGGTCGAGACCGCGACCGGGCTGACCGCCTACGTGGGCGGCACCCTGGCGATCACATCGGACTTCACCACCGTGCTCACAGACGCGCTGCCCGTGTTCCTGCTAGTCGTGATCGGCTTCGGCTTCCTCACCCTGGTTCTGCTGTTCCGCTCGATCCTCGTGCCGCTGACCGGAGTTGTGACGAGCCTGCTGTCGCTGGCCGCGGCGATGGGCATGACCGTGGCGGTGTTCCAGTGGGGATGGTTCGCCGAGTTCCTGGGGATCCCCAGCACCGGCCCATCCAGCCATTCCTGCCGATCATGGTGTTCGCGATTCTGTTCGGGCTCTCGATGGACTACCAGGTCTTCCTGGTCAGCCGGATGCAGGAGGAATGGGGCCACACCGGCGACAATGACCGGGCCGTCCGTCGCGGGCTGGCCGCCTCCGGGCGGGTTGTGGGACTCGCCGCGGCGATCATGATCAGCGTCTTTGCGGCGTTCGTGCTAGGTAACGAGCCGACGATCAAGCTGTTTGGCCTGGCCTTGGCCTCCGCCGTCCTGTTCGACGCCTTCGTCGTCCGACTGATTATCGTGCCGTCGATCATGTACCAACTGGGCAAGGCCAACTGGTGGCTACCCGCCTCGCTGGGCCGGGTCCTGCCGACCCTCGCGGTGGAGTCCGACGAGGACGCCGCGGTCGCTGCCGCCGAGATTGACGACATCCCCGAGGAGCCGGCACCGGAGCCCGTGCCCCGGTGAGGTGGCCCCCGCGACGGGCCATAGCACGCTCACCACCGAGGTCCGGCGTCATGGCTACCCGGCACTACGCAGCACCTCACCGGGCGACAGCGCTCGGGTGGCGGCCCCGCGGAAGAGAAGCAGCGCGGCCAGGCCCGCGAGCCCCGCGCAGACCGCCGCGCCGAGGAACACGGTGTGCTCCTGGATGAGCGCGGCCTCCCGCAGCAGATCCTCGAAGGCCTGACAACGGCTCCTGCCCTGGCACACCTGCTGCACGTCGGGCAAGTCGGCCTGCTCGGCGTACAGACGACGCAGCCCCAGCGTGGTCAGCGCGGAGATACCCACCAGCATGCCGACCATGCGGGCTACCACGACCAGCGCTCCGGCCAGGCCGTGCGCGTCGTCGTCGGTGCTCGCCAGGATCGCGGCGTTCACCGGAGCGAGGGCGAAGCCGAAGCCGAGCCCGGCCACCACGAGCGCGACGGTGGCGGTGGGCGACTCCAGAGCATCGGCCTGCCACCGGGACATGAGCACGAAGCCGACCGCCGCCATGGCCATCCCCAGAGCGGTGATCACGCCGGCCGACCAGGTCCGGGTCAGGAAGCCACCCGCGACGGCACCGACCGGCAGGGCGACAAGGAACCGGACCAGCACGAGCGCGGCGTCCAGCTGCGACGTCGGGTAGAGCGTCGTCCGGGCGAAGACCGGGATGTCCACCAGGGCCGCAATCAACGCAGCGCCGACGAAGAAGCTGACCAGCAGCGACCCCCAGGCCGGGGTGCGTCGCAGGGCTCCCCGGGGCACCACCGGGGCGCCCGCGCGACGCAGATGGACGACGAAGGCAACGGCGGCGACGGCCGAGGCCGCCAGGTACCACCAGCCGCGCTCGGAGAACACCTGCACCTTGGGGTCGCCGGTGGCGAAGGCCAGCACGACGCCGCCGAGCGCGACGGCCAGCAGGAGCGCACCGCCGAGGTCGGCCTCGCGCAGAGCGCCGAACCAGGACCGGACATCGACCAGCGGGACCCGCGTGGTGGCGCACCTCAGGACGAACAGCAGACTGGCCACGACGGTGACGGCGCCGATCGGCGTCAGCCACCTTCCGCCACCGGCGAAGGGCACGAACAGCTCGCCCCAGAACAGGTCGCGCCGCAGCGACTGCGGCTGGCGCAGCACCACGGCCGACGCGGCGGTCACGACGACCAGGAGACCCAGACCGACGGGGTCCGGCCGGCCGGTCCATCGCACGGGACGCGCGCGCGCGAGCCGGGCGGTCGCGCCGTCCAGGCCCGCGGGCGCCACAAGGCGGACGGCGGCGGCCAGCACGAGCGCGACCGCCAGGTTGATCGCGAAGATCGCCCGCCAGTCGGCCACGGCCAGGACCAGCGCCCCGAACAGCGGTCCGACGACGCTGCCGATCTCCTGGACGGCGGAGACGACGCCCAGGGGAACGCCGCGTCGTCGGGCCGGGTACAGATCGGCCACGAGCGCCAAGGTCGCCGGCACGAGCCCGCCGCCGCCGACTCCCTGCAGGAACCGGCCGGCCACGATGCTGGTCAGGTCGTAGGCCAGCGCGGTGACGAACGACCCGACGGCGAACACGGTCAGCGCCATCAGCAGAACCGGCACCCGGCCCCGCAGATCGGCGACCCGGCCGATCAGCGGCAACATGGCGACGTACCCGAGGAGGAACCCGGAGACGATCGGCGCCGCCTTCTGCAGTTCGAGGACGTCCCCACCCACTCCGGACACCATGTCCGGCAGCGCCAGGACCACGACGTAGGTGTCGGCCGCCGCGAAGGCCACCGCCACGGCGGCGAGGCCGAGGAGCAGCCGCGCCGTCCGGCCCACCTCGGGTGTGGGGTGCGATTCGCCGCGTGCGGCAGCGGTCACGGCGCGGCGATCTCCTGGGTGGTGCCGTAGTCGGTGAAGTCGACGGTGTAGGTCATCGAGGCGCTGTCGGGATAGAAGACACCGGTGAACGACGCCGTCCGCAGCTCGTCGGTGTCGGTGAGGGCGTACACGGCCGCAAACGACTCGCCGGAGGAGCTCGGGATGACCTTCTTCATCGCCGTGCCGGGAGTGGTGCCGGTGTACTCGGTGAGAGTCTCGGCGTTGTCCTTGCCGCCGCGCACGCTCCCGCCCTTGACGACGTCTGTGGTCACCGGAAGGAGCGAGGAGAAGCCGGACTCGGGGCTGACGAAGCCGGCCGGGTCGGGCGCGCCGTATTCGGCCAGGTCGATCTGCGACCATCCGGTGGTCAAGGGCAGTTGCCCGTAGACCGTGCCGCCCACGGCGATGACCGGCACGTCGACGCTCGCGCCGCCGAACACGACACCCACCGTGCCGTCGAACGCCGGGGCCCTGGTCGCGACTCCGTTCGCCGACGTGATCCCGGAGACACCCTCGGGCAGGTCCTTCGTGGTGAGCGAGATCCGTAGGCCGCTGGTGTCGTCCAGCTGTTGCTTGGCGGCGGCCAGGACCTGCTCCGTGGACCTCTCGGACGGCGCGGCGGGGCCGCCCGGCTCGTCCTGGCTGCAGGACGTCGACGTCACCGCGAGCGCGGCCACCAGCGCTCCCACCAGGGCGCGCCGCAGGGTGCGGGCTGCAGGCATGGCGCCAGACTCCCACACCTGTCCCACACCCTGGGGTTCAGCGACAAGGTCGCTCAGGTGTCGCCACCCGCGCCGGCGTTGGGTGCCAGCTTGTGCAAGCGAGCAGTGAGTTCGTCGACCTTGGCCTCGTCGCCGTCCTGGATCGCCTCGTCGATCTCGGCGACCAGGTCGTGCACCAATGGGTCACCTGTTCGTAGATCGGGTTTGTGGTTCATTTCTCGATTCCCCTTTCCTACTGGGGGGTAACTTCCATCTTCCACGCTCGCAGCAGGGCGGAAGGGGGACGTTGGTGCTCGGTCACGCCGGCCCGACCCGGTGCAGCCTCAGGCACTCACGGATGCCGAACCAGCGCAAGGTCCGCAGCTCTCGCGCGGAGAAGAGGTGCGCGACGTCCGTGCTCGGGACCACCTCCGGCCGATCAACTCGGTAGCTGTTCCCGTCGTGGACCACGGTGGCAGACCCCTGAGCCAGGACGTTCTTCAGCCAGTCGGTGTTCGGCCCGTACGGCAACGCGATCACGAAGCCGTCGGCGGTCTCCAGGACGGTGACGGGCGTCTCGTAAGGCTTGCCGGACGTCCGGCCCGTGTGCTTGATGATCGACGCCCTGGCCCCGGGCGTGCCCGCCGACTCGAGCAGCCGCGGGTTGCCGACGTCCCGGGCCAGCCGGCGGACCCTGTCGATGACCGGTGGGTACTTCGTGCGCATACCGACCAGGAACACGACCACGAGCGCCGCCAGCGCTCCCAGGAGGGCACCCATCACGGTCCCGGCTCGTCGCAGCACGACCACACCTCCATGCGGAGAAGTACCTGCTCACGACCCTATGCACCGGCGTGACGAGCGTCCATCGGGGGTTCCGGTTTCGTGGCAACGGGAAGCCCACCGACCAGCACGTCGACGAGCCATCCGCGCACTGCGTGATCGGAGGCAGAGGCGGCCCTGTCACGAGTCCTCGCCGCGCCACTCGCAGGGCGTCGGGTCTTCAGTCCTTCCCGAGCGGCATCTCGGCACGGGCAGCGGGACGGCTCACGCCGCGATGGTCACGGACTCCCCGGCGGCCAACGGGTGCAAGCGGGCCGTCGTCCAGGCGGGCAGCACGTCGGCGAAGTGCGGCAGCGGCGCGTGCAGCCAGTCCAGCCAGTACGCCGGCCACGCCCGTGGGTGCAGCGTCCCGTAGTGGATCGGGACCACGTGGCCCGCCCCGGACCGGGCTACCGCCTCCGCTGCCTCGACCGGTCCCAGGTGCCCGGGCGACAGGCGCGGGCCCCAGCCGCCGATCGGCACCAGGGCAACGTCGACCGCCCGGCCGGCCAGGCTCGCCAGGGCGTCCATGTCGGGGTGCAGGGAGGTGTCGCCGGCGAACCAGACGACCGAGCCAGGGGTGCGGATCAAGAACCCGTGGGAGTCGTTGGGACGATGCGGCATCGGCCGCGACGCGTGGTCGGCGCGAACCAGGCGCACCTGCACGTCGTCCGCCACCGTCCACCAATACTCGCCGTCGGGCGGGTCGTCGACCGGCGCGCGGGTCAAACCGTGCTTGGCGAGCCACCGCGCGTTGCCGGGTGAGCTGACCACCGGGACGCCGCGCAGCCGGCGCAGCGACGCCAGGTCGGCATGGTCGTGGTGCAGGTGGGAGAGCAGGACGGCGTCCGCGCCCGCCCAGTCACGCACCAGGGGGCGGGTCGTGAACCGGGCCAGCGGACCGACGGCATGCCCGAGCACCGGGTCGGTGAGCACACGCACCCCGCGCCCGTCACCGCTCACCAGGTCAATCGACACGGTCGCGTGACCGAGCCAGGTGATCCTGATCTGCTCGTTCATCTCCTCGTTCACTACCTCGATCATCGATCGTCCCCTGCTGCCGGCGCCAGCGCAGCAGCTGGGTGTGGATGGGGACGGCGCCGTGCAACCCCGCAGGAAGGTCCGGCCGACCGGGAACGGCGGTGAGCAGGTCCTCGTCCATCGACAACCCGATCGGGTGCACCAGGATTCCCTCGTTCTGCGGCCCGCCCAGCCCCCCGTGGCTGCCCACCTGGTGCTCGAAGGCATGCACCAGGCCGAACTCGTCGACGGTGGAGAGCACTACGAGGTCTCCGCATCCCGCCAGACCCGTCAGCCGGCGCAGGTCCTCGATGCCTCGGGAGTCGTACGGTTCCAACGGGTCCGAGCCCTGCGCCAGGCCGTCCAGGTCACCGCCGATCCGGCGCGTGCCGGACGGCCCGACTGCCACGGCGGCCCCTGGCCCGACGGCGCTCAGGACCACGCCGATCCCTTCGGTGAGCGCCAGTCCGGGCACCAGACCCGGCCAGCGCTCGTCGATCTCGGCCAGCGTCGGACGGTGTGCCAGTCGCGGGAACCAGACCATGCCGAGGTTCCCGCCGCCGACCACGACCAGGTCGGGCACGTCCGCCGTCAGGCTCCGGTCCGGGCCGACCAGGAAGGAGTCCGGACGCCGGGTGGTGCTGCCGATGGTTCCGGCTATCAGCACGTTCAACGGACCCCAGTCGTCGCCGCCGATGCTCTCCAGCACGTCCACCGCGTCGTCCGCCATGAGGTGGCGGACCCTCTCGGCCAGACTCTGGCCCGTGAGCTGGTCGAACGTCTGACCCAGGCTCTGCCCGTGGTCGGACCAGACCACCAGCTCGTAGTCGGTCGGCACCCGCCGGGCGACCATCTCGAGCTCGGCGAGGACGGCGTCCAGCCCCTCGACGGCCCGCATCGCCTCGGGGCGTTCGGGTCCGGCGTGGTGGGCGATCTCGTCATAGTCGACGAAATCGACCAGGATGATCGGCGCCCCGCGACTCATCTGGTCGGCGACCACGACCAGGTTGACGGTGCGCAGCAGCACGTTCGTCACCGCGCGCAGGGCCACGTACGACAGCTTGCGCTGGATCCGCGGCTGCACCCGCAGCGCCCTTTGCCGGCGGGCCTGGAACGCCTCCTTGACCATCTCGCCGATGGTCAGCAGCACGATGCGCGGCAGCAGGAACGGGCTGGCGAACACCGGCACGAACGCATCGCCCGAGCCGAGCCCGCGCCGGCGGACCGCCGAGCTGAACACGAGGAAGGTGCGGGCCGCGCCGCCGCTCAGCGCGGTGCTCACCGCCACCCCACCGTCGCGGAGCAGCCCCGCGCCGGCAGGCAGCCTGCTCTCGATCAGCGCGGCGTCCGCGGGCCGGTTCGCCACGACCAGGCGCTGCGCCGTCCGGTCCCACCAGCGGTAGCCGGGGACCACACTGTCGTCGCCGTACAGGAGCGCAGCCTGGCTGGCCGGGGTGGTCGACGGGATCGGCGCCCACCACGGCTGGAACCGATGGGACCCGCCGCGCAGCCAGCGGGTCAGCGTCGGCGCCTGTCCGGACGCAATGGCCCGGCGCAGCACGGTGGCCGACAGGCCGTCTATCTGGACGACGACCAGCCCCTTGCCGGCGGCGGCCCGGTCGACGTCGCGCACTGGTCCGCGAGGACGTCGCAGGGTCCGCGTTGCGTGCCCCACCACATAGGCGGCGTCGCTGGCACCGACCAGCCATCGCCCCCCGGTGACCACCAGCGCGGCCGTGGCCAGCACCAGCAGCACCCGTGACCAGCGGTCGAACTCCAGCCCGGTGCCGAGATACAGCACCTGGGCGACGACGTACACCTGCGCGGCCACGCCGAGCACGATGGCCAGCGCGACGCTCCCGCGACCGGCGAGCACGCGGAGCAGCGGTCGTATCGCCACCTCGACGACGAACAGGACGACGGTGAGAGCGAGCACGGTGCCGGCGCCGACCTGGCCTGGGCCGCCGAAAAGCCGCAGGCCGAGCCACATCCCACACGCTGCCGCGCCGACCGTCAGCAGCATCTCCCCGAACGCGTGCAGCGGTGAGGGCCTGGTCCCCACCCGTGGCGTCGGCATGAGACCACCGTCCCAGCCGCCCGAGTCGGACACCAGACTCAGGGACAGGCGTCGGCGTGGTCGCGGCGCTCGTGCCGGGCGCGCCCGACGTCGGCCCGGCGGGCGGATGTGTGTCGGATGCCGGTCACCGGGTCGCGTAGGCGGCGGCCAGGGGCGCATGTTGCCTGAGGGCCACCCACGCAGCACCGGCCGCGACCATGGCGCTCATCAGGGTTCGGCAGCCACGGCGTAGCGCCAGGCCAGGGTCTTGACCGACTCGGCCACGGCGCGGGGACGTCGTACCAGGCCGCTTCCGGCCGGCGGACCCAGGAGACGATCTCGCCGATCAGAGCGACAACGAAGCCGCCCGCGATCAGGATCGCGGCGAGGTCCGCGCGGCCCGCCGTCCAGGTGATCGCGCCGCCGACCGCGGCGACCAGACTGCCGCCGAGCCGGGCCAGAGCGAGCCGCATGGTCGCGTGCTGCCCGGCCAGACAGGCCCGGTCGGCGGATCGCCAGACGTCGGGCAGGTCGTCGTCGGCCATGCTGCGGCGCCGATCACCCCTCGCCGAGCCCGCGCAGGTGCCGGTCGACCTCACCGGCATCGAAGTCGGCCGGGTCGAAACCCACCGGCAGCCAGTCGATCAGCTCCTCGTCGAGGGATGAGTCGCCCTGGCCGGTCAGCGCGGCGGCGACGTGGTTGTAGCGATCGACACCGCCGATGTCTTCCGGCGGGCCCGCCCGGCGTCCACCCAGACAGCGGGCCGCGGGCTCGCCGTCCAGCCGGGGCCGGATCTCCTCGATCTTCAGCACATGCTCCCAGTCGTCGCCGAAGTCGTACTCGTAGACGAGGCGGTCACCGACCTCGCGAACGACCTGGTCGAGCCGGACCTCGTGCTCGCCCAGACCCTCCTCCCCCTCGTCGAGGTCGTCGGCGGTGAGGAAGTGACGCCGGTCGCCCGAGAACCGGAAGGCGTGCAGATGGCCGTCGTACCAGCCCATCGAGACCTGCAACACGTCGTGCACGATGTCGAGAGTAAGGTCGCCGGCCAGCTCCAGCCGGCGCCAGATCGGCGGTTTGGCGCCGCGCAGGTCGACCCTGACCCGGTACGTGGAGACGCTCTTCGGTGGGTCGGGCACGGTGAGCGGCTGCGGCATGAACCGGGATCCCAGCCCACCACCGAACAGCTCGGACAGCATGTCCGGGGTGATGTTCAGCTGCTCGACGAGGTCGCGGACGGCGTCCCGCCCACCGGGGAACGCCAGCACGTTCGACGTGGACCCCCGCGACTGGCTCCGGCCCGCCGACTTCTGGCCGGCACTCTTGGGCTTCTTCGGCATCGACTCAGCCTATGACCTGCGCAGGCGGGGGCGTGACGGCTTTGAGTGGCCAGCGGGATCTGACCGAGATAGTCCTGATGAGCGATCAGGAACGTCTGGTCGGCTACATCGACCCCACCGTCGCCCAGCTCGCGCGGTCGCACTCGGTGTCGTGCTGGCCAGGCGGGCCACGGCGCCGCCCGGGTCCACGCAGGTCGTCCAGATCGCCGGCAGCCGACCGCTCGCGCTCGCGGTCGCGGTCGCCGACGCCGGTCGCGGCGAGCGGCTCGCCGAGATCCCTGAGGCGCCCACGGTGCGACTGGGGTGGACGTGGAGGCCTTCGTGATGCTCGCCGGCGGTCGGCCGCACTGCCGGATACCCCGGACGACGCCGCGCACATCGACGGCGACGCCGACCTCGCCCGGCGGATCCTCGCCACCATGGCGCTCACCCCGTAGCCGGGCTCCGGCCCAGAAGCAGTGGTGAGTTAGCCACCGTAGTCGGTGGCAAACCCACCGCTGCCCCTGCGACGCGCGCCTCGCCGCCACCCGGGCCGAAGGTGACGGCCAGGATCGCGGCGCACACTCCGAGCAGTACGGCGGCAGAGATCATCGCGACCTTCTGCCCCGCGGTGAGCTCCTGCGGCGGGTCGGCGTAGAAGGGGTCGAACGCCCAAGGGTGGAACTGCTCGGATTGGGCATCGACGATGCGGGGGGTGCTCAGCTGCTCGGTCACGATGACCTCCCGGTTGGGCCCGCGAATGCGGGCGTTCGGGACCATGACGCGGGCATAGGGGGTGTACTAACACCCCAGAACGCGGCTTTCTTCAAACGGTGGCTCTGGGGTGTCATGGAGGCGGCCGCGCGCCGTCATCAGGACATGACGTCCACGACGCCGACGGGAGGTCACGGATGGACTCGGCCGATCCAGCCGTACGCAGCGACGCCGAGCTTGCCCTCGCCTGGCGCGCCGGCGAGGACGGCGCGTTCGACGAGGTGTACCGCCGCCACGCGGAGGCCCTGTTCGGCACCGCCGTGGGCCTGGTCCGCGACCGCAGCGGGGCGAGCGACGTCGTCCACGACACCTTCCTGCGCGCAGCGACCCGCATCGCCGCGCTGCGCGACCCCGGGCGGCTGCGGGCCTGGCTGTTCGCGATCCTGCGCAACGAAGCGGTCTCCTGGCACCGGTCCCGAACCCGGATCGCCGGCAGCCTCGACGACGGGCCGGTCCCGATGAGCGAACGGCTCACCGACGACCGCCCCACGCCGGACGTCGAGATGTCCCGCCGCGAGCTGGCCGACCTGGTCTGGGCCGCCGCCGAGGGGTTGCAGGCGCGCGACCGGGAGGTGCTCGAGCTGCACCTGCGCGGCGGGCTGGAGGCCGCCGAACTGGCCCAGGTGATGGGGGTCACCCCGGGTCATGCGGCGGTACTGCTCTCCCGGATGCGCGATCGCCTCGAACGCTGCCTGGGCGCGGTGCTCGTCGCCCGGGCCGGCCGGTCCGACTGCGGCGAGCTCGACCGGCTGCTGGCCGGGTGGGATGGACGGTTCTCGCTCCCCGTCCGCGGCACGGTGACCCGGCACGTCGAGAGCTGCCGGGTCTGCGGACGACGCCGCGGCGCGCTGGTCTCGATGGAGCACCTGATGCCGGCCGTGATCCCGCCGGTAGTTGTCCTCCCCGGGGACCTACGCCTGCGCCTGGTCGCCGCGTTCGACGGCCTCGACGCCGCGTCGACGCCGCACTCGACCCCGGCGTGGGCCTGGCGCGAGGACGGGTTTCCCTGGCCGGTCGAGGACCCCGAGGCACCGCTCACCGACGGTCCGCCGCCGACTCGCCGCGGGACCGGCCTGCTGCTCGGCGTGGCGGTGCTGGCGCTGATCATCGCGATCGGGCTGGGCGTGCGCAGCCTCGTCGCCGAACCGGCGACAACGCTCGTGGACGACGCCGTCGTGCCGACGTCACCGGCCGCCTACCCGTCTCTTCCGCTCGCGCCGGCCGGCTCCTTCAGCCCCGGCGATGCGCTGCCGACCGCCGCCGGCGCCGTGGCCGCGGCCGGTGGGTCCGCCGCGGCGGCGCCGTCCAGCCCGGTGGCCGGGGCCCCCGGGTCCGCTTCCCCCGTCCCGTCCGTAACCCGCGTCCCGACGCCGACGCCGACGGTGTCGCCGTCGCCGATACCGATGCCGTCAAGCGCCACCACGCCGTCACCGACCCGGTCCAACCCTTCACCCAGCCCCACCGCGACCGCGAGCAGCCCCTCGGTCAGGCCCTCGCCCCGACCCAGCGCGTCGCCGAGCCGCTCGCCGTCCGACCCGCCTGCGCCGCCGAACAACCTGCGGGCCGCGCTCAGGTGATCGGCCACACGATCTGGGTTCGCCACGTCGAGGGGTCGGGCTCGACCGCGGGATCTGACAGGTAGCACTCCCACATGCCGGCCGACGGCACCAGACCGTTCTCGTCCATCCATGCCTGCAGCTCGGTGTAGGACTTCTTCAGCGTGTCGAAGGTGCCCACGTGGACCGCGACGACCGCGCGACCGCCCGGCAGGACGAGGCGGTGGACCTCGCCGGAGGTCTCCACCGGCGCGGACACCGGTGCTCCGGCTTCCACGACGACGGTGTCCGTGGGCATGGAGGGGTAGAAACCGAACGGAGGGCCGGCGATGTCGACTCCGGCTTCCTGAGCAGCAGCCCAGACGGCGGTGAAGGCATTGCCGAAGAACTCCGGCAGTCCCGCGACCGGCACGTCGCCGCGGACCGCAAGCGTTTCCTGATCTTCGAGTTCGACGATCTCGGGTTCGAGGGAGGCCATGAGCTGAATCCTGCGTCCGGTCGCACGGGCTGGGCCCGAGACGAACGTCGTTCTCGTCCGACCTGGCGGATGAGATCCGCGTCGCCCGATCTGCCAAGATCTCGCCGTGAACAACGTCGACGACGCATCCGTCGAGCTGGTCGAACAGCTCGTCGACCGGCACGACGCCGGGGCCACCTCGCCGGGGCTGGCCTACGGCGTCGTCCTCGACGGGCGCCTGGTGCACAGCGGGAGCCGCGGCGAACGGCGGCTCGGCGACGACGCGCCCGACGTCGACACGGTGTTCCGGATCGCCTCGATGACCAAGAGCTTCACCGCGGCGGCCGTCCTGGTGCTGCGGGACGAGGGGCGGCTCCGGCTCGACGACCCGGTGATGGACTACGTGCCGCAGGCCGCCGGAGTGCGCCCGCCGACGTCGGACTCCCCACCGTGGACGATCCGGTCGCTGCTCACCATGACCGCCGGCCTGCCCACAGACGACCCCTGGGGCGACCGCCAGCAGGACCTTCCCGAGGCGGACTTCGACGCGCTGCTGGACGGCGGACTGAGCTTCGCCTGGACCCCCGGTACCGCTTTCGAGTACAGCAATCTCGGCTACGCCCTCCTGGGCCGGGTGATCGCCGCCGCAGCGCGTGAGGGTTACCCGGACGTCGTGACCCGGCGCCTGCTCACCCCCCTCGCCATGGCCTCGAGCGGGTTCCACCCTCCGGGCCCGGAGTCCGGATCGGACTTGGCCCAGGGCTATCAGCTCGTCGGCACCGACTGGGAAGCGGTGCCGCCCGCCGAGTACGGGGCGTTCGCCCCGATGGGCGGGTTGTTCAGCACGGTGTCCGACCTGGCTCGCTGGGTGGGCTGGCTGAGCGGGGCGTTTCCGCCGCGGGACAGCGATCACCCATCGGACGACGCTGCCGACGCCGGCGACCCGGACCGCACGGTGTCCGAATCCGCCGCCCTGAGCCGGGCCTCGCGCCGGGAGCTGCAGCTTCCGCACCTGGCCCTGCCGGCCACCATCTCGTGGACCTCGCTCGCTGAGCCGCCGGTAGTCCGCAGCGTGGCGTACGGGTTCGGGCTGGTCGTCGAGCAGGACCCCCGGCTCGGCATGCTGGTCAGCCACAGCGGCGGCTACCCGGGGTTCGGCTCGCATATGCGCTGGCACCCCGGCAGCGGGCTGGGCGTCGTCGTCCTCGCCAACTCCACCTATGCACCCGCCGCCCGGCTGGGAAGCCGGCTCATCGACGCCCTGCTGGCGGCACGCGGCGTGGGAACCCGCCGTCCCGGCGCCTCGCCCGCCCCGGCCACCGGATCGATGGTCGAGGCGACGGCCGCCGCCCGCGGTGAGGTCATCCGGCTGGTCAACGCCTGGGACGACGATCTCGCCGACCGGCTGCTGGCCGCGAACGTCGACCTCGACGACCCGCTGCACCGTCGCCGACGGCGACTCGCCGAGGCGGTCGAGCGGCTCGGCCCGTTCGAGCCGGATGAGGACGAGCCGGTCGTCTCGCTGTCCCCCGCGCACAGCGTGTGGTGGATGCGCGGTCCGGGCGGTCGGCTGCGCTGCGAGATCCGGATGACCCCCGAGGTCCCGCCCCGGGTACAGACGCTGAACCTGGCACCGGTGCCCACGCCGTCCGCCACACTGACCCGACTCGCCGCGCGGGTGGCGGACCTGCTCACGGCGGACGCCCCACGCTGGCCGGACGACGTGCCGCTTGCCGCCGGACTGACGGCCGACCGGCTCGCCCGCCAGCTGCGGGTGGCCGCGGCCTGGGCGGGTCCGGTACGACGCGAACCGGTACCGGTCGCGGGCGACGGGCGCCGGGAGGCGGTGTTCCGGCTGGACGGCGAACGGCTGGCACTGTGGCTCACCTTGGCTCTCAGCGGCGAGCGGGTGACGGCCTGCACCCTGGTACCGGAGGGGTAGCCGGACCCCGCGATCTGTCGGACCCCGGCGCTACCGTGCCGCAATGAGCTCCACGACGGATCCGGGCGGGAACCTGATCGGCGCCTTCGAGTTCAGCGCTGCGCTGTGGGTCCACGCCGGGACCGACCCGTGGCACTTCATCACCCTGCCCGCTGAGGTCGGCGAGGAGATCGCCGAGCTGACCGAGGGTCTGCGCGGCGGGTTCGGCTCGGTGCGGGTGGCCGTCACGGTCGGTGGGACGTCGTGGCGGACCTCGGTCTTCCCGGACAAGACCAGTGGCAGCTACGTGTTACCGATGAAGAAGGCGGTCCGGGCCGCCGAAGGGCTCACCGCCGGCGACGAGGTGACGATCACCCTGGAGCTGGCCGACCTGTGATGCGCGCGTCGAGCTCGGCGACACGTGCGGCCGGGGCCGTGTTGCGGTAGGAGGCGTCGAGCAGCTCGGCCACCTCGGCCCAGTCGCCGTCGTCGTCGATGTCGAACCCCACCCATCCCGACGGGCCGAGGTATGCCGGTACCCAGCAGCGCGGGTCCTCGACAAGGGCGGCCCGCTCGTCAGCGTCCGGCAGCACCATCACCGACTGCGGGTGCTGCACCCACTCGCCATCGACCTTCAACGATCCGCCGTAGTAGGCGAACACCTTGACGGTGTAGAACGCCGGCCGCCCGTGGGAAACCTTCTCGGCCGCGCCCGGCAGGTCGAGCGCGATGCTCCGCAGGCGGCCCAGCACGGGATCGTCGGCATCGAACATCTGGGGATGCGCCATGGCCCGATTCTCTCTGATGACCAGACCCTTCCGACTCTTCCGATGCCCCGACTCGTCCGATGCCCCGACTCGTCCGATGCCCCGACTCGTCCGATGCCCCGAAGCGCACCCACCACAACTCCCCATGATCCGCTCGAGTGCAGCCAAATGGTTCCCTCGCCGGAGCTTTGAGAACCATTCGGCTTCGCTCGTGGGGATCATGGAACACGGGGACCGTGATCATGGAGTCGAGGACCGTGATCATGGAGCCTGGTGATCATGAGCTCGTGGGGATCATCGAACATGGGGGTCAGTCGGCGCGGCGCATCCCGACCGGCGCAGAGCCCGGCGTCCAGCTCGGGTCGCGGCCGATGAAGCCGAGTAGGCGGGTCTGCACGTCGGCGCCCGCGGGGACCTCGACCCGCGTGCCGTACTGGCCGGAGGACCGGATCGCCTCCTCCATCGACTCCATGCCGGCCAGCAGCACGGCGCAGAAGTCGGGGTCGAGCCGGTCGTCCTGACCGGTAGCCCGGGCCAGGTCCCAGGTGTGCATGAAGACGTCGGCCGTGTAGAACCGGTCGACCGCGCGGTCCAGCGGCACCTCGCCGATGTGCGGGTTGGACAACACCCGGGCCGCAGTGGCCGGGTCGTCGAGCAAGGCCTGGACGGCGTCGGCGTGCACCTGCCAGCAGGCGACCGGGTCGTCGTCCATCGACGGCCCCCGAGCCAGCTCGACCCCCGCACCCGCCGCCAGGAAGGCGGGGAACCAGTCGGTCAGATGCCGGACGACGTCCCGCGCCGTCCAGGCGGCGACCGGGGATGGCGCGTCCCACGAGCCGGCGTCCTCGGCACGGCGGACCTTCTCGCGGAACGTGCCGGCGACCTGGCGGTGCCGCTCGGCCGGCTGCTCGGGCAGGGTCATCGGGCGACGTCGACGGGGTCGACGCGACCCTCGGCGAGCAGGACGTCGAGCTTGGCGTAGCCGTCGTTCATGCCGGACTCCATGCCGCTGCGCAACCAGGCGTCGCGGTCCTCGAAGCTCCCGCACAGGGACAGCACGTGCAGCCGGGTGCGACCGTCGCCGAGGTCTTCGAAGGTCATCGTCTCCAGCGCCACGCCGTCCGGCTCGCCGTCGAAGGTGAAGGTCTGCACGATCCGGTCGGGGCGGATCTCGTGGAAGCAGCCGTGGAAGCCGAAGCTCATGCCGTCCGACCCGTCGCCGTGCTGGGCGGTGTAGCGCCAGCTGCCGCCGGTGCGGGCGTCCCAGTGGTCGATCGTGGTGGACAGCCCGTGCGGGCCGACCCACTGCGCGAACAGCTCGGGGTCGGTGTGCGCGCGCAGCAGCTGGGCCGGCGTGGCGGCGAAGTCGCGGGTGACCCGGATCGCCGGCACGGTCGGGTCGGCCTCGAGCCTGACCTCGGTGATGGACTCGGTGATGGACTCGGTGACGGACTGCGTGGCGGTCATGATGCTCGTCCCTCCTGGGAGTTGGTGGTCTGGTCGCTCTCGTTCCCGGTCTCGTTCCCGGCCTCGGTCATCGCGGCGAGGACGGCGTCGAGGCGCTGGTAGCGCTGCTCGGCCCGCCGGCGGTAGCGCTCGATCCACGCGGTCATCAGGTCGAACACCTCCGCCTCCAGGTGCACCGGACGGCGCTGAGCCTCCCGACTGCGGCTGACCAGCCCGGCCTGTTCGAGGACCTTGAGGTGCTTGGACACGGCCTGCAGGCTCACCTCGTACGGCGCGGCGAGCTCGCCAACCGTGGCGTCACCGCCCGCCAGCCGGGCGACCAGGTCACGCCGGGTCGGGTCGGCCAGGGCCGCGAACGCTGTGGACAGCTGGTCTGCCATCGCCTCTCCTCAACCGATTGGTTGATAACGTAGGTGCGTCGTTGTCGGTTGTCAACCATCTAGTTGAATACAGAGCAGGCCGTCCCTTACATAGGAACCACCGACCCGCACTCGGCGCCGCTGCGGCGGTCTCCCACGGAGCACGACGCGGTCGAGCTCGGCTCGGTCACCAAGACGTTCACCAGACTGCTGCTGGACGACGCCGTCCGGCGCGGCGAGCTCAAGGTGACCGACACGGTGGGGCACCACCTGCCGGAGCTGGCCGGATCCCCGCTCGGTGCCACCACCCTGGAGCAGCTCGCCACGCACACCGGCGGGGTGCCGCCGCTGCCGCCGCGCGTCATGGCGAAGGGCGCGCTCGCCCTGGTGACGAACACCGACCCCGTACGCGGCGTCCACCCGCGCCAGGGTGCTCGCCGAGACCGCCGCGTTGAAGCCGATGAAGACCCTCGGCAGCGTGGCCTACTCCAACCTCGGCGCGACGCTGCTCGGCTGGGCCGTGGCCGAAGCAGCATCAGCCCCCGGCTGGGAGGCCTTGGTCCGCAGCCGCCTTCTGGCTCCGCTCGCGCTGCTGCACACCACGTTCGCCTCCACCACCGAGCAGATCACCGTCGACGCGATCCCCGGCTGGACCCGCCTGGGGCGCCGCGCCGTCCAGTGGGTCAGCCCGGCCTTCCACCCGGCCGGCTGCGGGGTCTGGACGACGCGCAGGACATGGCGCGCTATGCCGGCGCGCTGCTCCGCGACGGGTTTCCCGGGCCGGACGCGCTACTGCCCCGCCGCGACATGCCCGGCCGCGGCGGTGGCGCCACGAGGATCGGCTACCTGTGGTTGCAGTCCACCATCGACGGACGCGAGGTGATGTGGCACAACGGTGGGACCGCCGGGTTCCGGACGATGCTGATGATCGAGCGAGCACGGCGCGTCGGCGTGTTCGTCGTCGGCAACAGCACCCGCGCGGTCGACGAGGTGGCCGCCCGGCTGTTGGCACCGCCCGGCTGTTGGCACCGCCCGGCTGTTGGCACCGCCCGGCTCCCAGGATCACCGGTGAGGCGGCTGAACCGTCAGCTCGGCGCGGCCGGGCGCCACTC
This sequence comes from uncultured Actinomycetota bacterium, assembly GCA_963825645.1. Lineage (GTDB taxonomy): Bacteria > Actinomycetota > Actinomycetes > Actinomycetales > Kineosporiaceae > JADJPO01. The sequence goes on from CAWGTT010000002.1 coordinate 884,193, forward strand.
CTCGCGCAGCACGGCATAGGTGTACCCGTCGAGCCAACGACCGGAGCGGTGCAGACCGTCCCGCCGTGAGTGCTCCTCGCGGCGCATACCCAGGCGCTCCATCAGCCGCCAAGACGCGGTGTTGTCGGTGAAGCAGCCCGCCACCACCCGACGCAGCCCGAGCGGCCCGAAGCAGAGATCGATCGCGGCCCGCACCGCCTCGGTGGCGTAGCCCCGGCCGCCGTGGACCGGGTCGAGCGTCCAGCCCAGCTCGGCCTGCACCCCCCGCGCCCGCTCGCGCACCTCGCTCTGCGACCACGCGTCATGGACGCGGATCATCAGGTCGCCGATCATCGTTCCGCCGGAATCGCCCGGCCGCTCGATGATCACCGTGACCGCGAGCCTGGCCGGTTCGACGAAACGTTGGGTGTACGCCGCCTGCGTGGCCGGTGCGCTGGTGATCCACTCCTGGACGGCGGCCAGCTGCCGGATCTGCCAGGTGGTCGCGGCGTCCGCCTCGCCGGCGCGACGCAGGAGCAGCCGTTCGGTCCGGACCGGCCAGTCGACGGCACTCAGTGGGTCGTCGTTCGGCGGGGAGTGCACTGCCACACTCTCCCACCGCCGTGCTCGCCCCCCTCGGCCCACGTACCTACCTTGATCACTCGCCTCCATGATCCGCTCGAGTGAAGCCGCATGGCCCCCACAACCCGAGTCATGGGTCCATTCGGCTTCACTCGAGCGGATCATGGGTTGTCGTCGCCGGGTTCGCGACACGCGCCCGCAACGGGTAGGCATGCACCATGAAGGACTTCCGCTGCAGGGCATGCGCGAGCCCGCTGTTCTTCGAGAACTCGATCTGCGTGACCTGCGGGACGGCGCTGGGCTACTCCCGGAGGGAGGTCGCCATCGTGCCGGTGGACTCCGCCGGTCGCTACGTGGACGCCGGTGGTCTGGTCTGGCACGTCTGTCGCAACCTCAACCTGTCTGGGTGCACCTGGCTGGCCCCGCTCGAGGGCGGTCAGTGCGAGAGCTGCGACCTGACCCGGACCCGGCCGAGCGACGCCGACGTGGTCGGCCTGACCAGCTACCCGATCGCCGAGCAGGCCAAGCGGCACCTCGTGGCTGAGCTTGACGCCTTGGGCCTGCCGGTGGTCGGCAAGCATCAGGACCCGGTGAACGGGCTGGCCTTCGACCTGCTCTCCAGCGTCAAGGTGGGAGTGGTGATCGGCCACCGGAACGGAGTCATCACGATCGATCTGGCCGAGAGCGACAGCGCTCACCGGGAGCGGGTACGCGCCCAGCTCGCCGAGCCGTACCGCACCATGCTCGGCCATTTCCGGCACGAGGTCGGGCACTACTACCAATGGCAACTCGTACGGGGGGGCGACCGCCTCGGCGCCTACCGCCGGCTGTTCGGCGATGACACGGTCGACTACCAGGGCGCCCTGGACGACCACTACCGCGACGGCCCACCGGCCGGGTGGGAGGCCTCGTACATCTCTCGCTACGCGACGATGCACCCGAACGAGGACTTCGCCGAGACCTGGGCGCACTACCTGCACATCTGCGACACCATCGACACCGCCCGCGCATTCGCCCTGGTGCCCCAGGCGCCCGAGACGCCCTACGGCAGGTTCCGTGACGTGGTCCGCGAGGTGTGGATCCCGCTCTCGGTGGCGCTGAACCAGATCAACCGGAGCATGGGCAAGGACGACCTGTACCCGTTCGTCATCCCGGGGCCGGTGCTCGACAAGCTCGACTTCGTCGCCTCGCTGGCGCCGGTCGCGGCGGACGTTGCGCTACCGGCGTCCTAGCCGGCTCGGTCGAACCGCTCACACCGCCGGTAGCGAGGCGGCCAGCTGCGTCAAAGCCTCGGCGGCGCCCTCGGTGAGCGGGTCGCCGTGGCCGGGCAGGATGACCTGGACGTCGAGCGCGGCCAGCTTCCTGACCGACGCGGCGGCAGCGGCGGGGTCGTCGGTGTATTGGGGGTCCGAGCCCTGCAGGCCGTCCGTGGTCCGTAGCGCGTCACCCGCCACCAGGACGCCGGTCGCCGGGTCGAACACGCTGACGTGCCCGGGCGTGTGACCCGGGGTGGCGTGCACCTGGAGGCCGAACACCTCCTGGCCGTCCGCGAGCGCCCTCAGCGGGCGGCCCGGTGCCGGGACAGCCGCCAGATCCTGCTCTCCGGCGTAGAGCGCCGCCGTGGTCGCCTCCCGCGCGAGAGCGTCGAGGCCGCCGATGTGGTCGCCGTGCTTGTGGGTGAGCACCACGTGCCGGACGGCGTCCCAGCCGGCGCCCGCGGCGACCAGCCCGGCGCCAATCGACTCCGCGGACCCCTGCGTCCCGGTGTCGACGACGGCCACCTCACCGCCGCGGACCAGGAGGTAGGCCGAGACGAACGACAGCGACACCCGCCGCCAGGTCAGGGACCCGTCGGCGATCGCGGCGTCGCCCGACGCATCGCCCGGCGAGCCTGCGGCCTCGGAGCCGGTCGGGGACGGCGACGTGGCACCGCCGTCCGGTTCGCTGCTCGTGGTGCTGCACGCGGTGAGGCTGCCGAGCACGGCGACCCCGAGCACCCCGGACGTGGCGGACAGGAGGAGGTGACGGCGACTGATCCGGCAGGTCAGTGTCATCGACCCAGCGTAGGCAACCGGCGCGGTGCCCGCCCGCGGTGGCTGTAGCCTCCCGCTGTGGCCGTGCCCCGCCCGGACGTCGAGCGCCACGCGGGGAGGGCATCTCACGAAACCCCGGGCCGGGACGTCTACTTGACGATGAACGCCAAGCCGCCCTTCGAGTCCGTGGTCGCCGCGCACGGCGCCCGCGTGCTGCGGGTCTGCCGTGCCGTGATCGGCCCGGTGGACGCCGACGACGCCTGGTCCGAGACGTTCCTGGCCGCGCTGCGCACCTATCCCGAGCTGCCCGCCGGAGCGAACGTCGAGGCCTGGCTGGTGACGATCGCGCACCGCAAGGCGATCGACGTCGTTCGGCAACGCCGGCGACAGCCGGTCGCGGTCGCCGACGTGCCGGAACGGGCCTCCACCGTCGGGGTGCCCGATTGGACCGTGGACGGCGCGAGCGAGGTGTGGACGGCGGTGGCCGCGCTGCCCGAGAAGCAGAGGCTGTGCATCGCCTACCACTACCTCGGCGGTCTGGCGTTCGCGGACGTCGCCGGCATCGTCGGCGGCAGCACGGACGCCGCCCGACGGGCCGCGCACGACGGAATCAGGTCGCTGCGGCGCGGCTACGGCGCCGACATGAGCCGCCCGGTCAGCCCGGCGCGGAGAGGAGATCCCCGATGACGACCAACGTGAGCGACGCCATGGGCCCGCTCGAGGCGGTGGACCCGGCGGCGCTCGAGCGCCTTCGCACGCGGTTGGCCGAGACCGCCGAGCGGGACGGGATTCTCGACGTCGGCTACACCCGGGTGGACTCCCCGCTCGGGTCGCTGCTGCTGGCCGCCACGGCGGCGGGCGTGGTCCGGGTGGCCTTCGAGCGTCAGGACCACGAGGCGGTGCTGGCCGACCTCGCGGCCCGGGTCAGCCCCCGAGTGCTGCGCGCTCCGAGGCGGCTGGACGACGCGGCGCGCCAGCTCGAGGAGTACTTCGCCGGGCGCCGGCGTGAGGTCGAGGTGCATCTGGATTGGCGGCTGGCGGACGGCTTCCGGCGCCGGGTGCTGGGGCATCTGCGGGCCATCCCCTATGGCGGCACCGAGTCCTACGCCCAGGTGGCACAGGCGGCGGGGAGCCCGCGCGCCGTCCGGGCGGTCGGCACGGCGTGCGCGCGCAACCCGCTGCCGCTGCTGGTGCCCTGCCACCGGGTGGTGCGATCGGACGGCTCGGCCGGTGGGTACGCCGGTGGGGCGCAGGCCAAGACCGTTCTGCTCCACTTGGAGTCCGGAGTGACCGGAAGCTGACGTCTCGCGCCTGCCTGCGCGCCCCGGCCGGCCACGCCACCCGGCATGATCGGGCGGGTGACCGCTCGATCGACCGGCCGTCCCCCGACCGTGGAGACGCCGCGCTTCGCCGTCCGGGGGGTACTGGCCGCGGTCGGCACCGTCGTGGTCGTCCTGACCCTGCTGAGCGGCCGGTACGGCTACCACCGCGACGAGCTGTACTTCGCGATGCTGCCCCCCGACTGGGGCTACGTCGACCAGCCGCCGTTGGTGCCGTTGCTGGCGAACCTGCTGGGGTCGAGCCCCTGGCTGCTGCGCATCCCCGCCACGGCGTGCGCTGCCGCGTCGGTGCTGGTGATCGCCTTGATCACCCGGGAGCTCGGCGGATCGCCACGCTCCCAGGTCTGGGCCGCGTGGGCCTACGCCGGCACGGTCGCCGTCCTGGACTTCGGGCACGTGCTGCTGACCTCGGCGCTCGACCTGATGTTCTGGCCGCTGGTCTGCTGGCTGGTGATCCGCGCCGAGCTGCGGGGGCGTCCGCGGCTGTGGTTGGTCGCCGGGGCGGTGGCCGGGGTGGCGAGCTACAGCAAGCTCCTGATCGCCGTGTTGCTGGTCGGGATCGCCCTCGGGTTCGCGGTGGCCGGGCCGCGGCGGCGGCTGCTCTCGCCGGCCGTGGTCGGCGGCGCACTGATCGCCGTCGTCGTCGCGGTCCCCAACCTGATCTACCAGGTCACTCACGACTTCCCCCAGCTGGCGATGGGGGCGGCACTGTCGCAGAACAACGCCGGCGAGGTGCGGGTGTTCGCCTGGGTGTTCCTGGTCATCGCGCTCGGCCCTGTGCTGGTGCCGGTGTGGCTGACGGGACTGCGCGCGCTCTGGACCCGTCCGGCGTGGCGGCCGGTGCGCTTCGCTGTCCCGGCGTTCGGGCTGCTGGTGCTGTTCACCGTCATCGGCGGCACCCAGCCGCACTACCCCACCTTCCTGCTCGGGGTGGTGTTCGCGGCGGGCATGGCCGCCCGCGCCGATGCGACGTTCGGCTCCGGCTGGCGGTGGGCGGTAAGCCTCAACGCGGTGGTGTCCGCGGTGATCTCGCTGCCGCTGCTGCCGCTGTCGGTGCTCGGCGCCACCCCGATCCCGGCGATGAACCAGCTGATCGCCGACCAGGTCGGCTGGCCGACCTATGCCGAGCAGATCCGGACGGCGCAGCAGGCACTGCCGGCTGAGCAGCGGGCCGGCGCGGTGGTCGTGACGTCGAACTACGGCGAGGCGGGCGCCGTCCGGCGGTTCACCGACCTTCCGGTCTACAGCGGGCATAACGCGCTGTACGACCTGGGCCCGCCGCCCGACGGCACCGACACCGTGGTCTTCGTGGGCGGTCAGCTGGACGCCGCGGCGCCGCTGTTCACCACGTGCCGGACCGTCGCCCGGCTCGACAACGGCGTCCGCGTCGACAACGAGGAGCAGGGGCAGCCGATCGCGGTCTGTTCCGGGCCGCGGCAGCCGTGGGCGCAGCTCTGGCCGCGGCTGCGGCACCTGGACTGATAGGGAGTGCGGGTTGCTGCACGGCGCTCGGTGCGGCGCCGGTGCGGCGTCGGTGCGGCGCTCGGTGTGGCGGACAGAGCGGCAACATTCTGGCCCGCGCAGTTGAGGACGCCGGGCATTCGGACGACAACCCTGTCAGAGGCCGCCCAGTCGGTCGGACACCCAGGCCTCGGTGGGCGGCCGGTGCCCGCGAGAACGAGAGGTCAGCGCCGTGGACAAGATCCAGTACTACGCCGAGCGCCAACGGACCGTCTACGACACGCATGCCACGAGCCGCGAGAAGGCCGAGGCTCTCGTCGGGGCGGGCTACAAGCGGATCGAGCGTCAGGCGCGGTGGCAGGCGCAGTTCATCATGAACGAGTACCTGCGTCGTCAGCCGCACGCGGACTCGATCGACTTCGGGGTGAGCATCCTCGACTTCGGTTGTGGTGTCGGGCGGGTGATGGAGGCGTTCGTCGACCTCGGCTTCGCCGACATCGACGGTGTGGACATCAGCGAGAAGATGCTCGGCTTTGCCCGGGAGAGCGCCGCGTTGCAGGGCTCGCGCTTCTGGCCGACGTCCGGAAACGACTGCGGCGAGGCGCCTCACGGTCACTACGACCTCGTGTACTCGCTGATCACGATGCACCACATCTGCCTGCGGCAGACCCGCATCGACATCCTGCGGGCGATGCAGCGCTGCCTGCGCCCGGGCGGCGTGGTGGCCCTGGAGTTCCGGGCCTATCCGGGCGCGACAGCCGACCGGGTGCCGCACAACCACGCGACGTGGGCGATGAACATGACGGCCGACGACACGAACTCACGTGCGGACGTATGGATCACCGGCGACCAGCTCGGCCATGTCTACGAGGACTTTCGCCTGTTCTTCAGCGACGTGCAGTTCCAGGACTTCGACATGAACTCGGCTAACTACTTCACCTACGACCCGAACGCGATCTACCAGTACCCGGACAACCGGTTCATGGTGATAGCCGGCAAAGGCCCCGGACTGCTCGAGAAGTACATGGGCCCGGCCTGGGAAGGCCCCGAGAGCTGATACGGCGCTAGAGGGGTGCCGTGCGCTCGGCGCGGGCGCCGGCAACGTCCTCGACATCCCGCAGGACCCGCAGGACGTTGCCACCGGCCACGGCGCGCAGATCGGCGTCCGACCAGTGACGGGCACGCAGCGCGGCGAACAACCGCGGGTAGCCCGAGACGTCCTCGAGTCCGATCGGCATCTCAGGCGACCCGTCGAAGTCGCCACCGATCCCCACGTGGGCGATGCCCGCGACGTCACGGACATGATCGAGGTGATCGGCCACGTGGTCCGCAGTGGCCGGCGGGCAGGGGTGGTGCGCCAGCCACTGCTGCACCCTGCGGCGGACCTCGGCCGGGTCGTCCGGTAGCTCGTTGCGCCAAACCCGTTCCACGGGAATCAGTTCTAGCCATACATCCGCGATCGGCTGCGACACGAAACCGGGGACGAAGGTCACCATGCAGACACCGCCGCCGTCCGCCATGGCGGCCAGGACGTCGTCCGGCACGTTGCGCGGATGGTCGCACAGGGCTCGGGCGCTGGAGTGACTGAAGATCACGGGGGCGCGGCTGACACGCAGCGCCGCGTGCATGGTGGACGGCGCGACATGTGAGAGGTCGACCAGCATTCCGAGCCGGTTCATCTCGGCGACCACCCGCTCACCGAACGCCGTGAGCCCGCCGTGCACCGGCTCATCGGTGGCCGAGTCCGCCCATGGCGTGTTGTGGGTGTGAGTCAGCGTCAGGTAGCGCGCGCCGAGGGCGTACATGGCCCGCAGGACACCCAGCGAGCACCCGATCGAGTGGCCGCCCTCCATGCCGGCAAGGGAGGCGATCCGGCCGCCGGCGACGGCTCGTTCCACCTCGTCGGCGCTCGTGGCCGCCTGTAGCCGGTCGGGGTAGCGGGCCAGCAGGTCGCGCCAGGCGACGAGCTGCTCCAACGTGGCGATGACCGCCGTGTCGTCCGGCAGGTCCGAGGGCACGTACACCGACCAGAACTGCCCACCCACTCCCCCGGCTCGCAACCGGGGCAGGTCGGTCTGCAAGGTCGGCTGGAGGCGCGAGATGTCGAGGCGGTCCAGGTCGTTGCCGGCCTGGACGCGCAGCTCCCAGAGCAGGTCATTGTGCCCGTCCACCAACGGGGCACCGGCCAGCAGCTCACGCAACGGGTCCAGGTCCAGGGTGCCCGCAGGCGCGGGGTCCGATCCCAAATCGCCGTTCGTCTCGCCGTCCATACCTCGATCCTTCCAGCCTCCAGACCACGGTCGAACCGTGCACTTCACCGTCTCGGGCGCGGCCTGGTTTGTGCCGACGCTGCCGCTGGCGGTGCGGCGCCTCATGGCTCGCCCTGACACGACGCCCTGACGTGCGAGCAGGGAATCCAACCGAGCCTCGACGGCTGATGCCTCCGACGCGAGGAGGCATCGATGCCCGTGGCGCACCACGCGCACCAGGAGCCTCGAGCGCGACGCTGCGTCCTGAGGCCCTCGCCGCGATGCGTCGCGTCCTTCACAGGGCATTGCCAGTGCCACGACAGGGGCCACACGAGTTGTCCCGGCACTGTGGCGGTCCGTGCCTCGACCGAGGCGCTTGACCGAAAGGGAGTCACATGAAGATCTCGAGCAAGGCCAAGAAGTCTGTCGCGGTAGGAGCGATGCTGCTCGCCGGCGCCGGTACGGCAGCGGCCGTATCCGGGTCCGCGTCGGCCGCGAGCGACGCCGTCACCAACACCGCGACCACCGCTGGGGACGCGGCGGCCGAGGCGGCGGACCCCACCAAGAGCATGCGCTCCGACGAGGAGCTGCTGACCGGAAGCACGGCGGAGAAGGTCACGGCAGCCGCAATGGCGAAGTACCCCGACGCGACCATCCAGCGCGTCGAGACCGACTCCGACGGCGTCTACGAGGCCCACATGGTCACCGCAGACGGTCAACAGGTCATCGTCCAGGTCGGCGAGGACTTCACCGTCACCGGTACGCAGACCGGCGGACCCGGCGGCGGACGAGGCGGACCCGGCGATCACCGTGACGATCACGGCGCGGCGGGCGGTCCCAGCGGCGCCCCGACGCAGAGCGGCAGCGCGACGCAGGGCGGCATCGCCATCGGCTGACCGAACCGACCCACATCACCGCCGCCCGTGGCCCACCTGTCATCGACGTGGGCCGCGGGCGCCCTGTCGGCAGCCCGCCGGTCGGTGACGGATCGACGCATACGGCACCGGTAGCGTCGCCGCTATGGACCTGAGCGACCTGCGCGTCTGCACCGATCCCCAGGAGGGCGCCTCCTATGACGACCTGCTGGCCGTGGCCCGGCGCGCCGAGTCCCTCGGGTTCGGGGCGTTCTTCCGCAGCGACCACTACCTGGCGGTGGGCGGGTCCGGGCTGCCCGGCCCGACGGACGCCTGGATCACACTGGCCGGGCTGGCCCGTGACACCTCGACGATCCGGCTCGGCACCCTGGTCAGCCCGGCGACGTTCCGGCTACCCGGACCCATGGCGATCAGCGTGGCCGGAGTCGACCAGACGTCCGGCGGGCGGATCGAGCTCGGGTTCGGCGCCGGCTGGATGGAGGCCGAGCACACCGCCTACGGCATCCCGTTCGGCTCCTTGGGGGAGCGGTTCTCCAGCGCCGAGGAGCAGCTTGCGATCATCCACGGGCTGTGGAACACCCCGGACGGCGAGCGGTTCAGCTTCCAGGGAACGCGTTGGCAGCTGCGCGACTCCCCTGCGTTGCCGAAACCGGTGCAGCCCGGCGGGCCGCCGATCATCGTCGGCGGATCGGGTTCGGCTCGGACGCCGCGGCTGGCCGCACGCTACGCCGCCGAGTTCAACCTGCCGTTCGGTGACCTGCACGCGTTCGCCGAACGCCAGGCGACGGTCGGCCAGGCCTGCGAGGCGATCGGGCGCGCGCCGTCGTCCATGATCTTCTCGGCTGCTCTCGTGGTCTGCTGCGGAGGCGACCAGGTCGAGTTCCGCCGCCGGGCCGCCGCCCTCGGGCGCGAGCCCGACGAGTTGCGGGCCACCGGTGCCGCAGGCACTCCCGAAGAGGTGGCCCGCACACTGCGCGCCTGGCGGGACGCCGGGGCGCAGCGGATCTACCTGCAGGTGCTCGACCTCGCCGATCTGGACCATCTGGACCTCGTCGCCGCCAAGGTGGTGCCGCTGCTGCGCTGACCCACCACCCCCGGTGGCGACCCACCACCCCCGGTGGCGACCCACCACCCCCTGTGGCGACCCACCACCCCCTGTGGACACTTTCTCGAGAACACGCCGGCGTGTTCTCGAGAAGGTGTCCACCCGGGACAGGGTTGGTCGGGCGTGGGCCTCGTTCGAGTCTGCCGTTACCCGGGCAATTGGGTATTTTTCGCCTCGACTGATTCCTCATAAAGACGTGGGGCGCCATCTGACCTCCGGCCGACCGTCTCCGACGGTCCGAATTGCCCTGACGGTCGGTCTGGTGTTCCTGCTGAGTTCAGCGTTCAGCGCCACCGTGGACGGCGTCGCCCGGGTACGTGCTCCGGCCGAGGAGCAGACCCTGATCACGTTCGAGGACTACCCGGCAGACATCTCCGGCAAGCCCGCCACTGCGATCGACGCCTGGTACGCGAACCGGGGAGTGCGCTTTCCGTCCGTCACCGCCCTGCGGTTCTCCAAGAGCAGCTTCCCTCCGGCACCCGGTTTTGCCCACTCGGGTGAGACGGTGATCACGACGTGTTACTCGCAGGAGTTCTGCGCGACGCCGATCACGATGATCTTCGAGCGCCCGCTCGCCCGGATCGCTGCCTACGCGGGCAGCGCGAAGGGTCTGCGCCAGCCGGCGACCGTGCTGCTCGAGGCCTTCGACGCCCAGGGCCGGCTACGCGGCGAGGACACCCTCGAGCTGCCGGCCTCGTTGCCCAATGGCGGACTCACGGCAACGGCCACGGTGCCTGAGCCGATCCCAGTGCGTGCCCTGCTCGAGGTCGTCGACCGCGGTGGAGCCATTCGCAGTGCCCGGATCCGGTGGACCGACCCAGAGCGCGATCCCTCGTCCCTCCACGTGGACGACGTGAGCATGACGGTCTTCGTTCCCGATCCGCGGCTCGAGGCCGACCCGACCACTCTCTCGATCACAGCGTCCGACACTGCGGCCAGGCAAACGATCAAGCTCACCAACACCGGAAACGTCCCGTTCCAGGGGCTGTCCGCTTCGTTCCGGCCGGAGTCGGCGTCCGCCATTGCCGATGTCTCCCTGGACGACGACTCCTGCTCGGGCGTGATCGCTCCGGGCACCTCGTGCACAGTCGTCGTTCAGGTGGTGCCAAAGGCGACCGGCGAACTGAACGGGACGGTAGAGGTCACTGCTGCCGACGCCGTCCGAGCCATGGTGGGGCTCACAGTCCGGGTCGGTGTCGGTCCGACGACGCCCAGCAGCACTGCTCCCCCGACCAGCTCCGCGCCAACGACGAGTCCTCTTGGTCCTGCCACCGGCGAGCCGACCATCCCCACCGTCGAGCCGACCGACGTGTCGCCTACCTCAGCTCCGCCGGCCAATGATCCACAGAAGCCCGAGACGAGCAGCGCCGCGAGCACGCTTCCTCCGAGCGAGACTGCGTCACGCAGCGCAAGCAGTACGGCGATCGACTCGGTGATCGACATCGTCGACGAGTCGCCTTGGCTTAGCCCACTCCTCCGGGTCGCCGGCGTGGCAGGGATCTTCCTCTTCGGCGCCTTGATCGTTCCCTTCGCGAATCGCCTCATCCGTCGCCGCGCCGTTCAGCCGCCGCCGGACCCCCGGCCGGAGGTGGTGTCGATCGAGCTGGGCTCCGACGCAGGACACCAGGAGGTCCACCAAGGCGACCGACCGGTTGTCACTCTGACCGCGGCACTGCGTGGCTCCGCCACCACGATTGAGGAGCAGCAACCATGACTACTCTCGCCTCGATCCTGTTCGGGAATCCGGTCGGCGGCAGTTGGCAGCGGATCGCCGCCGTCCTTGGTTCCGGCAACTTCGATCTTCAGTCGGTGCGTATCGGTGGAGCGGCGGTCCCGATGCCGGAGGTGGTCAACGCCGTGGCCCAGCTGCTCGACATGCCGGTCGGCAACATCGCCCTCCAGGGCTGGCACCAGCAGCGAGAGGTGCTGAAGGCGAAGGCAGAGACGGCCGGCCAGCCCGGCACTCGCGAGGTGGTGCGGGTGTTGCAGCACACGATCACGAGCAAGCAGTCACCTACCGTCCGAGCAACTGCTGGTGCGGCGTCGGTCACCATCCTCACCTTGGACCTGGAGGTCGAGATCAAGGTCTCCAGCGCCGATCTGGTGGTCGAGGCCGGACAGATGACCCAGGCACGTGCCGGCAGCGCGGTCGCCAAGGCCAAGCTGTCCGCCTCGGGCACCACCCTGGCCGAGCGAGAGTTCCAGCCCGTCGATCTGAACAGCGTCCGCCCGGAGCAGTCCGATCATGACGCGCCGATGCACAGATGGCGTGGCGATCACACCACAAGCCGCGGGGGGTGAATGGCCAGGCACCCCGTACCGACCAGCTCACGCCCTCGAAAGCTGTTGCCGAGCTCGACCAGCACCAACGCCGGGGATGACGACGACCATCCCGGACGACGACCGGCATGCCCCGGCACCTCACGCCCGACGGCGACCCGGGTGGACACCTTTTCGAGAACACGCCGGCGCGTTCTCGAGAAAGCGTCCACCCGGGACAAGGTTGGTTGGGTCAGAGTGTCCGAGTGCTCAGCGCCTCATGAATCGCGGCGGTGTGCGCCGGGGTCGACCCGCAGCAGCTACCGATCAGGTCGACGCCGAGATCGTGCAGCCGGATAGCGTGCGCAGCCAGCTCCTGCGGCCCGACGTCGTAGACGAACCGATCGCCTACCAACTGCGGCAGACCGGCGTTCGGCTGGGCGAGCAGCATCAGGTTGTCGGGCCGGGCGGCGACCATCTGGGCCATGATCTGTTCCATCTCTCCGGGCCCGCGACCGCAGTTGGCCCCCACACCGTCCAGCCCCAGCTCGGCAGCCGCCCGGACCGCGGCGGTCGGGGTGACACCCATCATCGTGCGCAGGTTGGTGTCGAAGCTCATCGTCGCGACCACCGGCAACCCGGCCGCTACCTCGCGGCAGGCCCGGACGGCGGCCCGTAGCTCGGTCAGGTCGCTGAGGGTCTCGATCAGCACCAGATCGATCCCGCCCTCGACCAGGGCGGTCAGCTGCTCGGCGAACAGCGCGGCGGCGCCTCGTCCGCGGTCAGCTCGCCGAGCGGCTCGAGCAGCTCCCCGGTCGGCCCGACGCCACCGGCGACCAGCACCCGACGTCCGGTGGGTACATCCTGGGCGCACTCATCGGCGACGATGCGGGTCAGCCGGGCACCGGCGAGGTTCAGCTCACGGACCCGGTCGCCGAGGCCGTACATGTCCAGCCGGGGCCGGGTGCCGCCGAACGTGTTGGTCGTCAGCACGTTCGCGCCGGCCGCGGCGTACTCGCGGTGGACGGCCTGGACCACAACGGGATTCTCGACGTTCCACAGCTCGCCCGGCACGCCGCCGTCCAGGCCTCTGTCCTGGAGGAGGGTGCCCATGCCGCCGTCGAAGACCGCCCCGGTCAGGGCGGCCGCCGTGGCGGCTGGATCAACGATGAGGTCTGGACGGTTCACGCTCGCTCCGATCGGTCGGGCTCGTCACGATAGGCCGTCGCTCGGCAACCGGTGACGCCGAGGCAGGGCTCGACCGACCCCGACCCCGACCCCGACCCCAGCCCCAGCCCCAGCCCCAGCCCCAGCCCCAGCCCCAGCCCCAGCCCCAGCCCCAGCCCCAGCCCGAGTGGACACTTTCTCGAGAACACGCCGGCGTGTTCTCGAGAAAGTGTCCACTGTCGGGGCTGTCGGGGCGGTCACGGGGCACCGTCATCGCGTCGCCTCCTTTCGTCCGTCCCGCCTGGTCCCGGACGGCGGTGCGCAGCTCACGTGGGATGTCGTCCTGTGACACAGCAACGGCGAACGGGGCCAAGACGTGCAGAACCGGGCCACGGAGCGCGAGTTTGCCGTCCGGGTGTCGCCGTACCCTGCGTAACTGGGCGAGATCTGGACGCCTCAGCCGATCCGCCACTCGATCCCGAGCAGGTCCTCGCTCAGGCTCCACAGCCGGCCCGCGGCGTCCTGGTCGGTGGCGACCGCTGCGATGGTGGAGTCCCCCACGGGACCGCGGGTGTCCCCGAACCGGGTCGGCCCGTAGTAGGCGCCGTTGCGGGCCTCGCCACCGGCCGCGGCCAGGACCTCCGGAACGGCGCCGGCCGCGGCGCTCTGTGCCATCACCAGGTTGGAGACGCGGTAGACCATCTTGATCAGACCGGTCGGCCCGGTGGTCTGCAGGTTGGTCGCCGAGTAGCCCGGGTGCGCGCTGACCGAGCGGACCGGACTGCCCGCGGCCTCGAGACGCCGGGCCAGCTCCAGTCCGTACATCAGGTTGGCGAGCTTGCTCTGGGCGTAGGCCTTGGACGGCGTGTAGCTCGAAACGAGCATCGGGTCGTCGAAGTCAATGCCGGTGGCCCGCAGGTGCGCGATGCTGCTCACCGGCACGATCCGTCCCGCACGTGCGGTGACCAGGCCGAACACAAGGTTATTAAGCAGGAAGTGCCCGAGGTGGTTGGTGCCGAACTGCAGCTCGAACCCGTCGGCGGTCTGCCGCTGCGGGGTCTGCATGATGCCGGCGTTGTTGATGACGGCGTCCAGCCCGTCGGTCAGCTCCCGGACCGCGTCGGCGGCGCGGCGGATCGAGTCGGTGCTCGCCAGGTCGAGAGAGAGCAGGTCGACGGTGCCCTTGCCGCCGACCTGCCGCAGAGCCTGGACGGCGGCAGCGCCCTTCTCGGGCGAGCGGGCGGCCACGATGACGTCCGCGCCGGCACGCCGCAGGTGGGCGCACGCGTGATAGCCCACCCCGGAGTTCGCGCCAGTGACCAGGTAGGTCCTGCCGGACAGGTCGTCGAGCCGGTCGAGCGACCAGCCGGTGATCTTCTGGGTCTGGGTGCCTGACACAGTGCTACCTCCTGGGATGGCTTCTCGCACGACTCTCGCACGACAGCAGCTCGGCGACCTGCTGGGATGGTTCCAGTGGTCGATACCGTGAGTCGGATGACCGAGAACCCATGGACGACCGCACCGGAGAAGACCCAGCAGGGCGAGCGCGGCGACCTGCTCGACGCCCTGACCAAGCACCGCTACCTGCTGCGCCACACCGTCGAGGGAATCACCGACCCGGCCGCCAGGCTCCGCCCGACGGTGAGCGAGCTCAGCCTGGGCGGGCTGATCAAGCACGTCGCCATGGTCGAGCAGCAATGGGCGACCTTCATCGTCACCGGCGACATGGGCGGCGAGCCCGACCCGAAGGCCTGGGCGAACGGTTTCGTGCTGCTCCCGGAAGAGACACTGGCCGGAGTGCTCGCCGAGTACGAGCAGGTAGCGCAGCGCACCGACGACCTGGTACGCACCCTGCCCGACCTGGACGCCGCGCAGCCGCTGCCCGAGGCGCCCTGGTTCCCGCCGGGGGCGAGCTGGACGGCGCGACGCACCGTGATGCATATCGTCGCCGAGACGGCCCAGCACGCCGGGCACGCCGACATCATCCGCGAGAGCATCGACGGCCAGAAGAGCATGGGCTGACCGGTCCGAGCCCGACGGCGGTCGGCGGCTCGGGTCAGGTCGACGTCGTGGCGACGGTCGTGGTCGTCACGAGCACCGCGACCATCGCCGCTTGGGCCTCCTCGACCGCCTTGCGGACCGCCGGACCGGCCCAGTCGCTGTCGCTGATCTGGCGGCCGCGCTTCTTCAGCGCTTTCTTGTCCTGGTCGGGGAACAGCTTGGGCAGAGCGCCGACGGCGTTCAGGATCGAGACCACGGCCGACGTCCGCCGGTCGGGTCGTTCGCCCGCCACCACGGCCCGGCGCACCCGGTCGACGAGCTCGACCTCGGCCTCGCGCCGGTACCCCTGCGGCCAGCTCGTCGTCGGGAACAGCCCGAGCACTCTGCCCTTCTCCTGCGAGAGCAGGCCCTGGTCCGCAAGCCCGTGCAGCAGCCCCTCACGCAGGCCCTTGCCGGCGCCCGACCCCCAGCCGTAGCCGGTCAGCTTGGTGATCGCGTCCTTCGGCTTGCGTCTCTGCACAGGCTCGACGAGGGCGGCCAGCCGCGGGTCGGCCGGTGTGCGTCCCGTGGCGACCAGTCGGCCCCGCTTGACATCGGGCTCGTCGATCTCGGTCAGCCGCAACGCGCCGTCCATGGTCAGCTCCACCAGCGCCGCCCCGGCCAGGGCCGCTCCGACGGCGGTGCCGTCGACCATCGGCGTGCCCTTCTCGTCGTGCAGGAGGAGCAGCAGGACCTCTTCCGGGAGTGTGAGCGTCATCATCCGACAGTACGCGCGACGCTACCCGCCGACCCCGCCGTCCACGCCTCAGAGCGACCGGGCAGGATGCCGGTCATGAACTGGGCCACGGAGGTGCGCGACCGCATCGCGCCGGTCGCCGACGGCACGGAGCTGACGACCCAGGGCCTGGGCCTCGCGCTCGCGGTGGCGCTCGCTCTCGTGCTCGTCGGCCCGCTGTGGCACATCGCCCGGCTGGCGGTGACGCTCGTGCATGAGCTCGGTCACGCAGTCGTCGGCCTCGCCGTGGGACGACGGTTCGTGGGCTTCGTGATCCGCGGCGACATGTCCGGGCACGCCGTCACCACCGGCCCGGCACGCGGACTCGGACGGGTCGCGACGGCCTGGGCCGGCTACCCGGCGCCGGCACTGGTCGGCGCCGGCGTTGTCTGGCTGGCGGTGCGGGGCTGGTCGGCACCCGTGGTCACGATCGTGCTCGGCACCCTCGTCATCGCGGTCACCCGGATCCGCTCGCCCCTCACCGCCCTCGTCATGCTCGCTTCCGTGGGCGGCACCGCCGCCCTGTGGTGGTGGCGCGACGACGCCGTCCAGGAGCAGGTGCTCGTCTGTGCGGGCCTGGTCCTGATCGTCGGCGCCTGGCGGCACGTGGCGACCGTCATGAGCCACGGGACCCGGGCCGACGACCCTGCGGTTCTCGCCCAGCTGACCCATATCCCGCGGCTGCTGTGGAACATCTCGTTCCTCGCCGTAGTCATCGGGGCGAGCTGGCTGGTCGCCGTGCAGGTGCTGGCCGCCGCATCGGGCTCCTAGGCGACGCCGGGCCGAGGGCAGGGCACGGTGCTGGCTGCGGGAGCTGCCGGGGGCGGGGCCGATGCGGTGCGCGTGGTGGCGCAGGCCGTTCGGTCGAAGCCGACCCACGACGACCTCGGCGCCCGGCACCGGCAGGAAGCGCTGGCGTGGCTGGCCTCGACCCATGACGTCTATCGGCGGGTCTCGCCGGCGACGCCGTCCCCGCATCTGGTCAGCTACTTCCTGAGCTCGGGGTCAGCGCCCGCTTCGACCCGCGCACCGGCGAAGAGCCCTTCTTCCTCACTGTGACCCAGACCCGCGGCGAGCCGGCCACGCGCCACGTCGACGTCTCGTTGTGGTTCGCGCTCGAGGCGCACGTCGACCAGGTGCTCACCCCCGACCCCGGCGAGTTCGCCGCCGTCCGTTGGTGGAACCGGGCAGAGATCGCGGCCGGCGACCCGGGCAGTCGTGAGCCGCACCTGGTGCGCGCACTGGACACGGTCGGCCTCGGTTGAGCGCCGGGCGCTCTAGCGGTCACCCAGGGCCAGGATGGCGATGGCGGCGGCCTCGACGGCATCGTCGACGATGTGCGGTACCGGACGGCCGATGTACGGCCGCACCAGCCCGTACGGGCTCACCCGGGTGGCGAGCACCACGAGCTGCACCAGGGGGCGTGCGGCGCTGCCGAAACGTTCTTTGGCCAGCCGGCGCGTGAGCGCGTCGATCTCGGCGTTGACCCCGTCCACCTCGTCGCGAAGGTCCGCCGGGCAGTCGGGCAGCAGCCGATCGCGGCGGTAGAGGGTGAGGGCACGTGCCTCGTCGGGGTGGTCGCGGCAGTAGCTCGGCACGTGCAGCGCGGCGTCTATCAGTGCCCGATCGGCCGGTGCCCCATCGGCGATCACGAAGATCCCGGCCTGGAAGCGGGCGATACTGCGCAGCCAGAGGCGGATCAGCAGGGCCTCCCTGGACGGGAAGCGGTGGTAGATGGACCCGACCGGGCCGCCGAGCGCCTCGGCGACATCGGCCACCGCCACCCCGTGACCGTTTCGGGCGACGCAGGTCAGGGCGGCGTCCACCACTTCGTCGTCGGTGAATCTGGCGGGCCGCGGCACTCTCGGAATAGTAGTGCAACTGATCTAGAATCGGTATTCATTTACCGACTAAGGTAGAAGGCATGCTCACCTCGCTAGCTGCCGCGCTGCCTGGGGCCGAATTCGTCGAGTGCCATTCCCTCGTCATCGATGCACCGCCCGAACGCGTCTGGCAGGCGCTGCAGCACACCACGTGGGGCGAGCTGCGCGTCACCGCCCCGCTGCTGCTGGCGCGGGGGCTGGGCAGCCTGTCCGGACGGCACCGCCGGCTCCTCGACCATGGTCCGGTGCAGATGTTGCTCACCGAGACAGGTCGGTACGCCGTGGGCGGGCGCATCGCCCGGCCGTGGCGCGTCGTCCCCACGCTCGGGCCGGACGTCGCCACCCTCGAGGAGCTGGCGGCCTTCGACGAGGGCAGCTGGCTCAAGTACGGAATGGATTTCCGGTTGCACCCGCTGCCCGGCAATCGCACCCGGTTGGAGACGACGACCCTCTGCGAGCCGACCGATGAGAACGCGCGACGCCGGTTCGCCGCCTACTGGAAGGTGATCCGACCGTTCAGCGGCCTCATCCGCCTCGACATGCTCCATGCCGTTGCCCGGCGGGCACAGCGTTCCTAGACGTCAGCGGACGTCGGTCGACGGCACCCGTGCCGCGCAGGTTTGATCTGAGAGGCGGCTTTGATCTGAGAGGCGGCCCCGACACCTGGCCCTTCTCGTTGGGCCGAGCTCACCGCTAGGCCTGAGCCGTGACGATGTGGGCGGGGGCGTCGAACACCATCTGGCCGTTGACTGTCACATAGTCGCTCAGGGCGTCCTCGGCTTCGGTCAGGATCACATCGATCAGATCGTCCTCCAGGAACACTCCCATCACGGGTAGCCATCCCCTCAGGTCGGCCTCGACCATAGAGCGCACACTGGGGAACCGGGCGGTGCCGTGCTGGGTTCTGATCGATACCGTCGACGCCCCGGCTTCGGCGAACAAGCCCCGTAGCTCGCCGGTATCGCCCAGCACGAACGGGGCCCGAAGCGCATCGGCGGCAGCGGGACCGGCCCGCCGATTCAACAGGTCGACCGAGATCGGATACGACTCCGAGCGGTCGAGCGCCTCCCACACCGCCACAGAGACTCGGGCTCCGGGTCTAGCGCAGCGGAGCATCTCGCAGATGGCCTGCACCCGGTCAGGGAAGAACATGAGACCGAACTGGCTGACCACGGCGTCGAACTCGTCGTCGTCGAAAGGGAGCTGGCCGGCGTCGCCCTCGATCCAGGTGAGGCCGGGCTCGATGCTCTGCGCCACGGCGAGCATGCCGCGGCCGATATCGAGCCCGGTCACCGAGCCCGTCGGCCCCACTCGCCCAAGAGCCTCACGTGCGACCACGCCGGTACCGCACGCCACGTCGAGCACACTGTTCCCGGTGGCGACGTCGGCCGCGTCAAGCACGGGCTCGGCCCACTGCCGAAACACGGCATTGACGTGCAGGCGCTCGTATGCCCACGCTGCTTCGACATCTGGGTCCAGTTCATCCGACATGATGCACCCCTTCCTTCGACCTGCGGCGACCCGTTCTGCTTCAGTTGGTTCACCCACATGGTGGTTCCTCGGTCCCGTCGTACGTGTGCCAGCCGACCGCTGTGCACGCGCCACTCCACGCGGAACCCGTAGCTTGCGAGCGCCGTCGTGGAACGAGCCGAGCGTACGATCCAGCGGGCGCGGATGACATCGGTGACCGCCACGCAGATCTTGCTGTTCACTCCCCCATATCTCGTCCGGCAGCCATAGCCGGTGCGCGACGGTCACGGCCTCGTCCCTTGATCCGACGGCCAGCTTGGCCAGGATCGCTGACACATGCTGTTCCACGGTTCGAGGGGAGATGAACAGACGATCAGCGATCTCGAGGTTGGTCAGCCTCCGGAGATCAGCTGGAGGATCTCGGATTGTCGAGGCGTCAAGCCCGCCGGGTGGGCCCTCGTCGCACGCTGAGGCCCCTCGGGATCTGTCGGACACCATCGGCGCGCAGCTCCGTACGAAGCTTGGCGGCAACCGCTTCTGCCCCGCAGCTCGACCGAGCAACGACCCACTTGTTCAGTTTCCGGGCCACTGGACTGGACTGGCACCAGCGGGTCACTTCCGGGCTGTCGTGGGCGGACAGGGTTGTCGCCGACCGCGTGGATCTCTGAGGATCGGGCGACGCGTCCGTCGTCACGTTGAGAAGGGGCAGCACTTCTGCGCCGGTGTGTCACCTGCAGAGCTGCGCGAGCATGTCGTCGGTGCCAGTTTGATGGCCTCCTTCATCCGACACGATGGCCGGCGCCGGCGTAACGCTCAACGACGGTCCGGTGAGCACCGGTCGAGTCACTGCAGTGGTCCGTCGGGGTGTCAGATGGGCTGCCGTTGTCCTACTTCGAGGAGTCGCTGCCGATCCCCGTCGGCTGGGACACCCGCCCGGGGGCCTATCTCGCGTTCGGCGATACTCACGCGGCCGAACGCGACGCTGCCGCGGCACGGGGTTGGCCGGTCTGGACGCTGCCCGGCGGGCACCTGCACATGCTCACCGCGCCCGAGGAGGTCGCGTCCGCGATCCACGATGTGCTCGGGCAGCTCGGAATCACCCCGGCGGCCACGCCCGGTGCGTAGGTCAGTCCGTCTTGGACGAGCCGCCAGGTGCGGCTGCTCCAATCGGCCGCGACCGGGCCGGCTGCCGTTGTACCTCAGCGGTTCGAGCATCGCCATCTATCGGCGACGCGGTGGCCGCCCCTTACCCCCGTAGGCGATCACTGCCACCAAGGGGATGGCCAGGAACCAGAGCCATGAACCGGTGAGGAAGAAAAGCAACAGGGCCACGATGGGAGATGCCGCCACGGCCGTCTCGCGCCATCGCTCTCGGCCTGCGCCGCCGCTCTGGTAGGGGCTCGGGGCACCCTGTGAATCGTTGGGGAACGCCTGGTGCGACGGCATCATCGTTGCCGGCGGCGATGGCCGCGGGTCCGGCAGATCGGCGAAGATCGGCACCAGATCCCCCACGTCGTGGCCCGGGAGACCTGGACAGTACGGTCCTCATACTCGACCGACGTCAACCGGCCGGCCTCCAGATGCGCCAGGAGGTCGCGCGTCGCCGCGTCGCGCTCGGGGGCTCCCACTCGCACGACCTCCCACTGCGGCCCTCGCTCAGCAGGCTCCTGCCACTCGCTCATGCCTCCATCCTGCCCCCGCCTGTCCGTGCGCGCTACGACCGCGGCCGACGGCACTGGTCTCGATCAGCCCCGGGATGGCCACTCAACGCCGTTCTCAACCCCCGACTCAGCCTTCGTGACGGCGCTCGATGCCGAGGCTCGCCAGCAGGTCTTCGTGAAGCTCGAACCACGCCGTGTGCAGGGAGTCGATCCCGGGTTCGTCGACCCACTTCCGCTGCCCCTGGTCGACTCGGGAGAGCGCGGCGGCCAACCGGTCCGGTATCCGGCGAAGCGACCGAGGCAGTCCGCCAGCCGCTCACCGATCGGCTGCACCTGCTGCGACAGTCTCGCCAGGCTGGACACCACCTGCTCGTCCCAACGCCAGTCGCTGTGGTCGTTGGCCGCCATCGGGTCTGACCGTTCGGGCCGGACCTGCCACTTCGTGATGGTCTCCAGGAACCGGGCGTTCAACCGGACAAACGACGAGTGCGCCTCAAAGACCGTCTCACGCGCGCCCACCTGCACCAGCTCGGCGGCGAGCATCCGCTCGTTCTCCCGTCGTCCGAGCTCGCTCAGGGCCCACACGCGGGTGCCGGCGAACTCGACGCGCTGGACCCAGCCGTACGCCTCGTCGTCCAGCAGCACCTCGGCCACGACGCCGGGGTCGAGCGAGAAGCGGCACGCCACCGCGCCGTCGTCTGACGTGCCCTTGAGCCGCACGGCGTGCGGAACCAGCAGCTCCGGCCTCGAGTCGACTGCCACACCAGGACCGTACTCAGACGACGAGACGCCGCTCAGCCGGCCGTGACGAGATCCGCGAACCGCCGCAGGTACACCGGCCAGCCGTCGTCCGAGGTCAGCGCGGATCGGGCCCCCTGCCAGCCGTCACCATGACGGTCGAGGTGCCGGTGCTCTAGCTCGACCCGGGTGCGGTCGGGCCCGACCTCGACGAAGCGCACCTCGACCTCGCTGGCACACGCCGGGTCGGTCTCGAGCTGCCAGGTCACGCCGATGTCCCAGGCGAGCACGAACCGGTGCGGCGGCTCGAAGAGCAGCACCCGCGCCCAGCGACACTCGCGGCCGTCCACGCCGCGGTCGTAGACATGACCACCGGCCCGCGTCTCGAACACCGTCTCGGCGATGTCCACCTCGAGCAGGTTGTGCTCTCGCGGCTTGATCTGGTCGAAGTCCTCGGTGAAGATCCGGAAGGCGGCAACCACCGGGACGTCCACGGTCAGCTCCTGCCGCAGACTCGTCAGTTCACTCGGATCACTCGGATCACTCGGATCGGTCGGATTGGTCATCGGCTGCTTTCCTCTCCTCATCGGCTATCTGGCGGAAGCTGGCCATCGCCGTGGCCCAGAACGCGTCCAGCTGAGCCCGCAGCGCCAGCAATGCGTCGGGACTCGCCTGGTAGATCCGGCGGCGGCCCTCGACACGGACGACGACCAGGTCGGCGTCTTTGAGGACCCGGAGGTGCTGGGAGACGGCCGGTCGACTGATCGGCAGCGCACGAGCGATCTCGGCCACCGACCGCGGGCGCTCTGCCAGGCCGGCAAGTATCCCGCGGCGCGTCGGATCTCCGAGAGCCGCCCAGGGATCGATGCCGTTATCCGCTGGCACATTGGTAAGTTATCGCTTACTCAATCCGCCGGGCAAGTCGATTGAACGGCGAGTGCCGTCTCCTACCGATTGAGGGGGTGAAGAGCGGAATCGATGGTCGTCACCCGGGACGGGAAGCCCCGTCGCCCGGGTCGTTCCGTTGGCACGGCGATCTCGGGCCAGGTCGGAGCTGATCGACCGACGACGCCATCTGCCGACGGTCGACCCTGCGGCATTGCGGTCAGACGTCGACCACCTGCTGGACGTCGACCTGTGACGACCGGGACGTCGCGGGGCATTCTCGACACCTCGGCTGTGCTTGCCTTGGGTGCGCTCTCGGACAAGGACCTGCCGGAAGAGTGCATGATCACCGCAATCACACTGGCCGAATTGTCGATGGGGGCCTCACGTCGCTCGCACGGACTCCGAGCGGGCAGTCCGCCAGGCACACCTCCAGCAGGCAGAGGCCGACTTCGACCCGATACCGTTCGACGCCGCCGCTGCGAGGTCATTCGGGCAGGTCGCCGCTGACCTGCGGACCACTGGGCGCAAGCCGGCCGCGCGCGCCTACGACGCACTGATCGCCGCAACGGCTCTCGCCCAGGGCCTGGGCGTCTACACCTGCAGCCCGAGGGATTTCGCCGGCATCAACGGGCTGACCGTGTACAACGTGGCGATCGGCCCAGGCGTGCCGAGACCCACCACACCACCACCAGGGTAGGAGCCAGGCACGGTCGAGGTGAGCGGCCGGGCCGCTTGCCATCCGTCGAGCTGGACTCGCGAGGGCGATGCCTCAGCCCTTGACCCCGGTCCAGAGCTGGTATGCAATATATTGCATGCCGCTACCAACGGGTTCGGCCGCCCTCGATCGCACGTTGCTTCGCGACGACGTCTTCCATCGGCTTCGCGAGGCGATCGTCGACGGCGCTTTGGCCCCGGGGGAGCAGTTGCGCGACATCGAGCTCGCCCGTTGGCTCGGCGTGAGCCGTACGCCGGTCCGTGAGGCACTCCTGCGCCTGGCGGGGACGGGTCTGGTCGAGGCGCGGCCCGGACGCTCGACGATCGTGGCCTCGCTCGACCATCGAGCGGTCCGCGAGGCGCGCGACGTCGTGGCGGCGATGCACCAGGTAGCCGTGCGCGAGGCCGTGCCGAGCATGACCCGGGCCGACATCGCATCGATGCGGCGGGCCAATCGTCGGTTCCGAACCGCCGTGAAGAAGGGCGACCTCGACGCCGCCCTGTTGGCGGACGACGACCTGCACGCAGTGCCGGTGGCCGCCGCGGCCAACCGCGCCGTCGTCTCGGTTCTCGACCAGTACACACCGGTGCTCCGTCGCGCCGAACGGCTGCGCTTCTCCACCCTCGGCGGGCGCGCCTCGATCGAGCGTCACGAGGAGCTGATCCGGCTGTGCGCCGACGGTAGTGCGCAGGAGGCGGCCGTCGTCGCCTTCGACACCTGGCACACGCTGCCGACGACCGGCACCGGCGGCCAAGACCCCGACCACCACGACGAGAAGGTGTAACCCGATGACCCTCAGAGCCTTTCCCCGCTACCCACTGACCTTCGGCCAGAGCCCCGTCCATAGGCTTGAGAGGTTGACCGCCCACCTCGGCGGCGCGAGCGTCTGGGCCAAGCGCGAGGACTGCAACTCCGGACTGGCCTATGGCGGCAACAAGACGAGGAAGCTGGAGTACATCGTCCCCGATGCGATCGCGCAGGGCGCAGACACTCTGGTCTCGATCGGCGGCTACCAGTCCAACCACACCCGTCAGGTGGCCGCCGTTGCGGCGAAGGTCGGCATGAAAGCCGTCCTCGTGCAGGAGAACTGGGTCGACTGGCCCGACTGTGTGAACGACCGGGTCGGCAACATCCAGCTCAGCAGGATCATGGGCGCGGAGGTACGGCTCGACCCGGCCGGCTTCGGGATCGGGTTCAAGACCTCCTGGAACCGCGCCATCGACGACGTCACGGAGCGCGGCGGTACGCCGTACGCCATTCCGGCTGGTGCCTCCGATCACCGCCTGGGCGGGCTCGGCTTCGCGAACTGGGCCCACGAGGTGCAGGAACAGGAGCGTGGGCTGGGTGTCTTCTTCGACACCATCGTGGTCTGCTCGGTGACCGGCTCGACCCACGCCGGGATGATCGCGGGCTTCGCCGCCCTCGAGCAGGCCGGCGGCCGCCCGCGCCGGGTGATCGGCATCGACGCCAGTGCGAAGATCGACGAGACCCGCGACCAGGTCGCCCGGATCGCGCGCAACACCGCGTCCCTGATCGGGCTGGAGCGCGACCTGCACGACGACGAGATCACCGTGCTCGAGGGCTGGGCCGGCGACCGGTACGGGATCCCGGTCGAGTCGACGCTCGACGCCATCAGGCTGACCGGCCAGCTCGAGGGCGTCATCATCGACCCGGTCTACGAAGGCAAGTCGATGGCCGGCCTGATCGACCTGGTGACCAACCGCGAGATCCCGCGCGACGCCACCGTGCTGTTCGCGCACCTGGGTGGCCAGCCGGCACTGAACGCCTACAGCGCGCTGTTCACCCACACCCAGCCGATCGCGATCTGAGAAGACCCGTGACCGGCACCGACACCGTGGTGCTGGACGAGATCGCCCAACGCGTGCTGTGGCTCTCGACCCGGATCGTCGACGCAGCGAACCGTGAGCGCAGCACCGGCGACGGGGTGAAGGTCGGGGGGGCACCAGGCGTCCAGCGCCTCCCTCGTGACCGCGATGGCGTGGCAACGCACCCTTCGCCAGGGGATCAGAGCAGCCACCACCGCGTCGATCGCCGGCGCCCTGCGCCAGGCCTTCGACATGTCTGCGCCGGTGGTCGCGGTGCACGACGCCGCTTCACACACGATGGCGTGGCTCGGGTCCGCGCTGGGCGTGCCTGCGGTCTGTCCGGGTGTCGACACCGTCGGCCAGTCCGGCACGGTCGCCGATCTCTACCGTGCATGACCTCGATGCGGGCCCGGTCATCAACGCCTCTCTCGCTGCGCCGGCGCTCCAGTGACGCACGGCGTGGAGCCATTGAGCTCTTCAACCGGCATCGGTAGGGAGGCAGCGTCGCCAAGGGTCAGGGCGGGGTCAGGGCGAGGAGGGTCGGCGAGAACTGGTGAGCACATCACACATCAGGCGTGGAACCCGCCATTCGCCGACGGCGGCGAACCAGCGACTCACCGTTGAGGGGTCAGGAAGACACCGGAACCGGAGGTCGAGCCACGCGGGCGTGCAGCGGCGGACGACGCCGCACATGGCGGAATAATACCCCCGGGGGTATTGCTCGGTCTGGTGAGACGTCAGCACATGGAGAGGTAGCGCCATGCAGGACAACACCGCAGCACCGGCCCAGCTGAGCACCATGCCGCGCATCGGGGACCCCGCCCCAACGTTCACCGCCCACACCACCCAGGGAGACATCGACTTCCCGTCCGACTACGCCGGCAAGTGGGTCGTCCTCTTCTCCCATCCCGCCGACTTCACACCGGTGTGCACCAGCGAGTTCATGACCTTCGCGACGATGCAGGAGCAGTTCCGGGCCTACAACACCGAGCTCGTCGGGCTCTCCGTAGATGGTCTCTATAGCCATATCGCCTGGCTGCGCACGATCAAGGAGAAGCTGAGGTTCCGCGGTATGAGCGACGTGGACGTGACCTTCCCGCTGATCGAGGACGTCTCCATGCAGGTCGCCACGAAGTACGGAATGATCATGCCCGGCGAAGCCACCACCCAGGCCGTGCGCGCAGTGTTCGTGATCGACCCCGAAGGCGTTGTTCGCACCATCCTGTACTATCCATTGGCGCTCGGACGTAACGTCGCCGAGATCCTCCGCGTGGTCAAGGGACTGCAGGTCGCCGACGCCTTCGACGTCGCCCTCCCCGCCGACTGGCGCCCCGGTGAGCAGGTCATCGTGCCCCCCGCCGGCTCCTGCGGAGTCGCCAAGGAACGCATGGAGAGCGCCGAGCAGGGAGTCGAGTGCATCGACTGGTTCTTCTGCACCAAGAGCATCTCCGAGGAGAGCGTCGAGGCCGCGATCGGCGCCCGCTGAGCACCGATCCCTCCCGCCCAGGCCGGCGGCGTCCACCCGAAGGTGGGCGCCGCCAGGAGCCCCGGGTGCCCTACCCGACCTGGTGGGTCCGGTCGCGCAGCTGGGTCCAGTCGCCGGTCAGGGTCTGGTCCTGACGGTGCGTCCGAAGCTGGTCACCGTCGCACGTGGCCGCGCACGTCCCGTCCCGCAGCCGATCACGCACCTGGTCCGACGTGGCTGGAGCGGTCACCCCGCAGCCGGGCCGCTCGGGAGACCAGGCTCCCGCGGACGCCGCCTGGGCGCCGGCGAGGGCGGTCGCGCCGATCGCCAGCGCGGCGACCGGGGCTGTCAGCAGCAGCGTCGTGGTCCTCATCTCGTCACCTCCTTGCCTCGATTCCCATCCCATCCCCGAGGTAGCGCTGCTCGGGGATGCTCTGGGTCAGGGCGGCCGCTCGGGCGTAGGCGTCGCGGGCGGCTGAGGTGTCGCCGGCCATGTCGAGCAGATGCCCGTTGGCTGCGTGGACCCGATGGTTGCGCCGCTGGTCCCCGTCGTCCAGCACGGGGGCGAGTGCGTGAAGGCCCGCGCGTGGGCCGTGTGCCATGCCGACGGCGACTGCGAGATTGAGCGAGACGGTGGGCGATGGCGCGACTCTGTCGAGCAGCCGGTACAGCATGGTGATCTGAAGCCAGTCGGTCTCAGCGGCGCTGCGGGCCTCGGCGTGGACGGCGGCAATGGCGGCCTGGAGCTGGAGCGGCCCGACCGGGCCTGAGGCCAGTGTCGTCTCGATGAGCCGCGTTCCACGGCTGATCTCCTCACGGTCCCAGAGGCTGCGGTCCTGTTCATCGAGCGGAACCAGGTCGCCCGACGCGTCGGTCCTGGCGGGCGCGCGGGCGTGGGTCAGGAGCATGAGAGCCAGGAGCCCGGCGGTCTCCCCGTCGTCCGGCAGGAGTCGGTGCAGGCGTTCAGCCAGCCGGATGGCCTCGGCGGCGAGGTCGACGTCGAGCAGGGCCTGACCCCGAGCGGCGGTATGGCCAGCCGTGAAGGTCAGGTAGAGGACGTGACGCGCCGCTTGGAGCCGCCCCGGAAGGTCGAGGTGGGTGGGCGGACGGAACTGGGCGCCGGCCTCGCGCAGCGTCGCCTTCGCCCGGCTGATGCGCTGAGCCATCGTGGCCTCGGGGACGAGAAAGACTGCGGCGATCTGAGCGGTCGACAAGCCGGCCACCGCGCGCAGAGTCAGCGCGACGCGGGAGGAGTCGCTCAGCGATGGATGGGCGCACAACAGCAGCAGGTGAAGGGTGTCGTCACCGTGTGCTTGCGCGCCCTCCTGCTCGGCCGATCTCGCGACCGTGGCGTCAGTAGGCTCCCACCGGGCCACGTGGAGCTCCCGCGCGGCACTGGCCTGCCGGCGCCGCTGGTCGTCGATGAGCTTGCGAGAGGCCACCCTGATGAGCCACGCACGTGGGTCGTCGGGACGACCTTCACCTGGCCATTGCCGGACGGCGGCGAGCAGTGCTTCCTGGACGGCGTCTTCGCAGGCCTCGACGTCGCCGCTACGTCGGAGCAGGGCGGCGAGGACGTGCGGCGCCTCTCGGCGCGACACGCCCTCGAGCCCGGCCTCGGTCACTGGTCGGCGGCCCCGGGCCACATCGCGGGGCGCAGCTCGATCGTGTCGCCCGGGCTGGCGAACCGTGCGGCGACCTCCTCGGCTCGGTCGCGGTCCTGGACATCGATCATGAAGAACCCGGCGAACTGTTCCTTCGTCTCCGCATAGGGGCCGTCGGTGGGGATGGGCTTGCCCCCCTCCCAGCGGTACAGCGTCGCGGAGCGGGGATCCGCCAAGGCCTCACCGGTGACGAGTTCGCCGTTGCGCTGCAGCTCGGTCAGCAACGCCTCGAACTCTGCGTCCATCTGATCGCGCTGCTCCTTCGGCAGCGCTTGGTGTTCGGCCACGTAGTCACCGGTGGGGTGACCCCACGGCTGGGGGTTGGAGTGGATCAAGATCAAGAACTTCACGGTGACGTTCCTTCCTGAGGCGGTGCAGCGCTTCGGTCAAGACACCCAGGACGTCGAGACCGCATCCCCCTTTTCGACATCCCACCACCCCGTGATGTCGCGGCCGCCTCGACCCTCGACTCGCGAGGATGCCGGCACCTCGTCCGCGCGCGAGGCCCAGCTCGGTGAGAACCGTCGGGCCCCTGATCTACATAGCGGTCATGGCGCAGGTGAATGCACCGCCGAGTCTTCCACGCGACCTGCTTCGCCATCTGCAGGAGTCCCGGGATGCCGCGCTGCGGGGCCTGGACGGGTTGTCCGACTACGACAGTCGGCGGCCCTCACGCCCAGCGGGACGAACATCTTCGGCTTGATCAAACAACTGACCGGTGTCGAGACCGGCTACCTGGCCTGTACCAGGACGCCTGGGCCCACTCAGATGCGTCGATCACGGGGCTTCCCCTGGACATGGACGCCCACGTTCCGTGGTGGCCGACGGAAGGTCGCCGGCCACGGTCGGTCCCCTCGTGGTCCGCGTTCTCGTTGTCGGTGGCCCCGGATAGCCTCCGGTCATGGACTACACGATCGAACTCATCATCCTGCCGGTCGCAGATGTGGACAGGGCCAAGGCGTTCTACGCTGACCAGGTCGGGTTCATCGTCGACCACGACCAGCGGGTCAGCGATGATCTCCGTTTCGTGCAGCTCACCCCGCCCCGGCTCGGCATGCTCGATCGCGTTCGGGGAAGGCCTGGTCGACACACCGCCCGGCTCGGTGCACGGTCTACAGATCGTCGTCGACGACGCAGACGCGGCCCACACGGAACTGTCCGCCCGCGGCGTGCCAGTCAGCGAGGTGGAGGGCCTGGCATGGGGCCGGTTCGTGTACTTCGCCGATCCCGACGGGAACGCCTGGGCGTTGCAGCAGCTGCCGCCACGCAGCTGAACCAGGTCCTCAGACCCTGACCGAGACACGATCGCCACGAGCGGCGGGCGGACTCCCTTGGCCCGTCACGGCGGGTTGACCCAGAGACCGCTGTCTCAGCTGACACAGAACTCGTTGCCCTCCGGGTCGTGCAGGACGACGTAGTAGAACGGGTCCTCCGGGTCGTCGCCTCGAGCTCGACGCTCCACGCCGGCGCCCAACCCGATCAGCTCAGCGACCTTCGTCTCGACGATCTCGATCCGCCGTCCCAGCGGCAGAGCATCGTCGCGGCCAGTGGGGTACAGGTCGAGGTGAAGCCGGTTCTTCCCTGCCTTCGCCTCCGGCACCTGCTGGAACCAGATCGGCGGGCCCAGCCCGGCCGGGTCGAAGAGACGGTCGTCGAACGCGGCGTCGTCGCCCAGCCGGGCACGGTAATGCGCCTGCCAGGTGGTCCCGGGCTCCTGCGGCGATACCGGCTGGTAGCCCAGCGCCTGGGCCCAGAACCGGGCCAGCAGGGCCGGTTGGTTCGCATCGACCGTCAGCTGCCAGAACACCATGCCCCGACGTTAGATGCCATTCCCGACACCTCGCTCGTCCGGGCGGGCAGTCAACGCCAGGGCAGCGGGTTGGACGGACCCGCCGGCCGACGACTTACATCGCATCGACCGCCCGACTCACGATCCACGCATGCTTGCCGACCTGACGGCCGCGAGTGAACCCATACTGCTCGAAGAGCTCGACTGTCGCACTG
This sequence comes from uncultured Actinomycetota bacterium, assembly GCA_963825645.1. Lineage (GTDB taxonomy): Bacteria > Actinomycetota > Actinomycetes > Actinomycetales > Kineosporiaceae > JADJPO01. The sequence continues at coordinate 914,333 of CAWGTT010000002.1, forward strand.
AACAGGAACCGGCCCTGCGCTTTACGACCGTCAGTCACCTCGGAGATGGCCTCGACGAGGCCGCCGCCGGCTTGGGCGATCTGCTCGAGTGCACCCTCCAGCGCCGCACGCGCGACGCCGCGACCACGATGCTTCTTGTCGACGTAGAAGCAGGTGATCCGCCAGTCCGGCTGCGGCGGAACGTCTTTGTCATACTCGCGCTTGTGCTTGATGTTCGACAGCTCATCGGGGCTGCCATACTGGCACCAGCCCTGGGCGGCGCCGTCCTCGTCGAGGATGAGCGCGGCGTGAGCGCGATCCGTACGGACCCGGTCCTCCTTGACCGCACGATGGCTGATCCCCTTCTGGCCGCATTCCGGGTGGTAGCCGATGCACCAGCAACCGCCGAAGATCCCGTTGTTGCGCTCGACAAGCTCCGCGAAGGCGTCCCACGTGGAAGCGTCGAGTGCTCTGATCGTGTACGGCATCGTCGAGTCCTTTCGAGCGCGCGCTATTCGATTCTCACAGGATCCCGGGACAGACGCACACGACCTGCCTGAACCGGCTGCCTGTCGGATCTCGAGCATCCGAGGTCGCGGGGCCACGTCGGACCCATGGCCGAGACTGGCGCCATGACGCCTGCCCGCGATCCGAACGGCGTCGATCGGGCACGTGCGGGGCGTGGGCGTCGAGCCCGGATGACACCGCTCTCGGCAGTGCGATCTCGGGTTATTGGCTCGGCGCGCTGGTCATCGGCCTTGCCGCAGCCGCCGCAGTGAAACGCTTCGGGTCGGCCCGCACGGCGTGGGTGAGCACGGTGATGGCCGCCCTCAATCTCGTGCTCGTGGCGCTGGCACCGTCGTGGTGGGCCCTCGCTGGCGCCCTGGCCACGGCTGGGGCACTGGGCGCCGCCGCCGATGTCGCGGAGAACGCTCGCGGTCGAGCAGCTCTACGGCCGGTCGATCCTCAACTCGATGCATGCGATGTGGAGCGTCGGCGCCGTGATCGGCGGCGCCGTGAGCGCCGTTGCGGCCGGCAAGCAGGTTCCCCTTGCGCTGCATTTCGCGACGTCCGGGGCCGTCGTCGTATCCGTCGCGCTCCTCGCGTCGACACCTGCTCAGCGACCGGCCACCGCCTCGCATCGACACCCCCACGGTCGCCAGCGGCCCAGCGGTGCTGGTAGGGCGGGGCCACGCTCCAACCCCAGCGCGGGACCGGGGCGTGGGCCACCACCCGCGCGTCGGGTTGGGAGTTCTGCATGGCCAGTCGGGTGCCCCACTCGAGGTAGCGCAGCAATGCCGCGCGGAACTCGAGATCGGGCGGCAGGTCGGCGTCGCCGAGTTCGTCGGTGTAGTCGGCGGGGCCGCCGAACACCTCGATCCACTACCCGTGACATGGGCGCGATGCTGGGTGCTCACTCCACCCGGGAACGGCGGGCCCATCAGATCGTCGTGTTCGACACGGTGGTAGAAGGCCTCGATCAAGCGGCGGAACGCGTCGTCGCCGCCGGCCCACTGGTGCAACGAGGCCGTCCCGCGCTCCGATGTGCGCTCATGCTTGCAGCGCAATCATCGGTGGTGGAGCCGCCCCGCCGACGCTACCGCGGGCCCGTCAACGGATTCCTCCGCGGGACTGCCGCGCCAGTGTCAGTTCACCGAGCCGCCAGGGCCGGTGGGGCTCCGTGAGCCGTTCCGCTTCCGGGACGGAGGTCGCGGTCGACCTAGGCATCATCCAGGTTGTGGAAGATCCGGAACAGGGTCCCCGCGGGATCGGTGAACGAGGCGAACCGGATAGGCGGCAGGTCCCGAGGCAGCTCTACCCAGTGCACCGAGTCTCGATGGTCGGCATGGAACGCATCGACGTCGGCCACCTCGTAGAAGCCACTCGGGCCGCCATCGTCGGAGTCGCTGGCGTCGAGCATCACTTGAACAGTTGAGTCGGGCATGGAGAAGGCGGCGGTGGACTGGCCTTCGCGCCAGGCCTCGTCCCAACCCAGCACGTCCCGGTAGAAACCGACAGCCACGTCGAGATCCGCCACCGGATGATAGAGGAAGGTGAGTTTCATGGCCTGAGCGTAAACGAGTTACGTTGGAGGGTCAACGAGTTATGGTTGGCGCATGGCGGATCTCCTGCCCATCCCGATCCCGGGCTCGGCGCGCGCCCGCCTCCTTGAGGTCGGCATTGCGAGGTTTCAGCAGCTCGGCTACGAGCGGGCGAGTGTCGTCGACATCGCGCGGGACGCCGGGGTCACTACGGGAGCGCTCTATCACCACTTCAAGAACAAGCTCGGCCTTTACGTGGTGATCCGGGACGAGATGGAGACCAGGATGACCGAGCGCATGGAGGGGGCCTCGGCTGCGCTCGGTGGCGCCGGCCGACCGGCGGTTCAAGCCGCGCTAGAAGTCGCGTTCGACGCAGCAGTGCGCTTCGGTGTGACGCGGATCCTGGCCGAGCCGCGCCCCGACGGAACGCCGGATGCGATCGCGAACCTGCTTGGCGAACTGCTGCCACGATCGGCACGGCCGGCCGCCACGATGCTCGCGGCCGCCTGGCGTGCCGCCCTGCTCGACGTGGCAGACGGTTCCCCGCCGGTAGCAGCCAAAGCCGCACTGCGCTGGGTTCTGAACGTCGACGCGGCATCGTGATTCTCGCCCGTCGGAATCAGTTCCACATGAGGATCCGCTTGCGGACCGCATGCGAGACCGCGGCCGGGGAGTCTCACTGGATGGCGCCACCGTCAGTCGCCGCGAGACCGCGAGATCACTCGCCTCTGAGAAGCCACGGATCGGTCGCCAGGGCTCGTCGCATCTCGTTATCAGGTGGCACGATCACGTTGCCATGTCGACGAACCGCGAGTAATGCCCCTGGAAAGCCACTGTGATGGTGTCGGTGGGGCCGTTGCGGTGCTTGGCCACGATGAAGTCGGCCTCCCCTGCACGCGGAGACTCCTTCTCGTACATGTCTTCCCGGTGCAGCAGGATCACCATGTCGGCGTCCTGCTCGATGCTGCCCGACTCGCGCAGGTCGGACACCATCGGCTTCTTGTCGGTGCGCTGCTCGGGACCACGGTTCAGCTGGCTGATCGCGATCACTGGCACCTCGAGCTCCTTGGCCAGCAGCTTCAAGGCCCGCGAGAACTCGCTGACCTCCTGCTGGCGGCTCTCGACCTTCTTGCCCGAGGTCATCAGCTGCAGGTAGTCGACGACGACCAGCTTGAGACCATGCCGCTGCTTGAGCCGGCGGCACTTGGCCCGGATCTCCATCAGGGTCATGTTCGGCGAGTCGTCGATGAACAGCGGCGCGTTGTTGATCTCGCCCATCGTGCGGGCCAGGCGGGTCCAGTCCTCCTCCCGCATCGTGCCTTTGCGCATGTTCTGCAGCGGGATCCGGGCCTCGGCGGACAGCATTCGCATGGTGATCTCCGTGCGGCTCATCTCCAGGCTGAAGATCACCGCCGGCAGGTTGTGGTGGATCGCGGCGCTGCGACAGACGTCCAGTCCCACAGTCGATTTGCCCACGGCAGGCCTCGCCGCGATGACGATCATCTGGCCCGCGTGCAGGCCGTTGGTGAGCCGGTCCAGGTCGGCGAAACCCGTTGGCACGCCGATCATCCCGTCGCCGCGGTGGCTGGAGGCCTCGATCTCGTCGATCGTCGCCTCGATGATCTCCGAGATCGGCGCGTAGTCCTCGCTCTGGCGCCGCTCGGTGACCGCGTACACCTCGGCCTGGGCGGCGTTGACCAGATCGTCGACGTCGCCGCCGTCGGTCGCGTAGCCCAGCTGGACGATCTTGGTGCCGGCCTGCACCAGCCGGCGCAGCACCGCGCGCTCGTGCACGATCCGCGCGTAGTAGCCGGCGTTCGCCGCGGTCGGCACCGACGACAGCAGGGTGTGCAGATAGGCCGGCCCGCCGACCCGGCCCAGCTCGCCGCGCTTGGTCAGCTCGGCGGAGACGGTGACCGCGTCGGCCGGTTCGCCGCGCCCGTACAGGTCCAGGACCGCTTCGTAGACCAGCTCGTGCGCGGGCCGGTAGAAGTCGACGCCGCGCAGCACCTCGACCACGTCGGCGATGGCGTCCTTCGACAGCAGCATGCCGCCCAGGACGCTCTGTTCGGCGGCGAGGTCCTGGGGTGGGGTTCGACCGTAGTCCTCGGACGGGAGTTCGCCGCTGGGAAGGTCGAGGTCGGCGAGCGACACTGCCTGGACCCTCCCATCCCGCCGCACGAGGTGGCGTCGTCGGTCGTGCTAGCGACAGGTGTACCCGGGGGGTCCGACAAGTGCCGCGGTCCATCGAACGAGCCGAACGTAGAGGGGCGGCCCGGAGGGCGGCAAACCCGGGTTGTGGGTGGCCTGCCATCCTCTGTGGACGAGACGTGGACGGCCCCCGAGTGTCGCCCACAGGCTGTGGACAGTACTGGGGATAACCTCGCCGAGGTCGTCGCCGATCTACGCGGTGACCTGTACCGACGGCGTCCACCGGATGTGGAGGAGAAAAGGTCGGCGTGTCTGATGGGGCTGGCGTGTCGGATCCGGGGCCGGCGGGTCGTTCCGTCTCGCGCGAGGTGCTGGCCCTGGCCGTCCCGGCCCTGGGCGCCCTGATCGCCGAGCCGCTCTTCCTGCTCGCCGACTCCGCGATCGTGGGCCGGCTCGGCACCACGTCGCTGGCCGGACTGGGCATCGCGGGCGCGGTCCTGGCGACCGCGGTCAACCTGTTCGTCTTCCTCGCCTACGCCACGACCGCGTCGGTGGCCCGACGGCTCGGCGCCGATGACCTGCCCGGCGCCCTGGCCCAGGGCGTGGACGGCATGTGGCTGGCCCTCGGCCTCGGGAGCGCCGCCGCGGTCGTGAGCTACGCCGCCGCGCCGGCCCTCGTCGGCGCCTTCGGCCCCTCGCCGGACGTCGCCGCTCAGGCCGTGACCTACCTGCGGGCCTCGCTGCCCGGTCTGCCCGCGATGCTCGTCGTCCTGGCCGCGATCGGGGTGCTGCGCGGCCTGCAGGACACCCGCACCCCACTGTGGGTCGCCGCCATCGGCGCCGCCGTGAACGCCGTGCTCAGCCTCGTGCTGGTGCACGGTTGGCTCGGCTGGAACGGTCTGGGCATCGCCGGCTCGGGCCTGGGGACCGCGATCACCCAGGTCGGCATGGCCCTGGCCACCACCGTGGTCGTGGTGCGCGCCGCCCGTCGCCACGGCGCCGCGCTACGCCCGGACCGCTCCGGGATCCTGGCCGCCGGACGGTCCGGGGTCCCGCTGCTGGTGCGCACCCTCGCCCTGCGGGGGGCGATCCTGCTCACTACCTGGGTGGTCACCGGCAAGGGGGACGCCGCGCTGGCCGCCCACCAGGTCGTGGTCACCATCTGGACCCTGCTCGCGCTCACCCTGGACGCCATCGCGATCGCCGCCCAGGCCCTCACCGGGCGCTCCCTGGGCGCCGGCGACGTCCCCGGCACGCGGGCCACCACCGCCGTGATGGTCCGCTGGGGGGTGTGGGCCGGCGTGGTCCTCGGCGCCGCGCTGATCGCCGTCCGTGACCTGGTCGGGCCGCTGTTCGTCGACGACCCGGCGGTCTGGACGGCGATGGGCGCCGCCCTGGTCGTCGCCGGTCTGGGCCAACCTCTGGCCGGGTACGTGTTCGTCCTGGACGGGGTGCTGATCGGCGCAGGGGACGGCCGCTACCTGGCCGTGGCCGGGATCGCCCAGGTGGTCGCCTACGTACCGGCGGCGATCGCCGTGGCCGCCTTCGCGCCGTCCGGGACCGTCGGTCTGGTCTGGGCGTGGGTGGCCTGGACGCTGGGCTACATGCTGGCCAGGGCGGCCTTCCTCGGCTGGCGCGAACGGGGTCAGGCCTGGCTGGTCACCGGGGCGACCCGGAACTGACCCCCACGCGACCGTCGCCGCCCGGGACCTTCAGGACGGGGACGAGTGCGTCCTCAGGACTCGGCGACCACCTGGACGGTGACCTTGGCCTGCACCTCGGGGTGCAGCCGCACGCTCACGGTGTGCTCACCGATGGACTTGATCGGGGTGGGCAGCTCGACCTTGCGCCTGTCCAGCGGCGGGCCACCACGCTCGGCGACCGCCTCCGCGACGTCGGCTGGGGTGACCGCGCCGAACAGCCGTCCGGTGGCCCCGGCGCGTACGGTCAGCGTCACCGGAGTGCCCTCCAGGCGGGCCCGGATCGCCTGCGCCTCCTCGAGCGTCTTCACCTCGCGCGAGGACCGGGCCGCGCGGATCGCGGCGACCTGCTTCTCGGCTCCCCTGGTCCAGGCGACGGCCAGGTTCCGCGGCATCAGGTAGTTGCGGCCGTAGCCGTCCTTGACCTCGACCACGTCGCCCGGGGTGCCGAGGCCGGTGACCTCTTGGGTGAGGATGAGCTTCATCTCGCGACTCCTTCCGGTATCCGAGGCCGGCTCAGCGGGCCGAGCTGGAATAGGGCAGCAGCGCCATCTCGCGAGCGTTCTTGACCGCCTTGGCGATCTCACGCTGCTGCTGCACCGTTACCCCGGTCACCCGGCGGGCACGGATCTTGCCCCGGTCGGAGATGAACTTGCGCAGGACGTTGACATCCTTGTAGTCGACCCGCTCGATGCGTGCGGTCTTCAGCGGGTTCTGCTTCTTCTTGGGCTTGCGAACGGGCGGCTTAGCCATCGTGGTGCTCCTCCTCGGAGCCCGGGGGTCGCCCCGGGATGGGTTGGTCTGGGATGGGTCTACTGGACTGGTTGACAAGCGAGCCGGCCGGGCCTGGCCTGTCCGGCAGCTGGCGGCTCAGTGGCTCAGTGGCTCAGAACGGTGGTTCCTCGTGGCCGCCGCTGTAGCCCCCCGGCCCCCCGGCGGGCGCTGCTGCGCCCTGCTGTCCGGACGGACCGGTCGCCCACGGGTCCTCGGTCTGGTTGTAGCCGCCGCCCCCCGAGCCGGCGTGGCCCCCACCGGAGCTGTAGCCGCCCTGGTTGCCTCCGAAACCGCCGCCGCCACCGCCGCGGGAGGTCTTGGTGACCTGCGCGGTGGCGTACCGCAGGGAGGGGCCGACCTCGTCGACATCCAGCTCCACGACGGTGCGCTTCTCGCCCTCCTTGGTCTCGTAGGACCGGCTGCGTAGCCGGCCGCTGACGATCACCCGGGTGCCCCGGTGCAGCGACTCGGCGGAGTTCTCCGCCGCGTCCCGCCAGACCGAGCAGCGCATGAACAGCGTCTCGCCGTCCTTCCACTCGTTGGACTGGCGGTCGAACGTGCGGGGGGTGGAGGCGACGGTGAAGTTCGCGACCGCGGCGCCGGATGGGGTGAACCGCAGCTCGGGGTCGTTGGTCAGGTTGCCGATGATGGTGACAACGGTCTCGCCGGCCATGCTCAGCCTGCCTCGGGTCGCACGAGCTTGGTGCGCAACACGGCCTCGTTGAGGTTCAGCTGCCGGTCGAGCTCCTTGGCCACCGCGGGCTCGGTGGTCATGTCGACCACGGCGTAGATGCCCTCGGACTTCTTCTTGATCTCGTAGGCCAGCTTGCGCCGGCCCCAGATGTTGACGTTCTCGACGGTGCCCCCGCCCTGACGGACGACGTTGAGGAACTTGTCGAGAGACGGGGCGACGGTGCGCTCCTCGAGATCGGGGTCGAGAATCACCATCAGCTCATAGTGACGCATGCGCAGAACCCACCTCCTCTGGTCTGGACGGTCACGGTCCTTCCGTGACAGGAGGGTCGGTGCGTCGGTGCTCCCCCGGCTCGGTCGCCGGTGGAGCGGGTACATCGCGTCGGTACCGTACCCGTCGCCCCTCGCGATGCCGAAATCGAGATCCGCCGTCCATGATCGGCCGACGACTGCCAGACCGACCGCCGGACCGTCACCGCAGCCGGACGACGAGCGCGTCCGGTGCATCGTCCACGACCCCGCCGCCGGGGTCGTCGTCGTCCACGGGTAGCTCGACCGGGTCGACCGGCACCCGCACGGGATCCCGCGTCGGGTCGCGGGCCAGCCGGACCGCGCGAGCAGCCAGCCAGCCGGTGGCGGCTACCCGCAGGAGCACCAGCAGGGCGTAGAACCCGGCGGGTAACCCTCGGTTCGCCTCGCTCGACGCCGCGATGAACAGCCACACCGCGACGAAGTGCACCAGCTCGGCACCGGCCCAGAGAAGGTGGTCGCGCCAGCGAAGCGCGGCCAGGGCGACCAGCGGCAGCAGCAGCAGCGCCGCCTGCACCGGGAACGACTTGGTGACCAGTAGCGAGCTGGCCATCACGAACAGGGCGAGGTGCGCCGTCCTGGGCCGATGCCGCGCCGACAGGGCGAGCAGCACCGTGGCTCCGGCGACCAGGGCCAGCCCGAGCAGGGTGATCATCGAGGAGACGCTGCCGCTCACCGCCGGCCCGGAGTACCAGAAACTGGCAGAGGCGGGCTTGCTCTGCGCCAGGAGCTGCGGCACCAGCCACAGCGAGCCGTAACCGGGCGGGGAGGCCTTCCAGGCCTGCCAGGTCTCATCGAGCGCGGCCAGTGGGGCGGGGAAGAGCACCAGCCGGACGGCGACCCACACCCCCGCTGCCATCGCCACGGCGGCGATCCACACCCGGAGCCGGCCTGCGCGCAGGCACACCCCGAGCAGGGCGAAGGCCAGCATCGCTGTCAGTGGCCGCGAGCAGATCGCCAGGCCCAGGTATACCCCGGTGGCCACCGTCTGCCGCCGCGACCACGCCCATAGGGTCAGCGCGACCAACGCCACCGCGACCAGCTCGTAGGAGAGCAGGGCGGCGGTGAGCAGGACCGGGGAGATCGCGACGTGGGCGGCGTCCCAGCTGCGACGCCGGCCCGCGGTGCTCGCGACGACGACCACGGTCAGCAGGAGGACGGCGGTGAGCAGCACCGCGGAGACGTCGAAGAACTGCCGGGGTCCCTGGTCTGACGCCCCGCCGCCGATCGCGGAGGTCACCGTGGCCACCAGCCACATCAGCGCACCGGGTAGCGGCGGTTGGCCCAGACCACCCTCACCGACGGCATCGAGCAGGCTCGGCCCGCCGGCGCCGCCGAGCCCCTGGCTCATCTGCAACACCGGGATGTCGCTGTAGCAGGCGTGCCAGAACTGGTCGGGGGTGGACCAGCCACTGGTCCGGCAGTGGTTCTTCTGGACGACAGCCAGTCCCATGGTCAGGGTCGCCAGCAACACCAGAACCGGGACGGCGCGCCAGAACCCGGTGCTCGCCGCCAGCCGGCGTCCGGCCGGACCGCCCGCCACGGCGCTGGCCACCCGGGCCACCGGGTCGGTGCGCGACGGCGAGCTGATCCTCACCCGAGGGTGCCGCTCAGGACCGACGGCGACAGTGGGCTACCGGCCACGGTCGCGCCGTTCCCATTGCCGTTGGTGCCTTGGGCCGGTGGCTGGACGTCGGGGGGCTGGGGCAGCGGCGGCTGGCTGGGCAGCGGCTCCGGGGGAAGCGATGGATCGATCGGCGGTTCCGGCGACGGAGGGCCGGTATCTGTCGGCTCCGGGCTCGGTTCCGCGCTCGGGGTCGGGCGCGGCGCCGGGGGCGGGGGCGGCGGGTTGAACACGTCGCCCCCGTAGACCGGCTCGGGCAGCTGCTGGACCTCGACGCCGTCCAGGGCGGCCTTCATGTACTCGGTCCAGACCCGCACCGGGAACGAGCCACCGGTGATCTCCGAGCCCGCATATCGGCCCCAGCCCTTGACCGTGGACTGTCCCGTGCCGGAGATGTTGTAGAGCGCCACCGCCGTGGACAGCTGCGGCGTGAACCCCATGAACCAGGCCGACTTGTTGTCGCTCGACGTGCCGGTCTTGCCGGCGGCCGGGCGGCCAAGACCCTGGGCGTAGCTGCCGCTTCCGCGCCGGATGACCTGTTGCATCGCGTACGTGGCGTCCGCGATCACACCCGGCTCGAAGACCTGTTCCGCCCTCGGCGTGTAGGCGTAGACGACGCCTTTGTCCTCGATCCGGGTGACCGAGGAGACGGTGAACGGCCGGGCTCGCGTGCCCTCGGCGGCGAAGGTGGCGTACGCACCGGCCATGTCGAGCACGTGCGGCGCGGCCGAGCCGAGCACGTTGGCGGGGAACGCGTTCAGGTCCTTGGTGTCCTCCGGCAGACCGGCTTCGATGGCCGTCTCCTTGGTTTGTCTGGCGTCGACCTTCTCGTTCATCTGCACGTAGACGGTGTTCACCGAGTTCGCGGTCGCCGTCATCAGGTCGATCATGCCGAACTGCTCGCCATTGCCCCGACCGAAGTTCTTGATCGGAGTGCCGTCCTTCAGCGTGTACGGGCTGCGCCCACTGAACCGGCTGCGCAGGCTGAGCGGCTCGACGTTCTTGGCCGGGTTGCCCGAGAGCGCGGCGACCAAGGTGAACGGCTTGAACGTCGACCCGGCGATCACCTGATCCTCTGTGACGCCGTTCTGGAACCGCTCGTCGTCCCCGGCGTAGATCGCCTTGACCGCGCCGGTGCCCGGTTCGACCGAGGCGATGCTGGCCTGGGTGCCCTCGGGCCAGGTGGAGCGCTTGCCGAGCACCTCGTCGACGGCGGCGATCGCCTTGTCGACCATGGTCTTGTCGAAGGTGGTCCGGATCATGTACCCGCCGGTCTCCAGATCCTCGCGGGTCAGCCCCGCCCTGGACTCGACCTCGGCGGCGACCATGTCCATCATGTAGCCGCGCTGCCGCGACCGCGCGGCCCCGGCCGATGGCTTGCGCACCTCGGGCAGGCCGGCAACCTCGACGGCGGACTCCTCAGCGGAGTCCAGCCAGCCTGCCTGGTTCATGGCGACCAGCACCGCCTGCCAGCGCCCGGTCGCCGCCTCGGCGGACTTCGGGCCATCGACAGGGTCGTAGTTCTCGGGACTGTTGATGATGCCGGCCAGGAAGGCGCCCTCGGAGACCGTGAGCTTGTCGACGTCCTTGCCGAAGTAGGCCCGGGCGGCCGCCTGGATGCCATAGGCGTTCCGGCCGAAGTAGATCTTGTTGAGATAGTCCTCGAGGATCTTCTCCTTGGGCACCTGCTGGGCGACCTTGAGCGAGATGACGAACTCGCGCGCCTTGCGCTTCAGGGTGCGGTCGGAGTTCAGGAAGAAGTTCTTGACGTACTGCTGGGTGATGGTCGAGCCGCCCTGCACCTCCCCCCCGCGGGCGTTGTTCCAGGCGGCACGGACCGTGCCGCGTAGGGAGACACCACGGTTGTCGTAGAAGCTGCGGTCCTCGATCGCCAGCACCGCGCGCTGCACATGCTCGGGCACCCGCTGCAGCGGCACCACGGTGCGCTGCTCCTTCTTGAACTGCCCGATCTGGGTGCCGTCGGAGTAGAAGACCAGCGAGGTCTGCGGCAGCGCCTCAACGGCGCTCACGCTCGGGATCGGCGTGGCTGCGTAGACCAGGGCGAACGCGATCACCAGCAGCGACGCGAAGGTGAACGCGCTGCCCAGGAAGAACTTCCACGACGGCACCCAGCGCATCACGCCGCGCCGGCCGGCCCGCGGGTAGTCGATCGGCCGCTTGGGACCGGACGCCCCGCCACCCCCGCGGCCTCCCCGGCCGGAGCCGCCGCCGGGACCGGGCGGGTCGGGCTGCTCGGTGAAGAACGTCTCCGGAGTCGGCGCCCGCCCCGAGCCCACCCGAGTCGACGGCTGCTCAGAGAGGTCGGGGTAGCCGGGGTCACGGCGGTAGCCACCGTGGTCGGGTTGCGTCCTACCTGACACGTCCCCTTCTCTCTGTCTCGTTCGGGCTGTGGCCGACTGCGATGCCGATCCCCCGGAACGCAGCGCAAACCCGTCCGGCGTAACGCCGTCCAGTATGCGCACCCGGGCGGCCGAACCCGAACCGGACGGCGATTCCCGGGGCCGGAGGGCGGGCGGGCCCGGGCCTCGCCCCCGGATTGGCGGGCGCAGCGCGGGCGTCCGGCTTGCTCGTTGTGTCGCGACCGTCTAACGTGTGGATGTATCGACACGATACATTCGCACGATGCAACGTAGTTGACTCCTCGACCCGCCCGCACACTCAGGAGGTGCCGTGAGCCGTCGTGGTGAAGTTCTCGAGCTCGCCGTCCTCGGCGTGCTGCACGAGGCGCCGATGCACGGCTACGAGGTCCGCAAGCTGCTGAACACCCGCCTTGGCGCCTTCCGGGCCCTCTCGTACGGCACCCTCTACCCAGCACTCAAGACGTTGCTGGCCAAGGGCTGGATCCGAGAGATCGGCCAGAGCACACCGGACGCCGTGGCGGCCGGGGTGCTCTCCGGGCGCCGGGCCCGGATCGTCTACGAGATCACCGCCGAGGGCAAGGAACACTTCCAGTCCCGGCTGGCCGGATCCGGGTCGCAGGCCTGGGAGGACGACACCTTCGACGTCCACTTCGCCTTCTTCGCCCGCACCGACGCCGCCACCCGGCTGCGGATCCTCGAAGGCCGCCGGATGCGCCTGCAGGAGCGCCTCGAGCTGGCCCGCCAGTCGATGGCCCGCACTCGCGAGCGCCGGGACACCTACACCCTCGCCCTGCAGCAGCACGGCTTGGACTCGGTCGAGCGCGAGGTGCGCTGGCTCGGCGAGCTCATCGACTCCGAGCGCGCCAGCAACATGACCCACCTGACCGAACCCCCCGCCTGACCGACGCCACTCCTCACAAACCGCACGACGGAAGGAACACTCATGGGCTCGATCCGCGTCGCCATCGCCGGCGTCGGCAACTGTGCCGCCTCGCTGGTGCAGGGCGTGCATTACTACCGCGACGCCGACCCGGCCGCCGCGGTGCCAGGGCTGATGCACGTGCAGTTCGGGGACTACCACGTGCGGGACATCGAGTTCGTCGCCGCGTTCGACGTGGACGGCAAGAAGGTCGGACTCGACCTGGCCGACGCGATCGGGGCCAGCGAGAACAACACGATCAAGATCTGCGACGTGCCGCCGCTCGGCGTGAGCGTGCAGCGCGGTCCCAGTCTGGACGGGCTCGGCAAGTACTACCGCGAGACGATCACCGAGTCGGACGCCGAGCCCGTGGACGTCGTCCAGGCGCTCACGAACGCCGAGGTGGACGTGCTGATCTCCTACCTCCCGGTCGGCTCGGAGGAGGCGGACACGTTCTACGCGCAGTGCGCCATCGACGCCGGCGTGGCCTTCGTCAACGCCTTGCCGGTGTTCATCGCCAGTGACCCGGAGTGGGCCGAGAAGTTCCGCGCGGCTGGGGTGCCGATCGTGGGCGACGACATCAAGAGCCAGGTCGGGGCGACGATCACGCACCGGGTGATGGCCCGGCTGTTCGAGGACCGCGGCGTGGTGCTCGACCGCACCTACCAGCTGAACGTCGGCGGCAACATGGACTTCAAGAACATGCTCGAGCGCGACCGGCTGGAGTCCAAGAAGATCTCGAAGACCCAGGCGGTCACCTCGAACATGGACCACGACCTCGGTGCCCGCAACGTGCACATCGGCCCGAGCGACTACGTCCAGTGGCTGGACGACCGCAAGTGGGCCTACGTGCGCCTGGAGGGTCGGGCCTTCGGCGACGTGCCGCTGAACCTGGAGTACAAGCTCGAGGTCTGGGACTCCCCCAACTCGGCCGGCGTGATCATCGACGCGCTGCGTGCCGCGAAGATCGCCAAGGACCGGGGCATCGGCGGGCCGGTCACCTCGGCCGCGGCCTACTTCATGAAGTCGCCCCCGGTGCAGATGGAGGACGGGGCCGCCCGCACCGAGCTGGAGGCGTTCATCCGCGGCGACGCCTGATCCCCGCCGCACCCACCCCCGGGCCGCACCCACCCCCGGGTGGACACTTTTTCGAGGACACGCCCGCGTGTCACTCGAAAATGTGTCCACCCGGGGGTTTGGCCGGCGAGGGCGGCCGGACGGGCAGGTGTGACACCCAGCGCACCAGCGCCTCGAGCGGGCCACGGTTGAACTGCAGTAGGCCGCCGACGGCGAACGCCAGCGCCCAGAACACCAGCAGCGCCCAGAACGCTGGCATCGCTGTGTCCTGGACCGTCTCGCCGGGCGCGCGGCGCAGCCAGAACCAGTCGGTGAGCCACAAGAGGGCGAGGTGGCCGACGTAGATGCTCAGCGCGATCCGACCGGGCCAGGACAGCACCTGCGCCGCGGCGGGGACGGCGAGAGCGAGGTAGGTGGCCAGGGTGTAGACCGCCGCGGCCACCCCGAGGATCTGGAGCAGCTCGAACGCGGTGCCGCTGTGGTGGCCGGCGGTGAGCAGGGACGGCCAGATCTCCGAGGCGGGGACGCCGAACGCATGGTCGGCTGCCACGCTCGCGCCGGCCGGGGCGGTGCCGCCATCGACCAGGGCGGCTACGAGCTGCTCGCGAGGCTGCCAGATCGCCTCGACCAGGGCCGCACCCCCGAACCCCGTCGCCAGCAGCGCGGCGCTGATCCCGGCCATCACCGCTCGCCGTTGCGGGCCGAGCAGGCCTGCCCGGTGCGCACCCCAGGCAGTCAGCGCCAGGGCCAGCCACGTCGGCACCGGGTAAGCGCCGTCCAGGAACAGTGTGCGCAGCAGGACCTGGCCCGACTCCGGCAGCTCGAACAGGTCCCAGGAGACCTCGAGCCGCGGGGTGGTCGACAGCTGTCGCCGGATCAGGAGCGAGACGATCGGCCAGAGGACGGCCAGCACGGCACCCAGCACCATGAGGGCGCGACCGGACAGCGCACGCAGCGGCGCCGCGACGACGAACAGCGCCCCGTACACGCACAGGATCACCAGCACTCCGCCCGACATGGCCTCGACGAGCAAACCGAGCAAGAAGAGGACGGCGCCACGCATGACCGTCGGTGACCAGGCCCGCCAACCGTGCGTGCCGGGCGGGTTGGTCAGGGACAGCGCCACACCCGCGGCCACCGCGAACGTGCCCGCCGAGACCCCAGCCGCCAGGTGCAGCGCCCGCCACGGGCCGGTGGGTAGGTAGATGTTCTGGCCACCGACGTGCACCGCGATCATGCCGAGGATCGCCGCGGTTCGGGTGACGTCCAGGGCGGCGAGTCGCGAGACCGTGCCGGGCTGAGTCTCGATCGGTGCCCCGGTCACTCCACCATCGTCTCCCACACGCGTCATGCCCACTGGGGCAGACCCGGCTGGGCCGTCCGCGTAGCCTTCGCCTGTGTCATCCGCAGGGCAGTTCGTCGAAGATCTTCGGATCGTGCTTCGCGGGCGGGACTTCCGCAGGCTCTACGCGACCCGGCTCTTCTCCCAGTCGGCCGACGGGATCTTCGAGGCGGCCCTCGCCAGCCTGTTCTTCTTCTCCCCGCAACGGGCCGCGAGCGCATCCGCGATCGCCCTCGCGTTCACCGTGGCCATCCTGCCGTACACGCTGGTCGGGCCGTTCGCCGGCGTGCTGCTGGACCGTTGGAGCCGGCGCCAGGTGCTGGTACTGGCGAACATGCTCCGCTCGGGCATCATCGTGGTGATCGCCGCGATGATGTTCGCCGGCACCATCGGCCCACCTCTGTACGCGCTGGTGCTGGCCTGCCTGTCGGTGAACAGGTTCTTCCTGGCCGGTCTCGGGGCAAGCCTCCCGCACGTGGTCCCCCGCGACGAGCTCGTGATGGCGAACGCGGTGTCGACCACAAGCGGCACCGTCGTCGCGCTGACGGGCGCCGGCATCGCCGTCGGCGTGCGCCAGGTGCTCGGCGGCGGCGACCAGACCGATGCCGTGATCGTGGTGCTCGCCGCCGCGATCTATCTGGTCTCCGCGTCATCGGCACGCCGCATGCACCGTGACCTGCTCGGCCCGGACGAGGCCGAGCGGCGGCCCTGGAACGACGCGGCGGACGCCGTCCGCGGGGTGGTGGTCGGCCTGCGCGAGGCGAGCGTGCACCTCTGGCAGCACCGTCCGGCCTTCGACGCACTCGCAGTGGTCGCCGGGCAGCGCTTCGCCTACGGCCTGGTGACGGTGGCGATGTTCCTGCTCTGCCGGGCCACGTTCGCCGACCCGGCCGACCCGGACGCCGGTGCGCTGCGGCTGGCCGTCGCGTTCGTCGTCTCCGGCGTCGGGTTCTTCGCCGCAGCCTTCATCACACCGGTGGTCACCCGCCGGATCAGCCTGCCGGCCTGGATCACACTGTGCTGCCTGTTCGCCGCCGCCCTCGCGGCGGTGTTCGCGTCGGTGATGACCTACCCGGTGGCGCTGGCGGCCGGGTTCGCGGTCGGCATCGCCATGCAGGGCACCAAGATCTGTGTCGACTCGATCGTCCAGGGCACCACAGACGACCGCTTCCGGGGCCGCGCGATGTCGTTCTACGACATGGTGTTCAACATCACCTTCGTGGCCGCGGCCGTGGTGTGCGCGAGGGTGCTTCCCGCCGACGGCTTCTCTCCGGGACTGTTCGTCGCCGTCGCCGTCGTGTACCTCGCGACCGGACTGGCCTACTGGACGGCGCGGCGCGGGGTGCAAGTCTGAGCAGACCACGTGACGGGTGGGGTGTTCACCCGGGATCCACCGCTCGGCCGACGCTGTAGTCTCGCTCGTCGATGAACAGTGGGGGCCCACCCGCGGTCGGGACAGCCGTCAGGGTGGAGGTCAAGCCCGTACCGCCTCAGGTGGATACCGGTTTCCGACCGGAGATCCAGGGGTTGCGGGCGGTCGCCGTGGCCCTGGTGGTGGTGTTCCACCTGTGGCCACGTCGACTCGGCGGTGGCTATGTCGGGGTGGACGTCTTCTTCGTGATCTCCGGCTACCTGATCACCTCGCACCTGTTCCGTGAGGTGGCGCGTACGACCACGGTGGACGTCGTCCGGTTCTGGGCGCGCCGGATCCGGCGGTTGCTGCCGGCGAGCTTCCTGGTGCTGCTCTTCTGCGCGGTGGCCACGGTGGCGGTGGTGCCCATGACGCGCTGGCCGGCCACCGTGGGCCAGATCACCGCAAGCGCGCTGTACGTGCAGAACTGGGCGCTGCAACGGGCCGCGGTGGACTATCTGGCCCGTGAGGGCGACGGGACACTCGTCCAGCACTACTGGTCGCTGTCGGTCGAGGAACAGTTCTACGTCGCGTGGCCACTGCTGGTGGTAGCGGCCCTGTGGCTCTACGGGCGCGCCGTCCAGGGTGGCGCCTCGACCGAGGGGCGACGACGTGCGGTCGCGCTGACCCTCGCCCTGGTCGCGGCGGCCTCGTTCACGGTCTCTGTGGTGCTGACCGCCCAGGATGCCTCGGTGGCCTACTTCAGCACCCTCACCCGGGCCTGGGAGTTCGCCGTCGGTGCGTTGGCCGCGCTGCTGACCGTGCGCCCCGGTCCGCGCGCACGGCTGCTCCTGGGCTGGGCAGGCCTGCTCGCCGTCCTGCTCGCCGCCGTGTTCTACACCCAGACCAGCCGGTTCCCGGGCTGGATCGCGGCACTTCCCGTGCTGGGGGCGGCGGCCGTGATCCTGTCCGGAACCGGATCGAACCGCACCGCCGGATGGTGGCTGGGGCGAGGCCCGGCGACCGCCGTCGGAGACATCTCCTATGCGATCTACCTGTGGCATTGGCCGCTGATCGTTCTTGCCCCCTACGTGACCGGCCACGTCCTGCACTGGCCCGACAAGATCGCCGTCATCGCGCTCACGCTAGCACTGGCCTGGACCAGCACCACCTGGATCGAGAACCCACTACGGACCCGCCCACTCCTGGCCGCCGCCTCCCGGCGAGCCTTCGCCTTCGCGGCCGTCGGCATGCTCACCTTCACGTTGGGGTATGTGGCGGTGGGCCAGATGCTCCAGGCCCGCCAGACCGAAGCGGCCGCCCGCCTGTCCGAGGCCGGGACGAGGTGCCTGGGCCCCCATGCGCTGGCTGATCCTGAACGGTGCAGGCCGGTCGAGGGCGAGGGGCTGCTGATCGTGCCTGCCGACGTCGTGGCCAGGGAGGGGGACGACCCGCTGTTGACCGCTTGCCGGCAGACTCTGGCCTCCGACAAGCTCCTAACCTGCACGCTGGGCACAGCCAGCGCGGCACGACGCACGGTGGCCCTGTTCGGGGACTCCCATGCCGGGCAGTGGATGCCGATGCTGGACGAGATCGGCAAGCAGCTGGAGTGGAAGGTCATCGTGTACGTCAAGGCCGCCTGCCCGATGAGCCTGGCACGACGGGTGCTGGACAACGAGACAGGCGACGCGAACCAGCTCTCCTGCGAGGCCTTTACCCGCGCCGCGATCGCCGACGTCCGCGCCCGTCCCGACGTCACCGACGTCTTCGTCGCCGCGAGACCCGGTGTCTACCGCTGGACGTCGGTCCCTGGGCACCCGTTGGCCGACCCGGCGACGGACGGCTTCACGACCGCGTGGCAGCAGCTCACCTCGCCCACTCGGCGGCTCCACCTGATCGCCGCAACTCCCTTCCCCGAATACGACGTGCCGACCTGCCTGACCCGGCACCCGGACGACGTCACCGCCTGCTCCACCGGCCGGGCCGAGGCGTTGCACCGCGACGACCAGCGAGCCGCCGCCGCGGTCTGGACCCGAGGCCGGACGACGGCGCCGGTCTCCGTCATCGACCTGACCGACGAGCTGTGCGATGCCCGGTGGTGCTACGCCCGGATCGGATCGCTCGCCGTCTACCGCGACCGCAACCACCTCTCGCTGGACTACGCCCGGCTGCTCGCCCCGTTCGCCATCGCCCAGCTACCCGCCGACCTGCGCACGGGATGACCTACCGTCCAGGGGCTGAGCCGCACGCCGTGGCGCCTGAGCCGGCCGCGCGAAGCGAAAAGGAGGTGACAGGGCCGGGTCCGGGTGCTGCCCTTGGTGCATGACGGTCGAGCCGGTGGACCTGCTCGGTGACTCATCGGCGGCCGAGGCGGCTGCGCGGGAGTGGTACGCCGTGTCCCGGACCTCGTGGGACGAGGCGTTCGGGGAGCGGTCGCACCCCTGGACCCTGCACGAGATCCGGTGCTGGGTTCGTGGCGACTCCTCGACCCGGTACGTCCACCTGCTGGCCCGTGACCCGGCCGGGCGGGCGGCTGGGGCCGCGCAGCTGGCGTTCCCGCTGCGGGACAACGAGTTCCAGGCGTTCGTCGAGCTGGAGGTCGCACCCGACTGCCGGCGCCGGGGCATCGGGTCGGCCTTGCTGGCGGAGACAGCCCGGCGCGTGCTGCAGGAGGGGCGGACGACGCTCGTCGTGGAGAGCCAACGGGGGTTCGATCGTGGCGACGTGGCGACCGCCTTCGCGCAGCGGCACGGTTTCACACGGGCTCTGGTCAGCGGACGCAACGACCTCGACCTTCCGCTAACGGCGAGCGGGCCCAACGGCGAGCGGACGGTCGTCGACCTGGACGCGGTCCTGGCGTCGCTGGACGTCGAGGTCGCCGAGGCGGACCCGATGTCGGACTACCACCTGGTCACCTACTGGGACCGCCTGCCCACCACCTGGCTGGACCACAGGCCCGGGCTGGCCGCCAAGATGAGCACCGACGGACCCCTGGACGATCTCGAGCTGGAGCCCGAGGTCTGGGACGCCGAACGCTTCCTCGACACCCAGCGGATCATCCAGGCCCAGGGTCGGCGCCGGGTGGAGACCCTGGCCGTCCACACTGAGACCGCAACCCTGGTCGGTTCCAGTGACATCGTGATCGCCCCGGCCGAGCCCGAGGTGGCCCACCAGTGGGACACGATCGTCAGCGACGGGCACCGTGGACGGCGGCTGGGCATGTGGATCAAGGCGGCCAACCTGCGGGCGCTGCTGGCCGGTTTCCCCGCGGTCCGACGAGTGATCACCTACAACGCCGAGTCGAACTCCCCGATGCTGAGGGTCAACCTGGCGATGGGCTTCCGACAGGTCGGCACGGACACGGAGTGGCAGAAGCGTCTCACCTAACGTGACCCCCCGCGTGGGCACAACGTCACGCCGTGCCCGCTAGACGGGTACGGCGTGACGTTGTGCCCGTCTTCGGTGAGTACGGCGTGACGTTGTGCCCGTCTTCGGTGGGGCAGGCTTCCCGTCCGGCAGGCCCACCGCGCCCGTCCGCTCGGAGAGTTCAAGCCGGCTGAGCGTCTGACTAGCGTCGAACCACGGTCTCCCGTCCGCGTCCCGGCGGACGGCGGTCGCAGGACGGGTAGCGGTTTCCCTGCAGGCCGGAGGACAGGCCCGCACACGAGGAGTGGTTGCTCATGGCCGGATCTGGATGGATCGAGACGGTTGCCGAAGCACAGCGCCGGGCGAAGAAGACGCTTCCGGCATCGGTCTACTCCGCGCTGTTGGCCGGGTCCGAGCGCGGGGTGTCCTACGACGACAACACCGCAGCATTCGCTGAGCTGGGGTTCGCGCCGCACGTCGCCGGGCTGTCGGCGACCCGGGAGCTCTCCACCAGGGTGCTCGAACAGGACATCTCTCTTCCAGTGCTGATCTCGCCGACAGGGGTGCAGGCCGTTCACCCGGACGGCGAAGTAGCCATCGCTCGGGCCGCCGCGGCCAGGGGAACGGCGATGGGGCTGTCCTCCTTCGCCAGCAAACCCATCGACGAGGTGATCCAGGCCAACCCGAAGACGTTCTTCCAGATGTACTGGATGGGCGGCAAGGACCTCATGGCCCGGCGGATGCAGCGGGCCCGGGAAGCCGGCGCAGCCGGCATGATCCTCACTCTGGACTGGTCCTTCTCCTACGGCCGTGACTGGGGCAGCCCGGCTATCCCCGAACAGCTCGACCTGAAGGCCATGGCCAGATTCGCGCCCGAGGTGATCCTCAAGCCGCAGTGGTTGCTCCGCTTCGCCCGCAGCGGCACGCTGCCGGATCTGACCGCACCCAACCTCGCCGAGGGGGGTCCGGCTCCCACCTTCTTCGGGGCCTACGGGGAGTGGATGCAGACCGCGCCGCCGACCTGGGAGGACGTCTCCTGGATGCGCGAGGAGTGGGGCGGCCCGTTCATGCTCAAGGGGATCTCCCGGATCGACGATGCGCTGCGGGCCGTCGACGCCGGAGTCAGCGCGATCTCGGTGTCCAACCACGGCGGCAACAACCTCGACGGCACCCCCGCACCGATCCGGGTGCTGCCCTCGATCGCCGACACGGTGGGCTCGCAGGTCGAGGTGCTCCTGGACGGAGGGATCCGCCGGGGCAGCGACGTGATCAAGGCCGTGGCGCTGGGTGCGAGAGCTGTGATGATCGGCCGAGCCTGTCTCTGGGGCCTGGCCGCCAACGGTCAGGCAGGCGTCGAGAACGTTCTCGACATCCTGCGAAGCGGGATCGACTCCGCGCTTCTGGGCCTCGGCCACGGCTCGATCCATGACCTGACCCCGCAGGACGTGCTAGTCCCCGAGGGCTTCGTGCGCCGACTCGGCGCCGTCCAGCGGACGTGACCGAGGAGCGGGTGGCCCTGGTCACCGGCGCCGCCCGTGGTATCGGCGCCGCGACGGTCCGCTGCCTGCACGCCCGTGGCTTCCGGGTGGTGGCTCTGGACGCCTGTGCCGGTGACACGCACGGTCTCCCGGGGATCAACTACTCCCTGGGCACGCCGGACGACCTGGTCAGTCTGCAGCAGCAGTGCGGGGACGACGTCGTCACCGCCGTCGCCGACGTGCGCCACCGGGTCGACCTGGATGACGTCGTGGCCCGTGCCCTCGATCGGTGGGGGCGCCTGGACGTGGCGGTGGCTGCTGCGGCGGTGATTGCCGGAGGCCGGCCGATGTGGGAGGACACCAACCTGGAGACCCTGTGGGAGGTCGACGTGGCCGGGGTCTGGAACACCGCCGCCGCGACCGTCCCGCACATGCTGGACGGCGATGACCCATCGGGTGGCCGATTCATCGCCGTCGCCTCAGCCGCTGGGGTTCGAGGCCTGTTCCGCCTCGCCGCGTACACCACGGTCAAGCACGCCGTGGTCGGTCTCGTCCGCGGGCTGGCCGCCGACTTGGTCGGCACCGGGGTGACGGCGGTGGCGGTGTGTCCGGGGGCGACCCGAACCCGCAAGCTGCAGGCCACAGCCGACATCTACGGCGTGGAGGCCGGGACGCTGGCTGAGGCGCACCTGCTCAAGCAGCTCCTGGAGCCGACTGAGGTCGGCGAGACGATCGCGTTCTGTTGCTCGCGCCAGGCCCGCGGCCTCAACGGCTCGGTCGTTGCGCTGGACGGCGCCGGAGGAGGAGCGGCCTGACCGGTGACACCAGTCCGTACTCCCGGTCGAGGCGCGAGAGCTGTCCACGGATGAGTGGCAGCAACGGCGAGGCTCTGCCCACGCATCGCTCTTCGGCCTGCCACATCACGACGTCATCCGAGCCCCAGGACGACCGGGTCCACCACGACATCACGGTGGGGTCCGCGGAGTGAAGGATGGCCTGGCGCAGGCTCCACTCCAGCTCCTGGCGAAGCCGCACCACGCCCGGCGCGTGGGAGTGCTCCAGGATCGGTCCTCGGTAGGCCTGGACCGCGCCGGTCAGATCGCCCCCCACCAGTCTGGCCTCCACCTCCAGCCAGTCCCCGCTGATCTCTACGCCCAGTCGGTAGGGGCGAGAGGCCACCAGGTCCTCCCCGAGCAGAGCTCGAACCCGGTTCATCTCCGCCCGCAAAGTCGAGGGCGATGCGTCGTCCTCGTAGAGCAAGGTCATCAGCTCGTCGCCCGACAGGCCGGCGGGCGTGACCGCGAGCAGGAGCAGGATCTCGCTGTGCCGTGGTGACAGCCGGAAGCTACGGGGCCCGGAAGGCCCGGCCACGCTGAGCACGCTCTCCGTGCGGCCCAGAACCTGAAGGCGGACGAGCGGCCTACCCCCGCGGGGCGCGCCTGGAAGGAGGCGCTGTTGCCGGTCACGCGATAGCTCGGACTGGGCCATCCGTGCGGCGGCGCGGACCAGGGCCATCGTCTGCGGCACCGCGATCGTGTCCCCGCCGGTCAGGTCCAGCGCTCCGAGCAGAGCCCCGGTCGCCGGGTCGTGGATCGGCGCCGCCGCGCAGCTCCAGCGACGCACGGACTCACGGAAGTGTTCCGACCGGGTGACCGTGACCGGCTGGTCCAGGGCGAGCGCCATCCCGGGGGCGTTGGTGCCGGCGAGGCGCTCGTCCCAGTTGCTGCCCTCGACGAAGCCGATGCTCTCCGCCCGACGCAACGTGGTCGGGGACCCTCGGACCCACAGCAGCTGGCCCGACTCGTCGGTGAGGGCCATCACCGCGTCGCACTCCCGTGCCGCCTGACCGAGTACGTCCTCCAGGAGTGGGAGGGCCCGCGCCAGGGGATGTCCTTCTCGGTGGTCGCGCAGAACGTCGGCGGGCAGCGTGACCGGAGCCTCGGCGGCCTCTGCCGCGACCCCGGCAGCTGCCGACCGATGCCACGAGGCGAGTACCTGCGAGCGCATCCCGGTGGGCATATCTCTAGTACACAAGCACGGAACGCTCGGTGATACCTACCCGTTCGGATAGGTATGTCCCGGTCTCCAGGCGGTGCTCATCTCAGACCCCCCGACCTATGTTGGCGATACGGCCGAGCCACGCCGACCGGCCGACCTCGACGGACGAGAGGGACGCCATGGGCCGCTATGTGATCGAGCGCACCCTGCCTGGGGCCGGCTCGCTGACCGAACGGCAGCTGCACGACATCAGTGCCACATCGAACGCCGTGCTGGCGGAGCTGGACGACATCGTGTGGGTGCAGTCCTATGTGACTGACGACAAGCTCTACTGCGTCTACGACGCCTCCGACCCCGCCCTGATCCTGGAGCACGCCCAACGGGGCGGCTTTCCGGCCGACGCCATCAATCCCGTCCGCACGATGATATCCCCCCAAACCGGGCGCTAATCGGTGGCGGCGGCCCTCGCCTTCTTCGGCAGTTCGGAGATACCGTGATATTCCCGACCGCCTATCGGCCCCTCGATCGGAGGCGTCCGTGACGTCGGCAGCGGCCCCACCGTCCAGTGGTACGGCGCGCGCACAGGGTGAGTCGGTGCCCGGTCACGCGCCCCCTCCGCTGGTGAAGTTCCATGCCCCGGAAGTCGTTTTCGGTATCGGCTCTCTCGGGGAGGCCGGCTTCGCGGCGGCCCGGCTGGGTGCGCGCCGTCCCATGGTCGTCACCGACCCCGGAATCATCGAGGCGGGTTGGGTGGCCGAGCTGCTCGGCTACCTGCGGGAGGCACGCCTGGAGCCCGTGCTCTGGTCGGATCTGACGCCGAACCCCAAGGACCACGAGATTCGAGCCGCCTATGCGTACTACGCCGAGCACCGGGCCGATGTCCTGGTCGCCATCGGTGGCGGCTCGTGCATCGATGCCGCAAAGGGCGTCGCGATCCTGTCCGGCAACCAGGGCGACATCCTCGACTACGCCGGGGTCGACCGGGCGACCAGGCCGATCCCACCGATGCTGACCATCCCCAGCACATCCGGCAGCGGCGCCGACGTCTCGCAGTTCTGCATCGTCACCGACACCGCGCGCTCAGTGAAGATCACGATCATGGGCCGGGCCCTGGTCCCGGACATCTCGATCACCGACCCCCGGCTGCTGGTCACGATGCCGTCCGAGCTGAACGCGGCGACGGGCCTGGACGCGCTCACCCACGGCATCGAGTCGTTCGTGTCGCTGGCTCACAACCCTCTGACCGACACGCATTCGCTGAACGCGGTGAGTCTGGTCAATGCCCACCTACGGG
This sequence comes from uncultured Actinomycetota bacterium, assembly GCA_963825645.1. Lineage (GTDB taxonomy): Bacteria > Actinomycetota > Actinomycetes > Actinomycetales > Kineosporiaceae > JADJPO01. Next base: position 938,811 of record CAWGTT010000002.1, read on the forward strand.
CCACGATGACCGGCCCGCGGGACGAAAGAGCACGCTCGATGATGGCCCAGGCGAGCCTGCAGGCGGGACTGGCCTTCAGCAACGCCATCCTCGGGGCGACGCATGCGATGAGCCACCAGGTCGGGGGCCTGCTTGACGCCCCTCACGGCGTGGTCAACGGCGTCCTGCTGCCGCACGTGATCCGCTACAACGCCCGGGCCGCACCCACCCGGTACGCCGACCTCGCCCGTGCCGCCGGGCTCACGGTGCAGGGGATGCCCGGCGAGGAGGCAGCACAGCGGCTGGCCGAGCACGTTCGCCGGCTAGCCGACGACGTCGGCGTCCCTCGGGGGCTGAGCGCACTGGGTGTGCGCGAGGCGGACGTCCCGCGGCTGGCACGAACCACCCTGCAGGACGCCTGCCTGACCACGAACCCGCGCCATGCGTCCCAGCAGGACGTCGAGGCTCTCTTCCGCGCGGCTTTGTGAGCCGCCGTGAACACGCCGCGACCCCCGACACCCGACCTCGCGACGCTCACCGGGGTTCGCTCCGGCAAGCGTTCCTACTACCGCGCCTACGTCCGTTCCGACGAGCGGATGCAGCGCGCCGTCCGTGCCATGGACTCCATCTCACGCGCCCTGGTGCGAACGGTGGAAGGACCCCGTGGCCTGCTGGAGGAGGTGGTCCGCGCCGCGGCCGCCTACCTGACGGCGGAGTGGACGATCCTCGCCCTGTCGGACGGGCACCTGCGTGGGGCCCGGCCCCGCTTCCTTGCCCTGAGCGCCGATCGGGGACCTACCGATGACGACGGGGACCTTCCCCCGCCGATCCGTCGCGAGCTCGCCGCGATCCGAGCCGGACATGCCGTACGGGGCAACGACGACGGACGGTGGGTCAGGGTGCCGATGAGCCTGGAAGGGCGTCGGGTGGGCAGCCTCGTCGGCCTGCACGGTCTGGACGTCGACCCCGAGCCCGGGGACCTGTCCGTGCTGCGCATCCTGGCCAATCAGGCGGCCGTCTCGCTGCATACCTCCGAGCAGTACCAAGCCGGTCGGGCACTGCACCGCCGGGCGCAGCGGCTGTCCGACGAGACGACGGCCCGTACACGCGACCTCGAGGCCCGTACCCGCCAGTTGCGTCGGCTCGAGGAGCGCCTGGTGCTCGCCCATCAACGCGAGCTGATCTCCACCGAACGGCAGCGGATCGCGCGCGAGCTGCACGACAGTGTCACGCAGTACGTCCTGTCCAGCGGGATGACGGTCGAGCTCGCGCGGGGCGACGCCGAGGCTCTGGGTGAGATCGGAGCGGGTCTGGTCGAGCGGCTCACGGCGGCCAAGCAGCTCTCTCAGGAGGCGGTCGAGCAGATGCGGAGCGCCATCTACGCCTTGCACCAGTCCGATCAGCAGACGGTCTCGACGCTGCCCGAGCTCCTGGCGGTGATGGCCGATCACCATCGCCCGCAGCTGCAGGTCGACATCCGAGTCCAGGGAGACCCGGCCCAGCTGCCCGCCGGTGCCGACCACGAGATCGCCCGGGCCGTGGGCGAGGCCCTGTTCAACGTGGCCACTCACGCCCACGCGCGCCGGGCCGTCGTCCGGCTTCGCTACCTGCCACACCTGCTCACCGTGACCGTCGACGACGACGGCATCGGCGACCCCGCCCAGCTTCGCCGCACCCTCCGGCTGGAGCAAGGTATGCCGTGCGACGGGCGCCACCGTGGGCTGGTCAACATGGAGGCCCGGATGATCGAGGTCGGCGGGACGCTGTCCTTCCGCCGCGCCCGGCTCGGCGGGGTGGGCATCGCGTTCGCCGTCCCGCTGCCCGTCACCGCGCCGGCTCGGCCCACCCTGATCGGCGAGCTGCTCGTGGGGGGGCCCGAGGAGGAGCCATGGCCACCATGAGCACTGCCGACATCGGCCCCCAGCCCGACCCCCCGGCAAGGATCATGCTCGTGGACGACCACGCCATCGTCCGTCAGGGTCTGCGGTCGATCCTTGAGCGGGAACGCGACATGCGAGTGGTCGCCGAGGCGTCGACAGCGGCCGAGACACTCGCCGTGATCGGCCGCACCCAGGCCGAGATCGTGGTGCTGGACCTCAAGCTGTCGCCGTCCTCGGACACGGAGGGACTGGAGCTGTGCGCTGCGCTCACGGCGAGCCATCCGCAGGTCCGGGTCCTGGTGTTCACCACGTTCCTGGACGATCAGCTGGTTCTTCGGGCGATCCGAGCCGGTGCCCGGGGATACGTGGTCAAGGACGTCGACACGTCGGGACTGATCCGGGCCATACGCGACGTCTCGCGCGGTGAGAGCGCGTTCGACGCGCGCTCGGCCGCCGCGATGGTGCGTGGGCTCAACGCGCCCGCCACCGAGGACGCGCGCAAGCTGACCCCGCGTGAACGCCAGGTGGTGCAGCTACTGGCCCGCGGCCTGTCCAACCGGGACATCGGCGTCCAGCTCTACATCTCCGAGACCACCGCGAAGTTCCACGTCGGGAACATCCTGCGCAAGCTGGGTGTCTCCCGACGGGCCGAGGCGGTGTACGAGGCATCGAAGATGGGGGTGATCTAGCGGCCTCGTCGAGGAGTGGAGGCGGTCTCGATCACTAACCAGCCACCGTGATGCTGGTGCACGTCGTGCGGTCGACCGCTGCGCCGGCCCCAGTCGAGCAGATCGGTGAGCGACACGGTCCGCACGTGACCCCAGGTCTCGTCCGCCTCCTCCTCCAACGGCACTGCGATCACCACCCGCCGGCGAGCCAGCCGGATCGCCTCCTCGACCACGCTGTCACCGCCGGCATGGTCGAGGTGCTCCACCACGTGGATCACCAGCACCGAGTCTGCGCAGGGGCCGGGGGCGGGGAAGCGGGCGGCGTCCGCAACACGGGTCTGCAGCGAGACACCCAGCCGTGGTGCCATGGCGGACAGCAGTCGGATCACCCCCGGAGAGATGTCCGAGGCCGTCGTCGCCCGACCGAGCCTGGCCAGCCGTAACGACAGGAACCCGAAACAGCACCCCAGCTCCAGCACCGATCCGCCCGCGAGCAGGCTCTGCGCGTGGGCGTACACGGGGGCGTAGTCGGCCACGGTGCCGCCGCGCGTCGCGGCGGCCGCCGGTTCGGCGAGGCAGCTGTCGATCCGGGCCAGGGTATTGCGGTAGAAGACCTCCCAGGCATCCAGCGGGTCGGCGGCGGCCGTGCGGACGACGCCGGTGAAGATCCGCTCGAACAGCTCAGAACCGCGCAGCCAGCCAGGCCCGAACAGCTCGCCGGCCAGCAGACCCGCCAGGTCGTCGTCCAGCCGGTCCGGCGGCAGGGTGTGACCGACGCAGATCCTTCCGTCGACCGCCGTGACGTCGAAGTGCTCGGTACGCACCATGTGCAGGGACCGTCGGCCACGCATCGGGCCGAGCGCCCGTACCTCCACCAGCGCGTCGCGGTACAGCCCGCAACTGATCGGGGCGAACGGGTCGATCGGCCCACCCCGGTCTCCCACCTCACTGATCTTGCTGATCACGCTCCCACCACCGCAGCCGCCGTGGCGGCCCGCTCCAGCCCCCGCAGGTTGCGTACCACGTGCACCTGATCGCAGCACTCCGCGTACGCGGGCAGATCGCAACGGCCCAGCGCCCATGAGTAACGCGGCTCTGGGGTCAGCCAGATCGTCGATCGGGCCCGCCGCGTGATCTCCTCGACGGTGCCCAGCCGCGGATCGTGGCCGTTACCCCGTCCGTCGCCGAGGATCAGCACCGTGGTGCGCCGGGTGATCGCCGAACCGAACTGCTCCAGGAAGACGTCGAACGCATGGCCGTAGTCGGAGTCGGCGTCCACATCGAGAACGCCACCGGCCGGCAGTCCCGACATCACCAGCGACAGCGCGTGCTCGATCCGGTGCTCGGCGAAGAGGTCGGTGATCTCCACGATGTCCTTGACGAAGGCGAAGGTGCGCACTCGAGTGGCCAGCGACTGCAGGCTGTGGACCAGGTGCAGGGTGAACGCCGAGGTCATCCGGACCGACAGCGAGACGTCGCACAGCACCAGCAACCGTGGCCGGTCCTCGACCTTGGTCACCGTCACCGGTCGGAACGGCACACCGTCGTAGCGCATGTTCGTCCGCATCGTTCGCCGCCCGTCGACCACCCCCCGTGCCGCCGTTCGGCGCCGTGGCCGGTGGGCCCCACGCACGGTGCGCAGCAGCCGCCGCAGGCCCTCCTCCAGCTCGGCCCGCTCCGCCTCGTCGATCGTCTCCGCCCGGGCGTCGGCGATCTCGCGCTGCTCGATCTCACGCTCCAGCGCGAGCAGCTTCTCCAGGTGCCGTCTCAGCCGCTCGGGCAGATTGGCGAGGAACGGCTCCAGCGCTGCTCGCAGCGCCGCCAGTGCCTGGTCCGTCTCGGCGTCGGCGGATCCCGCGCCGTCCTCCTCGGGCAGGCTGTCCGCCAACCAGGTCAGCAGGGCCATCTCCTGCGCCACGCTGAGCTCGGCATCCAGCTGCATGCCGGGGCGACGGCTCAGCTCACCGGGCGTGCCGGGGTTGTGCAACCGGGACGTGGCGATCTGAACCCGGGCCGACTCCCCCACCGCGCCCTTGCTCTCGTTCGACAGAACGATCTCGTCGGTCATCGACGCCATATCGAGCCGGTTCGCCTCCTGGTGCAGGTTGTACTGCGCAGCCATGTCCTCAGGTCTGAAGAACTGGTGCAGGTCGACCGGTTTGCCGTGCGAGTGACCTTGCTGCGGGACCTCCCCCGGCTCCTCCGACAGCGTGAACTCGGTGAGCTCGCCGCTGTCGGTCAGGTCATCGTGGGCGTGGCCGGGCTCGTCCTCGGCGTCCACCACCGCCCGCAGACCGAAGAACCGGTCGAAGACCCGGTCGAAGGTCTCCAGATCTCGACGGTCCTTGACCACGCTCACGGCCAGGGCGGAGCGCAACACCTCCCGGTCGGCGAGGACCCCCGGCTGGGCGGCGGCATGCAGCGCATCGAGTGCCTCGGCCACGCTGATCCGGACGCCGTGCAGCCGCAGCAGCCGCACGAACCGATGCAGCGCGCCCTCCATCGCTGACCTCCGGCCGCTAGACCGGCCGGCGCCGGGCCCGCCGGACGGCGAAGGACCGGTCCCCCTGGCTGGCGCCCACTGCTCGCGCAGGGCCCATCCGGCCCAGCGGCCCGAAGTAGGCCTCACCGTGCCGGTCGGGCTCGTCCTTGGCCAGACGCTCCGCGCGGCCGTCCACGTCCCGCGCGCTGCGGCCGCCCTGCTTCGCCTCGCCCGTCGGCGCCGAGCGGTCGTCGTCACCGTGTCCGTGGCCGTGCCCGTGCCCGTGGCCGTGGGAGGCGGACGACGGATCCGGCACCGCCGCGTTGGGGTCGACCAGCGAGGGCAGCGCCCTGCCCGCGCGGTCCAGGTCGCGCTCGTACTTGACAACGACGTTCAGCGTCGCGGCCAGCACATCGGAGGAGAGCTCCTGCACCCCGAGGACGGACAGCGTGCGGGCCCAGTCGATCGTCTCGGCGATGCTGGGTGCCTTGCGCAGATCGAGCCCCCGCAGGCCGCGCACCACCTCGATCAGCCGGGCGGCCAGGGCGTCGGCCAGACCGGTCTCCTTGGATCGGAGGATCGCCAGCTCGCGCTCGGCGTCCGGATAGTCCAGGAACAGGTGCAGACAGCGTCGTTTCAACGCCGCCGACAGGTCCCTGGTGTTGTTCGAGGTGAGGACGACGTATGGCACGTGCCTGGCCCGGATCGTGCCCACCTCGGGGATCGAGACCTGGAACTCGCCCAGGAGCTCCAGCAGTACCGCCTCGAGGGCTTCGTCGGCCCGGTCCACCTCGTCGATCAACAGGACGACGGGTTCCTCGGAGGCCACCGCCTCCAGCAGCGGGCGCGGAGCGAGGAACCGCTGAGAGAAGAACACGCTCTCCTGCTTGGCGATCCGCTCCACCGCCTCGTTCAGGTCGGCGGCGTCCGAGACCAGCTGCCCGATCTTCTCCCGCAGGATCTGGGTGTAGAGCAGCTGCTTGCCGTAGTCCCACTCGTACAGCGCCTTGGTCTCGTCCTGGCCCTCGTAGCATTGCAGCCTCAGCAGCCGCCTCCCGGTCACCGCCGCGAGACTGGTGGCCAGCTCGGTCTTTCCGACGCCGGCCGGTCCCTCCAGCAGGACCGGCTTGCCGAGGCGGGTCAGGAGGAACACGGTCGTCGCCAACCGCTGGTCGGTCAGGTACCCGTGCGCGGCAAACCGGCTAGCGACAGCGGCCTGATCGACGAACTCGTCGGGAGCAGGCTGTGTATCCGGTTCCAGGATCACCTCGCCACCTCCACTCGGTACCGTGCCGGGGGCTCGGTGCGCAGCGCGTGTGCGCACCGAGCCCCAGTCCAGAACCGGGCCGCCGGCCAGAACCGTTGAACCGGCACCGGACGACCGACTCAAGGCAACAGCTCGTCGAGATTGCCGTTCATGCAGTGATCGACCACCGGCCGCACCGTCTCGAAGGTGCACTCCTTGGGGTTGGCCGGCGTACAGGCGTCGCCCAGGACGTGGTTGGTGATCCGCGCCACGTCGTCGTCGTCACCCTTGATCGTCTTGGCGTTCTCGTAGAAGGGCGTCGGGCCCTGCCCGAGCCGGTTCTTGGAGTAGCTGTCCTGGGTGACGTCGACGAAGCGCTCCGGGATCCCGACGTCGCGCAGCAACCGGATCGCCGCTTCGAGTGCGGCCTCGGCGGCCTGTACGTCCGTCATGCCATGCGTGTCGACGCCCATCGCGCGGGCGATGTCGGCGAACCGCTTGTAGGCCACCGGCAGGTTGAACGCCCAGACTCTCGGCAGGGCGATCGCGTTGTTCAGGCCGTGGTGGGTGTCGTAGAACGCCGACACCGCGTGCGAGATGGAGTGGATGATGCCCAGACCACCGGAGTTGAACGCCTGCGCCGCGATGTACTGGGCGTACATCATCCCCTCCCGGCCCGGCAGGTCCTGCCCGTTCCAGGTCGCTGCGCGAAGGTTCTCGGCCGTGAGCTTGATCGCGTGCAGGGCATTGCCGAGCGAGGGGTCGAAGTTCAGCCGCGACACATACGGCTCCGAGGCGTGGGCCAGCACGTCGAAACCGCACTGTGCGGTGTAGTCGACCGGGCAGTCGTAGTAGAGCACCGGATCGTCGATGGCGAGCGTCGCCACCGAGGCGTCGTCGAAGGCGACGTACTTGTGAGGGCTGTCCGGATCGGTCGTGGTGTCGGTGATGACGTAGGCCCACGAGGTCTCCGACCCGGTACCCGCGGTCGTCGAGACGGCGATGTGCGGTGGGTTCTTGGGGTTCTCCGACTTGTTGAACCCCTCGAACTCGTTGACGTTGCGACCGTCGTGGGCGACCGAGATCCGCGCCCCCTTGCAGGCATCGTGGGTGGACCCACCACCGATGGACACGAACGAGTCGCACTCGTTCTCCTGGAACATCGTCACGGCGTCCATGACGTTGTAGTCCTTCGGGTTCGACTCGACCTTGTCGTACACGACGACATCCAGACCGTGGTACTTCAGGGACTCCGCGATCTTGTGCACGATGTCGGTCCCGCGCAGCCCGGAGGTCATCACCAGGGACTTGCGAAAGCCCAGCTTCAGCGCCTCCGGCCCGATCACCTCATGAGATCCCGGACCCATCAGCGCCCGGGGGAAGGGGTGGAACTCCTTGATGGGAAACGGTTTGAGTAGCTCTTCGACTTGCATCGCTGGCCTCCTGCAGGTAGCCGGATTCCTCCGATGGGTGCGGCATGCCGCATGGAACAGGTGCCTGTGCCTTCGCCAGTGACGCTAGGAGCCCTTGCCTGCCCACAACAGGTGGGGATCGGGAAACGGGTCGGCGGGCGGGCGTGGTACCTGTCCGGTCCGGCAGGCCGACCCACCCCACCGAGCAGTAGTGGGCCGTGCTCGGCCCTTCCTACCGTGGACGCACGGGCCGGCCGAGCCCGCTCCGAAACGACCACGAGGAGACGGCCATGACCGATGCGAGGCTCAGCGAGGCCGACCCGAACGCCACGAGCGGCCAGAGCGCCGCTGCGGCGACGTCCGACCTGGCTGAGGAGGCCCTGGTCGAAGAGGTCTCGATCGACGGCATGTGTGGTGTGTACTGAGCCCGCGGTCTGCGCCGGACCTCCGGCCGCGGCAGGGAGCACCGCACCGGAGGAACGGGCCTGGCGCCTCAGCGAGACGGTGGCGTTGCGCCCCGAGCCGTTCGGGGCGCTGGCCTACGACTTCGCCACCCGCCGACTCAGCTTCATGACCTCGCCCACCCTGGTGGACGTCGTCCGGCGCCTGGGCGAACACCCGACGATGACCGCTGCGCTGGCGGCGGCCGGCGTCGCCGAGATCGAGCGCGGCGTCTACCTGGCGGCGCTGTCGAAGCTGGCCGCCGGAGGGATGATCCAGGTCCGATGAGGCAGGAGCTCACCCGATGACCCTCGCCACCGCCCACCCCCATGGCGGGCCCGACGTCCACGAACGACGTCGCCCTGCTCGCCTCGTCGACCGGTTCGAGCGCGGCCTGAACGCCCCGATCTGCCTGACCTGGGAGCTGACCTACGCATGCAATCTCGCGTGTGTGCACTGCCTCAGCTCCTCTGGCCGGCGCGACCCGCACGAGCTCGACACCGCCGAGTGCATGGCGCTGATCGAGGAGTTCGAGCGCATGCAGGTGTTCTACGTCAACATCGGCGGCGGTGAACCCACGGTACGCCCCGACTTCTGGGAGCTGCTGGAGCACGCGGTGGCCCACCACGTCGGGGTCAAGTTCTCCACCAACGGCTACCGGATCACTGCGCAGCGGGCCGAGCAGCTCGCTGCCAGCGAGTACGTCGACGTGCAGATCTCCCTGGACGGCGCCACACCCGAGGTGAACGACGCCGTCCGGGGCGCCGGCAGCTTCGATGCCGCCCTGCGGGCGTTGCAGACCCTGCGGGCGGCCGGCAAGCGCGGCGTGAAGCTGTCGGTGGTCTGTACCCGACGGAACATCGGGCAGCTGGATCGGCTCCTGACCCTGGCAGAGGAGCATGGCGCCCAGCTGCGGCTGACCCGGTTGCGCCCGTCCGGGAGGGGAGTCGACAGCTGGCCGCAGCTCCACCCGTTGCCCGAGCAACAGCGCACCTTGTACGAGTGGCTGCTCGAGCACGGGGAGGGAGTACTCACCGGCGATTCGTTCTTCCACCTGTCCGCCTTCGGGCAGGCACTGCCCGGGCTCAACATGTGCGGCGCGGGCCGGGTGGTCGCCCTGGTGGACCCGGTCGGGGACGTCTACGCGTGCCCGTTCGCCATCCATGAGCGGTTCCGGGCAGGCAACGTCCGTGACGCCGGAGGATTCGGCGAGGTCTGGGCCGGCGCGCCGCTCTTCCAGGACCTGCGCCGGCCTCAGAGCGCCGGTGCCTGCACCCACTGCGAGGCCTTCGACGCCTGTCGTGGCGGGTGCATGGCCGCCAAGTTCTTCACCGGACTACCGCTGGCCGGACCCGACCCGGAGTGCGTCAAGGGTGGCGGGGCCCCGGCGCTGGCCGGCGTCGACCCGGCGAGCCTGCCGACGCCGTCCGGCGACCACTCACGCACCCGCCCGGCCGAACGGACCCTCGTGCACCTCGCCGGCCCACGGATGCGTCGCCGGGCCCGGACCTGCGACGACAGCCCGTTGGCCGAGGGGGATCCGGCGCTGGACCCCTCGTGAGACCGCCCGCCGCGGTGTCCGGCGAGAGCCCACCCGCGCCGGCCCGGTCAGCGGACCTGGCCCGGTCGAGTTGGCCTGACCTGAGTGACCGGGCTCCGCTGGTCCTGGTCCCGGTGGGGTCCGTGGAACAGCACGGTCCCCACCTGCCACTGGCCACCGACACCGTCATCGCGACCGAGGTGGCCCGGCTGGCGGGTCGGCGGCTCCTGCGCTGCGGAGCGGACGTCGTGGTGGCGCCGGCGCTGACCTATGGCGCGTCCGGGGAGCATGAGGGGTTCGCCGGGACCATCTCGATCGGGCATGAAGCCCTGTACCTCCTGCTGGTGGAGTACGGGCGGTCAGCGTGCCGGTGGGCCCGCGGGGTGCTGTTCGTCAATGGCCACGGCGGCAACACCGAGGCAGGTCTGCGGGCAGCCGAGACGTTGCGCTCAGAGGGTCGCGTCGCACTGTGGGCCGCCTGCACCGTTCCGGGCGGCGATGCGCACGCGGGCACGACCGAGACCTCGGTCATGCGGTACGTGGTGCCCGCCGACGTGGATCTGACCCAGGCCGTTACCGGGTCGACGACGCCGATCGAGGAGTTGATGCCGCTGCTGCGGTCCGGTGGGCTGCAGGCGGTCTCGCCATCCGGGGTGCTCGGTGACGCCACCCGGAGCAGCCACGATGAGGGTCGGCGGGCGGTTGAGGCGATGGTTCACGCCCTGGTCCTCGCTGTGCGTGCGCTCGAGGTGAGTCCCCGATCCGCTGCGTCACGGTGACCCCGGTGCCCAGCGCACGCGCAGCGCAGCCGCGCACGGCACCCGGACCGCAGGTGCGGGAGCTGCCCGAGGACTTCGCGGTCGCTCTGTCGGCTCGCTCTCACCTGTGCGACGGCGGGCGCAGTCTGGTCGGCGGGACGGCCAGCAGCGTGCTGTACCTTCAGCCGCTCGCCGTCGGGCGGATTCGCACCGACCGCCCGCTGCGCGCAGATAACCCGGTCGGGTCTCGGCTGGCCCGGCTGTTGCTGGATCGCGGGTTCGCCGACCCGGTGTGGGACCGCCGCGCTCCGGCCGACAGCTCGGTCACTGACGTGACCGTGGTGATCCCGGTCCGGGACCGGGCGCAGGGGGTGAACCGCCTGGTGGCCGCGCTGCCTCCTGGGCTGCCGGTGGTCATCGTGGACGACGGCTCCGCCGATCCGAGTGCTGTGGCGCAGGTGAGCCGGGCGCACGGCGCCAGCCTCCTGGCCCACTCCCGCAGCCACGGGCCGGCGGCGGCCCGCAACACCGGGCTGCGCCGGGTGCGGACCCCTTTCGTGGCCTTCTGCGATTCCGATGTGGTGCCCGAGCCGGGCTGGCTCGGGGTACTGCGACGGCATCTGGACGATCCGGCGCTGGCCATAGTCGCCCCGCGCGTGCGGGGTACCGCACCCAGGGTGGGGGACTCGTGGGTGGAGCGCTATGAGCAGGCGCATTCCTCTCTGGACATGGGCCCGACACCAGCTGGTGTGCGACCCGGCAGCCCGGTTTCGTACCTGCCGTCGGCCTGCCTGCTCGCCCGGGTGGCGGCCCTTGGGGAGGGCTTCGATGAGCGGATGAACGTCGGCGAGGACGTCGACCTGGTCTGGCGTCTGATCGCCGCAGGGTGGGTGGTGCGCTACGAACCGGCAGCCGTCGTTCTCCACCGGCACCGTGCCCACCCCATGGAGTGGTTGCGCCGCAAGGCCTTCTACGGCACGTCCGCCGCCCCGCTGGCCGCCCGGCACGGGTCGGCCGTCGCCCCGCTGGTGCTCACCGGCTGGTCGGGGGTGCTGGTCGCGGGCCTGCTGGTCCAGCGTCGCTGGTCGGTGGCGCTCGCGTGCCTCGGGTGGGTCGTCGCCACCGTGAGCGTCGCACGACGTCTGCACCGCAGCGACTCTCCGATGCGAACTGCGGCCGTTCTCACCATGGAGGGGGCGGTCGGCGGCCTGTGGCAGTGCGCTGCGGCCCTGACCCGGCACTACTGGCCGCTTTCTCTCCTGGCAGCCGGCGTGTCGAAGAGGGCCCGCAGGGCCCTCCTGGCGGCAGCCGTGGCCGAAGCGATGGTCGATCGGCGGCGAACGGGCTCCCGCCTGGACCCGGTGCGCTACCTGCTCGCCCGCAGGCTCGACGACGCCGCCTACGGGGTGGGTTTGTGGTGGGGGGTCGCCCGGGCTCGCTCCCCGAGAGCCCTGATGCCCCGGCTCGCCTCGCATCGCCGTCCTGGTGCGGCGCCGGATCCCGGCGAGCGAGCGGGCAGTGGCGGGTGCGCAACGTCGATGCAACGTCCCCCTGCCTAGCGTGACCCCCATCACAGACGTCCCGCCCTCGCAGGGCCCAGCAGTAGGAGGCGCCATGTCCGCTTATTCCCCACCCGGAAGCTCCGGTTCCCTGGTCGACGTGCGCAGTCGCTACGGCCATTACATCGGTGGAGAGTGGGTCGACGCGCTGAAGGGCGGCTGGTTCGAGAACATCTCGCCGGTCAACGGGAAGCCGTTCACCGAGATCGCCCGAGGCACCGCGGCGGACATCGACGCCGCTCTGGACGCCGCGCACGCGGCCGCCCCGGCGTGGGGACGCACCTCGGCAGGCGAGCGTTCAGTGATCATCAACCGGATCGCCGATCGGATCGAGCAGAACCTCGAGGCCTTGGCCGTCGCCGAGACCTGGGACAACGGCAAGGCCGTCCGCGAGACCCTGAACGCCGATCTGCCGCTGGCCGTCGACCACTTCCGGTACTTCGCGGGCGCTCTTCGCGCCCAGGAGGGCAGCATCTCGGAGATCGACGAGACCACCATCGCCTACCACTTCCACGAGCCACTGGGCGTGGTCGGTCAGATCATCCCGTGGAACTTCCCGATCCTGATGGCGGTGTGGAAGCTCGCCCCGGCACTGGCCGCCGGCAACGCCGTGGTGCTCAAGCCCGCCGAGCAGACGCCCTGGTCGATCCTGAAGGTGTTCGAGCTGATCGGCGACCTGTTGCCGCCCGGCGTGGTCAACATCGTGAACGGGTTCGGGGTCGAGGCCGGCAAGCCGCTCGCCTCCTCGCCCCGGATCGCCAAGATCGCTTTCACCGGCGAGACCACGACCGGCCGGCTCATCATGCAGTACGCCTCGGAGAACATCATCCCGGTCACCCTGGAACTCGGCGGAAAGAGCCCGAACGTGTTCTTCGCCGACGTGGCGCGCGAGCGGGACGCCTTCTACGACAAGACCCTCGAGGGCTTCACCATGTTCGCCCTGAACCAGGGCGAGGTGTGTACCTGTCCCTCCCGGGCGCTCGTCCAGGAATCGATCTACAGCGACTTCGTGCCGGAGGCGATCGCCCGGGTGGAGAAGGTGATCCAGGCCGATCCGCTGGACACCGCCACGATGATGGGGGCACAGGCCTCCAACGACCAGCTCGAGAAGATCCTCTCCTACATCGACATCGGACGGCAGGAGGGCGCCAAGGTGCTCACCGGCGGTGAACGCAACGTGCTGGACGGCGACCTGGCCGACGGCTACTACGTCACCCCCACGGTGTTCGAGGGGAACAACTCGATGCGCATCTTCCAGGAGGAGATCTTCGGTCCGGTGCTGGCCCTGACCGCCTTCTCCGACGAGGCGGACGCGCTGAAGATCAGCAACGACACCTTGTACGGGCTCGGTGCCGGCGTCTGGACGCGGGACGGCGCCACCGCCTACCGGATGGGCCGGCACATCAAGGCCGGCCGCGTGTGGACCAACTGCTTCCACGCCTACCCCGCGCACGCGGCGTTCGGCGGCTACAAGCAGTCCGGCATCGGCCGGGAGAACCACAAGATGATGCTCGACCACTACCAGCAGACCAAGAACCTGCTGGTGTCCTACTCCCCCGACGCGCTCGGCTTCTTCTGATGGACACCCCGGTCACCGTCGGCCCGGCGGCCGCGGACGACGCCGCCCCCTCCGGCACCGTGGCGGGCCGCCGGGTGTCGGTGACCGGTGCGGCGGCGGACCTAATCCGCCGCCTCACCGCCGACCACGGCCCGCTGATGTTTCATCAGTCCGGAGGCTGCTGCGACGGCTCCTCGCCGATGTGTTACCCGCTCGGGGAGTTCCGCACCGGCGCTTCCGACGTCCACCTCGACGATCTCCGGATCGACGGCATCGAGCCGGTACCGGTGTGGATGTCCCAGGCCCAGTTCGAGTACTGGAAGCACACCCACCTGACGATCGACGTGGTCCCGGGCCGTGGGGGCGGCTTCTCGCTAGAGGCACCGGAAGGGGTGCGTTTCCTGATCCGATCTCGGTTGCTCACCGACGCGGAGTACGCCGCCCTGCCGCCTTCGACGCACCAGGGCTGATCCGCCGACCAGCCCTTTTCCGTCTCGCTCGCCCATGTCTAGGCACACCAACATGGGGCACAACGGCCTGGGGCACAACGGCCTGGGGCACAACGGCCTGGGGCACAACGGCACGCCGTGCCCGCTAGACGGGCACGGCGTGACGTTGTGCCCATTGTTGTGGTCGCCCAAGTTGTGGTCGCCCAAGTTGTGGTCAGTGACCTTGGCCGCGCCACCAGGCCAGCAGCTCGGCCTCGGCCTCCTCGCGGGGCAGCGGTCCGCGGTCCAGGCGCAGCTCCTTCAGGAAGGCCCAGGCGCGGCCGACGTCGCGGCCGGGCGGGATCCCGAGCAGCTCCATGATCGCGTTGCCGTCGAGGTCGGGCCGGACGGCGTCCAGCTGCTCCTTGGCCTGAAGCGCCGTGATCCGTTCCTCGAGGTCGGCGTAGGCAGCCGACAGCCGCATCGCCTTGCGCTGGTTGCGGGTTGTGCAGTCCGAGCGGGTCAGCTTGTGCAGCCGCTGTAGCTGTCCACCGGCATCGGTGACGTAGCGCCGCACCGCCGAGTCGGTCCAGCCCCCGTCGCCGTACCCGTGAAAGCGAAGGTGCAGCCCGATCAGCTTGGTCACCTGGGCGATGGTCTCCTTGTCGAACCGCAACGTCTGCATCCGCTTGCGGGCGATCTTCGCCCCGACCACCTCGTGGTGATGGAAGCTCACCCCGCCGCCCGGCTCGAACCGGCGGGTGGCCGGCTTGCCGATGTCGTGCAGCAGCGCGGCCAGCCGCAGCACCAGGTCAGGGTCGCCGTCCTCGAGAGCGATGGCCTGGTCCAGCACGGTCAGGGTGTGCTCGTAGACGTCCTTGTGCCGGTGGTGCTCGTCGATCTCCAGCTTGAGCGCCGGCAGCTCGGGCAGCACCTGGTCGGCGAGGCCGGTCTCGACCAGCAGCTCCAGGCCACGGCGCGGGCTCGGCGACAGCATCAGCTTCTCCAGCTCCACCCGCACCCGCTCGGCAGCCACGATCGTGATCCGCTCGGCCATCGCGGTCATCGCGGCCTGAACCGGCGCGTCCACGTCGAGCCCGATCTGGGCGCTGAACCGGGCAGCCCGCATCATCCGCAGCGGGTCGTCACCGAACGACTGCTCCGGCGTCCCCGGGGTGCGCAGCCATCCGGCGGCAAGGTCCTCCAGCCCGTGGTGCGGGTCGATGAAGGTCAGCGTGTCCAGGTCGACGGCCATCGCATTGACCGTGAAGTCCCGCCGGGCCAGATCCTCCTCCAGGGTGTCGCCGTAGACGACGTCCGGCTTGCGGCTGGCCGGGTCGTAGGACTCGGACCGGTAGGTGGTCACCTCGGCGATCATGTCGCCGCGGCGAGCACCCACCGTGCCGAAGGCCTTGCCGATATCCCAGCAGGCATCGCCCCAGGCGCACAGAATCCGTTCGGTCGTCTCCGGGCGGGCATCGGTGGTGAAGTCGAGGTCCGGTGACGTACGACCGAGCGCGGCGTCCCGCACCGGGCCGCCGACCAAGGCCAGCCGATGGCCCGCCTGGGAGAACTGTCCGGCGAGCTCGTGGACGACGTCCGGCAGGTGCGCCATCGACACCACCAGCCGACGGCGCAGGTCAGAAAGTTCACGCGGATCGCTTGGGTCGCGCACGACGACCAAGCCTGCCAGAGCCGGACCGGTGCCGCGGACCGCCATGGCGGCCCCACCTGCGGCGCGGACCGGCCGACGTCGCCGCACGCACGGTTACAGTGACACGATGCCCCGCCCGTCGCGCCCGCAGCGCACCCCGCGCGCGGGGCGGCGGATACCCACCGTCGAGGAGACCTCGGCCGGTGGGCTGGTCGTCGACCTTGCCGGAGAACCGCAACGAGCCGCCGTGATCGCCCGGGTCAACCGCGCCGGACGCCTCGAGTGGTGCTTGCCCAAGGGACACCTGGAGTCCGGGGAGACCCCGGAGCAGGCCGCCGTCCGGGAGATCGCCGAGGAGACCGGGATCGAGGGCCGGGTCGTGGCCTCGCTGGGCACCATCGACTACTGGTTCTCCGCCGACGGGCGGCGGGTGCACAAGAAGGTGCATCACTACCTGCTCCTGGCGACCGGCGGTGAGCTGAGCATCGATGGCGACCCCGACCAGGAAGCGGTCGACGCGGCCTGGATCCCGCTCGAGGAGCTCGGCCGCCGACTCGCGTTCCCGAACGAACGGAGGATCGCGCGCGAAGCCCGGGCCTGGCTGGCGGACTCGGCGTGACCAGCCGGCGAGGCGCAGCCGCCATGCTGCGCGCGGGGGCCCGGGCCCTGGTCGCCGGCCTGGCTGGGCTGCTCCTCGCTCTCGGCGTGCCGTCCATCGGTGCGACGGCGAGCCCAGGATCCGGGCCGCGGGTGCCCACCGGGCGTACCGGGCCGCTGATGGCCACGACCGCCTCACCCCTGGCGCTCGACCTGACCACCGTCAGCGCCCCCTCCCTGACCCCGGGCAGCCGCTACACCCTGGCCGGAACGCTGCGCAACGGCGGCTCGACGCCGATCATCGGGCTCACGGTGCAACTGCGCCTGGACTGGGCCCGCCTCGACGCCGAGGGCATCGCCGCCTGGACCGGCCAGCCGGACGACGGGTGGGGCGGCACGGTCTGGCAGACGGTCCAGCTGACCCGGCCGCTGGCACCGGGCGCAGCCGCCGACTTCTCGCTGAGCGGGGATTCGGACTACCTCGGCCTACCCCGCGGCCAAGACGCGTTCGGCCCACGGGGGCTGGCCGTCGAGGTCACCGGCGACAGCGGCGGGGGTCCACAGCGCCTGGCCATGCAGCGCAGCTTCGTGGTCTGGGACCCCGGTACCGAGCCGGCGGCACCGGTCCGGGTCGCGATGATCGCACCGATCA
The DNA here is from genome assembly GCA_963825645.1 of uncultured Actinomycetota bacterium. Classification (GTDB taxonomy): domain Bacteria; phylum Actinomycetota; class Actinomycetes; order Actinomycetales; family Kineosporiaceae; genus JADJPO01. The sequence goes on from CAWGTT010000002.1 coordinate 955,665, forward strand.
CGCCACCGGTACGGCCCGCAGAGACCGACGCCGGCCAGCCGGGACCGCGCCTGACCGCCGAATGGGCGGCCGGCGGGCGACTGGCCCGTGTGCTGCGGGCGTCGGCCGATCCGGCCATCGCCTGGGCGATCGACCCCAGCCTGCTCACCGCGGCGCAGGTCGCCCAGCAGGCCGGTCAGGCGAGCGCCGGAGCGGGCGGTGTCGATGGTGCGACTCCCGGCACCGCGACCGCCTCGCCGAGCAGCCCATCCGCCATCGGGACCGGTGCAGCGACGCCACCGCCGACGCAGGGTCCGGCGCCGTCCACCGGCCCACGGGCCACGCCGACGCTCCCCTCGGGTGCCGCCCTGGGGGCGGCCCGAACCGCGGCGGCCTGGACCTCGGCGCTGGTGAGCGGGTCGGCCGGCCGCGACGTCTACTCGCTGCCCTGGGGCGACCCCGACCTGGCGGCTTTGGCCCACGCCAAGGCGATCCCGCTGCTGTCCGCCGGTCAGGACGCCGCCCTCGCCGCCAGCCGCGCCACCTTCGGCCGGCCGCTTGACTACACCCTGGCCTGGCCTGTCTCCGAACTCGCCGACCAGACCACGCTGGCCATGCTGGCCCGGACCCAGGACCGCACAGTCCTCCTGTCCCGGACGGCGTTGTCGCCGGACACGGTGCCCGGCCGGGTCGCCGTCCCGGGCGCCCGGGACGACGTCACGGCCCTGGTCAGCGACCCGCAGCTGGCAGGGGCGGTCGCCGCGATGGCCGGTGGGGACGGGGTGCAGCCACTGGTCGGGGCTCAGCGAGCGCTCGCCGTCCTGGCCGCCCAGAGCGTGGCCGCCGGGTCGGCGGCCGAGGGCGGGGCGTCGTCCCCGGACGGCCCTGGGGTCGTCGCGGCCATCCCCCGCGGCTGGGACCCGACCCGCCCCGACCAGATGTCCCAGGGCCTGGCGCTGCTCCGATCGGCGCCGTGGATTCACGTGGAACAGCTCGGGCAGGCCAGGGGCCGGCCGCCCGGCCCCGCGCCCGGCGGGCCACGGGCCCCGCTCGACTACCCTCAGCAGGCCCGCGCCGCCGAGCTCCCGGCCGGGCACGTGAGTTCGGTCGACACGACGTACCGGCGTTTCCTGACCTTCCTGCCCGCACTCCACGAACCCGACCCGGTCTTCCTGCCCCTACGCCGCATGGCGCTGTCGTTGGTCAGCCAGACGTGGCGCACCGCCCGCCCCGCGGCCTCGGGCGACGACGCGGCGTCGTCGGGACCGACCCCTGAGACGCTCACCGCGGCCCGCAGCCCGCTGCTGAACCAGGTACAGGGCCTCTTCGACGGAATCTCGGTGGCTACCGGAAGCGCGGTCAACCTGCTGACCCAGACCGGCTCCCTCCCGGTCACGGTGACCAGCACGCTGCCGTACCCGGTAGACCTGGTTCTGGTGCTCCGGCCGACCTCGGGACGGCTGGTCGCCGGTGCCCCGGAACCGGTCTTCCTGGCTGCCGCGGAGGCCGGCACCGTGCGGGCGAACGCCCTGGTGGGGGTGGACGCCCGGGCCAACGGCGACGTCGACGTGATCGCCTCGTTGCGAGCGCCGGGAGGAACCGAACCACTGGTGGTCGCCACCGAGCCGATCCGGGTACGGGTGCGCTACGACTGGGAGAACCGTGGTCTGCTCATCACCGCGGGCGTGCTCGGGTTGCTGCTCCTGGTCGGACTCGTTCGGGGCGCCCGGCGTGGCACGGCACGCATCCCCCTGGACAGCGTGCCCGACCCGGACGACGTGGGTCGCGAGCCCCACACCCCGGCGGCCTCGCGGCGCACCGTGCTGACGCCCTCGCACGCCCCGGTGCGGGAGGTCCTACCCTCCGCTGCTCCCGTGACGGTTCCGGCGGTGGCCCGGGTGTCGGCCAGCGCGTCGGTCCCGCGGGGCGCGTCGGGCGAGGGCGAGTCGGGCGACCGCGATGGGGACGGCGACGAGCGCGACGGCGATGCCGACCGACGCGGGCGGGCCGGCGCCAACGCAGTGGTCCACACTCGCCGGGCGCCGGGCCCCATTGGAGCCGCCGACCCCAGTGCTCACACCGACCCCACCCGCCGGGGCGGCCCCGGCGACCCCGCTGCGGGCGGTGACCCTGCTGCGTTCGGTGACCCGGACGCCCCCAGCGAGCCGAGCACTGCGACAGGTCGCGGCTCGTCGCTGCTGCGCAGCAGTGCCGTGATGTCCGCGGGCACGCTGGTTTCCCGGGTGCTCGGACTGGCCCGCGTCGTCGTCCTGTCCGCCGCGATCGGCGCCGCGGCCTCCGGCGATGCCTTCAACACCGCCAACACGCTGCCCAACACCCTGTTCATCCTGATCGGCGGCGGTGCCCTGAACGCCGTCCTGGTGCCGCAGATCGTCCGGGCCGCGCAGCGCCCCGACGGCGGCGCGGAGTACGTCGACCGCCTGCTCACCCTGGCCATCACGGTCCTCGGCGGCGCCACCGTCGTCCTGACCGCCGCCGCCCCTCTGCTGATCAGGCTGTACAGCAAGGACTGGTCCGAGCCGAAGGTCGCGCTCGGCACCGCCTTCGCGCTGTGGTGTCTGCCGCAGATCTTCTTCTACGGGCTCTACACGCTCTACGGGCAGGTGCTCAACGCCCGAGGCAGCTTCGGTCCCTACATGTGGGCGCCGGTCATCAACAACGTCGTCGCGATCGCGGGTATGGGCGTGTTCATCGCGATGGCCGGCGCCGGAGTGCGACCTGTCGAGGCCTGGTCGGCCGGCGACATCGCCGTGCTGGCCGGGACGACGACGCTCGGCGTGGTGGCACAGGCGCTCGTCCTGGTGCCGGTGCTGCGCCGCTCCGGCTACACCTGGCGCCCGCGCTGGGGGTGGCGCGGCGTCGGCCTGCGCGAGGCGGGGTCGGTGGCCGCCTGGACGTTCGCGGGGGTGGCCATCGCCCAGCTCGGCTTCGTGGTGATCTCGCGAGTGGTCAACGCCGCCGGCGACGCCGCCGAGCGCGCGGGCATAGCAGGCGGGCGGACCGTGTTCGACTTCGCGTTCCTGATCTTCATGCTGCCGCACTCGTTGATCACGGTCTCCGTGGTCACCGCGCTGTTCACCCGGATGTCGGCGGCGGTCGCCGCCGACCGGCTCGACCAGGTGCGCGCCGACCTCTCCCAGACCACCCGAACCGTGGCGGTCGTGACCGTCTTCGCCACGGCCACCTTCGTCGTCCTCGGCCAGGACCTCGCCTACGCGCTGTTCGTCGGGACAGACCGCTCGACGACCGACCAGTACGCCTGGGTCGCGATGATGATGCTGATCGGCCTGGTCCCCTACAGCGCGCAGTACCTGTTCCAGCGAGTGTTCTACGCCTTCGCCGACGCCCGCACCCCGTTCATGGTCGGCGCGTTGGGTACCGGCCTGTGGACGGTGGGTGCCCTTCTCGCTCCGCTGCTGGTCGCCCCGCAGCGTGTGGCGGCGATGGTCGGCTTCGCGCTGACGGTCTCCACCGTGGTCACGGTCTCGGTGTGGCTGCCGTTGCTGCGCCGCCGCCTCGGCGGGCTGGACGCCGCCCGGATCGCCGGGACCCATCTGCGGCTGCTGCTCGCGGGCGGGGTGGCGATCGGGGCCGGGTTCGGCTCGCGCCGGGTCACGGTCGACGTCACGGGCGACTCGCGAACCGCGGCGATGCTCACGGTGGCGGTGACGGGGGCCGTGATGGTCGTTGCCTACCTGGTGATGCTGCGTGTGCTGCGCATCCGCGAGCTGGACGCGGTCCTCACCCCGATCCGGGCGCGCCTGCGGCGACGATGACCGTGTGGCGCCGGTCCTGGGCCGCACGGCGCGAGCGGGACCGAGGCGGGTGCACAGATCGTGAGGTGCACAGATCGTGGGGTGCACAGATCGTGGGGTGCACAGATCGTGGGGTGCACAGATGGAGATCGTCGCGCTTACCATGGGCCGGACGGTCGGGGAACTCCTCGACCGGATGGACCAGTGCGGCGACGAGTGGCCAAGGGGGGCCGGTCGGCGACTGTCGGTGCGGCACCGGGGGCTGTGGCGACCACCGTTCTACGATGCCTTTGAGGTGGCCGGCACCGTCGGCCTGGATGGGATGGGAGGCACGACGCTGGACGGGGTAGGCCACGGCAGCGTACTGGCTGGCCGGTACCGTCTCGAGGATCGCCTGCGCAGCGGTCCCGACGGCTCGGTGTGGCGTGCCATCGACGAGACCCTGGAGCGCCAGGTGAGCGTTCGGGTGATCCCGCGCGACCATCAGCACTCGGCCGACATGGTGGACGCCGCGCGAAGGGCCGCCCTCGTCGACGACCCCCGCCTGGCCCGGGTGCTCGACGTTGGGGAGTCTCGTGGCGTCACCTACATCGTCACGGAGTACGTGCAAGGCCGAACGCTGACCGAGTTCCTGCGCAACGGACAGCTGCCCGCCGAGACCGTGCGCCGGATCGTCGGCGAGGCGGCCCAGGCCCTCGATCGGGCCGGAACCCGGGGGCTGCATCACCTGAAGCTGTCCACCGGGAGCATCTGCATCGTCCCGGACGGTTCGATCAAGCTGCTGGGTACCGCCATCGAGTCGGCGGCCGCCGGGCTGGAGCAGGACGACGCGTCGGGCGCCGCCCGCACCGACGCGGTGGGCCTGGTCAGCGTGCTCTACGCCGGGCTCACCGGTCGATGGCCCGGGATCAGCGACGGCCCGCTCGGTCCCGCGCCCCGCGTGACCGGCCGTGCGGTGGCGCCGGCTGAACTGGTGGCGGGCGTCCCGTCGGACCTCGACACCTTGTGCACCCGCACCCTGGGCCCGTATGACAGCGGTCCGCGCACACCCGGCGAGCTCGCCGCACAGCTCTCGCCCTGGGCCAAGCCGGTTCCGCTCACGGATCCGCAGGGACTGACGATGAACGCGCCGGAGCGTCCCATCCCCCCGGGGCCTCGCCGTCCGGAACCGAGCGACTCCCCTCGAGCCAGGGTGGCAACGCCGCACGACGGCATCGCCGTGTCATCGCAGCCCGGTACCGACCCGGGCACCGAACCCGAGCCTCCCGCTGCGGCCGCCGTAGAGCCCGCGACCGCGGTGGACGAATCAGCGGGCTCGACCGCTCACCCGGTCACCGCGCCCACCGACGTCGAGACCCTGCGAGCCGCCGCCCGCCGACATGGCATCGACTTGGCCGGTGACGTCGAGCCCGCCCCCGAGCCGGACCGAGCCGTCGCCGAGGCCACCCCCTTCCCCGAGCACGGACCACAGGCCCAGCCCCCCCTGGTGCATGCTCCGGCGTTCCCTGTGCCCGGTGAGCGCGACCGGCTGCGACAGCGAGCGAACGAACAAGGCCCCCACGCTCATGCCTGGCCCACCCCGGTGCCGCCACGACCGGCTGCCACGCCACCGCCGGTGGGATGGGCCGGGGGTGGGACGGCCACCGACGACCAGCTCGCTATCGAGCTGCTCGGCAACCCGGCCGCTCGTGGCGTACGGCGTCTCGACCCGACGCCACCGCCGTTGGCCGGCGCACCCGCGCAGAGCGGTTGGACCGGGGCGGACCGGGACGACGAGCGGCTCGGCCCGTTCATACCTCCGATACCCGTGGCCCGCCCGTCGCAGAAGCAGACACGGATGGCCATCGCGATCATCGGCGCGCTGGTGGTGCTCGGGCTGGTCCTGTCCATGATCGCGTTGCGCGGACTGTTCAACGCCGACCCACTGACCCCGTCGCTGGCACCGTCGCCGATCGCCGGCGCGACCCCGAGCGGCTCCGCACCCGCGAGCCAGGCTCCCGCGGCCACTCCAAGCGCGGCCAACCCCGGTCAGCCGATCACCATCGCGGCCGTCACCGCGCTCGACCCGCAGGGCGACGGCGCCGAGAACAGCAATACCGCCGCCAACGCGATCGACGGTGACCCGGACACGTCGTGGCGGTCCGAGCGCTACAACTCGCCCCAGTTCGGCGGCCTGCCGAAGAAGGGCGTCGGCCTGCTCGTCGACCTCGGCAAGAAGGCGACGGTCTCGGAGGTGACAGTCGACTACCAGGGCAGCGGCGGCACCCTCGAGTTGCGCAGCGCCACCGCCGCGAAGTTCGAGGGTTCTACGGTGATCACCACCAAGGACCTGAACAATGGGCAACTTGTCATCACCCTGAGTGAGACGGAGACCACCCGATACCTGGTGCTGTGGTTCACGAAAGTGACTCGGCAGAGCAGCGGCGAGAACCGCCTTCTCGTATCAGAGGTGTCGGTCCGATAGGTTCCGTAGGTGAGCGGCAGCCAGGCCCCTGCCGGGTCATCCGGTCCCGACGACCGCGCGCTACTGGCGGCGCACGTCGCCGGTGACGCCAACGCCTTCACCGAACTCGTCCAACGACACCGCGACCGGCTCTGGGCGGTCGCCGTGCGCACGATGGGCGAGCGAGACGAGGCCGCGGACGCTCTCCAAGACGCCCTCGTCTCCGCATTCAGGTCGGCGGCGTCCTATCGCGGCGACGCCGCGGTCACCACCTGGCTGCACCGAATCGTCGTCAACGCCTGCCTGGATCGCCTCAGGCGCCGGGCGGCGCGGCCCGCGGTTCCCCTGGGTGAGCGCGACCTGGCCCACCCCCGAGACGCTCACGCCCAGGTGGACACACGGCTCGCCGTCCGAGCGGCCCTGGCCACGCTGCCCACCGAACAGCAGCAGGCGCTCGTGCTCGTCGACATGGAGGACCTTCCGGTGGCCGAGGCGGCGCAGATCCTGGGCGTGCCGGAGGGCACGGTCAAGTCGCGGTGTTCACGCGGCCGCACCGCCCTCGCCGCGCTGCTGCGCGACCAGGGGGAGTCCGGCGGGTCCGGCGCGCCGTCAGGGAACCAGGCGGGCCGTTCGCACGTCGCACCGGCGGGTAGTCACCACGACGGCGGCCACACCGACCACGGCAGGCGACAGAGCCAGATCGACCAGAACAGTGGGGAGGTACGGTGGTGAACGGCGTGACCGGACGGCATCCCGCGCAAGACGTCCTAGCCGACCTCGCCGCTGAGGTGCTCCCGGACGGCGAGGCCAGGCTGGTCGAGGCGCACGTCATCGGGTGTGGGCGGTGCGCCGACCTGCTGGCCGACGCGGAGCGGATGCGGCGCCTGCTGATGTCGAACGACCCCGGACCGATGCCGGCAGAGGTCTGGGATCGAATCGCGCGATCCCTCGCAGGCGAAGCCGGCGCGCATGTCGCCCACGCCGATCAGGGTCCAGCGGCGGCGTCCGAGCCGTGGGTCACCGCCGAGTGGCCCGCGGACGCCGGTTGGGTTCCGGCGCCGGCCGAGGCCGCCGCCTACCCCGAGGCCAACACCGCTCAGTGGGAGCAGTTCGCCGTCAGTGACGTCGAGACGGGCGGCGCGGATGACTCGACGGGGCCGGGGCTGGATCCCGCGCCTCCGCGACGTCCCGTGCGCCGTACGGCATCCTCACTGCGGTCCCGCCGACAGATCCGCAGCGAGGACCGCACCATGTCGATGCTTCGCTACGCGCGACCGCTCGGGATCGCCGCCGCGGTGCTGGTTCTGGCCGGCGCCGCCGGACTGGCCGTGGCGAAGCTCCCGCTGGGTGACTCGCCGTCCGGCGTGACCACCGCCGCCGACGCGGGTGCGAGCGCCTCCGCCGGTGACCCCGACCGGGCGGCCGCAGTCCCCGGGACCGCATCGGCCGGCCTCGGGGCACAGGAGGACGCGAACACCTCCGGCACGCTGACCCGGGCGACCGGTACGAACTACACCGCCGAAGACCTCGCCGCCCGCGCCGTCGCTCTCACCCCCGACGGCCGGCAGACTCCTGCCCCTGCCCCCCTCAGCGCGGCGGACGCGAGCGGGGACGAGGCACAACCGCTCAACCGCGCCCCGTCGATCAGCGGGAACGCGACGCTGACCGACCCGGTGAAGCTCGCCGAGTGTCTGGCCGCGCTGAACGTGGAGAGCCAGCAGCCGATCGCCGTCGACTTCGCCCGGTTCGAGGGAGAGGACGCGGCGATCATCGTGATGGCCGCCCGCGACGGCGGGTATCAGGTCTACGCGGTGAGGCGGACCTGCGGCCCGGATGATTCCGGGGCACTCAAATCCACCACGGCCGCCTCGCCCTGACCCGGCACCGTGGCGCGACCAGCCGCGCCTGACAGCGCCGACGGCCGCCCACGGGGGCGCCGACGCAGGACCGGGAACACGCGGGGCCTACGATCGGGTTGACCGTGCCGAGAGCATCGAGGGTCACCGGCCGGGGTCGGCCAGGCCTGGTGACGCCGGCGGAGAAGAACGAGGAGTGCTGTGAGCGACGTCCGTGACGTGATCATCGTGGGTTCGGGGCCGGCGGGGTATACCGCTGCGATCTACGCCGCCCGGGCTGACCTGCGACCACTGGTCTTCGAGGGGTCCGTCACCGCCGGCGGCGCACTGATGAACACCACCGAGGTCGAGAACTTCCCCGGCTTCCCGGACGGCGTCCAAGGTCCTGACCTGATGTCGCACCTACGGGCGCAGGCCGAGCGGTTCGGTGCTGAGCTCGTGGCGAACGACGTGGTCGCCGTTCGGCTCGTGGGCGCGGTCAAGGAGGTCGACGTCCCGGCGCCGTCCGGTCAGGGCGTGCAGACCCATCGGGCGAAGGCCGTGATCCTGGCCACCGGGTCGGCCTACCGCGAGCTCGGGCTGGAGAACGAGAAGCGGCTGTCAGGTCGGGGGGTGAGCTGGTGCGCGACCTGTGACGGCTTCTTCTTCCGCGACCAGCACATCGCCGTGGTCGGCGGTGGGGACTCCGCCGTCGAGGAGGCGACGTTCCTGAGCCGCTTCGCGGCTTCGGTCACCGTGATCCACCGCCGCGAGCAGCTACGCGCATCAAAGATCATGCAGGCCAGGGCGTTCGCCGACCCCAAGCTGAGCTTCCGCTGGAACAGCGAGGTGGTCGACGTCCTCGGAGACCAGAAGGTGAGCGGGCTGCGGCTTCGGGACGTGCACACCGGCGAGGAGAGCGACGTGGCGGTGACCGGGCTGTTCGTGGCGATCGGGCACGACCCACGGGTCGAGCTGGTGGCCCACCAGGTCGACCTGGACGACGCGGGCTACATCGCCGTCCAGGGGCGCAGCACGCTCACCTCGCTACCGGGGGTCTTCGCCTGCGGCGACGTGGTCGACCACACCTACCGTCAGGCGGTCACCGCGGCCGGAACCGGCTGTGCCGCAGCCCTGGACGCCGAGCGCTACCTCGCCGCGATCGCCGACGCGGCGCCGTCCGGCTCGCAGAGCGCTGAGTCGCCCGGCGCCGTCCCCACCGACCCTTCGGTCACCGCCCACCCGACGGCGGCCCAGCCGGCCCCAGTGTCCTGATTCCGCTCGACGCGTCATCCGACCGAGACGTCACCAACCCGCTACCTGAGGAGCCACCCATGTCGGCCGCCAAGTCCGTTACCGACGACACCTTCGAGACCGACGTCCTCGGCAGCGACAAGCCTGTCGTCGTCGACTTCTGGGCCCCCTGGTGCGGCCCGTGCCGCCAGATCGCCCCGATCCTCGACGAGATCGCCGCCGCGCACGGGGAGAAGATCTCCCTGGTGAAGCTCAACGTCGACGAGAACCCCGCGACCACTGGTCGCTACGGCGTGACCTCGATCCCCACGGTCGCGGTCTACTCCGGCGGTGAGCTGGTCAAGACCATCATCGGCGCCAAGCCAAAGCCGATCATCCTGCGCGAGCTGTCCGCTTGGATCGACTGACCCGACGGACCCCGGTTCATGGGCACAACGTCACGCCGTGCCCGTCTAGCAGGCACGGCGTGACGTTGTGCCCATGCGGGGAGGGTGGCGCCAAGCCGAGCCCAGCCGCGCGGAGCCGCTCCGCCGTGCCCTGGTCAGTCGACAGTGACAGACTCAGTCGACGGCCTGTGAGGTGAGCGCAGGCTGACGGACGCTGCCGAGAATGCGCTCCAGGGCCTGCTCGACGTCCTCACGCCAAGACAGCGCGGTCTTCAGCTCCAAGCGCAGCCGAGGATAGCGATGGTGGGGGCGCACCGTCTTGAAGCCGACGGCGAGCAAGAGATCGGCCGGCACCAGGCAATGATGTCCTTGTTCGCCCGGACGGCTCACGCCCGCCCCGGTGGCCAACCCGAAGGCCTCGACGGCGCGGACTCCGCGTCGGGTTAGGTCCTTGGCGGCCGACTGGATCAGCAGCCTCGCCAGCCCTCCCCCGGTGTACTCGGGCAGCACCCGCACAGTGGTGAGGAGTACGGCGTCAGAGCTGACCGGCGAGGTCGGGAACGAGATCGACCGCGGAACCAGCTGCGGCGGAGCATAGATCACGAAGCCGGCGGGGTCGTCATCGACGTAGGCGATCCGACCGCAGGAACCCCACTCGAGCAAGGTGGAGGACACCCACACTTCCTTTTCGAAGGCGGTGTCGCCGGCCTCTTGTGCCCGACGAGCGGCCACCGGGTCGAGCTCCCATAGGACGCACCGACGGCACGGCTCAGGCAGGTCAGACAACGTGTCCAGGGTCAAAGCGGCGACGCGGCGGCTCATGCGCAGGTACCCCTACCCCTGCGGGTGGGCCGGGTGGACCCTGGTCGATGGCTCGTCGTCCGCCGTATGAGTCGAGGCCGGCGACTGGGCGAGTCCCGGATCCGCTCCTGCCGCCTCATCGTTCTCGGCGGCGGCGCGCGCTGTGAGCAGGGCGACGAGGAACGCGATCGTCCCGCCCATCAGACCCGTGACCACTGAGCGGGTCAGGTGCATACAGACTCCAGACAAGCAGCGGTCACAGCTCAACCAAGCCGTGGCAGAGCCATCGTACGCAGCGGAGCAGGGATCGTCACGGGTCGCGAAGAGGCCGCTCGGTCGAGCTGCTGCGTGCCCCACTGCGGTCAGACTAAACGGCCGAGGCCGGGTACGGCGCGGACGGCCTCGGGGTTGGCCAACCGGTTCGGCCACCGCGCGGCCCACTGGCGTCATGGCGACAAGGGTAACTGCGGAGAGTAACGAATAACTACTATATGGAGTCGTGTCGACGCAGCCGGGGTGCCGGCTGATCGCCATCCCGCCGCAGGTTCCACGTGAAACACGAAAGCGGCCGACTCCTTGAGAGGAGTCGGCCGCCGGGGACGGTGTGGGTCGGGCCTAGGTCGCTTCGCCCAACGGCTCGTTCTCCAGGCTCGCACCATCGGTGGTGAAGGCGCCTCGGATCTGGGGGCTCATCGTTGTCAAGATCCTGTTGAGGTCCTCGACACTGGCGAAGTCGATGCTGAGCCGGCCCTTGCGCTGACCGAGCTGGATCGACACTCGGGTATCGAGGGTGTCGCCCAGCCGGGCCGCGAGATCGTCCAGCTCGCTACGATGCGTCCCGGCCCGGGGGCGTTTCTTGATCGTGGCGGCGGCCACCGGTGAGTTGTCTCCCAGGGCAACGACTTCCTCCACCGCACGGACGGACAGTCCTTCGGCCACGATCCGCTGAGCGAGGTTCTCCATGCTCGAGCCATCCTCGAGGCCGAGCAGGGCACGGGCGTGCCCCGCGGAGATCACCCCGGCGGCGACCCGTCGTTGAACCAGCGGAGGGAGGCGCAGAAGGCGGATGGTGTTACTGATCTGCGGACGCGAACGACCGATCCTGCTGGCGAGCTCTTCGTGGGTGCACCCGAAGTCGTCGAGCAGCTGCTGGTAGGCGGCAGCCTCCTCCAGCGGGTTCAGCTGGCTTCGATGGAGGTTCTCCAGCAGAGCATCACGGAGCAGGGCGTCGTCCGAGGTTTCCCGGATGATGGCAGGAATGGTGCTCAGGCCCGCATCGTGGGCGGCCCGCCACCGACGCTCCCCCATGACCAGTTCGTAAACCGCCGACCCATCACCGTCGGCAACCTGCCGGACGACGATCGGCTGGAGAACGCCGATCTCCTGGATCGAGTGCACCAGCTCGGCGAGGTCCTCCTCGTCAAACACCTGCCGCGGCTGGCGCGGATTCGGTCGAATGGCGACAACGGGGACCTCGGCGAAGCGTGCGCCCGGCACGGGCAGCAAGCCATCCGCATCGTCGGCAGCATCAGACCCGGCGTCCCATTCGACGGCGTCGATGGCGTGTAGCGCGCTGTCCTCATCGTCGACGTTCGAGGCCGGTCCCGGGCTGGGCGTCGCCTCGCTCGGACGCTCCAGCGTCACAGTGGCGGCCGTACCGGCTGCGCCTGCTGTGTGGCCAGGGGCCACCGACGGAGCCTGCTCGGCCTTGTCACGGAAGAACACATCGTCCACAGGACGATCCCCCGCCGCCTTGGTGGTCGGCGTACTCGGAATCAGCGCCCCAAGCCCGCGGCCAAGACCCCGTCGCTTCTCGCTCACAGCTACTCCTCGCCCTTCGTCGATTCCCACGTCAGTACCTGTTCGGCAAGTTCGCGGGCTGCCTCAAGGTACGAGAGCGCGCCACTCGACGCCGGGTCGTACGTCATCACGGTCTGCCCATGGCTCGGCGCCTCGGAGATCCTCACCGATCGGGGCACCGAGGTCTTGACTACTTGGTCGGGGAAGTGACTGCGCACCTCATCGGCAACCTGGGCTGACAGCCGCGTCCGACCGTCGTACATGGTCAGCATGATGGTCGAGACGTGCAGTTCCGGGTTGAGCTGCCGGCGGATCAGCTCGATGTGCTTGAGTAGCTGAGACAGCCCCTCGAGCGCGTAGTACTCGCACTGGATGGGGATGAGCACTTCTCGGGCCGCCACGAACGCATTGACCGTCAGAAGGCTGAGACTCGGCGGGCAGTCGATCAGGACGTAGTCGATCTGCTCATGTCCCTGTTCGGCCCTGCCTGTGAGGTACCTGGACAGCGCGCTCTTGAGCCTGGTCTCCCGAGCGACGAAGCTCACCAACTCGATCTCCGCACCTGCCAGGTCGATCGTCGCCGGCGCACACCACAGGTTCGGCAAGTCGGGGCAGGCCTGGACCACATCGGCCAGTGGCATGTCCTCGACCACGACGTCGTACATGCTGGGGACTTCGGCGTGGTGGTCGATTCCCAGGGCCGTCGACGCGTTGCCTTGGGGGTCGATGTCGAGGACGAGGACCCGAAGACCGGCCTGGGCCAACGCGGCGGCCACGTTGACCGCTGTGGTCGTCTTCCCTACGCCGCCCTTCTGGTTGGCCACGGTCAACACCCGAGTCCTCGGCGGATGCGGGAACCGAGAGCCGGACAACGAGATCCGACGGCGGGTGTTCTCGGCGATCTCGGCGGCCAAAGGCGTGCTGTCGTCCATAACGGGCAGCGCGTCGATGACGTTTCCCGGGTTCAGGTGCCGCGCGTCCACGCGTGCCGAGTGGCCGTCTCCGGCCTCAGCCCGCTCGGAGATCACGGGATCAGAGTCGGACGGGACGTGGACTGCTTCGCCCGCCAGATCCACGGCGGGCGCCAGGGGCGCCCCCGGTGGACGCCATGAGACGCCGCCGCTCAGGTCGTCGTCTCCAGCCAGAGAGATCGGCAGTACGGCACCTGCCGTGGCCAGGCCGTCTGCCTCTTTCATGGAGGGTCTCCTCTCGTCCATGACACCGCACGCACGGTTGGGCGCATCAACGGGATCGGCATACGACTGCGGCTCTCGGTGCTGGACGAGAAACTCCGCTGCTGCGTCCAGCTCCGCCCTCTCCGAGGCATGATCCACGTCAACTCCGTTGACGGCGGCGAGGGGATCCCGGACTGAGGCCACGGGTGACTCCGATACGTCATGAAAGGCCTCGGCCCCGGAGCTCGACCAGGGAGAAGTCCTGGGCGTCGGCTCTCGATCAGTAGCGACAGCCGCTACCGCGTACTCCTGCGGACGGGAGGGGACATGGATGCTCTGGCTCCAGGGATGCACGCCGGTCGCCTGTGGGGCTGTCGAGCCCCACTCCAGCGGCGCCGGGTGAAGAGCGCGCCGGGCTGAATGCCGCGACACGTTGGTTTCCCGTGAAACATCGGTCGGGCTGCTCGGCGGTGAAGACGCTGACGCCCTCGGACCGGGCGTCTCGACGATCTCGGGCCAGAGCCGCCCAAGAGGACCGTCGTGGGAGGCATCATCGTTGTCTCCCGTGCTGCCCGCTGCGGAGTCCTCAGGGACGACAATGGCGACATCGTCGTCGACCGCCAAAGGTGCCGAGCCGGCTGCGCCCTCACCGATCTCGACCACCTCCGCGCTCTTGCCGTCATCTACTGCCTCGTCATCGGCCGGCCACCCCAGCCCGCCACGCGCTTGATTCGGTCCATGCGCTCGACCTGCTCTACGGAAAGGCCACCCGATACCAGACACCCGTCCTCCAACTCCGTCCCCCGTCGACAATCCATCCTGACGCGCCGCACGGGGCGGTCAGCGCTGGCGCGCCGAGTGCCTCGCTACGGATCGCGTGTTTCCGTCTGCCAGGACTCCGAGCCTAGGGCGAACGGCTGAGGCGTCTCGTGGCTGTCCACAGCCTGGTCACCACGCGGGCAGGGAGCGCGCTTCTGGGGACGCAGTGCGTGATGCAACGCGACTGTCGGGGTGTGGACGGCGCGACGCCCGGCCCGTGACCGGTATGTCAGACCTCTCGTGGGCGTGGCGTGGCCCCAACGGACCGGTCCAGCCGACCGGGCTGCACATCGTGGGCGGGGTCCACACACAACGTCAGAAGCCGACCGGCACGACGTTAACGACAGCCGGGCCGACTCGCGGTCGGCCCGGCGTCGGGGCGTCGTGTTGATCTTTTGGTGGTGGCGCGCGGCTTCGCGATCCAAGCGCACGGTTGTGGCCCACCGCGGTCTCCGGATCGTGCCCGTGAGCCCGCGAGACCACGAGCCGATGGGTGGGTCGTGGGCTTCCGAAGATCGGAGCCTACCCACCGGCAGGGCGAACTCCGATCTAGCCGGTCTGCTCGATGTGCTCGATGTGGGCGTCGGGCCCCGGGAAGACCAGGCCCTGGTGCCCGTCGTCACTCCACTCCACCAGGTACGGCGGACCGCCGTCCGGACTGTGCACCTCAACGATCCGGCCGTCCCGAGGCGGGACGTCCACGCGGTTCGACGAAATGACGAGCCGATCTCCGACCGAAGCCTTCATCACGCACCTCCACCTGGTACCCAAACCCCGCGATCTACGGCGCAGCCGGCGATGCGCCAACTGCGCCGAAGCGAGACAGCAACTGACATGATCGTCGTTGCGTCCACTCATCGCCAACCTACGCCGGCCCGTACTGCCCGGACAGGCCCGAACGTCATTATTGCCGGAGCCACATTGCAGGGGCACCAACGAGAACGACGGCGCGGGTTACCGACTCGCACTGACCGGCAGCCTCGTTGAGTCGCTCATCGGCGGAGCCGCTGTGCCGAGCCTGGTGTCCCACAATGCTGCGTTTCGGGTCGACCAGCGAAGACGACTGCGCCGGATGGCGATGGGTGTCGTTCACTGCGAGGGCAACCTCGCAAGCCTCAGGTGATCCGGCCACCCCTGACCGACACAGGCAGGACGTCATGCGGTGGCTGCGCACCCGCTCGTCGAAGCAGGGCCGACCGTCCGCCGCGCTCGTTTCACGTGGATCACTGCCCTGGAGAGTCGGCGTTCATGGCCGGGGTGCTCTGTCCGCGCAAGAGGGACACGCGTCTGAGTCACCGGTCCGGCCTGTGGTCGTGAGAGCCGCCTCCGCGGGGCGAAACACCCGTCCGACCAGGCGGAGTATGGCGAACCTGACCAGGCGGCCAGTCGCCGAGCGGACATCGCCAATGGTGAGCAACGCTCGACGCAGCGGTGTGCCGGCCGGCACTGGTGGCGCGCCACGACGTTTGGGTGAAGCCCGACGCGCGCTGTCGGCCCCCCCGACGCCCCCTGCCGCCCCTGCTGGTCGGTGAGCCAGGCCCGTGGCGACGGCATGGCGGCCACCTCGGCTGCGGGCTTCTGGTCACCCCCACACCACCGACCGTGGCGGCCACCAAGACAGCTTGTCGTCTCGACCACGTGCGTTTCACGTGAAACGCGGGCGAGCCCCGAGGGGCGCTTCGTCACCGGTCACCTCGCGACCTACGAACCAGGACGGCGGCCGCGCCGCCGACCCTTCCCGCCTCCGCGCTGCGTGGACTCCGGCGCCGGCGCCGGCGCGTCAGCAACCACGACTCGGACCACGGTCGTCGGCGTCTCCAAGACGCCGACACCGCACCGCTCGATCGACCAGTGCTTGGCTCCAAGAGCACGCAGCGCATCTACGGCGGCCGCCAGTTCTGCAGCGGCACTCTGTCCCTTGACGGCCAGCAACTCCCCACCCGGGCGCACCAGGGGCAGGCACCATCCGGCCAACGTGTCGAGGCTCGCCACCGCTCGGGCCGTGGCGACGTCGAACTCGGCACCACGCATCTGCTCAGCCCGCCCGCGGTGCACCGTCACAGCTGCTGACAGGTCAAGGCGCGCCACCACGTCCTCCAGCCAGACGACCCGGCGCTGGAGGGGTTCCAGGAGCACCACGGCCAGGTCCGGACGAGCGATGGCCAGGGCCACACCAGGCAGCCCCGCCCCCGATCCGACGTCGACCACCCGGCTACCCCGCGCGATCAGCTCACCGACGGCGGCGCAGTTCAACAGATGACGCTCCCAGAGCCGCGGGACCTCACGCGGCCCGATCACTCCCCGCTCCACGCCAGAGCCGCCCAGTTCACGGGCGTACGCCCGCGCGAGCCCCAGCCGCTCCCCGAAGACGACCGAGGCCCCTCGCGGCTCGGTGGCAGGTGCGGTGTCCCCAGGCAACGGCATCCGTCCGGGCGGGACGGATCAGCCGGTGGCGGGGTGGATCACCACGCGGCGTCCTGGGTCCTCACCCTCAGACTCACTGACCAGGCCCGCCACAGAGACGACGTCGTGAACGACCTTGCGCTCGAAGGCGCTCATCGGGTCGAGGCGAACCGGCTCACCGGTCCGCGAGACCTCCTGGCAGGCCCTCGAGGCGATGTTTTCCAGCGCCCGACGGCGAGCCGCCCGGAAGCCGGCCACATCCAGCATCAGGCGACTGCGCTCACCGGTCTTTGCCTGGACCGCCAACCGAACCAGATCCTGGAGCGCCTCCAGCACCTCGCCCCGCGAACCCACCAGCCGGCGCAGGTCACGGTCGGCACCGTTCTCGGCCACGATGGCGACGGACGCACGGCCATTCTCCACGTCGATGTCGATGTCGCCGTCGAGGTCGACGATGTCCAAGAGCTCCTCGAGATAGTCGGCTGCGACCTCGCCCTCTTCCTCGAGGCGACGCAGCGTCGTGCCCTTGGTCTTCGACGCGGCGTCATCAGAGGGTTCGTCGGCATCCGGCGTCGCGTCTGCCTCGTGCTCGTCGTCCTCGGGTAGGCCAGCAGCGTCAGGAGCGCTCTCCTGCATCGACGAGACCTCCCCCGAGTCCTCGACGTCCTGGGCCTCGACGGGCTCCGCGGACTCGGGGGCCTGCGACTCCACGGACTCCACAGGCTCCGCGGACTCGGGGGCCTGCGGCTCGGCGGACTCCACGGACTCAGTCGTCATCTCGGTCATGACGCTCCTCTCATCAGCGAGAACTCCGGCCCGGTGCCGGGTCGGTCGGTTCTCGGGGCTCTGGCGGGCGGCGGTCGGCATCCGATCGCATCGGGGGATGCGGACCAGACGACTACCCGCCGCTCTCAACACTTCCGGCGCTCTCGGCGCCGGGACGCTTCTTGGCCGGACGTTGCCCGGGACGCTGCGAACCGCCTTGTCGCTTACTACGGGGCTGACGCTTGGGCTGCTGGCGCTGCGGGGCCGGCGGTTCCGTCTCGGTCGAGCTGTCCGGCAGCTCGGCGGCCGGAGTCACTCCCGGCAACGGTGACTTCCCGTGCTTGCGGCGGCGCTCCATGAGCGCCTGTTCGGCGAGCGAGCCAGGCGCCGGCATCCGCCGGATGACGTAGAACTGCTGACCCATCGACCAGACGTTGGTCGTCAGCCAGTACAGCAGCACGCCGATCGGGAAGTTCACGCCGGTGACCGCGAAGATCAGTGGCAGCAGGTACAGAAGGATCTTCTGCTGCTGGGCAAACTGTCCCTCCAGCGCCGAGGCGGGCATGTTCTTGCGCATCAGCTGGCGCTGGGTCGTGAAGGTCGTCGCCGACATCAGCACGATCAGAACGACCGTCAGGATCTGCGTCGACAGTGTGTCCGCGCTGAGGAACGTGTCGGACAGCGGAGCGCCGAACAGGGTCGCACCCTGCGCCTGCTTGACCAGCTCGGCGTCGAGAGGCCCGACCGTGGTGCCCTTGGAGATGCCGTTGAGCACTCGGAACAGCGCGAAGAAGATCGGGGACTGCAGCAGGATCGGCAGGCACGAGGCCAGCGGGTTGGTCCCGTGGTGCTTGTAGAGCGCCATCATCTCGCGGGTCATCGCCTCGCGAGAAGCCTGATCGCTCTTGCCCTTGTACTTCTCCTGGATCTTCTTCATGTCCGGCTGCAGCAGCTGCAAACCACGGGATGCCTTGATCTGCCTGACGAACAGCGGGATCAGCAGGATCCGGATGACGATGACCAGGCCGACGATGGACAGCGCCCAGGTCACCCCGGACGTAGCCGGCAGCCCGATCGCCGTCAGGCCGGTGTGCCACGCCACCATGATCCAGGCGACCACCAGCTCGAGGGGTCCAAGGATCGAGTCGATCACTCCCATGGCGCTCCTTGCGGGTCGTCAGGCGGCGCGCCGGGTCGGCGCATGGTCTTCGGGGTCTGTGGGGGGGCCGGTCCGGTCGACGGCGTCCGGGCAGCTCGCCGAGCGGACGGCGTCCGGCCCCGCGGCGTCCGCCGGCTCGCGGGCATGCTCCCGCTCGTGGCCGCACTCATTCCTCGCCGGCGGGACGTCATCGATGCCCCCCTGGCTCCACGGGTTGCACCGCAGAAGCCGCCACCCGGTGAGAACGACTCCACGCACCGCTCCGTGCCGGCGCACCGCTTCCAGGCCGTAGGCCGAGCAGGACGGGTAGTACTTGCAGGTGGGTCCGTACAGCGGCGAGACGAGGAGCCGCCACAGCCTGAACAAGCCGATCAGCAGGTACTGCGGCGCTCGCCAGATCGCCAGCACGAGCGTCCGAGCCCAGTGAGGCAGGGCCGCGAGGGAGCGCGTCGCCGCGTGCCGGACGGCGCCGACCGATCGGGGCGGGCGCCGGATCACAAGTGCACCCCGGACGGCGACCCGCGGCGGACGGCGGCCAGCGCGGCGTCCAGGTCACGGGCCAGCTCGACGAAAGAGGCAGTAGCCGCGGCCGGTCGTGCGCGCACCACGAGCAGGGTCGCCGCACCGATCGGCTCACCGTTGCCGCAGGGCGAGACGGCGGCGCCCGGGCTGGGGCTCGTGAGCTGGTCGAGCCGCTCGGCGACCAGGGCCCGAAGCCGTCGCGTCACCCGGTTGCGGACGACGGCACCCCCGACCGCACGGGAGACGACGAAGCCCACCCGCACCGCGGTGGGGGTGGGGCGCGTTGATCGGTCGGTGCACGCCACGGAGCGTGACGGCGTCTCCTGGGCCAGGTGGATCACCAGAGCGCCCCGAGCGGCGCGCCGTCCGGACCGAGTGGCGCAACGGAAGTCGGGTGCTCGGCGCATACGGACGGCAGGAGGAAGCACGGCGACCCGGATGACCCGACTGCGTCAGGCGGAGAGCTCGGAGCGGCCCTTGCGGCGACGAGCAGCGAGGATCGCGCGACCGGCCCGAGTGCGCATGCGCAGCCGGAATCCGTGGGTCTTGGCCCGGCGCCGGTTGTTCGGCTGGAAGGTCCGCTTGCTCACAGGAGTAACTCCACGCTCGGTCGGCCACCAGGGCCGGATGCTGGGGCGCGCCACTCGGCAGCGACGCGGATCGAATGACGAGACATCTCGTCCCGTCGAACCTGTTCACGGTACGGCTCTGGCCTGGACAGGGTCAATTCGGCAGACGTCGTCGAAACCCGTGGGAACGACTACCGAAAGTAGTTGACGACTACGTAGCGTATGATCGTTGACCAGGCCGCGAAAGCCGGGCCAACAGGCTATGGTCCTGTCTGCTGGCCACGTGGCGCGGCACGACACGCCGGACGACATGAACTGCGATCGACAGCCGTCGATGCAGTGACCTCTATTCGCGTCGGGTCTTCGTGTTGTGCGTTTCATGGCATGGTGCAGGTCCGAACCGTCGTCAGTTCGCACCCGCGCACCACGCGACGGAACAGTCATGATCGGTCAGCCGGAGCACGGCGTGGGGAGTAGCTCCGCCCGACTGGCAACGGACGGCCAACTCTCGTGCACAGGTTGTGGATAACTGTGTGGATTACTGGGGCTCGTCCGAGGCCAGGGTGAAGGAGGTTCCCAGCGTGACGCAGGCAGGAGATGACTTCTCCGCGGTCTGGCACCGAGCCATCGACAAGCTGGACTCGTACGGGGTCACCCCACAACAGAGGGCCTTCGTCCGCCTCACCCGACCACTCGGCCTGCTCAACGGCACCGCACTGCTCGCCGCTCCCAACGAGCTGACCAAAGAGGTCCTCGAACAGCGCATGCGCGAGGCGATCACCTCCGTTCTGGCCGCTGAGCTGGGGCACCCGGTGCGCCTGGCCGTCACGATCGACTCCTCCCTCGGCCAGGATCCTGATCGCGATCTGCCGGCCGAGCGCGGCACCGCGTCGTCCGCCGCCCCTCGACAGACCGAGCCACACGAGACCTTCACCGACCAGGCCTCCCCGGACGTCATCGACGTCCGCCACACAGAGCGCGCCGATCGGGTCGGTCGCGACCGCGCCGCGCCGCCAGCCGGCTACACCGAGGACCGGGCCGGCGACTACGGCGCCCCGGGCCGCGGCGCCCCGGGTGGCGGCTACCCCGGGGTTCGGCCCACGTCCACTCCGGACGGCGATCCGCCGAGCTATGAGGGCAGCCGCCCCGAGCTGCTGCGTGGTGGCGGTCGCGCCAACCTGCGCCTGCCCACCGGTGAGGTCACCCGGCTCAACCCGAAGTACACCTTCGAGACCTTCGTCATCGGCGACCGGAACCGGTTCGCACACGCCGCTGCGGTTGCGGTCGCCGAGGCACCCGCCAAGGCGTACAACCCGCTGTTCGTCTACGGCGACTCCGGACTGGGCAAGACGCACCTGCTGCACGCGATCGGGCACTACGCCTCGAGCCGCTACCCCGGGGTCAGCGTGCGGTACGTGAACTCCGAGGAGTTCACCAACGACTTCATCAACAGCATCCGCGACGACAAGGCCGGCAACTTCCAGCGGCGCTACCGCGACGTCGACGTCCTGCTCATCGACGACATCCAGTTCCTCCAGGGCAAGGTGCAGACCCAAGAGGAGTTCTTCCACACCTTCAACACCCTGCACAACGCGAACAAGCAGGTCGTGATCACCTCCGACCTGCCGCCCAAACAGCTGTCCGGCTTCGAGGAACGGATGCGCAGCCGGTTCGAGTGGGGTCTGATCACCGATGTCGGCCCGCCCGACCTGGAGACCCGGATCGCGATCCTGCGCAAGAAGGCGATCGGTGAGCGGCTCGAAGTGCGCGACGACGTGCTGGAGTACATCGCCAGCAAGATCTCGACCAACATCCGCGAGCTCGAGGGCGCCCTCATCCGGGTCACGGCGTTCGCCAGCCTGAACCGCCAGCTGGTCGACCTGTCACTGGCCGAGATCGTGCTGAAGGACCTGATCCCGGACGACGACACCCCTGCCATCACAGCGGCGACGATCATGGCCCAGACCGCCGGGTACTTCGAGGTGACCATCGATGACCTGTGCGGGTCCTCGCGCTCGCGGGCCCTGGTCAACGCCCGGCAGATCGCCATGTACCTGTGCCGGGAGCTCACCGACCTGTCGCTGCCGAAGATCGGCCAGCAGTTCGGGGGCCGCGACCACACCACGGTGATCCACGCCGAGCGCAAGATCCGGCACTTGATGGCCGAACGCCGCAAGACCTACACCGAGGTCACCGAGCTGACCAACCGGATCCGACAGTCCGCACGATCCTGACCGGTTCGCCTGACCGGTTCGCCCGACCGGTTCGCGCGCAGGGATCGGGCCGACCACCCCGTTCTGACACCCATTCGTGCACAGTGTGGGGACAAGTCTGTGGATCCAGGGTCGTCACTAGTCAACAGTGCGTAAACCCTGTCACCGCGACTCATGGCTGCCGTTGTCGGCCAACGTCTTCGAAGAACACTGATTCGCCCAGATCACCGCACTACCGGCATCCGCAACTCCCGACCCGCACTGACCACCCGTCACAGTCATCCACTGCCGTGGATAACCTGTGGACAGAACCTGGACGGTGCCGACCACGGTGTGGACTCGTCCGGCAAGGACGTGGACGGCACACCTGTTCAGCGGTACGTAGTGGCACACCGTGCACAGCCCGTCCACGGTCCCCGGGCCGGGCCTCCACCAGTGGTGAACAGGCCACCTCGCTGCTGACCAGCCCGGACGCCGGCTACCCACAGGTTCCACAGCCGCTACGACAGACTCTGTATCGAGAGATGATGATGGATGACCCACGTACATCTGCCCGGCGCCCCCTTGACGAGCGACCTCCGCCGAGTCTGCCGGGCGGGACCGCTCGCGGTAATGTCGTGCCGCGCCGACCTCCACGGGCTGCCCACTCCGATGACCAGCCCGCTTCCCCTTCGGCCGCAGCACCCCGCGCCACGGCAGAAAGGCGGATTCCGTGAAGTTCAGGGTCGAGCGAGATGTTCTGGCCGACGCCGTCACCTGGGTGGCTCGCGCGTTGCCCAGCAACCCCCCCGTCCCGGTGCTCGCCGGGCTGCTGATCGAGGCCGACCCGGACGGCGTGCTGCGGCTGTCGAGCTTCGACTACGAGGTCTCGGCCCGGGTCGAGGCGGTCGCCGAGGTCTCCGACCCGGGGACCGTGCTGGTCTCCGGTCGACTGCTCGCCGACATCTCCCGCTCGCTGCCGGCGCGGCCGGTCGACGTGGCCACCGACGGATCGCGGGTGGAGATCGTCTGCGGAGCGAGCCGGTTCACCCTGCTCACGATGCCGGTGGACGACTACCCGTCCCTGCCCACCATGCCCGAGGCGATCGGCGCCATCTCCGGATCGGACTTCAGCCAGGCGGTGGCGCAGGTGACCGTCGCCGCCAGCCGTGACGACACCCGGCCAGTGCTGACCGGCGTCCAGACCCAGATCGAGGGTGACCGGCTCACCTTGATGGCGACCGACCGGTACCGGCTCGCCGTCCGGACCCTTGCCTGGCAGCCGGCCACGCCGGGGCTGGAGATCTCCTCGCTGGTCCGGGCCCGCACCCTGTCCGAGGTGTCCAAGGCGCTCGGCGCCGTCGGGGAGATCCGCCTCGCGCTGCCCCAGGCGGGCGCCGGTGAGCTGATCGGTTTCGAGGCCGGTGGGCGACGCACCACGTCGCTTCTCATGGACGGGGAGTACCCACAGGTGCTCGGCCTCTTCCCGAGCGAGCACACCGGGGACGCCGTCGTGGCCACGGCCGCGCTGGTCGAGGCGGCCCGCCGGGTCTCGCTGGTCGCCGGCCGCCATGCCGCCGTCCGGCTGCGGTTCACCGACTCCTCGATCGTGCTTGAGGCGGGCCAGGGCGAGGACGCGCAGGCCTCCGAGGCGGTCGAGGCCGAACTGGGCGGTGAGGAGGTCGTTCTCGCCTTCAACCCGCAGTTCCTGCTCGAGGGCCTCTCCGGGGTGAACACCGAGCTGACCCGGATGACCTTCACCCAACCGACCAAGCCGGTGGTGATCGCCCCCGTAGAGCCTGAGACCGACGGCGCGGCCGGCTCGCCGCACGGCTTCCGCTACCTCGTGCTGCCGGTGCGGCTGAACAGCTGACCCCAGAAGACGATCCCGCAGGAGGAGCCCGTGCACATCGGTCTGGTCGGCTTGGGCAAGATGGGCGCCAACATGCGCACCCGGCTGCGCAACGCCGGGGTCGAGGTGACCGGCTACGACCGCAACCCCGAGATCAGTGACGCCGGGTCGCTGGCCGACATGGTCGCAGCGCTCCCGGCCCCCCGGATCGTCTGGATCATGGTGCCGCACGGAGCGCCGACCGCATCGACCGTCACCGAGCTCGCGGGACTGCTCGACGACGGGGACCTGGTGATCGAGGGCGGCAACTCCCGGTTCACCGATGACGTGGTCAACGCCGAGCTTCTGGCCGGGACGGGCGTCGGCTACCTGGACTGCGGCGTCTCCGGCGGGGTCTGGGGCCTGGAGAACGGCTACGGGTTGATGGTCGGCGGTGACGCTGCCCTGGTCGCGCAGGCGATGCCCGTCTTCGACGCACTACGGCCCGAGGGCCCGCGCGATGATGGCTTCGTTCACGCCGGCTCGGTGGGTGCCGGGCACTACGCCAAGATGGTGCACAACGGCATCGAGTACGGCCTGATGCAGGCCTACGCCGAGGGGTACGAGCTGCTCGCCGCCAAGGACATCGTCACCGACGTGCACGGCTGCTTCCGGGCGTGGTCGCGAGGCACCGTCGTCCGGTCCTGGTTGCTCGACCTGCTGGTGAAGGCGCTGGAGGATGACGCCGAGCTGGCCGGCATCAAGGGCTACGTCAACGACTCCGGCGAGGGTCGCTGGACGGTCGCAGAGGCGATCGAGAACTCGGTGCCGATGCCGGTGATCTCCGCGGCGCTGTTCGCCAGGTTCTCCTCGCGGCAGGTCGACTCCCCCGCCATGAAAGCTGTGGCCGCGCTGCGCAACCAGTTCGGCGGCCATGCGGTGACCACGGCCGGGCAGTGACCCGGTCCGGGCGTGCACGTCACCCACCTGTCACTGAGCGACTTCCGCTCCTACGCGGAGCTGGAGCTGCCGCTGGAGCCCGGGGTCAGCGCCCTGATCGGGCCGAACGGGCAGGGCAAGACGAACCTGGTCGAGGCGATCGGCTACGTGTCGTCGCTGTCCAGCCATCGGGTGCCCACCGATGCGCCGCTCGTGCGGATCGGGGCCTCCCGCGCCGTCGTGCGGACGGCGGTGCAACGGGCCGAGCGTCCGGTGCTGGTCGAGCTGGAGATCGTCCCGGGGGCGGCCAACCGGGCCCGGGTGAACCGGGCGCCGCTCCCCCGGGCACGCGAGGTGCTCGGCCTGCTGCGCAGCGTGCTGTTCGCCCCGGAGGACCTGGCGTTGGTCAAGGGCGACCCGGACGGCCGGCGCCGGTTCCTGGACGACCTGTTGGTCGCCAGGGCGCCGCGGTTCGCCGGGGTGCGCACCGACCTCGACAGGGTGCTGCGGCAGCGCAACGCCCTGCTCAAGAGCGCGGGGGCGACGATCAGGGCCGGGCGCGGCGACGTCCGGACCCTCGATGTGTGGGACTCGAACCTGGCCACCGCCGGGGCCGAGCTGCTGTCCGGCCGGCTTCATCTGGTGCACCTGCTCACTCCACTGGTCGCCGAGG
Organism: uncultured Actinomycetota bacterium; assembly: GCA_963825645.1. Taxonomy (GTDB): domain Bacteria; phylum Actinomycetota; class Actinomycetes; order Actinomycetales; family Kineosporiaceae; genus JADJPO01. Next base: position 980,986 of record CAWGTT010000002.1, read on the forward strand.
CCTATCGCGCGGTGGCGGCCGGCCAGGGCGAGGCGGTGCTGGGCTACCGGTCCAGCCTCGGGGAGGACGTCACGGCCGAGCTGCCGCAGCCCGAGCGCAGCCGTGACCTGCTCGGCGCCCGGATGCTGGAGGCCCTGGCCATGGCGCGTCCTCGCGAGCTCGAGCGCGGGGTGAGCCTGGTCGGGCCGCATCGGGACGACCTGTTGCTGAACCTGCAGTTCGGCGCGTCGTCAGCGGGACCAGCCGGGTCGGGAATCGCCGGGGAGGTGCCGGCCAAGGGATATGCCAGCCACGGCGAGTCCTGGTCGTATGCGTTGGCGTTGAAGCTGGCCGCCTACGAGCTGCTCAAGGCCGACACCGGCGACGACGGCGATGGTGAGCCGGTGCTGATCCTGGACGACGTGTTCGCCGAGCTCGACACCGGACGGCGCTCGCGTCTGGCCGAGTTGGTCGCCCCCGCGGAGCAGGTGCTGGTCACCGCCGCGGTGCCGGCCGACGTGCCCGAGGTGCTCGCCGGAGCCAGGATCGACGTGATGGACGGTCAGGTGCGTCGTGTCCGGTGACCGTGTAGATCCCAACGACGGACAGGGTGGACAGTTTCTCGACGACTCGCCCGCGAGTCGTCGAGAAACTGTCCACCCTGTGCCCCCCGGTCAGCCCCCCGGTCAGCCCGCGGGTTCCGATGAGACGGCCGACGACGTCGCGGACGACGCCGTCCGGGGCGCCTTGAACCGAGCCAGGGCCGCCGCCCGGCAGCGCGGGCTGAGCCCCGCGACGCCGTCCGGACCCACCCGCGGCAGCCGGCTCGCCGGGTGGCGCCGACGTGGCGGTGACGCCTCGATGCGCTCCGGCGCCCACCCGGATGGGCGCGACCCGCAGCCGGTGGCCGTATCGCTGGACAAGCTCGTCGTCGAGCGAGGCTGGCAGACCCCGGTCGCGATCGGTGGTGTGATCGGCCGCTGGGACGCCGTGGTCGGCTCCGAGATCGCTACGCACTGCACGCCGGAGACGTTCACCGACGGAGTGCTGACCGTGCGGGCCGACTCCACGGCCTGGGCGACCCAGCTTCGGCTGCTGCTTCCCCAGGTGCTGCGCCGGCTGATCGAGGAGGTCGGCGAAGGCGTAGTGACCAAGGTTGTCGTGCTCGGCCCGACCGCGCCGTCGTGGCGACGCGGGCCTCGGTCCGCACCGGGTGGAGTGGGTCCGCGCGACACCTACGGGTAGGTATCCAGCCCGAGCTGTGCACAGCGGTGAGTCCGTGTTGGGCACAACGTCTGGCCCGTGTTGGGCACAACGTCCGGCCCGTGTTGGGCACAACGTCCGGCCCGTGTTGGGCACAACGTCACGCCGTGCGCGTCTGGCGGGCACAACGTCACGCCGTGCCCACGAGACCGGGCCGCAGGGCTGGCATCATCGGCCGATGAACACCGGACGGCGGCTGCCCCGGCTGTTGGTCCCATTCCGGACTCCTGCCTATCGCCGGCTGGCCGCGGCCCTCGTGCTCAACATGTTCGCCCTCGGTGTCTGGGTGGTCGCCCTGGTCTGGGAGGTGATCCGGCTCGGCGGAGGGCCGACCCAGCTATCGCTGGTGGCCACGGCCTCGTCGGTGGGCATCCTGCTGCCGGCGTTGCTGGCCGGGGTGGTCGCCGACCGGGTCCCGCAGAAGTCGATCCTGCTCGTCGTGTCCGGCGCCGAACTCATGGGCATGACGGTTGTCGCGCTGGGCTCGCAGAGTGACCAGAACAGCCTGGCGCTACTGGCCGTGGTGTCGTTCGCACTCGGTGTCGCCTCGGCGTTCTACTACCCCGCCTACTCGGCCTGGCTCCCGGCATTGGTGCCGATGACCCATCTGCTCGCGGTCAACGGCTTCGAGGGGATGGTGCGCCCCACGCTCAACCAGGCGATCGGACCGGCTGTGGCCGGCACGGTGGTGGCCGTCGCCTCCCCGGCCGCAGCAGTCTGGGTTGCGGTGGCGGCCTCGGCCGGTGGGTTGGCCGCCCTGACCACCGTCCCTCGCACACCGGTGCGTCGCGAGGTGGCGGCCAGGCGGTCGGACACGGCGACACACCCCGTGCGATCGGCCGTGCAGGACGTGCGTGAGGGGTTCGGTTACATGGTTCGGACGCCGTGGCTGCTCGCGTCACTGCTGTTCGCCTCGCTGCTGGTGCTCCTGATCATGGGTCCGATCGAGGTCCTGATCCCGTTCCTGGTCAAGGACCGGCTGGACGGCGGTCCGAACGACCACGCGCGGGTCCTGGTCGCGTTCGGGCTCGGCGGCGCTCTGGCCTCGGTGCTGGTCGGGTCGCTGCCGATGCCGCGCCGCTACCTCACGGCGATGAACCTGACCTGGGGACTGGGCAGTCTCCCGCTGGTGGTGATCGGCCGGGCCGACCAGGTCTGGGTGGTCGTGGTGGCCGCGCTCGTGCTCGGAGCGGCGTTCGGCGGTCCGATGGTGATCTGGGGAACCCTGCTGCAGCGGCGGGTGCCGCCCGAGCTCCTGGGCCGGGTCTCGTCGCTGGACTTCTTCGTCTCGCTCAGCCTGATGCCGGTCTCGATGGCCCTGGCCGGGCCGGTCGCCGAGCTGATCGGGCTGCGCACGACATTCCTGGTCGCCGGAGCCATGCCGGGCGTGATCGCGATGGTGGCGATCCTGTGGGCACGGCTGCCCCAGGACGAGCTCGCGCACCCGTTGCGCGGCTGATCCGCCCCCCTCCGAATGGGCACGGCGTGACGTTGTGCCCGCTAGACGGGCACGGCGTGACGTTGTGCCCCTCCTGCCGGCCGGGCACGGCGTGACGCGGTGCCCGCTAGACGGGCACGGCGTGACGTTGTGCTCATCGGGGGGTGACCTGTGCGCCCCTCAGACGCGTCCGACCCTGGCCCCGCGTAGAGGGACCCGCCAACCCATCCGTTCGCACGCCAGAATCGGGCAGAAACGCCTCTGACGGGCGGTCAACAGCGCAGATCACCCCCCTGTACCGAGGTAGAATGGGATGTCTCGCGGCGGTCGCGTAGCAACACCTCGCCGGGCCTATGACCAGGGTCCTGAGGGGCAGCGCGGACCGCCCGAGTCGTGCCAGGGGATCGTGCCGTTCCGTGACGATCCCCAGCCGTCGATGCGTCAGGAGTGCGTGCACCTGTGACCGACCAGATCGCCACCTCCCAGCCCAGTCCTGCTCCGCAATCGGCGAGCACCGTCCCAGCACAGCCCGGCGACTATGACGCCAGCGCGATCACGGTCCTCGAGGGTCTCGACGCGGTGCGTAAGCGGCCCGGTATGTACATCGGTTCGACCGGCGAACGAGGGCTGCACCACCTGGTCTACGAGGTCGTCGACAACTCCGTCGACGAGGCCCTTGCCGGCCACTGCGACACCATCGAGGTCACATTGCTGGCCGACGGCGGGGTCCGGGTGATCGACAACGGCCGTGGCATCCCGGTGGACATGCACCCCGTCGAGCAGAAGCCCGCCATTGAGCTGGTGCTCACCATGCTGCACGCCGGCGGCAAGTTCGGCGGCAGCGGCTATTCAGTCTCCGGTGGTCTGCACGGTGTCGGCGTCTCTGTGGTCAACGCGCTGAGCCGCCGTCTCGAGGTTGAGGTGAGCCGCGACGGCCACGTCTGGCGCCAGGCCTACAACCTGGGCGTCCCCGCGGCGCCGTTGGCCCGGGGGGAGGCGACGCTCGAGAGCGGCACCACGGTCACCTTCTGGGCCAGCCCGGACATCTTCGAGACGACTGCCTACGACTTCGAGACGCTGCGTAGCCGGTTCCAGCAGGTGGCCTTCCTCAACAGGGGCCTGCAGATCACCTTGGTCGACGAGCGGCCCGACCACGCCGACGAGGACGGCACGGCGCCGGCGGTGAGCTTCCGCTACGACGGCGGCCTGGTCGACTACGTGCGGCACCTGAACTCCTCGAAGAAGTCCGACGCGATCCACCCCGAGGTGATCGACTTCGAGACCGAGGACGTCGAGAAGGCGCTCTCGGTCGAGATCGCCATGCAATGGACGACGGCCTACTCCGAGAGCGTGCACACCTACGCCAACACGATCAACACGCACGAGGGCGGAACGCACGAGGAGGGCTTTCGGGCGGCGCTCACCACGCTGGTCAACGAGTACGCCCGGGAGAAGGGCTTCCTCAAGGAGAGGGACGACAACCTCAGCGGTGACGACATCCGCGAGGGCCTGACCGCGGTCGTCTCGATCAAGCTCGGCGAACCGCAGTTCGAGGGACAGACCAAGACCAAGCTCGGCAACACCGAGGCCAAGACGTTCGTACAGCGCGTCGTCCGCAGCCAGCTCACCGACTGGCTGGACAGCCACCCGCGCGAGTCCAAGGACATCATCACCAAGTCGATCCAGGCCGCCGCGGCGCGGATGGCCGCGCGCAAGGCCCGCGAGGCGACGCGGCGCAAGGGACTGCTCGGCGGCGGCGGCCTGCCCGGCAAGCTGTCGGACTGCCAGTCGACCAACCCCGACGAGTGCGAGATCTACATCGTCGAGGGCGACTCGGCCGGTGGTTCGGCGAAGATGGGCCGCGAACCGCGCACCCAGGCGATCCTTCCGATCCGCGGCAAGATCCTCAACGTCGAGAAGGCCCGGATCGACAAGGTGATGGCCAACCAGGAGGTGCAGGCGCTGATCAGTGCGTTCGGCACCGGGGTCGGCGAGGACTTCGACATCACCAAGCTGCGCTATCACAAGATCGTTCTGATGGCCGACGCCGACGTGGACGGCCAGCACATCACCACCTTGTTGCTCACGCTGCTGTTCCGGTTCATGCGGCCGCTGGTCGACGGCGGCTTCGTCTACCTGGCCCAGCCTCCGCTGTACAAGATCAAGTGGAGCAAAGCCGCCCCGGAGTACGTCTACAGCGACCGCGAGCGGGACGCCGTGATGGCGGCCGGCATGGCCGTCGGCAAGAAGCTGCCCAAGGAAGAGGGCATCCAGCGCTACAAAGGTCTGGGCGAGATGAACGCCGACGAGCTGTGGGAGACCACGATGGACCCGGCACACCGCATCCTGCGTCAGGTCACCCTCGAGGACGCTGCGGCCGCCGACGAGGTGTTCGCCGTCCTGATGGGCGAGGACGTCGAGTCCCGGCGCTCGTTCATCCAGCGCAACGCGAAAGACGTTCGTTTCCTGGACATTTGACTGGGCATTTCGTTCGAACCCCCGGACGGCGAGCTTCTGGTTTCCCGTGAAACAAACGCCCTCGCCTCCACAGCACGACCAGCGAGAACTCTGACCGGAGCAAAGGAATCACGTGAGCGAGCAGCCACCTCAGGGCCCGGCGATCAGCGGACCCGACGGCACCGACGGCACCGGCGGGAACCGGGTCGAGCCCATCGACCTGCAGCTGGAGATGCAGCGGTCTTACCTCGACTACGCGATGAGCGTGATCGTCGGCCGGGCACTGCCCGATGTGCGCGACGGTCTCAAGCCGGTGCACCGCCGGGTGCTCTATGCGATGTACGACGGCGGCTACCGCCCCGACCGCGGCTATTCGAAGTGCTCGCGCGTCGTCGGTGACGTGATGGGTCAGTACCACCCGCACGGTGACTCGGCGATCTACGACACCCTCGTCCGCCTGGCCCAGCCGTGGTCGCTGCGCTACCCGTTGGTCGACGGCCAGGGCAACTTCGGTTCCCCGGGCAACGACCCCGCCGCAGCCATGCGGTACACCGAGTGCCGGATGGCGCCACTGGCCATGGAAATGGTCCGCGACATCGACAAGGACACCGTCGACTTCAAGGCCAACTACGACGGCCGCACGCAGGAGCCGGTGATCCTGCCCAGCCGATTCCCGAACCTGCTGGTCAACGGCTCGACCGGGATCGCGGTCGGGATGGCCACGAACATCCCGCCGCACAACCTGCGGGAGGTGGCGGACGGCGTCCAGTGGCTGCTTGCCAACCCCGAGGCGGACGACGACGAACTGCTCGCCGAGCTGCTGCTCAGGATCAAGGGACCAGACTTCCCCACCCAGGGCCTGATCATGGGCAGCCGCGGCATCGAGGATGCCTACCGCACCGGGCGCGGTTCGATTTCCATGCGCGCCGTGGTCGTGGTCGAGGAGGACTCCCGTGGGCGGACCTGCCTGATCGTCACCGAGCTGCCCTACATGGTCAACCCGGACAACTTGAAGCTGAAGATCGCCGAGCTGGTCGACCACGGACGGATCACCGGCATTGCCGACCTTCGCGACGACACCTCCAGCCGCACCGGTGGCCTGCGGATCGTCATCGTGCTCAAGCGCGACGCCGTGGCCAAGGTGGTGCTGAACAACCTCTACAAGCACACCCAGCTGCAGGAGACCTTCGGCGCGAACATGCTCGCGCTGGTCGACGACGTGCCGCGGACCCTGAGCCTGGACAAGTTCGTCCGGTACTGGGTCGACCACCAGATCGACGTCGTGGTCCGGCGTACCCGCTACCTGCTCGACAAGGCCGAGAAGGACGCCCACATCTACCGCGGCTACGTCAAGGCGCTGGACGCCCTGGACGACGTCATCGCGCTGATCCGGCGCTCGCCGTCCGCCGAGCAGGCCAAACGGGGCCTAATGGACCTGCTGGAGATCGACGAGGATCAGGCACTGGCCATCCTCGGTCTGCAGCTCCGCCGGCTCGCGGCGCTGGAGCGCCAGGAGATCATCAACCGGCTGGCCGAGCTCGAGGAACAGATCGCCGACTACCAGGCGATCCTCGCCTCGCCGCAGCGGCAGCGGACGATCGTCTCCGACGAGCTCTCCGAGATCGTGGCCCGGCACGGGGACGAGCGGCGCACGCAGATCGTGCCCTACGAGGGCGACATGATCCCCGAGGACCTGATCCCCGTCGAGGAGGTCGTCGTCACGATCACCCGGGACGGGTACGCCAAGCGCACCCGCTCCGACGCCTACCGTGCCCAGCGTCGCGGCGGCAAGGGGGTGCGCGGGACCCAGCTACGCAGCGACGACGTCGTCGAGCACTTCTTCGTCACCACCACGCACCACTGGTTGCTGTTCTTCACCAACCTGGGCCGGGTCTACCGGGCCAAGGGCTACGAGCTGCCCGAAGGGGCGCGGGACGCCAAGGGCCAGCACGTGGCGAACCTGCTCGCCTTCCAGCCCGGAGAGACAATCGCGCAGGTGCTCGATATCCCCGACTACGCCTGCGCGCCGTACCTGGTGCTTGCCACGAGGGGCGGGCGGGTGAAGAAGACTCGCCTCACGGAGTACGACTCCAACCGCTCCGGCGGTGTGATCGCGATCAACCTGCTCGACGACGACGAGCTGGTCTCGGCTCGCCTGGTCGATGAAGGCGCGGACCTGTTGATGGTCTCGCGCAAGGGCATGTCCGTGCGGTTCACTGCGGACGACGCGGCGCTGCGTCCGATGGGACGGGCGACGTCGGGGGTCACCGGCATGAGGTTCCGTGGCGCGGATCGGCTGCTGTCGATGGACGTCGTCCGGGACGTCGAGGACGCGTTCGTCTTCGTGGCGACCGAGCACGGCTACGCCAAGCGCACCATGGTCGACCAGTACCGGGCGCAGTCACGGGGCGGGCTCGGGATCAAGGTCGCCAAGCTCAGCGACGAGCGCGGCGACCTGGTCGGCGCCATGATCGTCGGTCATGACGACGAGGTGCTCGTGGTGATGGAGGGCGGCAAGGTGGTGCGCTCGGCGGTCTCAGAGGTGCCGGCCAAGGGCCGGGACACGATGGGCGTCGTGTTCGCCAAGCCCGACGCGGGTGACCGGATCATCGCCGTGGCCCGGAACGCCGAGCGGACTCTCGTCGAGGAGGAGCCTGCCGAGGAGGAGCCTGCCGACGGGGCGGTGACCGGCGAGGAACCCGGGAGCAGCGAGGGTACCGGCGACGAGGCCAGTGGTTCGGCTGAGTAGGCCGGCGTCGATCGGATGACTCCTTGTCCGCACGGCGATCGGACCCGGGCGTGATCTACGGCGCAGGGGAACCAGCCGATAGCATCAGCAGGGTCAGGCGCGCCCGCCGGCAGCACGATCGGCGGCGACGGGGGCTCCGATGGCGTACCGTCAAGTGGTTGTCTGCGTCCCGGAGGTGAGCGTGAGTTCGTCCGACCAGGTGTTTCGCGCGGGTACGGCGCCAAAGGTCGGCAACCGCGCCGCCGGATCCGGCGACACCGGCCAGGCCAGTCCTGCCGCATCGAGTGCCACATCGACGGGCGCGCCGACAACGGAGCCGCTGCCAAGCGTGTCGGTCGCGAAGGGCTCGCGGCCCTCCCCGGCGCAGAAGAACGCGATACCAGCGCGATCAGCCGGACCAGCGGGATCAGCCGGGGCTGGGACCGCTGCGACGAATCGGACCGTGGACCCGGAGGGCCGCCCCGGATCGGGCGCGCTGCCGCTGCCGCTGCCGCTGCCGCCGCCGCTCGCAGTGCAGCAACCGCAAGCGGGACCGCGACGGGTACCGCGATGTCCGCACCGGGGCCCGCCGCCACCTCGGCCGGCGCCCCGTTCAGCGGCCAGCCGACCCCCGCTCCGCCCGGGCTCCCGCCGTCCGACGTGGCCACCATGGCTCCGCGCACCGCGCGGCTGACGGTGGCCCGGGTGGACCCGTGGTCGACGCTGAAGCTGTCGTTCCTGCTGTCGGTAGGCCTGGGCATCGCGATGGTGATGGCCACAGTCGTGCTCTGGCAGCTACTCAACCAGATGGGCGTGTTCAGCAGCCTCAATGCCACCCTGCGCGACGTCGGCGGCGTTCAGTCGCAGTTCGACCTGTACGACTACGTGGGGCTGAGCAAGGTGATCTCGCTGGCGACGTTCATCGCCGTGATCAACGTCGTGATCATGATGGCGCTGGCGACCGCGGGTGCAGTGCTCTACAACATCGCCAGCAGCCTGGTCGGCGGCTTGCATGTGACCCTCTCCGACGACTGACCCTGTCCCTCTGACCCTCCGCAGCGCGGTTGGGGCTACGGCCCGACCAGCACCTGAGCGAGCAGAATCTTGACGATCATCGCCGCCGGGAAGACCAGTGAGTAGCCGACGGCCACCCTGGTGTCGTAGCCGGTCCGTTCGTTGGCGAAGGCGAGCACGGCCGGCTGGGTCTGGGCCCCGCCGAGCACCCCGGCCACCCGAGTACCGCCGACGTGGAGCACGCGGTGCAGCACGACCAGCATGGCCAGCGCCATGAAGGCGGTGACCACCAGGCCGAGGAGCACCACCCGCCACGCCTCACCGCTAGTCAGGGCGGGCAGGAACAGGGCTCCGGCTTTCGTACCGGCGTAGGCGAGAAATGCGAGCATCCCAAACTGCGAGAGGGCGGACGCCGCGCCGTGCGGCACGGTGACCACGACCGGTCCGATCCGGCCGAGTCGGCCGAGGACCAGACCGGCGAGCAGGGTTCCCGCAGCCCCGCCGATGCCGAACCCGAGCCCCGGCACCGGCACCTCGCCGATCAGGACGCCGAGCGCCATTCCGAGCGCCAGGCCGAGCGGGTTGATGTCGGAAAGCCCCCGGATCGAGTCGCCGAGGTAGTCCGACACCTCGTGCATCCGGTCTTTCGGCGCGATCACCCGCAGCCGGTCGCCGGGCAGCAGCACCAGACGGTCGGCGGCCACCATGTCGACGTCGCCGCGACGCACTCGAGAGACCGCTGCCCCGAACAGCGCGTGCAGTCCGAGACCGGCCACGGTACGTCCGGCCAGGTCGGGGCGGGACAGGGTGATCCGGCGAAAGTCCAGATCGCTGCGGTCGGCGACCAGGGTGTGTGAGCTACGGTGCCCGAGGTCCCGGGCGACCTGGTCGACGACGTCGCTCGGACCGACGACGGTGACCAGGTCGTTGGTGCTCAGCACTTCGTCGTCGTCGGCGACCTCGATCGGGTGGGACTCCCCGTGCCGCACCCGGGAGAAGGCGACAGCTCCGCGGTAGCGGGACTCGATCTCGTTCAGCGGAGGCAGCTCGTCGTGCTCGACCCGAACTGTGAGGTGGGTCAGCGGGAACGGCGCGTCCTGGTGATCAGGCCTGCGGAGCGCCCACGCGGAGGCGGCGACCATGACCAGGACGCCGCCCAGGTAGGCCAGCGAGTAGCCGACCGTGGGGGCTGCGGCGTCCCCGGCTCGCTCGCTCGCGGCGGCCAGTGCCGGAGTGTTCGTCAGGGCGCCGGCGAAGGTGCCGGCGATGGTCGGGGCGCTCAGGCCGAGAGTGTTGCCGAGACTGACGGCGACCAGGGCGGCGACCATGAGGAGGCCGACGACGATGGCCATCACTCTGGCCCCGGTGCGCAGGGCGGCGAAGAAGCTTGGCCCCGACATCACCCCCACGGTGTAGGTGAAGAGCAGCAGGCCCAAGACGCCGACGTCGGCGGGAACCGAGAGCGCAATGTCGAAGGTCGAGGCGATCGCGGTGATGGCGATCGCGGTGAACAGCACCGCGGCCGGTCCGACGTGGATGCCCTTGATCTGCGCGTTGCCGAGGGCGGTGCCGATGGCGAACAACACGAACAGGAGCAGTACGGAGTCGGCGGCGAGGAGCTCGAAGATGTGGTTCACCTCAGGAGCATCGGCCCCTTGCCCGGCGCGGCATGAGGCCTGTCGGCGGCGATCTTCGCGATCGTTCACCGGGTCGGATGTGCGGTTGCCGGCGTCGGCTCGGAGGTCCCGAGGTGCCCGCGGCGGGCCTCGCCGTCCGGACGTTCGCCTCTGGTTGTGGATTGCGCGGTGCGGTGGACTGGTGAGGTCGGTCCGGTCCACCAGGCGGGAAGGAAGTGAGTGCCGTGACCGAGCAGAGGTACACCAGTGAGCCCCCGTACCGCAGCCCGGATGAGGTCAAGGCCGATCTGCTGCGAGACGAGGCGACGAAGCGGCTCAAGGCCCGCCGCGACCTGCAGGCCCACGTGCTGGCCTACGTGCTGGTCAACGGCTTCCTGACCACCATCTGGGTCATCGGCGGCGCGGGGTTCTTCTGGCCGATCTTCCCGATGTTCGGGTGGGGTATCGGTCTGGCCTTCCACATCTGGGACGTGATCTCCCCCGAGCCGACGGAGGAGAAGATCCAGGCCGAGATCCGCCGTTTGGCCGCCAAGGAGTAGGCCCGCAGCCAGACGGGTGGCAGGCAGGATCTCGTCCAGCCGCCGGTCGGCGATGGTGCTGGTGGTGCCCGTCGTGACCGTGCCCTCCGCGGGTCGACTCGGCGGTTTGGGTGGGCCTTGCCGCCTGCGATACGCTCATCGACGCGCGTTTGCGCATCGGGCCTATAGCTCAGTCGGTTAGAGCGCTTCCCTGATAAGGAAGAGGTCACTGGTTCAAGTCCAGTTAGGCCCACCGTGTTTGTGCAGGTCAGCCGCTTGTGACGGTTGTGGACGACTTCGGTTGAAGATCATCCGTTAGAATTCCGTTAGATCGAATGGGTGTGTACGTGCGTGGATGTACACGACCGCCAACGGCCAGACGGTGTCAGCTTTCAGTCGATCTGGGTCCGTCGTCGCGTTCGGCGGCGGCCGCGCGAGTCGGCCAGGCGTCCGCTGGGGCCCGGGAAGACCACCCCGGGGCATGCCCGGTTCGGGGTGAGTCGCGGCGTTGATGATGCCCAGCAGGTCGATGCTCTCCTCCGAGACCCCGTCGGTGGGGCCGCCCGGCACGGGCGGGACCACCGGGGCCACGCTGGCGTCCTCGTGCTTGGCGAGCAGGAATCGTTCCCGGTAGGCCCAGTGGGCTGCCTCGGCGATGTCGTCGATCAGCTTGAAGTTCAGCAGCGCACCGGCGCCGACACCGACCACCGGCACCAGCTGATCGAGCTTGCGCTGCGTGAGGCGACCACCGAACTGCACCGCGAGCTTGACGCGTCGCTCCACGACGAACAGGTCAAGGGATCGGATGTCCTCCAGGCTCTCGACGTCAGCCCCCCGACGTCGGAAGGCACGAAGCACACGGTCCTCGGACAGCGTCGCCGTCGACGTCTTGGCCGCGGCGGTCGCTGCACCCTGGAGGGCTCTCGTGTACGCCTCGGCCACCTTGCTCGCTCCGGGGAGTTGGCCCGCCTTCGCGCTCAGGTCGCCGGCCCGGCGTCTGACCTGGCGCGGCACGATGGTCCTCGGTGATCGCGCCACCTGCCCTTCCTTGCGCTCGTTCACCTCGCGCAAGGCACGCCGTTCGTAGTCCGACAGGCTCACGGCAGCCCCCTTTCACCCGACCGGCCTCGGCTCTCCACGTAGTCCGGTCGACCGGCGCGGCCGGTTGAGGCATGCGCAGGCACCGGTCATCAGGTAGGCCGTATGCGGGAAACCGCGCGTACGGATCGGAAGGGGGATGGGGAACCCGGACCTGTGGGTGTCGGAAGCTCTGCATCAGCTATGCGACCTGCGCGTATTCGTGGAGCAGGCCGCCGAGGCGATCACGCCGGACGACCGTGGCCGTCGGGTCCGCTGCCACGGACGGGAGGGGTCGCAGCGGTCCAGCCTGGCCCAGCGCGCGGTGGGGTCGGTGGGTGTTGAAATGGGTTTCGTACTCGGCCAGGACAGTCCTGGCGTGAGCGGCGTTGACGATCAGGATCCGGTCCAGCAGCTCGCGGCGGACACTGCCCACGAACCGCTCACAGACGGCGTTCGCGCGAGGCGCCCGGACCGGGATCGTGATCACATCTACGCCGGCGCTGGTGACGACGGCGTCGAACGCGTCGGTGCACTTGGTGTCCCGGTCCCGGATGAGGAACCTGATCCGACGGCCGGCCTCATCGAGGTCCATCGGCAGGTTGCGGGCCTGTTGAGTCACCCACGCGCCGGTCGGGTGCGCCGTGACGCCGAGGATCCGGACCCGGCGGGTGGCGTGCTCGACGGCGAAGACACGGAGAGCCGCTGCAGGGTGATGGTCTCGAGGTGGAAGACGTCGCAGGCCACGATGCCCTCGGCCTGAGCCGTCAGGAACTCCCCCCAGGTCGGACCCGACCGTCGCGGCGCCGGGTCCAGTCCCGCGCAGCGTAGGATCGACCACACCGTCGACGGGGCGACCTGGTAGCCGGCTTGTCCGGACGGCTGTGGGACGGGTGCTCCGTCGGTCGAGACCTACCTGCGGTTGATGTTCCTCAAGCACCGCTACCGGCTGGGCTACGAAAGCCTGTGCCGGGAGGTGTCGGACTCGATCACGTGGCGGCGGTTCTGCCGGATCGGGATCGACACCCGGGTGCCACACCCGACCACGCTGATGAAGCTGACCACCCGATGCGGGACCGCGGCGGTGGACGGGCTGAACCAGGCCCTGCTGGACCAGGCCACCGCGGCCAAGCTGCTACGCACCGGCCGGGTCCGCGCCGACACCACCGTCCTGGCCGCGGACGTGGCCTACCGACCGACTCGGGCCTGCTGGCTCGGGCGGTCCGCCGGATCGCGACCACCGTCAAGCGGGTGCAGGCCGCCGGCGGGGCAACCCGGACCACAGTGCGGGACCGGGACCGGGACCGGGGCCGGGCGGCCGGTCGGCGTGCGCACGCGATCGGCGCCACGCTGCGTTCCCGCGCGGCGCAGGACCGCGACGACGCCCTTGGCCGCCGTCCGCAAGGTCACCGGCGAACTCGCTGACCTGGCCGAACGCGCCGCCGCGGACGCCGACCGGCTGCTGGCCAACGCCCGCCGCGCGCTGTCCCGCGCCCGGGTCCAGGCACGCGAGCGCGGCGCCGATGCAGACGCCGGCCGGCGACGCGGGCCGCTCGCCCGGGCCGTGAACGACCTCGCCGAGCTGCTCGCCGCGGCCCGGCAGATCGCCGCCCAGACCCGCCAACGCCTCGCCGGGATCACCCCGGACGGAGCCACCCGGCGGGTCAGCCTCCACGACGGCGACGCCCGTCCGATCGCCAAGGGCCGCCTCGGCAAGCCGGTCGAGTTCGGGTACAAGACCCAGATCGTCGAGGGCGCCGACGGTGTCGTCCTGGACCACACCACCGAACTGGGCAACCCGCCCGACGCCCCACAACTGGCGCCCGCGATCGACCGAGTCACCAAGCGCACCCGCCGAACCCCAAGGACCGTGACCGCCGACCGCGGCTACGGCGAGGCCAGCGCCGAGAACGCAGTACGCGACCTCGGGGTGCGCACCGTCGTGATCCCCGCAAGGGCAGACCCGGCCAAGCCCGCCAAGCAGTCGAGCACCGACCATCCTTTCGGCGGATCGTGAAGTGGAGAACCGGCAGCGAAGCCGGATCAGCGCCCTCAAACGCGGCTACGGCATGGACCGCACCCGCCTGGACGGCCTGACCGGAGCCCGGATCTGGACCGGGCACGCGGTCCTCGCCCACAACCTCGTCAAGATTGCGGCCCTGGCCGGGTGACCGGGCCACCAGGAAGACCCCTCGCCCCTGCACCAGCCATCCCACGGCGTGCCGGACCAGCCCGCCGCAACCCAACCGACTTCTTCAGGTCGAAGTAGCTAGCGCGCCGAGCGTGAGCGTCCGACGGGGGCGGGAGCGAAGTCGTCGTTGCTCGTCCGGAGCAGCGCGAGCGAGGCGCCAGCGAAGCCCACGGCCGCGACCCACAGGCCGAGACCGGTGACCACGTGCCCGAGCGGGGACAGGAACGGGTGGGTGAATCCGCCGACAGCCAGCGCCACCCCGAAGAGCACCGCCCCACTGCGAGCCAGCGCGATGCCGAGGAGGAGCAGGCCGATCACGATGCCCACGATGAACAGCAACGAGCCAACCCCGACGTAGGGCAGGCCCCACAGGGCCTTGTCCAGTTCGCCGACGGTTGTGACGTCGAGGCCGTCACGCTGGGTCAGGTATGCCATCAGCTGGTCGTTGGGCCCGGCGATCCCAGTGCCGAAGCCGGGCACGGTCAGCGCGATCGCGACAGCGGTCAGGCGCGGCGAGGTTCGGCGCGTGACGGCTGCCACGGCGATCACCGCGGGGATGAGGAACCCGAACCACAGCAGGGTCAGCCAGGGGAGCCAGTCGAACAGGGCCGACTGGCGAGCGGCCGCGTCCACCATGTCCTGGAACGGTCCGTCGCCGGGCATCTCCATCAGCAGGTACGAAAGGCCCATCACCGCCATCGGCAACGGTGCGACCACAGCTAGGGCGGTGCGGTAGAAACCGCGGTCGTCGGGTACCGGGCGACCGACTTCGCCCTGGGTGGTGGTCGTGCGGGTACCGGTGGTGTCGACCGGGTCCGAACCGGCGCCTCGTGTCTGTGTCATCTGTGTCTCCCTTTCCTAGGACGGTTGCTCCGTCGTCTCGAGCGTCGCGCCGTTCCGGGCCCGGTCGGGAGTAGGCAGGGCCCTGACCCGGGCCGGACCTCTCACGGGAGGTCTAGGGGCCTGCCCCTACGCCGGTGGGGGTCGGGGGGGTCGATGATGGGTGCCGTGGAGCCCGACCGCCGACGCGTACTCCTCGCCGATGCCGCCACGGTGCTGGTGCTGGTCGAGGTGTTCATCGCATGCGTCGGTAGCCTGCGTTCGGGCCTGACCCAGGACCAGTTGGTCAATGACGGGCTGGTCCTGAGCAATGCTGTCCTCGGGGTGAGCCTGGCTCTCGGCGGCTACCCGATCGCTCGGTGGCGCCCGGGCCACCCGGTGGGCTGGATGCTGATCGCAGCCGGCTTGGGCTTCGGCACCAGCGCTGCCGGCTACGCCGCGCTGGCCTGGCTACCCGGACCTGGCTCGAGCGCATTCGGCTGGCGGCTCCTGACGGATCTGACGAACCTGGGCTGGGCGGTGGCAGTCGCTTTCTTCCTGCCGATGGCCCTGCTGCTCTTCCCGGACGGGGCCCTGCCCAGCGGGCGATGGCGGCCGCTCGTGGGCTTGGCGGTTCTCAATGCCGTCCTCCTCGGCTCGCTCGCCGCCCTGCCCGACCTGACGCTGACAGTCCCCCTCGGTGTCCACGGGCTGCTGCACTGGCCGACCGTCGGCGAGGCCGCATGGGTGCCGGTGGCCAGCGAGGTCGTCGCGCTCGCGGTCTTCGGCGGAGCTCTGCTGGCTCTGGTGGCGCGCTACCGGAGTGCTGGCGAGAAGGTGCGACGACAGCTGCTGTGGCTCCTCCTCGGCTCGGTGGTCATGGTGACGGCCTTCGTGGTCAACGACCTGTTCCGCCTCGAGAGCTTCCTCGGGATCTACGTCATCGCGCTGGTCCCCGCGTCCATCGCGGTGGCGATTCTGCGCCACCAACTGCTTGACATCCGTCTCGTCGTCTCGCGGTCCTTCCTCTACCTGCTGATGACGGGTCTCGTGGTGGCGACGTACGCGCTCATGGTGGCGGGGACCGATCGGGCGCTGAGCGCCCGGGTGTCCTACGGGCCGCCCGTCCTCGCGACGCTGGTGATCGCGCTGGCGTTCAACCCCGTACGCCGCTTCCTGCAGGACCGCCTGGACCGGCTCTTCTACGGATCTCGCCACGACCCTGTGCGGGCGATGGCCGAGATCGGCACCAGGCTGGAGGAGACCGGGCTCGCCGGAGTTCTCGAGGGCCTGTGTATCGCGCTGCGCCTGCCCTGGGCGGCGATCGAGGTCGACGGCGAACTGCTCACCACCTACGGATCCGTCGACGGACCTTCCCATGGAGTCGATCTGGTCTCGGGCGGCCAAGCCGTCGGGAGGCTCGAAGTCGGTCTACGCCGTGGGGAGCGTCGCTTCTCACCCCGGGACGAACGGGTGCTCGGCCTCGTGACCAGCTCAGTGGCGGTCGCGGTCCAGGAGTCGCTCAACTCGGCCGCGCTCCAGGAGGCTCGGGAATCGCTCGTGTCCGCGCGGGAGGAGGAGCGTCGGCGGCTCGGCCGGGATCTGCACGACGGGGTCGGCCCGCTCCTCACCGCGGTGACCCTGAAAGCCGATGCGGCCCGCCGTCTGCTCGACACCGACCCGACGGCTGCCGCCACGCTGCTCGACGAGGTCGGCCGGCAGACCACGTCGGGGATCGAGGAGATTCGCCGGCTGTCACAGGCGCTGCGCCCGCCAGTGCTCGACTCGCTCGGGCTGTTGGGGGCGCTCGAGCAGCACGCGGACACGCTCGGCACTCTGGACGTCCGGGTCTCGGGGGCGGTCCCACGGCTGCCGGCGGCCGTGGAGGTGGCGGCCTACCGGATCGTGACGGAGGCGTTGACCAATGTGGTCCGCCACTCCTGCGCTACGGCGGTCACCGTCGTGTTCACCCCGGTCGAGCACGAGCTGCGGCTCGTCGTGCAGGACAACGGACAGCCGGTGAATGGCGCCTGGGTCAGCGGGGTCGGGCTCACGTCGATGCGCGAGCGGGCCGGGGAGCTCGGGGGAACGGTCGTGGCAGGGCCGCGGGCCACGGGTGGCCGGGTGGAGGTCACGTTGCCTTGCGGGGAGGTCTCATGACGATTCGGGTCGCGCTGGCCGACGACCATGCTCTGGTGCGTGAGGGTCTCCGCGCGTTGCTGGCTGCCGTCGAGGGCATGGAGCTGGTGGCTGCCGTGGGTGGGGCTCGTGAAGCGGTTCGGGTCGCGGTGACGGAGAAGCCGGACGTGTTGGTGCTCGACATTAACATGCCGGACGGCTCGGGCATCGACGTCGCGAGGGAGGCCCAGCGGGTCGCCCCCGAGGTCGCGATCCTCATGTTGACCATGCATGACGACGATGACTCGGTCTTCGCCGCGATGCGCGCGGGGGCCCGCGGCTACGTGCTGAAGGGTGCAAACCCGGAGGAGGTGGTGCACGCCATCACCGCGGTCGCGTCGGGCAGCGTCATCCTCGGGCCCGGCGTAGCCAGCCGGGCGCTGTCATTCCTCACCCGACCCGGAAGAGAGGCGCCCGCCTTCCCCCAGCTGACCGCACGCGAGCGTGAGGTCCTCGGCCTGATCGCCCAGGGGCTCGGGAACGCCGCCATCGCCGGACGGCTCTCGGTGTCACCGAGCACGGTGGGCAACCACGTGACCAGCATCTTCGCCAAGCTGCAGGTGGCGTCCCGCTCGGAGGCGATCGTCAGGGCGCGCGACGCCGGCCTCGGCTGTCCATGAGCAGCCCTACGGCGTCAGCTCGCAGCAGTTGCCAAACCGGGCCTGCGGCTCGAGAAGGTCGCCACGGTGGTGGATCCCGACCTCTCTCGCCGCAGCGGGTGCGACAACCAGTCGACCGACTGGACGGAAGGCGTGCTCGGCCGGCCCACGACCCGCCTGAACGACGAAACACTCGGGCGGAGCCTCCGGCCGAGTGTTTCGTTCACCATTCCAGGCTGATTCGTTGACCGGCCATCGGGTGCGCAAGGGGGACCGGTGGTCTCGGCCACCTCGTACCCCGGTGCCCGCTCCACCTCCTGGCATCCATCCTTGCCGCACCCGCGGAAACGCCGGCCCGAGGGCCGGCGTTTCATCGGGTGGCTGGTCAACGAAAGCGGCTGACCTCCGACGACACCATCTCCGTCGTCAACGCGGCACACCCACTGAGGCGTGCTTGGCACACCTCTTGAGGACGGACCGTCACGAGGTGGAACGCGTGGCGCCTTGCTCTCCTGTCCACGTCTCATCGAACCAATCGGGAAAGGCAGCCACCGACCCCACCTGAGCGATGCGCGCGTGGATCGCGCGCTGGTCGTGCCCCGGAAGGAACAGCGACTTACAGTAGTCTCGCGGCCGCAGCCGCAGCGGCACGCTCCCAAGTCGAACGAAGAGTCCTCATAGCGGATCGGGTTTCGCGTGTCGGTGCTGGCGTCCGGTTTGTGATCATGTTTGTGTTCGGTGGTGCAGCCGCAGCCGACGTACGACCAGTTGGCCACGTTGGTGGCCCAACAGGCCGCTGTGATCGAGTCGCTGCAGACCCAGGTGACCTCGCTGCTACGTCAGCTACGACGACGACCTGACCGGGGTGCAGCAGTGGCTGGCCCACCTGTGGCGCCACCTCGACGACGTGCACGCCATCGAACCCGACGCCCAGGTGTGGACCCGGCAGGCCGCCGACGCCCTGCACGCGGCGAACCAGACGGTCAAGGCCGCGCCGCCGGCAAGGACCTCGACCACGAGCGGCTCAAAGCGCTGCGGCACGACTACGACCAGGCCGTCGCGGTCGGCATCTCGGCCAACCTGTCCCGCCGATGGCACAAGGGCAACCACCCCGGACTCGTTCTGGCGCAACGACTGCAACGCAAGGCCGACCAGGTCTGGCTGTTCACCACCCGCTTCGACGTGCCCGCCACCATGCCACCCCAGAACTCCGCGACAGCTGCCCTCGCCGCCTGATCAACCAGCCCGGCCCCCGTGACTGCTTACCTTCGATGAGCACCCCTGGGGAATTTCGGCCAGCGCGATCATCGCGCCGCGTCTCGCAGTCCCGCGGGCATTCCCGGGTTCCATCACGTCCTCCAGGCCCTTTGGGCCATGGCATGGATGATCAGTACGCGGTCAGGCAGTTGCAGGTCGGTGCCGATCCCCGCGACACCATCACCGTCGCTTGTCACGTAGGGTCTACGACGCGTGGCGGTGGCGGGCGAGGTACTCCTCTAAGGCCTTGCGAGCTACCGCTGACACCTTGGTCCCTTCTTCGCGGGCCTGGGCCTCGGCCTCTTCACGTAGCGCCGGGGGAAGCCGGAACGTGACTTGGGGGGAGGAACGTGCTCGTCCGGTCAGGGAGGGCCGCCCGCGGCCGGTCTTGGCGTGGACGTCGGCGACGGCCTGGTCCACGTACGCCGAGGTGATCCGCCGACCGCGCCGGTCACGCACCTCTTCACGTTCCAGGTCGACATCAGGCCCGGGCGCCAGCTCGTAGCGGGGGCGCTTCTTGCCCGTTGTGTTCGGTGTTTTCGTCGTCCTCTTCTTGGGTGCCATCACGTCCTCCGGAACCCTCGGGGCATGGCATGGATGATCAAGAGGTAGTCGGGCAGGTCGATCCCGATCACCTCCAGGACGACCCCACGGTCGTCCGGGCCGATCCAGAGCAGTCGCTCGTCGAGGTCACCCGTGGCGGGGATCCGCTGCGGGTCACCGGCGGCGTTCATCGCGGCCAGTACGTGCGCCGTGCCGATCCGGTGCTTGCGGGCCGACCGAGTGAACCTGACCCGCCGCACCTCGATATTATTGCAGGGCATAATTCTGGAGGCAACCCGACTCCCGTTCGGCACAGCCGCACCCACCGGCCTGCCCGGGTCGAGGCGGCGAAAAGGCAGCGAACCCGCCGCTATCAGGGGCCAGCGGATGGCACCCGTTGACAGCGTCCCCGCACGGAACGACACCCTGTGACACCCGATCGGGCGGGGTGTCGGGACTGATACGTAAGGAAGAGGTCACTGGTTCAAGTCCAGTTAGGCCCACCGTGTTTGTGCAGGTCAACCGCTCGCTGCGGGTAGTGGACGATCCGGTTGAAGGTCATCCGTTAGAAATCCGTTAGATCGAACGGGCGCGTACGTGTGCGGTGTACACGAGCGCCAGCGGCCTGACGGTGTCAGGTCTCAGTCGATCTGGGTCCGTCGTCGCGTTCGGCGGCCGGGAGTCGTGTGGGTGCCGAGAACTCTGCAATCGTCATGCGACCTGCGCGTATTCGTGGAGCAACCCGCCGAGCCGGTCGCGTCGTCGGAGGCAGGCGTCGGGGTCTGCCGGGGCCGGGGGAGTGCTCGCAACGGTGCGGCCTACTTCAGGGCACGGTGGGGTCGGTGGGTGTTGACGTGGGATTCGCACTCGCCCAGGACGGCCCTGGCGTGCAACGCGTTGAGGATCAGGATCCGGTCGAGCAGCTCGCGGCGGACACTGCCCACGAACCGCTCACAGATCGCGTTCGCGCGAGGCGCCCGGACCGGGATCGTGATCATATCCGCGCCAGCGCCGACGAAGACGGCATCGAACGCGTCCGTGTACTTGGTGTCCCGGTCCCGGATGAGGAACCTGATCCGCCGGCCAGCGTCGTCGGCCTCCATCAGCAGGTTGCGGGCCTGTTGAGTCACCCAGGCTCCCGTCGGGTGCGCCGTGATCCCGAGGATCCGGACCCGGCGGGTGGCGTGCTCGACGGCGAAGAACACGTAGAGCCGTTTCAGGGTGGTGGTCTCGAGGTGGAAGAGGTCGCACGCCACGATGCCCTCGGCCTGGGCCGTGAGGAACTGCTGCCAGGTCGGACCCGACCGGCGGGGTGCCGGGTCCAGTCCCGCAGAACGCAGGACCGATCACACCGTCGACGGTGCGGGTGAAGAACACGTACAGGCGTCGAAGGGTGACGGTCTCCACATGGAACACGTCGCACGCCACGATCCCTAGACGTCGCACGCCACGATCCCTAGAGGGCTAGACGACGAGCGATCACCTAAGCCAGACCTAGGTTCACCGGGCCGATCCTGCCAGCCGGGCCAGTCGTGGAACTCGCAGGTCAGCGACGCCCGGCCGAGTTTCGGGCACCCACAAGGTCATCCTCAGGGTCAGTTGGTCGTTCCGCAGCGTTGTCGAGGTCAGGGCGCCCGATACGCATCCCGTCGATGGCTGATCGCCTGCACGAGGACCCGACCATGCTCGTCGTCGATGCGGTACAGGACGCGCCACTCACGCATGACGCGGGCGCTGTACACGCCAGCCAGTGGTGCGTCGAGCTCCTTGCCGACGCGGCGGGGATTGTCCGCGAGCGGGCCGAGGAGGAACGCCGAGACACCCATCGCGACGTCGAGCGTCAGCGTCTCTGCCAGGGCACGGCGAGCAGCTCGGGTCAGGTCTACCTCGTACCGATCGGTCACGACCGCTGTCGGGCAGTCCGCTGCTCGACGAGGTCGTCGATCGCGGCGCGGCCACGGACGACGGGCTCACGGTCGGCCAGCGCACGGACCAGCTCATGGTCGGACAGGACCTCGATGGTCTCGCGGAGCCGGTCGAGCTCGCCGGAGGGAACCACATCGGCCACGTGCTCCCCGTGGGCGATCACGGGAACGACCTCCCCCCGCTCGGCCCGGTGGACGGCGTCCTGCCAGACCTGGGCCTGCCGCGTCGCCGCCGCCAGATCGTCGGCGGAGACGCTGACCGGTTGCTCACCCATGCCTCGAGGGTACGAGAGGAACGGCGGTGACGACACAACGCCACACGCCGAACAAACCTGTGCGCGCCGCCGTCCGGTTCAGACGACCGTTCCTCAAGGGTGCCGCTGGACAGTTCGAGCACTGGTCGTTGCGTACCGGACTGCTCGACACCCGGTCCGCGAGGTCCGCCACGTGGCGTGTGGGCGTCGGGTGTGTCGGTAGGTGGCGACGGCCTCGCGCGAACTGCGCCAGATGCATTCGGGGCACTGAACTGGGCGGCGGTGAGCTGGCTGAGTGACCAACTGAGTGACAACGACCCCGGATCGCGCCGCATCATGGCGGACTCCGTGGGACGCATCGTCGCAGCTCAGCCCCGAATGAGGGCAGGTCGGAGCCTCACCGGACGTGCCTGATAAGGAAGAGGTCACTGGTTCAAGTCCAGTTAGGCCCACCCGACGTATCTGCAGGTCAGCGGGCCTCCCCCTCCTCAGTGGCGGTGTCGGTGACGACCGCTTCGTGGTCCAATGGCAGCGAAAAGGCAGCGAACGCTCCGAGAACTCGCCTGCGGGAGTCCTCGTCGGCCGTCGCGTGCGTGTACATGTCGAGCGTCGTGCGCCGGGGGTGGCGGGGGGGCAGGAAGGCCAGGCCGGTGTCGGGGTGGCGGCCGAGCCAGGTCCGGGCGATGGAGACGGCCTGCCGCAGCCGGCCGGTGCCGGCGATCCCGGGCCCGCCGGGCCAGAGGCCCCGCAAACGCATCGTCTACGGGTGTGGGCGGAGGACTCGTACGTCGACACCGAGCTTGTGCGCCCCGGCGAGCTTCGCGTCCGCTGTGACCAGCGGAGCCTCGAGCGCTTGGGCCAGCACGATGTATGCCGCGTCGTAGACGGTGAAGTTCTCCCTGATGTCGAGAACGCTGCGCATCATCGTGGAGAGCGGATAGCGATTGATGTGCAGCGAGCTGAAGTCGTCTACGGCGTCCGCCAGCCGGTGTTCAGAGAGCCTGCCAGCGAGCGCATGGCCCCTCAGTGCACTCGCCACCTCGTAGTCGAGCAGCGTCGGGGCATGCAGCTCAGTGTCTGCGATGAGGGCAAGTAACTCCGGGTTCGCCGGCTCGTCCACCAGAGCGTCGACCATGGCCGATGCCTCGATCACGATCACGACGCTTCGCGCGTCCTGCGGATCTCAGCCACTGTGTCCGCCACCGACGGCCCGCCAGTCCGCTCCCGTCGCGCCAAGCGATCCACGATTTCGGTGTTGGTCGGCCGAGCCGCCAGGCGGTCCAACTCGGTGCGGAGGTAAGCGCTCAGCGTCAGGCCGCGTTCAGCGGCATGTGCCTTGAGGGAGTTGAGCGTCATCTCGGAGACATCGCGCACCTGAACGAGGGCCATCGGAACATGGTATGCGGTTCGATGCTGAGCATGCAAGACGCATTCACAGGCGCGGGTTGTCACCCGAATTGAAGCCGCATCAGGCCCATGTCGACGAGGCGTGCTCAACTCCGATTGGGGAACTCTGGCCGGGAACGCCGCAGGTCAGCAGACGCAGACCGGTTTTGGTGTCCCGCAAGACCCGCCCGGAGCGATGCCCGGTAAGGGGTTGGCAACTGGTGGTGGGACATGCGTCCCCTCGCCCAGTGGAGACCCAGAAGACCCCAGACGATCACGAAACCGAGCGTCCGCACCACCACAGCCGTGATCAGCCCAGATCGACGTCGTCCCAGGTCACAGCCGCAACCGTGAAGTTGCACCCTTCAGGGCGTCCGGGTTAACGACGCTTCTCGGCGGCATCGAAACGGTCAGGTTGCTGCCGATCCTGAAGCCGCGCACGTCTTCGACTGGCTTCCGATGCTGGGTGACCGGAGGGCGGCCGAGGTGGAGTGTCATGCCGCTCGGTTCGGGTCCTGATGCCGGTGTGCCGGGCCGGGTCCCGCTCAGGGGATTTGATAAGTGCTATTGGCTAGCCGTAGAGCTATTCAAATCGGGACGGTGAGGGTATGACGCGGGGCAGGCCCAGCCGAGCCACGGTCTACGCGCGGCTGGACGCGGCGATCGTCGAGCTGCGGACCCGGTTGGGTGGGCTGCCCAGCCCGAAGGAGTCGGAGGCGATCTGGTCGGACATCTGGCGCCGCGAGGCGCACCACTCGACGGCGTTGGAGGGCAACACCCTGGTGCTGCGTGAGGTTGAGGCGCTGCTGGAGCGAGGCCGGGCGGTGGGGGCCAAGCCGCTGAGCGAGTACATGGAGGTCAAGGGCTATGCGGACGCGGCCCGATGGGTCTACGGGCAGGCGCTCGAGCCCGACGCATGGAGCGACGGTGAGCTGATCACCCTGAACGAGGTGCGCCGGATCCACCACTTGGCGATCGCGCCGGTGTGGGGAGTGGCGGTCCACCCGGAGGCGAGCGAGCAGGAGTCGCCCGGGAGCTTCCGCCGCCACGACATCCGAGCGTTCGAGGCCGGGATGAGGCCGCCGCCGTGGCCGGAGGTGCCGGCGCAGATCACCGGCTGGGTGGACCAGGTGCGCGCCCTGGGTCGCCAGGTCCGTGCCGGCGTTTCTCTGGATGTCCCATTGCCGGAGGAGCTTGCCCGGCTGCACAGCGCGTTCGAGTGCGTCCATCCGTTCCTGGACGGGAACGGCCGCGCCGGTCGCCTGACGCTCAACCTCATCCTGGTGCGCCTCGGCTACCCACCAGTGATCATCTTCAAGCAGCAGCGGCCCGCCTACCTGGCGGCGCTCGCTAAGTCCGACGCCGGTGACCACGGCCCCCTCGGGGAGCTGATCGCACGGGCCATGCTGGACAACCTCAACCGGTTCATCGTCCCCAACGTCGCCGGACCGGCCCGTCTGGTGCCTCTGGCCGCTCTGGCCGACGATGAGTTCAGCGTCGCCGCCCTCCGGCAGGCATCCCAACGCGGCCGCCTCGACGCCGTGCAGGGTAGCGACGGCATCTGGCGCAGCTCCCGCAAGGCCGTCGACGGCTACCGCCGCATGCGGCATACGCGTCGTCCCCGCGCGATGTGACATACAGGTCGACAGCGAGCCGCTCGTCCCGCTCGACCGAGCCGGCCACGCCAACGGCCGCCTGCGCCGAGCTCGGCATCAGGTTCGTGCCGTTCAGCCCGCTCGGCAAGGGGTTCCTCACCGTCACCGTGAGCTCGGCGACGAGCTTCGCCGAGGGCGACATCTGGGCGAGCCGCCGAGATGCTCAGCCGAGCGATCTCAGCTGCATCCAGGGCTCCCAGCAGATGCCCAACCCGTCTCGCCACCGCACACGGACTCCCCATGCAACTCTGTGGCCAAACGGACACATGCTCGCAGCGGCGTGTGACCTGGGCGCTGCCGTGCCGGGTGGGTCTACGACGCGTGGCGGTGGCGGGCCAGGTACTCCTCCAGGGCCTTGCGGGCGACCGCTGAGACCCTGGTCCCCTCTTTGCGGGCCTGGGCCTCGGCCTCCTCCCGCAGTGCAGGGGAAGCCGGAACGTCACCTGCGGTGAGGAGCTCGCCCGCCCGCTGAGGGAGGGCCGCCCGCGGCCGGTCTTGGCGTGCACGTCGGCGACGGCCTGGTCCACGTACGCCGGGGTGATCCGCCGGGCCCCGCCGGTCGCGCACCTCTTCACGTTCCAGGTCGACATCCGGCCCGGGGCGCCAGCTCGTAGCGGGGCCGCTTGTGGCCTGCCTCGTCCGCCGTTGCGTCCGGTGTCTTCCTGGATGCCATCACGTCCTCCGGAACCCGTGGGGCATGGTGCGGATGATCAAGAGGTAGTCGGGTAGGTCGATCCCGATCACCTCCAGGACGACCCCACGGTCGTCCGGCCGATCCACAGCAGACGTTCATCCCCGCCAGGAGGTGCTCCTTGCCGATCCGGCTCTGCGGGCCGACCGGGTGAACCTGACCGCCGCACCCCGCATTACTGCAGGGCATAATTCTGGAGGTAACCGACTCTCGTTGGCACAGGCGCACCTCCTGTCCCCCTTGGCGCAGCTGCGTGGCGTCTCGTGTGCATCGTCGGGAACGGTTCAATCGCCCTGGGTGTGCTTGGCCCGGGCGACGATCAGTGGATCGGCGGCGTACACGATGTCGGGATCCTTGCCCTCGTAGTCGAATTGGTTCAGGAAGGCGCGTATCGCGTTGAGCCGAGCGCGCTTCTTGTCGTTGCTCTTGACGGTCAGCCACGGCGCGTGCTTCTTGTCGGTGTGGTCGAGCATCGCCTGCTTCGCGGCGGTGTAGTCCTCCCAGCGGTCCAAGCTCTCCAGGTCCATCGGGGACAGCTTCCACCGCCGCACCGGGTCGATCTGCCGGATGGCGAAGCGGGTGCGTTGCTCCTGCTGGGTCACCGAGAACCACAACTTGGTAACCGTCGTCCCGGACTCGACCAACATGCGCTCGAAGGCCGGCGCCTGACGCATGAAGGTCTGGTACTGCTCCTCGGTGCAGAAGCCCATCACCCGCTCGACACCCGCCCGGTTGTACCAGGACCGGTCGAACAGCACGATCTCGCCCTCGGTCGGCAGATGCGCGATGTAGCGCTGGAAGTACCACTGGCCGGCCTCGCTGGAGGTCGGCTTGGTCAGCGCGACCACCCGCGCGGCCCGTGGGTTGAGATGCTCCATGAATCGCTTGATCGTGCCGCCCTTGCCCGCGGCGTCCCGGCCCTCGAAGACCAGCACGTGCTTGGCCCCGACGTCCTGGGTCCAGTACTGGAACTGCAGCAGCTGGGTCTGCAGTCGGTACTTCTCATCCTCGTACTCCTCCCGGTCGAGCAACTCGTCATAGGGGTAGTCCTCGAGCCAGGTCTCGACCGCCCGACCGTCCGGGGCGATCAGGGTCGGATCCTCGCCCTTGCTGCCCTGCACGGTGTAGCCCTCCGCGCGCAACGTGTCGATGTACTCGCGAAGGCCCATTTTCTGCGTCATGAACCCATTCCAGCGCACCATGGCCCGTCAGCGCTGCAGACGGACGAGAGGATGCACGGCGTGTCTGCTCCGGCGCTCGTCGTGATGGGCGAGCGCGACCCGGACTTCCCCTCCCCCGCCGAGGAGGCGGCCTGGATCGCCGACCGGCTGCGCGGTCGGGTGCTCATGGTTGCCGACGCGGGCCACTACCCCCCGTCCCAACGTCCGGACGTCGTGGCCCCGGAGGTCGTGGAGTTCCTGCGTACGGTGGCGACGCGTGCCCAGGGCGGGGCTGTCACACATGGACCGGGTCGTGGAAGCAGCCGCCGACCTCGCCGATGAGGTCGGCAGGTCCGGGCCGGCCGTCGTCACCTAGCACGCACTCGTCTACCGGATGTTGGCCACCGCGCACCCCGGCCGGCACGCTGCGACGGTCCGGGCGCCTCCGCCGGGCGATGAGGCCGACGCCGCTACCAGCGCCGCGACCGTTCGCGTTCTACTCGACGTCCTGGCCGGGTTCGGCCTGGCCGGTGACGACGCCGTGGACGCTGCCCGGACGGTGCGCCGGCGCTCTTCGGGTCGTGACCCTGGTGCAGTCTCTGTGCCGCGCGCTGGGGTCATGGCCCCGCGAGGTCGACACGGTCGGCCCTGTGCTCCTCGGGCGCCGCCGCGCGCCGGGCGTGGCCAGGACGGCTCGGTGCTGTCCTCGTGCCGGTCCAGTCCGGTGCCGAAGGCAGCGGTCGATCACGTGCCTGGAAGATCGAGTGCCCACGAAGACGGCTGTTCACGGATCGTCGAAGCAGTGCGTGGAGTGCCTGCCGCATGTGGCCGGTGGCTCCGCGATCGTCGAGGGCGGGGGCCGATCGGCCGGAGCCCGGCCGGCAGCCGCGTCAACGCCTGACGGATCACCACCTCACCGTTCGACCGGCCTCGAGGCCTCATCTGTCTTGATCGACGTGCGGCCCGCTGTCCTGGACACCGATGTCGCCTCGCTGACCCATCGACGTCGGCTGCCGTCCGGTTCGCGACGCGCCTGCTCGGGCGGCGACCGATCCGCACGTTCGTGACGCTCGGGGAGCTGACCACGTGGGGGCAGGTGCGTCAGCGGGGCGGCCGGAGGAGCCGGCCGACTGGCTCTCCCATCGCTGTCCAGCCCGCGGACGAGGCGGTGGCCGTGGCGTGGGGCCGGTTGTCCGCGGCAGCTCATCACCGCGGACGTGCCGCGCTGGAGTTGATGGTCAACGCGTTTGTTCAGGGTGTCCGGTTGCCGTGGTGGCCGTGTCCGGGTCGGTGGGTGTGCGTGGGGCAACGACCTGCTGCCCGGTGACGCGTCGTGGGCGTGACCGGTCGCGTGTGGCGGCGAGCTGGGAGATGCGCTGCTTGGACAGACCAAGGATGACCGCGCTCTCGCGGCCGTTGAACCCGGCGTCGGCGAGTTCGGCGACCACGGCGCGGGACAGGGACGCGGCGGTGGCCTGGGCCTGTTCGGCGTCAGCGGCGGCCTGCTTGGCCGCGGCGACCCGGTCGGCGAGGGCCGCAGGCAGCTGAGGAACGACGGCGACGGCGAAGCTGTCGGGGTCGGCGCCGGTACCGAAGGCGATCGCCTCGCGGACGTACTCCTCGGCCTGGGCCAGGCTACGGACCTGGGAGACGGCGCCGGGCGCCTGCGGGACGGTCAGGCCCCACCAGCCGTCGACACGGACCGCGTGCACGGTGTAGGTCTTCACCTGCGCCACCATCCCTTTCCCAGCGCGGGCTCCAGCTGTGTGAAGATCGTCTCGGCGAACAGGTCCGGGATCTCGGTGTGTCGGGCGACGGTCATCGAGACATCTCCCACGGTGTTGCCGGTGTGCCGGGTCAGTTCCCGCTCGGTGTAGGCCAGCCTCCGGGCCTTGGCCGCCTTGCGGATCTTCTTCAGCACCTCGGCCCGGCTCACAGTCTAGAGTCTAGGCCTCTAGACGGCAAGGCGTCTAAGGGTATAGACGAATGGTCCGCTCGGGATCTACGAATGGCGGTGGGCGAGCGATAGAGGGCGCCGCCGGCCCCCGCGGTCGTCTCACCGAGCGTCATCGAACCAGCAATCTGGGTGGGGGACGGCCAGCGGGCAACCTCGGCCCTGTGAACGCCGTCGCTGACCGCCGAGGCAGCGAAAAGGCAGCGAACCCGCCGCCACCTGACGCCACCGGATGGTGCTGGATGACACCGACCGAGCACGAGACGCCACCCATCGACACCCGCTGGTGTGCGGTGTCGGGACTGATAAGGAAGAGGCCTGGCGTGGCGACGGCACCTCGAAAGGGCTCAGGTGGTGTACCCGTCGACCCGTTCTCCAGCGAACCGCTCGGTGAGCCAGTCCTCGTCGGCAGCCTGGGCTATCCCGCGGGCCCGCAGCAGGGCGACGGCGCGCAGCCCCGAGGCGTTGCGCGACTGCTCGGCGATCCGGCCGAGCGAGGACCCGACGACATCCGACTGGCCCATCGTCAGCCGGTCGAGGTCCTCGGCGCACGCGGCCTGATAGCCCTCGTATGCCGCGATGACCCGGCCGAACGGCTCGGCGAGGAACACCGGAGAGGCGAACTCGCTCTGCATTCCGTTGAGCACCTTGACGACGCGCCTAGACATGATCATCTGCGCGCGCCACGACTCGAGGAGCTCGACAGTGCTGCGGTGCGCGTGGTTGCGGGTGACGAGTCCGAGCACGCCGTGGACGAGGGTGTCGAAGACGTCCTTGCGGTCGCGGGCCCGGTGTGGGTCGAGCCCGCCGAGGTCGGCGCCCTCGATGAGCTCGATCTGGAGCTGGAGCTTGCCGTGGAGGCGCCGGTAGGTCAGCTCGCTCACCTCGCCGTTGACGTACTGCTGGGCGAGCGTGCTCTCCTCGACGCCGATCGCCGTGAGGCGCAGGGATCTCTCGAACAGGTCGATGCCGTGCTGCTCGACGAGGCCGTCCCGTTCCGCGACGGCCCGGGCGAAGGCCCGGTTGATTCCGTCGACGACCGAGCGATAGTGCTCGTCGCGCACGAGCCCGAGGGTCTCGGAGTCGTCGAAGGCGGCGCGCTCCGCAAGCAGATAGTAGATGGCCAGGTCCGCCTGGCGGGCGAGCTCGACCGGCTCGAGCTGGTCGATCCTGAGCCGCCGCATGAGCGGGCCGATGAACGGCGCCTTGAGGAACAGCGTCGTGAGGATGCACGAGATGGTCAGGGCGAGCAAGAACTCGCGGGGCGTCGACTCCAGCCCCCAGCCGGGCACGGTGAAGTCCGGTGGAATGAGGAGGACGACGATGATGGCCAGCGCCCCGCGCAGACTCCCGAAGGCGAGGATCTTCTGCCAGGAGCTGCTCACGCCGGCGTCGATATGGAGACGGTTGACCGGGACGGTCACGGCATACACGGACACCGCCCGCATCGTCGCGACGACGAGGACGGACAGGACCATGACGAGCCACAGGTCCGCGAGGTGGACCTCGGTGGAGGCGAACAGCAGCCCCGCGAGGATGAAGACAAGGGAGTTGACGATGAAGGCGAGGTGGCTGACGGTCTTATCGACGTAGGCCTCGGTGCGGGGCGTGAGCGAGTGCCTCGCGTAGTTGCCGAGGAACAGCGAAGAGATCGTCGTCGCGATGATCGACGAGACCCGCAGCGCGACGCCGCCGACCGCCCACCCCTGCTCGTTGATGAGCTCACCGGTGATGAAGACGAGGTGCGCCGAGATCATCAGCAGGGTCGCGGAGACGAACTCGTTGGTTCGCGTGCGCCGCAGCACGACACCCAGCAGGCTCGCGCCGCCGAGGCCGAGCAGGACGCCGGCGAGGACCATGACCACGAATGCCGCGACGCCGGCGAGGACGGTGGGCACCCCGTGGAACCCGGAGCCGGCGACGGCGAGGACGACAAGGAACAGGGCGACGGCGGTGCCGTCGTTGAAGAGCGACTCGCCCTCGAAGATGATCGAGAGTCGTCTGGGGGCGCCGAAGTCCTTGAAGAGGGCGAGGACGGCGACCGGGTCGGTGGCCGAGATGATCGCCCCGAAGAGGAGGAGGACGGTGAAGGGCACCGGGATGTCGACGGCATTCAGCAGCAGGTAGAGAACCCCGGCCGAGCCGAACGCGGACACCAGCAACCCGACGACCGCAAGGAGAGAGATGGTCCAGGCGCTGTCGAGCATCATGCGGATGCTCATGCTGTAGCCCGACTCGAAGATCAGCACCGGCAGGAAGATGTAGAACAGCAGCTCGGGGGTCAGCTGAAGATCGTCGAGGAACCCGAAGACCCGGCCCAGCACGGGCAGGCGCACCACGGGGACGAGAGCGATCCCGGCCGCGACGAGCAGGACGGTGTACGGGAGCCGAAACCGTCGCGCGGCGTAGAAGACGCCCGATGCGAGGGCGAGCAGGCTGAACAGGGAGAGCACCGAGGTGATCGTGAACTCCATCTACCGATGGTGGCAGCCTCCCCGCCGGACCTGCTATGACGTTTGGCAGCAATGACGCTCGCTGTGGTCTGGGTTCAAGTCCAGTTGGGCCCACCGTGAACAACCCCGCAGCTCCCAGCGGCATCGACACGGGCGGGCGAACGTCACCGGAGCCCTCTGTCGCTCGGCCACTCGGCGTTCCCGTCTGGGACGGCCTCGCAGAACCCCTCACGATCCGCGCCCACCACACTGCGGCAATGCGGCCTCGGTGACCTTCGCACCTTCTTCCCGGTCAGGCGGAGGCAGAGGATGAATGAGGCCATGCGCCCAAGATCACGTGGGTGCGCCGAGTCGAGGGAGCCAGCATGCATGCTCTCGAGACAGCGAGAACGATCGACCCAACCTGTGGATCCGAGAGGAGAAGCAGCACCGCACGGGTCTTCGTCGTCGGAGCCGACCCCTTCAGCATGGCGATGCTCCCGGCGGTGGAGCTCGACTCGGCAGTGGAGTTCGTTCCGTTGCTGGGCATCGACGACGTACGCCCCAGGCGTGGTGATCCACCGGACTTCCTGGCGTTGGTGCGGGAGGCAGAGCGGCGACTCCGAGCCGATGATGGCCCTATCGATGCGGTCGTTGGATGGTGGGACTTCCCGACGACCGGAATCGTGCCGATCCTGCAGCGGCGCTTCGGTCTCCATGGTGCCGAGCCACGGTCGGTGGCCGCACTCGAGCACAAGTACTGGAGCCGGAAGGTGCAGCTCGAGGTGGTCCCCGACCATGTGCCCCTCTTCGCAGCTCTCGATCCGTTCGCCTCCGACGCGGCGGTGGTCGACTTCCCCTTCCCCTTCTGGATCAAGCCGATCAAGTCGCACTCATCACACCTGGGGCTTCGGGTCGGGAGCCGGGAGGATCTGCGCAGAGCACTCGACGCCATTCGTCGAGGAATCGCCCGGTTCGGCGAACCCTTCGACCAGTTCCTCTCGCTCCTCGACCTACCCCCCGAGGTGGCAGGGGTTTCGGGTCACCATTGCCTCATCGAGGAGATCATCTCGACCGACCACCAGTGCACGCTCGAGGGATACTCCCACCGGGGTGACGTGGTGGTCTACGGGGTGGTGGACTCGATTCGATCCGACAGGAACCGGTCGAGCTTCTCCCGCTACCAGTACCCGTCCCGACTCCCACCGGCGACACTCCATCGCATGATCGACGCGACGCAACGGGTGATCCGCCGTGTGGGGTACGACGACGCCCCCTTCAACGCCGAGTTCTTCTGGAACCAGCACACGGATGTGCTGTGGCTACTCGAGGTGAACTGCCGCATCTCCAAGTCTCACTGCCCGTTGTTCCTGATGGTCGACGGAGCCAGCCATCAGAAGGTGCTCGTAGAACTGGCCCTAGGGAGGAAGCCCGCCTTTCCACGGCGCCAAGGCCGGCACGGCGTCGCTGCCAAGTTCATGATCCGCGCCTTCGAGGACGGCGTTATGGAGCAGGTACCGGACGCCGACGATCTGGCCAACCTACGGCACCGCTTTCCCGACGCCCGGTTCAAGCTGCTCGTCGAGGAAGGCAGTCGCCTCGCCAACCTTCCCTACCAGGACAGCTACAGCTTCGAGCTCGCGGAGCTGTATCTGGGCGCTCCCGACAGCGACACCCTCGTGCGCATGTACGACGCTGCGCGCCGCATGCTCCCGCTTCGCCATCGACCCACGTCCCCAGGACCCCGATGAGACACCGGGCCGACCTGCCGATCGACGTGATGGAGGAGACCAACGTCTGGATACCGATGCCCGACGGCGCCCGCCTGGCCGCCCGGCTGTGGCGGCCGACGAACGCCGCCGCCGAGCCGGTACCCGCCATCCTCGAGTACATCCCGTACCGGAAGCGGTTTGGCACTGCCGAACGCGACGCCATCACCCACCGGTACCTGGCCGGACACGGCTACGCGTGCGCCCGAGTCGACCTGCGGGGATCCGGGGAATCCGATGGTGTTCTGACCGACGAGTATCTCCCGCAAGAGCTGAATGACGGATTGGAGGTGATCGACTGGATTGCGTCCCAGCCGTGGTGTGACGGCAATGTGGGGATGATGGGGCTCTCCTGGGGGGGCTTCAATGCGCTGCAGATCGCCGCGCTCCGTCCACCTGCATTGAGAGCAGTCGTCACGTGCTCATCGACCGACAACCGCTTCTCCGACGACGTGCACCACATGGGTGGATGCCTCCTAGGCGACAACCTCTCCTGGGCGTCGGTGATGTTCGCCTACAACACCCTCCCGCCCGACCCGGAGCTGGTCGGAGACCGGTGGCGCCGGATGTGGCTCGACCGACTCGAGGGAAGCGGGTTGTGGCTCGACACCTGGCTGGGTCACCAGCGACGCGACGACTACTGGGCCTATGGCTCGGTGTGCGAGGACTACTCGGCGATCACCTGCCCCGTCTATGCGGTGAGCGGCTGGGCTGACGGATACTCGAACACCGTGTTCCGCCTCCTCGCCCATCTCGATGTCCCCCGGCGGGGTCTCATCGGTCCCTGGGGCCACCAGTACCCGCACCTCGGAAAGCCGGGGCCGGCCATAGGATTCCTCCAGGATCTGCTGCGGTGGTGGGACCAGTGGCTCAAGGGAGTCGACACCGGCATCACCGACGAACCGATGCTCAGGGTCTGGATGCTGGACAGCGTTCCGCCGACCACGAGCTACGAGCACCGTCCAGGCCGGTGGGTGGCGGAACGGTCCTGGCCCTCGACCCGGATCGAGACCCGCTCGCTGGAGTTCACGGGTCGGGGTGGACTGTCGAACGGCGATTCCGCCGGCAGGCCCGCAGCACTCCACATCACATCGCCCCTGACCGTGGGGCTGTTCGCCGGGAAATGGTGTTCGTACGCATCAGGGCCGGATCTCGCCCACGATCAACGTCAAGAGGATGGCGGAGCGCTGGTGTTCGAGAGTGATCCCTTGACGCGTTTCACAGAGATCCTCGGAGCACCGGTCGTCGAACTCGAGGTCGACTCCAACCGGCCCGTGGCCCAAGTCGCCGTTCGTCTCTGCGACGTCGCGCCTGACGGTAAGGCGACGCGGGTCACCTATGGGCTGCTCAACCTGACGCACCGGGACGGGTCCATGCGACCCGAGCCCCTCGAACCCGGACGCCGCTACTCGGTGACGGTGCCCCTCAACCACGTCGCCCAGGTGTTCCCGGCCGGTCATCGCCTGCGGGTCTCGATCTCGACGTCGTACTGGCCGTTGGCCTGGCCGCCGCCAGAGCCGGTGACATTGACGGTCCACACCGCCGGGAGTCGCCTGCTTCTCCCCTACCGTCCACCTGATCCCGCCGATGCCGACCTTCCCGCCTTGCCCGAGCCGGAGGGGGCACGACCCATCTCCAGGACCCTGCTCCAGCCGGAGCATCACAACTGGCTCGTTCACCGTGATCTCGCAACCGACCGGTCGACGCTCGAGGTGATCGATGACCGGGGAGTCGTGCGCCTCGACGACATCGACCTGGTCGTCGGAGCCGCTGCTCGGGAGCGATACTCGTCCGTCGCCGACGACTTCGGGTCGGCACGCGGCGAAACCACCTGGGAGCGGACCCTCTCGAGGGGAGGTTGGTCGATCCGCACCCTCACGCGCACCGTGCTGACCTCGACGGCTGAGGCGTTCCACATCGAGGCCGAGCTCGATGCCTACGAGGGCGATCGACGGGTGTTCTGCCGCATGTGGCATCGGACCGTACCCCGCGACCACCTCTGACCGTCCGCCCCTACTCGTCCACGTCCCGGGTGTTACCGGTCGCCGCGGCGCGGGCGCTGGTGCGCTGCCCCGTCTCTGAACACGAACTTGATCTGATCGGAGACTCCCGCTAGCGGTCGCGGCAGATCTCGCGGCGGTGTCCGACGGCCACGACGAGGACGACCAGGACGTCGTCGTGGACCTCGTAGATGATCCGGTAGTCACCGGTTCGCACCCGCCACTCGCCGTCGCCGCCGACGAGTCTGCGAGCGGAGGCCGGGCGGGGGTCGCCGGCGAGGAGCTCGATCGCCGCTTGGACTCGACGACGGGCGACGGCGTCGAGCTTGCGCAGTTGCCGAAGGGCGGCGGGGGCGACCTGGATTCGATAGGTCACGCCGAGGCAGCCGACACATCCAGGCCGAGGTCGGTCTTGACCTGCTCCCAGGGGATGGGTGGCTGGCCGGTCTCGGCCATCTCATCATGCGCCGCGCGGGCGGCCCTGATGTCGGCCAGGTCCTCGGCGGCCGCGATCAGCTCGTCCAGGTCTTCGGCGTCGATCACGGCGGCGATCCGGCGGCCGCGGCGGGTCAGGAACACCGGGTGGTGGCCGACGCGGGCCTCGTCCACGACCTCCGCGAGGCGGGCCCGCGCCTGCGTCACCGTCATCTCGTCCATCGCCTCAGAATACGCGGTTATCGCTGAAACGTACATAACAGCGCTCCGACACAACCGGACCCTCTGGAGAGCCGCGGGTGGGACGGGTGCTAGCAGGTCAGCTCGTTGTGGCCGCCGAGGCAGCGAAAAGGCAGCGACCCGTCGCCACCTGACGCCACCGGATGGTGCTGGATGACGTCGTCCCCCGGGACGCCCGGCCCGGGGAACGTCGCCGGGAACCACTCGGCCCTTCCTGTCACCGGACGCCGCCCGTAGATTCGCCGCGAGGACGCATCGGCGAGGAGAACAGGGGCAGGGATGTCGACCATCACGGTGGCGGGGGCGGGTACGGATGGGCGCTGAGGCCTTTGAGCACGGGCTGGAACCACGGCCGGCCAACCACGCCCCGCTCACCCCGCTGGTCTTCCTGGACTGGAGCGCGGACGTCTACCCGCAGCGGCTCGCAGTGGTGCACGGCGCCAGGCGCTACACCTGGGCGCAGACCCGCGAGCGCTGCCGTCGCTTGGCCTCGGCCCTGGCCGAGCGGGGGGTGGGTCGCGGCGATGCGGTCGCCGTGCTGCTCCACAACACCCCGGAGATGATCGAGGCCCACTTCGGAGTGCCGATGACCGGGGCGGTCCTGACCACGATCAACACTCGGTTGGACGCCGGGACGGTCCGCTACATCCTCGGGCACAGCCAGGCGAAGGTGCTGCTGGTCGACCGGGCGCTGTCCGGCGTCGCCGCGCAGGCGCTGGTCGGGCTGGGCAACCCGCCGGTCGTGGTCGACGTCATCGACAGCGAGTACGACGGCCCGGGCGAGCGCATCGGCGCGACGGACTACGAGTCGCTGCTCGCGGCGTCCGCGCCGGACTTCGCCCGCACCGAGCCGCTCGACGAGTGGCAGGCGATCGCGCTGAACTACACCTCGGGCACCACCGGGCGTCCCAAGGGCGTGGTCTACCACCACCGCGGTGCGCACCTGAACGCCGTCGGCAACATCCTTACCTGGGGGATGCAGCGACACGCGGTGTATCTGTGGACGCTGCCCTTGTTCCATTGCAACGGCTGGTGTTTTGCGTGGACCATGGCCGCCAACTCCGGAACCAACGTCTGCCTGCGGACGGTTGACGCGGCCACCATCTTCGCCCTGATCGGCGAGCACAAGGTGACCCACTACTGCGGGGCGCCCGTGGTGCACAGCATGCTGATCAACGCCCCGGAGGCGCTGCGGCCCACGATCGACCACACCGTGCACGCCATGGTCGCCGCCGCCCCGCCGCCCGCCACCATGATCGAGGGCATGGAGCAACTCGGCTTCGACCTGACCCACGTCTACGGGCTCACCGAGACCTACGGTCCGGCCACGGTCTGCGCCAAGCAGGACGAATGGGCGTCGCTGGACCTGCACGAGCGGGCGGTGCGCAACGGCCGCCAGGGCGTCCGCTACCTGCTTCAGGATGAGATGTCCGTAATCGACGTGGACACCGGCGAGCCGGTGCCCGCGGACGGCGAGACCGTCGGCGAGATCGTCTACCGCGGCAACATCACCATGAAGGGCTACCTCGAGGACGACGAGGCGACGGACCGCGCGTTCGCCGGCGGCTGGTTCCACTCCGGTGACCTGGCCGTGCTCGAACCCGACGGCTATATCAAGATCCGCGACCGGGCCAAGGACGTGATCATCTCCGGCGGGGAGAACATCTCCTCGGTCGAGGTGGAGGACGCGCTCTACCACCATCCCGCGGTGGCCTTCGCCGGGGTGGTGGCCCAGCCGGACCCGAAGTGGGGAGAGACCCCGGTCGCCTATGTCGAGCTCAAGCCGGGACATGAGCCGGACGACGCGCTGGCCAGCGAGCTGATCGCTCACTGTCGCCGGCTGCTGGCGGGCTTCAAGGTGCCGCGGTCGGTGGTATTCGGCGAGCTGCCGAAGACCTCAACCGGCAAGATCCGCAAGACCGAGCTGCGCGAGCGGGCCCACTCGGCCGACTCGTTCACCTGAGCTGCACCGCATCCACACACTGCGCAGCACCCCCGCGTGTACCGGGCTTGGGCCAGGCTGCGCCGGGCTCGCGCGATGGGGGCGACCCGCGTTCTCCGACGCGCGTCGCCTCACCTCGGCGTCCGTTCGGGTGGGCAGGACAAGCGCCGGCGGAGCTCGATGCCCGTCCAGACGACCAGATGAGGAACCCAAGCCGAAAGACGACGCGCCGGCTCGTTCGCCTGGCATGTGAACGATCGAACCGCCGCGCTTCGGCCGAAGAGCCGTACGACCTCGCTGCTGGGTGTTATGGAGGGTTAACCCCGTGGGGGACGGGGGAAGCTGGATGCACTCCGTCCGCTC
Organism: uncultured Actinomycetota bacterium; assembly: GCA_963825645.1. Classification (GTDB taxonomy): domain Bacteria; phylum Actinomycetota; class Actinomycetes; order Actinomycetales; family Kineosporiaceae; genus JADJPO01. Next base: position 1,018,890 of record CAWGTT010000002.1, read on the forward strand.
TCGCCTGCCGCAACTCCGCCATCGAAGACGCTGAGGTGGCATGGCCGTTCGACCCGAGCAGGACAGCGATCTGTTCGCGTAGATCCCGGACCTCTTGAGTGAGTTCGTCGAGTGTGGACACGGCGCGTTCCTCAGCCTGCTGGACCTCGCTGATCCGCTCGACGAACCACGACGCCAACGCCGCGGTGATCACTCCGAGAAGGGCGATCCCGGTCAGCATCAACGCAACCGCGACCAGACGGCCCTCTCCGGTCGTGGGATAACGGTCGCCGTACCCGACGGTGGTCACCGTGCTGATCGACCACCAGATCGCGTCCCCGATCCCGGTGATGTTGGCGTCCGGGCTACGCCGCTCCGCGTCCAGCACGGCCAGAGCGGCCACGCCGCACATCACGCCCGCCGCACCGGCGACGAACACGACCACCCGTCCGCGGGCGAACCGTTGGCCCCGGCGCGTCACGATGCTCAGCGCGATCACGGCCCGTAGGACGCGCAGTGGCCGCAGCATCGGCACCGCGACGGCGACCACGTCCAGCCAGTTGGTCAGCAGATACCGTCCCCGCCGCTCGGACAGGACCAGCCGCACCGATAGGTCGGTGGCGAAGAGCACCCACACCACGTTGCTGCCCACCCGGCAGGTGGTGCCGGCCCATCCCGGCAGCTGAGGGTGGACGATCGGCGTCGCGTAGGCGACCAGGAAGGCGGCCGCTGCGACCAGCAGGGGCGTATCCGTGCGGGCCTCCCAACGCTCCAGGCGCGTGCTCACACGACCCGCCACGAGGGGGAAGCCGCAATGAGTTCTGGAACCACAGGTGCGTGAAGGTTCGTCACCACGAACGCCGTCCTAGTGGTACTCGATCGCGGCACGGACTGACCCGACACGACCGCTCTCCACGCCCGTCGCCTCCAAGGCCACATACTCCGCGTAACACGACGCATACCCAATCACACCCTTGACCAGGAGAGCGCCCAGCAGCACCCGCTCCATCGTCGCGGCCATCGGGTCCACGCCAGTAGGGGCGCTGGGCTGGGTGTCAACACTGCTTCGAGGGCGTCTCCGTGCGGCACGGCGACGCTCTGACTACGAAATGCACCTGCCCGTGACGGTGGGTGAGTAGCGTGGCGGGGCATCTGAGGCGAGGAGGGGCCGTGGCCGAGGAGTCCTGGAATGCTGCCCGATTGATTCCGACATCGGGGATCAGCGGCGCGGATGAGCAGGAGCGGCGGGCGACGTCCGCGCTGTTGGCGGTGATCCCGGCGGTCAAGGAGTTCGGCAAGTCCCTGCTGTCGCCGTTCGGGGCCCCGTCGGGGACGATCCAGACGTTCATCGAGGTGCCGTTCGAGGCAGGCGAGACGACGCTGTACCCGGACGGGTTGATCCGGGTCAGCCGCGGCCGGCGGTCATGGACCGCGCTGGTGGAGGTCAAGACCGGGACCAACGAGCTGAGGGCCGAGCAGCTGGAGTCCTACCTCGACATCGCCCGTGAGCAGGGCTTCGACGCGGTCGTCACGATCTCCAACGAGATCCCCGCCGTCCCCGGTCAGCACCCCACAACGGTGGACAAGCGCCGGCTGCGCAAGGTCGCCCTCCACCACGTGCCGTGGGTGGAGATCCTGGCCGCGGCGGTGATGCAGAAGGAGTACCGCGGCGTCGCGGACCCGGACCAGGCGTGGATCCTCGGGGAGCTGATCCGCTACCTGGAGCACCCCCGCTCGGGTGCGTTGGCCTTCGAGGACATGGGCGCCAGCTGGGTGCCGATCCGCCAAGCGGTGCATTCGGGCACCCTGCGCCCCGGTGACAAGGGCATCCAGGACGTCGCCGCCCGCTACGACGCGCTCCTGCGGTTCGTCGGGCTGCGGCTCGGGCAACGCCTCGGTGCGGACGTCCAACCCGCCCTGACCCGCAAGGAGATCGCCGATCCGTCGGTGCGGACCCAGGCCCTCGTGGCGTCCCTGTCGGCGTCCGGGACGCTGACCGGGGGGATCCGCATCCCCGACGCCGCCGCGACTCTCGAGGTGACAGCGGACCTGCGTGCCGGCCAGATCCACTGCCACTGCGACATCGACGCCCCCAAGCAGGGCCGGCAGCGCACCCGGGTGAACTGGGTCGTTCGGCAATTGGACAAGGCCCCGGACGGGCTGCGGGTCGAGGCGTTCGTCTGGCACGGACGTGGCCCCGGCACCGCGGAGCTGATCGGCGCCGTGCGCCAGAATCCCGACCTGCTGATCGCCGACCCCGCTAAGGACCTCAAGAGCTTCCGGCTCACCCAGATCACCCCGCTGGGCACCAAACGCGGGACCGGCCGCGGCAGCTTCATCGACTCGGTGATCGCCGCCGTCGACGCCTTCTACGCCGACGTCCTCCAGCAGCTGCGGAACTGGTCCGCCCCACCCCCCAAGCTCCGCGACGAACCCGAAACACCCGGCGTCCGTGCGGCGCTGGTCTCCACCGCCCTCTCCTCCCAGGACGAACCCCATGCCGCACCGACCCGTCCCCTCGTGGACCAGGACGACGAGACCGACGACCCGGCATCGGAGACCCACTCGCACGGAGCCGCTGTCGAACAGAACGGCGCCGACCGGACCGGCGACGGGCAGCCGCACGACACGCGAATCGCCGCGACGGACGGCGACGCCACCGCCACCAGCCACCATGAGTCGATAGTCGTTGCATCGCCCGCGGGATAGCCGCACCGCACCTCCAGCCAACCCCTCCTATCTACCCCGAAGGCTCCGTCCGCAGAGCCGGCTCCCTCACGGGTCCCGTCGGTGCCCGACCACACCCGGCCGGGTGACCTGCGACGACCCCGGGGGCGTGGTCATGTGCAGGGACGACCCGTCGCGGGCGTGGATCACCACCCCGCCGTCACCTGATCGGAGCAGCCCACCCGATCGTCCCACCACTGCGCCAGACGAGTCGTCCAGGCTCTCGTTCGGGCGAGCAGCCACGCCACCGTGTCGGTCAAGGGCCACGACCTGCCGACGAGATACCGCAAGGACATCGGCGGTCGAGGAGTGCAACCGGGCATGTCGGTTCACGGCGTTCAGCGCAGCGGCACGAGCAGGCACCGTGCCGTTCCCGCGCCTGCCCGCCACCGGTTCGCCGGTGCGCACAGCGCGCGGACCGGGCGGAACGTGCTGGTGCCTACCCTCGGGGTCGCCGTGGTCGGCCTGCTCGCCCTGCTGTTGGCCGGGGCCGGAGCAGGCTTCTCCGGCCAGACCAGCACCAACGCCTCGCTGACGGCGACGAACCTCGACGCGTTCGTCCCGACCTCGGTGACCGCATCTCGGACCTCACCCACCGACTGCACGGTGACCTGGACGCCGGCCAGTGACGTCCCGCCAAGTGCGGTCTACAACGTCACCAACGGGGCGGGACAAACCCTGGCCACGGGAGTCTCGGGTACGACCACCACGGTGACCATCGGCTCCGACTACGTCGTCCCGACCGTCAAGGTCCGGGTCGAGTCGTGGGTATCCTCCGCGGAGACGACGGCACCCGTGCCCGGCTGCGGCGGCCCCCCCGGCCCGCCGACCTCGATCTCGGCGAGCGCCGGGGACGCCTCGGTGACGACCACCTGGTCTCCGCCCACCACCGACAACGGCTCACCGGTCACCTCCTACACCGCGACCACCAGCCCGGCCAGCAGTACCTGCACCGTGGTGGTGCCGGCGGCCCGCAGTTGCTCCTTCACCGGCCTGACCAACGGCGTCGCCTACACGATGTCGGTGACCGCGACGTCCGCGATCGGCACCGGAGTGGCCGGGACCACCACGGCGATCCCCTACCCGAGCTCGATCATGACCGGGGCACGGCTCAAGCTGTGGCTGGACGGCGCCGACCCGGCCACCCTCGTGGCCTCCTCCGCGTGCACCGGCGCCGGCGCCACCACCACTGTCGGCTGCTGGAAGGACAAGTCCACCCAGGCCAACCACGCCAGCCAGGCCACGTCCGCAGACCGCCCCACCCTGAGCACCGTCAACAGCCATTCGGTGCCCACCTTCGACGGCTTGAACCGATACCTGTCCGCCAGTGCGGCCCTGCTGCCGACCGGGACCACGACCGGGACGACCGTCGTCGCCGGCGCGGTCGACCCTGCGGTGGCCATGAACGGGATCAGCGCGATCGCCTACGGAGGCACCACCAACGGCAGCCAGCGCCGGATGACCAGCTGGGTCCAGGCCGGCGTGGACGTCGCGGGTGTCCCGATGGCGTTCGCCTCGCCCTGGCCCGGCGGGCAGGCCCAGGGCGTTGCCGTGGCCGAGTACACCTCCGGAACGTCGGTGTCCATCTGGGCCAACGGCGACTCCGGGGCGAGTTCGGCCGGAGCCTTTTCCACCGGCACCGACCACGCCTGGATCGGCGCCGGGGGCTTGTCCACGCCGTCCGGCAGATGGAAGGGCACCATCCCCGAAGTCCTCGTGTTCAGCGGCGCGCTGACCGCACCCGAGCGGCGGGCGGTGGAGGAGTACCTCGCCCGCAAGTGGGGCGGAGTGATCACCCCGCAGGCCCCGACCAATGTCACCGCGACTCCCGGCAACGCCCAGGTCGGTGTGTCCTGGACGCCGCCGACCTGGGACGGCGGGTCGGCTGTCACCTCCTACACCGCCACCGCCGCCCCCGGCGGCCAGACCTGCACCGCCACCGCACCGGCCACGTCATGCACCATCACAGGCCTGACCAACGGGACGACCTACACCGTCACCGTGACCGCCACCAACAGCGCCGGCACCGGCCCCGGCTCGGCTGCCTCCGCGTCGGTCACCCCCCGCACCGTCCCCGGCGCCCCCACCGCCGTCGCCGCCACCGCCGACGACACCACCTCGGCGGTGTCCTGGACCGCGCCGGCCAGCAACGGCGGGTCGGCGATCACCGGCTACACCGCCACCGCCGTCCCCTCCGACGGCACTCTGCCGACCCGTACGTGCACCTCGGCGTCCAGCCCCTGCACCCTGACCGTGCTGACCAACGGGATCACCTACACCGTGACCGTCACCGCCACCAACGCCGCCGGCACCGGCGCCGCCTCGGCGCCGACCACTGTCGTCCCCTATCCCAAGGCCGTGATGAGCGCGACCAACCTCAAGGTCTGGCTCGACGCCCAGTACTCACCGTCGCTGTCCGCGGCGGCCAACTGCAGCGGGTCGAACGCCGGCACCGGCACCGGGATCGGCTGCTGGAAGAACCGCGCCACCACTGGTTGGAACGCCGTCTCCGGCACCACGAAGGCCGTCCTGACCGGCTCGGCCATCAACGGCTATGCGGCCATCCGGTTCATCCGCACCAACCCCGACTACTACGCCATCACCGGCGCCGGCATCGGCGCCGTCGGCTCGGCCGACCACACCATGTTCGCCGTCGCCGCCGGACGCACCACCACCGACAACACCACCAACGGCTATGGCGCCATCGCCCTCTGGCCGGGGTACCACACCGGAATGCTGTTCCAGGGCTACCCCTCGGCAACCCAGGCAGCAGCCACCAGCTATAACTCCGCGCCCGCCGCAGCCTGGGCGAGCCAGCCTGTGTCCGGCGCGGGGGTGCTGTCCGGGGTCGCCGCCTTGACCGGCGGGCAGCTCACGCAGGACATCTCCGTCAACGGCACCACGCCAACGATCGACACCCTCGGTTCCACGGCATGGCGCAGCTACTCCGACATGCTGCGGATCGGCTCAGCCCAGAGCGCCCCCCAGACCTACTACTGGCCTCTGGACGGCGACATCGGTGAGATCGTCGTCCTGAACCGGGCCGTGACCACCGGCGAGCGCCGTCAGGTGGAGGAGTACCTGGCCCGCAAGTGGGGTGGCCAGATCTCCCCGGCCGCCCCAACGACTGTCGCCGGGACCGCCGGCAACGCCCAGGTCGACGTGTCCTGGACGGCGCCGACGTGGGACGGCGGCGCCGCGATCACCTCCTACACCGCCACCGCCTCCCCCGGCGGCCAGACCTGCACCGCCACCGCACCGGCCACGTCCTGCACGGTGACCGGGCTGACCAACGGCACCGCGTACACGGTCACCGTCACCGCCACCAACGCCGCCGGTTCCGGCCCCGCCTCGGCCGCCTCCGCGTCGGTCACCCCCCGCACCGTCCCCGGCGCCCCCACCGCCGTCGCCGCGACCGCCGACGACACCACCTCGGCGGTGTCCTGGACCGCACCGGCCAGCAACGGCGGATCGACGATCACCTCCTACACCGCCACCGCCGTGCCCTCCGACGGCACGCTGCCGACCCGCACCTGCACCTCGCCGTCCAGCCCCTGCACCCTGACCGGGCTGACCAACGGAGTCACGTACACGGTCACCGTCACCGCCACCAACGCCGCCGGTACCGGCGCAGCATCCACATCCGCCACCGTGACCGGCTACCCGACCGCCCTGTTCGCCGCGTCCTCGCTCAAGGTGTGGCTAGACGCCCAGTACTCACCGTCGTTGTCCGCGGCGACCAACTGCAGCGGATCGAACGCCGGCACCGGCACCGGTGTCGGCTGCTGGAAGGACCGATCGGGGAACTCCTGGAACGCCGTGTCCGGCGCCACCAAGGCGGTGCTCACCTCCGCGATCCTCAACGGGCGCAACGCCATCCGGTTCACCCGCACCAACCCCGACTATTACGCCATCACCAACGCCGGCATCGGCGCCGTCGGCTCGGCCGATCGCACAGTGCTAGCTGTGGCCAGTGCCCGAACGACCGCGGACAACGCGACCAACAACGCCGGCTCACTGGCGATGTGGACCGGCTACCACTCTGGCCTCTACGTCACCGGATACCCCTCGGCGACCAAGGTCGGCTCGGTCGCCTACACCTCGGGCAACACCCCGGTGTCCATCGAGCTCGGGGTGTCGAGTCCGTTCCTGGTCAGCGCGCTGTCCCTTTCTGGCGGCGGCAACATCACCCAATCGGTGAAGATCAACTCCTCGACGCCCCAGACGCCGCAGGTCTCCGGCAACTGGCGGACCTACCCCGACAACCTGCGGATCGGCAGCAACTCCAACACGATCGTCAACTATGCCTACCCGCTGGACGGTGACGTCGGCGAACTGCTCGTCTTCAACAGGGCCCTCACCGCCACCGAGGTACGCACGGTCGAGGACTACCTTGCCCGGCGCTGGGGCCTGACCATCACCCCCACCCCGCCCACCGGGGTCAGCGCCACCGCCGGCAACGCCCAAGCCACCGTGTCTTGGACGGCCCCCGTCTGGAACGGGGGTGCACCGGTGACGGGTTACACGGCGACGGCGTCACCCGGTGGCGCCACATGCAGCACGGCCGGTCTGAGCTGCACCATCACCGGCCTGACGAACGGCTCGAGCTACACCGTCTCTGTCACCGCCACCAACAGCTCCGGCGTTGGGCCGGCGGACACCACCACCGTGACACCGAGCGCCGCCGGCTAGTGAAGTGCGTCGACGGGAGCGACCGAAATCACCGCACGACGCCACGAGAGGCCATCGGCGATCGGTCTCCCGCCTGTGTCGGGCGGGCTGGGCTCAGCGGCAGGAGCAGCGCTTGTCGGTCGGCACGCTGCCGAGGACCTGGTCGGCGTGCATGCCGCAGCCGCTCCAGGTGGTCTTGCGGCAGCGGGGGCACACGGCGGGGCTACACACGGGCGGGCTCCTTCTAGGGTCGGCTTGCCGAGACTGACCAATATACCCCAGGGGGTATATGACAGTCTAGTCCAGCCTGGTGGCCCCGCGACCGCGGAACTCGGTGACCTGCCGCGGTACGGTGACGCGTCAGGCGGGAGTCCCCGACCGACGGCGCACCAATCACGGCCAGCGATGGCGGTGTCCGCCGTGGCGGTGTCGGCTAGCACGGTGACGGAGAGGCCATGGCCATCGACCGCGACGCGCTGCACCGCAAGGTGCTCGTCGTCGACGGTGAGGTTGCCTTCACCGGGGGAGTGGGCATCGCCTCGGAATGGGAGGGGGACGCCCGCGGACCGGCCGAGTGGCGCGACACCCAGATCCAGGTGCGCGGCCCTGCGGTGGCCGGCCTGCTCGCCGCCTTCGTGCAGAACTGGTCCGAGACGGTCGGCGACCCCGACCATCCCGACGCCCGCTAACCCGGCGGTCCCCGCGGCCGGACGGCACGTCGTCCAGGTGGTGCGTGGCACCGCCAGCATCGGCTGGGACGACACGCAGACGGCCTGGTTCGCGTTGCTGACCGCCGCCACGAGGCGGATCACCCTGCAGACCGCCTACTTCGCCCCGGACCAGGAGTTCCTCGGCCTGGTGCTGGCCGCCGCCCACCGCGGCGTCCAGGTGCAGGTGCTACTGCCGGGCCCGCACTACGACAAGGCCATCTCCCGGCTGGCCAGCGAGCGCTGCTACACCTCGCTGCTCGACGCCGGTGTCGAAGTGTGGCGCTACCAGCCCACGATGCTGCATACCAAGGTGCTCACCGTGGACGGCGAGGTCGCCATGATCGGGTCCTCGAAGCTCAACCGGCGCTCCCTCGAGCACGACGAGGAGGTGGCCTGCATCGTCATGGGTGGCGACACCCCGGCCCGGCCGGCCGAGGACTTCGAGGCCGACCTGGAGCGGGCTGAGCGGGTCCGACCGGTGCAGTGGCAGCAGCGTCCGGTGATCCAGCGCATCGGCGAGCAGGTGGCCCGGCCCCTGTCCCGCTACCTATAGCAGGGCAACCTGGAGGTGGCAATCGGTCCCGGCCGGCTCTGCCCGGCTCTGCCGGGATCAGCCGGGTGGTGTCGACACCGACCTGGCGAGCTCGCAGCACCAGCACGGCGGCGATCACGACCCGTTCGGCCGAGGCGGCTGCGTCCATCAGGTCTCCGTCCTCGCCGAGGACGTGTCGGTGTGCGCGGACGCCGAGCCGCTCCCAGACTCGGGTCACCTCCTGAAGCGCTTCGACGTCGGCGCTGCCGGCCTGCGGCTTGCTGAGCAGCACCACCGAGCGGACGGCGGTAGGCCGGTGTCGTCAGGTGACCTGGTTGGGTCGCCGGCCCCTAGGTCGACCATCGTGCACGGTAATGTCGCGGATTCGCGACATCGCCAATCCGCGACATCACCTCGCAAGAACTCTCGGCGCGAACCGTGTGACGTCAGCCGCTGGCCGACCGGTCGCCGTCAACCACAGCGCACAATGATGATCGTCACTAGCAACCAACACGCAGGGCATCAGTTCTGGAGCCAGGTATAGGCAACCAGACCCAGGTGATCAGATACGAAAAGACCTGAACGGGTCTTCAACACGCCGGTACGCACATCCAGCAGCGGTCGGACTGCGCCACGCACGAATACGTGGTCAATACGCTGATCCGGCACAGTCGCGGTGCGCGAACCACCATCGTTGATCGGCCAGGTGTACCCAGGCAGGAACCGGCGGGTATCGGACCAGGTGTCAACGAAACCAGCCTCCAGAATGTCATTGAAGGTCTCGATCGGCGGGTCATCAATTGCATCTGGCTTGCTCGGACCGCTGTTGAAGTCGCCCGACAGGATAACCCGCGTGGGCGTCTGGCCGTCGCCGGGAATTACTTCGTCAGTCAGCAATTTCTCGGCTTGAGCCCGCTGGACCGTATACGTCGGGTTCCAGTCCTGCGGTACTCCCGGGACAGGGACGTAGGCCTCGAGGTGGGTGTTGATCACCCGAGAAGTGAGTCCCGAACGGGTGACATCGACAGAGACCCATCCGCGTTCGATCGGCACCGTGCCGAGAACGTCAGATTTGATCTCCAGGATGCACGGGTCTGTGGGGTCGCAGTCATAACCACTGTACCGACGCATTTGCGCGTTGTCCCACCGAAGATCGGCGCGGACAAGAATCACGTCGCGATCGGTCAGTCGAACGTCGGCTCCGTCGGCTCCGTCTGGGGCTTTGATGCGTGGGTCCGGTACAGGAACCTCGATGTCCGCGTTGTCCTGGGCAACTGCGACGGCGTAGTCAAGACTTTCATCCTTCAGGGCAGTCTTCAGCGAATCCAACGCATTGATTGTCTGGGTCATGGCTGGGGCGGGATCCCCCAACGTACCAGTGCGCCAGAGGTAGACCTCTTGCAGGGATACCACGTCCGGCCGGGTGATCTTGATCTCTCTCGCCAGACCGGCCGCTCGCTCGGACACCTTGCTGGCTTCGACCTCTAGGTAACCTTCGGCAGCGGCTTCGACGAATTCTGTGGGCGTCTTGGCATTAATAAGCGGCGCGAGATCGGTTCCCAGGTACATGTTTCTTGTCATGACGCTGAGCGGTGCACCTGAACCGCCCGATCCTCCGTCGGCCGACGCAGGGACTGCGCTCACCATCAGCAGGGCGAGCGCTGAGCCCGCGGCCAGAGCGGTTCTGACACTCCGCGGTCGGGACCGATCGGTCATCGCGCAACCTCCACAGTGAGTGAGCATCGTTCCATAACAGACCAGGTAGATCGGGCATCGCTGCCCAGACCCTCTACTCACTGTCACGACCGCGTCAAGTCTGGCACACCGGCGACGCCCAGATGGCGGATCGTTCAACACTGGCCCCATGAGCGCAGCCGACCTCGTTCGTCCATCGTTCGTCGTCGAGGAGCTTCGTCGTCGAGGAGCACTGCCTTGCCAAGGTGGCCGGCCGGTAGTGGTGAGGGACCGGACTACAGCCGCCGGTTACCCGCCGAGGTGGTCCAGCGCCTCGTCGAAGCTGCGGTAGAGGTGACCGTCCAGCGACGCGCCGGCGAACTGCTCACCGAGCTGCAGCCGGAAGAACGCGTTGGTCGAGTAGCGCGTGGTCGAGCGCAGATAGCGCGCCCCGCAGCCCCTCGAAGTTGAGGTAGAGCAGATCGTCCCCGGGGCGGTAGGCCACCCGCTCGCGCAGGCTCAGCACCTTCTCCTCGCGCAGTCCCATCCGACCGACGGCGAAGATCGCGGCGTCCATGACCCGCAGCGACGGCGCGACGGCGGGCCGGAACGCCATCTGTGACAGCACGTCCCGCTCCAGCTCGACGCCGGGCGCGAGCTCGGCGACCTCAAGCCCGGTCTCGGTCAGCCGCAGCACGCACCGCTCGGTGACGTAGCGGACCGGCTGGCCGCGACGGCGGGCCTGGGCCGCGCTGAAGGTCACGTGGCTGACCCTCTCGACGAACTTCGACGCCCGACCGGGGCGGCGGATCCGCAGCGCACCGCCTTCGATCTCCTCGGTGGAGCGAGTCGCGAAGGTCCCCAGGAAGTACAGCGCCCCGGCGTTCTGGCTGATGTTCACGAAGCCGCCGGCGCCGGCCAGCCGGCCGGCGAACCGGCTGACGTTGACGTTGCCCTCGGCGTCGACCTCGGCGAACCCGAGAAAGGCCTGATCCAGGCCGCCGCCGTCGTAGAAGTCGAACATCGCCGACTGGTCGATCACCGACTGAGGGTTGACCGAGGCGCCGAAGGACAGGCCGCTGGCCGGTCGGCCACCGACCGCTCCCGGTTCGACGGTGAGGGTGATCAGGTCGAGCACGCCCTCCTCATCGGCGACCTGGGCAACCCCCTCGGGCACGCCGATGCCCAGGTTGACCACCGCGTTCCAGCGCAGGTAGCGGGCCGCGCGGCGGGCGATCACGGCGCGCGCGTCGAGCGCGCCGAGGACCGGCTTGACCCGGGACGGCGCGTGGACCTCACCGGTGAAGGCCGGCTCGTAGTCGACGGCGAAGGTCTGCGGATGGTTCGCCGGTTCCGCCACCACGACGGCATCCACCAGGATGCCGGGCACCCGGACCATCTGCGGCGGCACCCGGTGCCGGTCGGTGACCCGCTCGACCTGGGCGATGACCAGGCCGCCGGAGTTCTTCGCCGCCTGGGCCATTGCCAGGACATCGGTGGTGAGGGCCTCCCGCTCCAGGGAGAGGTTGCCCTCGGTGTCGGAGGTGGTGGCCCGAATCAGGGCCACGTCGACGCCGAACGCCGGGTAGCAGAGGTACTCCTCGCCGTGCAGCTCGACCAGCTCGACCAGATCCTGTGTGGTCCTGGCGTTCAGCTTCCCGCCGTCCACCCGGGGGTCGGCGAAGGTGCCGAGGCCGACCCGGGTGATCGCCCCGGGCCGGTGCGCGGCGATGTCGCGGAACAGGTGTGCCATCACGCCCTGCGGGAAGCAGTAGGCCTCGATCGCGTTCTCGGTGACCAGCCGGCCGAGGCCTGGAGCGAGGCCCCAGTGCCCGCCGATCGCCCGGCGGACCATGCCGGCCCGGGCGAAGTGGTTGAGCCCTCGCGTCTGCCGGTCTCCCGGACCGGCGACGAAGGTGAGGGTGAGGTCCCGTGGCTCCCCCGTTGCCAGGAATCGCCTCTCCAGGGCCGCGGCCAGCTCCTCCGGCACCCCCACGCCGACGAAGCCGCCCACGGCCACAGTGTCACCGTCGAGGATCACCCGCACGGCGTCGTCCGCCGCGATCACCTTTGTTGCGTGCCATGCCCACCAGCCTCGGGCAGGCGGGCCTGCGCGCGCCCGGGCCCTACGGCGTCTCGGGCACCGGCGGCGTGATCAACCACCCGACAGGCGCCGGTCGCACCCGCCGCTGTCCCTCGCCGCCGACGATGTCCCGGACCGCGGCCGGTCGGGGTCGCCGAGTACCATCTGCGGGATGGCACCCTGGCGACGCTCATCCAGGTTCGCGCCTGCCGCCCTTCGCGTGGGGTCAACGGGCACTGCAGACGGCACCACGTTGCCGTGAGCGCGGGGAGGCAGGGGCACGAAGCGGGGACAACGTCGTCCTGGCTGGATCTCCCACCTCATCGAACGTGGTTGGAGCGAGGCTTCGCCGACGTTCTGTCGTTCGCGCTGGCGTCGATCCGCCCGGACGGCGGCTTCCACTACCAGGACGCCGACGGGTCGCCTCGGCCCGACCGCCGTCCCCAGCTCTTCCTCACCGCACGGATGGCCCATACCGCCTCCGTCGGCGTGCGGAACGGCATCCCTGGATCCGGTGAGCTCCTCGATCACGCGATGACGTCGCTGCGAGGGTTCCACGTGGACACCGTCCACGGCGGCTGGTTCACCGAGCCCGGCACCCGGACGCGCAAGTCCACCTATGACCATGTGCACGTGGGGCTCGCGGCGGCAACGGCCATGACGGTCGATCACCCCTCTGCGGCGCCGCTCCTCGACCGGATCGCCACATTGGTCGACGAGCGGTTCTGGGACGCCGAGACATCGACGTTGATGGAGTCCTTCGCGCCCGACTGGACCGATCCGGAGGACTACCGCGGCGCCAACGCCAACATGCACGGTCTTGAAGCGTTCCTCGCGATCGGCTCTGCCACGGGGGATGCCACGTGGCACCGACGCGGACTCGCCATAGCTGATCGCCTCATCAACCACGCTGCGCGGGAACGGGATTGGCTTCTGCCAGAGCACTTCAGTGCACGCTGGGAGGTGCTGCCGGAGTACAACCATGACGCGCCACTCCACCCGTTCCGGCCGTACGGCGCCACGTTCGGCCATTCACTGGAATGGGCACGCTTCCTCCTCGATCTCGACGGCTCACCTCTCGTCGAATCCCCTTCCTGGCTGCTCGACGCCGCCGACGCCCTGACCCGTCGGGCCCTCGATGGCGGCTGGGCGCTGGACGGCCGACCAGGTCTGGTCTACACCGTGGACTGGACGGGACGCCCCGTGGCCGCCCTCCGTCTGCATTGGCCTGTCTGCGAAGGTATCCAGGCCACGGCCGCGTTGTACCGGCGAACCGGCAACCAGCACTGGGAGACGTGGTACCGCCGGCTGTGGGACCACGCCGCCCGCTTCTTCATCGACGACCGCGGCACCTGGCGCAACGAGCTCGACGACCGGATGCGCGAAGGCGGCACGGTATGGCCGGGCAGACCCGACGTCTACCACTGCGGCGGTGCGCTGACCGGCCCGCTCGAGGTCTGAGGCGATCCTCGTGTTGGTCGTCACCCCGAACACGTGCATCGACGTGACGACGTGGCTGGCTCTCCTGACGCCCGGTTCTGTGAGCCGATCGACTCGCATGAGCCAGTCGGCCGGCGGAAAAGGGGTCAACGTCTGTCGCACACTGCGAGCCCTGGGGCGCAGACCACGTCTCATCGGCCTGTCACCCATCGAGGACCCGCGACTCGAGCGGTTCCTCGCCGCCGAGCGATGCGACTTCGTCCCCGTCCGCCACCGCGGACAGGGCCGCATCGCCCTGATCTTCCTCGAGGACGACGGGCGCGTATCCGTTGTCAACGGTCGCGGCCCGGCCGCCGAGGACTGGGATCCCGACCGCTTCCTGCCGCGGGTACAGGCCGAGCTCGAGCACGCCCCAGCTGTGGCGTGCTCGGGATCCCTGCCGCCGGGCCTCGCCGCCGACACCTATGCGCAGATCGTCCGGGCCGCGCACGCCCGCTCGGTGCCGGCCTTTGTCGACGCTGCCCCCACCATCCTCGACGCGGCCCTCGGGAGCGAACCGGACTTCGTCAGCCCCAACGTCGGGGAGGCCGAGGCTCTGCTGCGCGGCCGCACGGACGAGCACGTCGAGGAATCCGGCGACGACCTCTCAGAGAGGTGCGTCGAGGCGTCCCGCGCCCTGCACGGCCGCGGTGCTCTGCGCGTCGTCGTCACCGCGGGGTCGCATGGCGCCGCGTTGACCACGTCCCGGGGCAGCTGGTGGATCGGCGCTCCCCGGGTCCCCGTGGCCAACCCGATCGGCGCCGGCGACTCCTTCCTCGCCGGGACGGCGGACGCCGTCCTCAAGGGTCACGACGACATCACGGCGGTACGACATGGGATGGCCGTCGCGGCCGCGGCCGTCCAGAACGAGACGAGCGGCATGTTCACACCCCCGCTCGTCGCCTCCGCGCTGGCGCAGCTGCCCGAAGCGGTGGCCAGATGAGCGGCCGGGCCGAGCTCGACCCCGGCGCCGTCGTGGACGCCGTCCCGGGCCTCATCGGCCACGTCCGGCCGGCCCCGCCACGGAAGGAGCCTTCTCGGCCAGCGCCCGAAGCGCTGAGGGGAACACCTCCGGCGGAGGCGTGACCAGCCCCGCACCGACCTGGCCGGTGCCGGCGACCCGTCCGGCCATGCCCGTGTTGATCTGCGGCAGGATGCCGCTGCGCACGACCTTGGTCACGTCGATGCCGACGGGCGTGCCCCGGAACTCGAGGATCGGGACCTGGTAGGCCGGGTGTTCGGCGAGCGTGATGTCGTACATCCGGCGGGTCGTGGACAGGGCGAGCGGCACGTCCCCGCCGACGAACCGGACGATGGCCGGGGCGGCCGCCATCGCAAAGCCACCGATCCCCGCGGTCTCGGTGATGGCGGAGTCGCCGATGTCCGGGTTGGCGTCGTCGGGCCCGAAGCCGCCGAGGAAGAGGCCGTCGGGGGTGAGCGCGGGCGCGGTGAACCACTGCCCACCGGTCCCCGACACCTGGATCCCGAAGTCGGTGCCGTTGCGCGTCATGCTCACCACGAGCGTCGAGCCGGGCACGTCGCGCGCGGCGTCCGTGGCGAGCTTGCACGCGGGCATCACGAGGTTGAGGAAGAAGTGGTCGTTGCCCGATACGAACCGGACGACGTCCGCGACCTCCGCCGACGGCGCACCGGAGTCGATGATCTGAGGCAGCAGCTCGCGCAGCAGCATCAGCGTCCCGGCGCGGTTGCGGTTGTGCCCCTCGTCGCCCATCTGGAGCATCTGAGCGATGATCGCCTTGATGTCGACCGGGCCGCGGGCGCGCACCGCCCGTTGCAGCATCGGGCCCAGAACGTCGGTCATCCAGCGCAGCCGTTCGATCACCTGCGGGCCGTAGGCGCCGTACCGCAGGACCGTGCCGAGCCCCTCGTTGATCGAGCACCAGGCGCGGCCACCTCCGTGCGGGTCCTCGAGCTCGAACATCCACATCGAGGGACTGACCACGCCGGCCATCGGCCCGACCGACCGGCGATGATGGCACGCATCGAGCTCGATCCCGGTCCCGGCCGCGAGCAGCCTCTCCGCCTGCTCGGGGTCCGCGGCCATGCCCTCGAACATGGCTGCGCCGATCAGTGCGCCGCGCATCGGCCCCGAGGCTCGCTCCCAGTCCAGCGGCGGCCCGGCGTGCAGGAACGTGCCGGCCTGCAGCCCGAGGGCCTCGCGGGCAGGCCGCACGTCGACCAGGTGCGCGCCCGCGGCCGTCAACCGGGCGACGGCGGTCGTGTTCGCCTCACGCCGTCGACGGTCGGCCAGCACCCGCGCCAGCGCCGCCTCGGTGCCGCCCATCGGGGGGCGCCAGTCCACCTGCTCGACCGGCACGGCCTGCTCGGCGAGCGCATCGGCGAACAGCCCCACGCCGGCGGTGACGACGAGCGACGGAGCGGACAGCAGGTTGGTCACGGCACCTCCACGAGCGCCACCGCGGCGCGAGCGGCCGCGGCGTTGGACAGGTAGACAGAGGCGCCGGCCGCGCGCAGCGCCTCCGCCTGGCGGACCAGGCCCTGCGGATCGCCCTCGGCGCCGCACAGCGACACCACGACGTCCAGCCCTCGCTCGTCCCTACGAGCGGTGGCGCGGGCCGATGCGATGGCCGGTGCCAGCTCCGCCGCCGGGTCCCCATGCGCTCCATGGCCCAGTACGACGTCCAGCAGGACGACGGCGGTCTCGGGGTCGGCCGCCTCGCCGGCCAGCCGGTCCAGGCGGGCGCGCTGGTCGATCATCGGGTGCGGGCGGCCCCGGGTGAGCCGGTCGTCACCGAAGTCAATCATCGCGTGTCCGGCGGCGTGCAGGTCGTCGGGCAGCGCCCACTGCGGTTCGAGGGGGATGTTCGAGCGGATCGGGCCCAGCGCGGCCGCCGCGATCACCATGGCCTCGTCGCACAGGGTGCCCCCGGCGAACAGCCCGCGCAGCGCGCCGTCCCGCCAGCCGCCGCCCCGCCTGACGCCGTCCCGCTCACTGCCGTCCCGCTCACCGCCGTGGCCACCCTGGTCACCGGCGGCGAGCCAGCTGAGCGGTTCGGTCCACCCGGCGCCCGCGGACTGCGCCGCGGCCTGCGCCGCAGCGCTCAGATCTGGACGCCCCCGGCCCAGCAGCGCGACCTGCACCGGCGTCGACAGGGCCCCGGCGACGGCGAGGATCTGTTCCTCCACCTGCTTCGCCGGCGGTTTGGAGACCAGCACGATGAGCTCGGTCGTGGGGTCCCCGTCGAGCATCGCCAGCGCCTGGCGGGTGGACCGGCCGCCGACCGCGGCCGAGAGGTCCCGGCCGCCGACGCCGAGGCAGTGACTGACCCCCACTCCCGCCGCGTCGAGCAGGCACATCAGCTGCTGGGCCCCGGTGCCGGACGCCGCGACGATCCCGACCGGCCCGGGCCTGACCGTGTTCGCGAACCCCAGCCCGACGCCGCCGACCGCCGCCGTCCCGCAGTCCGGGCCCATCACCAGCAGGCCCCGGCGAGCGCCCTCGTCCTTGAGTCGCACCTCGTGCTCGACCGGCACGTTGTCGCTGAAGACCATGACGTGCGCCCCCGCCTCCAGCGCGTCGAGGGCCTCGGCGAACGCGGACGGCCCCGGCACGCTGATCAGAGCCAGGGACGCGCCGGCCCGGGCGACCGCCGCACCGGTGGTCCGGGCCGGCTCGGCCTGGCCGAGGCCACCGGAAGCCGCCCGCGACCTCGGTGCGAGGGCGACGTCGAGGGCGGTCAGCCCGGCCCGCACGGACTCGTCGTCGCGCCCGCGGATCGCGACCACCAGGTCGTTGGGGCCGGCCTGCGGCGCCGGGAAACCCATGCCCGCCAGCAGGTCCAGGTTCAGCTCGGTCGCCATCGCGACCAGGGCCGCCTCGACACCCGGTGCGTCGCCGACGGCGCGGCTGACCTGCATGAGGGTGACCGAGTCGTGGTAGGCGCCGGATCGCACGTCCACGTGGGTCGTCATGCGCCGTCCTTCCGTGCGGCTTGTGCGGCGGACCCGAGTGCGTGCCGCCCGGCGGTCAGCACACCCATGGCGAGCCCGTGTCCGGAGGTGTGCCCGAGGCGCAGGGTCGCGCTCACGCTCGATGCGATGTCGCCGTGCCCACCGACGGCGTCCACGAGCGCCACCACGTCGGGGACGCCGTGCCCCGCCGCCGCGCTGTGCAGGCAGGCCGCGGAGACGGCGGTGGTCCGGCCGGCAACCCCGCGCAGCAGCGCCTCGGCGCCGATGTCGACGCCCCAGGCCCGCGAGGCCAGCAGGCGCCCGGCGAGGACGTCGTCGGCGTACGGGGTCAGCCCCGGACCGAGGCCCATGCGTCGCGCCAGCGCGACCGGGTCGGGCTGCTCGTCGTCCGGGACGGCTGCCGGCAGGCCCACCGCCTCCGGGGGATCGCCCACCAGGCGTGTCACCGTCTGCACCCCCTCGGCCAGGGCCGCCCGGGATCGCGGCGCCCGGGGCCGCGCCGGGTGCAGCCACCGGCCGATGACCAGGTCCAGGTCGCCGGCCGCCGTGGCCAGGCGGATGCGGCCCCCGCCCACCACGACGGTGCGCGAGCGCAGGCCGCCGTCCCGGGGGCAACGGGCGCTGCCGCCGACCCAAGGGCGGCTGTCGCTGCCGATCGCGAGCACCGCGCCGAACGGCAGCCGGACGGCGTCACGGGTCAGCAGGGCGAGCACTCCCCCGGCGGGGTCGTCGGCCGGTCCTGGGACGACGGCGGGAGCGGGGCCCAGATAGAGCGCGGCGGTCGTCGCCCCGATCACCTCGAACCGCCGCGGGCCCCCCCGGATCGCCGCCTGCCACATCACCGGCGCGGCGATCGGCAGCATCCTCGCCACGGCGGGCCTCCCTCTCAATGGCGTACGGCGTCTAGCAATGGCGTACGGCGTCTTGATGCCGACAGCGTCCCAATGGCGTACGGCGTCGGCGTCCGGCAGCTCCGCACCCTGTGCGCGACGCTAGCCTGACCGGGGCGGACCGGTGAGATCGACCCGTCCGACGAGCGAGGAGGCCCGAGGCGTGAAGCCATCTCCGTTCGCCTACCACCGCCCGGCCGGCGTGGCGCAGGCGCTCGACGTCCTCGCCGGGGTCGGCGCCGACGGCAAGGTCCTGGCCGGCGGGCAGAGCCTGATCCCGATGCTGAACATGCGCCTGGCGGCACCGGCCGCGTTGGTGGACATCAACGGACTGCAGGAGCTGGCCTACGTGCGCAGCGACAGCGACGGCGTTCGAGTGGGCGCCCTCGCCCGGCACGCGGAGGTCGAACGCGACGTGGCGGCGGCCCGCGTCCAGCCGCTGCTGCGGCGCGCGCTGCGGCTGGTGGCGCACCCGACCATCCGCAACCGTGGCACGACCGTCGGCAGCCTCGCCCACGCCGACCCGTCCGGCGAGATGACCGCGGTGCTGTCACTACTCGGCGGCTCAGTCGCGCTGGCCTCCTCCGGCGGGCGACGGACCGTCGATGCCCGCGACTTCTTCCTCGGCCCGCTGGAGTCTGCGGTGGCGCCGGACGAGCTGGCGGTGGAGGCCCTCTTCCCGGCTCTGCCGCCGCGCTCGGGCAGCGCCTTCGTCGAGGTGGCCCGGCGGCACGGCGACTACGCCCTGTGCGGCGTCGGCGCCACGGTGACCCTGGACGAGTCCGCCGCGGTGCGCACCGCGCGCCTGGCCTACATCTCCATGGGGATCACCCCACTGGTCGTCGACGTCAGCGAGACGGCCGGGGACTGGGGGGCGGCACTCGGGGTGGCCGATGCGCGACTGGACCCCGAGGGCGACATCCACGCCAGCGCGGACTACCGCCGTCATCTCGCCCACGTTCTGACCACGCGGGCGCTCCGCGCGGCAGAGGCGGACGCCAGGGCGGCTGTGCCGGCGGATGCACGCGAGGGCGGCGACGAGCAGGAGGCGACACCGTGACCGAGCAGCCCGTCGAGGTGGTACTCACCGTGAACGGCGTGCCGCGTCGGGCGCAAGTGCCGCCGCGCCGCCTGCTCTCCGACGTCCTGCGCCACGACCTGCGCCTGACCGGCACCCACGTCGGGTGCGAGCACGGAGTCTGCGGCGCGTGCACGGTGCTGCTGGACGGAGCTCCCGTGCGGTCCTGCCTGGCGTTCGCGGTGTCCGTCCACGGTCAGGAGGTGACCACGGTCGAGGGTCTGGTCGGGCCGGACGGCGCGCTGCACCCGGTGCAGCAGGCCTTCCGCGAGTGCCACGGCCTGCAGTGCGGCTTCTGCACCCCGGGTTTCATCACGACGGTGGCCGCCTACCTGGAGGAGAACCCGGACCCGAGCGAGGATGAGGCCCGGGAGGCCATCGCCGGCAACCTGTGCCGGTGCACGGGCTACCAGAACATCGTGGCGTCGGTGCGACGCGCCGCCGAGATCCGCCGCGAGCGACGGGGGCCGACGCCATGACCACTCGCCAGTTCGGCGCCCCGGTACTGCGCACCGAGGACCTACGCCTGGTCGTCGGTGGCGGCCGATACCTGGACGACCTGGGTCACGAGGCGCTCGCCGCGGCGTTCGTGCGCAGCCCGCACGCCCACGCCCGGATCCTCGACATCGACGTCACCGCCGCCCTGGACGTCGAGGGCCTGGTCGCCGTCTACACCCACGAGGACCTGCCCGGGCCGGTGGGCCAGCCGTTGCCGCTGCTCATCCCGCACCCGTCGCTGACGCACGGCCGCACCGCGTACGCGCTGGCCAAGGACGTCGTCCACCACGTCGGCGAGGCGGTGGTCATGGTGGTCGCCGAGGACCGCTACGTCGCCGAGGACGCGGCCGAGCGCATCCGGGTGACCTACGAGCCACTGCCTGCCGTCGTCGGCGTCGCGGCCGCCCGGGACGCCGAGAGCGCCGTCCACCCGGACGTGCCGGACAACGTCGCGGCGCACGTCGTCCAAGAGACAGGCGACGTCGAGGCGGCGCTCGCCGCCGCCCCGCACGTGCTCGACCTCGACCTGGAGATCGAGCGCAGCGCATCCACGCCGATGGAGGGCCGGGGCGTGTACGCGCGCTGGGACGGCGCCGAGGGCGCCCTGCGCATCTACTCCTCCACGCAGACCTCGACCGGCGTGCGGGCGGCCGTGGCCGCCCGGCTGGGCCTACCGCTGGGCAAGGTCGAGTGCATCGCCCCGGACGTCGGCGGGGGCTTCGGAGTCAAGATCGTGCACCCATGGCCGGAGGAGGTGATGGTCTGCTTCGCCGCCCGCGCGCTGGACCGTGAGGTCAAGTGGGTCGAGGACCGGCGCGAGCACTTCATCGCCTCGGCGCACGAGCGTGGCCAGCTCCAGCACGTCAGGGTCGGCTTCGACGACGACGGGCGCCTGCTCGCGCTGGACGTGAGGTTCTGGCACGACAACGGCGCGTACACGCCGTACGGCCTAATCGTCCCGATCGTCACCTCGACACAGCTGCTCGGGCCCTACAAGCCGGACGTCTACCGGTGCGAGTTCTCCTCGCTCTACACCAACACCGTCATGGTCACGCCCTATCGCGGAGCCGGGCGCCCGCAAGGGGTCTTCGCGATGGAGCGCACCATGGACGCGATCGCCGACGAGCTCGGGCTGGACCGTGCCGACGTCCGCTCACGCAACTTCATCCAGCCCGAGGAGATGCCCTACGACCAGGGCCTGACCTTCCAGGACGGCCGACCGCTGATCTACGACTCCGGCGACTTTCCGGCGTCGCTGAAGAAGCTGAAGGACCTCGTCGGATGGGACGACTTCGCGGACCTGCGTGAGCGGGCCCGCGGCGAGGGGCGCACGGTCGGCATCGGGCTGGCCTGCTACGTCGAGGGCACCGGCGTGGGGCCGTACGAGGGCGGGCACGTGCAGGTCGGCACGGACGGCACGGTGACGGTGGCCACCGGGCTGACCACCCAGGGGCAGGGCCACTACACCTCTTTCGCCCAGATCGTCGCCGACGAGCTCGGCGTGCCGTTCGAGGACATCGAGGTGACCACCGGCGACACCCGCCGGTTCGCCTACGCGGTCGGAACGTTCGCCTCCCGGGCGGCCGTGATGTCCGGCTCGGCGATCGCGCTGGCCGCGCGCAGGGTGCGGGACAAGGCGCTGCGGGTGGCGGGCAACGCGCTCGAGGTCGACCCGGGTGACCTGGAGATCGTTGAGGGTGTCGTGCGGGTCAAGGGCAGCCCGGATGCCTCCATCGCACTGTCGACGGTGGCCGTGCTGTCCAACCCGCTACGGTACGCCTTCGACGAGGCGTCGCAGGCGGCCACCCAGTTCGCCGTCGGTGACACCACCACGGCGCCGGTGGCCGAGGACGACGAGCCGGGCCTGGAGGGCACCGACTTCTATTCGCCGATGCGGGCGACCTTCGCCAACGGGATGCACGCCGTCATCGTGGAGACCGACCCCGACACCGCCGAGGTGAGGATTCTGCGCTACTGCGTCGTCCACGACTGCGGGCGCCTGATCAACCCGATGATCGTCGAGGGCCAGGTCCACGGCGGCGTCGCCCAGGGCGTCGGCGGCGCGTTGTACGAGCGCATGGAGTACGACGAGAACGGCCAGCTGCTCAACGCGTCGTTCATGGACTTCCTGATGCCCTACGCCAGCGAGGTGCCCACCATCGAGGTCGACCACCTGGAGACCCCGTCGCCGCTGAACCCGTTGGGGATCAAGGGCGCCGGCGAGGCGGGCGTCATCCCGGTCTCGGCCGCGATCGCCGCGGCGATCGAGGACGCCGAGGGCTTCCGGATCACTCGCATGCCGATCTCGCCCAGCGAGCTGTACGACCTGCGACGGCGGTTCGTCGCCGGACAGCTCGACCCACTGCCGGGCCGTGACGGTCACACCATGAGGGAGAACCGATGAAGATCAGCGGCATGGTGATGCTGAACGCTCCCATCGACCGGGTCTGGCAGGCGCTGAACGATCCGGCGGTACTCGTCGCGACCATCCCGGGCTGCGAGCGACTCGAAGAGATCGGACAGGATCGCTACCGGATGACCGTGACCGCGGGCGTGGCGTCGATCAAGGGCACCTACCTGGGTGACGTAGCGCTGGCCGACCAACGGCCGCCGGGCTCCTTCACGCTCAAGGCCAACGGCGCGGGCGCCCCGGGCACCGTCGACGCCGACATCACGGTCCGCCTGGACGCCGACGGGGACGCCGTCACCAGGCTCACCTACGACGCCGACGCCGTCGTCGGCGGCATGATCGGCGGCGTCGGTCAGCGGATGCTCACCGGGGTGGCGAAGAAGACCGCGGGCGAGTTCTTCCAGGCCGTCGACGACGTGCTGACCGGCAAGGCGCCCGTAGCGGGCGCTCCCGTGCTCGCTCCTGCCGTGGCCCCGGCCGCCGGCGCCGCGCGGGCCGTGCCCGGGGTCTTCGAGACACCTAGGGCGGCGGCGGCCGGTCCCGGCGGCACGCCTGACGTCGTCAAGGGCGCCCTCGTCGGCGCCGCGATCGCCCTGGCCGGCGTCGTCGTCGGCGCCCTGATCGCCCGTCGCCGCTGACCTGATCATGCGAAGGAACCGGACGGAGCCGTCATGAGAGCTTTTACCGCCGCCGCGATCCAGCTCGCCCCCGCCCCCGGGCCGCTGACCGAGGAGTCGGTGACAGCCAACGCGGCCAAGGCCGTCGACTGGGTCGAGCGCTGCGTCGCGGCCACCGGCGCCGAGCTGGTCGTGCTCCCGGAGTCGCAGACCACCGGGTTCAGGCCCGGCTGCCCACCGGTTCGGCTGTGGGACCTCGTGTCCGACGTCCCCGGCCCGGTCACGGCCCCGGTGCAGGACGCGGCCCGACGCCTGGGCGTGCACATCGTCCTGGGCACCTACGAGCGCGGCCCGGAGCGCGGAGTCGTCTACAACGCCTCGGCTCTGATCGGCCCGTCAGGCGACGTCCTCGGGGTGTATCGCAAGACCCATCCGTTCGACGACGAGATGCGCTCGAAGGGAGGCTGGGTCACCCCCGGCGACGAGGTCTGCGTCGTCGACACCGAGCTCGGCCGGATCGGCATGGTGATCTGCTTCGACGGCGACTACCCCGAGCTGGCGCGCATCCAGGCGGTCCGGGGGGCGCAGGTCATCGTGCGGCCCTCTGCGCTGCTGCGCTCGGCGGACATCTGGGAGCTGACCTGCCGGGCCCGGGCCTACGACAACCATGTGTACGTGATCGGTGCCAACGCGACCGGGATCGACCCGGGTGGGCTGCTCTACTTCGGGAACTCGCTCATCGTCACCCCGGTCGCCGAGGTGGTGGCACGCGCCGCGACGCACGAGTGCTGGGTCTCGGCCCGGCTCGACCCCGACCGGGCCATGGTGTCACTGACTCCCGGGTCCAGCGTCCCGCAGGTCTTCGACCACCTGGCCGACCGCAACCTCGACCTGATCCGGCGCTACGCCGACGACCTGCAGCGGCCGGCCCGCACGGCCTTCCCGCACAAGCACACGTCGTGACGCGCCGCATCCGCATCGGCATCGACACCGGCGGTACCTTCACCGACGTCGTCGCCGTCGATGAGCAGACCGGTGAGCTCGCCACGACCAAGACGCCGTCCACGCCGGCGGACCCGGCCGAGGGCTTCATGACCGGCGTGCACAGAGTGCTCAGGCAGCTCGACCTGGACGGCGACGCGGTGGCGGCGGTGAGTCACGGCACCACGGTGGCGACGAACACCCTGCTTGAGGGAAAGGTCGGCAGCCTCGGCTTCATCACCACCGAGGGCTACGAGCAGATGCTCGAGATCGCTCGCCAGTCCGTGCCCGACGGCTACGGCAACAGCTACTTCTGGGTGAAACCTCCGCGCATCGTCCCGGCCGACCGGGTGCGGACGGTCAGGGGCCGGCTGGCGGTCGACGGCAGCGAGATCCGCCCCTTCGACGAGGAGTCGGCGGTGGCCGCCGCGCGCTTCTTCCGCGACCGCGCCATCGCGACGATCGGCGTGTGCCTCCTGCATTCCTACGCCAACCCCGACCACGAGCGGCGCATGCTCGAGGTGCTTCACCGTGAGCACCCCGGCGCGACGGTGTCGATCTCGAGTGACGTGCTGCGCGAGTACCGCGAGTACGAGCGCAGCATCACCACCCTGGTCGACGCCGCGGTCAAGCCCCACATCCAGCGTTACGTCGCCACCGTCAAAGGCCGCCTCGACGCCTTCACCACGGACGAGAATGCCGCGACGCCGCGCGCAGTGCCGTTCTACGTCATGAAGTCCAACGGCGGCGTCCTGTCCGCCGCCGAGGTCGTGCACCAGCCGATCACCACGGTGCTGTCGGGTCCGGCGGCGGGCGCCCTCGGCGCGGCCGTGGTGGCGCAGCGGGCCGGGGTGTCCAGGGTGCTGACGCTGGACGGCGGCGGGACGTCCACCGACGTCACGGTCGTCATCGACGGCCACCCGGCGCTGACCACCGAGGGCAGGGTCGGGGCGTTCCCCACCAAGACCCCGATGATCGACGTGGTGACCGTCGGCGCCGGCGGCGGCTCGATCGCGTGGATCAGCCCCGAGGGAACCCTGAAGGTCGGGCCGCAGTCCGCCGGGGCGGACCCCGGTCCCCTGTGCTACGGCCGAGGTGGCCTGGAGCCGACCATCACCGACGCCCACGTTCTGCTGGGGCGGATCCCCCCGCACCTGCTCGGCGGTGAGATCCCGCTGGACGTCGCCGCCGCCGGTGAGGGTGTGGCGCACTTGGCCGGCACGCTCGGCCTCGGCCTCGAGCAGTGCGCCGCCGGCATCCTGGAGATCTCGGCGTGGAAGGCGGCCAACGCGCTGCGCCAGGTCACCGTCCAACGCGGCCTCGACGTCCGCGACTTCACGCTGGTCACCTTCGGCGGCTCCGGGCCGCTGCTCGCCTGCCGGCTGGTCGACGTCCTCGGGCTCGCCGGCGTGCTGGTCCCCATGAACCCCGGGAACCTGTCGGCCTACGGACTGCTCACCGTCGACGTGCGCAACGACGACGTCCGGACGGCGGTCAGCCGTCACAGCGGGCTCGACCTGGCGGCAGTGCAGCAGGTGCTCGACGCGCTGGCCGCCGACGCCGACGCCGCTCTGGCCCGCGAGGGCTTCGGCGAGGGCGAGCGTCGCTTCGGGCGAACCGCCGACCTGCGCTACTACGGGCAGGCCTTCGAGGTGCGCGTCGAGGTGCCCGACGGACCGGTGACCCGCGAGCTGGTCGACGTGGTGGCCGGCCGCTTCCATGACGCGCACCGCGCCCTGTACGGCTACGACTTCCGCGGCGACGACCGGCAGGAGGTCGAGTGGGTCAACCTCCGGGTCACCGGGGTCGGGCCCATCCGCACGCCGGAGCTCCGTGAGATCGCCGCCGGCACCGGCGCCGAACGCGCACGCACGGGTAGGCGCCGGGTGTTCTTCGACGACTGGCTCGACGCCGGCGTCTACGACCGTGCGCTGCTCGGCGCCGGGGACCTCGTCGAGGGGCCCGCGGTGCTCGAGGAGTTCAGCTCCACGGTCCCGGTCCACCCGGGCTTCCGGGCCGACGTCGATCGCTGGGGCAACGTCGTGATCGGCCGCTCGACGACCGTGCCGCAGACCCGATGAGCACGGGCAGCATGCCGCGGCGCCCCGTCGACCCGGTGATCGTCGAGATCGTCGAGGGCTACCTCGCCTCGGTCGAGATGGAGGTCGAGACCGCGATCGGGCGGACCAGCCGCTCCCCCATGATCCGTGACGCGCACGACTTCCGCGCCGGGATCCACGACCGCCGCCTGCGCAAGCTGACCGGCCGGTCGTACTCCGCACTGGTGCACCCGGTC
The DNA here is from genome assembly GCA_963825645.1 of uncultured Actinomycetota bacterium. Lineage (GTDB taxonomy): Bacteria > Actinomycetota > Actinomycetes > Actinomycetales > Kineosporiaceae > JADJPO01. Next base: position 1,045,469 of record CAWGTT010000002.1, read on the forward strand.
GTCCGGGACTACCCGCTGGAGGAGATGACGCCGGGCGACGTCTTCTTCCACAACGACGTCTACCTCTCCGAAGGGGGGATCGGCCACCTGCCGGACCTGTGCGTCACCGCACCGGTCTTCCACGACGGCGGCGACGGGCCGCAGGTCGTCGCCTTCGTCCAGGCGTTCGGCCACCACGACGACATCGGCGGCGCCGTGCCCGGATCGATGCCGAGCCACGCCACCAGCGTGTTCGAGGAGGGCCTGATGGTCCCCCCGATCCGGCTGTGGGACGCGGGCGTGCCGAACGAGGCTGCGCTCAAGATCATGACCCGCAACTCGCGGATGCCCGAGTCGCTCGCGGCCGACCTCGACGCCGAGTGCTCGGCCTGTTTGATGGGCGCGCGCCGCCTGAACGAGCTCTTCGAGCGCTATGGCAGGGACACCGTCGAGGCGTGCTTCGACGCGATCCTGGACCGGACCACCGAGACGTTCAGGCGCGAGCTCCTGGTGAAGATCCCGGACGGCGAGTACGTCTGGGAGGACTATGCCGAGCATGACGGTGTCGACGAGCCCCGGCTGCACGCCCAGCGGATCACCCTGACCAAGACCGGCCAGGACGGCGGGCGGCTGGTCATCGACTTCACCGGAACCGGTCCGCAGGCCAAGGGTCCGATCAACCACTGCGGCGACTACGCCGACGGCAACTTCCTCGCCAAGTGGCTGGCGCCGATCCTGCGCAACCTCGCCGACACCCCCGAGCGGATGGCCGAGCTGGATGTCAACGAAGGGGTGGTCCCCCTCATCGAGATGCGCTTCCCGCCCAAGGGGACGCTGCTCACGCCGATCTTCCCCGCGCCCACCAACGCCCGCACCTTCGTGATCCTCCGGCTGCTCGGCGTCCTCGCGGGCGCCGTGGCCAAGGCGGTCGACGGGCGCATGCCGGCGGACCAGGAGACGATCCGCTACACCGGCGTGTACGGCACGGACGCGCAGGGGGAGCCGTACCTCATGCGTGAGGTGCTCGGCGGCGGCTCCGGCGGACGCCACTACGCCGACGGCGAGGACACCATCCACGTCGTGCCCGACTCGCGGAACCTGCCCACCGAGTTCAGCGAGGCGCGGTTCCCGTTCGTGGTCGAGCGGCTCGGCCTTGCGGTCGACTCCGGGGGCCCGGGGCGCCACCGTGGCGGCCTGGGGTACGACAAACACATTCGGATGCTGCGCGACGCACACTTCATGTCCATCGCCGACCGCTCGATCCTGTCGTGCTGGGGCGTCAAGGGTGGCCTGGCCGGCCGGCCGTTCCAGGTGGTGATCGACCCCGGCGGGCCGGGCGAACGCGAGGTCGACGCCCTCGCCGACGACGAGCCGGTGAAAGCCGGCGAGGTGATCCGGATCCGCACCACCGGCGGTGGCGGATGGGGTGACCCGCTGGAGCGGCCGTACGAGGAGGTCGAGCGCGACCTTCGGTGGCGCAAGGTCTCGTTCGAGGGCGCGCTGGCTGGCTACGGGGTCCTCGCGTCGGGGCCGATCGACGACCCGGTGATCGACGTCGCCGGATCGGACGCCGAACGCGCGCGGCGGCGAGCGGCGCGGACCGGCGACGAGCCGTTCTTCGACCGTGGTCCGGGCTACGCCCGGTTGTCCGGCGGCCGCACCCACGCGGAGGTCGACACCGTGGCCGGAGCCACAGGCACCCAGGAGGTCTCGTGAGCGGTCCGCTGTCCGGCCTCCTCGTCCTGGACCTGTCCCGCGCCCTGGCCGGTCCGCACGCGGCGATGATGCTCGGCGACCTCGGCGCCCGGGTGATCAAGGTCGAGTCGCCGGAAGGGGGCGACGACACGCGTGGCTGGGGCCCACCCTTCGTCGGCCCGCAGGCGGCGCGGGAGTCGACCTACTTCCTGTCCTGCAACCGGAACAAGGAGTCCGTCACCCTCGACCTCAAGAGCGAAGACGGCGCCGCGACGCTGGCCCGGCTGGTGCGTCGCGCCGACGTACTGGTCGAGAACTTCCGCACCGGCGTGCTCGACCGGCTCGGCTTCTCGATGGAGCGCCTGCACGAGCTCAACCCCGGCCTCGTGGTGCTGTCGATCACAGGCTTCGGCCACGACGGCCCGGAGGGCGGGCGCTCCGGCTACGACCAGATCGCCCAGGGCGAGGCCGGTCTGATGGCCGTCACCGGGGAGCCGGGCCACCCGACCCGGGTGGGCGTGCCGATCGCCGACCTGCTCGCCGCGATGTACGGGGCCTACGGCGTCGTCGCGGCGCTGCACGAGCGTGAGCGGACCGGTCAGGGCCGAGTGGTCCGCACCTCGCTGCTGGCGGCGGTGGTCGGCGTGCACGCCTACCAGGGCACGCGGTGGACGGTCGCCGGGGAGGTTCCGCGGGCTCTGGGCAACCACCACCCGTCGATCGCGCCGTACGGCGCCTTCGCCTGCGCGGACGGACTGGTCCAGGTCGCGGTCGGCAGCGAGGGTCTGTGGGCGCGTTTCGCGCCGGCCGTCGGGCTCGACCCCGCCGACCCTCTCTTCGCCAGCAACGCGGACCGGGTCGCCCACCGGGAGGACCTGGTCCGCGCCGTCGAGGCGGTCTTCGCCCCGCATCCGATGGCGTACTGGCTCGACCTGATGGCCGACGTCGGCGTCCCGGCGGGCGCTGTGCGCAGCATCGACCAGGTCTACGGCTGGGAGCAGACGCTCTCGCAGGGGCTGCTGGTCGACGTCGAGCACTCCACTCTCGGGCGGATCTCGCTGCCGGGCCCGCCGTTGCGCTTCGACGGTGCGGCACCGGTGACGCACAGGGCACCACCGCGGCTGGGCGAGCACGACCAGGCGGTGCGTCGATGGCTCGACGAGGCCGACGCCATCAGCCCGGACCGGTCCTAGGCTCACGGCCATGCGGGTTCTCATCGCACTCGGCGGCAACGCCATGACCGGTCCCGACGGCAGTGCCACGGTGCAGGCGCAGACCGAGGCGGTCCGCGAGGCGATGGAGTCGCTGGCCGACCTGGTCGCCGCAGGCGTCGACGTCGTCCTCACCCATGGCAACGGCCCGCAGGTGGGCAACCTGCTGGTGAAGAACGAGCTCGCGGCGCACGTCGTCCCCCCGGTGCCGCTGGACTGGTGCGGCGCGCAGACCCAGGGGACCATCGGCGTCCTGGTCCTGGACGCCCTCGAGGCGAGCCTGTCGCGCCGCGGCGTCGGACGGCGGGTGGCGGCCGTGGTGACCCGCACGCTTGTCGACCCGCGCGACCCGAACTTCGCCACGCCCACCAAGCCGATCGGTCGGTTCCTGCCGCGCGAGCGGGCCCAGGTCCTGATGGACCACGGGCAGACCTGGCAGGACCGCGGGGAGCGGGGCTGGCGACGGGTGGTCGCCTCGCCGGAGCCGCTGGAGGTGCTGGACGTGCCGGCGGTGCGAGCCCTGATCGACGCCGGTTTCGTCGTGGTCGCGGCCGGCGGCGGCGGCGTGCCGACCTACCGAGATGCGGACGGCGGCCTGCACGGGATCGAGGCGGTCATCGACAAGGACCTCGCCGCGGCGGTCCTGGCCCGCGCGCTGGAGGTCGACGCGTTGGTGATCGCGACCGACGTCGACCACGCCGTCGTCGGGTGGGGCACCCCGCAGGCGAGGCCTCTGGGACGCGTGAGTACCGAGGAGCTACGCGCCCATGCCCGGGACGGCCAGTTCGCCAGCGGGAGTATGGGTCCCAAGGTGGAGGCCGCCCTGCGGTTCGCGGACGGCGCCGGCCGGCGATCGGTCATCACCAGCCTGCACCGCATCCGGGAAGCCGTGACCGGCGACGCCGGCACGATCGTCGAGCCGTGATCCCGCCCGTCCGTCGACACCATCAGACCCGTCTGTCGACACCGTCAGAAAGGACGTCCCGGTGCCCGATCCCATCGAGGTACGCAAGGTCCCCATCGAGAGCGTCAGCGACGCAAGCGGTCTCGCCCGACTCATCGACGAAGGGGTGATCGAGGCCGACCGTGTCATCGCCGTCATCGGCAAGACCGAGGGCAACGGCGGCGTGAACGACTACACCCGGATCATCGCCGACCGGGCGTACCGGGACGTGCTGGCCGCCAAGGGCTCCCGGTCGATGGAGGAGATCAAGCAGATCCCGATCGTGTGGTCGGGCGGCACGGACGGGGTCCTCTCGCCGCATGCGACGGTGTTCGCGACCGTGCCGGCCGACCAGGCGCCGGCCGGCGAGGAGCCCCGGCTGTCGGTCGGGTACGCGATGAGCGAGCAGATCCTGCCCGAGGACATCGGACGCCCGGCGATGGTCGAGAAGGTCGCAGCGGGCGTGATGATCGCCATGGAGCGGGCCGGCATCACCGACCCGGGCGACGTCCACTACGTGCAGACCAAGACGCCGTTGCTGACGCTGGAGACCATCACCGACGCGAGGCGGCGCGGCAGGGACGTCTGGACCGAGCACACCCTCGCGTCGATGGACGTGTCGAACTCGACCACCGCGCTCGGGATCGCCGTGGCACTGGGCGAGATCGACATGCCGCGCGCGGAGCAGATCCACAAGGACCTCTCGCTGTACTCCTCGGTGGCCTCGTGCTCCTCGGGTGTCGAGCTGGACCAGGCGCAGATCGTGGTGCTGGGCAACGTGCGGGGTATCGGCGGGCGCTACCGGATCGGTCACAGCGTGATGACCGACGCGCTCGACCAGGACGGCGTCTGGGCGGCGATCCGCTCCGCTGGGCTGCAGCTGCCGCCGCGACCGCATCCCAGCGACCTCGACGGCCGGGTGGTCAACGTCTTCTGCAAGTGCGAGGCAGACCCGAGCGGACGGGTCCGCGACCGGCGCAACATCATGCTGGACGACTCGGACGTGCACTGGCATCGCCAGATCAAGGCCTGCGTCGGCGGCGTCGTCGCCTCGGTGACCGGCGACCCCGCAGTGTTCGTGTCGGTCGCCGCGGTCCACCAGGGTCCGTCAGGCGGCGGGCCGGTGATCGCGATCGTCGACCACGGCACGGACTGACCACCTGTGGGTCTTCGTCGCCTCTCAGATCGCCCGCATCCGGTTGTTCCGAGCGGCGTGCTCGACCTCGGCGAGGCCGAGAGCCTCCAGCACGGGTGGGACGTAGTTGCCGAACCGGCCACGTAGGCCCTTCTTGATGCCGTACCACCCGCCGACCGGGTTCTTCTCCGAGCGACCCCAGGCCTCGACCGTCCCCTCCACGGCCGGCTTCTGCTCGTCTGCGTTGCCCAGCGGCATCCAGTCGCCGTGGGCGACCAGCATCCGGTGCAGGTCCTCGATGCAGGACAGGTGGTACCGCAGCTGGGTCTTGCCGACCTGCACGACCAGCGCGGGCGGGTCGGCGTCCGGGTCTCGGTAGGCCTGGAACGCGCTCGTCCCGGGAGGTGTGGACAGCTGCCATGGGTCGGCGGGGGTGCCGGTGCCTTCGACGTCGTCAACAGTCATGGCCACACCCTGGCAGGTTCAACCAGACGTCATCTGTCAGGTTCGAGATCTAGACTTCGTCGTGTGCGGGCGGCCCGGGTGCTGGACATGCTGCTCCTACTGCAGCGCCGCGGGCGGTCGACCGCTCGGGAGCTGGCGGCCGCGCTGGAGGTCAGCGAACGCACGATCCTGCGGGACGTCGAGGCGCTCAGCGAGGCCGGCGTCCCGATCTACACCAGCCAGGGGTCGGGCGGCGGGATCGAGCTGCTGGACGGTTTCGAGACCCGGCTGACCGGGCTGACCACCGAAGAGGCCGAGTGCCTGTTCCTGATCGGCCAACCAGAGGTGGCGCACCGGTTGGGGCTCGCAGCGTCGACCCGCAGCGCCAAGGCCAAGCTCACCGGCGCCATCCCTGCGGCCCTCGCCGAGCACGCGGAGAGCCTGTCGAGCTGGTTCCTGCACGACCCCGACCCGTGGGTCGGACACCGAGTCCCGCATGGCGAGCTGCGTCGGATCGCTCGCAGCATCCGGCGGCGACGACGCGTAGAGCTGGACCTCGGCGATGACCAACCGATCCTGGTCGAGCCGGTGGGGCTGGTCCTCAAGGCCGGTCGTTGGTACGTCGTGGTCGCAGGCGGCGCCTCAGCGCAGGTGATCCTCCTCGACGAGCTGCGCGCCACTCGACTGACCACTCAGCGGTTCGACGCGCTCCCGCGGTTCTGCCTGGGCGACTTCTGGGCGGCACACCTGGCGGCCGCGCAGGATCAGTAGCCGGCACGGCCCCGGGTGGCTACAGCCGCCAGGTCATTCGTGGCGGGTTCGCCGGCCGGCTCGGCTCGCGGCGGGTCTGAGTCAGCGCGACGACCGGGTACAGCAGCCACTCGACCAACGCGAACACCGCCAGCGCGAGCAGGATCACCAAGGTCGGTACGAACAGGTAGACCATCGCGAACACCCCGATGGCCACCAGCGCCAAGGAGCTGCCGAGGGACCCGAAGAGCTGAGCCCACCCGGCGTCCTTCACCGATTGCGCACGGACCGCAGCCCACAACAGCCATCGCCACAGGAAGGCGACCCCGAGCTCGTGCATCGAGCGCCGGAACAGGCCGTCGGCGTCCACCCGGGAGATCTCACCGCGGCGGGCCAGCTGGCACAGCTTGTCGTGCAGGATCGCCGGCCGGGTGTACCGGCCGTACGTGGGCAGGAGCCAGGTGAAGATCCGGGGGACCGACGCGAAGTCGGTGTGGAAGCCGACGTCCACCGTGAACGACTCCGTCCGCCCCCGGTAGACGATCTCCTCCTCGACGACCCAGTCCCGATCGCCGGCCTGACGGACCAGTGGTTGACCCGAGACGAACGGCACAGGCCCTCCCTTCGGACAGCGCGCCCAGGGTGCCGGTTCCCCCACGCCCGAGCCCTCGCGATCACGACGCGCGACAGCGCCGCTGTGATCGGCGCATCGCGGCAAACGTATCGCCGCGCTGATGACGCACTCACACCTGACTTGTGACAGATTTGTTGATCTTGGTGGTGGGAGTGGCGTTGACCTGGCTTCTTGTCGCGCGGCGACCTGGAATCCGTGCACTACGGCGAGGGTTGGCCGGCCCAGCCTGGTGGTGTCCCTGTACGTGCGCACCGTCGCGACGGCGTCGTGGGCGCGGGCGGTGCAGATCGTGCACTCGACGCGGCGGGGCTCCCGCGAGATCACGCACATGGGCTCGGCCCACACCGACGCTGAGCTGGCGGTGTTGAAGGCGGCGTGGCCGCGGCTGGCTGAGGGGCAGGGCGGCAACAAGGCCGAGACCGCGGCCATGCTGCCCGTCATCGAAGCGTTTCAGGCGGCGCACCAGCTGCTCGACGTGACCGTGGTTGCCGACGCGGGGATGATCTCCGCCGCGAACAGGCAGGCGATCGAGGCCGCCGGGGGCCGGCCGGCCGGAAAGACACCTGGCGCGACCAGGTCATCACTACCAGCACCGCGCCGACCGGGCCCGGCGCACGCTGCGGGGATCGACGAGCAGGTCGCCAAAGCCAAGAAGGCCGTCGCCGGCAAGGCCGCGGTGAAGCGGAACAGGTTCGTCAAGCTCACCGGCGGGGACAAGAGCGTCAACCATGCCCTCGAGCCCTCGAGCCCTCGAGCCCTCGAGCCCTCGAGCCCTCGAGCCCTCGAGCCCTCGAGCCCTCGAGGCCAAGGCCCGCTCCCTGCCCAGACTCATGGGTCATGCCGATGATCGACGCCTACCACCGGCTGTTCCACATTGAGAGGCCGCTCATCGCGGCCGGCCTCGCCGCCCCGATCCTCGGTGAACGACCGCGACGTTATGCTGTGGTGCGGGCGGCGATGCTGGGGCTGCCGAGCGATCCCGGCCCCGGATTCGAGCCCGTCTGGTCTGCAGAGGCCGTCGCGATTGGCCACCATATGGTCGTAGAACCGTTCCGACGCCCAGCGCCGGTCATCGTGCTCGCCTATGACGGGGTGGCCGCTGACGAAGCCGGCATCGTGGTCCACATCCTCACCGGCGCCGGGCTGGACGTCATCATCGCCACCGTCGGCCGCAACCAGGTCACGAGCTATCACGGCCGGGTCATCGCCGACCGGACGGCGGCCGAGCTGGCCGACTGTAGCGCCCTTATCGTGCCCGGCGGGATGGGGGTTCGGCGGATAGCCGCCGATCGGGCCTTCATGGCGGTCATTCGCCGGCTCTCGGCCGACGCGACCTGGCTGGGCGCAACCTCGACCGGCTCGATCCTGCTGGCTATGGCCGGCGTGATCGACGGTGCTCGGGCCACCACCCACTGGCTGGCTGGTGACCTCATCACAGCCCGGGGCGTGATCCTCGTGCGCGAGCCCTTCGTCGAGTGCGGACGTCTCCTCACCGCCTCGGGGACCGCATCGGCGGCCCAACTGGGCTTCCGCCTCGTCGGGGCGCTGGCCGGGGCCAAGACCGAAGCCGAGGCCCGGGCGTCGTACCAGGCCCCGCCTCAGGCCGATTCACGGTACGGCCCGCGTATGGCCCGCTGGCGACGATGGTTCGCGCGGCGGAGGATGGCCGGGGCGGTGCCGATCAACCCCTGGGGTCAGGCCGAGATCGTCTTCCTCGACCTGGACGACGACGAGTTCGACGATGCGGATGATCTCTGAGATCACGGGCGCCGGGCCGGCCGATCTCGCCGACGCCCTCAACAAGATCCACAAGGCTGGGCGACACTAACCGGGCGACACCGACCTGTCACAACTCAGGTCAGACCGCCGAGTAGTCGACCTCGTCGGCGGGTGCCACGCTTCCCTTGCGTCCGGGCGCCGCCGCCCAGCTCCAGTAGGCGTTGGTGTAGGCGATCGACTGCTCCGGGGTGGCCGGGAAGCCCCACTCGCGCATGTCTTCGGTGGTGTGCGCGTCGGAGACGAGTGTCGCGTCATAGCCGCGGACCAGCGCACCGTGCAGGGTCGAGCGGATGCATGCCTCGGTCTGCGCGCCGGTGACCACCAGCCGCCCGACCCCCCGTTCGGCGAGTAGGTCCTCCAGGTCCGTAGCCTCGAAGGAGTCGCCGTACCTCTTGTGAACCACAGGCTCGGTGTCTAGGCGCTCGAGCTCACGGACGTACTCCCAGCCGTCAGAGCCCCTCGGCAGCCCGTCGTCGGAGTGCTGCACCCAGAGCACCGGGACATCCTCGGCCCGGGCCTTGTCCACGAGGGTCTGGATGTTGGAGATCACGCGGTCGCGCTCGTAGGCGTTCCCGACGACGCCGTTCTGAACGTCGATGACGAGCAGCGCGGCGCGGGGTCGGTTCTCCAGGGACGTCATGACTACCTCCGTCGGATCCAGGCGTGTCCGCCCAGGGTAGGTCGGGGCACCGACAGGACGAGCTCACCCAGGCCCGCTCACGTCGCACTCTGCGTCATCAGCTGCGCTGCGCGCCACGCCCGTGGAACCGGTGGACGCGCTTCCTTGGCTGGGCCGCAGCCCGATCTGACGAGTCCGAGCCGGTGCCCGCGGGGACACGTTCGTTGGACCCATGCCGCACAAACGGCTGCTTGGCGCACTGGAGGTGAGCGTGGCACGCGTCGGGATCGCGGTACTGCCCGAGTGGACAGTTCTTCGAGAACACGCCCGCGTGTTCTCGAAGAACTGTCCACTCGGGGCTGGGGCTGGGGCTGGGGCTGGGCCGCGGGTGCTTATGTCGTCGAGATCGGTGGGCAACAGCCGTCGTCGCAGCTGTCGGCTTCGCCGTTAGCGCCGATACCGGCCGGCCCGCAGCCGCAGGTATCGCCGCGCCAGGCGTTCAGGCCCTCACGAACGGCGACTCCGGCGATGATCAGGGCGGCAAGCGGGTCCGCCCAGGACCAGCCCAGGACGGCGTTGGCCAGCAGGCCCGCGAGCAGGACGGCTGACAGGTAGGTGCACAGAAGGGTCTGCTTGGAGTCGGCGACGACACTGCCGGAACCAAGTTCGCGGCCGGTGCGGCGCTGCGCCCACGACAGAAACGGCATGATGATCAGCGAGGCGATCGCGATGCCGATGCCGAGACCGGTCGGGGTCGCCTCGCCTGCGCCGGTCAGGGACCGGACCGACTCGAACGTCACGTAGGCGGCCAGGGCGAAGAACGACATCGCGATATACCGCAGGGCCCGCTTCTCCCGCGTCTCGGGCATTGGGTGACGGAACTGCCACAGGATGACCAGCCCGCTTCCGACTTCCACCAGCGAGTCGAGGCCGAAACCCACGAGCGCGATCGACGATGCGGCCATGCCGGCAGTGACGGCCACGAGGCACTCGAGCAGGTTGTAGGCGACAGACGTCCCGGCCAGCAACTGCGCGCGCCGACCGAGCTGCCGGCGCCGTTCACCACTGGGCACTGTGGTCGACGACCAGCCGACGAGGGCGTCGGGGCGGCTGCTCATGACGCCACGTCGTCGCCATAGCGAGGGCACAGGACGACGGCATCGCCGGTCAGCTCGAGCAGCCGCTCAGCTACGGCCAGCAGCTCCAGCGTGGCGGCGGGATGCGCGAGGGCGTACACCGAGGCCCGGCCCTCGGACCGTACCGTCACGATCCCGCAGTCGAGCAGACAGGCCAAGTGCTTGCTCACCGTCGACTGCGCGAGGCCAAGGTGCCCGGTCAGGTCCACGACCCGGTGCTCCCCAAGGGCCAGGTGCTGCACGATGGTCAGACGGGATCGGTCGCCGAAACCGCGAAACAGGCACGTAGCGGCCGCCGTTCCCGAGCGTTCGCCGTCCGCCAACTCATCGACGATCGTCTCTAGCATCGCCATACGACGATGCTAGAGGATGCGCAGGAGTGGGGTTACGTAGGCACAACCGTTGGAAAGGGGCGCAGACGATGACGCACTATCTGCTCCAGGTGGCATACACGGCCGAAGGGTGGGCAGCCCTGGTCAATCACCCACACAATCGCCTCGAGGAAGTGCGACCGGTCGTCGCGCGGCTCGGCGGCACCGTGGAGAACCAGTGGATGTCGTTCGGGGACTACGACGTGGTGGTGTTGCTGCGGCTTCCGGACAATGTGAGCGCAGCAGCCTTCTCGATGGCTGTGTCGGCGGGAGGGGCCGTGAGAGCGGCCAAGACCACCCCGCTCATGACCGTTGAGGAGGGCATGGAGGCCATGCGGAGGGCCAGCCAAGTGGGCTACAAGGCGCCCACCGAGTGGGGTGCCTCCTTCGGCTGAGCCGGCTTGGTCATTGGCCCTCTCACCAGAGCCGCGCGGCAGGGGCCTATGGCTACCCTGAAGACATGCACACCGCGCCCGACGCGCTGCGGGCACGTATCGCCTTCGGCACGGATGAGACAACTGCCGTGGCCGCCCACATCGTGGCCTGGCTCCGCCAGCATGGGCATGACGTCGCCGTGCTCGCCGACCCGGCCGACTGGCCGGACGTGGGCCGGCGAGTGGGCGAGGCGGTCGCCTCAGGGGACGCCGATCTGGGCGTCGTCTGCTGCTGGACGGGCACCGGGGTCTCGATCGCCGCGAACAAGGTCAGCGGCGTCCGGGCTGCGCTGTGCACCGACGCCGAGACCGCCCGCGGGGCGCGCCGTTGGAACGACGCCAACGTCCTGGCCCTTGGTCTGCGACTGACCACGGCGCCGCTCGCCGAGGAGATGCTGACGTCGTTCCTCCAGACCGCAGTGGACGACGAGGAGGCCACCACGATCGCGAGGGTCGAGCCGGGATCAACCGAGTGAGCCCCCCGGGTCACACCATCTCGCCGAGACGTCGGGATGGTCGTACGTTGAGGTAGTGACCGAGCAACAGAAGTACACCGTGGTCGCTGTGCACCCGGGATTCGAGGTGCGCCGATACGACGCCCACGTGGTGGCCGAGGTAATCGTCGAAGGCTCTCACGAGAACGCCGGGAACCGGGCGTTCCGGTCCCTGGTGGGCTACATCGGCGGACGGAACCACACCGGCCGCTCGGTCGCGATGACCGCGCCCGTCCTGCAGCAGGCCGCCCCGGGGCGGAGGATGGCGATGACTGCGCCGGTGGTGCAGCGCGAGGGCGGCCGTCCCGGCTCACACATCGTCGGCTTCGTCATGCCGGCAGAAGAGACACTCGAGACGTTGCCTGAACCGGATGATCACCGGGTAACGCTACGGGCGGTCCCGGTCGAGTTCGCGGCGGCCCTTCGGTACTCCGGTCGATGGACGCAGGCGGGCTACGAGGAACGGGCCGCACGGCTACAGCGAGGGCTAGAGGACGCAGGGTTGCGGGCCATCGGGCAACCACGGTGGGCGAGGTTCGACCCCCCGTGGACGCCCTGGTTCCTGCGCCGCAACGAGGTGATCGTCCCCGTCGGGGCTCCTGATCCCTCCTGATGGCATGAGCGTGCGGAACTCGTGCGTGGCGTTCTTGCAGACGGCCTGCCGCTGGTGGCTCCCATCAACCGCTACAGCGCGGGTCTCGCGCTGCCTCGAGAGAGCTCGGGTTCGGGGTGGGAGGCGTCAGTGCCGTTCTGGCGGAACGCGACGACGGCTATGGCGATCGTAACCACCACTGCGCCAAACCATTGACGGGTGCTGAGCCGTTCGCCGAAGAAGTATCCGGCGGCAATCCCGAAGACCGGGACGAGGGTGACGAAGGATCCCGCGATCGACACGGACACCTGGCGCAGGCCGGTGAGGTAGAGCCAGAAGGCGAGGCCGTAGTACAGAACCCCGGACCCTGCGGCAGCGAGCCACTCCCGCATGGTCAACGAGGTGACGTCCAGCGCGCCACTGGTCGCCACCGAGACGATGGCGACCACGAGGACGGCGAATCCGAGTGCCGCTGCCTGCTGTACCAACACGACTGAGATAGACGCGTCGTCGAGCAGCACCCTTCGCGTCAGGACGGTGTATAGCGCGCAGGCGCTGACCGCGGCCAATGTCAGGGCAACCCCGATTCCGTTGCCCGAGGCTCCTGGCCGATACACGACCAGAAGCACGCCGATCACCGCGACCGTCATGGCGGTGGCCAGGGTTGCGGAGACGTGCTCACGCAGCAGCGCGACGGCCAACACCACGATCAGGACGGGTTCAGTGGCCCAGAGCAGGACCGACATGCTCGCCGTGATCGAGGTCAAGCCCACCAGGCCCAGGGCGTAGGCGATGCCTGGGTTCAGGACACCGAGAGCGGCAAGCCGGCCCAGCTGTGGCGACCAGGTGATCCGTGTGCCGCGCGCGCGAGAGACCAGGACCAGGAACACGCAGCTGGCAGACAGCTGGATCAGCAGCAGGATCAAGGGTGCGACGCTGGCCAGGACCTGCTTGGTGATGACGGTGCCCACCCCCCAGCAGGCGGCGGCACCGACCAACATCGTGACGCGGTGGACTCTGTGGCGAACGAGCAGGGCGAGGACAGGCATCGCTGCGTGACTCCAGACAGGCGGAGAAGGACGGACCAGGACCGGAGAAGGGGCTTCACACGTCGGATAGACGCGCGTCAGCTCGCTGGTTCGTCGTCATCACAGCGGTCGTAGGCAGGCAGGCGACAGCCCTGCAGGGGGTTGCGCCGCCGGACCATGCCCGGCATGGTACGCCGCTGACGTGGGGTCGGCTGTGTGGCCAGACGTTGACCTTCACGATCGGCGGTGCTGGACTTCCCATGTGAGTGGCCATGCTGAGGCGGAGCTCGTAATCCGAACGGCGGTCGCGGCGGATCTGCCTGAGGTGCAGCAGGTGTTCCAGGCCGCGGCGTTGTCCAACACCGGTGATGCCCCGCTCCTCACGGCTCGACCCGAGCTCCTGGTCTTCGCCGGCGACGGTGTGGCCGAGGGCCGGACCCGGGTCGCTGTGACCGGTGTGGAGGGAAGGAGCCGGGTCGTGGGCTTCTCCACCGTGGCTACTCGCCTTCTACCTGGCCGTCGGCTTCGTCGAGATCGATCACGCTGCCACCGAGCTGGGTACCGGCCTGCGTATGCACCGCGACCTGGCCCAGACCCGACCCAACCCGTTGTCGAGGACCGGGTTCGACGACGGTTACCCTGGAACCACCGCTTTCGAAGGTGTGGGTCGCGATGGAGGTTCTTCTGCCGATCGTGGTGCTGGCAGTGCTCCTCCTGGTGGTATTGCTCTGGTCTCCGCCATCGTCGCCCCGCGCACGCGTGAGGGTTGACACCGGTACCCGGCTGGGGCGTGGCGTGAATGCCGAGCCGGCGACGGCAACCGCCGAAGGGGAGATCTTCACCCTGCCGTTCGTCCGACGCCGGATGGACGTCGTCGCCGACGAGCTGGAGCGGCTCGAGCGCGATCCTGCTGTCTTCGCCAGGGCCTTTCACACGATCGCGGCCAAGTCCGCGTACGACGCCCTGATGGCCGACGCGGCTCGGCTTGCCGACGTCCCCAGCCTCGACCTCGACCCTGACCTCGATGTCGACTTCGACGTCGACAGGAGGCGAGCGGCGACGGACACGTACTCGCGAGAGGTACTGGATCGGTAGCAACGGGCCCAACGGCTGACACCTACATCACTCCGGTGACCCAAACCTCCGCAGTCGTCCTCGCGTGGCACCGTGTGGCCGCCACCCGTGGCGACCTCGTCAGAGACACGAGCCCTGACGCCTCCACCGGATCGTCGGAGTGGAAGCAGTCGAGGTCGCGCACCTCACACGTAAGATCGATCAGCGCGCGAGTGCGATGAACTCGCGGACCCCGTCCAGGACCGCGTCCGGATCCACCGCCGGGGCCGCAATCCGGATGCGCGGCCGGGGATCAGGGGAGCGACCCAGACCAGCCGTCGCGGCGAAGAACTGTTCACGGTTCATCCGGTCCATCGGCCGCCACCGTAGACGACCACACCACGAGAACGGCAGTCGAACCCCGGTGACCATGATCTTGGCGCCACGGTTCGTCCCGGCCTTCGGGACCATCGGTGACAGGCCCGGGCGTCAGCCGCCGGAAGAATCTTGGACCGGCTGCCTCACGCCGGTGGGCCTTCGCGGCTCCATCTCTGTGAGGGGGCCGACGGCGGTCGGATCGACGGCGTGAGGAGGGCAACCGCCCATGACGCAGCAACCAGGGCCGCCCGGGGGCGTCGAGCCAGGTGGAGGGGATCGGCTCGGCGATCGACCCCAGGGCTTTGCTGCCTTCTACGCGTCGTCCTACCGGGCGGTCCTCGCCGCCACCCTGGCCGTCGGCGGCTCCCTCCCCGAGGCCGAGGACGCCGTCCAGGAGGCGATGAAGGATCTCTTGGGCGCCTGGGACCGCGTCACCAGCCCGTACAGCTACGTGCGCACGGCCGCCGTTCGCCGACTGATCCGAGCCCGCCGCAGGGATCGGGACGTCATCGGTCGGGCCGTCGCGCGACTCGCCGGGCCCGCGGCCGCCGACCCGGGCAGAGGGCTGACCCTCTGGGAGGACCGGGAGTGGGTCACTCAGTTCCTGCGGTCCCTGCCGCCGGCACAGCGCGAGGTGATCGCACTCCTGGTCGACGAGTTCTCCCCACCAGAGATCGCCACACTCCTCGGCAAGACCGAGGACGCGGTGCGGCAGAACCTGTACGCGACCCGCCGCCGCCTGGGTACCCGTCCCGGACGGCGACCCGATGCGTCCCTGCTCACGCTCGATCCCACCCCCCCGGAGGTGGCGCCATGACCGACCGCACGCACCCGTCGGCCGCCGAGCCGGAGGCCACCTCGGTCGCAGCCCTGTTCATCGACGTCCATCACGCCGCCGTCGCAGCCGCCGCCGAGATCAGTGACGCCGAGATCGAGCACCGGATCGCCCGACTGCTCGCCGAGCCCGACGCGAGGCCCGTCGACGGACCGGGCGACCCGGGCGAGGACGAAGCCGTCCCGCTACCGCGGACCGTCCACCGGCCCGGCAGGCCGTCCCGGCGGCGTCCGTCATCCTGGCAGCGCCGGGCGTTGCCAGCCGGGATCGCGGCAGCGGCGGCAGCCGTGGTCGTTCTGGTCACGGTGCTGGCCCGGTCCGGTGACCCCGGGATGGTCGAGCCGGCCCGAACGCCGACCCACTCCCCGTCCGCAGTCGCCACGGCGCGTGCGTGCAGCGCCACCCCCCCGACGACCCCCTCACCCTCGACGACGAGGAAGCCCGAGAACGACCTTTCGTTCGTGGGGGAGGTGGTCTACGCACCCGACGGGCGATCGATCGTCTCGGTGTCGGCCGGGCCTGACCGCGTCTGGGACGCCTCGACGGGCACGGTGCGGCGTGCGATCGCGGACGGTGGCCACGGCATGGCCATGTCCGCCGCCTTCTCTCCGGACGGCGGTGTGCTGGTTCTGGGACGTCTCGACGGCTCTGTAACGGTGCAGGACGCCGTCACCGGCAGCCCGCTGTGCACCTTCACCGGGCACCGGGACGCCGTTGACGGCGCGGCCTTTTCTCCGGACGGCCGCACGCTCGCGACAGCGAGCCTGGACGGCACAGCCCGCATCTGGGACGCCGCATCCGGACGTACGCTGCACGAGCTCACCGGTTCGGGTGCTGCGTTGCGGGCCGTGGCCTACTCCCCGGACGGTGCGTTGCTGGCGACAGTGGCGGGCGACGGAGCCACGACGCTGTGGGACGTCGCGAGCGGGCAGCGCCGCCGGGTGCTCTCCAGTCCTGTCAGCCCGACCGACCAGATGACCTACGTCGTGGCGTTCGCGCCCGACGGCCGCACCGTCGTGCGAGGCGGGGACTCCGGCGGGGTGGTGGTCTGGGACCTCTCGGCAACCGGCGGTCAGCGCGTCGTGCAGGATGCCGGTCCGGTCTACGGCCTGGCCTTCTCACCAGACGGCGACGTGCTGGTCTACACCACCGCGGACGACACCGTGCATCTGGTGGACCCGTCGACCGGCGACCAACTACGCAGCTTCACCGCAGGCAGCAGCACCACGGTCGACGGTGTGGCCTTCTCCCCGGACGGCACCCGGTTCGCGACCCTCGGCGGGATAGAAGGCAGCCTGAAGACCTGGGCCCGGTGAACCGCAGCACGTGCCCCCGCTGTGCTCGTGCCCGAGGGCGCATCGAGCGGGTCGGCCGCGGTCGGCGCAGGACAGCCTGGGACCCCAGCCTTTCCCACCAAACCAGTCAGTGGGCAGGCTGCCGCCGAGGGGCGTTCACGCAGGCTACGCTCCCGAAAAGCCCCAGCGGAGCTCGTGCGCAGGACGGATGTCGAGCGGAGCGAAGGACACCGGATGAACAAGATGTCGCTGCAGGCACTGGCCCGCGAGCAGCTGGAGCGGGCGCACCGAGCGGACGCCGGTCGCAGTGCCACGACGGTGTACGGCGGACACGAGACGACCTTGCGTCAGACGATCATCGCCCTCACCGCCGGTAGCGGTCTGGCCGAGCACGAGAACCCGGGTGAGGCGACCCTGCACGTGCTGTCGGGTCGCATTCGGCTGACGGCGGGCGAGACCGCCTGGGACGGACGCGACGGCGACCTGCTGGTCATCCCGGACCGGCGTCACGAGCTGACGGCGGTACAGGACGCCGTCGTCCTGCTCACCGTCGCGTTGAAGCGGTGACGTCGACAGCCCTCAGGAGGCACCCCGCACCGCCTCGACGGGCGTCGTCGGCCCTGAGCGGCCAGCATGGTGCGCATGCCTGATCTGTTGGACACGTTCGACGCCGTCGTTCTCGGCGCCGGCTCCGGTGGCGAGGTGGTCGCCCAACGGCTCGCCGAGGCCGGCTGGCGGGTCGCGGCGATCGAAGCGGGCCTGGTCGGCGGCGCGTGCCCCTACGTCTCGTGCGTCCCCAGCAAGGCGCTGCTCCTGGCCGCTCGTCTTCGCCGCCGGGCGAGCGCAGGGCACCCGGCCGGCCACGTCACCGACCACGAGGACCGTGACCTCGCCTGGCGGGACGCCGTCCGCCGCCGGGACGAGGCGGCTGATCACCGTGACGACTCCGATGCGGCGTCCGCGCTCGGGGACGCCGGCGTCACCGTCGTGCGGGGCACCGGGGAGGTGACCGCCCGAGACGCCGGCGGCCGGGGCGGCGTCGTGAGCGTGACCCTCACCGACGGCGGCACACGCCAGATCGCCTGGCGCCGTGCGCTGGTCGTCGCCACCGGGAGCGAGGGCACCCGGCCCCCGATCGACGGCCTCGGCGACGTCCCCACCTGGACCAGCGAGGAGGCCCTGTCCTGCGGCGACCGGCCCGACCGGCTCGTCGTCCTCGGCGGTGGTGCGGTCGGCTGCGAGCTGTCGCAGGTCTACGCGTCGTTCGGCGTCCAGGTGACCCTCGTCGAGACCCTCGACTCGTTACTCGCCGGCGAACCCGACTGGGCCGGAGAGGGTTTGGCCGACGTGCTGCGGGGCAACGGCGTCGACCTCCGCCTGGGCGTGGCCGCCGAGCGCGCCGAGCCGGACGGCGGTGGCCTCGTGCTGCATCTGTCCGGTGGCGGCACCGTCGCCGCGGACCGGATCCTCGTGGCCACCGGGCGGCACCCGCGCACCGACGGTCTCGGCCTCGACGTCCTCGGCATCGGGATCGAGGACGGCGACCCGCTCGCCGTCGACGGCCGCTGCCGGGTCCAGGGACCGGACGGCGCGCTGGACGACGTGTTCGCGGTCGGTGACGTCACCGGGGTGGCGCCGTACACGCATACCGCGGCCTACCAGGGCCGGATCGTCGCCGCACACCTGCTCGAGCACGGCCGCGACGCCGACTACTCGGGTGTCCCGCGGGTTCTGTACACCGACCCCGCCGTCTTCGCCGTCGGGCTGACCGGTGCGGCGGCGCAGGACGCCGGTATCGCCGTCCGCACCGCCCGTTTCGACGTCGGTAGCACTGCGCGGGCGTTCGTGGAACAACGGGCCGGCACCCTCGAAGGCGCATCCGACGGCATGAGCACTCCCGGCCAGGTCGAGCTCGTCTGCGACGCCGACTCGCGCGCCCTTGTCGGCGCGTGCGCGGTCGGTCCGGCCGCGGACTCCTGGGCGGCGGAGCTGGCGCTCGCCGTCCGGGCCCGGCTGAGCGTGGACCTGCTCGCCGACCACGTCCGGGCCTTCCCGACCTGGGAGGAGGCGCTCCAGCCGCCCGCAGAGGAGCTCGCCCGCGGCTGACCCCGAGTCCCGACGTGACGCTGCTCGCCGTCCACCTCGCCGCGACCGCGGCGATGGCCCGCGGCTCAACGCCTCTCGTCAGGCCGCGAGGCCGGCGGCCGCTCGCTGCAGTGCCGCGGCGAGCGCCTGACGCGATCCCTCGAAGTCCGGCGCCGGAACGGAGACCCCGATCGCCCACCACGGGTCGGCCTCCTCACCGGTGTCGACCAGGACGGCCAGGCACGAGACCTCCTCACGGAACTGGCAGGTCTCGCTGAACACGCCGGCCCGGCACCGGGCCAGCTCGTGGTCCAGCCGGTCGCCGTCCACGACGGTGCGGCCGGTGAACGGACGCCACCCCTGGTCGGACAGGTAGGCACGCCGTCGCCCCGTGTCGAGCGTCGAGAGCAGGGCCTTGCCGAGCGCGGTCGCATGAGCCGCCTCGTGGAACCCGGGGATCAGGTCCTCCAGGTACGGCGAGCGCGGACCCTCGGCCGTCGTCGTGATCGTGACCCGATCGCCGACGAACCGGGCCAGGTAGGTGCTGTACCCGGTAGCCGCCGCCAGGGTGCGCAGCACCTCGGTGGCCGCCGGACGGCGGTTGAGCGAGGACACCAGGTCGGCGAACCGGTCCGCGATCCGCAGGCCCACGACGTAGTCGCCGTTCGGGCTGCGCACCAGATAGCCCTCGTAGGCGAGCGTGCGGAGCAGGTGATAACAGGTGGCCAGCGGCAGTCCGACCCGGCGCGCCACGGCCTTGGCCGATAGACCCCGGGGGTCCTGCCCCACAGCCTCGAGGATCCGCAGGGCGCGCGAGACGCTGCGAATCAGGTCGGACGGCGGCGAGCCTGCCACCGCTTCACTATATGAAAACGGGCCCCTTGCCCGACAGGCTCTCGCGGGGTTGCCTGGCTGGACGCCGCTTCGACCGAGTGGAGGCCCGATGACGCGCCCCGCCATTGTCCATGACACCCTCCATGACACCGTCTGCGACGTCTCCGATGCCGTCCGGGAACGGCTCCGCGGGGTGATCGACCCCTGCTGCCGGGATCGCGGCATCTCCGTGGTCGATATGGGCCTCGTGGACGACGTCCGCATCGACTCCGTTGGTCACGCGCAGGTGAGCATCATGCTCACCAGCGGCTGGTGCCCCTTCCAGGTCGACCTGGTCGGTGAGATCACCGAGGCGGCGACCTCCGTTCCCGGCGTCGCCTCGGCCGACGTCCGGATCACCCTGGACCGGGTGTGGTCGCCGGCCCGGATGGCCGCAACGGCTCGCGAGCGGCTCCGCCTACTCCCCGACCCGAAGGACGCGGGCGGGCGCGACCGCTACCTCGCCGCCCACACCGACCCCCGCCCCCTGCCGCTCGTCGCCACCGGAGGTCCGACATCATGATCCGCGACGCGTTCGTCTTCGACGGTGTTGCCCACCCCTTCAACGCCGACCTCAAGAACGCCCTCGGCCGCCCGGGGGAGATGTTCGCCCAGCACCTGTATGCGTTCCACGCGACGCTGACCCCGGAAGGGAAGACGGTGCTGCCCGCCGAGGAGTGGCTCAAGCAGTGGGACATCGCTGAGATCAAGGACATGGTGTTCGAGGAGTCCGACACCGACATGCTGATCTCGATGCCGCTGCCGCTCACCGACCTGTTCAAGGACGGCCTGTCGCCGTGGCGCGAGTGCGCAGAGCTCGCCCAGCGCGACCCGGAGCGGATCGTGTTCTGGGGCACGGTCAACCCGATGGAAGGCCGAAAAGCCCTGGACGAGATGGAGATCCAGGTGGGCGAGTTCGGCGCCAAGGGGTTCAAGTTCTACAACACCCGCTACGACTACGGGCAGCCGGTCCCATGGCGGATGGACGACCCGACGATCGCCTTCCCGGTCTTCGAGAAGGCTCAGGAGCTCGGCGTCAACCTGATCGGCGTGCACAAGGGCGTCCCGCTCGGGCCGCAGCCGATCGAGCACACCCAGACCTGGGACATGGACGGCGCAGCCGCCAACTTCCCCGACATCAACTTCGTCATCTACCACGTCGGCCTGCCGTTCCTCGACGAGACCTGCTGGCAGCTGATCCGCCACCCCAACCTGTACGCCTCGCTCGCCGCGACGATCGACTTCATCGTGCGTGCCCCACGGATGTTCGCCGAGATCATCGGCAAGCTGCTGTTCTGGTGTGGCGAGGACAAGATCGTCTACGGGTCGGAGGCGCCGATCTTCCACCCGCAGTGGGCGATCGAGGCCTTCATGGACTTCGAGATTCCGCAGGACCTCGTCGAGGGGTACGGCTACCCGCAGCTCACGCAGGTGGCCAAGCGCAAGATCCTCGGCGAGAACCTGCTCCGGTTGCACGGCATGGACGTCGAGGCGACGAAGGCCAGGTTGGGCCGAACTCGCTGACCTGCTTGAGCACGCAGGACCTGGGTGGGGCCCGTCACTGAGCCCTGAGCATCGCCCTTAAGTGGGGCACGCGCTGTCGAACGGGCCAGGTGGAGGAGTGAAGGCGTGGCTGGAGTTCGGCCGCGGGTAGCGGCCTGCTGATGTGGTAGCCCTGTGCGGTGTGGCATCCGAGGTCGCGTAGTTCGCCGAGGATCGTGGCGTCCTCGACGCCTTCGGCGACGACGCGTAGCCCGAGGCTGGTGCCCAGACCGATGATGGTCTGTGACCAGGACGAGACTTGCGGGACGTGTGTCGGGGTTGCTGAGTCCACGGATGAACGACTGGTCGATCTTCACCTCGTGGACCGGCAGCCGCTGGAGGTAGGACAGGCTCGAGTAGCCGGTGCCGAAGTCGTCCAGCGACAAGGAGATCCCGGATGCCGCAAGTCGCTCCAGTGTCGGGATCGTCCGTTGCGGGTCGCCCATGAGAGCGCTCTCGGTGATCTCGAGGGTGAGCTGGTTGGCCGGAACGCCCGCCAGCGTCAGAGCCGCGGTGACCGTGTCGTGCACCGCGTGGTCCAGGAGGTTTCTGGCGGACAGGTTGACGGCGACGGCCAGGTCGAGACCGTCGTCATGCCAACGGCGGCACTGCTGGAGGGCCTGAGCGAGGACCGACCGGGTGAGCCTGTCGATCAGACCAGTGGACTCGGCGAGCGGGATGAAGACATCCGGACGAAGCGGCCCCAACGCTGGGTGGCTCCAGCGGACCAGCGCCTCGACACTGCTGATGGTGTCGTCGGTGAGGTGGAGTTTCGGCTGGTAGTGGACAGCCAGAGCGTCGGCGTCCAGCGCCTCATCCGCGTGCCGCAGCACGTCGGCGTCGGTGTGGTCGCTGCCGGCCAGCGCAACCCCAATGCTGGCCTCGGCGCTGATCGTCGCGTCCAGCAGCTCGATCGGCGCCGTCAGTGTGCCCTCGATGAGGTCCGCGACCTCGACGGCGATCTGTGGGGTCGCCGCCGGTAGCAGGACGGCGAACTCGTCGCCGCCCAGTCGCGCGATCGTCGCCTCGCCGAGGGCGAGCGCCTTGAGCCGATGGGCCACGACCTGCAGAAGCTGGTCGCCCACATGGTGCCCGAGGGTGTCGGTGCTGGCCAGCTTGAGCGCCAGCACCTGGGCGTCGGGTGCCACGCCGAGCTGCTTGCTGGCGTCGTCGTACTTGGGCTCGCCCGTCTTGTGGTCGACCTTCACATCGTCGTGGGCGGCGATGATCCCGGCCATGTGGGTCCCGTGGCCGAAGGTGTCGAAGCCGAGCTCAGAGTCGGCGTTGGCCTCCAGGGAGAGGTCCGGACCGCGCACGACCTTGTCCGGGCCGTCCAGGCCGGGGACGGCGGCCACACCCGAGTCCACGACCGCGACGGTCACGCCCTGGCCGGTCACCGCACGTCCGGCGTCGTCCTTGTCGTGCCACACGTGCTGGGCGCCGACCGCATCGGTGATCGTATACAGCGATCCGGGGTCCTTCTTGGCGTTGTTCTTGCCGTAGAAGTCCTTTGCCTTCTTGTCCGCCTTGGCATCACCCCAGATGGTCCCGGCGACCTCGGTCTTCGAGTACTTGGGCGCCTTCGGCTCCTTCGCCATGGCGGGTGCGGCCGACGTCACCGGGATGACCGCCACCGCCAAGGCCACGAGGACGTACCGGAAGCGGGGGCTGGTCGCCGTCCACTCAATCCTGGTGGCTCCTAGTCACAGATGGGGACTCACTGTGACCAGAGTGGACCCTGCACGACGGCCTGCCTACGCTCTGGCCCGCTTATCGCCCACTAGGAACAACCCCGCCACGAGCAGAGTAGTCAGCTGCCTCGCCGGCCTCGCCGGCCTCGCCCGAATGGCACTCGGACGGCGCTTCGATCACTCGAATGCCGTCAACGTGCTCCCGCAGGGGGGCTACGTCATCTCCAGCAGACGGCGAAGGTCGACCACGCCGTGGTGCACCTTCAGACCCGTGACCTTGTTGGCGCTCTTCGTGACGTTCTCGCTTCGCTTGTCGCGCTTGGGCTCCCCACCGTCGCCGGAGTCCAGTGCGGCGGCGCCGGCCACGAACGGCGCGGCCATCGACGTGCCGCTCCACGATCCGAATCCGCAGGACAGCGCACTGACGATGCCGACTCCGGGTGCCGCCACGTCAACCCAGTCCCCCCGAGCCGAGAAGGTGGCGAGCCCGGTGCCGTCCGCGCTCAAGGCACCGACCGAGATGACCTTGTCGACCGCTGCCGGGTAGTGCTTGTCCTCCGAGCCGTCGTTGCCCGCCGCCGCGACGACGACCACGCCGGCCTTGGACGCCGCCTTGAGTGCCTCGGTCACGATCTTGGACTCCATCTTGTCCGGCGTGCCGAAGCTCATGTTGATCACGTCGGCGCCGTCGCTGATCGAGTCGTACACGGCCTCGGCCACCGTGAAGACGTTGCCCCGACCATCCGAGTCGAGCACGCGCTGGGGCAGGATCTTGGCGCCCGGGGCGACCAGCGCGACGACGCCGGCGACGAACGTGCCGTGGCCGTACCCCTCGTCGACGAGCGTGTCACCGTCCTGGTCGACGCCGTCACCCACCTCCCCCGGCGTCGAGTCGTCGTCCACGTAGTCGTAGCCGCCGGCGGCCAGCCGGCCGGCGAGTGCCGGGTGGTTCAACACCGCACCCGTGTCCAGCACGGCGACGACGGCGCCGGTCCCGTCAGCGCGCTGATGGACCGCCTCCAAGGCCAGCTGGGACGCCGCCGGCTGGGCGAGGTACGCGGACGAGTCGTCCCCGTCGCAGGAGGGTCCTCCGCTGGGCCAGTAGTGGAATCGCTCGCCGTCGGTCGCATCGGCGACGCTGTTGATCTCGGCGTACGCCACGGACTTGGCCTTCTTCAGCTGCTTGATCAGCTTGCCGGCCTGTTTCTTCCATGCTTTGTCGCGCTTCGCCGGGTCCGCCTCGACGGTGTCGAGCGGAACGTCCAGCAGGTAGATGGACCGCGATGCCAGCAAAGCGGAGTGCGTCCGCGAACCGAGTTGTCGGTTGATCTGGTTGATGTCCGCGCCGGGGGACAGCTTGACCACGAGTTGGCCCGTCGCCTGTGGTGGGGAGACGACCGACCGGTCAGCTCGGTCCCAGGCTCCGTGGGGTGCTGCCCAGGCCGGGGCGGAGCCGGTTGCGGCGATCACGGTAGCGGCCACGGCCGTGACCAGGACACCGAGCGAAGCAGACCGCCGGCCGGAGCCAGGATGCGGCTTCTCGGCGACCCTCGCGTGCTGGTGCATCAGATGTCCTCTCGGTCGGGAGGAGCGCCGACGGTGATGAACGGCGCCCAGTGGAACGGATGGGGATACTCGCTCAGGGTGGCGAGTTGCGCATTCCGCAGTGCCGTCGAGGGGTGCACTCCGTCCGCCAGCCCCTGGTGCAGACCGACCATCAGCGATGCCGTGCATCGGTCATCGGCCACCCACTGGCTCACGACCACGCACCGTGCCCCGGCGCCGAGCAGGCTTCGAGCCAGCCCGGTGGCCTCGTCCCCGCTGACATTCACCCGTGCCGTCTCGCAGGCGCTCAGCACCACGATCGTGCCGTCGGCGACCGCCTCGACGAGGTCGGCGGCCCGCACCCAGCGGTCGGCCAGTCGTAGGGAGCTGAAGGCCGGGTTGCTGGAGCGGAACAAGCCGTGACACGCCAGATGCACGAGGTCGGCCCGAGCGATCGCTGCACGCACCTGGTCGAGGGTCGCTGCATCTCCCAGGACCATCGTGGAACCCTCGTAGACGGCGGCCACGTGGCGCGCCTCGTCCTCGATCAGCGACACGCTGTCGTCGGCGACGCCGACCACGGCGACCGCCGTGCTGCGCCGTGTGGGGACAGGTGACAGGGCTGCCGCCGCGGCCAGACTCGGGGCGATGGTGATCACCCACTCGGCGAGCAGGTAGTCCTGTCCGTCGTACAGGGCGTGGAACGGCACCCGGTGCAGCAGGCCATGGGGGACGACGACGAGCTGCCGCGGGCCGACACCGCTCACCGGCCCCTCAGGCATCAGGAAGTCTCGCACCGGCGCGACGATGCGCAGGTAGAGCTCGTGCAGGATGCGCTGGCACGCTCCGGTTCGGGCGGCGCCATGCCGGGCGATCACGCCGGCGGCGTGACGGCCCAGATGCGCCTCCAGGTCGTCCAGGAGACGCGATACCGCGGCGACCGTGCTCACCCGTCGCGCGCCGTAGCCGCCACCCGGCCGCGGCACGAACGCCACGATCTGGTCCTCGACGAGGTGGAAGGCGACGGCGGGCGTCGCCGGGACGAGCCGGGACGGGACGGCGTCCGCGGCCCGGGGGGCGGCGCGAGGGGCCAAGGCATCGCGGGTGGAGATCTGTCGTTCCAGTTCCTCCACCCGGGCGCGGGCACCGGGGCGATGGGAGTGGTCCGCGCTGAACAAGGCGGAATAGCCGGCATCGAGCTGGCTCTGTAGGGCGACTCCGACCGGGTCGACCGAGTCGGATCGGGGCCGCACTGCCCCCCGCAGCACCTCGACCAGAGTCCTGCCCTTGGCCTCGTCCGCGAGGAGACCCGCTCGGTCGACGTCCGCAACCTCCCCCCGATCGAGCAGTGCGGCGATCAGCCCATGCCGGGCCTCGGCACTGCTGCGAAGGAAGGCCGCACGCAGAGTCTCGTCGAGCAGGGGGGTGGCCATGGTCTCTACCAGGCTGAGGGCCTCCTCGAACTGCCGGATGGATGCATCGAGATCTCCGGCGCGGCGCAGCCGCGATCCCTCCCCCTGGGCCACGGCGACGCGCAAGTGGGGTAGACCGAGCTCGTCAGCGAGGAGTCGGGCCCGGGCCAGGTACCCGGCGGTGGCGTCCGGGTCGGGCGCGGTGAGCTCAGCGAGACGGATCAGGCTCAGGCAGCGCACCCCCGGCCAGGACTGCCCGTCGACCAGGGCGGCAGCGTGTGTGGCGTGGGCCATGGCCTCGGCCCCCTCGCTGATCCGCGACAGCCGCAGTAGCACGCCGGCGCGGCTGGCCGCGTCGTTGACCGCGGCGTACAGGTCGCCCGCCTCCGCGAATGCCTCCTTGGCGTCGTCGAGCCGGTCGGCGCGGGCGTGTCCGGTGCCGCTGATGGCGAGGGCGGCCGCCAGATCGTGGTCCAGCCCGGCCAGGCGGAGATCCGGAATCACCTCGAGCGCCAGGCTCAAGGCCTCATCGTCCAGGCCCAGCGCCTGCAGCGTCGACGCCGTCTCGATGGACAGCCGCCAGCCTTCGGTCCGGGCGCCGAGGGACGTCAGCAGGGTGCTCGCGCGCTCGTAGTCCGCGAGCGCCTCGGCGTAGCGTCCGAGCGCGGCGAAGGCGGCCCCCCGATGACCCAGGCACTTACCCAGCCAGTGCGGGTCACGGCCGCCCTCGAAGGCGGCCGTCGCCCGTTGCAGACAGTCCAGACCCGAGGCCGCGTCGCCCAGTGTCAGCAGCTCGATGCCCTGGTTGGCCAGGGCTGCGGTGGCTTCGTGCTCACCACCGAGCTCCCGCCAGGCCGCCTCGGCGCGGCCGTAGGCCTCGATGGCCTCCTCATGCCGTCCGGTGAAGCCGAGGCACACCCCGAGGTTTCCCAGGGCCGCGGCGCGTAGTCCCATCACGTCCTCGCCCGGCTCCACCTCGTCCAGCGCGGTCAGCATCGCCCGTCCCACCGCTGCGGCCTCGTCGTGACGGCCGAGGTCGTCCAGGACATGCATCCGGCCGAGATCGGTGCGCAGCGCCGCCAGCTCCGCGCCCAGGCGCTGGTAGATACCCCGGGCGGTCGCGATATGGCTCAGCGCCTGCTCGGGTTGTCCGGACTGAACAAGGAGCCGTGCCCTCACATAGGCCGCGGAGGCCGCCGCATCCAGATGCTCCTCGTCCAGAGCGTCGGCCTCCCGCTGCACCCGTACTCCGCTGTCGGGTTCGTTCAGGAGCCGGTCGCCGACGTCCTGTCTGATCACGTCGGCCGGCTGGCTGCGGACAGTGGCAGCTCGATAGACAGCTCACCGTTGAACAGGACGACGGACTCGGTGTCCACGGGCACATCCTCGAGAGTGAAGCTGCCCAGCTCGTCCCCGTCGACGGTGCTGACCACACCAGAGGGACCGTGCGCCTCGGCCTGGAATGCGGACGCCATGGGCCGTCGAGGAAGTACCTGACCGCGCAAGGTGACAACGGCGTGACCGCTCGGTGCCACGTCCAGGACCACGTCGGCGTCCGTCGTCGAGAAGGAGAGCTGCATGCGCGTCTCGGCGTCGAGAAGTGGACCTCGCAGGGCGACCATGGGGTCCCGCCGTCGGCTGTCCACCTCCAGCCTGGCCACCTGACGAGTGGACGCGCCGGCACGCCCCAGGCGTGAAAGGTAGAGCTGACGTAGCCGCTGGCGCAGCACCGGCGGTGGCGTAGGGAGGGGCAGGGCGCCCGACAGACGGTGGAACTCCCGTGCCCAGGCAGCGAACGCTGCGGCCGTCGAGCCCGGGCGGGCCACAGCCGACTCGACGGCGCGCGCCCGTTCCGGGGTCAGTCGGCCTTCGAGCCAGTCCAGGATCTCCTCCGAGCCGGGCTCGTCGTCGTGGTCGGTGCTCATGACTGCTTCCCCTCCGCCAGAATCCTGCGGAGTCGCTCGAGACACCGTGCCCGGGACGGCCCGATGCTGCCGACCGGCCGGCCCAGACGCACCGCCACCTCTTCGTAGGACGGTTCGGAGGGATCGAAGTACAGCGCGGTCACCAGCTCCCGGCACGGGTCGCCGAGACGGCCGACCGCTTCATAGAGATCCAGGATCTTGTCCGAGGTGTCCACATCTCCACCTGGCACGCCCGCCCCGGCGCACTCCGCGCCCGGATCGACCTCGGGCACCGGGTGCTCCCTGACGCGTCGGTTGCGGATGCGCCACACCTGTCGTCGAGCAACCACCAGGAGCCAGGAGGAGACGCGCTCGTCCTCGCGGATCTTGTCCAACGAGGTGAACAGAGCCTCGAAGACGATCTGAGTGACGTCGGCCGCGTCGTCGCGGCTCAGGCCTTCACGGACCGCCACTCCGAAGACCAGTCGTTCGTAGCGCTCGACCAGCTCTTCCCACGCCGCGGAGTCACCGTCCCGGCATCTGTTCAGGAGGTCATAGCCGCCTGGCCTGGGCCGAGTACCGACGACCTCCAGCGGCCGGACGTCGCGTACCGGCAACTGGTACACGTGTGCTGACATCGGTCTCCTTGACTCCGCACATCCCCGGTGACCCGACAGGCGCGCGCCGTCGCAACTTGAGGATTTCTTGAGACTAGTCAAAGTTTTTCCCCCAAGTCGTATTTTCGGTCACTTCTCGTGGGCACTGGTCACACGACAGGCAACACCAACGGCCACGAGGCAAAACCAACGGCCACGACGATCGGGAGTGACTCGATGGGCAAGTACCACTACGTGCCGGGATGTGGCGGCTCCGGCGGCGGCTCCGGCTCGAAGAGCTCGAAGAGCTCGAAGAGCAAGAAGAGCAAGAAGAGCAAGAAGAGCGGAAGCAAGGGCGGCTGCGGCTGCTAGGACGCGCTACGACGGCGGTCCGAGGATTCGGGCCGCCGTCGGGCGACACCTGCTCCACTCCACTGAGAACACCAGCCCATTAGGAACACGATGCTGCGTCGGCTGAGGTCATAATGCTGCGCAGTCGGCCGCCTCGGCGAGGTCGTCGGTGGCTGTCCCGGGCCCCATCCGTCCGCCACGCCTCGACCTCACGCCGGACCCCGGAGCACGGGAACGGTCCTCGTGAGTTGTTCGGCGACGCGCAAGCCGCCGCGGCACCTGCCCTCGCCGTCCGGCAGGTCTTCTCCCGGTTCTGGCCCTACACCAAGCCCTACCGCCGCTGGCTGTTCGGCTCGCTCGTCTTCGTCGCGATCACACCTGCTCTCGACGCGCTGTCGATCTGGATGTTCAAGATCCTCATCGACGATGTGCTGACTCCGCGCGACTTCGGGCCCTTTCCCTGGGTGGCCGGCGCCTACGTCGCGATCACGCTGACCGCCGGGGTCGTGTCGTTCATCGACCGGTATGTGTCGGTGTGGGTCGGTGAGCGCTTCCTCACCGATCTGCGCACCGCGGTCTTCCGGCACCTGCATGGCCTGTCGCTGGACTTCTTCGACCGCCAGCGCCTCGGTGACATCCTCAGCCGGCTGACCGGCGACGTCGCCGCGATCGAGGCGGTGGTCCTCTCCGGGGTCACCAGAGCCCTGTCCTACGGCATGCGGATCCTGATCTACGGGGCGGCCCTGTTCTACCTGGAGTGGCAGCTGGCCTGTCTCGCCCTGGTGGTGGCGCCGATGTTCTGGGCCATATCCCGGGTCTTCTCGCGGCGGCTCAAGGAGGCCTCCCGGGAGAACCGGCGCACCACCGGAGCGATGACCTCGGTCGCCGAGGAGAGCCTGGCCAACGTCGCCCTGGTCCAGGCCTATAACCGCCAGGACAGCGAGGTCGAGCGGTTCCGGCGGCGCAACCTCGCCGTGCTGCAGTCCCAGCTGCGCTCGACCCGCCTGCGCGGGTTGTACACCCCGATCGGAGACCTGTTCGAGCTGGTCGGAATCCTTGGGGTAGTGGGCCTCGGCACCTGGAAGCTGACGCGCAACGAGCTGACGCTGGGCGAGCTGCTGGTGTTCATGACCTACTTCGGCCAGCTGGCCAGCCCGTTGCGCGGGGTCGGCCGGTTGTCCAACTCGATGTTCTCGGCGGCGGCGAGCGCCGAGCGGATCCTCGAGGTGCTCGCCACACGCCCCGCCGTCCCGGAGCGGACCGGTGGGCATGAGGTGACACGCTGTGGGGGCGCGGTAAGCCTGGACGACGTCAGGTTCAGCTACCCGGGGTCGGACCACGAGTCGCTGCGCGGGGTCAGTGTGCGGATCGAGCCCGGCCAGACCGTGGCCCTGGTCGGGGGCAGCGGCGCCGGCAAGTCGACGGTGGCCAAGCTGCTCCTGCGCTTCTACGACCCCTCGGCCGGGGCGATCACGGTGGATGGGCACGACCTGCGGGACTGGGACCTGTCCAGCCTGCGTCGGAACGTCGCCGTGGTCATGCAGGAAACGATGATCTTCGACGGCACGATCCGGGACAACATCCTGTGGAGCCGGCCGGAGGCCACCGAGAGCGAGCTGGACGCGGCGATCCGGGCGGCCGACGTGCATCGAGTCGTCGAGCGCCTGCCCGAGGGCCTTGACACCCGAGTCGGGCAGCGCGGCCGCCGGCTGTCCGGCGGGGAACGCCAACGCGTCGCCATCGCCCGCGCGATGTTGCGTGATGCCCCGATCCTGCTTCTCGACGAACCGACAACCGGTCTGGACGCCGAGACCAGTGACCGGGTTCTGGCGCCCCTTCGTCGCCTGATGGACGGCCGCACGACCATCATGATCACTCACAACCTGGCCCCGACCCGTGACGCCGATGTGGTGATCGTGCTCGACGACGGCCGGATCGCCGAGCAGGGCCCGCCCGCCGCTCTACTGGCCACCGGGGGCGCATTCTCGCGCCTGAACCGGGGTGAGGACGGCGCCGGCGCTCGCGTTCTGACTCCCCCGTGGTGGACGCCGGGCCTCGCCGCGTCGAGTGGCGAGTCCGAGGGTCCTGCTTCGGCCGAGGCAGCGAGGCAGCCACGGCATGTGGCAGCGGTCTACGACCGCAGATGGTGGCGACAGGAGAACTGGTGGTGGTGAGCACGAACACCGTGATGTACGAGGACGTCGGTGAGAGCACTGTGGCGCCGACCCGGATTGCGCCCGGCTATCGGATGCTCGGCCTGCTCCAACGCGGCGAGGATTTCGACACCTACGACGCCTGGAGCGAGCAGCGCTTCTCCCGGTGCGTGGTCAAGACGATGCGGGCGGACCAGCCGGCCCGCCGCTCGACCGGAGCGCGGCTGGTGCGCGAGGGGGAGATCCTGATCTCGCTCGCCCACCCCCACCTGGTTCGCGCCTTCGAGGTGCGCCGCGGGCGGCGCCCGATCGTCGTCCTGGAGACCCTGACCGGTGGCACCCTGCGGTACGTCCTCAAGCAATCCGGGCGCCTCGTCGCCGCCGACCTCGCCGAGTTGGGCATGCAGCTGTGCTCGGCGTTGCGCTACCTGCACGCTCACGGATATCTGCATCTCGACGTGAAGCCGGGCAATGTGATGGTCGCCGCCGGACGGGTGACGCTCATCGATCTGAGTCTCGCTCTGCCGCCGGGCCCGTGTTCGCCAGGGCGCGGTACGGCCGCCTACCTCTCCCCTGAGCAGGCTCGCGGCGACGACGTCAGCGAGGCCTCAGATGTCTGGGGACTCGGCGTCACGCTCTACCAGGCGGCCACCGGCACCAGCCCGTTCGACCGACGCGAGCGCACCGCCGGGGGGACACCGAGTGGTGACGACGCCTCAGCAGCCTCCATTGCCAGCGACGTGTGCTCGTGCTGTGGTGGGAAGAAGGACTACGAGCAGCTGCGAGGCCGGGCTCCCGCCGTGCGGACCGTTCGCCGGTTGCCCGCCGGGCTGGCCACGGCGATCGATGCCACGCTCGAACCCTCTCCCGCCGACCGACCGAGCCTCGCCGAGTTCACCAACGTCCTCGCCCGGTTCCTCAGCGACGAGGACGGCGCGTCGGCCGCCGTCCGAGGGATCGTGGGGCGCTGATGGCCACCTCGCGAGAGTCAGACTGAGTTCATGACCGAGGCGCCCAGGTCCGTGATCCAGGTGGGCGTCCACGAGGTCAAGACGCGGCTGCCCGAGCTGCTGCGACTCATCGAGGCCGGCCACGACGTGGAGATCCTGCGGGACGGGCAGCCGGTCGCCCGGCTGGTCGCGCCGCCCGGAGACCGCGAGTAGCGTCCGGGCGTCGACGAGATCGACGTGGACGTCAGCAGACGTCGAGCCCGACGTCCCAGCCGACGCCTGGGGTGTAGACCGCGCGGAAGTAGCTGGTGCCCACGGTGCCGTCCCACTCGCTGCCCGGTGCCAACACGGTGTGCTTCCAGGTGATCGCCGGCAGCGGCACCGGTCGTTTCACCGGAGCACCGCAGGAGTCGCAGCCGAAGTTCCCGACGTCGATCCCGGCCACCCGGACGGCCACCTCCGCGGCCTCCCGGGAGCCGGGGCCGATCTCGGGCGGCGGGGAGGACGTGGCGGCGAGTGCCCTGGCGGCCGCGAGGTCCGCCGCGAACCGGGCCGCCGGCTCGGACCCGTTGCCCAGGCAGAGGATCAGGTCCTTCGCCTCTCGCCCGCTGCGTGGCAGTGTCTGCCCGGCGTACTCGACCACTCGGTTGAGCGCGGCCCTGCGGGTGGCGACGTCGTTGTGGACGAGCAGGACGGCGCGCAGCAGGTTGTCGTCGAGGCCGGCCGGAATGGTCCGGGCGAGCGTGGTTCGGTCGATCGAGCGGACGGCGTTTTTCGTCCCGGTGTCGATCCGTAGCGCGTCAGGGCCGATGCCGGAGTTCACCATCCTCGCTGCGGTGCGCAGGTCGGCGTCCAGCCGGCCTGCCTCGGTGAAGAAGCCGAAGCGGTCGGCCGCCGCCGTCGGGCCGGACGGGATCGTCGCGCTCGTCGGCGGCGCGGACGAGGCGGAGCCGGTGGCAGTCGGGGCGGATGAGGTCGATCCGGACGAGGTGGGCCCGGACGAGTCCGGTGCCGTGGATGCAGGCGGCCCCGATCCGCAGGCCGCGACGACCAGTGCGAGGGGAAGGATCCGGACCAAACCACCACGACGGGACACCATGGGTCCCACCTCCGATAACCACGCTAGTCCCCAAAAGCATTCGGAGAACAGGCTTTTGGGCCACGCCCCACGGCCCGTTCTGCCCGATTCGCCCTGTCAGGTCGTCGCGACCGCCGCCCCACCGGACGACGTGAACAGGTGCACCGTCGTCCCGGCGTTCTTGGCGCGGTACATGGCGACGTCGGCCCGGCGCAGAAGCTCGCCACGGGTCAGTCCCGGTTCGGACCGGGCGTCCACGACACCGACGCTGGCGCCGATCACCGTCTCGCCGGGGGTCTGCAGTCCGGCCACAGCGTCGGCGAACGTCACGGCCAGGGTGACGGCCGCCGTCTCGGCCGTGAGCCGGACGACGGCGGCGAACTCGTCCCCGCCGAGCCGGACCAGCGTGCTGTCCGGTGGCATCACCGCGCGCAGCCGGTCGGCGACCGCGACCAGGACCTGGTCGCCTGCCTCATGGCCAAACCGGTCGTTGATCTCCTTGAACCGGTCCAGATCGGCTAGTAGCAGCGCGGTGGGTTCGGCGTGAGGCGCCAGGACGGCGTCCAGCACCTCATAGAGCACTCTCCGGTTGGCCAGACCGGTGAGCTCGTCGGTGCGGGCCTGGTGATGCGCGCCGACCAGGGCCCGCATGTCGACGTAGGCGGTGAGCAGCCGCAGCAGAGCTCCCACCACGCAGGCCACCGCCAGCAGGACCCCGGCTCGTGGCAGGTGAGCCTCGGTGCCGACCGCGAGCACGGCGACGGCGGCCGTCGCAGAGACCAGGGAGATGCCGAGCGAGGCGACTCCCCAGCTGTCGGTGGTGCGCCGGGACGCCGGCCCGGTCGCCGCCAGCAACCCGATCGCGGCGCAGCCGAGGACCCAGATCGCGTCGACCGGGTGCCCGCTCTCCCAGTCGCCCCGGGCCACACCGAGGGCGTAGTGCCAGTCCGCCGAGACGAACAGGGCCAGACCGAGCGCAAGCCATCCCGACATCCGCTCCGACCTGCTGCCCGACAGTGCCACCACGGCCACCACGACCGCCGCCACGGTCAGGTCGAAGACCGGGAAGGCGAGCACCAGGAACAGCGCCGCGGCCCCGCCGCGGGTGGCCTCCACCGCCGACGGCAGGATGAAGCTGGCGAAGACGGCCGCGATGGCCCAGGTGCTCACCACGGCCTCGATCAGCTGACCGATCCCGGGAACCCCCCATCGGCCCCGATGCACGTTCAGCACGGCAAGCAGCGCGCAGGGATACGCGGCGAGGAACACGAGCGTGCTCAGCGACGTGGGAGCGCTGCCCGACCCCTGCTCCGGTCCGTTGGCCAGAGCGTTGCCGGCGGCCATGAAGACCATCCAGCCGGCCAGCGGGGTGAGCCAGCCACGGTGGTCACGGTCCTGCACCGCCCGACCGACGGCATATCCGGCGATCAGCACCAGGGCGGTGACCTGGAGGCCGAACTCGCGCCATGGGCGTGGTCCCGGGGGCCCGGCGATCAGCGCGACAAGGTACCCGGCGACGGCGACGAACGCCGCCGCGCGCACGCGGCGCAGCAGCGGCGAGCCGGCGCTGAGCCGACGATCGCCCTGTGGTTCGCCCGGCCGCACGTCTCTTCTGTCGACCGACCCTCGGCGCCCCTTGATCAGCCACGCGGGGGCGTGGCCTGTACTGCACCGCCGCTACCGGGCCGCAGGCCCCTCGGCGTCGGCGAACTCGCAGAACGCTGCGTAGGCGCGCGGCCCGTAGATGGTCGCCGGCCCGCCGTTCATCAGGATCGCCACCCCGATCGCCTCGGCGGCCTCCTCCTTGGTCGCGCCGGCCATGACCGCGCCGCGCGCGTGGGAGGCGATGCAGCCGTCGCACTGCTCGGTGACGGAGATCGCCATCGCCATCAGCTCCTTGGTCCTGGTGTCGAGGGCACCGGGAGCGAAGGCGGCGTGGTGCAGGTCGCGGAACCCTGCGTAGACGCCGGGGATCGCGCGACGCAGTTCGCGGGTCAGTGGGTTGAGGGCATCGAGTACGGCCTTGCCGTGGTCATGGCTGGGCACACTCCGACGATACCCACAGGGTATTTCGTTCTCGTTCGCCGAAGGTCCCGCACCAGCGCGGCGTGGGGGCGGTACTGCGGCATGACCGCCCCCACGCCGACGTCAGCTCACATCGTGGTCGGCGGCGCCGGGACGGAGGCGGCCCAGGACTTGCCCTGCGTGCCTTCGGACGGGGTCCCGTTGCCACCGAACAAGTACGTGCTCGCCCAGGACTTGCCCTGCGTGCCTTCGGACGGGGTCCCGTTGCCACCGAACAAGTACGTGCTCGCCCAGGACTTGCCCTGCGGCTGGAGCAGGTCGCCGAGCTTGTCGCCCAGCCCGGACACCACCGACAGGCCACCCAGGGCCAGGGACAGGGCGAGCACCGCACCGGTCACGGTGCGCCGGGCCCGACGGCTGCGGGCCCCCGCCGGGGCCGTGGTCTTCTCGGAGCTGTTGTGTGCGAAGGGGGCCATCTCAGATCCTGCCTGCCTTTCCCTTACGTGGACGCTGCGGGTGCAGTCGTGCTCTGTAACGACAGTGGCAGGAATCAACGGCCAGTAACAGACTGTGGCTGTTCAACCACCCGATGCGACGAAGACATCACCGGAATGGCCGCCGCGCGGCGGCCGATCTCACGTCTTGGAGCTGTTCCGCTGCAGCGGTGGCTCTGCGTGTGCGCCGTTCGGGTGTCACCCGTCCGGCAGCGTGCGCCGCCCGGGCTCAGCGTCCGACCCGGACCACCTCGGCGAGCGCGGCGGCCCGCGGGCTGGTGCGCAAACACGTCCTCGAGCAGCATCGGTGCGCCGTCCGGGCCGGTCAGCGGCACCCGCCAGTTCGGATACTCGTCGACGGTGCCCGGCTGGTTCTGGGTGCGCCGGTCCCCCACTGCGTCGGTGAGCGCGACGCAGAGCAGGCGGGCCGGCGTCCAGGTCAGGAACCGGTGCAGCGCGGTGACCATCTCCTCGATCCCGGCGTCGTCGGCCAGCGCGCCGCGGCGGCGCAGCTCGTCCAGCCAGGCCGTCCGCTCGGCGTCGTCCACGGCCAGCTCCTCGTCCAACGGGCGGGTGAGCAGTCCCAGCTCGTGGCGCAGGCGCACGTGGTCACCGGCAAGGTAACCAGCGGTCGGGGGGAGGTCGTGGGTGGTCACCGAGGCCATGCAGTACTCCCGCCACGCCTCGGGCCGCAGCGGCCCACCACCGCCGTCGTAGTCGAGCTCGAACCACAGGATCGAGGTGCCGAGAAGGCCACGTTCGCGCAGGTGGGTCCGGCGGCCGGCTCCACCGTGCCCAGGTCCTCACCGATCACCACCGCGCCGGCCCGATGGGCCTCCAGCGCCAGGATGCCGACCAGCGCCTGGTCGTAGCGCACGTACGTTCCGTCGGTGGGCGGTGCACCCTCCGGGATCCACCACAGCCGGAACAGCCCGATGATGTGGTCGACGCGTACCCCGCCGGCGTGCCGCAGGACCGTCGAGACCAGGTCCCGGAACGGCGCGTAGGACTGCTCGGCCAGCCGGTCCGGTCGCCACGGTGGTTGTGCCCAGGTCTGCCCGGACTGGTTGTAGGCGTCCGGCGGGGCACCGACGGCGACACCGCGGGCGAAGACGTCCTGCAGCGCCCAGGCGTCCGCGCCGTCCGGGTGCACGCCGACCGCCAGGTCGTGCATCACTCCGATCGACATGCCCGAGCGCCGGGCCAGCGACTGGGCCGCGGCCAGCTGATCGTCGAGCAGCCACTGCAACCAGGAGTGGAAGTCGACCCGGTCCCGGTGCTCCTCCCGGAAGCCCCGCACCGCCGGCGAATCAGGATGGTGCAGCTCGGCCGGCCACTGGCGGGTCTTCGACCCGTGCACCTCGGCCAGTGCGCACCAGGTCGCATAGTCCTCCAGGCCGCGGCCCTCTCGACGCCGGTAGGCCGCGTAGGCCAGTTCACGCCCGGCGCTGCGTGGAACCTTGTACACCACCGACAACGCCGCTTGTTTGGCACGCCACACGGCGTCCCGGTCGACCACGTCCTGCCCGTCCAGGCAGGCCCTTACGTCGTCGCGCAGCTTCGCGATCCTGCGGCGGTCGGCGGGGCTCAGGTCGACGAACTCGGCGACCTGCTCGACGCGCAGAT